>CAWAVQ010000016.1:0-236616 GCA_963785535.1 uncultured Chloroflexia bacterium | reverse complement strand
GTTCATATCCCCATAAACGGATCAAAACTGGTGCACCCGCCCTGGTTCGCCACACTAAAAATAGAGCGTTGTGCTCGGATAGCCTGATCGACATTGGCGCAATCTTGACGCCGGATTTGATAATCAACAGCATTACTACCACTCCAGTGGCCATTCCTACTTGGGCAACCTCCGTTCCAAAGCCCATTTGAATTTTGTTGTAAACCCAGGCCAACAGTTGACTCATTACTACACCGGTCCCAACGATAGACGGGTACAGCAAGATTTTCTGAGATCCCCCATATCTACGAGATTTAGATTTGTTGAAGGTTTTCATCGGCGTCCATTTTACTTGAGAGACTTTTCACAAGGGGCGTGAGTTTTATCACTTTTTCCCCTAACATCTTTGTTAAAAAGTGGCAAAAAGTCACTGGTTTGAATTATTCTTCAATTATTACAAAATAAATTGGCACTGTTTCTTGACTCTCATCAAGTAAAAAGATGTCGGCAGATAAATCCAACTTTGGCCGGAATATTTATGGAATAGAGGAATACTCTCGCAGAAAAACAGATAATGAAAACGTCGAACATAAAATTACCGCATTCCGTGATTGTAAAACCACCTGGTAAGAACACGTGCTTAGCCAAGGCAAATTCGACAATCTCAATGCTGACAACCTTCTAACTTCACACATCCGGTATCAAGCCGGAAAAACGACCCAGTTTCTTTTTTGAATTTCTAATTTGATAAGAGGTGAAAAATGAATTAAGAACCGATGGCTTCAGACCGTCCCGAAAAACTCCTAAAGGCTGTGGATGTCGCAGAAATTCTGAATATTAGTAGGGCTCTCTCTTACCAATTGTTACAAAATGGCGACATTCCGACTGTAAGGATAAACAGAGCAGTTCGTGTCAGGCCGAAAGATTTGGAAGGTTACATCCGGAAACGTCTCAACAGATCTACTGACAATAATTCCTGATCTGGATAATTTTGTATTATGACCTGGCCCTTGTCTTCCCTTCCCATTCAGTATATAAATATCCTACACAGCGATGTGCAAGCGCGGTGGGGGAAGTTGGACATTAACAACCGGAATTGGGTATTGAGTAATCTATTTGAGTCGCCTTTCCTGAAACTTTAAAAAAGGAGTAAGGAAATGGCAAAAAAAAGATCGAATAACGAAGGAACGATTTATCAGCTGCCAAGTGGTAGTTGGAGAGCACAGATTTATATAAATGGGCATCGGCTGGGAAAAACCAAAAAATCGAAAAAAGAAGCCCAAGTTTGGTTGCGTAAAACTCTTGAGAAAACTACCCAGGGATATACAGGTAAGGGATCGAATGTTTTGTATAAAGATTTCCTACAGAGTTGGTTATCGATAAAGGAAAGTACTGTCAAGCAAAGCACATGGATATTATATGAAATAACCATCCGTAACCATATCGAGCCTAATTTAGGAAATGAAAAAATTTGCAACATTGAACCAATAGATATTCAGAATCTTTACCTAATGAAAAGGGAGCAAAATATTGGGAATCGCACCATTCTGGTAATGCATACCATTATCAACCACAGCCTCGATATGGCTGTAAAAACGGGAGCCCTTTTAAGTAATCCTGCGCAGTTGGTATCCCCTCCCCGATATAGCAGTCCTGAGATGGATTTTTACTCTGAACATGAAATCACTCAATTGCTCTTAGCTGTCAAAGGAACTTCATTGGAGGCTCTAATTCATCTGGCTATTACGACGGGGATGCGTCAGTCTGAACTCCTGGCTTTGAAGTGGTCTGACGTTGATTGGGATCGGAATACTATTACAGTACAGCGTCAATTTAAGGAGAAATTACGAAGATCATAATTACTTCTCCTCATTGAAAACACAGGCTGGTAAACGCACGATTTCACTTGGAACCAACACGATCCAGAAACTAATAGAACATCACAAAAGCCAAAAAAATGAAATAGAAAGAATGGGAAATCAGTGGGTGGATAATAACCTTCTTTTTCCATCAATGATTGGAACACCTTTGAACCAGCGGAACCTTCTCAGAAGTTATAAAAAAATTCTTCGTGAATCTGGTTTGCGTGAGATCCGTTTTCATGACCTCCGACATACTGCTGCTTCATTGATGTTAAATCATGGGATTCCCCCACTAATTGTTTCAAAACGTTTGGGGCACTCCAAAGTCAGCATAACCTTGGATACATATGGTCATCTATTACCTGGGATGCAGCAAGAAACTGCCGATTTTATCGATGGTTTAGTCACTCCATTGGAGTTGAAATTGCACACGGATTGCACACGAAAAACTGAAAATGTGGAAAACTACGAAATTACCCCCAATATAAAGGGGGTCGCTGAGTAGCGACCCCTATATCTGGTCGGGGCGAGAGGATTTGAACCTCCGACCTCTTGCACCCCATGCAAGCGCGCTAGCCGGGCTGCGCCACGCCCCGATTGGCAGGGCGTATTATAGTCTCATTTGGGGATTCGTGCAACACGGGAAACCGGTAGTCAAATTTTCCCTGTTGAATTTCACTTTATTTTGACATATTATGATATTGAACGGTTTCAAGTTTTCATACTAAGGAGACTGACAATGTCACGCAAAACCCTTACCCAATTTATCGTTATCATCATGCTCCTGACGGCTTCCTTCGCAAGTGTCGGGAGCGCCCAGGCCTGGTCTGGCTGCGGGAACACCTACGTGATCCAGTGGGGCGATACGATCAGCGCGGTCGCTGCACGCTGCGGCACCAGCGTCTCGGCCTTGCTGGCTGCCAACCCCTGGACCAACGGGTATCTGTATGCCGGTCAGGTTCTGGCAATCCCTGCCGGGAACTACTGTAACTGCCCACAGAATGTTGGCTACACCAACACGTATGTGGTGCAACCCGGCGATATATTCTCTGACATCGCGCAACGTTATGGGGTCAGTACAAGCCAGTTGTGGGCGGCCAACCCGAACGTCTGGGATATCAACCGCATCTATGCTGGACAGGTGCTCAATGTACCCTATTCGTCATCATCTTCATCTTCCTCCTCTTCATCCTGGTTTGTGGTTAACTCAACGACAACAACGACTTCGACGACAGCAGCGCCCCTGGTCGAGCGTTCCTATGGCAGTGTTCTGCCTGGAACACAAACCGGGAGTGTCAAAATGACCAACATCGCCAATGGTCAAGTCTACGTATCCCTGCAGGGCACAACCAATGACGGCGCTTCGGTCATCAAGGAATATCCGGTCGAGGGAACGATGAAAGTCAATGTTCCAAATGGTTGGTACGTCTATGTGGCCTGGGTTGGCGGCGAGGAGCACAGCGGCCAATTCCAGTTGCACGGAGGCGAGAACCTGACGATGGTGTTTTATCCCCACAAAGTCGTCGTCAAGTAATAAAATCCGCAAAGAAACAGGGCAGCTCACGGATGGCTGCCCTGTTTTTGCATTAACTCTCGCTGCTGGAGACCTGTTTGGCCGGTTTGCGACGTATCAGTTTGAAAAACAGCCAGATGATCAGGGCAGGTGGAGCCAGAATGGGCAGCACCGCTACGAATACCCAGATGGCGAATTCAACGATGCCTTGATAGGCTTTCACCAACGTCTCGGTGGCATTTTTCAAGGTTGCGCTGGGGGACCAGGGTTGGGGCGTGGGAACGGGAGCAGGCTCAATTTCAGGCAGTTGCGGTGAGATTGTAATCGTGATGGTCGAGAAGGCGGCCCGGTCCGACAGATACTTCATGCGGCCCTTGACCTCTTCGATTTGGGCTTCGATCTGGGCCAGTTCCTGGTTGATGCGCAAAGCTTCGTCCACAGTTTTGGCATCCTCCAGGAAGGACTGGATGCGCGCCTGCGTAGCCTCGAGATTGGTCAGGCGGGATTGTAAGTCTACGAATTGGTCGGTGACATCCTCGCCGGATGCGTTCTCGTCCGTGACGCGCAGAGCCAGTCCGCGCACGCGGCGCATGGTCACTTCGAACTGGTCGACCGGGATGCCGAGCGTGATGCTGGCGTATTTGTAGTTCTCTTTGTCGTATTCCTGGTACCAGACGCGCGAACTGACAATGTAGCCGCCCGCATCACTGACCACCTGTGTCAGGCGGTCAATGGCGGTATCACTATCTTCGACCAGCACGCTGACTTCTGCGCTTTTGATGATCTTGCGGTCGATGGATTCAGCCTGCCCGGGGCATTCCCGACATCCGGCACGGTCTGGTAGGTGACACCAGCGGTGGGCATAGGAACTGCGGATTTCTCAGATTCCTGGCGCAACAGCGGGCGCGCCCGCGAGGTCAGAATTGTTGGCAGGTTCGGAGCGCGTGGCGGGTTCTTCCGGGACAGCGGGCATGGGTGTCGCAGCGGCTGCACCACAGGCAGTCAGGAACATTAGTGCGGCGACGATCAAGGCAAGGGTAGCGAACAGTTTGGTTTTCATGATTCTCCTCCGGGTAATAGAATTTCGGCGTTATGGGGATGACGCCGGGGAGGAGAATTTTGTTCCCGCTTGTGGACCGTGGACTGAGGACGATGGACCGTGGTTTACGGTCTACCGTCCATTGTCCATCGTCTGATTTATATCCACTCAGCTTCGACGGTGTGGTCGTCGGTCACATTGCCTGTGTTGGAAGTGGTCTTTGGCTCCAGCATCATGATCCAGACCTCTTCCTCGGCCACCGGCATATGTTCCACGCCCTTCGGGATGACGACGAACTCGCCCTCGCGGACGGTCAGGTCCTGGTCGCGCAGTTTGATGGTCAGCGTGCCTTTGACCACAAAGAATAACTCATCTTCGTTCTCGTGATGGTGCCAGACAAATTCGCCCTGCACCTTGGCGATTTTGACGTAAGAGTTGTTCAGTTCACCGGCGATCTTGGGGTGCCATTGCTCGCTGAAGAGCTTGAATTTCTCAGTTAGGTTGATTACATCTGTCATTGGACTACCTTTCTTTTTGAACCGCCAAGAGCGCAAAGATCGCTAAGAAGGAAAAAAGGCTTTGCGCTCTTGGCGTGTTTAGCGGTTAATAGTTCACTGCTCCTTTCTCAATCTTCTTTTGCAAATGCACCGGCCATTTCGAAATATCTTCTGACGGATAAATCTCGATCTCCGGGCCGTTCTGGTTGAAAAGTTCACGCGTCCGCACGCCGAGAATTTGTTTGGCGCACTCGATGCCCGATTGAGTCACACCCGCCACGCCGTGACTGGTGGTGCTGGCGCCAACCATGTACAGCCCCTCGATCTCAGACTTGACTGGAAAAGCCCACGGCCCAACCTGTTTGGGCGATTTGGAGATGCCGTATAAGTTACCACGTGTGGCATTCAGATAATGCACGTTGGTCAACGGCGTGCCCAGGTCCCAGAAGACGATGTGTTTACTCAGGCCGGGCACGCGCTTATCAAGTCCCTTGAATAGTCGCCAGGCCAGGTCTTCTTTCAGGGCGGCGTAGTCAGCGGGACGCTGCTCGAATTTGGTGTGCGCCCATTTCTCGAAGGCTTCATAGCCCACGAACACAAACGACTCGCAGGTATGATGTCCGGAATGCATCTTGGAGGGGTCTTTGAGCGTGGTCACGGTCAGGAACTGCATGGGCGGGGTATCAGCTTTCAGGGCATGGTCGGTCAGGCCGAGCGCGTACAGGTTGTCCACATCTTCATTATCGTAGTACCAGAAATTGCCCGAGTTGAGCCCGGCTTCGCGCAGATCCATGTCGGTAGCGAAGAACAGGCTCAGGGCCGAGACCGAATAGGTCACGCCATCCAGCTTGCGGCGCAGTTTGGGGCTGAGATGCTCCCGTCCGACAAGTACCCCGAGAGTCACTTCGGGATCGGCATTCGAGATGACATAGCGGGAGCGGGCTTCGGTCCCGTCGGCGAGGCGCACACCGATGGCGCGTCCGTTTTCGATCAGGATTTTCTCCACACTGGTCTCAAGTCGCAGTTCCCCACCCGCATCCTTTAATGCGCGCGTAAACGCCCGCGGCAGGGCAAAGGCGCCGCCGAGCGGATAGTAGCCGCCCTCGAAGTAGTGATGGGTGATGCCGGCGTGGAAAAAAGCCGAGACCTGCGACGGGGGCAAGCCGTGGTCGCCCGCCTGACCGGACAGGACGCCCTTGAGCACGGGATCGGTCAGATGGGCATCCAGCAAGTCTTGACCGGTGGCGCGCGCCCAGCGCATCAAACCGGCGGCCGTGCCTGCTCCCCTTATGGCATCCACCATCCCGCTGACACGACCCAAATCCCGCAATCCCTCGGTCAGCAAGCGAACATCCTTGAAATACCCATCGATGCCCTCGGCTTCGTGCGGAAAGCGATTTTTAAGATAATCGATCAGGTTCTGACGGCCTTTGGGGAAGTCGAAGCGCTCCTCGCCAATGAAGATGTGGTCGTAGCCTTCGGGGTTGAGCTCCACAAAGGACAGGTCCTTGGAGACGCCCAGCCCCTGGTAGATGCGGCGTAGCGACCCGCCCGGCTGGATTCCGCCGATGTAGTGCACACCGGGGCTGAACTTGTAGCCCTGCAGGGTAAAGGAGTGCGTCCAGCCGCCGGGAACTTCGTGCTGCTCACAGACCAGCACCTTCAACCCGGCCTGGGCCAGCGGCACGGCGGCGGTCAGCCCGCCCGCGCCGGAGCCGATGATGATGGCGTCGTAGTCTGTCATGGGGATTTCCTTTCGTTGAACCGCTATACCCGTACCGGGCACTTAGGGCGCAAAGAGCGCGAAGATTTTTTGGACACTGATTTCACGGAGTTACACGGATTTTTAAACTTTATTTGTTCGTTTTGTCAGTAGTAGTGTACTTTACACCCGCAGTGAACAAGTAACCTTCATGAAGTTGCCCGGCTATATCTGGGAGTAATCTTTTAATGTTCGGTTTATAAGCGTCACGCCACAACTTTTCTAACATCGTACGCGCATCTCCATTAATGTGAAGTTGATCTTCTTTGTCAATCAAAAGCATCGCCACATCACCACTATGCTCTGTTATTGCAAAGAAAAATTCATCCTTATCTTCCTGTCTGGATTTCATGTACTCTTCAACATGCTCTTCTAACTCATATTCAAATAATGCTTGCACAAGTGGACCGCCATCAAGCAATGCCTTTTTGAGATTTCTTTCGATGTTTTTTTGCTCATGATCTATCTTCCTATCAATTCAATTACGAGTTAAAACCTGACAGGTCTTCCGGGGAGGTTTCTCTATCAAATTGGCTGTGTGGACAAAACGTAGGGTGGCAAGGCTCTGCTAAGACCTGTCAGGTTTGGTTACAATCCGCCTGCGCCGGAGCCGATGATGATGGCGTCGTAAGTCTATCATAATGAATTTCTCCCTAATAGAATTTTCACTCAAAGTATTTGAAAGAATATGGTTAAATATCCTTCAACTAATTTACTCTTGAATTCCTAACAATTTTCTAGATTCTCAATTTCCATGCTCCATTTTTAGATTTTCGGTTTCCATATTTGGCCTAATCAATAATTCCATGTGTGCGAAATTTTGATCTAGGTTTCTCTGATGGCTCCATTTGTATAAAAAGGAATACAAGCAGGCTTTATCCTGCTACTATATATAAGATGACTAGTAATGGCTTACTAGGTCTTTCCGCAAAAAGGTATCATCAATATAAATTTTGTTTAACGAAAAAAAGTTCCCACTCTCGCCATGGCACTAGTATCTTTGAACAAGTTTTTTTGTCGGCATCTGCATTTTTCAGTAAAACATTATCCGTAACTGAAATCCCTCATAAGTGGCTTCATAACCGTATACTTAATAGTTTACATAGACTTTGAATTACTATTCCCTGTTTCATGCAATTTTGAAACACATATTTTGATTCTCAAAGGCCAACTTGGGATAGGTACATTGAGATTTTCAATTTGATTGTCAGTAGTTTGCTTGAAGTTCTATTATGACAATCTACAATATTGCTGCGAACAGATTGAGTCATAATTCGATCTTGCTACAATAGCGCGGCAAAACCGCTATAGCATTAGCATTTAGTCTCAGCTACTTCATTTTGTACTATGTCGAATCAAGTAGTCCATTTTCTGTACAACCTCACTCAAAGCACGCTAGCGAATCCAAATGTCTCGTTAATCCACTGTAGAGCCCATTAGAGCTGTAATCAATTTGGAGTTCCGATCCAAACGTTGAAGCCTTCTTCAATCAATTTCTGTCTCGAGTTTTTCATACATATTTCTTGTCCTTGTGGCTGTAGCTGATGAAGATGTGGTCTCATGCCCTCACCCTACCCCTCTCCCGCTGAGCGGGAGAGGGGGCTCTTTTCTGCGTGATTGTATTTATAGAATTATAAGTTAAAACAAAGCCCGGACGTAAAATCATCCGGGCGAAATAAAAAACTCCGTGTCTCTGTGTCTCCGTGGTAAATTAGCTCTTCGACAATTTAATCGTTACATCCGTGGGCAGAGCCAGCCTGGCTTCGATCTCGACCGCCTTGATGATGCCCACCGGCACGGGACAGGCAGCGTGGGTGCAAAATTTGTGTCCCGCCTCGTGGATGGTTGGCATGGCACGCTTGAATGAGATTTCATTGTAGGGGCTGACTTCCTTTAACTCTGCGGCCATTTTCTGTATGGCAGGGCACTCGCTGGTAATGTCCAGCTTGACAACCTTTCCATCCATAGTTGCTTCGACTTCGGTGTTGTATCCGCAGTTGCCTGCAAAGATTTCTGCTTTGGCCATGTTCATACTCCTAAGGTGAATTGTTCTGCGCTCATACCCTTCAAACTGTGATATTCGCAATTATTATTTTGATGCAAAACTGTGAAAAATGTTTCATTCGCGGAAATCGCGTTTGGAACTGCTGTATTCTATCAAACTTTTCGATTGGGTATCCCGTACAAACCAGAAGGCCACACCGAGAAGCAACAACCCGCTGGCATCAAAGGTGATAAATCGTAGAATGGATGCGCGCAACAGGGTATATCCCTGCGGCAGGGTGGTCCATATCAAGCTCTCCCCCACCAAACCGATCAATTGCATCACCAGCGCCATTCCTAATGCCAGTCGATACTCCCGCGGATGCCAGAGCGCGACCAGATAAGGTACATTCCACATCAGGAACAGGATACCGGTTCCACGCACAGCGGCGGTACCAGGAACGCCGGTCAATTCGAAACCAGGCGCATATTGCTCCGGCCAAAGGATGAAAGTTAGTGCGGCTTGCAAGTTCCAAGCGGTGACTAGTCCAATTAAAAGGCGAGCAATCCAAAGACGAGATTTTTCGCTCATCTCGTCATTTCTTCCAATAATCCCAACAGTTTCTCCCCGATGGCAGCCCGGCTGAAATGTTCTTCCAGATAGGCGTGTCCTTTCAGACCCATCATCTGCGACTTTTCCCGATCCGACGCCAACTCACGAATCGCGTCCGCCAGTGCAGACGGGTTCCCCGGCTCAGCAAAAATTCCGCAGCCGGCCGCCTCGACCACTTCGCGGATCACGCCGTCAATCGCTAGCGCCACCGGGCGTCCCGCTGCCATGTAATCGAAGACCTTGTTGGGGTAAGTCGTTTTGTACTCCTCCAGCGGTTTCAGGATCGCAATGCAGGCATCCGCCGCAGCCAGCGCGCCCGGCATCTCCGATTTCGGCACCGACGGGGCAAAGGTCACGTTGGTCAACCCCATCGCATCCGCTTGCGCCTGTAGATTGGCTTTCTCCTTGCCATCGCCTAGCAGCACAATCTGGATATTCGTGCCTTCCAACAACTTCGCCGCCTCCAGCACCACGCCCAGGTCATTTGACATGCCGTGCGCTCCAGCGTAGAGAGCGACAAATTTATCGGTCAGCAAGTAGTGGGTCCGGAAAGATACGCCCTCGTCAGCCGGATCGAACATGGAAGGGTCGGACCCATTCGGGAACCAAGTCCACCCGCTTCGCTCCTCGCGCCTCCACATGCTCCCGGAATCCCGGGCTGTTGACCATTACCCGGTCGGCGTGACGGTAAAGGAAGCGCTCCAGCCACTCTGTCGCACGGATCAATGCGGGGTTGGTCAGCACCCCCACAGCGATCGCAAACTTCGGCCACAAGTCCCGCACTTCGAACAGGAACTTCGCCCCTTTCAGCCGCGCCAGCGCCCAGGCCGTCACGCCCTGCAAAATGGGCGGTGACGTGCCCCACACCAGGTCCACGTTTCTAACGCTTAATCCGAGCCAGAAGGAAGAAACCATAAAGGAAATGAATGCAAAAACACGATGAACGAAGGATTTGTGATGAGCGGAATATACGGAGGCTCTGAGAATTGTGATTTCGTCCTGGCCCCCCTCGCCCCTGCGGGGCACTCCCCCCATTTGCTCCGCAAATGGGGGGAGCCGGAGGGGGGCCCCCGTAATATAACTCACCGGGCTGGCGATGACCGTCACCTTGTGTCCATGCGCAGACAACAGGCGCGCAAACTCATGGTGACGCGTCCCGCCGGGCTCGTCGAGGGAAGCAAAAGCTTGATGGATGATGAGGATATGCATCTTGGACCGTGGACGTCAGACGATGGACCAAAGAGACCGAAACGGTCTACGGTCCATCGTCATGGGCTACTTCGGGTGCTCTATCACAAGAATCGGTTCGTCCGGCCAGCCAGCGCTCGATGGAATTAACGACCAATTCTGATACGTCAGCAGGATATACATTTTCGTGCCCCGGCAATTCGGCCACTGGCATCCAGATAGGGATGTAGAACTCCCTGAGTTAGGTTGTCCGGGTCAGAATCGGTGTATTCTTCGCCCGTGCCGCTGCCAAACTCGCCACTGAGACGTTCCACCAGGAAATAATGCTGTGTGCTCAACCCAAAATGGATTTCGGCCAACTTGAGCTTGACGGTTACGCGCAGTCCGGTTTCTTCATCTATCTCGCGGACAACAGCTTCTGTTAGCGTCTCCCCTTCATTCACACCCCCACCGGGAAAAACGAAGTAATGTTTGCCATCGCGATAACGTTCGATCAGCGCGACTCTGTTTTCTTCGATCAGTACAGCGCCTGCCCTAACCCTCATGAGGAAAAACAAACTCCGTTGTGAATTTCATGGCCAGTTCAGATTGTACTTCGAAAGCCAAGGAAAGCGCCGGAACCTTCTCTCCGTATGTCGGTGAGGTCCAGCCTTCGAAGGATAAAACTTCGCCCTCTCCCGCCAATTGCTCACCCGCACGTATCAGATTGAAATTTGCATTCGAAGAGGATAATGGAGAATAGTGAATGGTCAATTTCAGTGGACCAAAAGGCGATTGTAAATTCAGGTTGAATCTTCCCTCCTCCATGTTCCATTCTCTGTTAACGACCTCCCAATCCGGCAGAAGCCAATGAAGCCGATAGGCATGCGATGCAACTGAAATCAGCTTGTCCTCGACCACCCAGCGCTCATCGGTGTAGACCGTCACCGTGCGTTTGTGGCGCACGCCGGGATAACCGTTATGATACGCCACCACCTGTCCAAGCACAGTTTCGTCGACGGGAACCACGCTCTTCGAATAAGCCGGGAACCAGTCCAACGTCATGAAGCGACCGCCGCGCGTCATCTGATCCTGGCCGTCCACCGTCACGGTGTTGTGGACACGGGTGCTGACGAGCGGGTTGTCCCAAGGCGGGTCAGCGTTGTAAAGATACGTGCCCGCATCCTGAGTCACGTTCAGGCCGCGCCACCACAGGTCCAGGTGAAGCTGATCCATGTGTCCCAGGCGCGAGGGGAATTGCGTCGCTCGCAAGTAAGCCCAGGAGTCAGGTCCCTGCAGGTGGTCGGCAAGATATAAGCTTGATTCGTACGCTTTCTCGTGCTCGTCCAACCCCAGCCACAACGACATCTCGTCCCACACACCGCCGGGCATCTGGAAGCGCAAGAAAGCCCGCGCTGCGGCTTGCACCGTTGGACGGAAGTCGTTAAACGGAGTCACGGCCAGGGGCAGAATCAAGGCCCCATCATTGGCGCCCAGGTTCGGGGTCCGGCCTGAAGCGGGGTCGAGCAGCGAAAACTGCCAGTGCGTCGCCCGTTCTAACGATTGCATCGTCAAGCCTGGCCAGTCCGCATCTTTGATCGCATTCACCCACAGGGCCGTCTGCAACATCACACGGTGATAGTTGGTGCTGTGTTGGATATACTCGCCGTAGCTACTGATTTGATGTCGGAAAACCCAATTGAGCCAGCGCCAGCCCAACGCGCGCCATTCGGAGACCTGTGGATGATCCGGCAGAGCCAGCCCGGCAGTGTAGAGCCCAGCGGCTTCGGTGAGCAGGTGATTGTTGTTCTGGGCGCGGGCATAGGCGAGCGTGGGCGGGATGCGGGCAGCGTGCTCAGCCACCGACTGCGCAAGATGCACGCGTCTTTCTACGCTCGAAGCTGCCGCCGTTTCGAAAACCTGCCCCGCCCAGACAAGTGCCATCAGCCGAATGGCGACTTCCTGCCCATTCATCCAGTGCGGACCTAGGTAGGGAGGATTGGCGTTGGTAAAACGTTCGAAGTAGCTCCAGAAGGCTTTGGCATAAATTTCATTTTGGGTCAGGTGGTAGGCGCGACCAAGCACGTAAGCCCAGCAAAAGCGGGCAGGTTCCCAAATGAATTTGATATCACTTATTGGGAATTGGGAATCGGGTATTGGGACTTTGTGAGTTTCGTAGGCTGTCCAGTGAAGCAGGGTCTGGTCGAAGGTTATTCTGATTTTGACAGGCTCGCCGCCGAACATGCGAAATTTGCCCCCTACGATCTCGTCCGCTTCAGCCAGCATGGCACGCTGGCCGTCATCGCCGAGGGTTTGGGCAAGTTGGTCACGATCTGGGAGAGAGAACAAAGAATGGAGGGTGGAGAATGATTGGCTATTTTCTACTGTGCTACTTTCTACTCTCTTGTAATGCCCTGTTTGCAATCCGAATCTGTACAATACATACAACGCCGTTTGGGTGGGTCCCAATTGGCGGGCTGCTTTAAAAGTGAAGTACAGTCGAGAAGGGGCCATGACTCAGGGATTGCGCTCCAGATATGCCAGAGCAAAGAAAAGCGCGCTGATATGCAGGGCCTGGGGCAGGTCGCCTGCTTTTGCCAGCGCAACGAATTCATCAAACGGCATCAGTGAAACCTCGATTTCTTCCGTTTCATCCAGATTTTGCTGGCCTACTTGTTCGACATCCAATGCCAGGAAGGAATAGGTCATATTCGTGTGTGTGGCAGGATTGGGGTAAACCTTGCCCACCTCTATAAACTTGTCACTAGTATAGCCGGTCTCTTCTAATAATTCCCTCTTCGCTGTTTTGAGTGGGCTTTCATCTTCATCATCCATCACACCGGCAGGAATTTCAAGTAAAACCTGTCTTGCGCCATGGCGATATTGTTTGACCAGAACGACCTCCCGCTTCTTTGTCAGCGCAAGGATATTTACCCAATCACCGCACTCAATGATATAGGGTTCAAAGACATTTCCGTTCGTAGTTTCGCATTGATCTAGCCGCATGGCCAGTCCATTGCGTTTATAGAGATAGTGTGTCCCTAATATCTTCCAGGGTTTGAGCAACATAAAATCAGGCATCCTCCGCTTCAACAAATTTTTGGTGTGATTGATCTTGTCCATGAATTGGCTTTGATTGTTTCCAAACCTTCGAAGCTTTTGGAAAAGCGATGTGTTTCATGGCTGAAGATTATTCAACAACTCAATAGAACTTCTAACAATTTCAAGCCTGACCCAGGCCACGATGAAACTCAGTCCCAAAGCAATATCAACCCCCGTAATCAAGTACACAGATCTGTCACTCAAGCCTGCCACCAAACCCAGAGCTAATGTGGCCAGGATTGAAATGAGAAATATTCCACCCAGGAGAGTTACATTCCAACGTCTCGATTTCTGCCGGATTTCCAACAGGGACAAATAGTTTTGGATACGGATTGAAATTTCCATGGGATGCCTCTTTTGCGTTATCACGGATACCCATCCATTTTAACACCTCGCCAACCATAGAGAGGAACGCGTACCCGATATGCTGGCAGAGGAATTAGATGCAATCTACTTTTCCATTCTATTCCAAATCAGACAAAACAAAGTCATCTTTGATACTCTGGAGCAAGTCGCCGGGGGTTCCAATTACGAAAGGTAATTCGGTTTCAGATTGAATTTGAAGAAAATGCTCTTTATCGTGGGTAACAAACCAATTTGGGTTAGCTTGAATGGCTTCTGCCAGCACGCGCGCGTCTGGAGAATATCCCACATAGGAACGAGCTAATTCCAGTTGTTCCGAAGTCGAGGCCGAAGAAGTTTCCACTTGGCCGAGGCTGAGTAACTGCGCCAAAACCGGCAAAGAGGCAGGGGCTTTGCGTCGCACAACCTCATCCGCTTCTCGCAGAACAGCGGGACCGATAATCAAATGCAATACCCCTGCTTCTCCGAGATGAAAAAGCTTACGTGCGCCCCCTGTTTTGGAAAGCACAGCGGCGAAAATAACGCTGGTGTCCAAAAAGACTTTAAGGTTTTTTAGCGTCATACTCGGCACGGACTTCCCGCAGAGTTTCTAGCATGGATTCCAGCGTTTCATCTGACTCCCGCCATTCTTTCGCCAGTTTATCTGCGATTTCATCCACACGCGAGCGGCGTGGACTGAGCACAAAAATGCCATCACCTAGATCGATCAGGGTTAGGGTATCGCCTTCATTGATCTGGTTCTGTTCGCGCAATTCTTTTGGCAGGGTAATGACGCCGCGCCGTACGACCTGAACTTGGAAGGTGTTGTTCACGAGATTCTCCTTAATCAGTAAATCCGCATATCAGTATAACGGATTTACTGAGAAGATTCAAGTCGTCGCTCCCCTATAATTTTACTTTTTCCCCAGCCCGCCGCATCGACTCCACCGCTGCAAATGTCGCCTTCGTCACACCGACCAATTGCTCATAAGGAATTGGCGGCTCGCCACCTTCGCGGATAGCTTTCGCAAAGGCCACCCACTCGTCTGTCCAACCTTTATCCTGCGCGCCTTTGACCGTCTTGCGGTGGCCATCGTGCACCATCTCCAGCACGCGGAAATCATCCAGCACAGCGATTTTTCCACCGCAGAAGACTTCAACACGCTCTTTGGGAAAGGATTTGTCGCCGTTGGCAAGATAATCCACCACACCAAGCGAGCCATCCGGGAAGGTGAAGGTCATTGAGACATTATCTTCGCGGTATTTGCCATTATCGGGCAAAGCTACGGCGCTGACGCTGACCGGCGCGGCGCCCACCAGGAAGGTGATGAAGTCAATGAAATGGCAGCCTTCGCCGATGATACGTCCGCCGCCAACTTCAGGATCTTGGGTCCAATGATTTAACGGGAGGTACCCGGCGTTGACGCGATAGTGGGCGTAAAGAGGCTCGGTACGAGGAGAGATGAAAGAGGAAAGAGATTGGGCGAGGGGGGCGAAACGGCGATTAAAGCCCACCGTGAGGAGTGAAGAGTGAGACGCGAGTAGTTGTTCGCTGATAGCGGCAAGCTGATCGCCATTAAGCGCCAGCGGCTTTTCCACAAAGACATGTTTGCCAGCCTGCAAGGCTTTGAGCACCAGTTCCGCATGGGTATCGTGTCGGGTGAGGATGGCAACTGTGTTGATATTGGGATCGTTGATGATTTCGTCATCGCTGGAAGCGGCGTAGGCAAAGCCAAATTTCTTCGCGGCGTGTTGAGCGTGCAATCCGCTCGCGGAAGCGATGCCGACCAGTTCGAGGCCATCTACTTTTTTGAGAGCGGGGAGCAGGGTAGCGTTGGCATAAAGACCAGCACCCAGAACTCCAAGTGCTACGTGCGAGGTGCGAGGACGGCGAAAGTGCGAAATTCGACACGCGCACTTCGCACTTCGGAATTCGCATCGTTCATAAGTTAGCAAAACGCCCAGAAACGGCTCTTTCTTTTTGCCCGTGATCACATCGTATGCTTCGGTCGCCTGTTCGATGGGAAAGCGATGTGTAATAAGTGGTTGCGCCTGCAATTTACCGTTTGACAGCAGGTCCACGACCGCTTCGAAATTGCGGCCTTCCGTCCAACGCACGTAGCCGATCGGATAGTCTTTTCCGCCTTCCTCGTAAGCAGCGTCATAGCGGCCCGGCCCGTAGGAACGTGAGTTGATAAAAGAGATTTCCTTTTCGTAATACAGCTTACGCGGGAAATCCAATCCCACCGCGCCGGTAGCGACCACTCGCGCACGGTCACGCGCGATTACACCAGCCAGTTCGACCGGATCGTTGGAAGATGTGTCCGCGCAGATGATGACCACGTCGAAGCCGCGGTTGGCGGTAAAGCTTTGGGCAGAGTCTTCGGCCTGGTCTCGGAGGCAGGCCTGCAATCCAAGAGATGAAGCGAGCGCAATGCGCTTGGGATCGATGTCAATGCCCAGCACACGGCATCCCGCTGCGTCGGCGATCTGTCCCGTCAACAATCCCAACAGCCCCATCCCGATCACAGCCACCGTTTCGCCGATCTGCGCTTCAGCCAGGCGGAAGCCATGCAGGGCAATCGCGCCCAAAGTAGTGAAAGCAGCCGACTCAAAATCGACGGTCTCCGGCAGGGGCGTGAGCAGGTTGTGAGGCACCACTGCGTACTCGGCGTGCACGGCATAGCCACCACCCGCGCAAGCCACGCGCTGGCCAACCTTGAACCCAGGCATGTCCTCACCAAGCTCCACGATAGTCCCCGCAGACGAATAGCCCAGCGCCATTGGCTGATCGAGACGGTCGAAAGCAGCCTGCGCAGTTGCCAGCAGGCCCTCGCGCTGGGCTTTGTCGATCACCTGACGCACCAGGTCGGGTCGCGAGCGCGCCTTGCCAACCAGCGATTTCTCGGCAAATTCGACCACCATCCGCTCGGTTCCAGCGGATACCAAACTTGCTTCCGTTTTGACAAGCGCCATGCCCGCCCGCGGCGTTGGCACAGGGACTTCTTCAACGACGGCCTTGCCATCGCGCATATTTTGGAGGAGTTGTTTCATAAGGTTGTTGAGAATTTCTGGAAAATAGATTTATCGAGAAGTAGTATAACGCAAAATAGATTGTGAAAGTGATTAGGAAAAAACAGGAAGAATGTCATCTTTTCGATTAAGGAAAAACTTAATTATTGACATCCGATATATCAAAATGTTATTCTATATTAACAATATCCATCAGCCAGCATGGCTAGTACCACGAAAAGCAATAGGTGTAGGGTAACTTACGAGTTTTGAAGGTGAAATCAAAGTCACCCTATCATTTCATGTGCTTGCGGTACTGGTTTTGCATTTTGGCAATAAACCTTACAAAGGAGGCTTAAGCTTATGCTCGGAGGATATGCAAACAAAATCGGCTTTGTCGATCTGACCGCTGGCAAAGTCGAGTATGGCGATGCGCCGGAGGAATGGAAGCTCAAATATATCGGTGGACGCGGTCTTGGTGTCAAATATGTGTACGAGAATGGTCCCCAGGTAGAACCGCTCTCCCCTGAAAATATCCTGTGCTTTATGAACGGTCCGCTGACCGGCTCAGAAGCCAACATGAGTGGCCGTATGGCGGTGGTCACCAAGTCCCCACTGACCGGTACTGTCACGGACAGCCATCACGGCGGCTGGAGTGCAGCCCGTCTACGCTGGGCGGGCTTTGATGGCCTGATCTTCCAAGGCAAAGCAGACAAGCCCGTTTACGCTTACGTGACCCAGGACAAGGTAGAGCTATTGGATGCATCCGAAGTGTGGGGAATGGGCGTTCACGATACGGTCAAATTCTTCCAGAATAAATACGGAGAAAAGGATTTGAGCGTTATCACCATTGGGCAAGCCGGGGAAAAACTGGTCAAGTTCGCCTGCTGGATGAACGAGGATGATCGTGCCAGTGGACGCGGTGGCACCGGCTGCGTGGGCGGCAGCAAGAATCTGAAAGCCGTCGTCATCGATGCCAAGAAGAAGATCACCAAAGCAGAAAACCGCGATGCCTGGAAACCTGCTCATACACGCGCTCTGAAAGTCATCATGGCGGAAGAGAACATCACCAGCCCGCGCAAAGGCGGTCTCTCGGTCTATGGCACCAACGTGTTGATGAACATCACCAGCAGCATCGGTGGCCTGCCCACCAAAAACAGTATGTTGACTTCTTACGGCGAAGACGCCGAGAAAATCAGCGGCGAGTATGTGAAGGAAAACCTGCTGGTCAACGACCCAACCTGCCACGCCTGCCCGGTAGCCTGCAAGAAGGAAGTGGAAGTCAAGGACGGCCCGTACAAAGGCCTGCACATGGAATTGGTCGAGTATGAACCGGCCTGGTCTGTGGGCGCTAACTGCGGTAATAACGATGCCCGCCTGGTCGCCAAGATGATCGACCTGGCCAACGACTATGGCTTCGACGCTATCGAAATGGGACATCCGATCTCGATATGGATGGAAGCCAGCGAGAAGGGCTATACCAAAGACGAAGGCAAGCTGGAATGGGGCGACCCGGACGGTATGACCCGCGCCGCCGCAATGATCGGCATGCGCGAAGGCTTTGGCGATGTCATGGCCGAAGGCTCAAACGCGACCGCCGCTTACTTTGGTCATCCCGAACTGGCTATGACCTGCAAAGGTCAGGGCATCCCGGCTTACGATCCGCGCGGCATCAAGGGCGAAGGCCTGGGCTACGCCACTTCTAATCGTGGCGCCTGCCACCTGCGCGCCTACACTCCTGCGGCTGAACTGGGTGTTATGCCGTTCAACTCGCTCAAGGTTGATCCCCTGGCGTGGAAAGGCAAAGGCGAACTGGTCATGATCTTCCAGGACGTGCATGCCTTCTCCGACAGCATGGACCTGTGCAAATTCAGCGCATTTGCTATGGGCGCGGACGAGTACGCACAGCAATACTCGGCCATGGTCGGCGTGCCCTTCACCGCAGATGACGTCCTGAAAACGGGTGAGCGCATCTACAACCTGGAGCGCTACTACAACAACCTGAATGGATTCGGTGAAGGCAGTGATACTCTGCCGAAACGCTTCACCGAAGAAGCGTCCACCATGCCCGGTTCCGAAGGCCACGTCTGCGAACTGGACGATATGCTAGCCGAATACTACGACAAGCGCGGCTGGAATAACGGCGTTGTGCCAGAAGCCAAGCTTAAGGAACTGGAGATCGCTTAAATCCAGTTTTCAGGTACCGATTAGTATCAGTTTAGAAAAGTGACGGTCACTTTGAAAGTGACCGTCACTTTTTAGGCACCTGCTCGCAAGGTCTTTTTCCCAAATCGCTCTATAAAATCATCCACTAGTTCATCCTCGATCTTCATTTCCAGACGCGTCTGGCCGACAGATAACGACCCGAGCCGGAAGGGTTCCATGCGGACTAACTTCACGCTCCAGCCCGGACCCTGGACCTGGTCGTCGCTCAATGCGGTTCCGCCCAACTCCTCAAGATATTCCCTTAAAAGAAAAAACGGGATCCCGCGCATCTCGCGGACGATTTCCCGCATCCTAGCCGCCACCCACGGGTGGAAAGATATCGACCTTGTCGGTGGATTTCATGATGTGGCTAAACTCATCTTCCAGATAGACCACTTCGCGACCATTAATAAACATTTTCATGTGACTGTGAAAGTTGTTGTTTTCATCCAGGAGTTCTGGTCGTAAGGCAGGATAATTGGTGACGACCAGGTCTATGAGCTGGCGAGCCGTAGAACCGGATGGCATTTCCACGTTAATCGTTTTTTGTCCGACGATGGGGCGTAAAGTGGCATAAAAATTGACGTCCATTTTTATCAATCCTTCCAACAAAGTGTTCCAGTAAAAGTATACCAAATCAGGCGGATTTATGAAACAAAAAATCCCCGCCAGGCGGGGATCAAAGAATTTATTCGATGATACTCATGGACACTGGATAATGCCCTGCGCCCACAGACATCCGCCGCAGACCGGGAATTCCACGTTGCCGATGCAATCTTCATCATTCGTTTCAGAAAGGTCGCAGCCGCCACAAAAACTGCAGGGCGCGAAAACGAAATTATGCAATCGCTCACGATAAGCCAGGTAATCGGGATCAAGCCACAGGTCCGAGAGTGAACGTTCGGTCACACTGCCAATCACATGTTTTTTAGAGAGGCGCGGTTTGCCGTGCAGGAAACTGGTGTGCGTGTGCATCAACGGCCAGCAGGGACTGACATCCCCATTCCAGGCGATGGACATCGTTCCACTTTCCACAAAGTTGCAGGTGTCACTCGCGCCACCCCAGTTGTTGCCCGCAAAATTGACGTTCAACTGACTGTTGAAGGTATCGAAAAGGGCTTCCCGCGTGATTTCGTTGAAGTCCATTTTCGGCAGGCTCAGGCGGGGCAGGTTGGGAGCTTGCAGGTAAGCGATGTTGTGCATGGTTTGCGTATACAGCCGGTCATCCTGCATATCCTCGGTAGCCGGCTGGACATTGCTAACTGAGAAGTACTTGGCCTTGAGTCCCTTGCCCAACTGGATGACTTTGGGCAGGTCAGCAATATTGCGCTTCATAGCAACGAAGGCAATCCCGATGTCCGGTTTGGGGAAATGGTTGGCAGGCCGCATTTTGGCAAAGCGTCTCAAATTCTTGAGAATATTGGGAAGTTCAGCGCCCATACGCACATCCGCATAGGTTTCAGGCGTGGCGCCGTCAATCGAGACCCACAGCACATCCAGGCCAGAGTCGATCAACTGTTGCGATTTCTTCTCGGTCAGAGTTGTGCCGTTGGTAATCAATTCCACCTTGACGCCCAACGCTTTGACCGCCGCGATCCATTCGATGGTCTTGGGATGGAAGAGTGGTTCACCAATGCCACCAAAATACACGCTGGGGATCGGATCGAGCGCTTTCAGCCCCTCCAGAATGCTGGCAAAAGTTTCCTCGCTCATGCGCCCCATTGGCTGGTCCCAGGCATTGCGGAAACAAGTGATGCAATCGAGGTTACAGCCAACGGTCGGCTCGATATACACTTTCGTAAGATGTGTTATCGGCCTGTGCATACGAACGAAATTCTGGCCTTCGTCCAGGCGAATTTTGGCGCCTGGTTCCAATCCGTAATTCGCAACGACATCTGGTGGGATTACCAAACGTCCCTGTTCATCGACTTCGGCCCAGGCAGTAGTCGGTTTGACAGAGGGGGCGTCCGGCCTGACCTTTTTGGGAGCAATAATTTGTGCGCGTAAGTCCATGTTGATATTTTATCTTGTTTCGTTCATAAAGCCTTGTGACTTTTATCGCATTTTATAGATGCAATTAGTCTTATTTGCAATTACGCGCTTCCTATTAAGGGAAGAAAAGTAAACATTTGTGGCAATGATATAATTCGCACACTTTCCAATAGGAGTTTCCTTTGTCTGATCCCCGTGTAACCAATTTTGCAAAAGTCCTGGTAGAGCGCTGCACGCGTGTCCAACCCGGCGATCGCATTTTAATCGAGGCAACCACCGCAGCTGAAACGTTGGTGCGAGAACTTTATGTTCAAATCCTGGAAAAAGGCGGGCATCCACATGCACTGCTGCAACTACCAGACATGTTCTTCCCCGGGCACGAGGACTTGCTGCTGATGCACGGTAACGACAGCCAGATAGACTTTGTGCCGACCTTCCAGAAACTGGCCTACGACCAGTTCGAGGGACGTATCCGGGTGCATTCGGCCACAAATACCCGTTCCCAGACCAATATAGATTCGTCTCGCTTACAACAGCGCGGAAAGGCTACCGGTATCATCACCGAAACACAAATGCGACGAGGCGCGGAAGGTGCCTTCAAATGGGTTACCACACTCTACCCCACCGACGGGTATGCCCAGGATGCCGAAATGAGTCTCGAACAATACGCTGATTTCGTTTTCCGCGCTGTGCATGCCAATGAAGATGACCCCGTTGCGTACTGGAAAAAGGTGGAAAGGGAGCAACAGGCCGCCGTCGATTTCATGGTGGGCAAAAACCAGGTGATTTTGCGCGGCCCGAACGTAGATCTGACTCTCTCGGTCAAAGGCCGCACATTCCTGAATTCGTGCGGTACGCACAACATGCCCGATGGCGAGATCTTCACCGGTCCGGTCGAAGATTCGGTCAATGGTTGGGTCAAATTCACCTATCCTGCCATCTACCAGGGCGTCGCTGTCGAAGGTGCTGAATTGACTTTCTCGAACGGTCAAGTCACACAGGCGCATGCCGATAAAAACCAGGATTTTCTGCTAAAAATGTTGGAAACCGATGCAGGCGCGCGTTATCTGGGCGAATTTGCGATCGGCACGAACTTCGAGATCGACAAGTTCACCGGCCAGATCCTTTTCGATGAGAAGATCGGCGGTTCCTTCCACATGGCGCTCGGAGCAGGCTACCCTGAGACCGGTGCAAAAAACAAAAGCGCCATCCACTGGGACATGATCTGCGATATGCGTAAAGACAGCGAGATCACTGTAGATGGCGAGCTGTTCTATAAGAACGGCGAATTCGTTTTCGATCAATAAAAAATGGGCTTTCACGCCCATTTTCCCCTTTCCGTAGGGGCAGGTTCAGAACCTGCCCCTACGTTTAATATTTCCCTATTGAACTGTCTACATCCCGAGCATACTCCGCGATTCCCCCACGCACACTGAAGACGTTTGTCCAGCCCCGGGCCAGCAGCCATTCGGTGACATTCGCGCTACGGACGCCATGATGGCACATAACCAGGATTTCCGCGTCCTTGTGCTGGACTTCCTCAGGAAGGGCTTCGGCGCCAAGCTGCGCCAGGCGGCTCACTGGCACGACCTTGAGCCTGCTATCGTCAATCAAAGCCTGATCCAACTCCCAGGCTTCGCGCACGTCCAACAAAACAAACGTCTCATCCGACTTCAACTTTCGGGCAAGCTCGTGGACATCAATTTCGGGGATGCTCGGAAAACTCATACTCTCCAGAACCCTCGTTGCACCGGATGAACATCTTCGGACGTGATAAAAGCAGCCTCATCACATTCGTTGATGATCTTTTCAACAGGCAACACTTGTTTACGACGCACGCTGAGACTTAGCATGCTGACCATACCATCTTTGCCGCGCGCAGGGATCTCGGTCACAGCATAACCGTTCTCGCGCAGCTTTTGCGCCATGACAACACCACGCCGCGGACTGACAACTTGCAAGTGAACGTATCCGATGGCTAATTGTTCTTCGATCCACATACCGGCTACGCTACCGGTCGCAAACCCGGCTGCATAGGCAATGATGTACAAAAGATTATTCAAGTTCGCAAGCACCGAAGTCAACAACACAACATAGATCACCGAAACCACAAACCCCGCAATCCACGACAATGCTTTCTGTCCGCGCAATGTGAAAAGCATACGTAGCGTATCAAGAGTTATATTCACGACGCGCAATCCAAATATGATCAGCGCACCTATCCACGGATCACTAAAAACCATCAAATTGGGCATACTCCATCTCCTCAAATAAAAAGGGCGGCCAGTTGGCCGCCCTGCAGGTAACTATCATTTTACCGCATGAATGTACAACCGCTCTACATATTCCCTGAGCATACGCCGGGTGCTAAATTGTGGCGTAATCGTACGCAAGCTATTCTTTATATGCTCGACCCAATCCATCGGGATTGCGTCAGCGTTACGATCGTAGTACAGCGGAATAATCTCGTTTTCCAGCGTGGAGTACAGGCTCAAAGCATCAGCCTTGTCTTGAATTTCAGGCACGCCAGGTTCCTTGTCTTCGCCAATCGCCCAACCGTTCCTGCCATTGTAAGCTTCACGCCACCAGCCATCCAACACGGAGAAATTGAGCACACCGTTTAAAGCGGCCTTCATGCCTGACGTACCTGAAGCTTCCATCGGGCGGCGCGGCGTGTTGAGCCACACATCCACCCCTTGGACAAGGTAACGGGCGATATTCATGTCGTAATCTTCCAAAAAAACCAAACGACCACCGGTCTCAGCCTTTTTTACCGCGCGGTAAATCTGCTGGATCAACTGTTTGCCTGGCTCATCGGCAGGATGCGCCTTCCCGGCAAAGATGATTTGCACCGGCATGTTAGGACGGTTGATGATGTGTAGCAAACGTTCAACATCGCGCAGGATCAGGTTGGCGCGTTTATAGGTCGCGAAACGGCGTGCAAACCCGATGGTCAACACATACGGATCGATCAATGCGCCCGAAGCAACCACCTGCACCGGATGAAAACCGCCCTTTGTCCAGCGCGCACGTGCCCATTCCTGCATGCGGAACGAGAGCTTGCGCTTCTGGTGCATTCGGAAAGCCCATAACTCTTCGGCAGGGATTTCATCCAGCTTGCTCCAGATTTCCGGATCATCCAAATGCTCGCGCCATTCCGGACCAAGATATTTATCATAGAGCAGACCCAGGCGGCGTGCCATCCAGTTAGCAGCATGCACACCGTTGGTCACGTACGTGATGGGAACATCATCCTCCACTTTATCTTTCCAAAGGAAGTTCCACATTTTACGCGCCACATGCCCGTGCAACTCGGAGACGGCGTTGCGGCCCTCCGAGTAGCGCAAGGCCAACACGCCCATGCTGAACGACTCGCCCCAAGCTTGCTGGTTGCGCGCCAGGTCTACAAACTGGTCACGATTCAAACCAAGTTCCGGCCACAGGGCAGCCAGATATTTGTCGATCAGCCATAGCGGGAATTCGTCGTTACCGGCCGGGACCGGTGTATGTGTGGTGAAGATGTTTTGCCCACGCGTATTATCGATGGCGTCCGCGAAGGTGGCGCCCCCTGCTACCAATTCGCGGGCCCGTTCCAGGGTCAGGAAAGCTGCGTGTCCTTCGTTCATGTGCCAGGCCGAAGGGTTATAACCCAACGCCCGCAGCGCGCGTACACCGCCGACCCCCAAAACGATCTCCTGCATCACGCGCCGGTCCAGGTCAGACCAATACAGGCGCGCGGTCAGCATGCGATCTTCTTCCTGATTGGATTCGATATTCGAATCCATCAGGAACAGCGGCACACGCCCAACACGAATTTCCCATAAGCGCAAAGTAACATAACGGTCTGGCATTTCCACTGAGACGGTCAACGGTTTGCCATCATCGTTCAAAACAGGCAACACCAGCATATCTTCAAAACGCAGCGGATTGTTGAGCGAATCCTGCCAGCCATCCTCGCTGATGCGTTGGGAGAAGTACCCTTCTGCGTACATCAGGCCGACCCCAACCAGCGGCAAGCCCATGTCGGAGGCTTCCTTCAGATGATCACCGGCCAACACACCTAGACCGCCAGAATAGATTGGCAGGGTTTCGTGCAGACCGAATTCCATTGAGAAGTAGGCTATGGGCTTGCTGACAAGCTCGGGATGAGTCCGGTCCGACCAGGTATCGGTCTTCTCCAGGTAGTTATCGAACGCGCTGAAAACACTGTCGTACAGAGCCAGGTATTGATTGTCCTGTGCCACTTCATTGAGCGTTGCCCGTTCCACCTGGCGTAAGAGTAAGATTGGATTGTGGGATAGACGTTCCCATAGATCGTTGTCGATGCGCGAAAACAGGCGCTGCGCGTTGGGCTGCCAGGTCCACCACAGGTTGTAAGCCAGCTCGCCCAGGCGATTGATACGCCGTGGCAAATCAAAGTGATTGAGGATACGAGTATGAAATTGAATCATAGCGGCACAATCATACCACTGATAATCCCGCCTCATCGAGAAAAATGAAACGGGATAAGGAATGCATGACATCGACAGATATTTGCTATACAATTGAAACATGCCCACCGTTCAACTCTTCGTCACCTGCCTGGTCGATACCTTCTACCCCGAAACTGCTGAGGCCATCGTCAGCATTCTGCGCCGTTTGGGCGTGAGCGTGGACTTCCCGGCCGCGCAAACCTGCTGCGGACAACCGCAGTTCAACGCCGGCTTACGTGCGGACGCACGCCAGATGGCCGAGCATATGATCGAGACGTTCGAAAGACTTCCGAAGTCTTTAAAGACTTCGGAAGTCTGCCATGTCGTCTCTCCCTCCGGCTCGTGTGTGCACATGATCCGCCATAACTACCCCGAACTGTTTGCCAAAGATCCGGGCTGGCTGGCACGCGCGCAAGCGCTGGCCAAGCGGACATATGAATTCACTGAATACCTGGTAGATGTGTTGGGCGTCACAGACCTAAGCGCGCATTGGGATGGAACTTTAACCTATCACCCATCCTGCCATCTTTTACGCGGATTGGGCATCGATCGTCAGCCGCGCGCGCTGCTGGCCCAGGTGCAGGGTGCTACCATCGTGGAGTTGCCCGAAGCCCAGGATTGCTGCGGTTTTGGCGGCGTGTTCTCGGTAGCGCATCCCGAACTCTCGGCAGAGTTTCTCAAACGCAAGATCAGTAATCTGGAAAAGACGCAAGCCCCCACGCTGGTGGTGGCGGATACCGGCTGCATCATGCATATTGCGGGAGGGCTCCATCGCCAAGGGAAGCCACAACGCGTGGTGCATATTGCGGAAGTGCTCAACCATCAATAGGGAGCGATCATGTTCAGCAAATCAGCAAATTTCTACAACGCGCTATATGGATCGATGGGCAAGGATTATGTGGCAGAGACACACAAGGTTCACCAAATTATCCAGGGACACAAACGCTCATCCGGGGATACCTTGCTGGAAGTGGCCTGCGGAACCGGGATGCACGCGTCCATCTTGCGGGAAAATTATCAAGTGGAAGGTCTTGACCTGGACCCCGAGATGCTAGCTGTAGCCAGCCAAACTTATCCGGGCATTCCTTTCCACCAAGCCGATATGGTTGACTTCGATCTGGGGAAAGGATTCGATGTCATTACCTGCTTGTTCAGTTCCATCGGTTATGTCAAAACAAAAGAACGTCTGGAGACCGCCATTCAAAACATGGCACGTCATCTGCAGCCAGGAGGCGTGTTGATCGTGGAGCCCTGGTTCACGCCAGAGCAATGGAAACCAGGCAGGGTGAGTGCTTTATTCGTCGACCAACCTGACCTGAAAATTTCCCGTATGAACATCAGCGAAGTGGATGGTCTACTCTCGTTTTTTGTTTTTCACTACACCGTTGGAACGCCACAAGGCGTCGAATATTTTACAGAGCGGCATGAACTCGGTCTGTTCACGCACGAAGAATATCTGGGAGCCTTTCGTAAGACTGGGCTCGAAGTAATCCACGATCCCGAGGGATTGGACGGGCGTGGGCTGTACATCGGATTGAAATCATGACGGCTTCATCCTTCCGGGCAAAAATCCGCGAGAAGATTGCCGACGAGTCCTTGCAAGCTGCGCTGGATGCCAACGCCAAACGCCGCGTAGAAGGACGGCTGAAAGCTTTTACATCCCTGCCAGATGGACAGGAACGTCGCCAACGGGCGCATGCTGTCCGTGCAGAGGTGATCGCACATCTGGATGAGTACCTGGACAAGTTTATCGCCAAAGTACAGGAAAACGGCATCATCGTCTATCGCGCTAAAGATGCTGCCGAGGCCAGGCAGATTGTATTAGAAATTGTTGGAAATTCATCACGGAAACGCGAAAAAGGCGTAGATGTTTATCAAACAAAAAAATGTTCATGCCGCGTTCATCTGCGGTGATATGTCAACTCTTATTGCGAAATCAAAAAGCATGGTCTCCGAAGAAATCGGACTCAACCATGCGCTCGAAGCCGCCGGTCATCGTGTGGTCGAAACCGACCTGGGCGAATACATCATCCAACTGCGCCACGAGAAACCCAGTCACATCATCACGCCTGCCGCGCACTTGCGTCGCAACGATGTCGGCAAACTGTTCCATGAGCAACTTGGCATCCCCTACACCGAAGACATTCCCACCCTGACGGACACTGCCCGCAAGGTGCTACGCCAAGTCTTCCTGAACGCAGACGTGGGCATCAGCGGCGTCAACTTCGGCGTGGCTGAAACCGGCACATTGACCATCGTCACCAACGAGGGCAACGGGCGCATGGTCACCACGCTGCCGCCCGTTCATATTGCGCTGATGGGCATGGAACGCCTGGTCCGCAACCTGGACGATCTGGCGCTGATGCTTTCGCTGCTGCCACGCTCAGCCACCGGGCAGAAACTCAGCGTATACACACAACTCATCCAACGACCCGAGCCGAACCAGCAACGACATCTGATCCTGGTCGATAACGGCCGCTCGCGCCTGCGGGCCTCGTCCCTGCGCGAGATCCTGTACTGCATCCGCTGCGGCGCCTGCCTGAACGCCTGCCCGGTCTTCCGCGAAATCGGCGGGCACGCCTATCTCGGCGCAGATGGCTCCATCGCGCCCTATCCCGGCCCGATCGGTTCGGTCGTCTCGCCCGGACTGCTGGGGAAGAACTACGTGCAACTGGCGCAGGCCTCGTCCCTGTGCGGGGCATGCAAGGATGCCTGTCCGGTAGACATTGATTTGCCCAAGTTGCTGACGCGCGTGAGAGCGGGTGCAACCAGTAACCAGTTTTCAGTAGCCATTGGACAGTCTGCGGCTGGACTTCCTACGCTCGTTAAATTTGGTCTGCAAGCATACACCCGCATCGCGACGCACCCGAGCCTGTTCGCCCTTTCGCAGCGACTGGCCGGGCTGGGGGCGCGTCTCGTTGCCCCTGCTTCGGCCTGGCTGAAGTTCCCTGCCTTCACGGGCTGGGGCTACAGCAAGGACTTTCCACGCCCGGCAGAAAAACCTTTCCGCGATAGATTCTGCATTGAACACGATGTCCAACGTCGCCAGACATTGGCGCAAAGTCAAGAGACTTGCACTGCAAAAAGACGAAGACTCTCCAAATACCATCAATTTGGTGGGGCGTTTCACCGAAGAATTGCTGGCGTTGAGTGGACATGTCGTCATTTGCAAGGAAGCCGACCTGAGCGATAAAATCGTCGCGTTGTTACGTGAGAAGCACATCGAACAGGTGCAAACCTGGGATCAAATCCCGGGGTTGGATGAGGCTGCTTTAACGGAGAGCAGACATCTCGGTCCAGCATGAAGCGGATGAGAGCATCAAGGCCGGGATCACCGGCGCACTGGCAGGTATCGCTGAAACAGGCACACTCGTCATCCCCGGCGGTGAGGGCCAGCCATTGACCGCCTCCCTGCTGCCAGAAGTCCACATTGCGGTGCTGCGCGCGTCCGATATTGAAGAAAGTCTGGAGAAAGTGATGGAGCGCCGCAAGGTTGAAACTTATCCTGCGGTCGTTCTGGTCAGCGGGCCATCACGCACCGCCGACATCGAAATGACCCTGACCATCGGCGTGCACGGGCCGGGAGAACTGCACGTGTTTCCTTATTTCGGCTTGATTAAATTCTTGGGGCATGTTACGATATAGGGGGAGGGTCGTATGAACAAGATTTATGAAAGGCATCCTGTTCTGGACGCCACGCGTGCTGGGGATTTTGATTGCCGGGTTGCTGACTTTGCTTTCCACCGATGTGTTCGCCGCGGGCTATCCCTTCTGGCAGTCTATCCTGGGTTTTCTGATCCACATGCTGCCCGCCTTTGCGGTGATTCTCGTGCTGGCCCTTGCCTGGCGCTGGGAATGGATCGGCGCGCTGGGTTTCATTGCCTTTGGGGTCTGGTATATCGCCATCGCCTGGGATAACCAGTTCGATTGGAGTGTCTATGCAATGCTGGCAGGGATTCCGGGGTTGATCGGGATTTTGTTTTTGGCAGGTTGGGTAAATCGGGAGAAGGTGCGAGGCTAGAGGCTGCGTCGCACCTCACCGACAGGTTAACTTCGCTTTGGTGGGACAGTGCACCTAACAAGTTCGTCTTGCTAAATCAGGTGCGACGCACTGTGCTACGATTTGTTGACCTTGTACTCCTGGTCGATGCGCTCGCGCAAAAAATGCTTGATTAGCGATTGGTAGGGAATATCGCGCTCGTTTGCCAGTTGACGTAATCCATCGATCATGGATTCAGAAAAGAAAATATTATAAATTTGGTCTAATTTCGAAGCTTTTGGTATACTTTCTAAATGGATTTACCGGATAACCACTTGGAATGAGTGATGGCTAACCAAGTATTTATAAGTTACAGCCGTAAAGATGATGCCATAATGCGGCGTATTGTGGCCTTTTTGCGCGGAGAAGGTATCAATGTTTGGGTGGACAATGAAAAACTCGTACCCGGTACTCCTATTTGGGAAGAAGAAATAGAGAAAGCAATCAAAGCGGCAGGGGCGATTGTGGTGGTGATGTCCCCTGATTTAAAGAAATCGGAATGGGTCCGCCGCGAGATCAGCCTGGCAGAGCAGAATTGGATACGCATTTTTCCGGTTCTAGTCAGCGGGGACGAAGACTCTGCTATCACCATTCGATTGATCACCAAACAATTCGTGGATATCAGGAAGAACGAAAATGTGGGATTAAGCTCTTTGAGCACCAACTTGCAGGCTTATCTAAATGAAGAAACAAGCACTGAAACAACCACGAGTAGTACAGTTGAATTAAACCTTCGAAGTTCAAAAACTTCTCCACATCATGGTTTGGGAGAAGTTTAATTGGCGTCATTGTCGGCTTGATCGCAGGGCAAATCATGGCAATGGTTCCCAGTGGTTATTTTGGAATAAACGTTACCACCATTGGACTTTTGGTCGTGACTGGCGGTTTTGCTGGCTTTCTATCACCGGCACGTAAAGTATCCATCGTTTTGATGCTAATAGGATTTTTCATCTTCGGTTCTATCGTTGGTTTAATTGATCCTACAAACTTTGATGCCAATTACTTTATTGGCATTGGTTTCTACCTGGGAGTTCCACTCGCAGGTTTTGTCGCGCGAATCCTGTACTGGATCAAAGTCATAAAATAGATTTAGACTCAGGCTGTGGTCCGGACTGCACCTTGGCTGACACACCCTCCTCAAAACACTTATTCATGAGCTATAGTCTCAAGGATGAAGTGGTCTGCGATGCACCGTACTATGACTTATTGACCTTGTACTCCTGATCGATACGCTCGCGCAAGAAATGCTTGATCAGCGACTGGTAAGGGATATCGCGCTCGTTCGCCAGTTGGCGCAGCTCATCGATCATGGACTCAGGCAGGCGAAGTGAAATGGACTTGAGCGTGGGCTTCAAGTTGGGGAAGATAGCGCGTTGAGCCTGCTTCCAGTCGAGTACTTCGCTGGAATCTTGCTCCGCCCAATATTCGCGTTCTTCCTCCTCGTTATTGAATTCAGGAATGGGATTGCTCATAGAAATTCCTTTCGCGCTTGCTCATATCACGCGCTGAAATAACACGAATTTTCTTCTCACGGATCGTAAAAACGATAAACAACCTGCGGCCTGCGTTGGTCTGACCGAGGATATAATAGCGGGCTTCGCTTTGCGAATGGGTCTCATCTGGTTGCAACAATAACGGCAAGTTGAAGAATACTTCTTCGCATTCGCTGTTGGAAACCTGGTGTTTCTCCCAGTTCTTGTCGCGATTGCCATCATCCCATTCAAAGCCGGTGACAAGGGAAAAGTCTATCATTTTTGTATATGGCTATTATATACAAAAAATAGTTTTTTGGCTAGGACAATACACCAGACCTCTGAAGTCTTGGGGATTTCGGAGGTCTATGCAACTCAGGATATTTTTAGCCTATAATACTGATACCCTACCAAGAAAGAATACACTTTGGCCAACACATCCTCCCCAAAACACGTTTTCATGAGCTACAGCCGCAGGGACGAAGCGGTCATGCGGCGTGTTGTAGACGTTCTTGCGAAAGCAGGGCATCAACGTGTGGGTGGACAATGAAAAGCTGGTACCCGGTACACCTATTTGGGAAGAGGAAATTGAGAAAGCCATTATCAGCTGCGGGGGCTGTTGTGGTTTTGCTTTCTCCGGATTTTAAAAATTCACCCTGGGTGAGACGTGAGATCGGTTATGCAGAAGACAATGATAAGTATATTTTCCCGATTTTGGTTGCTGGGGATGAAAAAATGCATTCCTATCCGTTTGACCAATCACCAAAGAATTGATATACGCCAATATGAAGAACTTGGCTTGAGCTCTTTGAACACTGCTCTCTCATTCTATTTAGAAGATTTAGAAGCTCGAGAAAAAGAGAAAAAGAAAAAGCTGAAAAATTAGCGCGTGAAAAAGCCGAGCGCGATGCGGCTGAGAAGGCTACTAAGGAAAAGGCTCAAGGGGAAGCCGCTAAGAAGGCAGCTAGAGAAAAAGCTGAACAAGAAGCGGTTCGAAATGATTTTCAAAGAAAAAATCAACGTTGTACTAGCGTTAAAAATGTTCAAAGATAATCAGAAGATATACCCAAAAAGGTACAAATCACACCTATTTAATCATCTTTAAAACGGTTTGCTTGCTCAATAAAAAATCTTCTAACTCAACATTCACCACTTTATCGTTGCTAGCGGCTTTTACTTTCTGGATATTGTTCTATAAGCCTTATTCGTTACCAGGTCAGGTTCAACAAATCTCTCCATCAAATGCAACACTTATAGAAGAGATAGCTAAACGCAAAATGTTTTTTTTCTCTCTTGAACTATTAGCGTAGCCTTCTCTCTGGATGGGATGCAGCCTGGGCTTCCGGCTCAGTGGACAACACCATCCGCATCTGGCGCACCAGTGATGGTCAATTGCTTCAAACCCTCAAAGGGCATACTAACTCTGTCGAGAGCATAGCCTTCTCCCCGGACGGCTCCACCCTGGCTTCCGGCTCAGCCGACAACACCATCTGCATCTGGCGCACCAGTGATGGGCAACTCATCAACACCCTCGAAGGACATACTTCTTCTGTCAGGAGCGTGGCCTTCTCCCCGGACGGGCCACCTGGTTCCGGCTCAACCGACAAAACCATCGCCCCTGGTGTCCTAGCGTGGTCAAAATCTTGACATCCTCGAAGTAAAGACATTAGATGTCTTAAGCGTGGCCTTCTCCCCGGACGGCTCCACCCTGGCTTCCAGCTTAGCTGACAACACCATCCGTATCTGGCGTCTTATCAATAGTTAAATCCTGGACACCCTCGATATGAAATGCATACGTAGTCAGGAGCATAGCCTTCTCCCCGGACGGTCCACCCTGGCTTCCGGCTCAGCCGACAATAAAGAAAGGATCTGCGCCTCAGCGATGGTCAATACCTGGATAGTTTCGAAGGACATACAGATTGGGTCTTGAGCGTGGCCTTCTCCCCGGACGGGGCCATGCTGGCTTCCGGCTCAGCCGATAACACCATCCGCATCTGGCGTATTATCCTTGGACAAGTGCTGGACAACCTCGAAGTACATACAGATTGGGTCTTGAGTGTGCCTTACTTCCCGGACAATACAAAACTGTGCTTCCGTATCAGCAGACGTTACGGTTAGACATCCGAGAATTCTGAAATTCACTCAGACTTCGATCATCGTTTCTTGACCGTTTCCTTTTACCCGGCTGTCTTCTTACTTTTTCGCCCTTTCTTCTCTCCAGCTTCGCCCTTTCTTCCACTTCTTTCCTTCGTTTCTCTCACACGGCTTTCTTGACCTTCTCCTCAATCACTTCTTCTTTCGCCCCAAACATCTCATCCCACTTCTCCTGCACGGACTCCAACTCCCGCACCATTCAAGGCATCATGCACAGCTTGCCATTTTTCATCCCCAACAACCAATCTCCAATCTAAAAAGGCGTGGTGCTGGTACGCGCCCAGTTGAACGAACAACCCCTTCGCCCACAATTCCTCGCACGAGCGGATGTATTCGGTCTGCGTGACATAATCCTTGAAAATGACGAAGCCTTCGAACGGCAGGTCCAGGCCTTCGGCCAGGGATTTCTGGCGCAGGTCGCCGGAGCCTTTGTCCAGGTAGGCGGCGGAGGTCTTGATCCAGCCGCTGGTTTCGGCGAATTTGTTGTGGTAGATGATCAGTCCGCGTTCGCTTGCCCCCGTATGGGGGTCCTGATGACGATTGCTATAAGCGAGCACATCTTCATTGACATAGCCTTCGGGCGTATAAAAGTCGTAGAGCAGGAAATGCTCGGATTCGGCAAACAGGCGGCGGCGGTGCAGGAGCGGGAAGATCTTCCACTCATGGCCGCCCACCAGACCTTCGTCAATTTGCTCGTCCCATTTCGGGGTGCGGAATTCCATCCCATATTTTTCTTTGAAGCCCTCGATCTGTCCGTGACCGAACATAGGCAGGCCGGGCAGCGTGGCCAGCAACGTGCAGACACCGAAATATTTGTCGCCATTGCCGAACTGCTCGATGGCGGTCTTTTCGTCGGGGTTGTTCATGAAGTTGACGTAGCGCTTCAAGATTTGCGGGTCGAACTCGATGGTGTTCTTGATGACCTGGCGATACTTGGCGTTGTCCTCGTCGCGCAGCATGTGCATGAAAGCCGAGTTGTAGACGCGGTGCATGCCCAGCGTGCGCACGAAATAGCCTTCCATCATCCAGAAAGCTTCGGCCAGCAGCAGCGTATCGGGGACTTCGGCAGCGACGCGGTCGACCACTTCGCGCCAGAACTCCTCGGGAACCTTCGCTTCGAACTCGGACAATGACATGCCATGCTCCGAACGGGACGGGATCGCGCCCCCGGCGCCTGGCTCCGGGAACCACAGGCGTTGGATGTGTTTCTTGGCCAGCGTCATGGCCGCATCGAAGCGGATGATGGGAAAGTTACGCGCCACATGCAGGATAGTCTGGATGACAGCTTCGCGCACTTCAGGTTTGGAGTAGTCCAGTTGGGCAGTGTCATTCCAGGGCATGGAGGTGCCATCATTGCCATGATAGATGAAGCGTGTATCGCCGGACCAGTGGTCGACGCGTTTGAAGACCACCGCCGCGTCGGTATGATTGTAGTAATGGTCTTCGAGGTAGACGCCTACACGTTCGTCGTCGCACAGGTCTTCGCTCTGGAACTGGTAATTGGGGTAGGGTGAATACGGTAAGGTCAGGAACCAATCGGGATGCTCGATCAGCCATTTCGAATCGATGCCCATGTGGTTGGGGACCATGTCTGCCGATAGACGGATACCGCGCTGCCAGGCGCGCCAGCGCAAGTTTTCAAGCGCGCCCCAGCCACCCAGGTCTTCGGCGATGTCGTAGGAGTAGAGCGAGTAGGCCGAAGCGACCGCGTCATGGTCGCCCATGCGTTGTTTGATGCGCTGACTGGCACGTGAACGCTCCCATAAGCCGATCAGCCACAAGCCGGTAAATCCACGCTGCGCCAGGATGTCCAGTTCTTCGTCGGGGATGTCGCTCAGGTTTTTGATCCAGCGCCCGTACTTGCGCGAAAGCTGTTCCAGCCAAACGTAGGTATTCTTGGCCATCAGGATGCAACGCGGCATCCAGTCCTTGTCTTCGCTGAAACGCTCGTATTCGGGATACCCTTGAAATTCCAAAACAGGCGCTTCACCGCCGAAGCCGCCCGTGCCCAGATGGCGGGTGGCTTCCTCGGTTACAAAGTCCACGCCGCGCAACAAACGTTGGATAAAGTCCTCGCCCAGCAAGCCCCCCCATTTCTTGATGACGAATTCCAGTTGACCAGCCAGCGAGTAGGGCGAAGCGATAGCTGGCGCGCGCAAGACCTGGATCAGCGTTTCGCCGGAACCGCCACCGCTAAAGCTCGGTTGACCGTTGAAGAAATCGCTCAATTTCTTGACAACCTGTTCATAAGCGCTGGTGGCTTTCAAGGAGGTTTCGTCAAACAATTCCTGGTAGGGTTGGGTAGCCGGGTTGAGATTGGTAACATGCAGAAGCAACGTATCTTCCAGTGTGTCTTCCCTTATCCCGCTGTGCGGGACTTCCCCTTTTCCAGCTCCCTTTGCGGGAGAGGCGGGGAGGGCAAAATACTGCTCCGCACGCAGCTCTCCGTGATAGACAGGCTGCGGCGGGAATTCTTCGATAAAACGTACCAGGGTAGTTTCCAGGGGAGTCGTGCCGATATGGGAATCCAGCCAATCCAATCCACGCCGGAAAACACCCGGGTTCTGCAACTCATATTGTTGGATCAGGATACGGAACACCTCGTCCAGCAGGCCCATGGCATTGATATCGGAAGCAGGCACAGGCTGGGGTCGTTGCGCGGACATCGTCTCGGCAAAGCGACGTGCAGCGGCATAGTCCGCCACGACAGCGTGTCCGCTCGTGGAAAACAATCCTTCATCAAATTGGTATTTATTGCGTGCTGGACGGGAAACGTGGATTTCAGACATGGATCGGCCCTTCGTTTGGTAACAGTTTTCTCTTTTGTTAATCTTACCGCATAACTGGCGACCTGGAATTCGAGTATACTTTCACGGATGCTTTCGACACTGCAAATCATCGATTTAAGCCTGTATCTGCTGATCGCCGCGCTATACCTGCCGGTGATCGTCAATGCATTGCGCGGACAGGAAGGTCACCAGATTGTCCATTATCTGTTAGCGCTGTATGCCCTGATCGGGCTGTTGCTGGGCGTGGGCGAAGCGCTCTGGCGCGGGGAACTGACTGCCATCAGCCGGGCAACTTTCTTAGCATACCAGACATACGCGGCGCTGCTGCTCTCTGTGGTGATGCTGCTGGTCATAAGCGTATTCCTGCGCCGTCAGGGCTGGCCCTGGCTGGTGTTCGCAGGAGTTTTGGTCGTCCTGCTGATCCTTGTGGCACAGGACGTTTTCGGCCTGCCAGATACCATCTGGAGCAATGGCACCTGGTCACTACCGCGTGATGACCTGCCCACCTATTTAATCATTTTGGGCTGGCTGGTTTTAATATCAGCGCACTGGCGGCTGTTCGCGCGGCTTACCGCAGTTCGAAACAACCGTTATATCGCAACCGCCTGACATACTGGCTGCCCTTCTTCTTTCTGATCGTCACCAACGATATCTTTATCTTCTTCAAAGCCCCGCTGTTCGGCAACCCGCTACGACTGGCGGCCGCCTGGCTGATGGGCTACGTGGTGCTGACCCACAACACGCCCGATGCACGCCAGATCATCCGGCGAGCGCTGATTTACGTCATCACCACCTTGTTGATCGTCGCCTTCTACATCGCCGGGTTCACGCTATCGCAGTCGCTCTTCCGCGCCGTTCCAAACTTCAATCCCCTGGTAGTCGGCGCCTTGATCGCGTTGGTGCTGGCAACCCTGTTCACACCATTGCTCAGTCTCGTGCGGCGTTGGGTGGATAGTTTCCTGCACCTGGAACAATTTGATGCCAGCCGCTCCCTGCAAGAATACGGCGAATCGATCAGCAACATTCTCGAAATGCAGCGCCTGGCCAGCGTGGCGGTGGGGCTCATTATCGAATCGCTGGGCATTACGCGCGGTTTTCTCTTCCTGGTGGACCAGGACCCTATGCAGGACGAACGCAAGGTCTACTTCCTGCGCGCCGTGCGCAGTGCCGGTGAACGTAAGATCAAGCCTGGCATCCTGCCTGAGACCAGTCCCATCGTCCAATATTTGACGCGCGAACAGCGCCCGCTTCTGCAATATGACATGGACCTGCTGCCGTCATTTCGGTCGGTCACGCGCCCCGAGCGTGAGTGGTTCAATGCCACCCAGTCGGAAGTGTATGTGCCCATCTTTGCCAAACGCCGCTGGATCGGACTGCTGGCCTTCGGCCCCAAGCTTTCCGGCAATCGCTACACCGAACAAGACCTGGTCACGCTGAGCGCGCTTGCCAACCAGACCGCCGTCGCGCTGGAAAACGCCCGTTTGGTAGAAAATCTGGTGCACTTAAACCAGGAACTGCGCCAGGCTTATCACTCGCTCGACAGAGCCAACCGTGACCTGGAGCGCATCGACCGCACCAAGTCCGATTTCATCAGCATCGCTTCCCACGAACTGCGCACGCCGTTGACGGTTATGCGCGGCTATACCGAGATGCTGATGGAAGACACCAATCTCAACGAGGACATCCAGACCATCATGAAGGGCCTGCACGATGGGACTATGCGCCTGCACGAAATCATGGACTCGATGTTCGATATCGCGCAAATCGACTCGCGCACGCTGCAACTGAACCTGCAACCAGTGGATGTGGCCGATCTGGTGCGCGAAGTGTGCTTTGGTCTGACCGAGCAATTTTCCGAGCGCAGCCAATCTCTATCGATTGACCTGCCAGCCCTGCCCAATATCAAAGCCGATCCAAATATCCTGCACAAAGTCTTTTTTCACCTGGTGACCAACGCCATCAAATTCACGCCCAACGAAGGCAAGGTCATGATCACAGGCCAGGTGTTGCAACCCGGCGACGCAGATGCGCCCGATGGCGGCGTGCAGATCACGGTCAGTGACACAGGTGTGGGCGTAGCCCCCGAATATCGCGAACTGATCTTCACCAAGTTCTACCAACCCGGTGAATTAGGCAAGCACTCTACCAGCAAATCCCGTTTCAAGGGCGGCGGCGCCGGGCTGGGACTGGCGCTCGCCAAAGGCATCGTGGAGGCGCATGGCGGACGTATTTGGGTGCAAAGTCCTGGTTACGATGAAGTCAATTTCCCGGGCAGCAAGTTCCACGTGCTGTTGCCATTCCACAAACCAGCGAAGAACGAACAAGTCGAGATGGGGCGTGAAATCAAGATGACGTTGTAAAAAAAGACCGCCGAAAGGCGGTTTTTCAATCTACGTGTGAGGCTATATTAAGTCAATTACACTTTTTTCGGCCACAGCCATCCCACCAACGCATAAAACAACCCCAGGGACAAAAGCGAGAATTTAATGGTAGCACTGAAAGCCGCCACTTCCGGATACGGTGACCAAACCTGATTCATCAGCAACATGCGCGCCAGGGCATAATTCTCGACAGCATCGAACAACGCTGCGGCGTAGGCACCCCATCCCAGCCAGGCACCCAAGCCGCTGAACCAGCCTTTATGACGGCCAGCAGCCAGTAAGATTCCCAGTGCCAGTGCAGTAGCATACAGTGGCATGAACAGATAATCGATCCCAAGTCCAAAGGCCGCAAACGAATACGCGCGGCTGACCATGCCAGGGACCGGCTGACCGACCACGTCGCTGACCAGAAAAGCCGCCTCATTCCAGGAATCGATGATGGCCTGCGCCTGGAAGGGCGTACCCGCCAACTCAAATGAGACAATGCCGCTCGGGGCCGCGGAAGTTCGCAAGGGCATGTCCAACACCCGAAAAACGGCGAACAGGATCAGGGTCCCGGCCAGAAAGGCCCAGAAGAACGGCTTACGGGCGGTAGAGGGAATGTTTTCCAATGGATGTTTCATGACAATTCTTCCAAATGTGATTGCAAGATAGCTAAACCGTCGTGACAATCTCATTTTTCTAGGTTCTTAAGATTGCCACGTCACCATCCTTCGACTGCGCTACGCTCCGCTCAGGAAGGTTCTTCGCAACGACATCTAAATCGATTTCCTATACACGCGATGGTTTTTGTATTCCACGCCGTTTAAGTTCTTCAAGTCGGCACGCATCTGTTCGGTGGTTTCAGCCACCTGGGTCATTTCAACGTGCTGGAATTGTTTAAAGTCGAGCAGCGTATGTCCCAATTCAGCGTAAAGAATGGCATTGCCACCGTGTCCCTGGAACTCCGGCAGGATACCCATGCCATTGCCTGACACGCTGTTAGTACGTTTCATCTCTAACAGCAAGTCTACGAGAGACAAAGGATTCAGTTTCCCTTTGGACCGTTGCAACGCAGCTGAGACATCGGGAAAGGCAAACAGGAAACCGACAACATCCTCCCCGTGAACAATGATCTTAATCAGGCGATGATCAGCGACCATCATGATGTTATCGACTACAAAGTCAATCTCGTGCTGACTCAGTGGATAATATTCCCAGTTACGGACAAATGCAGCATTATATGCCTGTCCAATGCGGCTTGCCCATTGGAGCATTTCCTTCTTATTCTTGAAACGTTTGACTTCCAAATGCCCACGCTCCATCACGCGCTGCGCGATACGCTCCACGCGCTCCGGAATTCTGAAATTATCGGCCGGCAGATAACAGGAGACGAAATCCACTTCTTTCTCGAAACCCTGCGCTTCGACCAATTCCTGGTAATAGGCATAGTTGTAGTTGAGCATGGTCATGGTATTGCGATGCTCGTGCCCGAAGACGAGGATACCGTACCCGTCCAGGGGTCCCATTCCCTTCGGCCCCACCATGCTATCCAGGCCACGTCCCCTGGCCCACTCAAAAGCGGTCTCGAAAAGAGCGCCAGCCACTTCCTGATCATTTTCGCAATCGAAGAAGTAAAAATTGGCCTTTTTTACATTGTGATATTGGTTAAATGGCTTGTTTTCAATCGTGGCAATCCGCCCCACATCCTGCCCGTCGCGCACGGCCAGGAAAAAATCCACATCCGAGTGCTCATGGAAAGGGTGCTTCTTGCGGTTGAGATAAGCGTACGCATCCACATCCAGCAACGGCACCCATTGCGGACAATCCTCGTACAGCCGGTACGGGAGCTTGACGAAACGTTTCACCTGGGCCTTGTTTTCGGTATCAATTTTCTCGATGATGAGCATGAAATACTCCTGTTATGAAGGATAAATGCTTCTGTAAGTATACAACACCCCAGTAGGTTTCAAGTCGTGCCCGTCCCGTGCTATACTTGTGCCGCAACCCCGCCAAGGCGGGGCAACCTTTAGATGTAAGGATATTTCAAATTTTATCCTTTGATAAACTACAAATTCCCCTACAACTTGAGGTTGTTGCGGTACTTGGCCAAACTCCCAAATTCAAGGAAGTACAATGTCTTTTCCATCTCAAGAATCCCTACAAAAGTATGCTGAATTGGTCGTGCGCGTTGGGCTGAACCTGCGTGAGGGCCAGCGATTGCTCATCAACAATCTTTCCACCCGTGGCGTGCCGCTGCATGTCGCGCCGCTAGTGCGCGAAGTAGCCAAAGCCGCCTACAAAGCTGGCGCCCGCTATGTGGACGTGCTGTGGGGTGATGAAGAATTGCTCAAGACGCGCGTCCAGATGGCGCCGCGTGACTCCTTCGACGAATTCTCCGATTGGCAGGTCAAAGCCACTATGGACCTGTTCGAACAGGACGGGGCCACTCTGACCATCCGCTCGAATAATCCCAACTTGATGGACGGTGAAGACCCGGAAATCGTCGGCCAGTTGCAGAAGACCTATCTAAAACGCTACGGGGAATATGTGAATTTGATCGGCCAGAATAAGATCAACTGGCTGGTGATCGCAGCCGCTGGTCCGGCCTGGGCTGCGCGCGTCTTCCCGGACCTCGGGCCTGCCGAGGCTGAAAAAAAGCTGTGGGAGGCCATTTTCTCCATCACCCGCGTCGATCAGCCCGATCCGGTTGCTGCATGGGATAAACACGTCAAGGAACTGCGCGCCCGCAGCGAATACATGAACGCCAAACAATACGCCGCCCTTCACTACCAGGCCCCCGGCACCGACCTGACCGTCGGCCTGCCGCAGGGGCACTTCTGGAACAGCGCCGGCAGCACTACACAAAGCGGCATTTTCTACATTGCCAATATGCCCACCGAAGAAATCTTCACCCTGCCCCACAGGGACCAGATCAACGGTCACGTGAGCGCCTCCATGCCTTTGAGCTACAGCGGCGCGTTGATGGAAGATTTCGTTCTGACCTTCGAGAACGGGCATGTGGTCAAAGCCACCGCCAAGAAGAACGAGGCTACCCTCCAGAAACTGGTCAGCGCAGACGAGGGCTCATCCAGCCTGGGCGAAGTCGCGCTGGTGCCGCACGACTCCCCTATCGCCCAAAGCGGACTGCTCTACTACGATCCGCTGATCGACGAGAACGCTGCCAGCCATCTGGCACTGGGACGTGCTTACAAATACACGCTCAAGGGCGCGGAAAACCTGTCTGATGAAGATTTCCAGGCGCGCGGCGGGAACGTCAGCATGGTGCATGTCGACTTCATGGTCGGCTCTGGCAAGATGAACATCGACGGCACCAAAGCCGATGGTACGCTCGAACCGGTCATGCGGGACGGCGAATGGGCTTTTGACGTGTAGCTCTCGAATTTTCAAAGGACAAAGAGCCTCCTCATGAGGAGGCTCTTTCTTTTTACACTTCTTGCATGAATGATTAAATTTCGAAGCATTTCAAGCCAGGCAAAAATCAAGTAGTCTCCCTGTCCAGTATTGATGAAGGCATAGAGAGGTACCAGCCACCGAGTCACGGAGACACTGAGAATTAAGGCTCTGTGACGCTGTGGCTCAGTGGCAAAATCTCCAGATCAACACTCAGGGGGAGACTGTCAAAAATCAAAATTTCGGTTAACGATAGACGCGGCATTTTATAGAACATATGTTATACTTTTGCTCTTGTTACCATAACGGAGAAAGATGTTCATAAAACGCTTCAAATCTTTGACTGAGGGGCTGCCACCCACTTACTGGTTGATCTGGACCGGTACGCTCATCAATCGTCTCGGCGGCTTCGTCATCCCCTTCCTTACGCTTTATCTCACCACCCAGCGCAAGATCCCCGTCAGCCAGGCCGCCTTGATGGTCTCGTTTTACGGAGCAGGTTCCTTCCTTGCGCAGTTGACGGGCGGCGAATTGACCGATCGCCTCGGTCGACGCCCGGTCATGCTGACCAGTTTCCTGGTCACGCCCGCAGCGATGGTCACGCTGGGACTATCGCGTGCCATTCCGTTGATCGCCTTCGCAACCTTTGTAGTCGGTTTCTTCACCGATCTGTACCGTCCGGCGGTTGGCGCTGCCATTGCGGACCTGGTTCCACCTGAGTCACGCACGCGCGCTTACGGCTACAACTACTGGGCCATCAACCTGGGCGCAGCCATCGCGCCCGTCATTGCCGGGCTGTTGGCTAAATACACCTATCTGGCCCTGTTCATCGGCGACGCGTTGACCACACTGGCCTTTGGCATGATCGTGTTCTTCGGCATCCACGAGACCCGTCCGGTCGAGGCGCAGGGCGCAAAAAGTGCCACCCCGCGCGAACGACTGACACAACTCAAGCGCGAACCCATCCTGCTGCTGTTCTCGCTATTGGCATTGTTCTTCGGCATTATTTATATGCAGGGATTCGTCACCCTACCCGTGGACATGGGTTCGCATGGCCTGGGCCCGGAACAATACGGCCTCGCTATCGCGGTCAACGGCTTTTTGATCGTGCTGGTCAGCATCCCTATCAGTAATCTGGCCGGGCACTGGCCGCGCTTCGAAGCCATGGCTGCCGCGGCCATGTTTCTCGGACTGGGCTTTGGATTCACCGCCTTTGCTAACACGTTCCCGCTCTTTGCCCTGAGCGTCGGCATCTGGACTTTGGGCGAGATCGCAGCTTCGGCGGTTGCCCCAGCCATCATCGCGGACCTGGCGCCCGTGGAACTGCGCGGACTTTATCAGGGCATCTTCGGCTCTGCCTGGGGACTGGCCTTTTTCATCGGTCCGTTGTTGGGCGGCTGGGTCTACGAGCACCTGGGCGCCTCCGTGCTCTGGACGAGTTGCCTGGTACTGGGGATTCTGCTCGTCATTGCCTATCTGGCTATGAGAGTTCCCGCCCGGCGTCGCATGGAAGAAAGCACAGTCACATAACCTTCAAAGGCCTCCAACACAGAGGCTTTTTTGATCCGCGAATTCGCGTTGATTCGTGCAGATTGGCGGAAAACGACTTGACGGTTAGAATAAGTTCACTGTATAGCTTCTGGATTTATTGAATGGAGTCCTTATGCCCCGTGATTACAATCAAGCCCCTACTGCCTTCCAACGCCTGCCCGAATACACCCGTGACGATGACTGGATCCGGGCCTTCCTGCGCGAGGCCAGAGTCGGACACATCGCTTCTACCTGGGACGACCAGCCCTTCCTGACCCCCAGCAATTTCTGGTACGACGAAGCGAATCAACGGGTCATTTTCCACTCGAATATCAGCGGACGCGTGCGCGCCAACCTCGAACGCAACCCGAAGGTTTGCCTGGAAGCCAGTGAGTTAGGAAAACTCTTACCCTCCAACGTGGCATTGGAATTTTCCCTGCAATACCGCAGCGTGCTGGTTTTCGGCAGCGCGCGCATTCTCGAAGATCCGCAAGAAAAGCGGACTGCACTATATGGCCTGATCGAGAAGTATTTTCCAGAGATGGAAGCGGGGAAAGAATACCGTCCTATCACGGATAAAGAACTCAAACGCACGACAGTCTACGCCATCGAAATCGAATCCTGGAGCGGCAAGGAAAATTGGAAGGATCGAGCTGACCAGTCGGATGAGTGGCCCCCGTTGGATGAGAAGTGGTTTGAGTAATTCCAAGTTTATTTAGCATCCATTCCGCCGGGGGATTAATCCCCCGGCGATTATCGCGCTCAAATCTACAATATTTAAACGCCCCCAAGGCCCACAGAACTCTTCTCAATTTTTCTCTGTGAACTCTGTGCGCTCTGTGGTAAATATCTCATAAAAAAGCAAATCCTTAAAGTCAGCGAGCTAATGCACCGCTGACTTTTTATTACCCTTGACAAAATTCTTATTTATTCTATAATTTAGAACATATTAGGAGCAGCTTATGGAATTCCTGACCCGCATGGAAGAAATCCTCTTATTGACCGTCCACCGCCTCGACCCCGAAGCCTACGGTGTGACCATCCGCGCCAGCGTGGAAGAACTGCTCGGCAAATCGGTTTCCGTCGGTGCGGTCTATGTCCCGCTAGATCGGCTGGCCGAACGCGGCTATCTCGAGACCAGCTACAGCGACCCCACCCCGGAGCGCGGTGGCCGCAGAAAGAAGTACTTCAGTCTCACGCAGGATGGGCTAAAGATTTTGCAGGAAACTAAGTCCCTAAATGAAGCGCTCTGGGAAAACGTACCGAATCTGGGTTCAGCCTGATGACAAATAGCACTTCCCCACAAAGACGACTCTTCCAACCACCAAAACTGGCCGAGCGCATCCTGTCCCTGCTATTGATGCCGGAAGATGCTGAAACCGTTCTGGGCGACTTCGCAGAAATTTGTAATCAGCAGAACAACCAGCGGCAGGCCAATAGCTGGTACTGGAAAGAGACCTCCGCTCCGCCCCTGCCCTGCTGGGGCTCAAACTATCCCGCCAATTCGAAAGGAGTTTTACTGCTATGAACAAAAACATGGGACTTCACAAGGCAAATTTCCTGTGGATCAGCCTGGTGGCCTTGATCCCCGCGCTGATGCTGATCATCCCAGGCCTATCGCAAAGCTTGGGTTATATGTCCCCAAACAATGCAATGGATAATCTCTACGCAAACGCCCCCTATCTTGAGATTCTGCGCAGCCCCGTTCCTCCTGCTGGGCGGCTTGCTGCTGGCCTTCATCCTGAACCTGCTCCCCGCCATGAACCTGCGCTTCGAACGCCACCCCGAAGGCCTGACCAGTGTAATCACCTTCAAACCTGCGCTCATCCATTGGGCGATTATCGGAATGAGCCTGCTGATGGTTGGGATTATCCTGATCTATGCTTTCTTCGAGAATTTCGGGCCTATTTAGGATTTACTGCAACCAAACAAAACAAACGAAAAAACTGCCTGGCCGGGCAGTTTTTTATTGCCATAGGAATTGGACTTAGAACATGGCAGTTTGGTATTCAGTCTAAAATCGGGTTCGAATCTCCTTGTGAGCCATCCCGTAGACCTAATTATCATAAAAGAAGCCGGTATTGAACCTGACCTTTTTTCTTTGTATAATTAAACTCATCTACCGTAATTTCTTTTAGAAAAATCTTATGCCAATAAATGCTCGTAGAAATGATCCTTGCCCGTGTGGCAGCGGCAAAAAATTCAAGAATTGCTGCCCTCAACAAGAAACCAAGAACTTGGGCTATTAATGTGGATATGGGAAAACCAGTAGTGGTAAATGCCATTAGAAGGCTACCAAACGGAACTTTTGAACTATTAAGTGACGGATTCCCTATCGTGCCCGAAAAGGTTCAATTTGAAGTGGGTTATGAGAGGGAGAAAAATCGTAAAGTCCTAAATGTCATGCCAATTGATCCAAATCGGCTTTCAGATAATCCCCATCTCACTCTACAAAAATTCGATTTAATTTTTGCGATTGACACAAATACTAGGTTTGTTGACAACAAAGTTATATCAGTAACCGGCATAATTTTGTGCAAACTAAAGCTTGATAACGATGAAACCATCACAGTTCAATATGCACCACTGCATAGCTTGGAGTTTTGGAATATTAAAGATTATCCTAAGAATGCTGAAAAGATTGGTTGGATGAAATCTATCCAATTAATGCTTCAAAACCCAGAATATGATCCCAACTGGGAAATAGGAATCGTTGTCGATTCTGACTTAGGAAACTTACCTGCCTACAATGCTAGATCTATCCCAATCTACTCTAATTTTTATTTACCACAAAATTTCGAACTAATTTATGCTAGTGCGGACGTGGGGAAAAGGGAGTATCTTGTAAATAGGCTCATTGCAACAAGTGAAAAAATGGCTAAATTTCTACTAAGAAATATCTCACAAAATAAAATGTCTGATGCCGGTTTGGAAGAGGTTAGCAATGAGCCATATACACACTTTAGATTTTGGAATGTTTCCGGTAGTGAGGAAGGTGGCAAAACCGGCACTGTGATTTTGACACCTTATATTGATGTCAAACCTGATCCCCATGAAGCGCTCAACAATTTGGGTCTTGCCCTGTACGACCAGGCTCGAATGAAGAGTGGAGATGAAGCGGATGCCTTGTTCGCGCAAGCCAGAGAGAAGTACGCCACTGCCCTAGCGATCAAGCCCGATTACCAAGATGCGCTCAACAATTGGGGCAATACCCTAGCTACCCAGGCTGAGATGAAAAACGGGGAAGCGGCAGATGCCTTATTCTCGCAAGCTATGGAGAAGTACGCCGCTGCTCTGGAAATCAAGCCCGATTACCACCAAGTATTCCACAATTGGGGCCTTGCCCTATATAACTGGGCCCTTAAGAGAATGGGGATGAAGCTGATGCCTTGTTCGCGCAAGCCGAAGAGAAGTATGCCTTTGCCCTTGAGATCAAGGCCAATTATCACGATGCACTTAACCATTGGGGGCTAGCCTTGGCTATCCAGGCCGGAATGAAAAGCGGAGATGAAGCAGATGTCTTATTCATGCAAGCAGGGCAGAAATTCGCCGCTGCCCTTGAGATCAGGCCCGACTACCGCCAAGCGCTCAACAATTGGGGCGTTGCACTGTCCATTCAGGCTCGCATGAAGAGCGGGAAAGAAGCTGATGCCTTGTTCGCGCAAGCTAGGGAGAAGCGTGTCGCTGCCCAGGCGATCAAACGCGACAAACACTAAACACCTAATTTTCGGCCTTACTTTTTGCAGAGTAAACAACTTCTATACCGGGAGGACATTGTTCAGAAATCCAATATCTGCTAAACTTGGGAAAGCCATTCCCAGGAGCCCATCATGGAACAAAAAGCCGGTGCCCAGATCAGCCAGCGAGCCTTCATCCAGTCGCTGGCGATTTTATTTATTCTGATGATAGCAGGTATCCCGCGCGCTGACCAATTGCTGGAATAATTCACGTACTGCGCAACCAAAAACCGTTTCTGGCGTAGTATTATGTAGTCACATATTCAAGAAATGGAGATTACGATGTCCGAAGAAAAAGTCCGCACAGAAGAGTTCAGCGTTAACGGTGAAGACCTGCTCTCCAAGATCAAAGAAATCATCCATGAGGGCAACATCCGCCGCATCATTATCAAGAAGAAAGGTGGCGATACCGTCATGGAAATCCCGATGACGCTCGGGGTGGTAGGCGCATTGATCGCGCCACAACTGGCGGCGGTTGGGGCTATTGCTGCCCTGGTCACCGAAGCGACGGTCGTGGTCGAGAAGGTGGACGAGTAGTTACACCGCTCAACAAAAAAACAGGATGTGCCGGTTTCTTTCGAAGCACATCCTGTTTTTTGTTTCATCTGATGAACTATTCGACCGGAATCTCCTTGTAGACCTTGTCCACGTCAATGCCCTGGCGTTTGCGGTAGGCGCTGAAGCCGTAATAGATGCCCGCGGCCAGCGCGTACATGATGATCATGAACACCATCGAAGTGCTATTCTGCCAACCGATGCCATACAGGTAATTGGGGTCCCAGAACCAGACTACCAGCAGCCAATCCAGAAAGGCGAAGAAAACCAACCCGGCGGCAGTGATCAAGGGCAGCTTCTCTCCGGCTAATACCTTCCTGCCGACGAAGATCGCCACGTAGGCCAGCATGACAACATTGAGAATGCTCAAGGCTGCAATCAGCACAATGATGGCCTGCGTTAATCCGGTTTGATCGCCCCATTGTGCGAAGACTTGCCCGGCGTAGTCGTAGGTCAAATAGACCAGGTAACCAGCGGTCACTACGTAGAGCACCGTTACCAGCCAACTCACCCAGGAGGGCATGATGTAACGTGAAATTGGCGAACCATCGAAGATTTCCTTCTGGCGCCAGGGCAGCAGGATGCCCGCCAACGTGGATCCCAGGAAAGTGACCGCGATCACCAGCGTCGCATCCAGCACGATGGACTGGAATCCCACAATATTCCAAGCGTACAGGATCGAAATGATGATCGAGGGGATAACCATCAGCAACAGCGCATTGATCGGGGTGCGCGTGCGGGGCTCGATCTTGGAAACCCATTCGGGCAGCATGCGGTCGAGCGCAGCAGCGAAGATCACGCGCGTCGACGAGAGAAAGACCGTCCCAGACCAGCCGAACCACCACATGCCTACCAGGAAGACAATGATCAGTTGCAGAGCCCGGCTCCCGGTCAGGAATGTAGCGAACTGCACCGGGTAGGGCCAGACTGGGATGGCGACTTCCGTCCCATAGAAAACGTTGCTCCAGAAGGCTCCGTTGGCGTTGATGTAGAAGTCCCAGCCCATGGTTTTGTTGATCAGGGCGAAAGAAGATCAGCGCCAACCCGGCTGTAACGATGATAGCGGCTGCCATGCCCCAGAAGTTGCGTTTGTAATCGGTCGCGCCGCGTACCTCACCGTAGAGTGTGGAACCCCAGTTAGGCCACAAGTTGAAGAACACCATCATGGGGATCATAGCCATGCTGACACCCAGGGCGACCGTCCCCAACGGACCGAAAACGGTCCCGGCAGCCTGGCCGGCATCCAGGGTTGCCTGATAGTAATCCATCTGCGGCAGGCCATAAACCGTCGGCAAATTGGCATTCAAGGCAGCGATGAATGTATCCTTATTGTTGAAGAGCAACAGGCCGAAGACAATCAACAGACCGAGCATGCCCATGTAGAAACTGGCTTTCTGGACGCGCGCATACCATTTCATGCCAATGGCAATGTAGATGAACACGATGGCACATACCAGCAACATGCCCACCAGCAAACCCGCGCTGGTTCCCGTGAACCATAGCCCAAGCTGGGGCGCGCCAAGCAAGGCAGCCATCGGGGTCAGGAATTCGTAGGTCAGGATCTGCCCGTAGAGCGGAACCCATAGCCATAGAATGAACCACCAACCGGTCACGCTGAGCAGGAAGCCAATCCCACGGCCCAGGATGCGGCTCTGCCAGACATAGTCACCGCCAGCGCGTGGCATGGCCGAGATCAGGCTAGCGTAAACAATGACTTCGAAGATGGTAAAGATACCGCCGACAACCACTGCTGTGCCCAGACTACCTTCGAAGTACCAGCAATAGGAAAAAATAAACAAGCCGAGCGTGATCAAGTTGATCGAGAAAGTCGCGTATATGAAAGCATCAAATACCGACCAGGCTCGCACCAATCCGCTTGCCTTGCGGACAAACAAGTTAACTTCGCTCATCTCTATCTCCTTTGATTATGTGCTTGCTCCCTCCCGGAACAATTGGAGAGGCAAAATTGAAAACGACACCGATTTGAGTGTTACGTACCGATACTGCCTCCTTTCCATGTAGCAACGTAGGTCACGCTTAAAGCGTGACCTACCCGGTTGTCAAAACGTAATTACCGACTTTGTTCGGTTTAAGTTCCACGACTGCCCCGTGCAAGACACCTTGCTCGTACATGCTGCCAGGGTTGATGCACAGAGTCTTTTTATATTTGCGCGTGCCCTTGCCTTCATGAATATGCCCGTGCAGGCCCAGGATAGGCTGGTATTTGTCGATGACTGCCAGGACCGATTTGCTGCCAACCGGCACCAGGGAACGGCCGGCATACGCGGGTCGCATATCTTTGGTCAGTTCGGGGGCTTCATCCAGACCGCTGCCGTAAGGGGGCGCGTGCAAGTTGAAAACCGCATTGGATGGATTCTTCGCTTTGGCAATCACCGTTTCGATACGCTGTAGCAAGGCATCTTCAGGTTCTTCGCGATGCGTATCCCAGGGCGTGGGGTTGGACCAACCGGAACTGACCATTTCATGATGCTCGTCCAATTGGATGACCTGACCCTCCACGCTACGCACCGACTTGGAAGCCGCGATGGTATCATCGATCTCGAAAACATCGTCATTACCCGGGCAGACATAACAAGGGATGCCAGTCCCTGCGAGCTTGTTATCAGCGTAGTCCATCCAGCGATTAAGGGTGGCAAGCACCATGTCCAGGAAGAGCGCGTCAGACTTGCCCGGGGTTCCAGCGATCTCATTTACTTCATCCGGGTTCGTCACGTACGGATAATAGCCGCGGTTCTGGATGGTGGCGGCCATATGGTCCACCGCTTCCTGACCTTCCAAGATGGACTCCTGTTCGAGCAGGGTGACCTTGTATTTGTCACCGCCTTGCGCGATGATCGGGACGATGGCCTTGCCGGTCATATCGCCGCCCAGGATAAGGGTATCCACCTCGTAGAATTTCGCGGCGCTGATGAATTTCTTCCAGCAAATTTCTGAGCCGTGTACGTCTGTCGCAAAATATAATTTCATCTTTTTTCCTTTCGTCCCAATAATTTGCAGAGTTCTTGTTTTTTCATCTCCGTATTTTTCGAACTCTACGGTGCTGAACCTCGAGCTCGTCCCGCGCCGACCAACCTGCGGGCATTTCCAACTCGCCGGAGACCAGACCTTCGAACTCAGCATGAATTTGAGCATCGACTTCCGGAGGGATGAGAACCGGGGCTTCTTGAGCCAGGATCGCACGGACGCGCTGCATGGCATGCGCATGCGCATCCATAGAACCCTTCTCTTCCCAGGTCAGACGCGCATCGCGGTCCGCCACGAGCGGGAGAATGGCTTCGGTCTTCATGAGCTCCATCGTATGGATGTTCGTCATGAACGTGCCGCCCGGACCCTCCTCTGCAATTGCATCCAGCGCCAGGGTTTCCTCGCTGAACTCGAAACCGCGTTTGACGCGCTTTAACATCAGCGCAATTTCGTCATCGATCACAGCCTTGGCAAAGTCGAAGACTTTCAATGCATCCAGCAGGCCGCCCACATTGAACATGTCCATACCGGCCAACAAGCCTGCCATGGCAGACAGGCCGGTCTCATACCCGGATTGCGCGTCATTGAGCTTGGCATTAGAGAGCCCGATATAACCGCCATAAGGCACGTTGTAAAAGTGCGCCATCTGGGCACAACCCATGTGCAAAATACCGCATTCGATGCCACCTGAAGCGTACGCGCCGGTACGCATATCACCCACAGTTGGTAGCGTGGAATAAATGAGCGGTGTGGCCTCCTGCACCATTTGCATCAGTACGGCCGCTGCCAGGAACTCGGCATTGCACTGTGCCAACGTTCCGGACAAAGTCATCGGCGAAGTCAATCCGGCGTTCGGCACGATGGTGGGATAGACCGGCAGCTTTTGCCCGGAGAAATAGATCAGCATCTCGGTCGAATCGAAATCCATAGTCAGCGGCGAAACAACCGGGCAAAAGTGATGCGTAATGAATGGATGCTCCCGGTAGGCTTCGTCACTGCCTGCGATCAACGCGCCCAGGCGCAGGATCATCTGCGCCTCTGCCAGGTCTCGATTGTTCATGCGGATCGGCTTCAGGCAGTGTTTCACGGCAGGATACAGGCGGAAGAGCGCGAGCTTTTCGATAGGCGCATCCTCGGCCAGCGTGGAGACGGAGAAAACGTCGTAGCCTGGAAGTTCATTGATGAGACGGGCGATACGGGCGATGTCATCTGTGCGCGCGCGTCTTTCGTGACCCGTAACTGGGTCCAGGATATCGGGCGCTGAACTGGCCGTGACGATGACCGGCCCATCGTCGGGCAAGGTACGGTCAAACTTGGGGTCACGGCCCCGGAAGGTGAATTTCGCGGGCATCATAGAGCGGAATTCTTCCACCACATTTCGCGGGAACTTGACGATTTGCGTGTCCGTATCGACCGTACAGCCATGCTTTGTGAAAATCGCGCGTGCTTTTTCGTTCCGCACCAGCAGGCCGACATTTTCCAGGATTTCAAGCGAAACCTGGTGGACTCGCTCGGCCTGTTCCTGGGTCAGAAGTTCTGCAAATGTAAACAAAGGAATACCTCCAAAATATTTAATCGCTGGCGGGGATCGCCAGCCTTTCAATTTCCACTTTTAACTGCCAGAGCTTTGATCTCTTCAATTGGGAACATCTCAAGACCCGCTCTGGTCACTTTCAGGGAAGCTGCCGCGGTTGCAAAGCGGGCAGACTCTTCCAGGTCCCAGCCCATTAAATGTCCATAGATGAATCCGGCCGAATAAGTGGCGCCTGCGCCGCAGCCATCTACCGCCACCATCTGGGGCGCATAGGCACGGATGGCTTCGTCTCCTGAAACTACCAGGCTGCCCTCGCTGGCCAGCGTGATAATGGCTGTCTCCACGCCTTGCTGAATCAATTTAAGAGCCACATCCAGCGGGTCGCTCTCGTCTTTCTGGGCCGCGTCCGTGACCGCCTGGCAGATGCAGGCCCGCCCTGCATAACGTTCCAGCAGGACGGGGTCAGTATGAGCGTGTTCCAGGTTCAGGAAGACAGGCAGGCCAAGGCGATTGGCCTCATCCATGGCACGGACGATGTGATCGCCGTCGTACCAGTCCACGTAGAGCATTTGCGCTCCCTGTAGCAGGGACAAATCGGCGGTATCAAGCGTGTCGAGCACATGCTTTTCACGCTGCCAGAAATAGGTGCGCGCACCCGTCTCGTCAGAGATGTCCACCTCGAGCGGCGTTTTGATGTCCTGCGAGAAACGGACCTCCCCTTGCACCCCCCACTCTTTTAGTTGCTGCGCCAGATTGTGGCCGCGTGTGTCATTTCCTACGGCGGTGCCGATTATGCCAGTTGGTACATCCCACTGGCGTAGCAGACAGGCGATAATGGCGGCATCATCAAAGACAAACTCACTGACTTCTTTGATGAGCGCGCCGGTATTATGTTCGGGCAATTGCTCCACAACCAGGATTGCAACCGGCGTGAGCATGCCGAAACCAACGTAGGCAGGAGGAGTTGAAGGTTTATTATCCAATGGTGTATTCCATGTACAACAACACTTTTATATCAATATAGAGGCCGTTGGTTTCCCAGGCCCGTTCCGGGCAGGACGGGCGATACGGCGGCGATGGTTGAGTAGGGCGTAGGGCGTAGCCCGTATCGAAACCCGCCGCCTACTCAACCAACGGGGTCTTTATGCGCGCAGCCGTTCGCCCTTTGGATCGAACAGAACCGTTCCGGTCACTTCACCCTGATAGCGTCCTTCGATCAACTCCACTTCCACGCGTGTACCGGCCTTCGCCAGTTCAACGGGCATGTAGGCATAGAAGATATTCTTCTTGAGGGTATATCCATACCCGCCGCTGCGGATGCGCGAGAGCAGCTTTCCCTCGTGATAAACGGCTTCGCCGCCGTAAATCTGGTTGAAATCCTCGCCATCCAACACAAATGTGCATAGCTTACGCTGCACGCCTTCCGCTTTTTGCTTGGTGAGCGCGTCTTTGCCGATAAAGTCATCTTTGCTCAAGTCCACACAGAAACCAAGACCAGCCTCGTAAGGTGTTTCCAGTTGGGTCACATCAGCAGTGTAATAACGATAGCCTTTTTCCAGTCGCAGCGCATCCAGCACTTTGTAGCCGCCGACCTGGATGCCAAATTCCTGGCCCGCCTCCATAACTAGATCCCAGACTGGCGTGGCGCGCTGGTAGGGGACGTACAATTCCCAGCCGAGTTCGCCCGCATAGCTGACACGCTGGGCGTAGACCTTCGTCCCGTTGATGGAAATCTGTTTCGTCATCAGATACGGATGCGCTTCATTCGTGACATCATCCTGCGTGACCTTTTCAAGCACTTTCCTGGCGTTCGGCCCCCACAGCGCGAAACAGGCCCATTCCTCGGTTATGTCGCGGATAGTCACATCGCCGTCGGTCTCGTGGACGTGCATTCGCAGCCAACCCAGATCATTGGCAATGAATCCCGATCCCGTGATGACCCAGAAATGCTCCTCGCCCAGGCGAGTGACGGTCAGATCGGCTTCCACGCCACCGTTCGGGTTGAGGAATTGCGTATATCTGGCCGAACCAACAGGCTTATCCATATTGCTGTCGGATACGCGCTGGAGCAGCGGCAAGGCACCTTTACCTATCACTTCGATCTTGCCAAAAGAAGTCAGGTCGAACAACGTGACGCGTTCGCGCGTATTCTCATGTTCCTCGCCCAATCGGTCGAAGTACGGCGGCTTGTTCCAGCCCCACTTGCGCTGGTCTTCTCCCATGCGCCGCCAGGGCTTGCCAGGCTGGATGTAGTTGACACGTTCCCAGCCAAATTTCTCTCCAAAGACCGCGCCCAGCTCCTGCAAACGAGAGTGAACCGGGCTGACGCGGTGCGGTCTAGCCCACTCGCGCTCGTCGTTGGGAAAACGCAAGCGATAGTAATATTTGACGCTTTCGCGCGTCCGCTCGGCAGCATAAACGGGATCGGAATAGTAATTTCCGAAACGTGTGGCTTTGTAAGCGTAGACGTCCATGGTCGGCTCGCCGCCGATGATCCACTCAGCCATCAGCTTGCCAACACCGCCTGCGCCACCGTAACCGTTGAGCGAGAAGCCAGCTGCCATCCACATGTTGCGCACGCCAGCCATCGGTCCCAGGATGGGCTGGCAATCAGGCGAATATGCACCTGGATGACAGACCAGCGTGATGATGCCCGCCTGATCCAGAAACGGTAGGCGGCGGATAGCCCCTTCCAACAGTTGCTCGAAGCGATCCATGTCCGAGGGCAGGGTCGTGCCGCCATGCTCCCAGGGTGCGCCATCGATCCAGCGTGCCAGCGGATTGGGCTCGTAGCCGCCAATGACCAGTCCACCCTGCTCCTGGCGCATGTAGACGAGATTGTCAGGGTCGCGCAGACATGGTGTCTCGGCGTTGAACTCGTGCCCCTTTACAGGCGTAAGCGCTATATGCTGGTGATCGACCGGCGTGGTCGGGAAGTACAGGCCTGCCATAGCAGCCACGCGTGGCGCCCACATCCCGGCCGCGTTGACCACCAGCTCGGTCTTGATCGAGCCTTTGTCTGTCTCAACCTCCGTAATCTCACCCTTGGGGGATAGCTTGAAACCCGTCACGCGCGTGTCGGTGTAGACGGTCACGCCCAGTTCTTTGGCGAATTTCACCATGCTGGTCGTCGTTGTGTATGGATCGAGTTGCCCGTCACGCGGCAGGTAGATTGCACCATAGAGGTCCTTGTCCGTGATCTGCGGCATATGCGCCACCGCTTCACTCGGACCGATGACTTCGCAATCCAGTCCCAGCGCTTTGGCACGGCTGACGCTGCGTTCGAAGTCCTTGAGCTGCTCGGGGCTGGATGCCACGCGCAGACTACCAACGTGATCGAACAAGCCCAGTTCGCTGTACAGTTCGATGCTGTACATGCGAAACTTCAACATGGTTTGTGAGGTGGAAAACTGCGTCACTAGCCCCGCCGCGTGTGACGACTCTCCGCTGGCAATATCGCCTTTCTCTAGGAGGACAACATCCGTCCGCCCCATTTTCGCGAGGTGATAGGCGACCTGCGCCCCTACGATGCCCCCGCCGACAATCACAATTTGTGCCTGATCTTTCATAAAGTTCACCTTACCTTTCTATGTCAGGGTCATTTTGTTCATTGGAAATTTCCGTGGTAGATACCGGATTTAGGGGTGTAGCGTGCGAACGCACGCTACACCCCTAAATCCGGCTCCCTTTCACGGCAAATGCTGAAGAACCGTTTTTTTGAGGGTTGGTGATAACAACATCCACAGACTGGGAAACCAGCGCATCATATGCGCCTGAATTGATTCCATCGTCCGTGATCAATTTGTGGATCTGGTTCACTTTGGCAACTTCAAAATTTGAGACCACCCCCCATTTGGAATGGTCGGTCACAACCGCTACTAAGCCCCTGGTACGTGCAATCATCGTGCGCACGATCTCTGCTTCCGGGTTGGTGGGAACGGTACAGCCAAATTTCAGACTGATTCCATCCACACCTACAAAGGTTTTATCCGCATAGATTTGCGAGAGATTCGAAACAGAAAAACTGCCAGTCACTGCATTGACTTTAGCGTTCAACGTCCCACCCAGAAGTACGATCTCAAAGGCAATATCATTGCCAATCTCGAATGCTGCAATGGTATTGTTAGTGAACACAGTGATATTGGCATCCTTCGGAATGTGATGGAATATCTGGGCCGTGGTGGTACCGCTATTGATAAATACAATATCCCCATTCTCGATTAAAGAAGCAGCGTGCTCACCGATCAGACGTTTCTCTTCAGGGAAACTGGTGGCACGCTGTTCATAAGCCGACTCTAAGTTGTAGCGCTTGTTCAGGATGGCTCCCCCGTATGTTCGCTCAAGCAGTCCTTCGTTTTCAAGCCATTCCAGGTCGCGCCGGATGGTGGCTTCAGACGTCTCTACCATCCCGCTCAAATCGGCAATACTGGCGATTTTATGAGTGGTGAGATATTCCTGAATGAGTTTACGCCGTTGGGCGGGGATAAGATTTTTACTCATTTGAAGTAAAACAGGAAATTTTCAGTTGAAAGAATTTGATTGACTTTGCAAAAATATTGTAGCAAATTGTGCAAAAAATTGCAAACTTTTGCTACACTTTTTAAGGTTATTTTTATACTTAGAGGAATTTCCAAGCCGGCGTGTTGATGGTATTGGTGAAAAAGCCACAGAGTCACGGAGTCACAGAGTTCTTTATATCTCCGTGTTTCTATGACTCCGTGGCAAAATTTTCAAATTCAATTTGCAGACGAATGGATTTGCATTCTATAATTGGACATCCTTCAGCCAGACCGGGAACTCGGCTGAATCCATTTTTTCCAGCGCTCTTCCCCATCTTTCGATTGCCCAGCCCCAAAAATCGTAATCTATACTGCGAAATTTTTTCCTGAATCGCAGCCCACAATCCCCAACCTACATCCGACATAATCATGTTCAATTTCATGCGTGCGATTTTGCTGGCCGAGGCACTGCCAAAATAGGCGGCACACACTTCCTGGATACGCGCTTCATCAAATTCCATTTCCTGGCAGGTATTGCCCAGTTCAAAACACGGGTCATTGTTCCCGCTATATTCATAGTCAATCAAACGCAGCGATTTACCATCATCAATGTAATTCTCTGCCAGCAGGTCATTGTTACAGGGAACCGTCGGCAGCGGCTTGACCGCCATCGCCTTTTCGATCTGCTCCACAGTTGGCATTCTCTCGAGGTATCCGTCCGGGATGGGGATCGAGCGGTCAGCGCATATCTTCAGGTAATACTCTGTGAGGCGGAACATGTTGAAGTCCGTTAAGAAGCGCGGACCCTCATGTAGTTGTTTGATGGCCTGCGCCATGCGGGTCGGCATACCGGGCGCGTTCAACGCCTCCTTCGACATGGTTTCCCCCACGATGAATTCCAGCACCATCACCTGGAAATCGGGCAAATAATAAAGCACCTTCGGCCCAACCCCAGCTTCGGCGGCAGCTTTTGAATTGATGTATTCATTCTGGCGGTCTACAGCCAGCAGTTCTGTACTTTCCCCGGGAACGCGCACAAAATAGGGTACTCCGTCCACTTCCACTTTATAGTTTGTATTCGTCAGCCCGCCTGAGAGAGGCTGAATGGAAATGCTCTTTCCCTTCCAATCTTCGATTTTCGATACAGCATCCTCAATCACCGGCATAAAGGCCTCCATTTTTTCGAATCTGCGAGAGTAAAAATTGTGGTCAGTGCCGGAAAGAACACTGACCACAACATGCTCGATTACGATCCGATTTATTCGGGCGGGATTTCCTTGAAGGCGAAGTCCACATTGATGCCTTTGGCCTTTTGAGCGTTCTTGGCCAGGAAGTACCAGATCGCCGAGAGAGCCAAAACGCCGAACACAACCACATAGGCCAGAGTGCTGGTCAGGCCTAACTGGGAGTAGAACATGAACATCAGGACCATCGCACCACCCAGTATGAAGCCGAGAGCACCCAAGACGGTAACCAGTGGAGTATTGCCAATCTTATATTTAGCACCTGGCGAAGCTTCGTACACATCTTTTGCACGATATGGCAGCAATGCGCCCGCCAGACAGGTGATGACAAATACATACCCGCAAGCGAAGGTCACACCTAATGTCAAGCCTGCCCACGCGCCCCAATAGTTGTAAACCAAAATGACCGGAATGCTGGCCACAAAATAGGCAATATGGGCATTCACAGGTGTATGGAAGCGCTCGTCAACGCGGCTGACCCATTCGGGCAGCAGGCGGTCGAGCGACATGGCAACCATCACACGGGTCATACCGATGTAGCAGTTATGGACGATCTGGTGTGAGTTCAAAATGTAGCCGATGCCGATCAAAAGGACGATGAAAGGACTAGCTGAAAGTGCCACCGCGATCATATTAGGCCACAACCAGAAACCAGAGATAGTCGCTTCAGGAAGACCGGACCAATAGCCTGCTCCCGCTACATACAGGAATTCTGTGCCGACGGCTTTCTCCAGCGCGGCAGCCAGGATAGCCAGCAAAATACCAGTGAAGATCAACGAACCGACAATGATGAACGCCTGGCTGTTGAACGAGCGCGCATTCTTGATCTCACCGTTCTGCTGGGCGCTGTAAGTTGCCCACTGCAAGGAAGTCCAGGCGATCGGCGCAACCAATAAGGTCGCCAGCAAGCTGAAGGGCGGATTCAGATCGATGCCAGCCGCTTTGGAGGCATCAATGGCATTTTGGACGAAGTTCTGCGTCCCGCTCACGGCTGCTGCAAATGTATCGATCTTGCCCATTGATGAGGCAGGGTTACCAGCGAAGAGTACAAACAGCATCGTCAGGAAGGCCAGCAAAGTGCCAATAATCATGACAACCTGGAAACGAACGTAGTTCTTGAAACCGCTGATCAGGATCAACATGGCCACAAATGCATTCAAAATGCTGGTGATCACGATGCCAGTCGAAGATGTAAACCATAGCCCGAGGCTGGACATGGCCGCGCTTCCGGTCGTTGCGCCTAAACCAAGGAATAAGGGCGCGAAGCCAAGATAAGAAAGTAGCCAGCCAGAGAGCGCAACCCATTGCAAAATCCAGATCACATACCCGGACATCACAACGGTGAATGCTACACCGCCGCCGAATACACGGCTCTGGAACACATAGTCGCCACCGGAGCGCGGCAGTGCTGTTGAGAGCCATACATACACAAAGGCAATGGGGATTTCGATCACCATTGCCAGCAAAATACCCCAGACCATCTTGCCCCCAGGGAGAGCGCCCGGCGCCCACAGGTAAGTCCAGGGGAAGATCAGGCCCATCGTCAAAACGTTATAGATGAAGGCCGAGAATGGGGACATAACGCGAACAAGTCCCGATGCTTTTCGAGTAAAGACTTCCGGTTTTGAAGCCGCAGCTGTTGACATTTCTTTCTCCTTTGGTAAAAAATGAACAAAAACGGGTCAGTTACGCATTCCTATGCCAAATCTCTACATGCTGCCTCCTTCTTCTCCAACTTTCAAAAAGCAAACGAGGTAACTTCTTTTTAAATTACCTCGTCATTGCACAGTTTATCCGCTGGTCATCTGGAACCCTTTTACTTCTCCATCTACAAAAGTTACCAGACATCCGCGTAGTATTCCCTCCCCATATTCGCTACCTGGATTGACGCAGGTAGTGCGCCCGATTTTCGCGACCGATTGAGATTCGTGGATGTGCCCATGTAATCCCAGCATCGGTTTATAGTTCTCGATGGCTTTGCGCACAGATGTGCTCCCGGCTCCGTACATGACTATCTGCCCGCCTTGCATGATGGGCTCTGGCGGGTCTTTTTCCCAATCTAGCTTTGGGCAGGTATCCAGGGATGAATCCACTGGCGGGTCGTGGAAATTGAAGATTGCTTTGCTCGTATCCGGAACCTTGACGATCATTTCTTCGATCATCTCACCAAGTTGTTCATCGGTCACTTCGCGGGGCGTGTTCCAAGGCGTCGGGGTACTGAATCCGACCGAGATCATGGTATGGTCATCGTCTACATAAACCATCTCGCCTTCGCAACCGAAGAAAGATTTTGTATCCTCACGTTTTATCGCACTTAACACTTCCGGGTCATCATCGTTTCCACCGGTGATAAAGCACTTCTTTCCGGTCCCCGCCAGACGCTCTTCTGCCAGATCCACCCAATCGCTCAAACGTTGGCGAGCCAGTTCATGGAATACCTTATCAACCATTTTCTCATCCGATGACAACGTCTGGAATTCGTCCTCGTCCATCACTTTGTGGTAGAAACCCAGGACACCTAACCTGGCAGTGAGTTCATCCAGTTCCGCCTGCGTGGACAAATGCTCTACACGACCTTGCACCGTAGCCCGGTAATTGCCATTCTTTTCTTTGATAATTGGGATAAGCAGCTTACCAGTAATATCGCCACCCATTACAAGAATGTCAACATCATAAAACTTGCCTGCGTTGATGAATTTGCGATATGTGCGCTCAGAACCGTGCAAATCCGTCGCAAAAAATAAGCGAGTGGGTTTCTTTTTATCTTTCTTCGAAAAGAAGGGCATGTACTACCTCCAAATAAAAAATCTGATAGCTTTGCTGAAAGCTATCAGTCATTGACTAGTTCTGCCTTCGCAACCAAACTCTTAACAGAATGCGTCTCAAGCGATTCGAATGCTGACTTATCAAGCGATTCATCGGTAACAAAGATATCGATTTCATCGATCGTAGCAACTTGAAAATTGGAAACCACACCCCATTTACTGTAATCTGCAATAACGATGATTTGACCCATAGTTCGCTCAATCATCTGCCGGACAATCTCGGCCTCAGCATTGGTCGGCACGGTACAACCGTGCTTCAAGCTGATCCCATCTACCCCAATAATTGCCTTGTTAGCATAGACCTGTTTCAAGTTTTCAATAGCAAATCGTCCAGCTAACGATTTCGAACGAGATTGATATTCACCACCGACCAGATAATGATGAAAACCCGGCTCGCCCATCTCAAGAGCAGCATTCAAGTTATTGGTAAATATAGTGATCTCAGCATCACTGCGAATTTGATGGATGACCTGAGTTGTAGTCGTACCACTATTGATAAAAACAATATCGCCTTCTTCAATGAGCGAAGCTGCGACTGCCCCAATACCGCGTTTTTCTTCCGGGTGATGTTGAGCCCTTTGACGATATTCAGGTTCAAAAATCATACGCTGACTGAGAATCGCCCCCCCGTGTGTTCTTTCCAAAATACCATCCTGCTCCAGCCATTCTAAATCGCGGCGTACAGTCGCTTCAGAAGCATCCAGTATGTTGCATAAATCAACCGTCCGGGCAATCTTATGGAGTGCCAGGTACTCCTGGATACGCTCTCGCCGTTGAGCAGGGATAAGTGATTTGCTCATCAAGCTAGGCCTTGATATAAAAGGTGAAGGAAAATGAGTATTTCAATGATTCATTATATAGGAATTTGAAGAAATTTGCAAGTTTTTGCATTTTCAGCTATAATTAATTGCACAAAAATCAACACAACCGAACAAGCATGCGTTTCCAATTGGGCGCTGTTTGCCACGACTTCACTATGGGAGTAGTGTATGACCAACAATTCTATTGGGATGGGCGAACAAGATCGAACCGAGCGTGACAAGTTTGAAGGCGAACTTAAACGCATTATCAAAGCCAGCGACGAATCCGGTATTCTTTTACGAGTAATTGGGTCGCTGGCTTTTCAAATGCACTGCCCCACGTATGGGTACCTTCAAGAAGCTATGGGCCGCGCCTATACCGATATTGACTTTGCAGCTTATCGCAAGCAGACCAAAGAAATCAAAGAACTGATGGCGGGTCTCGGGTATACCGAAAACCGCGAGGTTTTCATTGTGTCAGAAGGAGAACGCTCCATTTTCGATAGGTCTGAAGTTGGCTTGCACGTGGATGTTTTCTACGAAAAACTTGATTTTTGCCACGCCATTTATTGGGCTGGCCGTTTGGAGGTGGATGCTCCTACCATCCCGCTGGCAGAATTGCTTCTTGAAAAGATGCAGATCGTCCAAATCAATGAGAAGGACATTATTGATACCATCATGTTGCTGATGGAACATTCCCTAGGTGATATTGACAACGAAATAATCAACATCAAACGCGTTGCTGAACTTTGCAGTACAGATTGGGGACTATGGCGTACCACAACCATGAACCTGGACAAGGTGCGTAAGCTGGCACAGGGATACGAGCAACTCAAACCGGAACAAAAGGCACATATCGAGAGCCAGGTTGCTTCGGCAATGGAGCGCATCGACCAGGAACCCAAGTCGCTTGCCTGGCGATTACGTTCCCGCGTTGGAGACCGAGTTAAATGGTACAAAGATGTGGATGAAGTCGATTAACTAGAGGAGTTTGTTATGACAAAACTTGTTCGCGACTTGATGCACCCCGGCGTGCTGACTTGCCGGCCAAACGCTTTGCTCGGACAGGTAGCTGTGTTGCTAACCCAGCACAAAGTCCACGCACTGATTGTCTCCGATCCAGAAGGCCGTCCTCTCGGAATCATTTCCGACTATGACCTGCTGGCTGGAGAATGGCTTTCCATTGACGATGAAAGTTTGTCAACGATGCGGCATTTGACCGCTCATGATTTAATGTCCTATCCGGTGGATACGATCGATGCGAATATGTCGATCAAAGAGGCAGCGCATACCCTCATCGCGAAGGATGTCAGTCGTTTGTTAGTAACTGAGAACGGCAAACCGGTAGGTGTGATCTCTACCACTGATTTTGTGGCCAGCATTGCAAGGGAGGAAGAACCGAAACGCGAAACAGTCGCAGATGTGATGTCGGACGCCATGTTGGTTTGCCGCGGGAAAACGCCGATCATTTCAGCAGCACGCACGTTGATACAAGCGGGTTGGAGGTCCGTGCTCGTTGTTGATGCGAAAGGAAAACATCTAGGGGTCGTAAGTGGCAGAGACTTGATGCGCTTTGTCGAAAATGGGGTAGATGAAAGTCTGACCGTCCGTGATGTCATGCATCAGGCCTTCACGATCCATATTCACGCCAGTTTGCGTGAAGCCGCAGATGTGATGATCAAAAACCATCATCACCGCCTGATCGTGATCGATGAAGAGGATCCGGATGCATTTCCATTGGGTGTCATCTCATCGTTTGATATTGTGGCCGAAATGGCACGGCCTGGCTCAATCTGGCAATCATAAAGCGAAAAACATCAAAAAGGTATTGCTCCCAGGCAATACCTTTCAATCTTATTGAGAAAGGACACTTATGGCCCTTACAGTGGATGAAGCCATTGCCCGGGTACCAATGTGGGCAAACGCCCGCGACCTGAAAGTATCCCCTCTTGATGGTGGAATTACAAACAGCAATTTTCGTGTGGACGTCGATGGGGAATCGTTTGCCCTACGGATCGCTGGCACAGGTACTGATAAGCTTGGCATAAACCGAGAGCATGAATATGCTGCGAACCTAGCTGCAGGGAAGCTTGGCATTGCCCCTGAAGTTATTCATGTGATACAGCCTGAAGGATACCTCGTAACAAGATTCGTCTTTGCTCGTCCCTTTCCTCTGGAAGAGATCACACGCCCGGAAAACATCCGCAGGGTGATGGAAATTGTTCGTAAAATACATTCGATGCCAGAAATTCCCGGTTTTTTTTCTGCATTCCGCACGGTTGAAAGCTATGCGGAGATCGCCCGTCATTACAGTGTTGAATTCCCCGATAATTTTGAATCTTTGATGGAGCGGGCGCACGAAGCAGAGGCCGCGATCATGACCACTCCGGAGTCCTTGCGCCCGTGTCATAACGATTTGCTCAACGCAAATTTTCTCATAAATGATGAGCAAATCTACGTTTTGGACTGGGAATACGCTGGGATGGGAGATATCTTCTTCGACCTGGCAAATTTCTCCGCGAATCATGAATTGTCGGATGAGCAGGACCGATGGCTATTGAATTGTTATTTTGGGGAGTTAACAGATAAGCATATGGCCCATTTGAAAATCATGAAAGTCATGTCTTTGTTTCGCGAGGCAATGTGGGGGCTGGTCCAAATCGGTATTTCAGAACTTGACTTTGACTATCGTGCTTATTCCAACAACTTCTTCAATCAAGTGTTCGAAAAAATAAACGACCCTCGCTGGGATCAATGGGTCAAGGAGATGAATAAAAATGGCTGATCTTCCTTCGCACGCTCAAGTTGTCGTCATTGGTGGTGGTGTCGGTGGCTGTAGTATCGCCTATCACCTTACCCTCATGGGCTGGAAAGACGTGGTCATCCTCGAGCGTCACGAGTTGACCAGCGGTTCCACCTGGCATTCTGCCGGTCTGGTCGGTCAAATGCGCTCAGACGCCAACCTGACCCGCATGATGCACTACAGCACCGACCTCTATAAACGACTCAAAGACGAAACAGGCCAGGACCCTGCCTGGCGCGAAGTCGGCGGGTTGCGCCTGGCATCATCCGCTGAACGTTTGGAGGAAATCAAACGTTTGGTGGGCATGGCGGGTTCTTTCGGCGTGCCGATGGAGTTGGTATCGGCCAAAGAAGCCCAGGATATGTTCCCGCTCATGAACATCGATGGGGTGGTTGGCGCTGCCTATACCCCTAACGACGGCATGATCGACCCCACTATGCTGACGAATGCGTTGGCAGCCGGGGCAAAGAGCCGCGGCGCCAAAATCTTCCAGGACACGAACGTAGAAGGGATTAACTTGAAGAATGGGCGTGTCAGCGAAGTGGTGACCGATCAAGGCACAATCAAGACTGAGATCGTTGTGAATGCAGCCGGACAATGGGGCAAAGAAGTTGCCAGGATGGTCGGCCTCAATTTGCCTGTCGTCCCAATGGCGCACCTGTACGCGATCACCAAACCGATAGAGGGCGTAGGCCACGATATTCCCACCCTGCGCGACCCGGACTTGCTGGTTTACTGGCGCGAAGAAGTGGGCGGCTTTGTCACCGGTGGGTATGAACGCAATCCCGTGCCCTTCGGCCTGAAAGGCATTCCGCGCGACTTTAAATACCAATTGTTGCCTCCTGATTGGGAGCGTTTTACACCTTTGATGGAAAACTCCATTAAACGCGTGCCCATTCTGGAAAAAGCCGAGATCAGACAACTCCTCAACGGGCCCGAAGGCTTCACCCCGGATGGAGAGTTCTTGCTTGGCCCGACAGCCGTTAAAGGCTTCTGGGTAGCCTGTGCCTTCTGCGCACATGGCCTGGCAGGGGCGGGTGGCATCGGCAAGACCATGGCTGAATGGATCATCGATGGTCACCCCGAATGGGACGTCTGGCGACTGGACGTGCGCCGCTTCGGCTCCAACTACAACAGCCAGGATTACACAGTGGTACGCACGCTTGAAACCTACACGCAGTATTACGACATCCACTTCCCGGGCGAAGAGCGTCTTTCGCGCCGCGGGCTGCGCCTGTCCCCCACCTATTATCGCCTGCGCGACCTAGGCTGTCACTTCGGTGAGAAGACTGGCTGGGAACGCCCCAACTGGTTCAAGCCTTACGAGGAGCTAGCCACTCACGGACACGAGCCCAAGGGCTGGGCGCACCATAACTGGTCGCGTGCCATCGGCTACGAGCATCTCCAAACGCGCGAGAATGCCGGTCTGTTCGACGAGACATCCTTCAACAAGTTCGAAGTGCGTGGCCCTGGCGCATTGAAATTCTTGAACTATGTTTGCGCCAACGATATCGACCAGCCTGTCGGAACCGTCGTCTACACTCAATGCCTGAACAAGCGCGGCGGGATCGAATGTGACTTCACCGTCACCCGCCTGGGAGAAGAACACTTCTTTATCATCACCGGAACTGCGTTCGGACAACACGATTTATCCTGGCTCTCACTGAATATGCCCGAGGATGGCTCCGTGTCGATTGAAGACGTCGGTTCCTCGTACGCCTGTCTCGGGCTATGGGGGCCCAAAGCACGGGCGATCTTGGAAAAGGTCACATTGGATGACGTGTCCAATGAAAGCTTCCCCTACATGACCAACAAACGCATCACCGTGGGCGACGTGCCCGTTCTCGCTTCGCGCGTGACCTATGTTGGCGAACTGGGCTGGGAGTTCTACTGCCCGATGGAGTACGGTCTGCGTTTGTGGGACACACTCTGGGAGGCCGGCCAGCCTGAGGGAATGGTAGCAGGTGGTTATAAAGCGATCGATTCGCTGCGCCTCGAAAAGGGATACCGCTATTGGAGCGGAGAAATCACCCCAGACTACACTCCCTACGAAGCGGGTCTCGGCTTTGCCGTCAAACTCGATAAGGACGATTTCATTGGCCGTGAGGCACTGGTCAAGCAGAAAGAGGGCGAACTCAAGCAGAAATTGTGCTGTATCGCAATTTCCGATGATCGCACGATCGCGTTGGGCAAAGAACCCATCCGAGCCGGCGACAAGATCATTGGCTGGGTTGCGGCTGGCGGATATGGCTATTCGGTCGCGATGAGTTTGGTCTATGCTTACCTGCCAGTCGAGTATTCAAAACCGGGAACCGAATTGAACATCGAATTCTTCGGAACACAGGTCGCCGCAGAGGTCGTCAAGTCACCCCTGTGGGATTCCAAAGGAGAGCGTATCAGGGCTTAGCCACAAAGAACATCCAACAAGGTTTTATTGACTATCGATATCGAGACTGCTCGACAAAAAGAAGTTCTAGAATCATAAACTTCAGGAGAAAAAAACATGTCAATTGTAAACGCAAAAGAAATCATGGTCGAAGCTGCCAAAGGGAAATATGCTATTGGTGCTTTCAATATCACCGATTTGATCGAGTTGGAAGGGGTCGTCGACGCTGCCGTCGAGAAGAAATCCCCGCTGATCATCCAGACTTCGGTGACTCCGTCCAAGTTTTTGGGCAAGGATGTGCTGGTAGCCATTTTCCGCACCATCGCCGAATCAGCACCCATTCCGATCTGCCTGCACCTCGATCACTGCACGGACGTGGAATATTGCAAAGCCTGCGCGGACGCAGGTTACACCAACATCATGATCGACGCATCCAAGCAGCCCTACGAAGAGAACATCCGCCAGACCAAAGCAGTGGTGGACTATTGCCACTCGGTCGGCAACATTTCCGTTGAAGGCGAGTTGGGCACCGTGAGCGGTGTCGAGGACCAGATCAAGGTTTCGGAAGATGAAACGCAGTTGGCCAATCCCACTCAGGCAGTTGAATTCGTCGAGCGTACCGGCCTGGATATTTTTGCGCCTGCCATCGGCACAGCGCATGGTGTTTATAAGACCAAGAATCCAAAAGTGGATTTCGAGCGTATGGCAACCATCAACAAAATGCTGAACGGGAATGGTATCAAGACCCCAGTAGTCGTCCACGGTGGAACCGGCCTGCCCGAGGATTACATCAAGAAATTGCTCGAGGCCGGCGGCGCCAAATTCAACGTATCCACGGAATTGAAACGCACCTTGATCGATGCCAGATATGAGTACATTGCTGCCCATCGTGACGAATACAATCCCGGGAAAGTCGATATCGCCGCTCGCGATGCCATCCGGGTGGCTGTTGGCCATTGGATCGATATGCTCGGCAGCGCTGGAAAAGCATAGTCAAACCACTACCAGGAGAATACACACATGAAGAACGTTGAAGATTATTTCGTCCCGTGGGTAAAGGGGATTCCCATGTACGTCTCGTCGCACATCGAGCTTGCCTGGCGACAGCCTGAACTGCATCGCATGATGTCCAACGAGAATCCCCATCAACCTTCACAGAAGGTGTTGGACGCCATCATGAAGTATGGCGCGATGGCCAACCGCTATCCCGATCAGGGACTGGTCGTCCGCTCAAAGATCGCTGAGATCAACAATCTTGACGGCCCAGAAAACGTGATGATTGGAAACGGCTCCAGCGAGGTTTATGATAACATCTTCCGTTGCTTTCTCGAAAGAGGGGAAGAAGTCATCCAACATACGCCCTGCTTCGGTATCTACAAATTACGCTGCAATATCTTGGGCGGGAAGCTTGTCTCTGTCCCGATGGTCCTCAAAGATCATCAATTGTTGTTCGATGTGGATGCTATCCTGGCAGCCGTTACCGATAAGACCAAGGTCATCGTGGTCGCCAATCCGAACAATCCGACTGGTAACTTCATGGCAGCTGAAAACTTTGTAAAAATTGCAGAAACTGGCATTCCCTTCATCGTTGATGAAGCCTACGTCGAGTTTGCAGGTCTTGGCATGTCCCAGGTACAGTTAGTCAAAAAGTACAAGAACGTCATGGTCACCCGCACACTCTCCAAGGCCTACGGTTTAGCGGGCCTGCGCTTCGGATATGCCCTGGGCCATAAGGATGTGATCGGCCAAATTTCAGCCGCGCTGCTGCCCTGGAACGTTGGAACGATTCCAATGTGGGCGGCCCTGGCCGCTTTTGAAGACACAGAAGGGCTGCAAGAGAGAGTGGAATTCAACAACAGCGAAGTAGATTTCATTGAAGAGTCCCTCAGTGACATCGAAGGTTTGTATTCCTTCCACTCGAATGCCAACTATATCCTTTTCGACGGCACTGATACCGGGAAGAAGGGGCAGGATATGGTGAGCTTTGCGCAGGAAAAAGGCATCATCTTCAGGCCTCAAAACGAAATGTATGGCCGCGACGGTTGGTTCCGTCTCACCCTGGGCAACAAGGAAGAGAACCGCATGGCGGTGGATGTCATCCACGAGTTTTACAGCGGAGAGTAATTGATTCTAGGAAAACCCTAAAGGTCTTAGAGACCTTTAGGGTTTATTGATAGGAGGCTATTATGGGACAAATCAAGGCTGTGTTCTTTGACCAAGACGGCGTCATTATCGATACTGAACGGGACGGTCACCGTGTAGCGTTCAACATGACTTTCAAGGAGTTCGGTTTCACCGACGAGTGGAGTGAAGAGTATTACCATGAACTACTTCAGGTTGCGGGCGGCAAGGAACGCATGAAGCATCATTCCAGGACCAAGGGTTTCTCCAAACCTGTCTCTGAGGATGAGTTGGATGATCTGGTCAAGGACATGCACAAGCGCAAGACTGCACTTTTCGTGGAACTGATCGAGACAGGAAAACTTCCATTGAGACCGGGCATTCATAGGATGATGAAAGAGGCGATGGAGGCCGGCTTGAAGGTAGCGGTCTGCACCACGTCCAATGAAAAGGCCGCCAAAGCGGTAACCGAGAAAGTCCTATCCGATATTAAATTTGATACCGTACTTGCTGGAGATGTTGTCAGCAAAAAGAAACCCGATCCCGAAATCTATAATCTGGCTCTTTCCAAGCTAGGTTTACAACCGGATGAAGTTGTTGTATTCGAAGACTCGCGGAACGGCGTGCTGGCTGCTAAAGCCGCCGGACTGAATGTGGTTGTTACAACCAATGGCTATACTGAGAAAGAGGATGTCAGTGACGGTGACATCATCGTATCCTGCCTGGGCGATCCTGATGGTGAGACAGCCGATATGCGTAAAGGTGATATTCCGGGCTTCGACGGCGTGCTGCATCTTAATCAGTTGACGGAGTACTTCTCGAAGTAAAAGCTGTACGGTTACCTCGTAAATTCAAAAGACGCGGAGAGCAAATTCTTCGCGTCTTTTGGTATGATAGGTAATCATGGTGTCCAACTTCTCCCGAAGTTGACGTCAAAGTCAGCCCGCCCCGGCGGTCGGGCCGGGGGAGACTTTGGACTCCTGTTTTTCTCATGAAGAAAGTTTCACTATGCCTGATGAATTGTTTGACATCATAGATGAAAATGATATTGTGATCAGCCAGGAGTTGAGATCGATTGTCCACCAACGCGGACTCTGGCACCGAGGGGTGCATGTGCTGCTATTCACGCATGAGGGCAAATTGCTTGTGCAACAACGCAGCAAAGACAGACCACACGCTCCTCTTGCATTGGATTGTTCTGTATCGGAGCACGTGAAGGCCGGTGAAGATTATCTTACGGCTGCCATACGAGGCATGCAGGAAGAGATGGGCGTCGAAGGGCTTGATGTCAAACCGCTGGTCAAATTCAAGATGAATTATGGCCCGAACGACAATGAAATCAGCGAACTATACCGGGGAGTGATCAATCCGGCGGACGTAAAATTCGATCCGGTCGAAGTGGAACGGATTGATTATTATGAACTGGCAGCGTTACAAAATCTAATGGAGAACGAAGCAGTTAAATTCAGCTACTGGTTCGGGCAAATCCTGCGCTGGTATTCCGGTAAATCGTCTGCGCTGGAGGTACTCGCATCGTATTCGGACCCTTTAGCCGAGTAGCGCAATCGTCAGGATTCCAGCGAAGATAATGAACGCGCCGACCAGCCGCACGGGACCTAACCTTTCCTTGAGAAAATACCAGCCTGCCAAGGCCCCCAGCACCACGCTGACCTCGCGGATGGCTCCCGAATAACTGATGGGGGCAAACGAGTAAGCATACAGCGCAATCAAATAAGCCAGGACGCCCAAAAAACCAGCGATCAAAAACCTGATGGGTTGCACTTTCCATTCGCCTATCACCTGCGACCACCCGTAGCGTTTCAGCACAAAGGGCGTCAACCAAAACGGGATGATAATAAACATCAAGATGCCGTACGATACGGCGGGCGCGCGCTTGACGGCAATTCCATCCACGAATGTGTAAACTGAGATAAAAAATGCAGTTGCCAGGGCAGCCGCAATCCCTTTGATGTTCGGTATGTTCTTCCGGTTTTGGATCAGACTGCTAGTCCCATTCAGGATCAGTCCGCTAACAATCATAACCAGACCGAACAAGCCCCAGGCCGTTAGATCCTCATGTAAAAACAACAATGACCAGAGTAATAAAAAAGCGGGAGCAGTCCCGCGCGCCATCGGATAGACCAACGAAAAATCACTATTTTTATAAGCCAGAGAAAGCGTCAGCATATAGGCCGCTTCCAGTCCCGCACTTATCAAGGCAAAATGCCAGATTTCACGCGGGGGCATTCTTGTAAAGAACAATCCCGGCAAGAAGAGAATGGCCCCGATCATCACAATCCACCACGAAGCAATGGTTTTCTGCCTTGATTGCTTGAGTAACAGATTCCATAACGTGTGCAAAGAAGCGGAAAGAAAAAGCAGGGCAATTGCGGAGGCTGGCATTTAGATTGCGATTATACTTATCTTTGGTGAAATAAAGAATGTGTTTCATTTTGCAAATTTCACCTCCCACTTTCCTGCGATACTGCTATGTAGGATCTTGGATAGGCATACTTACAAGCTTTGTGGGCGGATTCTTGGCGGGCTGGATGGCCAGGTCCGTGTGGGGAAAATTGGTTGGCGTACTGGCTTAATAATTTTGCAGCGCATGTGACAGTCACCTGCCGGGTGACTGTCACATTTTATAACTTCAACTCTCCTCGGGAGGACGGTAGCGCTTTTATGGAAATTCCTGTTGAATTCACGGTGGGAAAATTGTATAGTATAGATAGTTACCCCAAAGAGGAAAGGAAATTCGCTATGAAAACCAAAAGAAAACTAGGGCGTCTCTTTGTTGCCGGCCTGCTTTTGGCCGTGCTGATTGCCTCCATCCCGGCCTTCGCTTCGGCCAGGTCGCAGACCAGCCTGGATCCCGGCACGCAGTTCTACGTCCCCAAGGTCAACCACGGCGCGATCGAACAGATCGCTGACCTTACCTCCAGCGGGGATAAGGCGGACGCCGACCTTATCCGAGAGATGATTGGGACACCTCAGGCGGTCTGGTTCGAAGGCGGAACGCCCCATAAGGTCCAGCAAGACGTCAAGAACACGGTCCAGCGTGCGAAAGGCAAGAAAACCGTTCCTGTCCTGGTGGCTTACAACATCCCCTTCCGCGACTGCGCCCAGTACTCAGCGGGTGGGGCTACCAGCGTGGCTGAGTACGAAGCCTGGATCGATGGCTTTGCAGCCGGGATCGGTGACAACCCGGCGGTGGTCATCCTGGAACCTGATGGTTTGGGCATCATCCCCTGGTATAAGCAGTTCCGCGGCTTGCCCTCCGAAGGGGGCTACGAGTGGTGCCAGCCCGCCGAAGCGGACCCGGCAACCGCCGCCGATAAGCGCTTCGAAATGCTCAACTACGCGGTGGATGCATTGAAGGCCCACTCGAACGTCAGCGTCTACCTGGACGGTACGCACAGCGCCTGGCTGGGTTCCGGAGATGCGGCTCATCGTCTGGTCCAGGCTGGCGTGGGGCGCGCGGATGGTTTCTTCTTGAACGTTTCGAACTACCGGCTCACGGAACATCTAGAAAAATACGGCACCTGGATTTCCAAGTGCATCTGGTTTGCTACCGATCCCGGCTCCTGGGGAAACGGTCATTTCGATTGGTGCGCCAGCCAGTATTATCCGGCGGACCCGAACGACTTCTCGACCTGGTACCTGACCGATCAATGGTATGCGGACAACGTCGAGAGCCAGACCTGGGTTCCTTATCCGGGTGACGCTGGGCTGAAGACTTTCGTGATCGATACCAGTCGCAACGGACAGGGACCCTGGACCCCGACTGTGAGCTACCCGGATGCCCAGGATTGGTGCAACCCGCCCGGACGTGGGCTTGGCCTGCGTCCGACGGCTGACACCGGCAACGCCCTGGTCGATGCCTATTTGTGGGTGAAGCTCCCCGGCGAGTCGGACGGCGAATGCACCCGCGGCCTTGGGCCAGCAGGTGAAACGGTCGACCCCGAATGGGGACTGATCGATCCGGGTGCAGGCCAGTGGTTTCCCGAAATGGCGCTGCAGTTGGTGCATAACGCAAACCCTGCGCTTCCATAATGGTTCGAAGAAGATGGAGCGCGCTCAATAATGGGCTCCATCTTCTTGAACTGTGAAGTTCGCGAAAAGATACCGAAATAAGGGTGCGAGCGCAAGTCGCACCCTTATTTTCGAGTTTTCCTTGCCAACGAAATAACTCCTGATCTAAATGTCGTGGGAATGTCGTACCTACGACATGGCATTTTGAGATGAAATTATTATAATGGGGGTTGAAATTAGACAGGAGATTACCATGAACCAACCAGACCTCGGAGTCAAAGTCGCTGAACTACGGCAACAAAAAGCACTTACCCAAGAGCAACTGGCTGAAAAATGCGAAGTCAGTGCACGCACTATCCAACGCATCGAGAGTGGCGAAGTCGATCCACGTGCCTATACCCTGCAGTGCCTGAGTGAAGCCCTGGACTTCGATTTCATGGAGGACAACACCGGCAACGAAGATCTGTGGCTGGTTTTCCTGCATTTGAGCAATATCATTCCCCTGCTCGTCGCCCCTTTGTTGGTCTGGACCTGGAAAAAGAACCAGTCGTACAAAATAGACCAACAGGGGCAGACTGTGCTGAACTTCCAGATTACGATGGTGCTTCTATTGTTTCTGGGGGGTTTCCTGCTCATGTTCGTTCCTGCTATTTTCATTTTCCTGGGAGAAAGGCAAGTCGACACCGGCTTAGGCATCGGGCTGACCGAAGTTATGTTTTTGTGCATACCTGCGCAAATGATTCTCGTCGGAATTTTCAGCACGTATCAGGGCGTGGTTAATGCCATGCGAGCGTTATCGGACAAACCCGTTCACTATATGCTGAGTATCCCATTCGTCAAATAAATCCAACAAGGTGACAGGTCTCTGCATATCGGACCGTCACCTTGTTTAGGTTATGGCACTATTTACCTAGGGAAATTATATCGAAATCAAATATCGTATTCGATTCCGGTCAATTTTTCCGAAACCTCCCACAAACGCCGCGCGAGGGCTTCATTATGAGAGCTTTTGCTGGAACGCGCCAGGTGCGGGTACCCGTGTTGTCCCAGGAAACCATCCGGGCCGACGTATTCCCCGCCTTTGATCTCAGGACGAGTTGCCGCATATAAGACCGGCAAGGCGCCCATCTCCTGGCTCTGGGCCATGATCAGGTTCAGGAAACTGAACAGGACTGAGTTGTGCTGCAAATTGGTGGCTGCGTAGCCGGGATGGGCCGTCACGCTGATCAGGCTTTGACCATTCCGAGATAGTCTGCGCTGTAACTCATACGCGAACAACAGATTGGCCAGTTTGCTCTGTCCGTAAGCCAGCCATTTCTGGTAGGACTTCTGACTGTTCAAATCGCCAAAATTGATCCGTCCGAAGTAATGGGCATAACTGCTGACCGTGACGATCCGCGCCTTCGGCGTGTTCATCAACAGGTCCAGCAGCAAGCCGGTCAAGGCAAAGTGCCCGAGATGGTTGATACCGAACTGCAGCTCGAATCCATCCGCGGTCTGTCCATAAGGGGGCGCCATCACCCCGGCATTGTTGACCAGTAAATCCAGATGGTCGTACTCGGAGTGGAATTCCCCTGCAAAACGTTTCACAGACCCCAGGTCTGCCAAGTCAAGCTGCATCAACCTGACTTTCCCTTTTGGGTTCTCATCCCGGACTTTGGCAGCCGCCTCTTCCGCCTTCTCCAGGTTGCGACAGGCCATCAACATAGTCGCGCCCTTGCGCGCCAGCGCACGCGTCACCTCATAACCCAACCCGCTATTGGCTCCGGTCACCAGCACGAGTTTGCCGCTTTGATTGGGGATATTTTCATCGATCCAACTAGATGCTTCAGACATATCATTTCTCCTTCGATAATTGACAGGTATTTCGGAATGAACATTCATTCCGCATAATGCAAAATTTTGTTCCTATTTCGCTTTGACCACATCCCAACAATCCTGGATTACAACATGCCGGAATCGCTTCACCCGTGACCATGATTCCTGATTGGTTATCTGGCGTTATAAAAAGGCAGTTCCCTTGATATCGATGAACTTTCCTTTTTATATCAGAATTTGCTACACATCTAGTTCCACAGGCACGTCCAGCGTTTTCAAATTCCGCATCTCCGGCCAGACCTTGGCAATGGTCAGCACCACCAGGATCGTGCCAATCCCGCCTGCCACCACAGCGATGATCGGGCCAAAAAGGGAGGCAGCCATGCCCGACTCAAAAGCCCCCATTTCATTGGAAGTGCCGATGAAGATGCTGTTGATCGCTGCCTGTGCGCCCGCGCATCTCGTCAGGGGTCAACGTCAGCATCAAGGTACTGCGAATAATGACGCTGATGTTGTCCAGCCCGCCCAACAGGGTTAGCATAACCACCGAGAGCAAGAAATTTTTCGAAAACCCGAAGATGATCGTGGCCGCCCCAAAGCCCGCCACCGCGATTAACAGGGTTTTCCCGGCGTGCCTGAAAGGCGGCAGGTACGCTATGGCAAAGGCCATAATGATCGCCCCAATGGATGGCGCGGCACGCATGACGCCCAATCCCTGTGCTCCTACTTGTAAAATATCGGTCGCGTAAATTGGCAGCAAGGCCACCGCCCCACCGAACAGCACTGCGAACATATCCAGTGTAATCGCCGCCAGGATGACTTTCGTGCTGCGAATAAAGCGAAAGCCTTCCATCAACGAGTCCATTGTGGCAGCCTTGCGCGAGAGCGCCAGAGGACGGCCTTTGATAAATCCGAGCAAGACCAGGAAAATAATCGCCGCCAGCGCATCGAACAAGTAAATGATCGTGACATTGTTCCAAAGCGCTATGATCACGCCCGCGGCGGCCGGTCCAGCGATGGAAGCCAACTGCCATGAACTGCTGGTCCAGGTAGCCGCGCTGGCAAACAATTCCGGCGGGACAGCCTCGGGTACCAACGTAGAAGCGGCAGGATCGTTGAAGGCCCGCGCGATGCCAATCCCCAGCAGGCAGACGTAAATCAAAACGAGCGAACCCTGAAAGTACGACAGCAACCCCAACCCAAATGAACACAGTGCGAAGGCAACCTGCGTGATCCCTACGATCTGCCGACGGTTGTGCTGGTCAGCCACGTGCCCGCCGGGTAGGGACAGCAAGATAACCGGCACCACCTGCACCAATCCGACCATCCCCAGGGCAAAAGCGCTGCGCGTGCGCAGCCACAATTCCCAGGCGATGGCAAAGGTCAACATTTCGTTTCCGAAGGAAGTAATAAAACGGCCTGTCAGCAGCAGGCGAAAATCCCGTGAACGGAGCGCCTTGTACGGGTCGTGGCGTCCGTTTGCGGGGAGATTAGATTGACTTTCTGTTAGCATGTTTGTATCGTTAGCAGCTTTCCAATTGAAATTGAACGAAGATGCGATTATACTGCTTTGCAAGATTTTCCCGCATTGCTAATAAAACCGGATAATATATCATGACCCCAACGATCAACAACCACATGTATGATGAACTGGCCAATTCCTGGTGGGACGAAAACGGCATGCTGCACCTGCTCAAGGTTATGGTCAATCCCTGGCGCGTGCCCTATTTTACAAAGGTGTTGAGAGACCATTTCGGCACAGACCTGAGCCACGTCCGTTTGTTGGACATCGGCTGCGGAGGCGGTGTGCTGGCGGAGGAATTTGCCCGTTTGGGATGCCAGGTGACGGGTATCGACGTCTCGGCTGAATCCATCGCCGTTGCGCGCGCTCACGCCCGGACCCAGAACCTGCCCATCGACTACCGGAGCGGGTCGGCTACTCAACTCCCATTTGACGGGAACAGCTTCGAGGTCGTCAGTTGCTGCGATGTGCTGGAACACATCCCGGATTGGGAGACTGTCGTCGCCGAAGTCGAACGTGTGCTCAAATCAGGCGGTCTGTTCCTGTTCGACACCATCAATCGCACGCAGGAAAGCAAAGTCAATTTCATTTTTGGCCTGCAAGATTTTGCCTTCACCAAACTCTTCCCCAAAGACACGCACGTTTGGGAGATGTTCATCACCCCCAAAGAACTGAAGGCTGCCTTCGAAACACACGACATGAAGATACAAGATTTAGGCGGTGGTGAGATTGCCACGGACCCGCTTACCACGCTGCGGGAAGTGCGTCGCCACAAGCGCGGCCAGACCAGCGTGGCTGAACTCGGTCGCAGGCTGGAACTCAAGTTATCCGATAATCTGTCGTTGAACTATCTGGGGTATGCGCGCAAGGCAGGATAAATCTGAGAGGGACAGCGAGTTTTTATCTTGCTTCTACGGCCCTGCGATGCAATAAATCAAACGATCGGGCTCCAAGGCATCGGAGGCGCGCACCAGATAACGCGCCTTGAACATCGGCAACCAGAACGGGACCTGGAACACATCCGCCAGGCGGTCGCGTGGATCGTAGGCGATACCCAGACAATTGCCCCGTTCGCGCAGGTCATAACGCAGCGTCTGCCAGAGATAGCGCGCAGCTTCCAACTCCCCATCCCTGAACCAAACTCGCCGTACAGTTAGCGCCTCCAAAATGCCGGATGCAGGCAGCAGGCCCAACCAGCCGCCCAGGGTGCGGACATACCAGGGCGCGCGCGCCAGGCGCATGCGGACTAGTTTCGTCCGATCTGACAGGCTTACCCCGGCGACGACTTCACCGCTTCTCACCGCGACGTAAAGCTGGTTCGGTTTTACTTCGTTCACTTCCTGCTTCAAGAAATCTTCCAGCGTATCAACGTTGACCGGAATCCACAAATTGTGTTTGCGGTAAAAAGCATTCATTCCATCAGCAATAGCAGGGAATTCCCTTCTCTCTGCGGGGCGCACTTCCAAATCCGGGATAGCAGCGGGCGGACTTTTGCGCATCGGTATGATTCCACCCTGGATCGATCCTGTGGCCTGAAAGCCGTATTGATTCGCCAGATTCAAACTGACATTTCCATCCATGATCGCACTGTACAGCACGGTATCCGAGCGCAGCAGGTCCGTGATGTACTCCAAGGCCCAATCTGAGAGGCCACGCGCGATACCCTGTCGGCGGTATTCCGGGTGGACGCGCAAATGGGAAATATATACGCCGGGCACCACTTGCCCGGCGTATTGCACCCAGCGTACCTCGCCGAAGACCATCCCGATCACTTCCCCATCCAGCACCGCGACCGCGCCATGAAATTCTTCCGCCAACCCGCGATGGACGGACAGCAGATCGGCCTGATAATCATCAGTAAAACCGATGCTCCCGCTATCCGCGGTTGCGGCGATCAGGTTTTCCAGAGCTTGGTTGTCTTTTGGAGTAACGAGGCGGTAGGTAATTGGTTCTGGCATCTTAGCTTCCTTTTTAGAACTGTAATTCTACCAGAAGCCTGTTATCGTTGATTGGGGATGATTTACACAGGAAATTTTGGCATTACTTCAAATACTGATCGAAGAAAGCAATCGTGCGATCCATCGCAGTAGTGAAGTATTTGGAGATGTTGTGGTTATCGCCGTCGTAAGTGTATAGGTCAGCGATGCCGCTCACGGCGCGGACTTCTTCCGCCAGGCGGATGGAAAACGCCAGGGGCACGTCTTCGTCTGCGGTGCCGTGGTGCAGTTGTAAGGGGCCGGAAAGATCCGCTACATAGGTATTGGCGGAGATGGCGGCCCAGAAAGCGGGATCCTGTTCGGGCGTGCCGTACTGCCCAATCCAACGCGTCCGCCAACCCGCCCCGCGTGAACTGGGTGAAGGCGTAAACGGACCGGTGCGCCGCCAGTTGTAAATCAGGTCAGGGTAAGAGCCGACCACGCCAGCCCAGATAACGCCCACCTTGATATCCTTCGAAATGACCATGGCGCGCAGGGTCAGGAAGCCGCCCATAGAATGGCCCCACATACCAATCTTATCAGGATTGACCTGCGGGTATCTCTTGAGCGAGGCGAGCGCATTGAGCACATCGATGGTATAGCCAGGGTCACCATATGCACCTCTTGCTTCTCCTTCCGAGCGATCATTTCCACGATAATCGATGCGGAAGACCACATATCCGGCGCGGGCAATGCGGTCGACATAGGCGATGTAGCGCTCGGTGGTGCGGTAGACATCCGGCGGGATGTAGCCGTGGTTGAAGACAATGGCGGGCCAGCCACCTTCAGGCATCTCGCCGTCCGGGACAGTCAGCAGGCCATAGATCTTCAGTCCTTCAAATTCGTACCAGGCATAATAACGGTGATAATTTGCGCCGCGTTCCAATTCGCTCTGGATCACAATATCACTGCCAGGATAATTCTGCGCCCGCATGTATTCGATGCTCATCGGGTCCTGGAAGGGCGTGGCAGTTGGGATCGGCGTTGCGGTGGGCGTCAGGCTGGGTGTTGGGGTAGCGGTAGAAGTTTCAGTCGGCGTGGGGATCGTCGCCGTTGGCGTGGGGCGCGCGACCGGCGCTGGCAGGCAGCCTGCCAGCAAGATCAGCAAAAGTACCACTAAAAGTGTATGTCTCATATTTTTGGAAAATCTTCAGGGCTTAGGGAGTCTCTGGATGCTCTTATTTTTTCGATTACACTGGAATTTTCGCTGAACGGTTGAACTTCGTCCAGGCGGCGTCATTCAGCAATCTGACCAATTTGTTTTGATTCTGGGATTGCTTGCACGCGTTCCAACCATTCAGTCTCAGCCACAGCAGCCTGACGGAAGCACTCGGCGCTGAACTCGGCGCGCTCCTTGGTTGAAGCATTTGTCAATTCCGACGCGCCCTGGACGAATCTCTTCTCCAAAGCGTCACGGTCAGCAGCATAGGCAGCGATCCGTTCTGGAAAGTTGCGGAGAACCGCCCGGTGCAAGTGTTCGTGGGACCAAAACAGGGAGGCAGGATCATATGTCCCCGTGGGAGCAAGTTCAAGGTCGGAGAGAGGCGTGTCCACCCAGAGTGGTTTGAAAATGCCCGTGCAAGGAGCGGATGTCCCGGTAGCAAAGACGGTCGGGGAATTCTCGTCCAGAAGCACAACCATGGAGGCGGTGCTCTGGCTGGGTCGAACAGGACCGAAGCCGGCATGCATACAAATATCCACCTGAGTGATATTGTTGCTGGGAACATTTCCGTTCCCATGATGACGAAGGGTATCCATCAGGGTTTGCACAGTGACGGCCCCCGCATTTCCCTTGAGGATGTTTGTGGTCCTCTCCCTCCGCTGCGGACCTTTCCCGAAGGTTGTGAAAATAAAATCAGAATATTCTTTAGCGTAATCGAAATGATCTTCTTGAGCAGTTTTTTCGACCAGGCTCTCTGAGGCCATATTCCACTCGTTTTGAATGGTCAAACAGTTCGAAATGCTGTAGACATCTTTCACCTGTTTGGCCACCCAATGTTTATCGACGACTTCCAACACCCATGCATCTTCATGGTTGGCGATGATGAAACTGTTGTGATAGTACAACTCACCAATTGATACACAATTGCCGCCTTGACCAAATTGCTCGATCAACTCAACAATGACATGTACCGCCTCGTGCGGTGTAACGGCCCGTTCCAATCCCAGGCGCAGCAGGTCCATGCCCAGCAGAGCGGGAGTCTTGTTAGCTGGAACCTTGGAGAAAACCGCCTCGTTCCCAATGACAAGACCGTGTTCGTTCACCCCCATCTCCGCGCCCCACATCCAGAAGGGCTGAGACAGCAAAACCGCATGCGTCTCTCTCACCTGCGGAATACTGATATAGGTGCATTGAAGGGTACCGCCCCGCTCATGTACCTTTGCCGGAACCCACACAAGACCCTGGCCCTCATTGGGTTGGCGGTCTGAATTCTTGGCAAAAATAGGTTTTCCCTGGGCCGTGATAAGCCCGGTGGCGATCATAGTGTCACACATAGTTTGACCTCTCGGGGTGAGGGTGGATCGTTTCAATGATTTTACCCTTTTCTAAATTCGAACTATGTAGAACCCTCTGAAATGTCCCAATAATGATCAAGCGCTAAGATAATTTTTCGTATTTTTAAACAATTCATCTAACGCATTCTCGTCCGCTGACGCCACCACCTTGCGCCAGGGACTTATCCCCACCACCGCGCAGGTTGAGGGGGATGAGATGCTCATAGAGCAGGTCGCGCGCATCCAGATTTGTGTCCGACGAGCAGGCAACCACAAGTGAAAGTTTGCCACCGTCATAAGACGCCAACAAGCCTACCAAATCGGGCACATCGCGCAGCTTGAACGCCAACTGGCGCAGTTCGGCAGCGGGGCGGTTGTGGAACGTCGCTGTGACCAGACGTAGCGCACCAACCCTCACAGCAGAAGCGACCAGTTGTTCGGCCTCAGCAGCCAGAAGTCCAGTGCGAAGCGTTTCGAGCTCGCTTTGGGCGACTTGAGTTGTTCGAGTTTGTGCTCCAGAGCAGCGGGAATCCCATCCAATCCCGTTTCCAGTAAATTTGCCGCTTGTTGGGCAACGTCCTGATATATGTTGAAATAGTCAAGCGCCTGGTACCCAGCCACGAAATGCACCCGCAATTTCTGGTTGACGCGCTCGGTCTTGACGATCTTGAGCAGGCCGACCATGCCGGTGTTGGGACAGTGCGTGCCGCCACAGGGAGTGTAATCGAAGCCTTCCACCTCTACCACGCGGATCAAGCCGCTGACCTTGGGCGGCTTGCGCACGGGCAGGCGAGCGATCTCGTCCTGGGTAACGTTGTAAGTCTTGACAGCCCGGTTCTCGAAGAAAATGCGGTTGGCAAATGTCTCGGCGCGCTGCAGGATTTCGGGGGCCGCTTCGCTCAATTCCAGGTCGATAGTGGACGGGGTTTCGCCGTTGATATTGGCCGAGAGACTGTCAATGTTGGCAACTTCAAGGAAGGAGGCCGAAAGGATGTGCTGGGCGGTGTGGTGCTGCATGGCTCGCATGCGACGCTCGCGGTCGATGCGAGCCGGATAATCGCCCGGTGCGAGGGCCTTATCTGTGACGTGAATGATGTCCCCATTCTCTTTATAGACATCCAGAACGCGCGCTTCACCGATGAAACCGGTATCGTGTTCCTGACCGCCGCTGGTGGGATAGAAGTACGTGCGCGGCAGGATCAGGCCGAAACTGCCACCGTCTAACGGGCGGGATTCGGTCACCTGGGCGGTGAATTCGAGGGTCAGTGGGGCATCGAAGTAGAGTTGCTCGGTCATAGGGAAGAATTAAACCACAGATAAACTCAGATGAACATTGATGTGAGATAAACAAATCCTTTCGGACGTAAAATACATCTTCACGACCGTTTATCAGCCTATCCTTTTTATCTGTGTCAACGTGTGTTCGAAAGGGTATCTGTGGTTAAAGGATCAGCATGGCATCGCCAAAAGAATAGAAGCGATAACCTTTTTTGATCGCGATCTCGTACGTTTCCAGGATTTTCTCCCGTCCGGCAAAGGCGCTGACCAGCATAATGAGCGTGGATTTGGGTAAGTGGAAGTTGGTGATCACAGAATCCACTACTTTGAACTGGTAGCCAGGAAGGATGTAGAGTGAAGTTGGGCCGATGAATGGATTGACAATTGACGATTGACGATTGACGATGGTCTGCGGTCTATAGTCCATGGTCTGCTGCGCAGCGCTTTCCAGCGTTCGCACGGACGTTGTCCCAACGGCAATTACTCTTCCTCCATTCGCGCGCGTTTCGTTGATGGCGTCCGCTGTCTCTTGCGGCAGCTCGCACCACTCGGTGTGGATTTTGTGCTCTTCAGGATCATCTTCTGTGACCGGAGCAAAGGTATCCAACCCAACATGTAACGTGACGTAAGCAATCTTCACGCCTTTGGCTTTGAGTTCATCCAGCAGGCGCGGGGTGAAGTGCAGACCAGCCGTCGGCGCGGCGGCGGAGCCGGGCTCGCGCGCATAGACAGTCTGGTAGCGCTCGGGGTCATCCAGTTTTTCGTGGATGTAGGGCGGCAGTGGGACATTGCCCACTTTGGGAAAATACGGCTCGATGGGCTCGGAGAATTTCATCAGGCGTTCGGAGCCGTTCAAAATACTTATAATTTCACCTTGGAGTCCAAAGTCTCCTGACTTTGAGTTTCCTATCCCACTCTCCCGACGGCTCCCAGTCGTCGGACTCCACAATATACTTTTTTCCCAACCGTCATCCCTTTTCCGCCAACCAGGCATTCCCAAGTCAAATCATCCTGACGACGCAGGAGCAGCAACTCCACTTTGCCGCCGGTCGGTTTGCGCGCATAAATACGGGCTGGGATGACGCGCGTCTGGTTGAGGACCAGCAAATCACCGGGATTGAGATAATCACCAATTTCGTCTGAAAATGCGATGTTCCAATTTCCCTGTTTCCCGATTGAGTACCAGTAAACGCGATGAATCGCGCGGCTCGAGTGGCGTCTGCGCGATGGAGTTTTCGGGAAGGTAATAGTCGAAGTCGGTGGTTTTCATGAATAGAAAGTAGTAACGACTTTAGTCGTTATAAGTCCCAATCCTTTCCAAAATCATCAGGTGGCTTGTATTTTCCCCATTGTTCTCTCAACCATTCCTGGCCTTTGTCCTCTATATACCAAAATAAACTTGACCACTGCCAATCATAAACATCTTCCACCAAACCGTGTTTGACAGGATTGTAATGGATATAGTTGAGTGTTTGATGTAGATGAAACTCATTCCGTATCACTCGATCTGCGTAGCGATACCATATTTTACGTTTTCCGGTTAAGCGATCTTGTTGATTCCAAGTATGAGAAGTTGAGCCATGAATTTGCTTGAGGAGATTCGAAACAAGATCAAGAACTCAACATTGACAAGAATGTGATAATGATTGAGAAGTATCACCCATCCGATTATTTCGGCATAATTTCTTGAAAGCCTTCCAACAAAATATCTTGGAAAGTGGTTCGTCTTTCTGGTGCAACCATAACATTTGCATGTTCAAAGTTTGCAGCAGTGATCAAATAGCAGCCAGCCTTACGGAAAGGATGTGGCGGCTGGTGAAGCGGAAATCCACGCCGCCTGCGCTCTCCAACGATTTGTTTTCGCTCTTTGGATGATAATTTTCGGTATTCGTATGGCATCTTATTGTAGTAACGACTTTAGTCGTTCATTTTACATCAAGAATTTAGCGACTAAAGTCGCTACTACACGTTGAAAACCCGGGCAAAATAGCCATTTGCGATCTCATTCAGACCATCGACCACGGAATCGGGCAGTTCGATACCAGCCAGCCGTTTGGCAAGTCCCTGCTTGAAGGCCAACTGCATCTGGCGATAGATTTGGATGCGCTGGGCCTGCGGCGAACCGGCCCCGTGCAGGGACTCGGTCAGGTAGCCGACCGCGTTGCGGCCCAGGGTCATGTTCTCGATCAAACGCAGGATGCGGACACGCTGTTCGGTCGGCACATCGTCACGGCCCTTGAGATACTTTTCGAGCAACGGACCGAGCTCCTCATGGCGGTAGTCCGCTTCAGAGGGTAACGTGACCACCAAACCGCCGGCCAAGTCTTGCGCCAGGCGTCCCATTTCATAGGGAATTTTGGTGACATGATGTTTGCAGACATTCGCGAGCATGTCATCGCAGATGTACGCGCCCGATTTGGTGGCATGACTCTGGTAGGAGGACGCAATCCCGGTGGCGTAGATGGTCTCGTTGAGGTGGGTCATCTCCACCAGCTTGTCGCGGATGTGCGAAGCCTTTTCCACGCCATTATATTCGGCCACAGTGGCGGCTGCGCCGATAAGCACATCGCCCACGCCACTCTTGCAGACGTAGCTGCGACGATGGTAGCTGGTGAAACGTTCCACCAACATGGCGGCAAAATCGGTCTCGCCATCCATGAAAATCAGATCGTTGGGAATGAAGACATCCTCGAAAATGACCAGCGCTTCCTGGCCGCTGAATAGCTGATTGCCCACATCCAGGCCACCCCCTTCCATACTGCGCGTGTCGCAGGATTGACGTCCGTACACAAAGGTGAGACCTTCCGCATCGACCGGCATCGCACCGACAATGGCGTAATCGAGGATCATCCTTTTCGAGGCGCAAAGTCGGCATGACGATCAGCCAGTGCGAGTTGATGCAACCCGTCTGGTGCGCTTTGGCGCCACGCACGTACACTCCTTCCGACGTACGGCGCGTGATGTGCAGGTACATATCGGGATCAGCCTGTTGGGAGGGCGGCTTGCTGCGGTCGCCTTTGACATCGGTCATGGCCCCGCCGATGACATAGTTGTGCTCCTGCATCGTTTTTATGAAATCCTTCAGTCGCTGATGATAAGGGGTGCCATACTTCTCGTCGATCTCGTACGTGACCGAATACAACGAATTGAGTGCGTCCATGCCAACGCAACGCTGGAAGCAGGTACCGGTCAGTTGTCCCAATCTTCGTTGCATCTTGTTTTGCAAAACGACATCCTCGACGCTCGTAGCAATATGCAAGAAACGGTTAACGCGCTCGCCGGTAAAAGGCGACAGGGCAGTCGCCAGATCAGGGCGTTGCTGCGCCAGATCGTAAGTCTGCGCCATGGCATTGATCGAAGGTCGGATCATGGGATGGTCAACAGGTTCGGGGACCAATTCGCCAAACAAGTAGACTTTCAGATTACGCCCTCGTAAGCTCTCGATGTAATCATCGCCAGTGACGATTGTTTTGTCTTTTTTATTTTTTCTCATGTTCTACCTCCAGAGTGGTCCACCTAAGCAAACATTTTATTTCAAGAATCACCAGCTTCCCATCAATAATGGAAAGTTAAAAAAATTTAAACAGTAATCTACATTATCTTGAATAAATGCAAGGTATAAGCCACTTGAATCTTTCGAGAAATTGTTTATTTCTTGAATTAATCGTGCTGAATAACCTTCATATTTGCTAATTTAGTTTCACACCCTTGACAAAGTAGATACTCTCGGACCCCTTTTTGCACTAACTTCTCCTTTTCGTTAGAAGGGACACTCATAGTGCGATGCAATTCATCCGCCGCTTGTCCACTTTAAAAAGGTTGGAAGTTATTCCAATAACTGTGAAATGAGGAAGCTTTAATCTAATAGAGCGAGCCGACGATCCTTTTCCTATGATTATGTCAAGGTCAAACTCTTCCATGGCAGGAATCAACAATTCAATCAACGAACTACGAAGTGATACAATTGCAAATAAAAAAATTCTCGGCAAGTATGTGTGAATATCGCACGTCCCTCCTCTCAAGGGCCAAACCTGACACGACCTTTATACTGACGCCCATCTCATTGGCTACAATATTTGCTAGGGTGGTTTTGCCTAGACCAGGAACGCCAAAAAACAATAAATGGTCGAGCGCCTCATTGCGTATTCTTGCTGCCTCGATAAGTACAGCTAAACTCTCACTTATCTTTTTGACATAACCTACAAAGTTCACCACCCATAGCTATCCCTATTTTCTAAAAATCTTTATTATCACATTCAAAATAATCGTCAACACCACCGAAATCAAAATCGAACTTGCCAACGGGAAATAAAACGAGAAGCCATCGCGCTGGATATGGATGTCACCGGGCAGGCGGCCAATGGGAATGCCAAATTTGGAGGCCAGAAATACCGCCCCCCCAACGGTAAAAAGAATTATGCCCCCGATCATCAACAAACGACTGATGTTTTCCATATCAAACCTTCATGCCCAGGAGCAAGGGCTGGAAGAAGCGCTCACGCAACGTAACGACTTTCTTGAAGCCAGCCTGTTCCATTAAAATCTCCAACCTTGGGATTGTTACGCAATAATATCGTCCGCCGCGGATGACCTGGGGTTTGGGTTCCTCATCGCCCTTGTCTAGTAGGGCATAGGTGGTGAAATCGTAGAAATCCCCGTCAAATTCCCACAGATCAAACATCAGCAGTTTGCCCTCATCCGTCTCATGCACCGTGCGTGGGTACATTCGTTGCCCACTGCGCTCCATGTTGGCATAATCGCGCACCGTGATCAGACAACCACTCTCAGATGTCGTGCGCGCATAGAACTCTCGAAAAGCCTGGGTGATTTCATCATCGCTCAATAAATGTGGGATGGCATTGTCACAAGCGATCACCAGATCGAATTTGTCGTCATAACTCCCAGATAAATGGCGCATATCGGCTACTTTGAAATCGATCTTCAACTCCCGCTTTTCAGCCTCATCGCGTGCCCGCTCTAACTCCCCAGGAGAAATATCTGAAGCATTAACAATATATCCAAGTTGAGCGAGACCAATGCTTTGTGTTCCGATACCGCAGGCGGCATCCAGTACTCGTTGAACTCTATCTCCGAAATACTCCCGGATCACGCCATCCAGCATCTTCGCCTGGCGCTGAAGGCTGGCATCCCAATCGGCATAGATATATTTATAGTATGGGGCAAGTTGGTTGTAATAGGCGTCTAGCATATTAGGTAAATCCGCCCTGAGCGGAACGAAGCGTAGCGGAGTGAAGTCGCAGCGTCCCCGAAGGGGGAAAGGCATTTGCAACGATAGACGCTTCGACTGCGGAGCTCGTTGCACTTGCTCCTCCGCTCAGCGAGAATCAAAGCAACCTGGGCTGCTCCCCCTCCACATAATCCAATCCCAGGTGTTCATAGGCGGGTTTGGTGGCCACACGTCCCTGGGGAGTACGGTCGAGGAAGCCCAATTGCAACAGGTAAGGCTCGACCACGTCCATGATGGTATCGGATTCTTCGCTGATAGAAGCCGCGATGGTGTTCAACCCTACCGGGCCGCCGCTGTACTTTTCGATGATGGTACGCAACACACGCCGGTCGACATCGTCCAGACCAAGCGGATCGATTTGCAATAAGTCCAACGCATCTTGTGCGACCTGACGTGTGACGGTCCCATCCGCGCGGACCTGAGCATAATCGCGCACGCGCCGCAACAGACGCAGGGCTACGCGCGGGGTACCACGTGCACGCCGACCGACTTCTTCGATGCCACCCTCATCACAGGGCACATCCAACATCTGCGCAGCGCGCCGGACGATAGCCTGCATCGCTTCGAGTTCATAGTAATCCAACCGGTAGACCGCACCAAAGCGCGCCCGCAACGGAGCCGTGACCAACGCCAACCGTGTGGTCGCACCGACGATGGTGAAATGCGGCAATTTGAGCCGGATGGAACGCGCGGAGGGTCCTTTGCCGATCACGATGTCCAGGGCGAAATCTTCCATAGCGGGATAGAGCACTTCTTCCACAGCTCGTCCCAGGCGATGGACTTCGTCGATGAAGAGCACGTCACCCGCGCGCAGGTTGGTCAGGATGGCGGCCAAGTCCCCGGCACGCTCGATGACGGGTCCGGATGTGACCTTGATGTTGACGCCCATTTCGTTGGCCAGTACGTGCGCCAGGGTGGTCTTTCCCAGGCCAGGCGGCCCGTAGAAGAGCACGTGGTCGAGGGCTTCCTGTCGCTGGCGGGCTGCGTCGATCAAAATGGACAGGTTCTCCTTCACCTGCTCCTGGCCGATGATGTCAGTCAGCTTTTGGGGACGGAGTGTGTTGTCGGCGCGGTCGTCAGGTTTGGCTTCGGGATCGAGGGGACGATGGGAACGGGAGTCGGTCATAGAGCGATTATAACCCGATAAACGGAGGCAGTTTTAGGTCGGGTCGGAAACGGGGTTCCACCCAATAAAACTACAGAGACACGGAGAGAAGATATAAAAAACTTCGTTTCTCTGCCGTCTCGTACTGGCTTGGCACGGCCAAGTCGGTCTATGAAACAGTAAAAGGCTGGCGCAATGACCATCCGCGGCATCCGTCAGTTTGCGGATTTTCCGCGCGAAAGGCAGGATTATGTGAAGCGGGTGGATGAATTGGTTGGGGTAAAAGTCAGCTGGGTCGCCAATGGCCCCGAACAGGAAGCAGTGATCCAAATGACATAAAAAACAGGAATGATGTTTCCATCATTCCTGAAAATGCTCTTCGGCAGTCTGGCGATCCTGGTCAATTGTTACATTAACTTTAGACCCATAACTTTGCGTCACCAGGTTTCCCTGGTTTTGCCTTTCGGTGTGCCAGTCGATCTTAGTCGGCAAATGAAGACTTTAGACGCTTGGCTTTGCGCCACCATCTTTCGAAGGTTTTGCCTTTATCGGTAGTCTGGCAACCATAGTCATATTGATTAACATAACTTTAGGCCCATGACTTTGCGTCACTGGGTTTTCCCAGTTTTGCTTTTTATCGGAGCTTAAATAGTATGACATTAAAGTGATTCGATTTCAATCCAACAAACGTTCTAATTCGTCTATACATATTTTAGTTCATACAATCGAGTTGGAGAGGCCCAAAAATAAGGGTGGGCGTGTGGCCACACGCCCACCCTTATTTTCGGTACCTTTTCGCGAACTGTGCGCGTCTTAGTTGACGATGATTATTCCAGCGGTTCAAATGTCACTTCGACCGTCATACCCCAGCGCATGCGCGGATCTAGGTCATTAACCTTGATGCGCACGGTGTAAAGAATATCCCCACCCTGCGATTTGTAGGTCTGGCTGATTTCCTGCACGACACCGGTCATTTCGACACCTGGCAAGGCATCGGCCGTAATGCTGACATTTTGACCCACAGCCACATTGACCACATCAAGTTCGGTCAGGTCACTGGTGTCGATGAACCATTGGCTGGTATCCGCTACGACAACTGCCCAGGTTTCCGGTCCAACCTCCTCATTGACCGAAACATTGGTGTCCATCACCTCACCGTCAAACGGGGCCTTGAGCTCGTAATTGGCCAGGTTATTCTCAGCGGAAGCGACTTGCGCTTTGGCGTTGTTCAAGCGGGCTTCTGCCAACGCTTTTTGTTCAGCGTTCGGGCCATCCTGGCTGATATCGTATTGGTGTTTGGCCTCGGTCTCATCGGCCAACGCCTGATCCAGGGCCGCACGGACCGAGTCGCGCTCGCGCCTGGTCGACTCGAGTTTGGCCACGGCGTTGTCATAATCGCTCTGAGCATCATCCAGCTTGTTCTTGGCGGACTTTCGTTTGGAATTATTTCTATCCAAATTCACATATTTATCGAATTCGTCCTGCGCATCTTCGAGGTCTTTTTTGCGGTCGTTGACTTCGGCTTGCGCATCATCGATGCGGTCCTCGATGTCATCGACATTCAGGTTGTCCCATTTGCGCTGGGCAGTTGCCCGGGCTTTTTGCGCATCCATGTAGGCTTGCCAGGCATCGGCCCGACTCAGCCCTTCGGTGCGGACCAGTTGATCGTAAGCTTGTTGCGCAGTCGTCAACTCGAGCTGTGCTGAAGCTAACGCCGCCTCAGCCTGCTCCTTGTCTGCCAGGCGAACGAGCACATCTCCTTCGCGTACCTTCTGTCCTTTTTCGACCAGGATTTCAGCTACTTTCCCAGGCACTGTGAAAGACAACGTCTGGTCATCGTTGGGGACCAGGTGCCCCTCCGCAATGACGGCATCAGCAGGTATGGGCGTCGTTTGAAGCGTTGGGGTTGGAGTCCCGCCACCGCAGGATGTCAGGACAAGAGTCAACGCTGTCAGCAGTAAAATCAAATTCGTCCATTTCTTCATTTGAACCTTCCTAATTTCGTTTCTGAACCGCAAAGGACGCAAAGAGCGCTAAGTTTATTATTCGTGATCTTCGCCTGCCCCGACCAGTTGGGCCGGGGTGCCCTTCGTGGTTGTTATTCATAAGCCAGCACTTCGCGGATCGTCAAACGCGCCGCGTTGCGAGCGGGCAAAATACTTGCAATTGCAGATAAGACCAGCACCAGCGCCAGCCAAATGGCGTAGCCGGTCAAGGTGAAAACCACCTTAATAGGCGTTTCGAAAACCGCCAGGCTGACAATAGTAGAAAGCAGATAGGTAAAGGGGATAGAGAGAATAATTGCCAGACCAAACGATAGCAGGCCGATCACCACACCCTCCGCGATGATGGTGCGCATGATGATCGAATCAATCGCGCCAATCGAACGCATGATGCCGATCTCGCGCGTGCGTTCCAGCACATTCATACCCATCGTACCGGCCAGACCCATACTGCCTACCGAGGCGGTAAGTAGTGCCATGATCAGCAGGAATGTGACCAGAATATCCAGACTCTCAGAGGCTGTATCGAGCGAGGCCAGACCTGCACGAGCTTGCCGTACTTTGAAACCGTGATCGCGGAAATAATGGTCGATGACTTCACCCATCTGGTCCTGGTAAGCACGGTCGTGTTTATCGGTCACGATGCGATACGAGGCAGCGCGGTTGGCCTGGTCGTTCATACGGGAAATATACTCATACGGAGCATACCCCAAAATTCCTTCACGCCCGACGAACTTAAAAATACCAACCACTTGCCAGGGTTCATCCTTGCCATCGATCTTCAAGTTCAAATAATCGCCCGCTTTCAGATCGGGGAAATCGGCCAAAACTGCCTCGCTCACCGTTAACTTTTTGACATCGCCCGCTTGGATCCAACGCCCGTCCACCAGAATTGGGTCGACCAGTTGGCTATCGGCAGGCGGCGCCAGGATATTCATATTATCCGCCACTGTATCATCCGGATACAGGATTTCAGCCCCAACGAACTGCCAACCCTCGACAGCTTTGAGCCCGTCAATTTGCATCGCAACCTGTTGCACTTCGCGCAGACGATACTGTTGGTCAAAATCCAGGGTTACATCTGCCAGGAAGTAGTGCCCGATTGCGCCGATGTAATCATGCAGCGTGACACGTACATTGAAAACCGCGATGAAGATGGCACCGCCCATCGTGAGCGTGAACAGTGTCAACGCCAGGCGACCGCGACGCCGGAAAGTATTGCGCAGCGAGATCAACAACGGACGCGGGATATGAATGCCACGTCGCGCCAACGCATTCGTGACCCGGGTCTGGAAGCGTTCCCACCTGGATTCCTTTTGCGAGGAAGATTCGCGCTCTTGACTTCCCCCAGCCTGCTCGCCGCTATCGAGAGTCAAGTCGCCGCTGATAGCACGCAGTACGGTAATGCGCGAGCCGTTGATGACCGGCACCAGCCCCGCCACGAGCGGAACCAGCAACCCCACGGCAATCTGGATCACAAAAGCCAGCGGTACGATGCGATAACCCAACAGGTTAAAAGTCATCTTGTCGGCAATGTAAGCAGATAGGGCATAAGCCCCCTGCCCGCCCAGTGGGACAGCAATCGCAAGCGCCAAAAGTCCAAATGACATAATCAGCACCAGGTACATGAAGAGTACCTGACGGTTGCGTCCACCCACCAGCTTGATGACACCAATGTGGCGCAAGTGTTGGTTGAGCAGCGCGTTGAGTGTATTGGCAATCAACGAACTGGACAGGAAAACGATCAACACACCCAATGCCATCAAGATACCCAGGACAGCATTGATAGTAGCCGCCATCGGGTGCTCATGAGTCTTCGAATAGCGCGTGCGGGTTACGACCGTGTCACTCTTCTCGATCTTATCCTTCAAGTCCGCGCCAACCGCGCGGATATGCGCCAGATCATCCTGGTTTCCTGCAACGGTGGCATACACACGGTTGAACAGTTCCGGCTGGTTAAGCGTGGGAAGCGTTTTCATGCTAATGTAGCCATAGGGCGGAGCCAGGAAATCGTCCGCACCGGTAGTTGGGTCCTGGACAATACCCACCACACGCATGGATTTGGTTGTGCCGTCGGGCAGTTCGAACATCAAATCCTGTCCGACTTGTATATCCAATTCGTTCAGCGCATCCCGTTCTAGCAAGACTTCGTTCTTTCCAGGTTTAGTCGCGCCTTCGACCGGGTTCAACAGGTTGACCTTATTTTTGTCAAAATCTTCCACTGCGATAATATCGAGTGTTGTCCACTGGTTGCTGTCCATGGTGCGAACGCGCATGTTGACCACGCGCCGTCCTTCCGCATCTGCAATCTCGCGATTATTGCGGATGGTGGTCAGCAGGTCATCGTTGAAGTCATCCATGCGGAATTCAAGGTTGGCCGGGTTATTGGCCGCATAGCTGGCGCTCATATCATGGGATATGATGACGTACGCTCCAGCAATTACGCCAATGGAAAAAACACCCACTGCAATGGACAGCACCACCAGCAATGTGCGACCTTTATTTTCAAACAAGTCAAGAAATACTTTACGCCATCTAGGTTTCATACTATTTCATTCTGTCATTGCGACGAGCATAGCGACGAAGCAATCTCCTCGTAACAGGAGATCGCCACGCTTTCTCTGGTCGCTCGCGATGACACTTGAATATCATCACAACTTCCACTTCTTACGCCGGTCAATTGCCTTATGCTCTTTGAGACGTTCCTGCACCACGCTGGAAATCGCTTCCTGCGTTAGAGGCGACTCATCCAGCATCTGGTTGAAATCTGCGCGAGAGAGCGCCAGCAACTCAACCGGTCCCTCTGCGGCAGCGCGTACATTGGCAATCGATTTGCCGCCGCGTACCAGTTCGATCTCCCCAAAGAAATCGCCCGGCCCCAGGCGTGCTAACAAGGCGTCATCCCGGCGCTTGCCCTGCAACACAATATCCACTTGCCCGCTCTCGATCATGAAGAAATAATCCACGCGCTCATCCCGACGGATGATGTTCTCGCCCGGTTCATAAACACGCCGTTCCAACTTTTGCGTGATCTTCAGCATCTGCGGATGGGTCAACAAAGGCAGGGCTTGCGTTACGCTTTCGTTAATCAGGACCCCATCAGAAATCGTTATCGTGCGAGAAGTTCGTGAGGTCATCGACGGGTCATGCGTGACCATCACAATGGTTTTGCCGTTCCCCACCAACTCATCGAACAGATCGATGATGGCATCCGCCGCGCGCGAGTCCAGGTTGCCGGTCGGCTCGTCGGCCACCAGTAACGGCGGATTGGTTGCCAGCGCGCGTGCGATGGCGGCGGCCTGCTGCTGCCCGGTCGAGACGGCCAAGGGCAGCGTATGCGCCTGTTTCTCCAGACCAACCATTTCCAACAAAGCCATGGCACGCTTAGGCCGTTCATCGAAATCGTACAGGCTGACATAATCCATTGGCAACATCACGTTTTCGAGCAAGGTCAGCATCGGCAACAATTGGAAGAACTGGAACACGATTCCCAAATTCTTGCCACGCCACAACGAACGCTGGCTTTCGGTCATCTTATAAATGTCCGTGCCGCCGATGACCACCTGCCCGCTGGTCGGGTGATCGATGCCGGTGATCATGTTCAGCAACGTCGATTTGCCCGAGCCCGACTTGCCCACAATGGCCACGAAATCACCGCGTTTGATGGTCAAGTCGATGCCATGCAGCACGGTGAACTCGCCGGCTGCATTCTTGAAGGTTTTGACCACATCCCGCATCTGGATCAATTCGTCGCCCCCCTTTTCTTCCCCCCATTCCCGCGATGTAGAACGCGAAAATTGCTCATCATTCGATGAGCGGGAATGGGGGGACTGGAGGGGGGTCGCTACCACAGCCACCGCCGCTTCTTTCCACTCTTCTCGGTTGCTACCGGTTCAAGAATGGATTCATCATCTTCAACGGGAGCAGCCAACTCGCCGTCTGCGATGCGCAGGATGCGGCTGAAACGCGGGGCAATCGACTTGTCGTGCGTCACCATGATGATGGTCTTGCCCTGCTCGTTCACCAGCCGTTCGAAGAGTTCAAAGATGTGATCCGATGTGACCGAATCCAGGCTGCCGGTCGGTTCATCTGCCACCAGGATAGGCGGGTCGTTTGCCAGCGCGCGTGCAATTGCCACGCGTTGCTGTTGTCCACCCGAAATAAAGGCGGGGAGTTTGTAGGCATGTTCTTTAAGCTCGACCATTTCGAGCAGTTCCAGCGCGCGTTCCCTGCTCTTGCGCGGATGGTACAGGCCGCACAGGTCCATGGGCAAGGTGACGTTCTCGATCAGGGTCAGCATAGGCAGCAACTGAAAGGATTGATAGATGACGCCCATCGTTTGGCCGCGCCAGAGCGCAAGTTCATCCTCGTCCAGTTGATGCACAAATTTTTCTGTCCCGTTTGCGCGCACCACCACCTCACCGGTCGTGATATCGTCTACGCCAGTAATCATATTAAGCAAAGTGGATTTGCCAGCGCCAGATTTTCCGATCACTCCCAGGAATTCGCCCTTTTGCACCTGCGCGCTGATGCCCTTTAAAGCCGTAAAATCACCAGCCGCTGTGGAATAAACTTTTGTCACGTCATGTAGGTCAATCAGCGGAGGGGTAGATGTATTTACTTGTAATGTTTCGCGAGAGGTCCGTCACAAATTCCTCAAAATTGGTTTATGATTTCAGGCAAATTCGAATGTAGTCGATTTGCCAAACATCCATTATAATAGACTTTGTTCAATAATAGACTTTGTCTATTATAATAAGGTATTGTTTTTTGTCAACCTGGAACAAGGGTTTTTATCAAAACTGACAACTTATGCAAAAGAAAAATAGAACAGACCGGCGTAGCCAGCGTACAAAGCAGGCACTACGAAGAGCACTCATGGAACTGATCAAGGAAAAGGGCTATGATGACATTTCCGTAGAGGAGATTACCCAGCGAGCCAATCTGGGCAGAGCAACGTTTTATCTGCATTACAAGGATAAGGAAGATCTGCTGGTGGATGAGTTCAGCGAATTGGCCAATGAACGTGCGCGGACCCTCTCACAAATCCCCTTTTCAGCCTGGCTGCCAGATTTGGAAAACCCAGAGCATGCAATTGCGAACAAACCATCCGAACCCTTTCTGATGGTCTTCCAGCACGTTGCGAATAATGCCGACATTTACCGCATCCTGTTGCAAAACGAAAAGTCAGACCGCATCCTCGGTCGGATTCGTAAAATCATCGCACAGTCCATTACAGAATTTATGCAAACAAAGGTCGAAAGCGATCCTATTCCCCTGCTCTTAGAAGTACCCATCGATTTATTAGCCGCGTATTTTAGCGGGGCCCTTTTAAGTTGTGTAGATTGGTGGTTGGGGCAGGGAAGCGCGTATTCGCCAGAAGAGATGACGCGCATGTTCCAACGTCTTTTCTTTCCAGGTGCGCGCAGGATATTGGGCGTGTCGAGTTCGGAAACCACTACATAAAAATTATCACTTTTAGAGCTACGAATTCAGTTTTATCCGCACAAACAAGCGCTCTTCTGCCAGGCGGACCGCATCTTCGAGATAGCGGCTCGCCATTTTCCACGCGCACGCCCAGCGCTTTAGCTGACATCGGGATATGGCGGACGTATTCCATTATCTGAGTTGCTACCATTTCCTCATCCAAGATGGCTTCGGCAAAAGCTTGCACATCCTTGCCACGGATATGCAATTCCACATCCGCGCCGCCGCGCAGGTTGCGCCACCAGGTGCGGTCACGGTTGGAGATCACCCACAGACAATTTCCCTCGCGAAAAAAGCCGACCGGCGTGGTGTACCTCTTACCTGTCTTGCGTCCGGTGACGGTGATCAACATGGTATCTCCCATGAAAACATACAGCGGCGTGCGCAAAAAGAATTTGACGAAGTCGTTTCCGGTCATAGTTACTCCTTGCCGGAGTCAAAAGTCTCCAGACTTTTGGAACCCCAATGTCTGGAGACGTTGAGTCCGTTTACGCGACTCCATACATCTGATCTGGCCCCAGGATTTCAGGCATGCGCGCTCGCAGCGCCGTCCGTGCTTCGTAGCACAGGTGGCAGGCATCAGCGTAGTCTGATGCGTGCGGCAGGCCGTATTCGGTCACCAACGCGACCGGTCCGCCGCTCATCAGCGGTCCACAAACGGGATGCGCATCCGGGTCGTATTCGGCGCAGATTTCCGTCAGTGGCTTCTCGAACAAATTGCCAATCGAAATGCCCTGGCAGATGTGCAGGTTGCCCAGCGGATCGAGGTGCACGCGGCCGAGGTCCCGGAAATCTTCATGCGGACAGGCAGTGAAAGTATCCCAAGGTTGTTTTGCAGCGCGCGGGGCCAGTTTTGCGATGGCCCGCCCACGGAACATAACCGCGGCCCCATCCTCCAACTGGCCCTGACTGCTGGGAGCTTCCGTCTCTTCCGGCTGCGCCACGCTGATGGTCCCCACAGGAATACCTAACTGCTCCGCGGCCGTTACCGCGTTACCCGCCTGGTGCAGCATCGCCTCGCTGTAGTGGAAAAGATCACAGCTGACGGACAGGTCTGCGAGCTTCCCAGCCAGCGGCTGGAGCCAGACCAGCGCATCCTCGACGGTGTGCGCCCAATAGCCGTTGGTGACGATGCCCACACTGAAACCCATCTCATACGCCAGATGCACGCCGTGTACCAGTAGAGCATAATACAGGAAGGGCTCGCCGCCTTCGAAGTAGATCGATTCCACGTCCGCTGCCTTGGCCTGCTCCAGGATAACCTTGATTTGCTCCAACGTGAGCGTGCCTGTCTGCCAGGGACTTCCCCACACAAAGCAATGGTCACACTCGAAGGTGCATTGATAAGTAAGCAAAATGTGAATACCGTCCAGTTTCATGTCAGCCTCCTTGGCGAACATATTGCATGCCCGGCGCATCGTCGGGACGTGCCACAAAAGCGCGTTTTTCATAGAAAGGGCGTTTTCCCTTTGCGCAGAACAATTGAATATCACGGACGCCGGTTTCCCGGCATTTTTCTATCAGCCTCTCCAGGATCTTTCCACCAATGCCCTGAGCCTGGTATTCAGGCAACACGATCAAATCGTAGATCATGGCATGTACAATCCCATCACTGACCAGACGCCCAAAACCGACCAACCGTTCGCCATCGTAAGCCCCGAGCAGGTACCAACTGGAACGCAAAGCTTGTATCAATTCATCCGGAGAAAGTTGATAATTCACATTCCATCCGGTTGTCTGGAATAACTTCCAGAACTGGTCACTGGCAGGGAGTTCGGCGCGAAAGTTGATGCTCATATATATTCAGTATAGTTAAAACCAGGTGCAAGTCACGGGTCGAAAATCACCTTCGAGGCTATAATAAATAATCAGTAGATTACGAAATGGCTGGGAGAAGCCCGAAATTGGGGTGCAGAGCGAGCTTACGCCCACTCTGCACCCCAATTTCGGGTATTTCTCCAACTTTCATGAACTACTGACAATCGAAACAGGAGGCCTTATGTCCAACGTGTATGAATCCAAACACCCGCTGGTTGCGCACAAACTTTCCCGCCTGCGCGATAAAAACACCAATCCCAAGAAGTTCCGCGAGTTGGTGCGCGAAATCGCCGCCCTGCTAACCTATGAAGCCACTGCCGATCTGCAAACGGTCTCGCGTGAGTTGGAAACGCCGCTCTCAAAAATGACCGGGCAGGAGCTTCAGGAAAAAATCGGACTGGTCCCCATCCTACGGGCGGGGTTGGGTATGGTGGAAGGCGTTTGGGAGTTGATGCCCAGCGCCGAAGTCTGGCACATTGGACTGTACCGGGACGAGAAAACCTTGCGCCCGGTGGAATACTACAACAAGTTGCCGCTCGAGCCGACTGTCTCCGTCTGCCTCATCCTGGACCCGATGCTTGCTACCGGTGGTTCGGCCACCGCCACCGCCGACGTGTTGAAGCGTTGGGGCGTCAAGAAGATCAAGTTCGTCGGGCTGATCGGCGCACCGGAAGGCGTCAAAGCCATGCAGGAGAAACATCCCGACATCCCCATCTACATCGCTGCCATCGATGACCACCTGAACGAACATGCTTACATCGTCCCGGGCCTGGGCGATGCGGGAGACAGACAGTTCGGCACAGGATAGTACCCGGGCAATATGATTATGATAAATGGAAACTGCTGTATGCAAAGGGAAAATTTATCAATCAAGATTAGCTGGTTCGGGCACGAGCGATGAGCGCCGACTTCGACAACGAACTCGAATGTCCGCATTGCGGCGCGAAGTTCCATTACGAGCTGACGCGCTGCCCGAACTGCGGTGTCAATATCTATTTTCCGGATGAGGAAGAAGATGGGGAGTTAAGCAAAACTTTCTCGCGCTTCATCGATTCCAGCCGCTTCCCCCTGGGCATCCTGGCTGGCTGGGCTGCGACCATCGTGCTCAGCCTGGGACTGTACATCCCCATCCGTTTTGCGTTTACCGCGCCGCAATCCGGCTATGTAGTGTACATTCTCGTCGTGGCTTGCATAATGCTGGGTAGTTTTGCCGGTGGATTTTTGGCCGTCAGAGTGACCAGGAAAAATGTCATGGTAAGCGCGTTGTTAATCGGGCTGGTCGGCGTAGGGATTGCGATTGTGATCACCTTGCGCGAATGGAAAACCATGCTGCCTTTTCCAAGCGTCACATTGGGATGGATCATCATCCTGGCGGCCAGTCTCGGTGGCGCGAAGGTTGCCGAAAAGATGTTGAGCAAGGTCACGCTCCAATCGTTGTTTGTCGTCCTGCCAACGGAAGAAAACCTGTATCAGGACCTTTTTATCAAAGCCGGTTATGACCATGAAATCGCCGGGCGTCTGATCGAATACGAACGCCAACGCGCACCACAGGCCACGCGCTCGACACTGATCCGTAATGCCATCCAGCGCTGGCAACGCGATAACCGCACAGGGCCATCGCTCAATTGAGGAGCTTATGAACGCAATCGCTGAATTTACGATCATCCCTATCGGAGTAGGGGTTTCACTTTCGAAATACGTGGCAGTCTGTGAGCAGATCCTGGCAGAAACCGGTTTATCTTACGAACTGAACGCCAACGGCACCAATCTCGAAGGGGAGTGGGACGAGGTCACGCGCGCCATCAAAACCTGTCACGAGAGGTTGCATGAGATGGGCGTGCCACGCATCGCCATCCAGATCAAGATCGGCACGCGCAGCGATCGCGCGCAAAAGATGAGCGATAAGATCGCCAGCGTGCGGGAAAAATTATGATTCGCGCTGAGCGGAGGGTCGAGTCGTGCTGAGCTCGTCGAAGCACGTACCAAGACCCAAGGCCAAGGCGACAACTAGCCCAAAGTATGCACTTCGACTGCGGTCTTCGTTCCCGCTTCGCTCCACTCAGACCTCCGCTCAGTGAGGAAAAAACTATGTGGAAACTTATCACATTCGTCATCGCAACCGCCCTGCTGGTCTACATCTCCAGGGCCTGCCTACGCCAGCCGAACTCGCACGGCTTCTACCGCTTCTTTGCCTGGGAGAGCATCCTGCTGCTGTTCCTGCTCAATGTAGAGCAATGGTTCATCGACCCGTTCTCTTGGCACCAACTGATTGCGTGGGGGCTGCTTTTTGTCTGTCTGGTGCCGCTGTTCTTCGGGGTACGCAGCCTGCGCAGGCGCGGCGAAGCGACTGAAGAGCGCCCCGGCGACCCCAGCCTGCTGGCCTTCGAAAAGACCAGCGCGCTGGTCACCAGCGGCATCTACGCTTACATCCGTCACCCGCTCTACAGTTCGCTGTTGCTGCTGGCGTGGGGCATCTTCTTCAAGGCTCCAAGCCTGCCAGGCGGGGCGCTGGTTCTGGTCACTACAACATTTTTGGTCGCCACCGCCTGGGCAGACGAGCAGGAATGTATGCGTTTCTTCGGAGACGAATATCAAGCCTATATGCAAAAGACGAAACGCTTTATTCCGTTTCTATTCTAGTGTCATTCTGCCTGCACCGTGCGCAAGCACGCGTGAGCCGAAGGCGAAGAATCTTCGCTCCGGTCCCGATACGGGCTGGGTTTCGATACGCTCGCAACGTGCGCTCGCTACTCAACCACCAGCCCTGCTCGACCCACGCTCAGGGTGACAAGAAAGAGTATTCGTCAGGCTACAAGCCTGACCTACAAGCTATTACTAGAGAAAGAGTAAGAATATGAAAGCAATGGTATTGAACGAACTTGGGGAGATGAAATCGAATCCGGTATCATCCCCGCAGGGGGCTCCCCTGCGCCTGCAACAGATCCCCGAGCCGACTCCCGGCGAGGGCGAGGTGCTGATCAAGGTCGCGGCCTGTGGCGTGTGCCACACCGAACTGGACGAGATCGAGGGGCGCACCCCGCCGCCGGAACTGCCGGTTATTTTGGGGCACCAGGTGGTGGGGGTGGTCGAGGAAGTCGGAAAGATCCAACGTCTCCCGACGTTGGATTCGTCCGGCATGTCCAAAGTCCCCTTCGGAGACTTTGGACTCCACGCTCAAAAGTAGGCGAGCGCGTGGGCGTGGCGTGGATCTTCTCGGCCTGCGGTGAATGTGAGCATTGCAAAGCAGGCGAAGAAAATCTATGCGACCAGTTCCGGGCCACAGGCCGGGACGCTGACGGTGGTTACGCGCAGTATATGACGGTTCCGGCGGCGTTCGCGCATCCCATCCCCCAGGCGCTGTCTGACTCCGAAGCCGCGCCGCTGCTGTGCGCCGGGGCCATCGGCTATCGCTCGTTGCGGCTGGCGAACATCCAGGATGGCCAATCGCTGGGGTTGACCGGTTTTGGCGGGTCGAACCATCTGGTGCTCAAGATGGCCAAGTACAAGTATCCCAACAGCGATATTTTCGTCTTCAGCCGTAACCCGGAAGAGCAGGAATTTGCCCGTTCATTGGGCGCGGTCTGGGCGGGTGAGATCGAGGCCAGCTCCCCACAGAAACTGGATGCGATCATCGACACCACGCCGGTCTGGAAGCCGATCGTGGAGGCGCTGAGAAATTTAGATAGCGGAGGCAGGCTGGTGGTGAATGCGATCCGCAAGGAAGAGGTCGACAAGGAGTATTTGCTCAAGCTGGATTACCCGTCGCATCTGTGGATGGAAAAGGAGATCAAGTCCGTCGCCAACGTGACCCGGCAGGATGTGCGCGAGTGTCTGCAACTGGCCGCCGAAGCTGGCATCCGTCCGGACTTCCAGGAATACGCGCTGGAAGAGGCCAACCAGGCGCTGCTGGAATTGCGGCAGGGGAAGATCCGGGGCGCGAAGGTATTGAAAATAGGTTCTTGAAACCAATAAGGAGAGCACATGAAACGATTTCAAAACCCTGAAACGGTGCACGCGCCGGTGGCGGCATATTCGCACCAGGTCGAAATCAGGGAGGCAAAACGTTGGTTGGTCCTGTCCGGGCAAATCGGGATGCGCGCCGATGGCAGTCTGCCGGAGGATCCAATCGAGCAATTCAGGGTCGCATTGGATAACATCCACAAAAATCTGGCAGCGGCCGGGATGGAAATCTCGGATGTGGTCAAACTGACGATTTACCTGGTGGGCGAGATCGATACAGTCCAAACGCCGCGAAGCAATGGCAGAATGGCTGGGCGAGCATGAACCCTGTTCGACCCTGCTATATGTAGCTGCGCTGGCAACGCCGGCGATCAAAGTCGAAATCGAGGCCTGGGCTTGCGAGTAAACCATCCGGATAAAACTGTCACATGCTCAATCAGGTCCCCGTCACGATCCCCGCTGAAATCCGGGACTTCCCCGAATGGCACCACGGACGGGAAACCTACAGCGTCTGGATTCTGCCCTTAGAAAACGAAGCTATCCAGGGTAAGTTCGAGGCCGCCAGGCAGCATCTCAACGGTTATTTGCTGGAACCCTACCAGCGCCAGCCGCACATCACCCTGTTCGTATGCGGCTTTCTGGTGGATGCGCCCCAATACGAAGATGATTTCACACAGGCGCAATTGGGGTCGCAAATCCAGGTTTTGGGAAACACCCGCATGCGGCCTTTCGAGATCGAGATCGGGGGCCTGAACAGCTTCGCTTCGGCCCCGTTCCTGGAAGTGCACGACCCGCAAGGCGGCATCACCCGTCTGCGAGAAATCCTGGCAAACGGGGCCAGGGAATTCCGCAGCGCGCCTTATAGGCCGCACCTGACCGTCGGTCTGTACGCAGGCGCGTTCGCGAGCGAGGAAGTAGCCAGGAGGTTGGCAGAGTTCCCGGTCGAGCCAATCCGCTGGAAAGTAGAGTGCATCGCTTTTGCAAGCTACCGGGCACAGGAAATCGCCGGGAGGCTGGCATACCGGCATGAAGTAGGATTGATTGATGATAAGTAAGGTTCTTGGCAAGTGTTTTGAAATTCGGATTCACCAGGGATAAACGGGGATGAACAATGATTTTTTGGGCATTTGTGCCTTTCAACATTGGCTTTTCAGCGTTTATCAGGTCGGATTACCGTTTATCTCCGTTCATCTCCGGTTCATTGTGGATTTCCCCCGGCCAGGCCAGGACAGTGCGTCATGCTTCGACACCGTTCGCCTGCACCTGTGGTGCAAGCACAGGCGTGCCGTTTCGCACCGGCGTGCTCACGGCACGCTCAGCACGACGCACCAGCACAACGTCTTCGGGACAGTAAGGTAACCAAAGAAAGCTATAATCCTATGACCTTTCAAAAAGACGCGGAAAAATCCGAGCGCAAGGCCTTGCATAAACTGGTCGATTTCAGAAACCAGCGCGTGTTGGAAGTGGGCTGCGGCGAAGGCCGTCTGACATGGGAGTACGCCCACCTGGCACGATGGGTGGTAGGGATCGATCCGGACGCGGACGCTATCCACGTAGCACATTACGATATGCCGTCCGAGCTGCGCAAAACGACAGCCTTGGCCTGCGCCAGTTCGTTGCACCTGCCCTTTCCACACGAAAGGTTCGACATCGCGCTGCTCGCCTGGTCGCTGTGATGAATTGAACAGGCGGGCATGGTGCATGCCCTGGAGGAGATCAAACGGACGCTGGTCCCGCGCGGACTGTTGATCGACCTGCGTCCGTTATTGGGAGGTTGGCCGGTCGAAGTCGCCTGGGGAAACGGATACCGGGAAGTTGGCCGTCTGACGGATCTGCCAGAGGGGTTGTCCGATGACGAGGCCGCCGAGCATGCCATGGAGGAAGCCGCTCGCCGGGGGTGGTTCAGGCTGGAGGCTGGCGAACGCTTTTCGTTGTTCTATTCCTGGGATACAGCCAATGATATGGAGACTTTCCTGCGCGAAGAATGGGAGGGTTTCGTGCAGTTGGATGAGGACGTCAGCCGGGCGGCCAAATCAGCCTGGGCGGTGGCGGAGGCAGAGGCGCGCGTACGCGTGCGGGCGGAGATGATGATCAAGCGCTGGAGGAAGGTGGGGAGTGGGGAATAGAGAATAGAGATTGGAGATTAGAGATTGGAGATTGAGATGGGATTGGAGATTAGAGAGTGGAGACTGGGGATTAGGTATTGGTAATTGGTTATTGGTCTGTCAGTCATCGAGCGGGGAGCGGACAGCCCTACCTCCGCGTTGCAGGACGTGGGTGTAGATCATGGTGGTCTTGACATCCTTGTGTCCCAATAATTCCTGGATAGTACGAATGTCGTATCCGTTTTGTAAAAGTTGAGTGGCGAAGGAATGGCGAAATGTGTGCGGGGTGACAGGCTTGTTTATTTTTACGAGTTGGGCAGCGTTACGAATTGCTTTTTGTAAAACGCCTTCGTCGAGATGATGGCGACGGATAACACCTGTTCGTGGGTCGATTGAGCGTTGCGAGGCGGGGAATATATATTGCCAGACCCATTCTTTTCCAGCATTTTTATATTTGACACCCAGGGCATTCGGTAGGATGGTTTCTCCATACCCCTCGCGCAGGTCTTTGTCGTGCAGAGCTTTGACATCCTGCAGGATATGTTTTATTTCAATGGCAACCGAATCAGGGAGGATAGTGAGACGGTCGTCATCTCCTTTTCCGCCACGGACGATAATCTGATGGTTCTCAAAATCAATGTCTTTGACCCTCAAGCGCATACATTCCATCAGCCGTAATCCGCTGCCATAGAGAATTTTTGTCATAAGACGTGGGGTGCCGCGCATGTGATCGATAACCAACATGGCTTCTGCATGAGTCAGGACAGTGGGCAGACGTTTAGGGCGTGATGGATTTACAAGTCCGGGTGGCAGAATGATGTCTTTTTCCAGAACTATGCGATATAAAAAGAGGATGGCGCTAAGCGCCTGGTTTCTTGAGTAGATGCGGCCACTTTGCGTTCTGTGGCAAGATAGGCAATAAATTCACGGATCTCATTTGCACCCATGTCTTTTGGATGGCGTTTTTTATGGAAGATGATGTAGCGTTTGATCCAGTCCAGGTAGGTTTGTTCAGTACGATAGGCATAGTGCTTGGTGCGTAGGGCTTCGCTGACCTGATCGAGTAGTTTCTTGGGTTTCGACCCATCAAGTTGAGTTTTTTGTGTTTTTTTCGGAGATTTTGTCTTAGTCAGAAGCATATTGAGCAAGGTCGAGGATCGAGTAAGATAAAGGGATGAGTACAAAACGGACTTACTACGGATACACTACATACCAGCAACGGAAGTTGCTATTTGAAACCTGGGAAGAGACAGGCAAGGTCACACTGGCATGCCAAAAGGCGCATGTTAGCCGAGGACTGTATTACTACTGGAAAGCCCGGTTTGATGAAAAAGGATATGCAGGGCTGGAAGAATATGAAAGTTTCGAGGCGCATAAGCTGAACAAAAAGGATGAAAGCCTTGAGCAGAAGGTAATTGAGATGAAAAGGGCTCACGACGATTGGGGGAAGCGTCGGATAGCAGATGAAATGGCCAAGTTGAACAATTGGGAGTCAATCGTGAGTGCGAACACGGTACGCCGCATTCTTCACACCGCCGGGCTATGGCCTGAAGGGGGTGCGGGGAAAAAAAGGGATTGATAAAAGCGCTGTTCGAGATGCGGAACAACCGGGGCAGACGATCAATATTGATTTATTGTTCGTACCCGAACAACATGAAGCGGAAGACAGACTACCCGCGGTGAGCGGCTCATCGGGTCACCTGGTAGTGGGACGCACAACTGGCGAAAAAGAAAGACCTTGTTGGCCTGGTATGACCTTTGCGGACAACGAGTTGACCTACGAAGAAGCGATGGACCGATACATTTCGGAGACACGTGACCGACTGGAACATCGAAAACAGGCGAAAGAAACCCGAAAAGAAGATGATGCAGCCTGGCGTGAAGAATGGCAGGCTCGTTCAGACCGGTATCAGTTGCGCAAAGAGCGAGAACAACAAGACGCTGATTGGAAAACCGCTAAGACAGCATGGCACAGCAAGCTCTCGGCATTCCAGGCCCTATCCCGAGAAGAGCGCAAAACACAGCGTTGCGAGTATCAGCAAGCCGAAGAGAACTGGAAGGCATACCGTGAGCAACGACAAAAGGCCGTGCAACATCGCAAACAGGAAGACCAAGAGTGGCATCAACGCAACCAGGCAGGGAAAGGGAATTTTCTCCCTCAGCGAACTTGGATCGCTGTCTTGGTAATTATCGACAACTGCTCACGCCAGTGCTTGGGACTTCCCATTTTTCGTTCTGGCGCACACGTTACCAGCGAAGAAGTTGTGGTGGCTTTGCAAACTCTCTTGCCTGCAGAGTTGGCTTATCTGGTCAGTGACCAAGGTGTCCATTTTCGTTCAAAGCTTTTTGCCCAATTCGCAAAAGACGAAGAGTTTATCCACGTTCCAATTTACCGTCATCGTCCCGAAAGCAATGGTATTGCAGAACGATTTGTGCTGACTTTCAAGGACTGGCTTCGGGACAAGTCCTGGCAGGATGTTCCGGGCTTACAATCCCATGCTCGTGAATTCAAACCAGAGTATAACGACCGGCCTCATCAAGGTTTGCCTATCTCTGGCTTGTCACCCAATGAATTCGCCAAGCGCATTTGGGCTTTATAGGAATTTATGTTCAATATGCTTCTGATTAAGACATTTTTTCGGAGATTTTGTAATTTTTTCTGACATTGCCAATCCTCTAGTGCGATGCTAAAATGAATGCGATTACTCAGCCAATTTTAACCTATCGCGGCCTATTGTCCAGTTTTAGGCGGTTAGACTGTGACTGTCCATAGTCCCTTAGACGGTAAAATGACGGCTGAACACCGAGTTCGGCGGAGCTCGCTCACCCCAAAAGAAACTGGGGTGGCTCCCTCCACCGAACGTGACTGGCGACCTCACACGTACTTCGGCTAAAGAAAGAAAAAAGAATGTTGCTACTCAATCTTCTTTTATTCGAGGCAGGGATCTTTTGCAATAACACTATCCTAACCACCGTGAAATCAATAAAGTGGAACTGTCCTTTCTCTCTAGTTTTGCATGGCACTTCCCCTTTTCGCATATGGGCTTGCTAATACTTCTTCTCAATTCCACTAACTTCTTGCTATCACGCTCCGCCGAACTACGCGTGAAGCTGTCAAGCGGTAGCGGCGAAACCGCAGAACAGCCTGAACACTAACAGACTATGATGCCTGGCTACACTGTCATCTCCCGCCGCTACTCCGCTTGCAGCTTACGCCAGTCACGTTGGGCAACCCCGCGCAAAATGAAGTAGGCTTTTTGAGTAAACTATGTCATTATCTCATCCAATCTTAGTGGCGATTCCAAACGAGTGGAGTCCATTCGTTTGCGAACATCTGGAGAAACTTGGGTTTTCTGTAGTAGCTACTTATTCAAAAGATGAAACATTAGAGGTGTTACAAAAGCAGAAGGAATTTGAATGCGTCATTATTGTTTCCGATTGGGCAATGTCAAATCAAGACAGTGACACAGATGGCATAATCAAATTGGTTCAGGGAAAAATACCAACAGTGACGATAATAACGGAAACATCCAGGCAGCAAAGCGGGTATCAGTATATGAAGGAAGTATTCTTTCCTCCAAACCACGAGTATGTGACAAGTCCATTCGGTGTAGATGAAGTAGTAATGCGCATGAAAAATATGGGCATCGCTTCATAACAATCATCTTTTTGGTGATTGCAAAAGTTTAAATGGTGTGCAATAATTTTCTCAATTTAACGGCGGTATCTTACTTCAGGCAGAAAGTCTTAAATTCGGTATGGTTGCCCAACACAGCGTTCTCAGAAACCGCCATTTTCAAAGGGTAATTGAGCTTTGTCATAGCAAGATGAACCGTGGAAAATCAGGATAAACTTGAAAAAGCACATGCCTTTTTTCGTAACCGATTAAATGCAAAGCAAGCGTTCTCCAGGTGAGGACGCTTTTTGGGAGTGTCAGAAATCTTGTGTAAATGGGGATTATACAGGCCAGCGATCTTCAAAGCGAATGGCTAACTGATTGAGGATCAACGGCCAGTTTTGAATGGGAGCCGTCCATTTCTTGGTAATGTCCATTGTGGCCAGATAAAGCAATTTTCTCACAGCTTGCTCGGTTGGGAAAGAGCCCTTGTTCTTGGTCACTTTTCTCAATTGTCGATGATAACCTTCCACCGTGTTGGTGGTATAGATCAGGCGGCGGATTTCCTTTGGAAACTCAAAGAAGGTGGCCAGATCATCCCAGTTGTTTTGCCAGGAACGTACCGCGGCAGCGTACTTGTTCTTCCAGGTTTGCTCCAGTTTTTGAAGATTAGCCTCGGCTTCTTCCCGAGTAGCTGCCTGGTAAACAGTTTTCAGATCAGCAACAAAAGCCTTGCGATCTTTCCAGACCACATACTTCAGGCTGTAACGGATTTGGTGAATAATGCAGCGTTGCACTTTGGTTTTTGGAAAAACAGACTGAATAGCATCCTTGAAACCGGTCAAGCCATCAATGGCAGCGATGAATATATCCTGTACCCCACGGGTTTGCAGGTCCGTGACAACTGAGAGCCAAAAGTTGGCTCCTTCGCCGCCGTCTCCAATCCAATGCCCCAACGGTTCTCTGTGACCATCCAGATCGACGCCCAGCACGTTGTAGACCGCAATATTGACAATCTTGCCATCCTTTTTGAGCTTGATATGGATGGCATCCAGGTACACAATGGCATAGACTGTAGCCAGAGGCCGATTCTGCCAGGCTTCTACCAACGGCCAGACTTTATCCGTGATGGCGCTGATCGTTTCAGGTGAGACATCAATGCCGTAGAGCTCGGTCAGCAGATCCTGGATGTCTCTTGTGGACATGCCCTTCGCATACATGGCGATGACCTTCCGCTCGATCTCGTTGCTGTTCTTTTTCAACAGCACCGATTGGAATTCACCGTTTCGATCTCGAGGCACTTTGATTTCTGCATCGCCGCCAGAAGTACGCATTTTGCGGGTGTAATGCCCGTTACGGTTATTCCCGGAATTGTGCCCCTCGGTGTCATAGCGCTCATAGCCCAGTTCGGAAGTCAGTTCTGCTTCCAGCATATCCTCGATCGTTTTTGAGAACAGCTTTGCAAAGATGCCGTCTTTGCCATAGAAATCATCAATTGAAGTGGCTTTCCCTAATTCTTGAGCCACTTCTTCGGCACTGGGCATATGCGATTGTATGTCTTTCTTTTCAAGGTTCTTTTGCTTGCTCATTGGGTTTCCTTTCTATTTTTAGGATAACCCATTTACACACTTTTTCTTACACCCTCCGCTTTTTTATCTTCTTAGCCCGGCAATTACGCCGGGACGAGTGCCCCATCAACACGGGGTACGAGTTGGTAGCCGAGTTTTGCGGCTTTCTTCTTCATGTACTTGATCTGCTGATCCCTGTACTTCTTCTCGTACTCTTCCACGCTGATCGTCTCATATTCCACCCGATACTTCAACATCCGGTAGACCACCCGCGCGATGGCATGCGCCGTGGCCACCGTTGCCTGCGCCGGTCCCAGCCTGGCTTTCAAGCGCCGGTACATCACCCCGAAGACACAGTCCGCCTGCTTCACTGAATTGGCAGCCATCCGGAAAGCTTGCCCTGCTCGGTTCTTGGTCTTCAACGTCTTGTTCTTCAAGACCTTTCCACCCGAGATCTCATGCTTGGGCGCCAATCCCAGCCAGGAACAGAAATGCTTTTCGTCCGGAAACTTGCTCATATCCGTGCCTACTTCCATGATCACCGTCTGTGCCAGCGATACCCCGAATCCATCCACGGCACTCAGGTCTACCCCGCTGATGCGTTTCAGGTGTTTGCGAATGCTTTCCGGGTTTTGCGGTTTGTTCTTGCTGTGCGAATTTCGCTTGCGTTTGGTAGGCGGCTTTAGTTCGCCAGTCTCCCAGTCTGGCCGGGTCAACCCATATACCCGCTCGATCTCATCCTCACAAGCCTGGATCTGCTGCGTATAAAAGACATACATCTCCATCGATTGCTTCAAGACAAAGAGATGCTCTTCCCGCCACGTGCCCGTCAAAGCCTTTCCGATCTCTTCCTCGCTATTCTTACATCCTGGCTCACGCAAGGCTGCCAGCTTCTGCGGGTCTCGTTCTCCTGCCAGGATGGCCGCGATGATCGTCTGCCCCGTGACACCAGTTATATCTGTCACCGCCTGCGACAATTGCACATTCATTTGCAAGCAACGCCTTTTGCATGTGCTGGATATGCGGCGAGCGATGCTCCACCAACTGGCCGCGATGTCGCAGTAGCGTTCGCAGCGCGATCAATTCTGCCTGTGGTCTGAACGAACTTTCCAGCAATCCATACGTGTGCAGGGTCTGGATCCATTGCGCATCTTGATGTCGCTCTTTCTCCCAGCTACCCTCCGCATGGAGCGCGAACTGATCAATAAGCATTCAAAACCTTGCCGCTCCAATTCTTCAAACAACGGAATCCAATACACCCCCGTGCTTTCCATCGCCACCGTTTCTACCCCGTGTTCTTTCAACCAACTGCCGATGGCCTGCAAATCCACCGTGTAATTCCCAAAGGCTCTTACGATTTGCGTATCCCCGTCCCCCAACACACATACTACGATCTCTACCGCCCCGATATCCACTCCGGCTGCATTTGGATTGATCTGGCTCATTCCCGCGAACGGTGTGCCTCTTCTATGCCTTTCGTGCGTCTACCTTTTCTACCCATTGCCCTGCTCCTCTTGAAAGATATGTTTGGCAAGCCCGGTCACTTCAGAGTTTTAGCTTTCTCATCGGGGTCTTTTCCGTGCTGACGCTTTCTCGACAGCACTCGCCACCAGTGTTTAAATCAATTTGACCGGAAACCACGGTGCACCGCGGGACTGCGACTACGCGCGTCTCCACTGCTTTGTACGGCTTGCATGCCTGCCGATTATGAGTATACTTTTATCAGGGAAACACTCCGTGCCAGGCTCCGATCGGCGGTTTCTCTCGTGGAAAATGATGGCTCGCTGTATTCTTGGGTGCACTTGACGGGTGGGATTCTGCGGCATTTTCAGGCTTTATCTATGCCCAAACAGAATCCTGCTCTCGAAGTTTTGTCCACGCCCGCCCACCCGCAAGTAACGCAAACCGTTAGCTGGTTCTTTGATAACAATGAGAAATAAATTTGCATTCTTTGGTTTCTTGATAATTTGTGTAATTCTTTCTTCTTGTAAGAGACAAGGTGAGCAACCCTCGGTCTTTTCAACTAACACACCTGCACCATCGGCTATGGTCGCACCAACTCAGACACTAATCAGACCAACTGAAACGCCGAAACTAGCTCTGACTCCAACCGTTACTCTTATTCCTCCGTATCTGACGAAACAGCCTCTTCTTGACTATTTTTATATAGGCGGTCTTTCAGATTTCAATTTCTATCTTGCAAACTCCACTGATGAATTAACAAAACTGGTTTTGTATTCCGATGGACAAATAATCATTCTTCGAGGTGATACATACCAGCAGAAAATACTCTCTATAGATGAAATGAACCAGTTTTTCTCAAAGCTAGAAGCATTGGGTTTTTACACGATACAATCAAATCAAGAACACGACGAGACAGATCAGCTTTACAATTTTGGAGGAAAGTTTAGCGAAGTCGGAGTTACTGATTCACCACAGTTTTGCATTCTCGTAACAAGAGATCAATCACGGGACCTTTGCGTTTCTGAACTATATTTGGACTACATAACACCCCAAATGAGATCCATCTTGGACTTTCTAAATAATTATGAGCCACATGGGCTAACTCCCTATGTTCCAGAACGGATATTATTACGAATAGAAGAAGGCAGGAACGAGGATGACGATAATCTCACGCAAAATTCAATCCCTTGGACTGAGAGTTCATTTTCAATAGATCTAAATTGCGGCAAAAAAATTTGCACTAAAATAGTGTATGTAGAAGGTGAAAAGGCTAAGGAACTTTTCATGCTTTATGGTGATAAGGGTCATGTGTTCACTCAAAACGGCAAGGAATATACAGTTTATATTAGAGCAGTGCTACCTCATGAAGAAATAACGAACATTCATGATCAGTAACCAGCTAACACAGCGTTCTCAGAAACCGTCATCTGGAGAATGCTCCTGAAAACATCTTCAGGCGCTTAAGATTGCGCAAATCCGCTCTCCAAGTGGGATGGATAGCAAAACCCAGTCGAAAACCCGCTTCTGATTAAACCCAAACAAGGCATTCTCCCACCAGAGGACGCCATTTCTTTTGTCTGGTCCCTTTTCTCAAGCCGGGACAGGCAACAATTGATAGCCGAGCTTGGCGGCTCGCTTTCTCATGTACCTGACCTGTTGTTCTTCGTATTGTTTCTGGTATTCATTCACACTCAACGGGTCATACTCCACCTTGTACTTCAGCATCCGATAAACTACTCGTGCAATGGCGTAGGCCGTTGCCACCGTGGCCTGGGCTGGCCCTAGCCGGGCACGCAAGCGCCGATACATGACCCCAAAGGCGCAGTCCGCTTGCTTCACTGAGTTAGCCGCCATTCGGAAAGCCTGTCCGGCACGGTTCTTGGTCTTCAAGGTTTTGTTGTTGAGCACCTTGCCCCCGGAAATCTCGTGCTTGGGCGCCAGTCCCAGCCAGGAACCAAAATGCTTCTCTGTGGGGAACTTCAACATGTCCGTCCCACATTCCAGGATCACCGTTTGTGCCAGCGAGACCCCCAGCCCATCCACCAGGCTGATGTCCACCCCGCTGATCCGTTTCAAGTGTTTGCGTACCAGCTCCGGATTATGCGGCGCGTTTTTGCTGTGACTTGTGCTGTTCTGCTTCCGCGTTCGCGTCGACTTCACTTCCCCTGCTTCCCAATCCGGACGTGTCAGGGCGTACACTCGCTCGATCTCTTCATCACATTCCAGGATCTGTTGAGTATAGAAATCGTACAGCGCCACCGCCTGCTTCAGCACAAACAGATGTTCCTCTCGCCACGTCCCTGTCAAGGCCTTGCCAATCTCTTCCTCGCTCTTTTTGCAGCCCGGCTCCCGCAAAGATGCAAGCATTTTCGGGTCGCGCACGCCCGATAAGATCGCCCGAATGATTGCCTGCCCTGTTACCCCGGTCACGTCACTCACCGCCTGGGAAAGCTGGATGTTCATCTGCAACAATGCCTTTTGCATATGCAAAACATGTGGGGAACGATGATCGATCAGGCTCCGGCGGTGTCGCAGCAGGGAGCGCAGCGCTATTAGATCAGCCTGCGGCCGGAACGAACTTTCCAAAAGCCCATAACTGTGTAAGGTCTGGATCCACTGTGCATCTGCAATATCGCTTTTCCGCCCCGAAACCCGTCGCAGCGACCGCGAGCTGATCAACAGACATTCAAATCCGCGTTGCTCCAGCTCTTCAAACAATGGAATCCAGTACACCCCCGTGCTTTCCATCGCCACTGTCTCAACCTTGTGCTCGGCGAGCCAATCTGTGATAGCATGCAATTCAACCGTGTAGTTCCCAAAACCTTGCACTAGTTGGATGCTCTCATTAGCCGCCACGCATACCACGATCTCCTCCGCCCCAATGTCTACCCCCGCTGCATTCGGATTGACCTTGCTCATCCCTGCAAACGGATGTGCCTGCTCGATCCCCTTCGTGCGTTTGCCTTTTCTCCTCATCGCTGCCTCCTCCTTTGATTTGGGCAGGACCCGGTCAATCAAGTTATTAGCTTTCTCATCGGGGTCTTTCCCCCCTTGCCACCACTGGATACATCAATTTGACCGGCGACCACGGTGCACGTCGGGACTGCGACCATGCGCGTCTCCAATGCTTTGTACGGCCTCTCGACCTGCCTGTTTGGCAGTATACTTTGTCTAGCCGCCGGGCGGTTTCTTTCGGGAAACATGATGGCCCACCACCTTGTTTGGGTGCACGCGGACGGCTGGATTCTCACCGCCAAATTGGCTTTTTTCGTGGCTTTGGGTTTTGTCCGTTTCGTGAGCGAGTCTCGTCCCGCCAGCCGCCGGTACCGATTACTGCAGTTGTCAAGTGCTGAGATAAATCCCTTCTGATCCGGTTTCACAAGACATCCAAATTAAAATCTGCCGATCGAGAACCTTCTCTCACGGCAGATTTTTGTTTTTTGGACAGTTTTTTCATTTTTAGGGAAGGCTTCGCCACACCCGTCAGCCCTTGATTTCGATAAACTCAATCCAAACCTTTGTGCCGGGGTTGTTCGCTCTCTATTCAGCTTTTCTTCAGGCTTACTTCTCAGGCTAAGCCGAGCTCCTTCATACGCGAAAGCACTTCATCTCTCGGCGCCAGCCGCCTCGGAACGTTCTTGCGCACAAAGCGTGTGATGTCTTTCTCAACACCCAACTGCATCAGTGCATATTTTGCAAACTGTTTGTAGCTCAGACCCTTGCGGACATTCTCGTTCAAACTCCATGAGAGCAGCAACATCTTGTAAGCCAGGTCTTCTTCGCTGGCGTGCTCATCCGTCTCTTCCTTGCTGAGCACATGCCAGATCGCGACCAGCATTTTCCGCGCGATGACCACGATGGCCTGGTTCTTTTTGCGCAACCGGCGTAAATATTTCTCATATTGCGCTTTCCAAAAGGGCGACATCCCCACTGCCCGCCAGGCCGCTTCCACCATCGCCCAGCGCAATTCTTTTCTTCCCTTTTTAGTGATCTTTTTTTCCTTATGGGTCTTGCCACTGTCATGCACCCCGGCACCTAACCCGGCATATCCGACCAGGTGTTTGGCACTTTCAAAACGTGAGATATCTCCAATCGCAGACAGGACCGTCATGGCAATGACTACACCCACCCCGGGAAGTTGCACCAGTCGAACAGCTTGCGATCCCCATCGCTTGCTCGTGAACTGTCGCCCCAGTTCCTCATCAACCGCGGCCTTATGCTTTTCGATCTCTTCCAACAGGGCCAGTTCCTGACGGATCTGCATCTTCTCCAAGCCCACTGATCGATCTCTGTGCATCCCACCAGGCCTGGTCCAGAATGCCTTCCTCCGGCAACATCAGGTTGTGTTTGTGCAGCAGGCTTTGCAGTCGATTGCGAACCATCGCGCCTGTCTTGACCAGCCGGTTCCGGTAGGAAATGAAACCGCGCAGTTCTCGCACGTGCATGGGCGGCACCCACACTTCCGGGACGATCCCACCGATCAGCGCGCGCAACATTCGCTTGATATCTTCTTTGTCCGTTTTGACCCGCGCCCCGACGATCTCTCCCATCCCGGATGCATTGGCCACCAGCACACGGCTGACCAACGGCGCAACGATGTCATAGGTCTCCCACACATTCGTGGTCGTTTCCAGCACCACGATGTCCCCTTTGCGAAGATTTTTCTGTGCCCATTCGGGGAACTTAGCGATACTGACCCGACGTGGCGTCAGCACCCATTCCTGGTCTTCGTTCTGCCCACCCACCAGGATGTACTCGCGATGGATGTCACAGGCCAGGTATCTTGCATAGCCTCTTGTATTTTGCCCTTTTTTCATGCTAGACTCCTTATAGTTTGGGGCGCGGTTTTTTGGGTTACAAGCTGCAGGTACCGATACGGGCTCTTGGCATTATTTGCCATCCCAGATTAGTCTCCGCCGGGAGTCCAAATAACGCGACGGGCTTGATCTCAATTGCGCTTGAGATCGTTCCCATACCGGCGAGCGGACAACCCAGACGCTCCACCCCAATCGCGTCCCCGACGATACAATCACTCCAAGGATACGCGAATGCCGCGCCCCAAACAAGGACATTCTAATAACGCGAGCCGTTGGGCGGCTGTCAATGGTATCATGACACCCTAGTGATAGCCGCGGATATCTTTATTCGAAAGGTGAGACAAACATGACAAAACTACGTGTGGACCTCTTTTCAATTTCGCTGGACGGTTACGGTGCCGGTCCGAAGCAGAGTTTCGATAACCCGCTCGGCGTCGGCGGGGAATCCTTGCACGATTGGTTTGTTGTAACGCGTTCCTTTCACCAAATGGCTGGCCAAAATGACGGCGAGACCGATATTGACAATGATTTCGCGGAGCGCGGCACAAAGAATCTCGGCGCATTTATTATGGGACGCAACATGTTTGGGCCGCCGCAAGGCGGGGACTGGGTCGATGACACGTGGAAGGGTTGGTGGGGTGATAACCCGCCCTATCACGGGCCTGTGTTCGTGCTCACCCACTATCCGCGTGCGTCAGTCACGATGGAGGGCGGCACCATATACCATTTCGTGACCGATGGCATTCATGCGGCGCTCAACCTGGCCACCGAAGCGGCGAACGGCAAAGATATTCGACTGGCCGGAGGGGTGGCGACAATCCGCCAATACCTTCAGGCAGGGCTGATTGACCAGCTGCATATTCCTATCTCGCCAATAATACTTGGCACGGGTGAATCGCTGTTCTCCGGCATTGATATGCTCAAGCTTGGTTACATGGTCACAGAACATGTCCCGACTGCAAAGGCAACACATATTATTCTGGCGAAACGTAAATAGACCGAGTCATAGGTCTCCTTGGCCGGCAGAAAGCTTGTCCGAAACGCCGCCCAACACGGCGTTCTAATGAACAGCTCTGTTCATTTCGGGAAAAATGATAGCCTGCCATCATGCGTGGGTGCACGCGGACGGCTGGATTCACACCGTTTTTTAGCTTTTTTCGTGGCTTTGGGTTTTATCCGTTTCGTGGGCGAATCTCGTCCCGCCAGCCGCCGGTACCCCGGCAACGAACGCCGGGGCGTACGCGAGCCGTTAGGTTGCAGTTCGAAGCGCCATGTTCAGGAAAACGAAGGAATGAAAATGAAGACGTTACAAGAAAATATGATTGAGTATCGAAAGCAACTAAAGAAGGGTGCGATTCAAAAGGCGTATCAAGGTTTGATGCAATACATGATGAGTTTGAAGAACCACTTTAGTAGCAAATATCCTGATTTTTCCGTATCCGGAAGCATTTACTACGGGTACATGGATATGACCTATTTTTCTGTCGTTCCAAGCTCATTGAAAGATAGAGACCTAAAGATTGCGATCGTGTTTGTATATGACTCCTTTCGATTTGAAGTCTGGTTATCTGGAAGAAATCAGAAGGTTCTTGCAAAATACTGGAAAATATTCACAGACAGCGGTTGGGATCGATATAAGATTGCGCCCCAGGGAAAATGGGCTGATTCTGTTTTAGAACATATTTTGGTAGAGGATCCAGATTTTAGTGATTTAGAAGCTTTGACGAGACAAATAGATCAAGGGACTTTGAAGTTCATTAAGGATGTAGAGAGCTTCTTAACCAAAGCTGCAACCTAACAATGCGTTCTAATGGACAGCTCTGTTCATTTCTGGAAAAATGAAGGCCCGCCTTCATGCGTGGGTGCACGCGGACCCCGCTAAAACCACGCGGGGCAGGCGGGCTGAATTCTCTCCGCCAAAATGGCTTTTTCGTGACTTTGGGTTTTGTCCGTTTCGTGGGTGAGTCTCGTCCCACCAGCCGCCGGTATCCTTACAGGGTGCTACGCGAACGCGAGCCGTTAGCTGGCATCATTTGAAGGTCCATATCCGAAAGGAATTAATATGGAAGTAAATGAAGAAAAGATTGACGAGGTTGTATTGGCACTTCTCTATCTAAACTTTCACGGTGATCGTAATGCCGTCAGAGCATGGAAGAGTTTTGATTGGGATGCGATGGATCGCTTATACGAGAAGGGATTTATAAGTGATCCAAAAGGTAAAGCGAAGTCAGTGTTGGTAACCGAAAAAGGTCAAAAGACAGCCAAAGAGTTATTTGAGAAATATTTCGGATCCTGATGTTTAGTCGAATATAGCATATGGTTACTTTACGACTGACTCGCAATCTTCAGAAGTTGCTCGATATTGATCTCACTGAAAAACTTGAACCAACGACGAGCAAGTTAGGAGATTGGTATGCAAATTTCGTCCCTACTCATTCTGGAGATTTGATCGTTTTTGTGAATGAGAAGACTTTATTGTCAGTAGCAATTCCGATTTGGGAGTCTGAACATTTACTCTCGATGTTCCGCTTGAGAGTTGGGAACTTGTTAGGAATGATTGGAATCCAACCCAAAGCCATTGAGAATGAACTTAGGTGTTACGACCAATTTCAATTCAGCAAGACGAGAAGCCGCAGTGTTTTAGGGTCAATGAATGATTTTGCTTTTCATTATCAGATAATGGCAGAAGAAGCAGAGAACAGGGCAGATTTAAGCCTTTCTAATGCAGAATACAGACTGAGCCAAATGCCTTGTAAGCCAATTGGTTACAGTTTTCCTTCTGAAGTTGCAAAGGAATTATTGGTGCCTTAGAAAAATGCCAGCTAACAATGCGTTCTAATGGACAGCTCTGTTCATTTCGGGAAAAATGAAGGCCCGCCTTCATGCGTGGGTGCACGCGGACCCCGCAAAGAGCGCGGGACAGGCGGCTGTTGAATCACAAGTAGATTGAAATGAAAAAAATGTTGCCTTTCGTTCTACTATTTTTGTTCCTATCACTAGCAGGCTGCAGCTTGCAAGATCATGAACTATATAAATACAATCAATTATTGCCATTAGATGTCGGTAATTCTTGGACTTATCAAGTCACGCGTCATGATGGTTTTAATGACAATGATAGGATGACTGTCACTTCCACGATGAAGGATACTATCAGGCAATCTGAAAGCATCAAGAATTTTTGGGTTGCCACAATTGAAAGCGTGAGTTCTGCCGAGACTTTGCTTGATGTCCAAGGTAATTATCCTGCTACAAACATGCTTATGCCAGCACATACTGAAAATTATTGGCTTATTGTGGATGACAATCGAGTAATTCGTCAAGAGCAAAACTTAAATCTTGATAATCTACAAAACCAAACCCTTGTTGAACTTGTCTTTCCGATGGAACTTGGAAACAAGTGGTCAATGACCAACTCCCAAAATGCTCCTTTAGACAACGAAGTAAAAAAAGTTGGCTCAATAGAAGTCCCTGCTGGCGAATTTAGCGGTTGTTTCTACACGGAGGGTGCCATTGGAGGAGCTACATTTGGAGTTTGGTTTTGTCCAGGTATAGGGATCGTTCAGCGTAACGTAGAGCACCAGGGAACCCCGTTTGGGTATGAACAAGAACTCACGAGTTATAAAGTCAAATAGCCGCCTACCGATTAATGTAAGTGTCAAGGGTAGAGAGCAAAATCAGGGAAAATAGCGAGGGTGGCAAATTGATGAGTGTCAAGCGGTCGCGGAAGCGCATGCTTCCGGGGCCGTTTTTTATTATGTGCTAAACATCCACTACCCCCGCCAGTTGATCCGTGACGGAGTTGATTTAGAGTTGTATCTTTTCGTCTGACATCTCAGCCGGCGGGACAATGATTTGCGAATTAGCGTTATGGGGGAATCAATATTTCACGTACGACCGCGCATGGGGAACAGAATGTGACTTATTACACTTGTGTGTGACGTTGTTTTCCTGTACAGTATTGTCAGGCAGTAGGATTAGTTGGGAAACACCCAGAGTCAGGAAAAATATCATGTTCAACAAAATACGCCCTCTGCTTAAAGTAGAGTTCATTGTGCCGGCGCTTATCATCATTTTCGCTTTCACAGGAGCGCTTGGCATTCTTCCCGTCAATTTCGAACAAATGGTGCTCACCATCCTGGGGTTCCTGGCAATCGATGCCCTGGTCGAGCGCACCACATTTTTCAATAATCTAAAAGGGGAAGTCAACAAACTAGGCGCCCGAAAAGGTCTGCGCTCCAGGCTCGAACCCGATTACAAAGATTTCAACACCTACTGCCGGGGCGCCCAGGATGTTTTCCTGTGTGGCCTGTCATTGGGGTTCGTGACCATCCAGCAGCAATTTTATTTCGAAGACAGGTTGAGGAACGGTTGCGATTTCAAACTCCTGATCGTTGATCCTGATTTATCTGATGATGCATTCCAACTCATCGCGGAACATGACGAACGCTATAACGGCCCGGAATTCATTCGGTTGCTTAGAACTGAGCTGCGGACGAGTCTCATGATATTGCATGGTCTCTGCGATATACCGGGTCGCACCGGACATATAGAAGTGCGGGCCACAAAGGGGTTACCAGCCTTTACGATTACGATGGTCGACCCATCCCAGGAATCTGGCAAGATGCGCATCGAGTTGCGACCCTATAAAAGGAATCAAGGCGCAAGACCTTATTTCGAATTGAAGAGACGGGAATCAGAAGATCGCTACTGGTATGATTTCTTTATGCAGCAATATTATATTAAATTGTGGGAGGAATCAAAAATTATCGAACAATATTAATCTTCAGAAAGATCACAATTTGAAAAAGAGACCGTCCCATCATGGAGCGGTCTCTGCATTTATCCTATATCCCAGCCTAACCAACGAGATAACAACTTATGATTAACAACATGAGCGGCGGGATCAAAATCCCATGAACCGCCGCGCTTAAACCGAACAAGGTCGCTACCGAGCGCAGGAAGTCATTCAGAGGCGGTGTCAGGTTGAGCATCATCCAGGAACCGGCCCCGGCGAAGAGCGCCAGCGCTACTAAGACAACTACCGAGAGTCCCAATGGCAGCCAGGCATGCCGGTCAGACTGCGATGGCAGCATGGTACTGCTGATGGCAAAGGTCAGGTAGAACCACAACGCAAAATCCGGGACATTTGGTAGCAGGGTAACGCCCATCCAAAACAAACTCATCTGTCCGTTGCGCAGCACGTCCCAGAGTGGGATCAGGTGCAGGCGGTAGATAGCGATATAAGCTACCGCCAGGTTGCCCAGAATCAGCGGCGCGGCCCCAATCAGCGAATCGCGCACGATGTCGCTTTCGGCTACTTCCACGTAGCCCATGCGCAAGTAGCCTTCCGGCATCATCTTGGGAATAACCGAAAAATTACGCGTGGGAACGAACAATATCTTTGCGACGATGAAATGGCTGAACTCATGCAGGATCACGCCGGGAAAGAACAGGATGGAAAAGACCGCCATGGTCAATTGGGCATTGCCCCCGGAAGCAATGTACAAAGCGGCCTGGATCTCGCGATGCAGTACGCGCTGCAAGACGATCAAGGGCGCCAGCATCAGCAGGAACCATATCAGGCCGGGGAATTGGGTGAGCATTATATGGTCGCTGAGCGGACACTGAGCCTGTCGAAGTGGTAGTCGAAGGACGATTATTCTATTACTGGCGCTTCGACTACGTGCCTCACTACCGTTCGGCTCTCCGCTCAGCGAGGAATAATCTATGGTCTACTGGCTGCCTGCACAATGGCTAGGAAATCGTCCGCTTTCAGGCTGGCGCCGCCTACCAGGGCCCCGTCGATCTCAGGCTGGCTGAAAAATTCGTCGGCGTTGTCCGCCTTGACCGAGCCGCCATACTGGATGCGGATGGCCTGGGCTGTTTCCGCGCCAAACAGGTCCGCCAGCGCCGGACGGATGTAGTCCGCTAAAACGGCATTGGCGTTCTCGCCGCTGGAGGCCTTGCCTGTCCCAATGGCCCAAATCGGTTCGTAGGCGACAATGATACCCGCGGCTTTGGCGGGATCGACGTCAGCGAAACCCAGGCTGATTTGGCGGCGAACAACTTCCCCCGTCTGGCCCGCTTCGTATTCGGTTTCTGTCTCGCCCACACACACGATAGGGGTCAGGTCATGCGCCAGGGCGGCGCGTATCTTCCTGTTCACCGTCCCATCTGTTTCGCCAAAATAGGCGCGACGCTCGGAATGCCCGATGATGACGTACTGACAGAACTCGGCCACCATATTGGGAGCGACTTCGCCGGTGAAAGCGCCTTTCTCTTCCCAGTGCAGGTTTTGTGCGCCTAAGCCGATGTCGGTGCCCTGCAGTAGAGCAGAGACGGCCAACAGCGCCGGGAAGGGCGGGCAAAGGACTTTTTCAACGCCTTCGATCTCGCGCAATTTCAGGCTCATTGCAAAAACCAGTGCACGAGCCTCCTCGACGGTTTTGTTCATCTTCCAGTTTCCAGCTACGATAGGTGTACGCATAGTTCTCCTTATATCGTAACCATATACTTTGTATGGCTACGGTGAATATTGGCAGTTGTATTAACAGAGTGCCACAAATCTCATTTGTAGCAAGACTAAGAGATACGATTGAGAAATTCTTCGGCCATGACCCTGATCCATTCAGGCACATCCAGGTCAGAAGTCAATGGCTGCAAGAGCAACTTAGCTTCCTCGGAGCGGTTTTCGATAATGGCAAATTCTGCTTCGAGCAAAGAGGCTTCGAACATGCCCGGTTTGAGACGCTTTACCTGGTTGAGATACACCCGCCCTTCATCCAGCTTGCCATTATAGTAAGCATGGCGCGCCTGCGCCACAAGGCCAATGGGTTGGTCCACTTTCAAGATTTCATCAATGAGCGGATAGGTGACTTCCAATTCCGGTTGGGGCGCGGCCATGTAAACTGCCTCATGGAAATTGTTGGCAATTTCGTCCGGGACTTCTCCCGCCGGGCCTGCCAGTTTGATGAAGCGCAGGTACATAGCTGCCGAGGCGATCCAGGCCTGGCGCATGTGGAATTGTTCCCCGGCTTTAATCAGAAAATCCTTATCGTCGCCGGCCAGGTCCGCTGCATGGTTGAGGGTCTCGTAGGCAGGACGCTGCCTGCCAGCATCCCAAAATGCCAGCGCCAGATCGAGTTGCGCGAAGGGGTCATCGGGGTGGGCATCCGCATTGCGCTGGGCATCCCGCACCCCGGGCGGCAAATCGTCCGGTCCCGGTGGCAGCGTTTCGGGGGTTTCCAGCGTGGGTTCCACCGTTGGGGGGGCTGTTACCACTACCCGTGTGGGAGTCGCTTCCGGAACTTGATTCGCCCGTTGATTTAAGCGGTTTTGGCGAACAGCAAAGAAGGCGAACACACAACAAATCGTCAATAAAACGCCGCCAGCCACAAAAGGCCAAGGAGAGCGTTTCTTTTTGGGTTCTTTTGCGACCGCGGTTTTGCCAGCGTCGGTTGCCTGTGCGGTCTGCGTTTTTTTCTCGTGCTTTGCAGTAACAGAAGGCAAGGTTAGAGCGGTGCCCTGCATAGGCACACCGGCTGATTCCCAAGAAGATTTGAAGGCTTGCACCAACGAGGGAACGTCCGCGTAACGGTCGGCGCGCTCTTTGGACAGCGCCTTGAGCAAGACACGCTCCACGCTTTCAGGCACTTTCTTGTTGATGGAACGCGGCATCGGTAGCGGCGTATAAATGTGGTCGTGAATGATCGAGAAAGGCGTATCGGCGTTGAACGGCACCTGACCCACGACCATTTCATATAACATGACGCCGAAGGAATAAATGTCCGTGCCTGCGTCCAGGTCTTTATCACCGCGCGCCTGCTCCGGCGAGATATACTGCGGCGTGCCCATGATCGAATCGGACGAGAGCGTCGATTCGCCAGCCTGGGCAATGCGCGCCAGGCCGAAATCGGTCAAGTACATCACCCCGTCTTTGCTGATCAACACGTTGGACGGTTTGATGTCGCGATGCAGGATGCCCTGCCTGTGAGCATATGCCAGCGCCGACCCGACCGAATCGACCACCTGGGTGATTTCTACCGCACTCAACGCTCCGCGTGACAGGCGCGCTTTGAGCGTTTCCCCCTCGATATATTTCATGACCAAATAAGGACGGGTTTCGTGCTCCGCGAAGTCGTATACCGGCACGATATTGGGATGTTCCAACTTCGCCACCACGCGCGCCTCGCGCTGGAAACGGGCCGTAAAGGTTCGATCTTCAAGGAAGGCCGGATGCAGCACCTTGAGCGCGACATAGCGGTCAAGCGCAGCATGGTAAGCCTTATAAACGGTCGCCATTCCACCCTGACCGAGTTGTTCCATGATGCGATATGGGCCAACGTTTTCGCCTTCAGCGAAGGGCATACACTTTCTCCCGGGAAAAATTTTTCCCATTATAGTCCATCTTATTTATGGAAATCATTGCCGCTTCGTAAGCGCCAGGTAAAAAAGTAGGTCACGTTTGCAGAGTCCCTGAAGGGGAAAACGTGACCTACAATTGATACTGTAGGGAGTAAAATTCCCCGCGCAATACCCCTGCGGGGTAAAAGCGCGGGAGACTTTTCACTTTGTTCAGAGTGACAGGAATTCTATTTATCCTGTAAAGCTGCTACGCCAGGCAGAGTCAGCCCTTCCAACATTTCCAACGATGCGCCGCCACCCGTAGAGATATGGGTGATCTTATCGGCCAAGCCAGACTGCTTAACTGCCGCCACGGACTCGCCGCCGCCGACGATGGTCACCGCACCGGACTCAGCCGCAGCCTGCGCAATGGCAAACGTGCCTTTGGCAAACTCCGGAAATTCGAACACGCCCATCGGCCCGTTCCAGACAACCGTCTTGGCTTCGCCGATGATCTTGGAGAAGTGTGTCACCGTCTCAGGTCCGATATCCAGGATGCGCCAGCCATCCGGGATGGGACCGGTTGCCATGGTCTTGTGCGCGGCATCCGCTTCGAACTTGTCGGCGATGACCACGTCCACGGGTAAGCGGAATTTAGTGCCGGCCTGCGCCAGGATTTCTTTGGCAGTATCCAAGGCATCATCTTCCACCAGCGAATCGGCCACCGGGTAACCCTCGGCTTTGAAAAAGGTGTTGGCCATGCCACCGCCGATCAGGATGCTATCGGCTTTCGTCAGCAGGTTCTTGATGACGCCGATCTTGTCACTGATCTTGGCTCCGCCCAGGATAGCCACGAAGGGCTTTTCAGGATTGGCTACAGCCTGGCCAAGATATTTGATTTCTTTTTCGAGCAGGAAACCCGCCACTGCCGGCAGGAACTGGGCTACGCCTTCAGTGGAAGCGTGCGCCCGGTGTGCAGAACCAAAGGCATCGTTGACATACACGTCCGCCAGTGAGGCCAGTTGTTTTGCCATCTCCGGATCGTTCTTGGTTTCCCCGGCATGGAAACGGGTATTTTCGAGCAGCAACACATCGCCCGCTTTCAAGGCCTTAACGGCCTCTTCCGCTTTGGGACCGATGCAATCTTCGGCAAAAGCGACCGGCTTGCCCAGCAATTTTCCCAGATGTTCTGCTACAGGGCGTAGAGAGAATTCGGGCTTGACTTCGCCTTTCGGACGGCCAAGGTGCGAGCACAGGATCAAGGCAGCGCCGTTTTCGAGCAAATATTTCAGCGTCGGCAATGCCGCACGGATGCGGGTGTCATCTCCAACAACGCCCTCTTTGACTGGAACGTTGAAATCCACGCGCACGAGCACGTGTTTGCCTTGCACGTCGATGTCACGAATGGTTTTCTTGTTGAACATGGTTCTCTCCTTCCCCCTCCATAACCCTCCCCATCACTTTGTGATTGAGGAGGGTAGGTGGGGGTCGAAATTAGAGACTTTTCGCCATCATCACGGCCAGGTCCACCGTGCGGACGGAGTATCCCCATTCATTATCGTACCAGGTAACCACTTTGACCATGTTGTCGCCGACGACCATGAGCGAGTCAGCATCGATGATCGAGGAGCGTGGATCGCCTTTGAAATCCATCGAGACCAGTGGCTCTTCGCTATAGCCGAGAATGCCCTTCATTGGGCCATCGGCAGCAGCTTTGAGGGCGGCCTTGAGCGCTTCCAGAGTAACCGGTTTTTGGGTCTCGGCAACGAAATCCACGATAGAGACAGTCGGCGTGGGCACCCGCAGGGAGTAACCGTCAAACTTGCCTTTCAATTCCGGGATAACCAGCGCTAAGGCTCTGGCAGCGCCGGTGGTAGTCGGGATGATGTTGAGCGCGGCAGCACGTGCACGGCGGGGATCCTTGTGGGCCAGATCGAGAATACGTTGATCGTTGGTATAGGAGTGGATGGTTGTCATCAAGCCTTTGACAATTCCAAAGGAGTCGTTAACAACCTTGGCAGCCGGTGCCAGACAGTTGGTGGTACAGGAAGCATTCGAAATGATGTTGTGCTTGGCTGGATCATATAAATGCCCATTGACACCCAGCACCACTGTCAGGTCCTCATTCTTGGCAGGAGCCGAAATAATGACTTTCTTCGCACCACCCTTCTCGATATGCGATTGCGGACCCGGATCCTTCTTTGTATCACGGAATACCCCTGTGGATTCGATGACAATTTCGACCCCCAAATCTTTCCAGGGTAGATTACCGGGGTCACGTTCCGCAAAGACCTTGATTGTCTTTCCATCTATAACCAGATCGTTGCCCTGAACCGCAACAGTGCCAGGATAACGCCCATAGTTCGAATCGTACTTGAACAGGTGTGCGTTGGTCTCAGCATCAAATAGATCGTTGATAGCAACAACTTCGAGTGCTTCGCTGGCACGCTCGTTAATCGCTTTCAACACCTGCCGCCCGATGCGGCCAAATCCATTGATACCTACTTTAACAGTCATGATAAACCTCCATAGAGATAGGATATTTTTGTTTACAATTCAATTGTTAATTTTATCACAAATGAACTGCTTTACTATTATTCGCCCAATGGGCCGGTGCGCTCAAAGAACAAATCCATCAAAACTTGCGCTAGCTTGAGAGAATCATGTCGCCAGGGATGCTCATAGTCTACCAGATCAGCGGTATACAAACGCACATCACTGCGGGACTTCTCATCTACTCGTACCCATTGGGAGGCATCGGCAAGATTGGTATCGTAGTTGTCGTTGCACAACACAATGTTGAACAAGTCTTCGCCCACATGCTCTTCCAAAGCGCGCACATGATCGTAACAGGAGTACGCTTGGGTTTCTCCCGGTTGGACAGCAATGTTACACACAAACACCTTGATCGCCCGGCTGTTGCGGACTGCCGCCATGACATCCCGGACGAGCAGGTTTGGCAACAGACTGGTAAACAGACTGCCAGGCCCGACCACGATGATATCCGCATTCAGCAAAGCCCGGATTACGGGCGGAAAGGCCGGCGCATCGTTGGGTTCCAACCACACGCGCCGCACGCGCCCGGCGATTTCTGGGATGTGGCTCTCCCCTTCCACGCGCACCTCGTTGACTACATGTGGCAGGCGCACATCTGCCACCAGTCTGACGTTGTGCAAAGTAGAAGGCAGCACACGTCCATGCACTGACAACACGCGACCTGATTCTGCCACCGCCTCTTCAAAACTGCCAGTGATGTCGCTCAGTGCCGAGATGAACAAGTTGCCAAAGGAGTGTCCGTCCAAGCCCGGCTCACCGCTGAAACGGTACTGGAATAGTTGCGTCAACAAAGCCTCGTCGTTGGAGAGCGCAGCCAGACAGTTGCGAATGTCACCCGGCGGCAGGATTCCCAGGCTTTCACGCAAACGTCCGGATGAACCGCCGTCGTCTGCCACCGTAACGATCGCTGTCAGGTTATGGGTATGATCTTTCAAGCCGCGCAATAGAGTCGATAATCCGTGCCCGCCACCCAGTGCAACGATCCGTGGCCCCCGCCCGCGACGCCGGTAATCAGTCAATTGATCGACCACATGCGAACCCGGGCGCATATAGGGCCGCATGAGCGCACGATTCAACTCCCAGATACCGAAAGCAAATATTCCAACGCCCAAGCCCGCAAAAACAACCACACGTACCCAGCGCGGCAGGAAACGCAAGGAGGCAAAAGAGAGAAATGTGAGAAGCACCTGGTTAGTCGACTCGGTACGGTATAAATCGAGCAAAACTAGCGCCAGGCCTACCCCTAACAACGTCATACCAGCTAAAGCGACCAGAAACCAACGTTTGACCCCCAACCCAGGTGCAAACCAGCGTAAGAAACGGCGCAAGCGTTGAAGGCGTGCCACGTTACTTTGTGGACTGTTCATCATAATGAGTCTAGCAGTGATTGAGGGAAACGTCAATCAGGGCATATTAAATACATTGGAAACCATCGGAGCCATTGCTGCCTTTCATCCCCACCAGTATAATAACCTTATGAGCACATTTGTTGCAGTCGATATAGGTGGAACACACATCCGCGCTGCTGCCTATGAACCCGACAACCTGACCCCCCTGACCCACAAACGCACAAGAAGCCTTGCAAAAGAACCCGGTACTTTCGACCGGCTGGTCAAAGCCATAGAATCAGCCTGGCCGGAAGATCATTCTGTCAAGGCTATCGGGGTGGCATCGCCAGGTCCGCTCGATCCAAAGAGTGGTGTGATACTGGCTACACCCAACATACCCGAATGGATCAATTTTCCATTGACCGAAAAGCTCTCAGCGCATTTTGGTGTGCCTGCCTATCTGGACAACGACGCTAACTTAGCGGCATTGGGAGAGTGGAGATTCGGTGCCGGACGGGGGCATCACGACGTGCTCTACCTGACCATCAGCACAGGCATCGGCGGGGGTGTAATCATCGACGACCGCCTCTTGCACGGCTACCACGGCCTGGCAGCCGAGCTAGGGCATGTGACCGTGCTGGCAGGCGGACCGTTATGCTCCTGCGGGTTTGAAGGTCACCTGGAGGCGATGGCAGCAGGTCCCGCCATCGTACGCTATATTCACGAACAACTGGGAGCAGGCATAAAGTCCGAGTTAAGCAGCGATACGGATCTGAATGCCCATGATGTGGCTGAAGCGGCCAAACGTGGCGATGAGTTGGCCAGGTCCGCATATAAACGCGCTGGGGAATATCTGGGCATCGGCGTTGCCAGTTTCCTGCACACATTCGACCCATCCATCGTCATCCTCGGCGGGGGTGTTTCATTGAGTGGCCCATTGATCTTCGAACCATTCGAGGCCAGCATGCGTGCACATGTTTTAATCCTCATTATCTCGAAAACCTGGTTATCACGACTGCCGCCCTGGGCGACGACGCCGGTTTACTCGGCGCGTTGGCCCTGGCACAAATGCAACAGTCGGATCAATAAAAGGAGTTTCTCAAATACATGGAACCAATGAAGTTACCAGGGCAAAAAGCCCGCGCGCTGATTAAGCGCGATTCGTCCGTGATCTCTCCCTCGTATCCGCGGGGGAATTCGTTTGTGATGGATCACGGAAAAGGCACTGAAGTATGGGATGTGGACGGCAACCGTTTTCTGGATTTCATGGGTGGGATTGCGGTGGTATCTACGGGACATGCACACCCCAAAGTAGTTAAGGCTATTCAGCAACAGGCCGAAAAGTTCATCCATATTTCATCTGACTTCTATCATGAAAAATGGATTGAGTTGGGAGAGAAACTGGATGAAATTGCGCCTTTTGAAGAGGCTGCGGTATCCTTTATGACCAATTCAGGCACCGAATCTGTAGAGACGGCCATCAAACTGGCACGCTATCACACCGATCGCACGAATTTCATCGGCTTTACGGGCGCATTCCATGGCCGCACGATGGGGGCAGTCACCTTCACCGCTAGCAAAACAGCCTATCATGGCGGCTTCTACCCGCTAATGAACGGTGTGGTACATGCCCCCTTCCCTGACCCTTATCGCCCGGTGTTGGAACGCAAACCTGGGGAGGATTACGGGGAAGCCGTAGTGCGCTACATCGAGGAACAAATCCTGGACCATATCCTGCCGCCTGATGAAGTGGCCGGGGTGCTGGTTGAGACCATTCAGGGTGAGGGCGGCTACATCGTCCCGCCGGATGGCTTCTACCCGGCGCTACGCAAATTATGCGACAAATACGGCATCTTGATGATCGTGGACGAGGTGCAATCCGGTATGGGGCGCACCGGAAAATGGTGGGCGATTGAACATTACGATGTAGAACCGGACATGTTCACCACCGCGAAAGGGATCGCATCGGGTATGCCACTGGGTGCCTGTGTTGCCCGCCGCTCTGTGATGGATTGGAAGAAAGGTACACACGGCAACACCTTTGGCGGTAATCCGGTATCGTGTGCGGCAGCGTTGGCAACCATCGATCTGATCAAAAACGAATATCTGGAAAACGCTGCCAGCATGGGTGAATATGCGCTGGATGCCCTGGCAGAAATAAAAGCTCGCCATCCCAGCATGGGCGATGTGCGCGGTAAGGGTCTTATGATTGGCGTTGAATTCGTTAAAGACAAACAAACGAAAGAGCCAGCCAAAGAAATAACCGACCGTGTAGTGGAATTGACATTCGAGCGAGGCTTGCTGATGCTCTCGTGCGCCAAGTCGGTCATCCGTGTGGCGCCGCCATTGAGCATCTCAAAATCAGAAATAGATGAGGGTTTGAAAATCTTCGAAGAGTCCGTCACTCTGGCTGAAAAAGAAGCCGGAATGCTCTAAAGAGATTCGCTTTGAATTGACAGCCTTCCTTTCTTCGAGTATGCTTGCGCCTGTCCGGGCAGGCCCGGCGCGGCGGAGCCTTTCGAACCCCGCCAGGACCGAGAGGTAGCAACGGTAAGGAAGCGTATCCGGGTGCCGTCGGTCGCCTGCCTGGATCTTGACAACAAAAAAGGTGACGGCCACGAGAGTGACTGCCACCTTTTTGATTCAAGGGAAGTTATTCGGCAATGACCTTTACAAGTACGGCCCGCAACTCGACGCGATATTTGTACGTATCACTGCTTTCGTCGTAACCTTTGCATGTCAGCAGAGTAAGCCAGGCTTTCTCTTCATGTTTGAAGGGTGACATCTCCTCAGGCGCAATGACACGATTGGTACGCACTTCATAGATATAACGCTGGCCGAAGGCATGCACAATCACCTGATCGCCGAAGCGCAATTTGCTCAGATTGACAAAGGGGCCCGGTTTGCCATTTGATAAATAGACATGGCCTGTAATAACGCTGTTGCCTTGCCAAGTCGGGAACGCAGTTCCTTGCAACCATCCGGCCTGCTCCCCTAACCAGGCGACATCCCAAACCCCAGCATTTGTGGGCACCCCTACAATGGGCGTCTTGATCCCCAGGCCAGGGATCTCTAGCCACAGGTCACCTAGATCAGCATAAGCCATATTAGAGGTCTGATCCGGCAAAATCGTGACTTTGCCCGGAGCAAAACCGGTAGCGGGCAGTTTCTTACCTACGCGGCCTGCTTGCGGCGTGGCAGGTTCTTGCCAGGTGGCCTGGGCCGAAGCTACGTTGTGTTCACCCGGGTCAGTATAGTTCCCATTATTGTTCAAATCTGCATCAATAGTAGCCCTATTTTGCACAGTGGTTACACCGGTTCCAACGCGCACAGCAAAAGTTATGTAAAGTTCGTCATCTGCCGTGGCCTGGTTGGTTGCACCCGCATCCGGGCCAAGGGACCCTTCCCACACGATACGACCACGCGGATATGCCACCGTTGGGCTCTCATAGTAGCACCAGGTTGTGGTAGTCGTGCTAGCCGGGTTGCTCGGGTCGGGCGCGCAAGTCACACCTACATCGGTGGAACCTACGGGTGCACTTGCGGGCACGCCTGTTCCGCTGGCGGCGCCGGTTGCCTCATAGGTTGCGCCAGCAGGGATCGGGTCGTTGACCGTCGCGTTAGAAGAGAAATTATTGTCATTGATCCAGATCATCGTCCAGCGTAAAATTGGCAACCCGGAAGCATCCACATCCTTGAAGCCGAAGGGTGGGTCGAAAATGTTGGGATCAAAGTTGATTGGAGTTGGTTTGGTGTTATTCGTCGGGATCTCCGTCGCCATTGACACAGGTCGGACAGTTGGAAGTATCGTCCGGGTCGGTTCCATCGGATGATTTGTCCGTCACTATAGTCGAAGTTGGCGTAACGCCACTGGCAAAAGCTGCGTTATCGAATGGCCCAGAGGATGAAGGGATAACACGTACCACGACCGTGATCGTTCCATTGCCATTTACAGAAAGTGTATTGCCAGCACCGGTTAACAGATTCGTGTCCGTGTTGCCGTTATACCCGAGATTGGCTGTCAAGGAAGCGCCAGTCAACCCGGAAACAGTTACAGACTGCACCGTAAACGTGTTCGGTGCAGGGAAAACGACGGCCATGTCATCCGTTACTTGAACATTATTCAGCGTAACGTCGCCATAGTTTTGGATGTGGAATTCCAGGGTTACATCAAAAGAACCGGAGCCAATGCGCGTTATATCCGCAACATCTTTTGCAATACCGATTGCCGGATCTTCAACACTGGTAATAGTCAAATTTACCGTGGCCGGGTCACAATCATTGTCCACATCACAGATTTGGTAAGTGAAGCTATCCGGTCCGTTGTAGTTCGCATCCGGAGTATAAGTAAAAGTACCGTCTGCGTTGACCGTCACCGCGCCATGTGACGGATCAGTCAGCTTGCTCCACATGTTGCCACCATCCCCCGAGGGCACATCCGCACCTGAACCATTATCCGGCTTCAGATCACCGTTCAAGGGTGTGTCTTCCGGGGTACTAAAGCTGTCATCATTCGCTACCGGCACATCGTTCACCGGATCGACAGTGATCGTCACCAATCCCGTATCACAATCTACCGGCAGTTGTGCACCAGTGTCTGCGTCACAGAGCTGGTATTCGAAGCTGTCTGCACCATTCCAGTTTGCATCTGGCATGTAGGTGAACGAACCATCGCTTGTGTTCAGAACCAGGGTACCATGACTGACATCCGTCGTAACCGTCAAGCTCCCAAAGCCATCCGGGTAGCTGTCTCCCGGCAGCACGCCATTGGCTGCGGCCACTGTCAGGAGCGTGTCTTCGTTTGTGCTGTAGTTCTCATCATCCGCTGTCACCGGATCATCAACCGGGTCGATCGTGATGTCCACAGTTGCCGCATCACAGTCATTGTCCACATCGCAAATCTGGTAGGTGAAGCTGTCCGGTCCGTTGTAGTTCGCATCCGGGGTGTAGCTGAACGTGCCGTCCGCATTGACCGTCACCGTACCATGTGACGGGTCGGTCAGTTTGCTCCACACGTTGCCACCATCCCCCGAGGGCACATCCGCACCTGAGCCATTGTCCGGTTTCAGATCACCGTTCAAAGATGTATCTTCGGTAGCCGTGAAGCTGTCGTCATTGGCTACCGGTACATCGTCCGCACCCGTGATCGTAATAATGATATCCGCTGTACCGGTGCCGCCTTTGCCGTCTGAAATAGTATAAGTGAACGTATCCGTAGCAGTTGCTCCGCCTGCCAACACCAGGTAATCCGGGTCGGAGGTGTTCAAGGTATAGGTGTAACTGCCATCCGCGGCCCAGTTCAGGGTTCCGTACGTGCCAGTGAGATCGTTGGCCGGATCAGTTTCCCCATCGATCTCAGCCACCGTCAACGTATCGCTGTCCGCATCGCTATCGACCCCGCTACCCTCATCGTCCGTTACCATGTTGGCAGTATGCGTGGGTGTACCCGCATCTACAGCACCTGCATTATCTGTCGCCACTGGTGGATGGTTCGCTTCCGTCACTGTTACCGCATCTGAGCCCGTGTTATTGCCCTCATTACTTTCCGCAACATGACTGTCCGGGTCAACAACTGCGGCCGCGTTAACCAGTCCACCAACCACAGAGGGCGTTGCCTGCACATCGATTGAAAAACTACCAGTGGTTGCACCTATGGTTACATTCGCGCCGCTAGCCGTGCAAGTCAACAAGTTGCTGATACCATCCACTGCACAAATAATATTTGCAGAGTTCGTAATCCCCGAAAAAGCCCCTGGAGCGGACAACACATAAGAAGATACGCCTACGGTCGGTAACTGGTCATTGAGAATCACCTGTCCATCCGTGAAAGTTGCATCTTGCGGGCCATTGTTTGAGACTTTCAATGTCCACGTAAAAGGTGTCCCGTTAGCGACAAACCCGCCCGTACTATTGGTCTTGGACACCACCAGATCCGGCTGATTCCGATAAACCGTTTTGCGATCTACATTCGAGATGACCGTTTCTATGGTAGTAAAAGCAGTATTCGTCACTGATCCAACGGACATGTCAAACGCGGTCACAATGTAAACTGCCGTGCAGACAATGCTTTCGGATGCGTCCAGAAAAGCATCATTGTTGCCGGAAGTGTCCACAGCAGGACAGGTCACAGATGTATTGCTGTCGGTTACGGTCGCAGGAAGGGTCAGCGTGGTTGTACCGTTATTGGTGATGGTATAGCTATAATGCAGCACATCCCCAGCCGCGGAGAAGCTGTTCTCGGTAACATCCTTGACCAACGTCAAATCCGTAGTGGTATAGCTCGCTGTACTGGGAGAATTGGAATTGTAAACCGTACTATTGTAAGTTCCTTGTGCCGTGGCAGTATTGGAATGGGTACCTGCCACAGCCGAAATTGGTCCTACGGTACAGTTGGCAGTCGGGTCGACGGTGGGAGACCCAACCGGCAACGTGGAAGGCCACACACAACTCGAGATATCGAGCGTTGGGTCGGTGACGCTAACCGGGCTCAAGAGAACATCGCCAACGTTTTCAATCGTCAAACGATAATAAACGTTGCTGCCCGGAGCGACGTTGATCGTGCTGGCCCACGGACCGGAGGCACTGGTCGACACCTGCTTCAAAATAGAAATACCGGGGTGAACATCCTGGACGCCCAGGGTATCACTGGCAGTATTTCCATTGTATGTAACGCCCGAGATCACGGCTGATACATTACCGCTAGTATTGGCATAACTCCCAACAACTGATGCAGTTGTCATTACTGTAACGATGCAACTTCCCCCGGCCGCGAGACTTCCTCCACTCAACGTGATACCGCCGGAAGTGTAGGATACCGTTCCACCGCACTGCGGGGTTGCAGGGGGAGTGTCCACAGTCAGGTTTGCCGGTGAGATAGGGAATGTATCCGTGAATCCTATACCCGAGAGTGCTGCGTCAGCGTTGGGATTGGTGATCGTAAAGGTCAGTGTACTGGTATCTCCGGCATAGATAGGGTTAGGCGAAAACGATTTCGAAATTACCGGAGGCTTGAGAACTGTCAGTGTGTCAGATGCCTGGCTGTTGAGAACGGAACCATTTGCAGTCAAGTGCCCACTGATATTGGGATAAACGCCCGCCTTAGAAGAACTCACATCCACAGCAACTGTACAGGAACCGCTAGCCGGGATGGTTCCTCCGGACAAGCTGATTACCGATGAACCTGCAACGGCAGTCACAGAGCCGCCACATTGTGGGGTCACAGCCGTCGTGGCTACGATCAGGCCGGAAGGTAAGGTATCGGAGAAAGCTGCCGTGGCAGCAGCAATATCCATGTTCGTCAACGTAAATGTCAGCGTTGAAGTTCCACCGATTCCGATTGGGTCAGGTGAAAAGGCCTTCTGGATCGTTTGTGAAGGCCGGCAACCGGTAAAAGTGATGTTGTTGATACCGGCCCAATTATTTACACCCTGATTGGAGGCGCCGTTGTATACATATAAAAAGAAATAGGTGTCGCCAGTTGTGTTCGTCTTCCCTGTAAAGTCAAGATCGTTGACTGTCTGTGTAGCGGTGGTTGGGATGAACTGAGCGCCCGCTAATAGCGTTGGGTTGGTCGGGGCAGTAGTAGAAATGGTAGGGCTATTCCCATAATACACGTCGAGATTCGCGGGCCCGGAATTACCACGAGTATAACTAAATGACAATTTTACGTCCGTGTAATTTGCTGTGGGGATTTGGAAACGGAAATATTTGTCGGTATCCAGAATGACTGAAGAGCTATCCGTCGGGTCGGTAATCCGCCACCAAGTGCTGTTCGCACTTTGATCGACGCCATTGGAATATGCCAACGCTGTAACGCCAGAGTCCGTGTTCGTGACGACCGGCGGTCTTGTCGTATCCGATATGGTCCAATGAGCAATCGTTACGGGAGTGCACGAACTGGAAGGAGTTGGTTCCACTACCAGATTAGCCGCGGCTGTAAGGCCGGAATCGCTACCGTTGATCAGCAGTCCACTGTTCGGGATGGACGGATTGTGCGCTATAGAATTGGTATAAGTGCCATCGGTGGGCGCCGTGACATCTACCGTTATGGTACAGGTACTATCGGCAGCCACACTGCCCGTATAAGAAATGGTGGTATCCCCTACACCAGGTGAAAAAGTAGGCGAAACGCAACCCGCCGATGTGGTTGGAGCAGGGACGCTGGTCACGCTCATCTGGTTCGGTGACGAGGGCAGGATATCCGTCAGGCTGACGCCATCTACCTGAGATGAACTGGAATTGGAAATCGCAATAGACAGGGTGGAAGATCCCCCACTCGGTATGGAAGCCGGTGTGAAAGACTTCGACAGACCGAGCGGCGAGGAAATAGCGGCATAACGAACCTGGGATGAAAAGTCACTGTTATAGTGATAGCTGCTGCCCGAAAAATCGTAGATCAACGTATTTAGAGCTTGCGTGGAGCCTGTTCCGCCAATGATCTTGACGGTATAGATCGTAGAAATTGTGCCGCCAATTTTTCCATCGCTGCCAATACAGGAACGATAAGTAGGGCTGTTTGGATCATTATCCCACAAACAGGCGTCGGCATAGAGTTTATCGCTCGAATTGGACACATAACCGGATGAATCAGCCGAATAATGTGACTGGACCGAAAGGACCTGGAAAACAGTATTAGGAAAATTGATAAAATCTTCGAGCTGGTTGTAGCCCTGCGTGGCTGTAGATGCATCCAACTCAATGGTGTAAGTATTACCCACCTGAAGCGTCATAGTTCCGCCAGATGCTACAGATACGCCATCGAGCTTGATATCATTTGTCGAATTTCGGTTCTGGGAAATAAGGTGCTCCACATAAATTTCACGAGGCGTAGGGGTCGATAGTGAAATCGGCCCATCTGCCGTAACATCAATCGTATATCTGCGCGTCTTGTCATAAGACGTTCCGGAAACCGGATGACGGGTTACAGATACTTCAAAATAGAAATCATAACAGCTCGGGCTCGCGACCGATCCGGCCCCAATCGAAGAGATCGTCAATGCATCATAGGAGCCAGCGCGCAAATTAATATAATTGTTCCCGCTAAACTTATCCAAGCCATCATCCCAATTGAAAGTAGCGGTCACGTTTGTAGCCGGGTCCGGGCCGGTGTTGCAAACTCGCGCCCCCACGGGAAAATTACTGGGACCGACATCCGGGTTGTTACTGTCCAAGCCAATGACATTCCAGGTTAACGGCGTCACCGTCAGACTCGGTGCCGCCAGCACCGCTGCCTGTGGAGACACTATAGACAACAAAACCATCAGACCAAAAAAGATATTTAAGATGACTCTGATTTGAAGCTTGAAAGAAGATTTCTTCATGCAGGCGCCCTCGTCGGAAAGAATCAAAATGATGAGACCTCTTACGGTCGGTTTCGCTAATCGCTCGCCTAATTCCTCCCTGAAAAGACTCATTGATGGAAAGCAACCAATCAGGAACTGGAATCATTGCACCCGTAAGTAAATTAGATTCCGATATTAATCAAAATTTAATAGAATTTTAAAAAACTCAACGAAACTGTAAGAAAAAAACTTACACTTTCGATAGGTTTTCTGTCCATTTTTCCCATTTTTACAAAGCCATGTTTGGTCCCCATCAAATCAGCAGGACGTCTCACAAAATTTCCAACGCTGAAGCTGCACGAAATACGTTATTATCTCCACAACGTATCGTGAAAGGCAAACTTTCTTATTGGATTTCTCTTACGTTTTACAAACACAGCGGTGTTAAAATCATCCTATGCTCCCTGACTTCCGCGTTCGTCAACGCGACTACCTGCTCGAGATTTCGCGCGCTCTCACCCAGGAACTTGACCTGGAAAAGCTGCTGGCGCGCATTTTGCGTATCTCCATTGAGATGCTGGCCGGACAAGCTGGCCTGATCGCACTTAAAGAACAGGATGGCTGGCGCGTCGCTACTGCCCATGGAATTGCTCCCGCTTTTCTAAGTTACCTCTCCCCCTTGCTGGCTGAGGAGAAAGTCCGCGAGCTGGATGTGGATGAGCTCAACCGAATGTTGAAGAACCTGACCTACACAGCCAGCAAAGGATTGCTCAACGGTGTTGGTTTGCCGCTTTCCGCAAACGGACAACTGATCGGCGTCATTTTCATCTTCCGCAACTACCCGGATTTGTTCTCGCCCAACGACCGCCGGCTGCTGCAATCCTTTGCCGACCAGGCTGCCATCGCTGTCTACAATGCCCAGCTTTACGGACAGGTCACCTACGAGAAGCAACGTCTCGATGCGCTGCTTGATTCAGCTGCGGATGGCATCCTGATCCTCAACGCCGACCATACCATCGAGCGCGTTAATGCGTCCTTCGAAAAAATGATTGGGAAAACCCGCGCTGACCTGGCTGGGAAACCTCATGATGAAGTCATATGCTGGACACGCGATCCGCATGGCACCACCCTGGAAGAAGCAGAGCGGGGCGGCTGGCCGCTTACTCCCAACGCCACTTTATATGTAGAAGGCGATATTGAAAGGGTAGAAAAGCCGCCTCTACCCGTCGGTGTGACCTATGCCCCGCTGCTCTCTGAAGAAGGCAAATTGCGCAACATCCTCGCCAGCGTGCGTGATATCACTCATTTTCGCACCGCCGAAGAAATCAAATCCACCTTTATTTCCATCGTCAGCCATGAACTGCGCACGCCTGTAGCCCTCATTAAAGGTTATGCCTCCACGCTGCGGCGTGACGACGCCAAATGGGACCGTGCAGTCATCAAAGACAGCCTATCCGTTATCGAAGACGAAGCAGACCGCTTGTCCAAGATGATCGATGACCTGCTCGATGCCTCTCGCTTGCAGGCCGGTGGTCTCAGCCTCAGCCGCTCAGATGTCTCCCTGCCTGTTCTTGTCGAACGGCTGGCTGAGCGCTTCCGCACCCAGACCAAAAAGCACACCATTGTGGTTGACTTTCCTGAAAATTGCCCGGTGATCCTGGCCGATGAGAGCCGCCTGGCCCAGGTGCTTTCGAATCTCATCTCCAACGCTATCAAATACTCTCCCAAAGGCGGCGAAATCCGAGTCAGTGGACAGGTGCGTCCCGAACAGGTGGTTGTCTGCGTTAGCGATCAGGGACCCGGCATCGATGCTCATGACCTGCCACACGTCTTTGATCGTTTCTACCGCTCGACCAATGCTGTCAAGCAGACCAAAGGCGCCGGACTGGGACTTTATCTCGCTCGCGCCATCGTTGAAGCCCACGGCGGGCGCATCTGGGTGGACCCCAAGCCTGATTCCGGTGCGAGGATTTGTTTCTCACTGCCACGTTAGCTAACCCACTCGCAGATGGTACAATTGTGCTTCGTGTGCCAAAAAGCGCAATCATAAATCTAAAATCGTAAATTGGAATTTCCTCATGCCCCAAACCCAAATCTCCTGCCCCCAATGCCGACAAATGATCCCGGCCAATGTCGAACAACTCTTCGACGTTACCCAGGATCCCGGCGCAAAACAACGTCTGTTAAATGGTGTATCGAATGTTGCGAACTGCCAATTTTGCGGCTACCACGGACGACTGGCAACGCCCATTGTTTACCACGATGCCGACAAAGAATTGTTGCTGACTTTCTTCCCACCCGAATTAAGCATGCCACTCGACCAACAAGAGAAGACCCTCGGCCCGCTCATCAAACAAGTCATGGACCGCTTACCGCCAGAGAAACGCAAAGCCTATCTTCTCAAACCGCAGGCCAACCTGACCTATGAGTCGATGATTGAGACCATCCTCGGCAAAGATGGCATCACCCCCGAGATGATCAAGGAACAGCAGGAACGCATGCTGCTGATCGAGCGTCTTTTGCAGGCCTCCAGCCCGGATGTGCGTTCTGAGATTATCAAGCAAAATGAAAAGTTGATCGATGAGCAATTCTTTGCCCTGTTCAGTCGCCTACTGCCGCGCACCGCAAATGCCGAGCAGGAACCGGTTGTCAAACAACTGGCCGATATCCAGAAACAACTGCTCGAAGAGACGGAATTCGGCCGTGGGTTACAGGAGTCCGTTGGCGAACTGGAAGCAGCCTCCAAGGCGCTGCAAGAGGCGGGGCAAGGTCTGACGCGTGAGAAGTTGCTGGACCTGGTCATTGAAGCTCCCAACGATGCACGCATCCGGGCCTACGTCAGCATGGCGCGCGGTGGCATGGACTACACCTTCTTTCAAAACTTGAGTGAAAAACTGGATGCTGCGGAGGGCGATGAGAAGAAGAAACTGGGAGAGTTGCGCGAAAAGTTGCTGGATTACATCAATGAAGTAGACCGTCAGGTGGAAGAACGCCTTAAGGAATCCCAGGCCTTTGTCGAGCAGTTACTTGAGCAGGAAGATGTCGCCAAAGCCACGCGGGAGAACATCCAAAGCTTCACACAAGAATCGGTGGATGTGGTCAGCCAGATGCTGCGACAGGCATCTGAGAAGAACGACTATGCCCGCATGGGCAAGCTGCAAAAGATGGTGGAAGTGCTGCAAGAAGCCAGCACCCCGCCGCCGGAAGTGGCTTTCATCGAGAAACTACTCGAAGCACCCGATGACGCCGCTATCGAAAAAATGATGAGCGAAAACAAAGACAAAGTTAATGAAGACCTGATGAATACGCTCGGCGGCTTGATGGCGCAACTGGAGGCGCAGGGACAGCAGGCCGGTCAGGGCGGCGAGCAGGCCAGAGAGCTAACAGAAAAGCTCGAAGCCGTGTATAAAATAGCGCTCAAGTTTTCGATGAAGAAAAATATGGGATAAAGTAACGGACCGTCACCTTTTGGATGACGGTCCGTTTTTGTTTAAAACGGTTTAAAGATCATCAACCACAAGATCAACCCCGAAACAATGCCCCCTACCCAAGTCACCATTCTAGGATTGGATTTTTCGATCAATGAGCGGACCTCTTCCATACTAACCGGATTGACAGGTTTGTTCTCTTTAGAGAATCCTGTCATGTAAGGCATGCCCAATGCCTTGCGTAATGGGCTGTATATCCTACGACCATACCACGTCATCCAGAAGGTCATGCCGTTCAGCAAAATGAAGGATAGCCATGGCCAAGCCTGTTTCCACCATGTGGCCATAAAAGTCAGCGCAATTCCAAATGCTTGCAACAACAAATACGATCCGAATAAAAATGGCAAGGTCACGCTGGTGAGCCTGAGCAGGACGCGCATCTCAGCCATGGTCTCTTCTTTGGGCAGGCAGAAGGCAATTGCTATCGTTGTCCCGTGAACAAAGAAAAATACAAATGCTGTAAAAATATGAAGCCAAAGTAGCCAGGGATAAGCATTGATATCCTCCATCGTACCTCCGGGGCGCTATTTGGACAAAACTACTCGTAATTTATTATACAATGTTGCAATTGTTTTTCAATCCCCAAAAAAACTACCCCCTTTGTCTCTGTTTCAGAATATCATTCAGTAAAACGATTGAAACGGATCAAGTTAACAGGCCCTGATCGAGCTCAACTTCCACCCTTCTCCGTTTCCATGTATTTTTTCCTCAATCGATCTATAGGATATTTCTGCCCCTGCTCATCAGCGTAATACCATTTCTCCCAGCCATTGGCAGGCGCATCCAACAATTGTTTGGCTACCTTGTGAATTGAACCAGCCAACTCGCCGGACAGAATGGAGGCATCCGCGCGGACAACGGCTTCGATATCACCCTTTGCGCCCAAGTACAGGGTTTGACCTGGCAGAATCAAACCGGTTTCCAGCAAACGGCTGAATGGAACGCGGCGGGCTTTTCGTCCGGACGAAGAGGCGAACAACGCCTCATCATACGCCGGAGTCTGAATCCCATTAATCCGCTTTCTCGCCACCTGAACATATGCTTCGTCCCGCTCGATACCAATCCAATGACGATGCAACTTCTTGGCGACAGCACCGGTCGTGCCTGTCCCAAAGAATGGATCCAACACCACATCCCCGGGATTGGAACTGCTCAAAATGATTCGATACAACAAAGCTTCCGGCTTTTGCGTAGAATGCGCTTTTTGACCATTCAGTTTGACTCGCTCCGCACCAGTGCATATAGGTAGGACCCAATCACTGCGCATCTGCAAATCATCATTGAGCGCTTTCATATCTTGATAATTGAAGGTATATCGTGCCCCTTTGTCTTTTTGCGCCCAGAGCAAGGTTTCATGTGCATTGGTAAAACGCACCCCGCGAAAATTGGGCATAGGGTTGGTCTTGACCCAGACAATATCGTTGAGCATCCAAAATCCCAAATCTTGCAGGATGCTTCCCACACGGTAAATATTATGATACGAGCCAATCACCCAGATCGTCCCGGTATCTTTGAGCACGCGCCGACAGGCGTTCAGCCAGTTTCGCGTGAAATCATCGTATTCTTCGAAACTTGGAAACTGATCCCATGCATCGTTAACAGCATCTACTTTGGTGAGGTTGGGACGCCATAATTCTTGAGAAAGTTGTAAATTGTAGGGAGGGTCAGCAAATATCAGGTCAATTGATTTTTCAGGCAAAGTGCCCAGGATTTCTATGCAATCCCCCGCAAGGATTTGGTCTACAGGAAGTTTATGATCGTCCATAAAGTTCAGGCAGCAAAAACCTGACAGGATTGATGAACCTGTCAGGCCTTTATATTAAACCGGTGGATTGTCCAACCGTACGCCATGTCCACGCACGGTATCAATAAATTGATGTGTCGGATCAAGCGAAGCTAAGCGGTCACGCAAACGACGGATGAGTGCATCCAGCGCCTGATCGGAAACCCCTGCTGATTGCTCTTCGCCCCATACAGCCGAAATCAAATCAGCGCGGCTGATGACTTGCCCCTGGTTTTCATACAATACCCATAGAAGTTTGAATTGCTGCGCCGAAAGCGGCGGCACAAGTTGCTGCTGGTTGATCCACACGCGACGCGAGCGAGCGTCCACCATCAGGCGACCTGAGTGGATTGGGCCCTCTGTCAACGGCATGGTTGCGTCAGAGGTCAGGTATTGGAACTTCTGCGCCAACGCGATCTGCACAATATCGCCATCCTGCAATACCAACGGGGCGGCCAATGGAGCGCCGTTGCAATGCGTGCCGTTCTTACTGCCCAGGTCTTCCAGGATCATGCCCTCTTTGGTCGGCGTGATACGCGCATGATAACGAGAGACCTGCCGGTCAGGGATAACAATATCACAGGTCGAATCGCGGCCCAGCACCACTGTCCGCGCCAACGGCCAGCGTTGGTCACTTAGCGGCCCTTCCTGCGCAACCAACATGGGATATTCTTCTAATGAAAATTCCATAAAACCTCAATGAATATAGTGCGGAAAACAATTATAATATAGCAGAAAAGCGTATTTCTGTGCAGAATCAACGCCGAAAATTTTCCTGCATAGCCTGCTTTCGATAAGAAACAAATAATTATGTCTTTCCCACTTAAGAATGGGGAGGTCTTGCGTGGTCGTTACCAGGTCCGCGAACGGATCGGTCAGGGCGGGATGGGTTCCATCTACCTTGCCGAGGATTTACGTTTATCTGGCCGCCTTTGTGCGTTAAAAGAAGTCCTTTACGACCGCAATCTCCCGGACAAAATCCTGCAACAGGCGCGCGAACAATTCTTTCGCGAAGCCACTGTGCTCGCGCGTCTCGACCACCCCAACCTGCCAAAAGTATCCGATTTCTTCTCCGGCGGCCAGCGCGATTACCTGGTCATGGACTACGTGCCTGGCGACGACTTGCGAGCACTGATGCTGGACGCCCGCCGGCACAAATCATTTCTGCTGGAAAAGGATATCCTCAACTGGGCCAGCCAACTGGCTGACGCGCTATCCTTTATGCACAACCAAGAGCCGTCTATTGTACATCGCGATATCAAACCCAGCAACTTAAAATTAACTCCCAATGGTCTGCTCAAATTGGTGGACTTCGGATTGGTCAAGATCATGGCCCCGGAAGAAGTCACCATCACGGTGATTTAAGGACAAGGAACTGCCTTGTATACGCCTCTCGAACAATATGGTGGTGATGGCCTGCACACTGACGTACGCGCTGATATTTACGCCTTTGGCGCAACGTTTTACCATTTATTGACTAACGAGGCCCCGGCAGATGCACGCAAACGCTTCTTACAGCCTGAAAGCCTGCTCCCGCCTCGACAAATCAACCCGGCTGTCAGCCAGCGCACCGAACGCGCCGTATTATGGGCCATGGCCCTACACCCAGATCAACGCCCAGATTCTATCGAGACCTTACGTCAGTCCCTGTTCGGTACGCGTGAGCCACCCGCCATCCCGGCTGCTGTGGCAAGGCGACGGGGATCTCCTTCCGTTTGGGAGACAATCACATCTCCACCTGATGCTGTTTTACTCTGGATTGCAGCGGGATTATTTTTTATCAGTCTAATTACGACCCTCATCCGCTAGCCTGCCGGAACCACAACAAAGCTATCCCCAGCCCGATCAATTCCCCTATTGCAGAAATACCCAATACGCCCCCCAGACCGTTTGAGAGCACGATCTGTGTGCTACCTAATAAGCCAAGCGTCGTCAGGTTATATCCGGCCAGGCCGCCTAACAGGACACAAATCCCCCAACGCCAGCCCCAATGCCGTGACTGCAAGAGGCTACCCGCCCAATATGCCAACGAGGCGCTCAACACCACAAACAGCACTGCCAGCATCCAACTGTTGAGGCGCGGGAAACCTTCCGGCGTAACAAATTCGTCTTCCTCGACAGGTGTAGGCGTAATTGGGGTCGGCGCAATCGTCTCAGACGGAAGCGGCGCGATCACAGTGATGGCAGCAGCCTGGCCCGAACTGACATCGATTTGGATGGCTTCCGAGAGAGTCGCGGGATCACTCGATGCGCGGATTTCGACCAGCCCCGGTTTCTCCAAAGCAAATGAGGCCTGAGCCATGCCGCTCACCGTAGTTTGGTCAGACTGTTGAATGATGCCTCCACCCTCCCCGCTTAATAGCATCGTGAAGCGCACAGGAGTGTTATCCGGCACGGAGTGACCATTATGGTCATAAATCACACCGGTGCGGATATAGATCGTATCACCAATGCGTAATAATGGAATGGCAGTTGGTTCGGGAGAAACCGTCGGGGTTTGGGTAGCGAAACTGATGGAAGGAGTGGGCTGGCTGGTTGGAGCGGAAGCAGGTGGCAAGTCCAGGGAGAGCGTGATGACCTGATCCGGGTCCGGACTGGTCATTTCGATTAAGTCATAACCGGTGCTCGGGATCGAAACAGGGGAATAGCCTAAGGGCGTCAATTCTTGATAAAGCAAACGGGCGGCCACATCGATAAAGGCAGGTTCTCGGCTATAAAGGGCATAATAAGCGCTCAACTTAGAAATGTCGGTGGCATCCAGGAAATAAGGCGCGGTGAACGAGAATAACACAATACGTTTTTCGCGCAATAGATCCTGACGCTCGGACAGGAAACGGCTAATCAAATCAGGCTGTCCCTGACCGGAACCGGACAAAACCAGGACAATCCAGTTTGCGCGGTTGATGTCAGAAACCATTTTCTCCAATTCCGCTCCATTGAGTAAAGCCGTCAGATCGTCAAAAGTATACGAATTCATACGCGCTTCGGACACCTGTCCCCCTGCAGTTGGCCCATAGAGGCGTACGATGGCATCCTGCAAAGCAGTCACAGATAATGAAGATTTCGTAGGACAGGTACTACATTGGTTGTATTGTGCAATATCCGTGAGAAATACCAAACGGTCACGTAAAGCTGGGGGCGAAGGCAACAGAGATGTCAATTCCTGTGGGTCCGGACTGACCAAAGTGGCCGAACGGCGCGCTACGTCATAGACCAGTTGCTGTGATTTCCCAATCTCTGACATCCCACTGACAGGCGCCAGTACATCGGAAATCGAAAAATTGCCGAACAACTCGTATTTTCGTGTCAAAATGCGGGTAACCGCTTCGTCTACCTGCTGCGCAAAAGCCGGGTCTTCATTATAGCGTTGAGTAAAAAAATTCAGGATACGGATGGTGGTGGTGTACGAATCAGCCAGGTCACTGGAGACAATATCGCCAAGATACAGCAAGTCGTTGCCGGCCAAAAAAGCATCTCGGGCGACGATTTCAGCCTGGAACCCTTCGTTGGAAGGAGCATAAAAGGTGCGTACGGCCCGACTTCCCAGATCATCACTGACGATCAGTCCATTGTTGGTGCGCCAATCGGATATTTGCGGCAAGGCCAGAATCGTGCCAAGAGCAGATTGATCGAAACTGACCGGGCGCGTGGTCGCACGGATATTTCCCTGTAAACCTTGAATACGGATTTGGGATACCAGCAAACCATCGGCCGTGGACAACGGGTCAGGCGCTTCGCCGGTCACAGCAAAAAATGGGGCTAACTCGATCTGCTGCAATTGTTCTAGCGACTTACGCACGGTCGCGACTTCTTGATCCGCTGGCCTGTCAGAACTGCCCAGGCCAGGAAAATGTTTGGCAATCACAAGCATACGCTTATCGCTGCCGGTGTGCAAACCGTTGATGAAAGCGCGCCCCATCTCACCTACCCAATACGGGTCGCCACCGAACGAACGCGTATCGATATTATTGCGGGTAGCTGGGTTGGGTGTATCCAACACATCCAAAGACGGGCCCATGTACAGGTTGATACCTAAAGCCGCCAATTCTCTACCTTGGACTTCACCAATCTGCTGCGCCAGGTCAGGTCGCCAGGTAGCGCCCAATGCCATGGCATTAGGAATAGGAGTCAAGCCGCTTAGAATCTGGTCATAGGGAGCGCCGCCGCCATCTTGCTCTGTCCCAACGAACAAAGGTATATAGGCGCGTTCGGGCAACGTGCCCGTGTTAGGATCAACCGCTGGCGATACGGAACTTTCCCACTCAAGCTGTTGCAAGTTGGCAATCAACTTATGTGCGTCTGTCAGGGTATCCGGGGCAGGCGTGAAGTTATCGTTTCCGGAAAGCAAAACCGCGCCACCGATATCGTAGTTTGTGATCAGGTTATAAATTTCTGATTCCGGCCCCGTATCCGTCCCGGTAAATGTTACCAGGAACAACTGTCCCACCCGCTCTTCGGGGGTCAAGGAGTTCCAGCAAAGAAAGCACTTCTTGCGGCGGTGTGCCACCTTGCGCGTGAACAGGTGGCGCAGGCATGAGCGTCACCAACAGCATGATCAGGAGAAGCCAGGAGAACGCACGCTTTACCACTATGTTTCTTCCTCGAAACGTGCCACGATCTCAGCATGGACTTCGGGCTGCACATTGCCACCCGAAGCAATCAACACTGCTGGACGCTCTTTTACTTTATCAGAAAGGATTGCGGCTAAACCAACCACCCCGGCTCCCTCCAATTTCTCACCGTACGCGTTCCATGCAAATGCCATGGCATGCGCGATCTCATCTTCGCTCACCAATACGATTTCATCCGCTAGTTGCTTGACCGTGGGGATGGTCACCGAACCATGCTCCACTGCGCCCGCCAACCCATCAGCAAGACTTGGTAAGTCTGGTGTATCTTCTTGGGTATCTCTATAGAAAAGGCTGTGCATGAACGCTGAAGCTTCTGCCTGTACCCCGATCAAACGCGGAGGATGTGCCTGCTCCCGTATCGAAGCACCGATACCAGACAATAAGCCGCCCCCGCCTACCGGCACGAGCCAGACGGCCGTTTCATGCAACAACTCGCGAGATAACTCCAATCCTACCGTACCCTGCCCGGCAATGACCTGTCCATCGTTGTAGGGAGAGACCCAGGTTTTTTGCTGCTCTGCGGCATATGCCTTACCAGCGGCTTCTGCTTCCCCGTAGCCACCTGGCACAACATGAATGACTGCTCCCAGCGCACGCATAGCATCCACCTTGGCAGGCACGGCGTGCTCGGAAACGAAGATTTCCACCGCCGCGCCGACTTCCCGTCCGGCCAGCGCCAGGCCCAAACCATGATTTCCAGCCGAGGCAGCTACCAGGCCAACCTCGCGCTCCCAATCTTCGAGCAGGAGCACTTTGTTGAAGGCCCCGCGCGCTTTGAATGAGCCAGTCACCTGGCGGTTCTCCCATTTAATATACAAATTACGCGCCGCATCGTAAGTGAGCGGCGTGCGCTGGATATAGGAAGCGATTCGACGGTCAGCCTGTTCGAGCCATTCGTAAGGGATCATTGTCCTTCTGCTAGCACTTCCCTTGCAAGTTGTGGGTCATCGGTAACAATGCCATCTACGCCCCAGGCAAGGAAGCGGCGCATATCTTCTGCGGTGTTCACTGTCCATACATGGACGCGTCGTTTCAGGCGACGCACGCGCGCCACCTGCTGGGGCGTCACATCAAGCAGGTTGAGATGCAAGGCCTGGTAATCGCCGAAGTTGAAGCCGAATGAGCGCGCCCACAATCCCATCCAGCCGCGTATGGCCAGGAGTCCGCGCGGGACATCCGGGAGCAGGCTTCGGGTCCGCGAGAGATTCGAAGGCAAAAAGGAAGAGAACAGGACGCTCTTCTCCAATCCAAAACGTTTCACCAAATCACAGACTTTGGTTGCCAATCCGTCGTGAGGGGTGGTGTAGTTGGTCAAATCCACGTCGATAAACGCGCGTCTGCCAACTGTTTCAAAGACCTCCGCTAGCGTGGGAATCTTTTCATCGCTGTATTTTTCCGAGAAAAAACTGCCCGCGTCCAGTTCGCGCAAGGCAGCCAGAGACAGTTGCGAGACATGACCTTTTTCTCCGGTCGTGCGGTCTGTGGTCGCGTCATGGATGACGACCACCTCCCCATCGGAGCTGAGTTTGGTATCCAACTCCACACCATGTGCACCTTGCGCCAGGGCCAGCTCAAATGCAGCCAGGGTATTTTCAGGCGCATGCGCCGATGCGCCGCGATGAGCAAAAATAATGGGAAGTGGCCAGTCGTTCATTAAATATCAACAAAGTATGCCTGTGCCGCGCGGTCGATCATATCGCGGTTCATGACAGGCGGTACAGAGAGATAGCTGGAAATATCGATGATCTGGTCGCACAGATCGCGTGGATGGGAGGCGCGCAGTTTGCGGTTCCGTTTGATGTACCATTCCTGCAACAGGTAGGCCAGACCCTGGTCGTTATATTCAACCCTCTTGGCATCTGCAACACGCTTGAATATCTCCCGGTAACCTTCAAAAGACGGATCACCGATTTCAATTTTGTGACGCAAACGACGCAGGAAGGCTTCATCTACCAAGTCCTTGGGCGGCAGGTTGGTAGAGAACACGATCAAAACATCGAAAGGAACCTCCACTTTGCGGCCATTATGCAACGTAAGGTAATCCACGCGGTTTTCAAGCGGAACGATCCAACGGTTGAGCAAATCTCTCGGACGCACCTGCTGCCTGCCGAAATCGTCAATCAACAGGATGCCGCCGTTGGCTTTTACCTGGAAAGGCGCTTCATAAAACTTGTGGGTATCATCGTAGACCAGGTCAAGGCCTTCAAGTGTTAACTCACCACCGGTCACGATGAAGGGACGACGTATCTTTACCCAGCGCGGATCGCGGCGCGAGTTAATGCGCAGGCTACCCGTGGTTGTACCTGGTGTACTCGCTTTGGTTTCGGGTGCCAGCTTGTGACTGACAGCATCGTAAACCTTGATGACCTGTCCATCCAGGTATAGTGCGTATGGAATGTACATATCCTGGCTCAACACCAGGTTTCCAAAGGCCCGCGCGATACTGGTCTTGCCGTTTCCGGGAGGCCCGTACATGAAAATAGATGTACCGGAGTTCAACGCCGGACCCAAACGCTGGAAAGTCGTTTCCGAGATGACCAACTGTGAAAGGATCTGGCGCATGGTGCGCGACGTGACGGTCATCCGTCCACTCTTCTGACGGCGAATGGCCTCGTTATACACTTCGAACGGGACCGGCGCCGGACCCGCGTATTGACTGCGATCCAACGCTTCGCGCGCCCGCAAGATGCCCGCGCCGGTAATCCCATAAGTGTACGCGCCTTCGCCCAATCCACCTTGAGAAGATTTGACCTCGATCAATTTTTCCGCTTTCAGTGCGATCAGGATTTGGTCGGTTACGCCAGCAAAAGGAAGTGTGATCTCCTCAGCAACTTTAAAACCGCTCAGATAACCACGAAAATATAAGACCTTCAATACCAGGTCCTGTAACCAGAGCGGATTCAGTCCGGTATCATCCAGGCTGGTCACCTGTGGCGGCAAGAAACCACCACCGGCGGGTGAAGCGAGAGAACTCGATCCAGGTCGTTGTAATTGACTAACCATAATGCCTCCCATCGAAATTAAGATGGCGTTTCGATTATAGCATGGCTATAAGAACGAATAACTGCCCGATGCTTTTTCGTTTATAATCCCAAACTATGAAACTATCTGTAATCATCCCCATTTACAATGAAGTTGAAAGTATTCGTGAGATCGTCAAACGTGTTCAAGAAACGAAGCTTGCCTGGGAAATTGTTCTGGTCGATGATGGCTCTATCGATGGCACGCGTGACCTGTTGAAAGAAATGGACGGTAAGGACAATGTCCATGTTGTTCTGCACGAGAAAAATCAGGGCAAGGGTGCGGCTGTTCGTACGGGCTTCGATGCTGCCAAAGGGGATATCTTGCTCATTCAGGATGCCGACCTTGAATACGACCCGCGCGATTATCCCACCCTTGTCAAGCCGCTGGAAGAAGGGATCGCTGACGTAGTCTACGGTTCGCGCTTTCTGGGCGGTCCACGCCGCGTGGTCATGTTCTGGCATATGATCGCCAACTACATGCTCACATTCATGACCAACATCCTCTACAACACCATCCTGAGCGACATGGAAACCGGTTACAAGGTCTTCCGCAAAGAAGTAATCACGGGAATGCCTTTGCACGCCAAACGTTTCGATTTCGAGCCAGAATTCACCGCCAAAGTGCTCAAGCGCAAATATCGCATCTACGAAGTGCCTATCTCCTTCAACCCGCGCGATTATTCCGAAGGGAAAAAGATCAAGCTCAAAGATGCGTTCGAAGCCGTATGGACTTTATTTAAGTATCGCTTTGTGGACTAAGATGGTATGGACGGCAGTTGTACTGCCGTCCATACTTTTAAGCAACTGAACGGGCAATCGCTCTACTCCCTCATCGCAATATCCACGCTTCGCAATAGGCCCAGGCCTGTTTCCGTTTGCTCGGGTTGGATCGCTACCAGAACCGCATCCGGTCTGCCGCCATGAACCCGATCCTACTTTTTCCGTCCTATTGGATGTATCACCTTACCCGACATAAAACGTTCCGGATCTTCCTCGAATTCGCGCAGACAATCTTGATTGCAAAAGTAGACCTGCATGCCTTTATATTCTCGTGACGGGTATCGCAATGGATCTTTCAAGATGCCGCCACAGGCAGTAAGCGCTTTCCCTTTAAGTTTTTCCCATTTGTCCATGCGGCTAGTATAATCTGAAGGATGACAGATTGGAAAGCCCAACTAGAGCTTGAATTTGAGCGCGCCGAAGCTGCCCGCGCACGCGGCAACGAGGGACAGACTCGCGTTTGCGCACGCCGTGCGGCCGGGATCGCAATTCGCGAATATTATGCCCGCCGTGGACAATCCGTCCGCACGCCGAGTGCCTATGATTTGTTGCAACTGCTTACGGATGAGCCGCATCTCTCCTCGGACCTTAAGCAGGCTGCCGCGTATTTGACTTTACGCGTAACAGAAGAGTTCAAATTACCGGTCGATGTGGATTTGCTAAACGAAGCGCGCAAGCTGTGTGACGGCTTGCTGGCTGAAACAAAATAGACCCTGAAGGTTCAACAAACCATCAGGGTCTAAATTTACCCTCATAGACTACGCCATGTTCCTGCGCCCGAACAAATAGTACAAGGCCCGTGCGACAGTGATGATGGCCAACATGCCCGACATCACGCCGCCCAAGACCACGAACAGCCGGTTCCAGTCTTGCAGGCGACTGACGATCACTTTGCGTTCAGGCAGGTGAATGCGATCGCGCAGGCGGTGGACAAAGTCTTTCGGCAGCGTAACAGGCCGCAGGGTCCCGGCCAGATGCGCTTCCAAAGATTTAAAATTTTCGAGGGAGGGATCGTTCTTTTGCTTACTCATACTTCCTCGCTTCCCTGGCAGGATATAGCACTAATCCAACCGTGCCAGGTCCAAAATTGATGGCCAGTGAAATCGATAGGTCGGTCAAGACCGAATCCTTGACGTTAAAGCGCTTCCTGGCTTCTTCAAGTAGGGTTTGACCGGATTTGACATCACGAGCATGCATAACAGCCATGTAAACAGGTTGGTCGCCATAGGCTTCCTTGCCCATTTGAAGGACACGTTCAAATGCGGCCCCGCGGGTCCGTACTTTGTCTACCATATCGACTACGCCGTCTTTGAGCACAGCGATTGGCTTGACATTCAAAACCGAAGCCAGCGCCGCTGAAAGCGTGCCCACACGACCCGAGCGACGGGCATAGTCCAAAGTATCGAGGGTCAGAATGATCTGCACTGCCCCTCGTATTGATTCAACATATTTGACGATCTCATCTACACTCTTGCCAGCGCGTTCCATTTGACGGGCAGCGCGGCACATAAATCCCAGCCCCATCGAGCCGCCGGCCGAATCGACGGTGACAACCTTGAACATATCCTTGACTTCTTCAGCGGCAGCTACCGCTGAAGCATAAGTGCCCGACAGTTTGCTGGTGACGTGCATGGAAAGGATAGTATCGCCGGGTTGGGCGATCTTCTTATAAAACTCGACAAATTGATGGGGAGAAGGCTGGGAAGTTTTGGGAAATTCTTTGGATGCATCCACCAGCCTGTAAAAGCCTTCAAAATCCAGGTCGACAAACTGTAGATATGTTTTTTCCCCAAATTGAACGTTGATAGGAACAACATCTATTTGAAATTCTTCTTCCCACTCAGGTGGCAGGTCTACAGCGCCATCAGTAACGATACGAAGCATGCAACTCTCTCCTATTAAATCTGGGGTTGGTCGCCAATCTGGTCACGCAGCGCCAGAAGTGTACGATGATAGAGGCTCTTGATAGCCCCTTCACTGCGTCCCATGATCTGCCCAATCTCAGCGTTGGAAAGGTTTTCTACAAACTTCAAGATCAGCAAATGTTGTCGTTCCGGTGGCAACCTACGGATGAGTTTGAGAAGCGCATCCTGCTCTTCGGTACGGACAAGTTTGGTCTCCGGATGGTCGCCTTTGGCAGGCAGCACAGGGATGTCCGTGATAGGGATTTCCTGCCTGCGACTACGGTCACGATGCCAGTTGGCGACCAGGTTGTGCGCAATGCGATACAACCAGGCTGAGAATGGGACGCCGCGGTCGGTGTAATTGTGAATGTGGTTCATCGCGCGCTGAAAAACGCGTGCGGTGAGATCCTCCGCGTCGTGCGTATTCCCCGTCCGATAGTACACATAGTTGAAGATGCGATCTATATAACGTGCGTAGAGTTCGCCAAACGCATCGCGGTCACCCTGCGAGGCACGCAATAACACATCTGCTTCGTTGTATTCAAGTTCCGGCACTAAAAAACCCTACCGGCGGGGATTTGCTAACGTTAACCCCGCCGGATTTGAGAAGTTACATCAGTATAACACGTGCAGATATTTTAATATTATTTTTCAATGTTTCGGACCATCAGGGCCAACGTACCCATCGATGCCATATTTCATCCCCAATTCTCGCGCCAAATCAGGCAATAACGGGTACAGGTTATCACCGGGACATTCGGTCCCGTCCGGGCTTTGATCTGGGTAATCTTTGTGTCCGGCCAAATATCTGATTCCGTAAGTGTAGCGGAGGTAATCCACCAAATCTCGCAAACTGTTGAGTTGAGATTCGCTGGGCTGCTCTTCGTTAAAATTTCCCAGCAGCACAACCCCAACTGAGCCGGTGTTGAAGCCCTGCACGTGCGCCCCGCGGATGTTAAGTTCGCGGCCCTCATAAATTGTCCCGTCTTTGGCAATCATGAAATGGTAAGCTACGTCAGCAAAGCCGCGTCCATCCATTTGTAAGCTCTGGATCTCCGCCGGGCCTGCATTAGGAATGGCCGAATGATGGACAACAATCGTATTCAAGACAGCGGATAAATCAGACGGATAATACAATACACCATCGGGGTTTGTTTGTGGATCGAAGAGACCAAACTCTTCAGGCGCTTCCAGGTCAAGCGGGCGCGCGCCCCATTCTGCCCGTGAAACAATGACCGGCTTTGGAGGCGGAGCATCTTTCAGAGAAACGGTTTCCGCTTTTGCAAATCGATACAGTAGCCAGCCCAACCCGGCGGCCAACAGAAGTGCTAATAAAAATGAGGGTTTGTTTTTCGTACGTAGAGACATTGACATGCCCCCGATTATACAGAAAATGGGAAAATGCCCGGCTGGTATAATTATTAGTTGCGTGTTCAAAATCGCATTAATGAAACATATGTGCTATAATCGAATCGCCCTAAATTTATCATAAGGAATCCCATGTCACCCAATGTCATTCGCGTGGTCGGTGCACGCGTCCATAACCTGAAAAACATTACTGTCGAGATCCCGCGCGATAAATTCGTCGTCATCACCGGTTTGTCCGGTTCGGGCAAGTCGTCCCTGGCCTTCGATACCATCTTTGCCGAGGGTCAGCGCCGTTACGTGGAATCGCTCTCTGCGTATGCGCGCCAGTTCATCGGCCAGATGGACAAGCCCGATGTGGACTATATCGAGGGCCTGTCCCCGGCCGTTTCCATCGATCAGAAATCTACCAGTCACAACCCGCGTTCCACTGTCGGCACGGTAACCGAAATCTACGACTACTTGCGCCTGTTATTCGCACGTGTGGGGGTCCCGCACTGTCCGATTTGCGGGCGGGAAGTGACCAAGCAGTCCGCGCAGGAGATCGTGGATGCTATCGAAAAGCTGCCCGAAGGCAGCCGCATCTTGATCCTTTCGCCGTTGGTGCGCGGACGCAAGGGCACTTATCAGGCTGTCTTCGAGGAGATCCGCAAGGCCGGTTTCGTGCGTGCGCGTGTCGATGGGCAAGTATACAGCCTGGACGATGAAATCTCGCTTGACCGTTATAAACAGCACACCATCGAGGCCGTGGTCGACCGCCTGGTCATCAAACAGGAAGAGAACGAAGAAGAGCAGAAAGCAGCCCGCACACGCCTGACCGACTCAATCGAAACGGCGCTCAAATTTGGGGAAGGGTACGTCTCCATCAACAACGTAGATAGCGGCGAGGATACCCACTTCTCGGAACACCTGGCCTGCCCCGAACATGGCAGTACCGTTCCGGAAATCGAGCCGCGCACGTTTTCCTTCAATACACCGCATGGCGCCTGTCCAGACTGTCAGGGACTGGGCAACAAACTGGAAATCGATCCAGACCGCATCATTCCGGACCCGGAGCGGTCTCTGAACGAGGGAGCCATCGCCAGCATGGAGTGGAGCGGCCCAAAGGAAGAAGGCGGCTACTACTGGCAATCGCTGGAAGGGGCAGCGCGCGTCTACAAAATCGACCTCGATAAACCGGTCAATGAACTGACCAAGCAGCAACTTGACATCATCCTGTACGGCACCAACGGCAAAGAAATCGAGATGCGCTATAAGAACACGAACGGCAACGAGTTCAAGTTCAAGCGGGTTTTCGAAGGCGTGATCGGAAACCTGGAACGTCGCTACCGCGAGACCAACTCGGAATACATCCGCGCCAAGATCAGCGAATTCATGTCCGACCGGCCCTGCCCGACCTGCGGCGGGGCGCGTCTCAATCCGGCGGCGCTGGCTGTCACGGTTGACGACGTCAACATCATCACGGTGACCGGCTGGCCGATCCTGACTGCTTTGCAATGGATCAAGAAGATTTCGGGCGAAAACTCAACCTTGAACGCACGTCAGAAGACCATCGCCGAGCGCGTCATCAAGGAGATCCACGAACGCTCTGAACTTCCTGGTCAATGTCGGTTTGGATTACCTGACGCTCAACCGTTCAGCCGGGTCGCTCTCGGGCGGCGAGGCCCAGCGCATCCGCCTGGCAACGCAGGTTGGCTCTCGACTGGTGGGCGTGCTGTATGTGCTGGACGAGCCGTCCATCGGGTTACATCCGCGCGACAATACGCGCCTGCTCAACACGCTACTCGGTCTGCGCGACCTGGGCAATACTGTGCTGGTGGTGGAGCATGACGAAGAAACCATCCGCACCGCCGATTGGGTGCTGGACCTGGGTCCGCGCGCCGGAGAGCATGGCGGCGAGATCGTCTGCGAAGGTCCGCTGGAGCAAATCTTGAAGTGCCCCGATTTGCTGACTGGCGCGTACATCTCAGGCAAGAAACGAGTCCCGGTCCCCAAGAAGAGGCGCACAGGCAACGGCAAGGCGCTGAAAATCGTCGGGGCAGGGGCCAACAACCTGAAGCACATTGATGTCAAAATCCCACTTGGAAAGCTGGTCTGCATCACAGGTGTGAGCGGCTCGGGCAAGTCCACGCTGATGGGTGATATCTTGTACAACGCGCTGGCGGCTAGGTTGATGGGCTCGCACACCATGGCCGGTGAGTATGAACGTATCGAGGGCGTCGAACACTTGGACAAGATCATCAACATCGACCAATCCCCCATCGGGCGCACACCGCGCTCCAACCCCGGCACCTACACCAGCCTGTTCGACGAGATCCGCAAACTGTTTGCCGAACTGCCAGAAAGCAAAGTGCGCGGGTACAAGCCGGGTCGTTTCTCGTTCAACGTGCATGGCGGACGCTGCGAAGCCTGCCAGGGACAGGGACAATTGCGCATCGAGATGCAGTTCCTGCCAGATGTGTATGTGCCCTGCGATGTGTGTAACGGCAGTCGCTTCAATCGCGAGACCCTGCAAGTCAAGTTCAAGGGTTACAGCATCGCCGACGTGTTGGATATGACGGTCGAGCAGGCGCTGGAGGTATTCTCAGCCTTCCCAAAGATGATGAATAAATTACAACTCCTGGATGAAGTAGGCCTGGGATACATACGAATTGGACAACCCGCCCCTACCTTGAGCGGCGGCGAAGCCCAACGCGTCAAACTGGCGAAGGAACTCTCCAAGCGCGCTACGGGCCGGACCCTATATGTGCTCGATGAACCCTCGGTGGGACTCCACGCTGCGGATGTTCACAAGCTGATCGAAGTGTTGCAACGTCTGGTGGATGCAGGTAACTCGGTGCTGATCATCGAGCACAACATCGACATCATCAAAACCGCCGACTGGATCATCGATTTGGGACCGGAAGGCGGTGACCGGGGCGGCGAAGTGGTCGCCGAAGGCACGCCGGAAGACCTGTGTGTGGCGAAAGGCTCCTATACCGGCGAATTCCTGTGTGCTCATTTGAAACCATAATTGTGAATTCTAGATTACGCGCAGTTTTGAACATTTCCTAAATTCTGCAACATCAGGTAGAATGTGTTCGTACGGGCGTCGGGTGGGAAGATTCCACGCGAGGCACCTTTGGCAGAAAAAAGGAAAAAACATGGATAACAAGAAATCCACGCGCAGTGTCATTGACAACTACCGAAAACGACGACAACAGAACCAGGTATTCATTGTTTGGGGTGGGGCTGCCTTGCTGATCTTGATCGGCATTATTCTGCTGGTCATTTGGCTGACCGGACCGAGCAAACCGCTCGAGGCCTTGTTCGCCACCGAAACCCCGACTCCGACCTTGACCTATACGCCGACGCCCACTTCCACGCCGACGGAAACTCCTACCGTTACGCCAACCTATACAGAGACACTCACCCCGACACAAAGCGCACCCTACGCGTACGTTGTGCAAGAGGGCGATTACCTGGCAACCATTGCAGAGAAAGAGAACCTTGGGCCGGACGGGGTTGCGCTCATTCTGTTGCTAAATCCCTACAGCACAGAGGGCGCAGATGGTAGCATCGATCCCACTACCCAGATCGTCTACCCCGGGCAGACAATTACCCTCCCGGAACCGGGTAGAGAGCTTCCAACTGCCACACCCCTCCCAACGGGCTTGGCACGTGGCACCAAACTGACCTACGTCGTTCAGGCTGGCGACACGTTGGCTGGGATTGCGTCCCTATTCAATACCACGATGGATGATATTATCAAAGAGAACAGCCTCGATGACCCAAATGCCATCTTCGTGGGGCAGTCACTGACCATCCCGGCCAATCTGGTCACGGCGACAGCCACTTTTCCACCGACCAGTACGCCGCTCACTCCGGTAGCGGAGACGCCTTCCGCTACGGCTACGCCATAATACAGCTACGGCACAAGTTTGGGGTAGACAAAACCCCGCCCATCATGTAAAATAGCGCTTCGTGGTTACATCAAGCCACATTGTAATTCGAAAGATTTTTTCAGGAGAAAGACCTTGGCAAACATTAAGTCTCAGATCAAACGCAACAAGCAAAATGAAAAGCGCCGCTTACGCAATCGTGTCTATCGCGGTACAGCCCGCATCGCCGTTCGTGACGCACGTTCCGCGATGGATTCCGAGAATACGGAAGAATCTCGTGCTGCCGTTTTGAAGGCGATCAGCGCCCTCGACAAGGCCGCTGAAAAGGGCGTGCTGCACAAGAACAACGCTTCTCGCCGCAAGGGCCGCTTGATGAAGCAACTGTCATCCATGAACGTGGAGTTGAAACCCACAAAAGAAGAGAAAGCAGTTGTCGAGGAAGCGTCCGCAGAGAAAGCAGCTACGAAAAAAGCTGGCAAGAAATCCAAATAAATAGTTCAAGCTTTGGCATCCAAGCGGGAGCACCGGGAACGGTCTCCCGCTTTTTCGCGCTTGCTGACATGATATAATCCCCCCGCTCCAACTTCCCAATTTGACTACAACAGGTAATCCATGTTTGAGAACGAACAAAAAACCATCGAAGCCAAAATCAAGGAGTTTTGCAAACAGCACGGGATTCCACTGGCGGAACTCAAATGGCAGCCCATCCCTTTTAACGGGGAGTGGGGTATTTCGACATCGTTTTTCCAGACAGCGGCGGATGAGGCCCGCACTGGAAAAGGGACAGCCAAACCTGTTCCGCAGAGAGCGCAGGAGATCGCCGAGCAGGTCAGGGTCTTCGTTGGAAGCGTAAAGGGCATCGGCCATACCGAAGCGGTCAAGGGTTACCTTAATCTGTATTATTCGACCGAGGAGTATGCCACCCAGGTGGTCAATACGATCCTGGAACAGGGCGCGGAATTCGGTCATGGGGAGAAAAAATCCGAGCGGGTCATGGTGGAATATGCCCAACCGAACACGCATCACTCATTCCATATCGGGCACGCGCGCAACGCTATCTTGGGCGAATCGCTGACGCGCATTATGCAGTTTGCCGGGTTCGAGACCATCCGCGCGACTTACCCCGGCGATATCGGGTTGGGCGTGATTACCGTATTGTGGGCTTATAACAAATTCTACAAGGGCCAGGAGCCGCGAGAGGTGCACGCACGTGGACAGTGGCTGTTGAAAATCTACACCGAAGCCACCGCCTTGCTAGAAGCCAAAGACAACGAGACTCCCGAAGAAAAAGCGCAGCGCGAAGCTTATGACACCGAACGGCGCGAGATGTACCGCAAATGGGATGCGGGCGACCCGGCTGTACGTGCCTTGTGGTTGGAAACGCGCGAATGGAGCCTGGAGGAATTTCGAGAAATCCTGTCCATGCTGGATATCAAGATGGATGTGTGGTTCTTCGAAAGCGAAGTCGATGAGCCATCGAAGGCGATCGTCAATGAACTGCTGGAACGCGGCATCGCTGAGGACGAACGCCCTGAAGGCGGGCCAGTGATCGTCAAGATCGACGAGAAACTAGGACTCAAGAAAGAGAAATATCGCACAGCCGTCATCCTGCGCAGTGACAGTACCAGCTTGTACTTAACCAAGGATCTGGCGCTGGCCAAAGTCAAGTTCGAGCAATATAAGGTAGACCGTTCCATTTACGTGGTCGATAACCGCCAGAGTTTGCACTTCCAGCAGGCCTTCAAGATTTTGGAATTGTGGGGCTTCCCGCAGGCAGAGAAATGCTACCATCTGGCCTACGGCTTTGTCAGCCTGCCAGAAGGCGCCATGTCTGCGCGCCGGGGACGGTTGGTCTTGTTCAAAGATGTGGCCGACGAGGCCGAACGGCGTGCGCTGGGAGCTATGACCGAGCGCACGCCAGAAATGTCAAACACACTGCGCATCCAGACCGCACAGCAAATCGGGCTGGGCGCGCTAGCCTACGCTATGCTCTCGGTAGACAACAACAAGGACATCATTTTCGATGTCAATGACGCCTTGAGTTTCGACGGTCGCACGGCGCCTTATATCCAGAACGCGCACGTGCGCGCCAACAGCATCTTGCGCAAGGCGGGTGGGATGCCGGATTTTGCCACCTTTTCACATGAGTTGGCTTCGCATGAAGTGCAGTTGATCGACCTGATTTCGCGCTTCCCAGCCACCGTGGAACAGGCCGCACGGGAATACCGTCCGCTGGTGGTAGCGACTTACGCCTACGACCTGGCAAATGCCTTCCACTCCTTCTATCATAGCGTGCCGGTCATCCAGGCTGAGAGCGCGGAGGTGCAGGCGGCTCGCCTGCGTCTCGTGGCGGCGGCCAGGCAGGTGCTGGCGAACGCCTTGCGTTTGCTGGTTATCCAGGCTCCGGAAGTGATGTAAGAACATGATGCGTAATCCGTAACGGGGTTACGCATTTCTCTTTGGAAAAATTCACCACAAAGGACACGGAGAACACAGAGAAAAAATCTCCGTGGCAAAAACATTGGTGATCTAGCAGTCGCCCTTCGACAAGCTCAGGACGACTACTCTACCACCGAAAAAAAGTTTACACGTCACCTGGGTAAAAACGAAGGTGCTCAAATCCAAAATCCCGGGCAACTTCGGACACTGTCCTCAGCGTGACTTGTCAAAATAGGAGAACCTATGCCTATCAAAACTCTCATCATGGGCGCCGCCGGGCGCGACTTCCACAACTTCAACACCTTCTTCCGTGGGAACAAAGACTACGAAGTTGTGGCGTTTACAGCCACCCAGATCCCGGACATCGAAGGCCGCCTCTATCCGCCTGAACTGGCTGGTGACCTTTACCCGAAGGGCATCCCCATCCGGCCGGAAGCGGAACTACTCGCGCTGATCAAGGAACATAGCGTGCAGCAGGTCGTCTTTGCCTATTCGGACGTGCCACACGAATACGTGATGCACAAAGCCAGCCTGGTCATCGCTGCGGGCGCGGACTTCCGTCTGATGGGCACGCGCGAGACACAGGTCAAGTCGACCAAGCCGGTCGTCTCGGTCTGTGCCGTTCGCACGGGAGCAGGCAAAAGTCAGACCACGAGGCGCGTGTCCCTCATCCTGCGCGATATGGGCTACAAAGTGGCTGCCATCCGTCATCCGATGCCTTACGGCAACCTGGTCGCCCAAGAGGTTCAGCGCTATGCCAACTACGATGACCTGGACGAGTACGAGTGCACCATCGAGGAGCGCGAGGAATACGAGCCGCACATCGACAACGGCGTGATCGTCTATGCGGGCGTGGACTACGAGAAGATCGTGCGCCGGGCCGAGCAGGAAGTGGACATCGTGCTGTGGGACGGCGGTAACAACGACTTCCCGTTCTATGTGCCGGACCTGCAAATTGTGGTGGCTGACCCGCACCGCCCCGGTCACGAGTTGCGCTACTATCCCGGCGAGAGCAACGCCCTGATGGCAGACGTGTTCGTCATCAACAAAGTGGACACGGCCGATCCGGAAAACGTCATCCAGTTGCGCGAGAACCTGCGGGCGCTCAACCCAGACGCGATCCAGATCGAGGCGGCTTCGCCGCTATTTGTGGATGACCCTGCTTCTATCAAGGGCAAGCGCGTGCTGGTGATCGAAGACGGACCTACGCTGACGCACGGCGGAATGGCCTACGGCGCTGGTTATGTGGCCGCCCGTCGTTTCGGCGCTGCCGAAATCGTTGACCCGCGTCCGTTCGCGGTCAAGTCGATTGCGGCCACCTACAAAAAATATCCCGATACCGGGCCAATCCTGCCGGCCATGGGCTACGGCGAAGCGCAAATGCGCGACCTGGAAGCCACTATCGAGGCAGCCGACGTGGACATGATCATCGTCGGCACGCCCATCGACCTGACGCGCGTGATCAAGATCAACAAGCCTTACCAGCGCGTGCGCTACGAGTTGCAGGAGATCGGCCAGCCGACGCTGGAAGATATTTTGAAAGAGAAGTTTGGGAAATAGTTTAGCAGTTGGATAGTTGGTTAGTTTGGTAGTAAAGAGCCGGGCGAGGAATCGTCCGGTTCTTTTGTGTAACAATCAGATAGGAAGAAATATTCTTATACTGATTTATAGTATACTTAGATAATATCGGAAAGAAGATATGATTTGGAGACTTTTCAACATTAAAAGGCCACGTGGTTATTCCAGTCCATGTAATCCGCGTTATTGGGATAATGATGGAACGACGCATTAAGATCCTGTATGGTGGATGAAGCGAACAAGCGCATTATTTTGACCCCTGTGACGCGAGAATATATCCACAGCTTACGTGGCAAGTATAAAGGCAGGGTCTTGATGCAAGCTGCTAAAAGCGGAAAACGAACAGGAAAAAGAGCATTAGCATGCCCAGATAACAAAGGCGCTCATTTTGGATTTCTGGGCAGTCATCGCATTTTTCGAGGACGAGCCTGCGGAAGAAAATCGCTAACCTGATCGCGGATGCGCATGAAAACGGGATTCCTGTTTACATGATGGTGGTTAATGTGGGTGAAGTCTGGTACATCACTGCGCGTGAAATCTCGGAGACAATCAGCAGATAATATGTGTCAAGGAACTCAGTGATTTGCGGATCGAATTCGTGATGAAATTGGGAAATCACACAAGAAGCGTCATGGTTTTGAAATGCTAAAAAACAGAATGTCTTACGCGGAATGTTATGTCTGCTGCGCTTTTGCAACGTGCAGCATAAAAGGGTAGTCACTTGTGACAAATAAATAGTGAATTTGAAAAGAATAGATGGACAAATCGACATCCGAGCTGGGTAGCCAGGCGAGAAATTGCTTGATTTCACTTTTATTCCACGCTCAATACCCGCATCAACACCCTGCGACGGTGCGGACGGGACGCGGTGCTCGAAGATATAAATCCCCTGCCAGGTGCCCAATGACAAATTGCCATCATCCACTGGGATGGTCAGGCTGGTATCGGTCAGCATGGCGCGGATGTGGGAAGTGGCATCGTCGGGGCCTTCCAGGTCATGCGTGTACCAGCGATCCTTTTCAGGGACAATGCGTTCCATGTAAGTCTCCAGGTCGGCGCGGGCGGTCGGGTCCCAGTTTTCGCTCACGACCAGCGAAGCGCTGGTGTGCGGCAGGAACAGGAAGCACATGCCTTCGCGCACGGACCAAGCTCCGCAATTGCGCACGGACGCTTTCGGTGATGTCGTGCAATCCCTTGCCGTGGGTGGAGATTTCGAGTGCCGTTTTGTACCAGTTCATAAGTGAAATGATTATAGCAAGAAGTGAGGGAATGGGACGCAGATGAACACAGATTCAGGGATCAATGTAATCAGCGTTCATCTGCGTCCGAAAGAATAAAGCATCTTTTAACGCCCAACAGGGTTAGAAAAATACGACTTTAGAAACAAAAGGAGTTTACTGATGACAACCCTCGCCCCCACTCTCTCTACCCGTTACTTCCCGCGCACAGCCGCCTGGCTGCGTGATTTATTGTTAATCATCCTCGGCGCTTTATTGGTAGCTGCGCTGGCGCAGGTGATCATTCCCTTGCCTTTTACCCCTGTCCCGCTGACTGGACAGACCTTCGCGGTGCTACTGGTCGCTGCGGCGTTGGGCTCGAAACGTGGCGCGGCCTCGCTGTCACTGTATACTCTCATGGGCGCGCTAGGCCTGCCGTTCTTCGCGGGCGGAGCCTCGGGGCTAGCGTATATGTCTGGTCCCACGCTGGGGTATTTGATCGGGTTCCTCGCGGCGGCTTATGTCGTGGGTCTGCTGGCAGAACGAGGCTTAGAGCGAAGCGTGCGCACCTCGTTGGTCCCGTTCCTGGCCGGAACGCTGGTCATCTACGCCTTTGGCGCGGGTTGGCTGGCCGTCTCGTTTGGGGTCGAAAAGGCACTGGCGTTGGGCGTGCTGCCCTTCCTCGTTGGCGATGCGATCAAGCTGGTCCTGGCCGCCCTGGTGCTGCCTGTGGCGTGGAAGTTGATCGGATAGTCTGACAAGTCTAAAAGGTCTGATAGGTCAGACAGGTCTTGCAGGTTTTAAACCGTATGGCCTGTTTTTTCACCTTTCATCCTGTATAATCCAACCTGTAAGACATGTCAGACAAAAGGACTTATAAGACTTTATGTTCATCGACCAGGTAGAAATCTTCGTAAAATCCGGCAAAGGCGGCGATGGCGTGGTGCACTTCCGCAAGGAAAAATACGTCCCGCGCGGCGGTCCCGATGGCGGCGATGGCGGCAAGGGTGGCAACGTCATCCTGGAAGTCAAGCCCACGCTCAACACGCTCAACTTCCGTCACAAGGAGCGCTTCGTGGCTGATGATGGTCGCCCGGGTGCCAAGCAAAAAATGTACGGCCACGCTGGCGAAGACCTGGTCATCTACGTCCCGCCCGGTACGGTGGTTTATGAACTTCCGGATGAGAGCACGGACGAGGATATCCCGTCCCTGCTCGGCGACCTGACCCACCCCGGCCAGCGGTTGACCGTCTGCAAAGGCGGGCGCGGCGGACGCGGAAACGTTCATTTCAAAAGCTCCACCAACCAGGTGCCGCGCACCGCGGAAAAGGGCGAACCGGCCGAAGAAAAACGCCTCAAACTGGAACTCAAGCTGATTGCCGATATCGGGCTGGTCGGCGTCCCCAACGCGGGCAAATCCACGCTGCTCACGGCACTGACCAACGCCAAACCCCGGATCGCTCCCTATCCCTTCACCACGCTGGAACCCAACCTGGGCGTGGCGGAGATCGACGACGAGACGACGGTGGTATTGGCCGACATTCCCGGCCTGATCGAAGGCGCCAGCCAGGGAGCCGGACTGGGACACGAATTCCTGCGCCACATCCAACGCACGCGTGTGCTGATCCACCTGCTGGACGGACTCTCTACCGATCCCGTAGCCGATTACAGCCAGATCAACAGTGAACTCTCGCTCTTCGACCCCAACCTGGGAAAGAAGCCACAAATCGTCGCATTGAACAAGATCGACCAGCCTGAAGTCCAGGAGCGATTACCGGAAATCAAAAAGGAAATGAAGAAGCGCGGGGTGACGTTGATGACCATCTCCGCGCTGGCGCGTACGGACGTGCGCGAGTTGCTGCTCAAAGCGGTCAATAAGCTGGCAGACCTGCCTCCACTGGAAGAGATCGAGCCGCCCATGCCAGTTTACCGTCCCGAAGAGGATCCGCGCGAGTTTGCCATCAGCCGCGAAGACGATGCCAGTTGGCGCGTCTCCGGGAAAGCTATCGAACGCGCCGCCGCCATGACCTACTGGGAGCATTCCGGGTCGCTGCGCAGGTTCCAGAAGTTGCTGGAAACCCTGGGCGTCGAAGAAGCGTTGCGCAAAGCCGGGATCGAGGAAGGGGAGACCGTTCATATTGGTGAGTTCGAATTGGAATGGCAGGATTAATCTTACGAAGAGAATCATTTGAACCGCCATACCCGTTTCGGGCACTTAGAACGCAAAGGACGCCAAGTTCTTTTAATATCGCCAAGGGCGTTTCTTGGCGTCCGAACAGTTTTCTTGGCGTTCTTGGTACCTTGGCGGTTAAGAAAATGAAAACCACTGCCCTAAAGAAGTTTATATGTCTCAAAACAAACCCCAGAAACCCATTACCCGTAAAGATTTTCTGAAATTGTTCTCTGCAATTGGGGGATCGATCGTCCTCACTCCCATTCTAAACGCCTGTCAGCGTCTGGGACTGGTCGAGCCCACGGCCACTTCACAGCCCACCGTGACATCGATTGTACCAACCAGCACAGTGACGCCCAGCCCCACTGACACCGCGATACCCCTTGACGAGGCAGAAGAAAATGTTGCCAAAATAGCCTTTGTAAAAACTCGCGACCGCGCTGCCGGCGTCCGAGAAGCGATTAAGTTATTGGACATCAATCCCGTTCAGGGAAAACGCGTATTGCTCAAGCCCAATTTCAACAGCGCTGACCCTGCGCCCGCCTCCACGCATCCAAGCACGTTGAGGACGCTGATCGAAACGCTACAGGAAATGGGCGCACAACACATTACGCTGGCAGACCGCAGCGGCATGGGACATTCCCGCCAGGTGATGCAGGTCACCGGCGTATTGGACATGGCTCAGGAACTGGGCTTCGAGACGCTCTCTTTCGAGGACCTGGGTAGCGAGGCGGATTGGGAGATGATGCACTTCGAAGGCAGTCACTGGCAGAACGGGTTTCCCTTTGCCCGTCCGGTTTTGGAGGCGGAGGCAATCGTGCAGACCTGTTGTCTGAAACCGCATCGTTTTGGCGGACATTTCACACTTTCACTCAAAAATACGATCGGCATGCTGGGAAAGTACAGAGGCAGCGGTGGCTACAACTTCATGAACGAATTGCATTCTTCGCCGTATCAACGTCTGATGATCGCGGAAGCCAATCTAGCTTATACGCCTGCGCTGATCGTCCTGGATGGTGTGGAAGCCTTCATCGACAACGGTCCCGACATGGGCACGAAAGTCTGGGGGGAAGTCGTTATCGCTGGCACGGACCGCATAGCGATAGATGCTGTCGGACTGGCATTGTTGCGCTTCCTGGGCTACCGGGGTGTAGCAGCAAATGGCTCAATTTTCCAGCAGGAACAGATCGCTCGTGCCGTTGAACTAGGTTTGGGAATCGACTCACCTGAAAAGATTCGCTTCCTCACCAGGGATGCTGACAGTAAGGCTTACATCGAACAACTCCTTGAATTCCTCCTCTGACCCATCTTTCTTGGTCTATAGCGCTTTTATACCTATTCGTACTAAAAACATTGCTCTTATCACCCTTTCTCGACAAGTCGCAGTATAATCTTTTAAGATATGGGACTCTTTACACAGGCATTTTCCTTACTCGCAGACCCCCCCGGTAACCTTCTCTACCACCTTGTGTTGGTATTTTCCATTTCGGGGGCACTACAGGCTTCCTTCATTCATTGGCGTATCAGCGCCTTCCCACAGGCGCGGCGGACGGTCATCGGCCTGACCATCCTGATGCTGCCACAGGTGCTCTTGTTCGTCATCAGCGGCTTGGGCTGGCAGGGTATCATCAACCTGACCGTTTTCCTGCCCCCGCTCGACCGTGCCATGACCCTGATCGGGCTGCTCTGGTTGATCTGGTTGTGGTCTTTTCCGGAGCCAAACCGCGCCGTAGACGCAGTTACGATTTTGCTGACGCTCTTCATTGGGACAGGCCTGGCGCTTAGCCTGGCGGCCTGGGGCGAGCAGGCTTCCAGTACGCTCTACAACACAACCACCCAGGATTTGATCTGGCAGATCATTTCCCTGATATTCATCGCAGCCGGTATCGTTATTCTCGTTGTGCGGCGGCCCAATGGTTGGGGTAACGGACTCGCCGTTCTGATCCTGGCGTTGCTCGGTCACTCGCTACACATCATGTTCGGGCGCGCAGATGGGAATTATCCCGGTGTGATCCGCGTGGCCTATATGGCAGTCTATCCCTTCTTGATGACGCTGCCGCAGCGCTTCCCCATGCCGGCCGCCAACCGGCCTACCACCATCAAACAGGATGCGCCCGTTGAAGAGCGCCGTCATTACAGCACCGACCCAAAGACCTTCCACGCCTTGTTGGCGCTGGCCGCCGAAACCAATCCCGAGAAAGTCAGCGAGGCCATCACGCGCGGCATCGCCCAGACCCTGCTGGCTGACCTGTGTTTCCTGATTAATCTCACCGAAGACAAAAACCAATTGATCATCGCCAGCGGTTATGACCTGATCCGCGAAGAGAACCTGGAAGGTGCCAGCATGAGTAAAAGCTCCATCCCCATGCTGACCAACGCCATCCAGCGCGGACGCCCCTTGCGGCTGCCTGCCAGCAGCACCTCAGCCGACATCAAAGGCCTGGGCGAGTTGCTTGGTTTAAGCAGCCCCGGTCACATGATGTCGGTCCCCATTATCACGCCTGAGAAGGAGACCCTGGGCGGCATCCTGGTGCTCTCTCCCTACTCCGAACGCGCCTGGCGCGCAGAAGACCAGGCCTTCTTGAGCAACATCTCAACATCGCTGGTCCCCATCATTCAACGCAGCCAACGCATCTCAGCCATCGAGCACAAACAACAGGAATCCGAGTCTGCTCTGGACGAAGCCCGCAACAAGCTTGATGATCTTGTCGCCCAGAACAAAGAATTAGAAAAGCAACTGGAAAATGCCAGCAAGAAAGCTGGCCAGAATCCCGAACAGGAAGAAAAAATCGCTTCCCTGTTGGTGGTACAGCAGGAATCCCTGCAACAGATCGAGCAACTGCAACAGGAAAATGAAAAGTTACGCACTGCCAGTAAGGCCAGAGGCACTACCACCGGTGAAGATGCAGACTTTGTCGAGGCGGAACTGCGCGCAGCGCTGAAGCAGGTCGCCCACCTGCAGAACGAGTTGGCGGATGCCAACATGAAGCTGCTCAAGATCGAAAAGGGACAGGCCGGTACCTATTCGACCGAGCAGTCCGAAGTCATCGCCTCGATCGCGCAGGAACTGCGTCAGCCGATGTCGTCTGTGGTCGGGTACACCGACCTGTTGCTAGGCGAATCGGTCGGCATCCTGGGCTCGCTGCAACGCAAGTTCGTGGAGCGCATTAAGGCCTCCACCGAGCGCCTTGGCACCTTGATCGATGACATGATCCAGGTCACCAATCTGGAAACGGGACTGACTGCACTCAAGCCCGAGCCCGCCGACCTGAACACGATCATCGACAATGCCATGTCATACACCAGTAGTCAGGTGCGCGAAAAGAACATTACAATGCATCTCGACCTGCCCAAAGAGGTTCAATCGATTTACGCGGACCGGGAAGCTCTGCAACAGATCCTGATCCACCTGCTGCAAAACGCGGGTGCGGTTTCGCCCAACGAAGGTACGATCACGCTCAAGGTCCAGACCCGCACCGAGGATGATCAGGAATACGTGTTGTTACAGGTAACCGATACCGGCGGAGGCATCCCGTCTGAAGACATCCCACGCGTCTTCACGCGCCTGTACCGTGCCGATAACGTTCTGATCCAGGGTGTGGGGGATACCGGCGTGGGCCTGTCCATTGCAAAAACCCTGACGGAAGCTCAGAATGGTCGCATCTGGGTCGAAAGTGAGGCAGGCGTGGGCTCCACGTTCAGCGTGTTGCTGCCCATGTCAAATGGGAAGTAGGGATGCAAATCATTCGGCAGATTGCCGGTAGTTTCCTTTTAGCTTTCCTCTCTGTAGCCCTGGTCGTTGGGGGCATTTCCCTGGCGTTGGCCGAAAGTTATGTTCCTGAGATTCCTCCCACGCCTACCGACACGCAAGCGCCGGTTCCTGTCTTCGATTCGCCCACTCCCCAACCAATCGTTCTGGCCACCGATACCCTGCTCGTGCCCCGTGCGACAGTCCCGCCGCCCACCTCCTGTCCTCCTCCGGCCGGCTGGATTGCGATCACTGTCCAACCCGGCGATGACCTGGTGTCGTTAGCCCTGCGCTACCAGAGCACCCCTGAAAATTTGCTGATCGCTAACTGTCTGTTTTCCACCGACCTGCCGACCGGCTCGATCCTCTACGTTCCGCCCTTCCCAACCCAGACCAGCGTACCCTGTGGTCCGCCGCCCGGCTGGGTACACTACACCGTACGATCCGGGAACACCGTATCCAGCCTGAGCCTGGCATTTGGCGTCAGCAGCACCCAACTCCGCTTCGCCAATTGCCTGCCGTCCAACCAGTATTACCTGACGATCGGGCAAATGATATGGGTGCCAAACATTGCCACGCGCACGCCGTATGCCACCGCTACCAGGACTCTGACACCCGTGTCGATTATCTTCCCAACCCTCACCAGGACAGCGACGGTCACGCCGACAGCCACGAATATTCCCCCAAGTTCGACGGCGACTAACACCAACGTTCCCACCGTCACAGCGAGTCAAACGCCCGTGCCCAGCTTCACTCCCACGGCGACCTTCGTCGCATCTCCCACTACGCCGCCAACTGCTACCGCTACCGTCACTGCCTTCCCTTCTGCGACCTCTACCCCTATTATCCCCACATCTACTCCTATTCCTTAACCGTGGGTATGCCCCTCCCGAGCGGGGCCTGAACTGATGAAAACTTCCCGGCACCGAGCAACGTTCCTTTTAACAAGCCTGCTGGCATTGACCCTGTTTAGCGCATCCTGCGGGAGCGCGCCGGAGGCCCAAGCCCTGGCGTTCGTCACCGCCAACCCTAACGCCAGCCCGACTGCCACGCCCTTCCAACCCGCACTACAGCCCACACCGACGCCCTTCCAACCGGTCTTCCCCACCCCTACCGGCACGATCCTGCCCACGCCCACCAACAACCCGCTCATCGTGGCGTCCAACACGCCCGAACCGGCGCCAATCGAACTGACTCCCCTGCCTACGTTAGACCTGAACCTGCAACTGACACCCGTTGCCCCACTGGATAACCAGGAGACGGTCAACTTCCTGCTGATCGGCTCGGACCGGCGACCGGGCGGTTCCTTCCGCACCGACACGATGGTGATCGCCATGCTGCGCCCCAAGGAGGGACAGGTCTCCCTGATCTCTATCCCGCGTGACCTGTGGGTTTACATCCCGGATTGGGGCAACCAACGCATCAACACGGCCTACCAGCACGGCGAGTTGTACGGCTACCCCGGCGGCGGACCAGGGCTGCTGAAGGCCACGATACTCTACAACCTGGGCATCCAGATCGATCACACTGCCATGGTCGAGTTCAGTGGCTTCCAGCACATCATCGACACGCTGGGCGGCATCGATGTGCCGGTCGCCTGCCCTTACACGGACTGGCGCTTGATCGACCCCAGCTATGACCCTAACATCGAGGCCAACTGGTGGCTGTACACCGTCGGGCCGGGACTGATCCACATGGACGGCGACCTGGCGCTGTGGTATGCGCGCTCGCGCCTGCACTCCAGCGACTTCGACCGCGGACGCCGCCAGCAGGAGACGCTGCGCGCTATTTATGCGCGTGTGCTGCAAACCGGCACCATCGCGCGCCTGCCGGCCCTCTACAAAGACCTGACCTCCATCGTCGAGACCGACATCACCCTGACAGAGATGCTGCAACTGGCCTTGTACGCCCCCAAACTGACCAATGCTAATTTCCGCAGTTATTACATCCGCCCGCCGCTGGTCAGTGGGTGGATCACCCCTGGAGGCGCCTCGGTGCAACTGCCCAACGAGGGCCCCATGACAGCCATGTTGCAGGAGGCCATGGCGCCTTCGCAACGCGCCGCCGAGCGAGAGACTATTACCATCGAAATCCAGAACGGCACGCCCAACGATGGCTGGGCCGAACTGGCCGCTTCTCGCTTGAATTACGCTGGTTTCGAAACCCACATCGCCCCCGCAGACCGGCAAGATTACACTTACAGCACCCTGGTGGATATGAACGCCGTTACCGACGCGAACCGCAACAACACCATCCTGAGCGCCTTGGGGCTACCGCAATCCAACCTGGCTGTCATCCCCGATTCCAGTAGTCCGGTCAATTACCGCCTGATCCTGGGCGCGGACTACAATCCCTGCTTCCGCCCGGAGCAATTGTCGCATTGATTTTCAATTCACCTTTATTTAAACAAAGCACGCGCTAGAAAAAAATGGGGCTCGGAATACCAAATTTCAATTCATTACAATTTCATAGATGCGAATACTATTGTGATCTTTTATGTTAAGCTTAATAGCAAACGTTTTTCCAATAGGACGAGACCAATAGGTTCACACATATAGAGAAAACCTCTAAAGCTTATTGTCAAGGATATTATTGATGAGCCAAAAACATCAATCTTCCCAAAAAATACTCGACAAACACGGGGCTATCTTTCAACAGCTACTCGAAGTATTACCGGATGCGGCTGTCGTAACGGATACTATGGGGAAGATTCAATTTGCGAACAAACGGGCTGAACAAATGTTTGGATATCAACTGGAAGAGCTGTTCGGCCAGCCGATAGAAATCTTGATCCCGAAGCGCTTCGGCGAGCATAGCCAGCAGCGAGACGCTTATCTTGCCCACCCACGTCAACGGCCAATCGGAAACGGCCTGGAGTTGTTTGCTGTACGAAAAGAGGGGGTCGAATTTCCGGTTGAGGTCGCCTTGAGTCCCCTGGAAACGAAAGAGGGCCTCGTTGTCATTGCAGTTGTCCGAGACGCCACTCCGCGGAATTTAGCAGTTCAGGATTTGAAAAGGAGTGAGGCGCGCAACCGTGCGCTGCTGGCCGCCATTCCGGATTTGATGATCCGCGTCCATCGCGATGGCACGGTCTGGGATTATCACGCGGAAAATCCACAGGATTTGTTCATCTCTCCCGAGGCCCTCCTGGGTAAGAAGCTATCCGAAGCGTTTCCCCAAGATGTGGCAGAGCAGATCCTGAGCGCCATTGAAAGGGTTATCGAGACAGGCAAGCGTCAGTCCTTCGAATACAGTCTGTCGCTTGCCAACGAAACACGACATTTCGAAGCCCGGCTTGCCCCCAGCAATCCGGATGAATTTATCCTCATTATCCGGGATATTACCGAGCAGTATCGGGTGGAACAGGCCATGCGCGAGAGCGAACAGCGCTTCCGTCATCTGTTCACGCACTCGCCCGATGCCCTCCTGTTGATCGACCCGCATGACCCGCAGGTTTCCTGGCCAATTGTCGATTGCAACGAGACGGCCAGCCGGATGAATGGCTATTCGCGGGAGGAAATGATCGGCCAATCCATCGACCTGCTAAACCTTGCGCCAGGGACACGTGAAGAACGGACCGCGTACATGGAAGACTTGCGGCGTGAGAGGGTAATCCTCACGGAAACCTTCCATCGGCACAAGGACGGTCACGTCTTTCCAATTGAGGTCTCGACCTCGCTGTTCACTTTTGGCGGACGTGAGCTGGTATTGGGTATCGATAGAGACATTACGGAACGAGTGCGCGCCAAAGAGGCGCTCGAACAAAGCGAAAAGCGCTTCCGGGCGCTGGTCGAAAACAGCGCCGATGCCATTACTTTGTTTAACGCAAACGGGGTAACTATATACGATAGCCCGGCGGCCCCTGGAATGTTGGGATATGGTCCCAAAGAAATGATTGGTCAGAATATGTTCACGTTAATGCATCCTGACGATCTAATCAATATTCAGCCACAGTTTCAGGAATTGGTTCAAACGCCGGGCGCCCGTTCACACGACATCTTCCGTATCCGCCACAAGAACGGTTCATGGCGCTGGATCGAAGCTGTCACCACCAACTTGTTAAACGAACCAAGCGTACAAGCTATCGTGGCAAACTATCGCGATATCACGGAACGCAAGCAGGCCGAAGAGGCCTTGAGGGAGAGCGATGAACGTTTCCATAGTCTATTCGAAAACTCGCCGGTCTCCCAGTGGGAAGAAGATTTCTCCCAGGTCAAGCGCTATCTCGAGAACCTGAAAGAAGTCGCCCCGGAAGAGCGTGAAACCTATTTGAACGAACATCCGCAGGTGGTGGCCGAATGTGCCACCCTTGTGAAGATCCTGGACGTGAACCAGGCTTCCATTAAGATGTATGGGGCTAGCGACAAATCGGCTTTGCTCGAGAACATCGACAACGTCTTTACGCCGGAGTCTTACGATACATTCCGGCTGGAGTTGCTAGCCATCTGGAACGGCGGGCGCAGACTCGAATTCGATGGGACCGCGCAAACGCTGACCGGTGAAGAACGTGATATGACGGTCATCTGGGCGGTAGCGCCTGGCTATGAAGAAAGTTATGCCAGAGTGCTGGTCTCTCTGATCGACATCACCGAACGTAGGCAGGCGGCGGAAGAGATCCGCTCCCGCACGGACGAGCTTTCGACACTATATGAACTCTCGCGTGCCCTGGCAAAAGCGGACAACGTCGCCGAGGTGCTCGAACTCGTGAATCACCAAACAGTGGAAAGCGTACATATCACATTTGCCCGTATCGCGCTTTTGGAAGGAAAGGAACTGGTAACCCAGTCTGCTTATCCGATTCGCCTTTTAGATCATGAGTTGCTCGTTGGCAGCCGCTACCCAATTTCCAGCATGCCCCATTGTCGCAGCATCCTCGAGCAGGATGAACCAGTTATCCTACGCTCCAGCGATACGGATTTGAGCGTCATCGAGCGCAAGGCGCTCTTGCTTGATTTCGTCCAGACCCTGTGTCTTGTTCCTCTGCATGTGCATGATTTCACATCGAATTCGAGCCATACACTGGGCTTGCTTATGCTGGGAGAAGCCAGGCAGGAAGAACGCGAATCGTTTACCCCGGAGAAGCTGCGCCTGGCACGTGGTATCGGCGACCAGGCCGCCATTGCCATCGATAATTCCCACTTGTTCAATGACCTGGAACGCTCCAACCAGGAACTGATACACGCCTATGACGCCACCATTACCGGCTGGTCGGCGGCCATGGACATGCGCGACAAGGAGACCGAAGGTCACACGCAGCGCGTGACGGAGATGACCGTCAGGCTGGCGGAGCGCATGGGGTTCAGCCAGCAAGACCTGGTCCACGTGCGACGCGGGGCCTTGCTACACGATATCGGAAAGATAGGCGTCCCGGATCGCATCCTGCTCAAGCCCGGTAAACTGACCGAAGAAGAATGGGTGATCATGCGCAAACATCCCGTTTACGCCTATGAGTTCCTGAAACCGATCCCTTATCTTGGCCCCGCATTGGATATTCCGTACTGCCATCACGAGAAATGGGATGGGACCGGCTATCCGCGTGGCCTGAAGAGGCGAAGACATTCCCCTTATCAGCGCGCATCTTCGCTAGCGTGGACATCTACGATGCCTTGACGTCTGACCGGCCTTACCGTCCAGCCTGGACCGAAGAGAAGACCCTGGAGTACATCCTTTCCCTGAGAGGCTCGCACCTCGACCCGCAAGTTGTGGACATGTTCCAGGCGTTTTTACGTGGAACGCAAGCCTAAGCGTATTTCCACATTTTACGGATACTGCTCTTCTCCTTATCGACATTCTTCCCCATCAGACGTTGCCACAGGAATAGCCCTGCATATCTTTCGACCTTGACCGTCGGCACCAGGAATTCTTCCAGGGGCTTGTCCGAAGCTTCGTTGGGCAACATAAAGGACCACATTTGCAAGGCGCCCTTGTCATTTTCTGCCAGCACGGACTTGAAGTATGCGTGCGGAATGGGCAGCGTGACGCCGTTGGCATCTTTCGAACCCATGGTTGCAACCGGAACGTCGAAATTAAAAATGGGGCCGCTGACCACATAGGTCTCGAAAATCTTTTCTTGCGCGTCCAGTTGCCGGACGGCGTCCTCCAGTTTTTTCCAGATGTCACGGTTGAATTCCGGCTTTTGCGGAGACATGTTCGAAAGCAAAAACGTTTCGCTGTTCAGCAGGGCGGTTTCGGTTTTATCCGCGCTGGGGACCAGGTGGCCGCGGTCATAGCCTGAGTTCTGGTAGTCTGCCAGGTCAGCCCGGAACATCTCCGGGACGCGGTAATCCGGGCGAAAGTTATTGGCTCTTTGCAGTTGTACTGTACTGCGGTCGACGATTTCCAGCGCCCATTTCGCCTGCCGGAAGTAATACGAATAGCCCAGCACATAATGCCGGTTGAACAAGACCAAATCCGCCGCAGGGACCCCGTAGCGTGTTTCACCTCTTGAACCGGGGAAATCTAACATGTTTGCCTCCAATGCTTATACTTCTAATTGAATTCTTGCATCCATCATGGACGCTACCATCATACAACTTTCCATCCTTGGAAACAAGAAGGGATCGATTTCATCATGGTGGGCTTTTATGGTTGATATAATATCTCTTAGCGTCAGTAAATAACACAACAAATTTTTAGATAGACAAAGATAAAATTATGACTGAACAGAAAGAAGTTTTTATTGAAGATGTAATCGGATATTTGCAGGCTGTCCGTGAGAAACCTTCTTATTTTTTTCGTGGTGTCTCACAAAAGGACTATAAATTGATTCCATCAATTACTAGACCGCCAACTAAACTAAATCTAAATGCACTTGAAAGTGATTTTTTAGAAAAATTCAAAGAAAGGATAATTGCTTACTATAACCCTGTTCCTGCAAGTGACTGGGAAATATTAATGATTGGACAGCATCATGGTATGCAAACACGATTGCTTGATTGGACAACCAACCCACTTGTTGCCCTATTTTTCTCTTGTGAAAAAGATTTTAGTGTTGATGGTAGAGTTTATAGAATACGTGGATTAAGATTTTAGATATGAGTGAGAACCCCGACCCCTTTAACATTTCACAAAACTATATAATAAATCCACCTTACCTCTCACCGCGCATTGCTGCTCAATCAGCCAAATTTACAGTAAGTAGTAATCCAAGAACCCCGCTCGAAGAAAATAGTACATACAACAAAATAATTATCCCGTCAAATAAAAAACCATTTATCTTACGGGAATTGGATAGTTATGGAATTAACTATGCCACACTATTTCCTGGTTTAGATGGTCTATGCAGAAATCTCAATTTTGAACTATCATTTCTAAAAGCAGTAATTGCACAAGAATATAAACCTTGATAGGTAAATGTATGTGTTTAGGAACTTGGTCCCTAAACCGCTAGGTTCTGGGGGCAGTTCCTAAATCAGATTCAACAAACTACTGAAGCCAGCATATTCAACTTTCCACCCTCGCTAGTCACAAATACACCGTTGCCTTCCGTTTGGAATTATAGAGCGCCACGATCTTGCGGCCTTCGCGCGCGCTCACTTCCAGCGCGATGCCGCCGGGCTTCGTCCAGGTCAGCGCAAGCGGTGATATACTTACAGTGTACTTACAGCCATAGGAGCTATGCATGTTACGCAAACTCTTCAAAACAGGCAACAGCATCGTCGTGTCCCTGCCGAAAGACATCCTCGAACCCCTGGGCGTTTCCGAAGGCGCGGATGTCTCCGTGGAATTGGATCGCGAAAACCGGCAGATCATCATCCGCCCTGCCGAACATCCCATCGCGGGTGACATCGATGAGGAGTTCGCCCGCCAGTTGGCCGAATTCATCGAAGAATACCGCCCGGCCCTGGAAGCCCTGGCGAAATAACGGGGATGCGCTATCTCACCCCCGAGCAAGTCCTGTTCATCCACGCGCGCCTGATCGCCGAAACAGGCGGCGGACACGGTATTCGCGACCTGAGTTTGCTGCTTTCCGCTGTTGCGCGTCCGCAAGCGGTTTTCGATGGAAACGAGTTGTATCCCGACCTCTATCACAAAGCCGCCGCGCTGATGGACTCCCTGATCAACAACCACCCGTTCGTAGATGGCAACAAGCGCAGCGGGATCGCATCTGCGGCTATGCTCTTACGCCTCAACGGCTACCAGCTAACTGCCTCGAACGAAGAAGTTGAGTTCTTCGTGCTTGCTATTGCCCGGGGGGAAGAATCCGTTGAAGCCATCGCAGAATGGCTGAGTTTGAACACCAAATCTTCTTGATCCAATCCCAATGGGATAGCCTCTCCTTGTCCCCTTCATAACCACACAACTGACGGCTAAATAACTGCGCTAGTCACAAATATATAGTTTCCTTTCGCTTGGAATTGTAGAGCGCCACGATCTTGCGGCCCTCGCGCGCGCTCACTTCCAGCGCAGTTCTCCGGGCTTCGTCCAGGTCGGCGCAAGTGGTGGCCACGTCCAAGTAAAAATGTCCCGTCTGCGGGTTGATCCAGGTTCCCAGCCAGCAGTCCGGTTCCGTCAAAAAGGGTTCGTTGGCCGCAATGAAGGTTTTCAGCTCGGCCACCAGATCCACGTGCGGCGGCAGGATGACGGTCCGGCCGGGATACTTGGGGAAACTCCAACTGTCCGTGGGCGGTAAGAACTGGTAGGTATCCGGTCTGGAAGCCACACCGCCCTGTTCCAGGGTCGCGATGGCGACTTCCAGCACGTATTTTTCGAAACGGTAGTGAGCCAGGTGAGATTGAAATTGCATTGGATTATTCACCGTTGATTGAGCAAGGCTGGACGCCGCACTGCCTGCGCCAGCGCCGCAGACACAGGTGAGCCTGTCGAAGTGCCATTTTCCAGCCCGTATCGCCTGTCCTGGCTGGTCGAGCCTGTGAACCAATGTGGCCAATAGAGAAAGTCATATTTGTATTTCTCCTAACCCGCCAGTCACGCGTGCCAGTGTATGGTGCGGACAAGGCGGACAATAGGCCTTCCGTCGGGTTTCGACACCGTTCGTGCCGCGAGCACGCCGGTGCGAGACAGCAAGCTCAACCCGACAATTTCGGACTGCTCAACCAACGACAAGCGTTTGAAAAGGAGAAGCAGCAAACAGCCAGTAAATTTTCTGCACCTACTATACATTTTTCCCAGCCCAAATTCAACAATTTTTCCATTTTGATAAGAAAAGGAATCCAAAGTCTCCTGACTTTGGCGCCAACGTCAGGCCCCCTTCGGGGATGGTAAGACGTTGGACTCCACTTCCAACGGCCTTTTTTGTGTATCCAATTCGCGAAGACGATTGACTTTGCAATTATTTGATGGCATAATCCCAAGAACTTCTTATAGTCCAAAGCGGCGACGGAAACGAGTATGCTTGTGGTAAGGGAACAGCGAACCCGGGTTTGGTGTGAGCCGGGACGATCCCATAAGCAGAAAATCCTTCCTGAGCGTGAACTGAAATGCAATTTGCAGAGTAGGGGAACCGGGGTTTATCTCCCGTTATCCAAGATACGGTTTACAAAAAATATGTGAACTGGTTTTATATGAGCGCCTATCACATGGTAGGAATCCGGGTGGTACCGCGGAGGTTTCAATTTCATCCTTCGTCCCTGAAGTGGGATGAAGGATATTTTTTTGAACGAACAAAAATAACTGTTACGGAGTGATACATGGCTTTTAAACAAGTACCCAACAAGGTGGATTTCATCGCCCAAGAGCATGAAATCTTGGAATTCTGGAAGGTAAACCATTCTTTTGAGAAAAATCGCGAAATCCATAGCGGCCAACCCCACTGGTCCTTCATCGATGGCCCGATTACGGCCAACAACCCGATGGGCGTCCATCACGGTTGGGGGCGCACCTACAAAGATCTCTATAATCGCTTCTGGACCATGCAGGGGCGTGAGTTGCGCTATCAAAATGGATTCGATTGTCAGGGTTTATGGGTCGAAGTTGAAGTCGAAAAAGAAAAAGGCTTCAAATCCAAATTGGATATTGAGAAGTTCGGTCTGGACGAATTTGTCAGGTTGTGCAAAGCCCGCGTGCTGAAATATGCCGGCGTCCAAACCGATCAATCCATGCGCCTGGGATATTGGATGGAATGGAACGATCCTGAAAAATTGAATTGGCTGGCAGCCAAACTGCTCGAAGACCCCATGCAGGAAATCACCTTCACCGGGCCAAACGGCAAGACTGTCACCGATACTGTCGAACAGGTGGTGGGACAACTGGGTTTGCCGCAACTGGGTGGCAGCTACTTCACCTTCTCTAACGAAAACAATTACATGATCTGGAAGATGCTCAAAAAGAGTTGGGAGAAAGGCTGGCTCTACCGGGGCGCCGATGTGATGCCCTGGTGTCCGCGCTGCGCCACTGGCATCAGCCAGCACGAGATCGTCACCGATGGCTACATGGAGTTGACGCATCGCGCGGTCACGTTGCGCTTCCCCTTGCGAGGACGAGAAGGCGAATCCTTGCTGGTGTGGACTACCACCCCCTGGACCCTGACCAGCAACGTTGCCGCGGCTGTCGGTCCCGAACTGGATTATGTCAAAGTCCGCAATGGCGAACACATCCTTTATCTCTCCAAAGGCACGCTGCACATGCTCAAAGGCGAGTACGAGGTGTTGGGCGAACTCAAAGGCAAGGAAATGGAAGGCTGGACTTATGATGGGCCCTTCGATGAACTGCCTGCGGCCAACACCCCTGGCGGCGTGACCCACCTCAAGAAACTGGTCGAAGGCATTACCACCACCGCGGTCGAAGTCCACCAGGTCATCCTGTGGGATGAAGTCGGCGAGGCCGAGGGCACCGGTATCGTCCACATCGCTCCCGGCTGTGGCGCTGAAGACTTCGAACTTGGCAAAGCACATAAATTCCCAATGATCGCCCCCATCCAGGATGAAGGCATATTCATCGATGGTTTTGGTTGGCTGACCGGTATGCACGTTTCCGAAGTCGCTACGCCCATCTTCGAAGATTTGGAGAAGAAGGGCATCCTTTATCAAGTGGCCCCTTACACACACCGCTACCCCACCTGCTGGCGTTGCAAAACCGAATTGGTCTTCCGCCTGGTGGACGAGTGGTACATTAGCATGGGCCAGCTTTATGACAAGCCCCGTGAGCAAGTCACCGCCGAAGAGAAAGAAGCCTCCTTGCGCTACCAGATCATGGATGTGGTCGATCAAATCCGCTGGATTCCTGAATTTGGCTATGCGCGTGAACTCGATTGGCTGCGCAACATGCATGACTGGATGATCTCCAAAAAGCGCTATTGGGGTTTGGCCCTGCCCATCTGGGTTTGCAAGGATTGCGGCCACTACCATGTCATCGGCGACGAGCACGAACTCGAAGAACGCGCCGTTGAAGGCTGGGATGAATTCAAGGGGCATACCCCTCACCGCCCCTTCATCGATAAAATCAAGATTACTTGCGACAATTGCGGGGCCAAAATGAGCCGCATTCCCGAAGTGGGCAATCCCTGGCTGGATGCTGGTATCGTCAGTTTCAGCACCCTCAGCTATCGTGATGACCCCGACTACTGGCGTGAATGGTTCCCTGCCAACTGGATCAGCGAGTCCTTCCCCGGCCAATTCCGCAACTGGTTCTATTCCCTGCTGGCAATGGCCACCGTGCTCGAAAACAAACCGCCCTTCCTGGAAAACTTCAGTTACGCCTCTCTGCTGGCCGAAGATGGCCGCCAGATGCACAAGAGTTGGGGCAACTCCATCGAATTCAACGATGCCGCCGACAAGATGGGCGTCGACACCATGCGTTGGCTGTATTGCGCCCAGAAACCCGAAAACGATCTACTCTTCGGCTACCAGCGAGCGGAAGAAGTCCGCCGTCGCTTCATCATCCCTTTGTGGAATGTTTACTCGTTCTTCTCGACGTATGCCAGCTTGGATAATTGGACGCCCCCCCTCGTCCCCCCCGTCCACGGGGGGGACCGAGGGGGGCTCACTCCCGAGACCCCGGAGGGCCCCACACCCTCGAGCGATAACCCTCTCGACCAGTGGATCCTGGCGCGCCTGAACCAGGTCGTTGCGCAGGTTACCCAGAACTTCGAGGATTCTGACGCTTACAGTGCGACCCAGGTCTTCGAAAGCCTGCTCGATGATCTCAGCAACTGGTATGTGCGCCGCTCACGCCGCCGCTTCTGGAAATCCGAAGCGGACCGCGATAAAGAAACCGCCTATGCCACCCTGTGGCATGTCCTGGTCAAGATGAGCCGCGCTCTGGCCCCGGTAATTCCCTTTATCACCGAAGTCATGTACCAAAACCTGGTACGCAGCGTGCTCCCAGAACTCCTACGAGAGCATCCACCATACCGCCTGGCCTGAAGCCGACACAACTGCCATGAACGAAAAACTGGTCTACCAGATGGACCTGGCCCGCCGGGTTGCCAGCCTGGGCCTGAGCGCCCGCAGCAACGCCGGACTGAAAGTCCGCCAGCCGTTGGCGAAGGTATTGGCGCATGTCAGCGAGGGCAGCGCGGAACTCTCCGCCGAATTGGTAGAAATTGTGGCTGACGAGTTGAATGTCAAAGCCCTGGAATTCGTCACGAATGCGGACGAACTGGTCAGCTACAAGGTGCTGCCCAACAATAAACTGCTCGGTCCCAGGTTTGGCGCGGATTTCCCCAAGGTGCGCGCTGCGCTCAATGGCCTATCCCCAGCTCAGGTCGCGGCAAAGATCGCTGCCGGGGAGTCGGTCACCTTCGAATTGAACGGTGAAACTATCTCACTGAGCGGGGAAGAAGTCCTGGTCAGCACTGAAGCTGCCGAAGGCATGGCCGTTGCCGCTGATAAACTGGTCACCGTGGCGATCGATACCGTCGTGACGCCTGAACTGAAAGCCGAAGGCCTGGCACGTGAAATTGTCCGTCGCATTCAAACCCAGCGCAAAAACGCGAACTTCAACATTGAAGACCGCATAAAGACCTGGTACGTGGCCTCTGATGAGTTGACCAAGGTCTTTGCCGACTGGGACGAATACATCCAGTCCGAAACCCTGACGACGGAACTGGTCGCCGGTGAGCCGCCTGCTAGAGGCCTTTGTGGAAAAACACAAGGTCGAAGGAGCAGAACTCACGATTGGCCTGAAGAAAAACTGATCAAGCACAGACTTTCAATCCTCCGAAGGGGCAAAGATGTCCCCTCTTCCTTCAAGTAAGGGAGAGGGGACATCTCATGGCAAATTCCAGAGATGTTGTTCGCTCCGCCATCGGCTGGTGGTAGTTGGTGGGTCTCATTGCCACGCAAGGTGATTTTTCATCCGTATGAATCCAGGCCAGGTTTTGTTCGAGCATCTCGATAAAGGTATACCTTAATGGCATCTAAATTGTTCAGGGATAAAGCATCAAGGCCATAAATCTCCCGATAACCCTCATAGCTCACCTCACAAACGAGGGACAGCAACATTTTTCTCACAAACAATTTTTCTGTTTATCTTGAATATTGAAGAAGCGCCCAACTCCGTGTTAATCGTCGCACGGATTAACAACCTTATGGATGGCATGTGACATACTCCCACTACTCATCCCCATCCTCCACACAGGGACCGCTGATTACCACAACGAGAACCCAGCCAATTTCGTTTACGAGGCCTTTGGCAAAACCGATGGTAGGAGGAAGGGGCATGGCAGAGCCAATCTTTCAAAATTCGGGGGCACGTCGCAGACCCCGCAAAGCGGGGCTTTGGTGGGTCGCTTTCATATTGGAACAAAACAATTCAGCCTGTAACTAATCAACGATAAAGAGCTTGGCGCCGGTCGATGTAGAAGAACGGTGTGGTTCTGCATCATCGGCCACTTGATAGCTTACTCCTGGTGTCAACACAAATTCCCTTCCATCGGCGAGTTCAGTATGCAATTCACCTTCCAGGCATAAGAGAATATGGCCTTTTGAGCACCAATGATCGGCAAGGTATCCGGGACTATACTCAACCATGCGGACCCGAATGGTACCGAACTGTTGTGTACGCCAATAGGCCCTTCCAGTTTCACCTTTGTGTTCGGTGGGAGTGATTTTCGACCAGGTCGTTATTCCAAAAGGAATGTCACTTATGTTCATAATTTATTTTCACCATTGTTTCGACTAGAGGAATAGATACAGACCACTGACCTCCAGGACGTGAAACCCGCCCTGCTGCGCACGGGACTTTGGCGCATCCGGTGACAGAAGTAGGGACATTAGCTCCAATCTTTCAAGATTCGCGTGCCCATATAATTTGCTGGCGTTTTTCTGATGAGCTACTCAAGAAACCTAAATGTTTCAATCAGACTATCAAGCTTTGTATCCAATAACGTCCTTGAATATTCAGTGAGATTCGGAAACCGATCGAGTTTATATTCACGGATCCTGGTGTGGATTTCATAGCAATTTCCATTATGAGTTGTTTGGTAGGTAATCGTTTCAAAAACATTAATGCCACTTCCCGAATCACGGATAGAAATCTTAGTGAAACTGATCCCGTTGATAGTTGCACTCTCAACTAAAGCAGTTGCACCATACATCTTGATAAAATGGCATTCAGGATTTACAGCAATACTCACTCTCACTTCCTCCAGGTTCTTTCCTGGAAAATTGTCCTCAAGGTTGAGAAGAAAATCTATAGCTACACCAGGGGATTTGTCTGAATTGATCTGAAAATCGCTCTTGGAGTAAGTTAATTCAAATTTGTTTGCGACATCTTGATATACAACTAGTGCTGTGGGTGTGGAAACAATACTTGTAACTTTCGTTGAGGTAACAACTTCAGACGAAGCTGAGCATGCTGCCAGTACTATTGAAAATGCAACGCCCCAAATAGATTTCATCAGATAATCTTTCTAAACAATCCGGTTATTTGATACAGCCAGCCGGGCTGGCATTACCAGCGTCTAGAGGTTCGTGAATTCGCCCACGGACCACCCACCTTCCCCACACGGACCGCTGACCACCAGGACGCGAACCCCGCGAGGTCATTGGCAAAACCGGTGGCAGGATGAAAGAACATGGTAGCTCCAAACTTTCAAGATGCGGGTGCACGCATTGTTCGGCGGTTTTCATCTAATCAACCCATTCGTAGAGGTCATCCCCGATTGTTTTCATTCTGGTACTTGTCATTTTCCCTTCGGAGTTAATACCCCTAAGTGACATTTCGTCTTCAGTGACTCGAATTTTTAATCCCACATATGCTTCTCCATAAGGAATAAGACCAAAGATGGTTACAAGCGCTTTTATGTAAGATTGCGTATCAGACATATCCCCTTCTATTGCGATTATGCCGTGTACCATTTGGAAAGGGACTATCCTGTCATCCATGAAATGTTTTGCGTTCTTGGTCAGCAGAAATCTTTTTTCTTTGTAAGCCAACGCTGCATGGAAAGAATCTGGCTTACTCTGTGACCAAGTTCTCTCGCACTCTTAATGTTCACACCGTTATCCCTAAAAAGCTCTACGACCTCCTCTTCAATATCTTCATCAGCGTAAAGCTTGGCCTTTCTCAAACCACGCAGTTCACTTTCCTCTTGTGTAGATAAATCTGGCAATTTCTTCCACATTTTAACTCAACATTTAATCAATGAAGTGAAACCACCCAACGGTCGCCGGGATACCAGCGCCCGGGGCCGGACGTGGCCTCGCCACAAACCGAACACGCCATCTTCCCGACACGGACCGCTGACCTCCAGAACGCAAACCCCGCGCCTGCCCCGCCGAGCGTCAGCGAGGACGGGGGGCCTTTGGCAAAACCGATGGCAGGATGGAGGGACATGTTAGATCCGGTCTTTCAAAATTCACATGCATGCTATGATAGGTATCGCTTTAATGTAACAATGCTGTAATCTGTTGGATCAACAATGCCGCGATTGCATTACCCGCCACTCCTTCCAAAATCGTCCGTAAAGATAACAGACACTCTTTAACTATCACGGATTTCGGGCGTGGGGACCTGATTTGAGTCTTCAATTGTTGATACATCAAATTCTGCTTCTGCTCGTGCTTCTGTACTCAAATCTAAATCGGCTAACCGACTTCTTACTTCATTAGCAATTTTAAGTATCGCTTCAAGGTCATTCGCAGAGTAGGTTAAGACTTGAGAGCTCTGATTAGTGCCTTGCTGTATTTGAGAACCAATCATTTGCTCTACATGGATAATATTAAAAGGTGGAAAATAGGTGGTGGGTTCATCGGGGCTAGTTATTGCAGCTTCTACTTCAACGATGCCACGGTGAGTAATACCAATAGTTCCGCCAAGGCCGGTCGCTTCGATTAATCCTTCCCCTCGAAGATAATCATCAATTCGATCAGTTTCCCTGCGCTCGAAGCCTAACTCATCTCCTAACTCGTATAGGTTTACGGATTCGAGCTCACTACCATCAGTTACCTCATACAATTTTTGGAGAAACAGAAATCGTTTACGTCGAATTTCCTGTATGTTATTAGCCATGCTTTATCCCTTCGTGTTTAATTCTGGCAAGCTGCCCAACAACGTGCTATTGGTGCGCGGATTAACAACCTTATTGATTTTCATCTCACACTCACACCCAATGCGCCCTCTCTGACCCCTCTACCCCGCAACTCTAACGCGGGAAGACCCAGTGCATCCGGGGAACCAGATAGAACGTATCCTTGACGTAACGACGCAAGCGCAGCCATCCGGCATATTGCTTGATAATTTGTAGATCGGCGGGGTGTGTGTGGCGTAGGGTGTGATGAAGCTCGTTGAGCGGGTTGTCCCCTGGAGAGAATTACTTCTCTTTACACAGATTATATTGCATGTCGATAAGTGCGAACAATGCCTCCATGATTTCAGGATTGTTTTGATTATAGCATTTAATATAGGGACTCCATCCTTAAAACGCAAACGCCTTAGCGGCGTTTGTGTGCCCCCACGTGATCGTTCCGAACCCCATCCTTTCCTATTTCTAGGGGAAAATACGGTTCACTGCTGTTGCTTTTTCAAAATCTTGGTCGTATGTACTGGCATCGTCAAGCAACTCCAGTGTTATCTATTTGTTTGAACCACAATTCCATGGCTTGCTCACCCGCTAAAAGCGAAACCAATTCTTTTCATAACGCAGGTAGCAGAAGAGCATGGATGCGCTTGCCAGCGTAAAGAAAACCTGCAGGAACCACACCGGTCCAAGTGGCAGGCTAACCACATACAACCAATAAATCATGTTTCCCAGTGTGCCTAATGTGAGATGCCCCAGGCTGTAAGAACTCAGATCTTTTGTTTTGAAGGCTTTGAACAACATGGGCAGATTGCTGCTGATGAAGATCGTGCTGGATGCGAAACCAGCCAATATGGGAAGGGAATGACTGTCCATGACCTAACCACCTTTAATCCGAATTCGGTAATGAGAATTTCAATGAGGAAATATGGAACATTTCAAATGACGCCCGACATTCCCATTTCCAGAACATCGGGCGTTGTTTATATGCTGGCAACTAACTGACAGCAGCTGATATATTTGCGCGACCCACCACGAAGAAGGCAACGGCAAATAACAGGTTGATAACAACGACTGTCCAAATCGCTCCTGCCATCACACCAGGGGAAAACGCAGCAAGTACCACGAATATCGTGTTAAGACTAAACCCTACTGAACCTCCGATGAAGATCGCATCACGGGCCTTGGACGCCTCCGCGTTGCGGGCTAACCAGTACACAACTGCCATGCCGCCAATAAGAAGGCTGGTCGTACTTCGGAGTAAGTTAATTGAAAGGGAAGACGTACTAGCGTCAAGGTAGTAATTTTGAGTGGGGATCAGCAGTTGCCCAATCCCGCCGAGAGCGCCGTAGATGGCCGCAAGGGTGAGTAATAATTTAGGTTTCATTTGATTTTCTCCTGTGTATTTTTCTCTAACCTGTCTCAAGTAGTCTCTTAAGTGCAGCCGCATCGGCTTCTATCTGCTTTTCGAGTTGTTTGCCGGCTAACCCTTCAGCCATCTTGAAAAAGCCGCCAATCTCAGCCTGGCCGGTAAAGGTCAGCAGTGTTCCGCCATTCTGCTCTTTGAATGTATGGGTGTTCTCAAATGGAATTGGCCCACTGACTGCTTTGACATGTGACTGGTGCGGAGGATCGTAGCTCGTCATCTGGATTTCAGTCTCATTTTTGCGGCCAAGAAATTTGGTTACGTAACGCCAGGTTGAGCCTACACCGATTGGACCATCTGAAACTCGTTCGACGGATTCGATACTGCTTTGCCATTTGGGATCATTGGAAAGGTCCGTTACAAAGTCGAAGACTTCCTGCTGAGGCCGGTTGATGAAGACGCTCTTTTCGATTTTAAACATGAGTTTTCTCCTTTTTCCTAATTCGTAATAGATGACTATCCGACGATTAGTTTTCCTGCTGTGCGGGAATGACACCTAACTGTTGCATCATGCCCAGGTTGTCACTGACCAGCCAGCCCTCAGCGATCTTTCCGTTGTCCATACGGAAGATGGTAAGGCTGGGTATACTGACCGACTTGCCAGTCGCGGGAATGCCCTGCATCTCGGCCTTGTGTGTACCGCTGAAAGTGGTCCGGGCAACAACCTTATCCTCCTTCAGCGACCACATCTTCGATAGTCTGATTCCCATCAGGGAAGGCAGTCGCGAACATGGTGAGCCACTGCTTCACCACATCCAGTCCAGGCGCAAGGCCGCTGCCGTGCAATTCGATGTTTTCGGCCAGGAATTCTTCGGCCAGATCGTGCCGCTGCTCGTTTAGAACTTGCTCGATGTAACGGCGGACAATGGCTTTATGGGTTGCGGTTGACAATAAAACTCTCCTTTCTCCCATAATGGGATAAAATAGATTTGATAGCTCAACTTTATCGCAGCCCCGTAACAGAAACGTAACCAAATTGGATATCGAAGGAGGAAAAGGCGTGTACCCCTCGGATATCTCCTGAGTACGAATCTCGCGCTTATTGGGCATTCCAGAGATCCGTCTCGGCGAACAACCCCTGACATTTCGCACCCGCAAGGTATTGGCGCTGTTGGCCTATCTGGTCGCAGAACAGGGCATGTTCAGCCGTGAGTCGTTGATGGCCTTATTGTGGCCGGAAAGCTCACAAAGCAATGCAGCGGCCACATTGCGGACAACACTTTCTCGCCTGCGCAAGGCGCTGGGACCGATCGGAGATATTCTTATCACCGAGGGGGGCAATGTTGGCTTTGACACTAATCCCTTGATTGATCTGGATCTGGATTGGTTGCGTACCTCTGCACATGAAGATACTTCCCCTGATGAACTGCGTTCCATCCTGACCGTGGACCGGGGCGAGTTTCTGGAGGGGTTTTCCCTGCCCGATGCGCCTGCATATGATGATTGGGTTTCCATCCAGCGTGGAGCCTGCCAGCGTCAACTGGAAGCGGTCTATGACCGACTGTCACAGCATCTTTTGTCCATACATGACAGCGCCGCGGCGGTGGAAACATCTGCACGCTGGGTGACACGAGCCCCACTCAGTGAACAGGCCTATCGGCGTCTGATGGCTGCCCAGGCCTTGAATGGTCAGCGCCCGGCCGCTTTAGTCACGTATCACCAATTGCAGGGCACACTAAAAAAGGAATTGGGACTTCAACCAGGTCGTGAAACAGTTTTGTTGGCCAACAATATAGACCAGGGTCGTGTCGACGCAGAACGCTTTGACTCATCCTCCACGGTGGGACACGTCTCCTCCACAGACCGGCAAAGGCATTTGACCCTGCCGTTGGTCGGTCGTTCCGATGAACATAATCAGCTTGTAGAATCCTTTCATCAGATCGGAGGGGAAAGGGCCCAAGCGGTGGTCCTGATTGGAGCCGCTGGAGTGGGGAAGACGCGCCTGGTCAACGCCTTTAAAGAGTGGGCTTTGCTCGACTTCGCCAGAGACCGAAGTCTGGCAGGGAAAAGCTTTTGAAACTGGCGGGCGGCTGGCCTTCCAGCCTGTGGTCGAGGCCTTGCGCATCCGCTTGGACCAGGTGAACGCCCCTGAAGATTACCTGGAAGACGTATGGCTGGCCGAATTGAGCCAGTTGATGCCCGAGTTGCGGGCTCGTTATCCTGACCTGCCCATACCGCTGACCGGAAACGCGAACTTTGTGCGAGCCCGTCTGTTCGAGTCGATAGCTACGTTAGGAAACGCACTGGCGGAAAATCATCCATCCGTTTTGATCCTGGACGATATGCAATGGGCGGACGCTGATACGCTGGATCTGATCCATTATCTGGCCCGGCGCTGGGCTGAGATGAAGGCTCCTATTTTGTTACTGTTGACCGTTCGACAGGAGGCGTATGCCGCAGATGCCGCCTTGCGGGAATGGCTGACGCGCCTGGAACGGGACACATCTTTGACTCGCCTCCTGCTTGATAACCTGAGCGGTACGGCCGTGGGAGAACTTATCAATCACTCTGGCTGGGACGAAGAGGTCGACGAAACGGCCAGATCAGCCTTTGCAGCCTGGCTGTGGGCCGAGACTCGCGGTCTGCCTTTCTTTATCGAGGCACTGCTGCAAATGCTGATCGAGCAAGGGGTTCTGGTTGCAGTTGGAGATCAGGGACCTGCGTACGACTTTGCATCCGCCCTGGAGCATGTCCGCTCCCTGGCCCGAGTGCCGCTACCGCCCGGCGTGCGCGAGGTGATTCGAACCCGGTTGGAAGGGCATTCGAAACAAGCCGGTGCCTTGCTGCTGGCTGCCGCCGTTTTGGGCCGCGCCTGCACCTTCGAGCGCATGTGTCAAATCGCCGACCTGCAGGAGACGGATGCCCTGGATCCGCTCGAAGCCCTGTTGGATGGACGCCTGCTGACCGAGCGGCCTGCGGACCGGCGACCGTATACCCTGGCCCATGACTACATCCGTGAAGTGGTCTACACGGAAAGCAACGAAGCGCGGCGGCGGGTATATCATCGCCGGGCGCTGTTGGCCCTGGAAACTGCAGGTGAACCGGCGGCGGAGTGTGCCTATCATGCTCTCGCTTCACAGCTGGATGAACCGGCTTTCCGTTTTTCTGTAACCGCAGGCAACGAGGCTTTTGCCTCTTATGCTCTGCAGGATGCCTTATCCCACTTTGATACCGCCCGCGAAGTAGCCCGGCGTATGGGAGAGCGAGGTGAGAAGGTGGATCCTGAGTTGCTCGCAGACTTATACAAGGGACGGGGTAAGATCCTGAGATTAAACCAGGATGATGAGGCGGCTGCAGCCAATTATGAGGAGATGCGAGAGGAGGGAGAGATATACCAGAGCAAGGCTCTGGAACTGTCCGCGCTGATTTTTCAGAGCAACCTCCACAGCCACCCAACCAAAGTGTATAACCCGCAAAAAGCCAGGGAGTCGGGCAAGGCAGCGCTGGTATTGGCCCAGGAACTTGGTGACCGTGCCGCCCAAACCCATGCATTGTGGGCGCTCCAGAACGCCGAATTATACAATGCCGGTGATACGGGGCAGATCGTTGCCTATGGACAAGAGGCATTGGCTTTGGCTCGAGAATTGGGATTGAAAGAACTGATCGCCCATGCCCTGAAAAACCTGTGCTGGCCTTTCGGAGCTCAGAAACAGCTTAAGCAAGCAAAAGAGGAATTGGCTGAGGCGCAGTCGATCTGGGGGGAATTGGGCAACCTCCAAAAAGTGGCTGAGGCGTCCCGATTAATGTTGAATTTTCATTACCAGGCTGGAGATCATCGCAGCATATTGATCGATGCGCCAAAGTTGTCAGAACTGGGCGTCTCCATCGGCAGCCGCCTGGACGAGGTCGAAGGTTTGGCCTGGTTGGTCCTCACTTATATCCGCCAGGGCCGTTTCAGCAAGGCGTTGAATTACCTGGATCAGTACGGAGCCTACGCCGAGTCCCTCGGATATCCGCACGAAAAGCATGTTCATCAGTGGGGGCGGATAAAGTTTTACCTGGCGGTCGGAGCCTTGAATGAAGCTGAGCGCTGGGCTGATGAGCTCCTTGCCGAACGAAAGATGATCCCACCAAACTTTATCGCGGCCTACTTCACTGAGGTTGTCCGTGTTAAAATCGCCCTCGGTAAATTGGAGGAAGGTCGGGTCATTCTCGATGAATTGCTGGCAAACTTGCCATTGGATGCCCCCTTTTCGTACGTGATCATCGACATCGCTTTGGCATACGGGGAAATCCATGTGGCGCTGGGACAACCAGAAAACGTCTTTGAAGGATTGGATGAACGTATGCAGCCGTATCGTGAGTCCGGATTCAATCACTTGCTGGCTGATGAACTTTGGCTGCGTGGACGGGCTGCCCTGGCGCTGGGACAGTACAATGCGGCCCGCGAGTGGCTCTTGAAAGCCAAAGGTGCGGCTGAAGCGCAAGACGAGCGGGCTATCCTGTGGCAGATCCTGATCACGCTGAGCGATCTGGAACGAGAGTGTGGCGACGAGGCCGTGTCTGATCAATTGCGCGATCAGGCCCGAGTGGTGATCGATGATATTGCCGCGCACGCAGGAGAAATGCGGGATATGTTCCTGAGGCAACCGGCGGTGGTTCAACTGTTGGGCGAAACTTAAAAAGCCACATATTTGCGCGAAGCGTAAAGAAGCAAAGGAAAGTTCGACTGAATCATCAAACGTTCCTAGACAAAAACCGCTCGACATCATCTGTCCGCGGTTTTTTTGATACCGATGCCCCCATCGAGATTCGAACACCGTTCCCTGTAGGGGATACCATCCTCTCAACAGGGGCCCAAGTCTTAATAACAAAACCGCCTTAATCGGCGGCTCGTTTGTGCCCCCATGGAGATTCGAACTCCAGTCTTAACCTTGAAAGGGTTGCGTCCTGGTCCTCTAGACGATGGGGGCGTGTCCTGATGTTCTCTCAGGGCGGTTCGTTAAGCGGGGGGATTTTATCATCCACTCCCATATCGGTCAAGCGTTTGCCGCTACTTGTCTTCTTTGGCGCGCTGGTTCAGCAAAGCGACTACATCAGCCTGGTCGCGGTTGAACAACATTCCGGGACTTTCCACCCGCAAATTCGGGATCAGGATAGCGGTTAATACGGCATCGAACACGGGGACAAAATGACGGATGCCTTCGAACATCAGGCCCTGGAAGTCGAAGCGCCCGGGCAACTCCAGCTTGCCCTCCACCTCGTACACCTGACCGGTGAAACGCGCCGGATAATCGGTGATAGTCCCGTACCCGCCGCGTACCAGCGCTGCCGGGCCAAGGTCCTCGCGTCGTGACAGGCACATGACCATGATACGCTTCTTGACCATGCGCACCATGTCGAAGTGGTCCACTAACTTGGTCGGCATGTGGATCTTGGCCAGCCTGGCGTCATGCACTTCCATGGCAGAATTGGTGCTGTCGTTCATCAGGCCGATCACGCCTGCGTTTGCAACCATGACTTTCCCAACCACGCGATAACCGGACGTATAAATATCAGCCGGGACAAAGCGATAAGTCCGGGGCGATGTATCCATGGCCATAATTTCCTCCTTTGTGGATTATTCGGGGCTCGGACGACTGGTATCCGTTTTACGCCTGGGCGGAATGGGCCGGCGCGTCTTCGAGGTCGGCCTGCCAGTATTCGGACTGAGCAGCATCGTCAGCCACGAAATGGCGCGCTCATCATATTCGCGCCGTCCGCAAACATCACAGATCCAGGCTGGGAAATTTTGAACGGTGATCAATTCGTCACCCAACCAGGTGAAGTAGGTAATGTAACGTACTTGCATCATACCCGCTTGGCATTCATTGCATGGAGTAGGTTTGGGCAGCTCGACTTCGGTCATGCCAGTTCTCTCCTGTGTTCTTTCGCTGCAAACAAGATACGCATGTCTGTCATGTTCTGCTTACATTATAGGACGATTTACTGAATCGATGCTATCGTTCCAACGTGCTGGATCAAGGTCCATTCGGGGATCGGCCAGTAGATCAGGATCGCTTTGCCGATCACATTCTCGACCGGCAGCGGACCCCAGGCGTGTGAATCGGAAGAATTGTTGCGGTTATCGCCAAATACGAACAGATTGCCAGCCGGCACATGCCACTCGCCGTTGTAGATGGGCGCGGCAGCGATGTAGGGCTCATCCAGCACCTGCCCATTTACCTCTACCTTACCGCCTATGACCTTGATATCGTCGCCTGGCAATCCGATCACGCGTTTGATCAGGTCCAGGTCGCGCGTTTGGGGAGAGACGAACACGATAATGTCGCCGCGCTGCGGCAGTCCGGTCCGGTACGCCAAACGGTTGACCAGCACATACTCGCCATCTTGCAGGGTGGGCACCATACTGAAGCCGTCCACACGCACGCGCGCCGAAACGGCATTGATTGCAAAGAAAAGCACGACCGCCAGAACGATCGTTTCTAATAAGTCTACAAAAAACTGCTTTATCGACTGAGAATCTTGTGAAGGTTCGCTCGGTTCTTGAGCGTCATCTTCGAAGGGTGTAAATTCCAATGAGATACCTCCGGTGTTCTTTCGGATGGCATTATACTGCTTTTTGCCGCTTAAACACGTCCCCAGGCAAAATAGGTAGGAACATGTAAGGTACGCTCTCCACGCGCCCAGGCCCGTTTATCCAATTCCTTCAAATGCTGGATTTCCTCCACCGGGACGGCATCCGCCAGATCGCTTTCCAAGACCGCCCATTCCAGTTCCCATTCAGTGGAGGTAGGCGCCTCGTTCTCCTGACTTTCGATTGCTCCAGTTTCGACCAACTCGATCCCGGCCTGATAGAAACACTCCGCCAACCTGCCTCCCAGCGACGGGTCGGCTCCCTGTCTCCGCAGTGACTCGCTCTGCCAGCGCCCCAGCACGGCCAGTTCGGCGGGCTTGTCCACCCGCGCGCTGTAATCGGGCTCGGCCAACGCCAGCACATGTCCGCCGGGTCGCGTAACGCGTTTCATTTCGATCAAGGCCCGCTGCGGGTCAGAGACCCACAACAGCAGGTAGTGACAATAGGTGATCTCAAAAAGGTCGTCCGGATAGGGCAAGGACAAAGCCTCACCGCAAGTCAGACAAGCGGCCGGGGCATGGACACGCGCCTCCATAAGGGCAGCAGGTTGCAGATCCAGGCCGTGAGGCGCCTGAGTTCGGATCTCGCCCAGAATCGCTCCCGTCCCGCAACCGACCTCCAGCACGCGTTCCGCCGTCGTCATCCCGGTACGTTGAAAGAGATACGCACGCAGTTCGCGCGTCCAGTTGGCTTGTTGGGTGTAACGTGTATGCCAGTTCATATCTTCTTAGTTCCCCTCTCCCTTCCAGGGAGAGGGGTAGGGGTGAGGGTAAGGGTTGAGGGTCGGGTAAATCAGGATTCATCCCAACCCAAAATAAACGCAATCTGCTCCTTCGTCTCCGGCGTGATCGGCCAGATGCGGCTCTTGGGCACCTCCTGCCACCATTCGGCCAATCGTCCCAAAGCCTCCTGACCGCTGAGCCCATGCCGGACCAGGTAACAGCCGACCACGGTGCCCGTGCGACCAATGCCGCCCCAGCAGTGCAGGTAGATTTTGTGACCCGCCGCCAGCGACGCATCGATCTCATCCAGGATGCTTTGCATGGTTTCCGGCGTGGGAACGTTATGGTCAGGGATGCTGAGACGTTTATGCTGGACCTCGCTCTCGTAATAACGGGCCTGTTCCACCAACGTCGGCAGATAAGGAGGCAGTTCATCGGGGTCGGTCAGGTCGATAAAGGTGCTGATACCAAAATCCAGGAAAGAATCGAGACGCTGGCGCATGGGTTCGCCATAAGCATAAGCGGGATACTCCCCGGCCAGGAAGCGCTCCGGCTCTACCCAGTATGATTCGGGAATGGGACGCTTGCCTTCGTTCATGGGCTCAGATAACAGATGCTGGAAATGATTTCACCGCGCAATTGCACGAGTTCGGGATAATCGTAGAAGAACAGGATCTTTTCTTTGGCGATGGTGTCATCCTTTGGACGAGGGGTCAGCACAAAAAAGGTGAAGGCTTCAGCGATGTCTTCTTCGGGGTTGGTGGCAGCATAAGAAGTGACAAACTGGTCTTCATATTTATAGTAGAAATCATCCAGCGCTTTATAGTACGCCTCATCGTCTTCGATCAGGTTGATGTCCTGCCATTCCGGGTAGATACCGGCCCAGAAGCGCTTGAAGAAAGCGTTGATATAAGAATCGGAATGGCTGCAGCCCTCACCAGGGAAGTAATCCGGGCAAGCGTTGACTTCCGCAGAAAAAATATCATTGTCATCAGGGTTATTGAAAACGGCCTCGCTGGGTGTGACCTGATCAGGGCCAAGTGTCAGCAGATGAGCAAATTCGTGGATCAGAGTGTAGGTCAGGTTGAGTTTATCGCTCGAATCGCGGATGTCCACTTCAAGCGCCCACAGCGCGGGGTCGTACACCGTCTGTGAAACGGCGGCCAGCACATTCCCCACACCATCCGTGACAACGGAATATTCCACCAACGAACTCCGATCAGGGGCCGGGATCAACGTGCTGAAATAATTCCAAATCTCCTTTTGGGTGGCTTCATCTTTTTGAAAAGGGACCAGGTCAGCCGGGACATTTTCAAAGTAAGGGTTGCTGATGCGATTCCCTGAAACGCTGTATGTCACCAGGTAGCGTTCTGCGGGCTCCTCCCTGCTTCTCATCGCTCGAATCTTCTTCGTAGAATTGTGTCGCGACTTTCAGAATCTTGTCTGTGACCGCCGGGCAAACCAGTGCACTGCTGGTCACTTCTGCGGACGGCAGCACTTCGATAGTAGGCTCCATAAGAATGGGCTCTTCTGTTATTGGAGGAACAGGCTCTTCCACAAAGAAATCCGTCGCCGCCTTGCAAGCCAGGCTGGTTATCACTAAAGTAATGATGAACAAGGTAAGGCGGAAAGATAGCTTTGGATGCATCTAGTTTCTCGCATTTGGAATTTGAGGAAGCATACCATTAAATCTCACTTCATTTTTTAGGAGCATTTTAGTAGGAGTCCAAAGTCTTTGCGAAGCACCCTGTTGAGGACCTGACTTTGGCGGCAAAATCGGGTCCCCTACGGGGATGATAAGATTTTGGACTCCCTCTCTAACAATTTCTTAGAACTCCTCTAAATTTGGAATAAACAAAAAGCAGATAGCTGCGAGGGCATACTACCTGCTCATTATTTTAGAATTGCTCACGCTGCCATATCCCAAGCGCTAACAATGAGGGACTTGAGACATTCAAAAATTACTCATCCAGGAATTCAGCCACGAGTTCTGCCGCTTCTCTAACCAAGCCGGGACAAATCGTCTGGAACACTTTTTGTTCCCTGGCATTTTCCAAGCCGTCCGGCGTAGAGATGTCATGCCCGATCAACTCCCGGCACAAGATAGTGTCATGACGTTCCTGAAAACGTTTGACGAATTCTTCGGCCATGCGATAGGTTTCGTCTTTTTGGTCGACGGTTGCGCTCCCGCGCGCCAGGCCAAGTGCCATCAAAGCTCCGGTCACAGCGCCACAGACTTGTCCCTGGTAAGCAACGCCGCCACCAAAGGGAGAAGCCAGTTTCAATGCGGTTTCATCATCGATGCCGAGTTGAGCTGCATAAGCAGAAAAGACAGACTGGGAGCAACTGAAGCCCTGGGAAAAACGGTCCTGCGCGGTTTGGGTAGGGTTTTTCATAGTGAGTCCGATTTTAACTCTGTGTCACCCTGCCGTCTCGCACCGCGTGCCGCCGGTTCTCGCGGCACGAACGGTGAGCATAGCGAAGGGTCTCCCGCGCGCAGCGCGGGGAGATTCTTCGCCCTTGGGGCTCACACGTGTCTGCGCGCGGTGCAGGCAGAATGACATATCGATTTATGCTTTGTAGATGGTATCCCAGGGGTCTCGCAGCAGATTGCCGAGCACCTGTTCGGCCATGCCTTGCGCGGGCAGCACGTCGCCATCCGGTTCCACGTACAACCAGGATTTGCCCGCCCCAGAGGGCACGTCATCTTCGGCGGTTTCGAACGCAACCGGGTTGTCAGCGGAGTAAGGCACCGGCAGGTCAAAGGCCAGTTTCATGCCCAGGTTGGCGGCTTTGTCGAGCACCTTGTCCATGCTATCGCGCAGGGAGATGTCGGCCAGACCCAGCGAAAGGCTGACCACTTCGAGCTCCGCCAGCTTCTGGAGAGTCTCATCCATTTTTGCCAAAGTTTCCTTTTTGACCGTGATATGCACCGTGGTGAACAAGTCTTCGGGCATGATGGTTTCGAGCGCCTTCCACGAAGCCTCATTGTCCGGCTGTAGCAGGAAGAGCAGGTGGTCGAGGCCAGTATTCAGCAAGGTATGCAGGTACCCCTTATCCGCCAGTTTCAGGCCGTCGCTCAGCAGACCGCAGACCTGGCCGTTCTTCTCGGCGTGAGCGATCAGATCGGGTAAGTCTTCACGCAGGGTTGGCTCTCCGCCCGTAAAGGTGACGTGTGGCACGCCCTCGCGCCAGGCGATGTCCAGGATCTGGCCCCATTCTTCGGTTGTCAGCTCGCGGTCGACGCGTTTGGTCGGGGCGTATTCGGCGTCCGTTTCGGGGGGCAACTTGTAGGTCAACGCACAGTCCAAGCGCAAGGGAGCAGACAGATCGGCAGAATGAGGCGCGACGCGCTCGAAGTCCAGGAAAGAGACCGGGTCCAGATCCGGCGTCTTGATCAGAGTCCGGATACGGTCGACAAAGTCCTGAAAGTCTTCCAGCGCGATGCCTTTGCTGATGCGATAGCGTTTGGAGATTTCTTTGGCGGCTTCTTCGGGCGGCGTGCCTTTGATGAAATGATAGGCGTACTCGGTGGCAGTGGGGTTGAGATGCAGAATGGTAGACGCATTGACCACCAGCGTGCCAGAGCCGTCCTTATGCAGCCGCAGGTGCAGGCGATAGGGCTTCTCGTCTTCCAGCGTAGCCTGTATGTGATGCATGCCTTCCGGCAAGGGCTTGACTTTCGAAAATTGGTCAGCAAGGCGATTGAAAATTTTCATGGTTCTTCCTCTTTTCTCCCTCTCCCTTCTGGGAGAGGGCCGGGGTGAGGGGGTAGTTCACTTCACAAGTCCGGCATCCACAAAGAACAGGACAAAATAGCCGATCAGCAGGATGATCCAACCGATCAATTCGACCTGTCCCATCAGACCCGACCAGGAGAGCGAAAAGTTTTCCTGAATGGTGCCAATGATACTCTCCATGTTGTCGAGTTTGGTGTGCACAGCTTCCTTCCAGTGATCGAGATAAAGTTCGTCGCGGATAACTTCATATAATTTGGCAGTGTACCAATCACCGATTAACAGCAAGTTCTGGTCGGTGTGTTCGAAATCGAGCATCAACTCCAGGCGGTGCTGCACGATGCGCCGGATGCGTCCCCGCGTAGGGCCGGGGCGCAAGGCGCGACGCGGATCGCTACGGAACTGCGCCGCAATGTCGCGCAGGCTATTTTCTACGCTCTGGTCGAGCATACGGTAGCGCAGGAGTTGGTAATTACCAACTTTGAGCAACTCGATGTCCGACTGGAAATCGCCATCCGGAGCGATGATGATGGCACCATCCCAGTCCACGATGGTCAGGTCTTCTTTCGAGTAGCGCACCCGTGAAGACAGAATGTTCTCGACTTCGGCCTCGTCCAGGGCTTCGCGCTGGGTGCGCAGGAAGTGCGCCAGCCGCGAGGCGTTGCTCTCGACGAACGCATCGGACGTGTTGACCGTTCCGATCATTAGGATGATGTATTCCTCGAACAGTCCACTTTCGAGATAGTTGGCCGGGATGAACTGTCTCAGCAGGTCATCTTCGATGTTCTCCCGTCGCTGGATGGCAGACGGGTCGAGAATATCCGACAACGGGAACTTACATTCGATAATCTGGATGCGGTCATCATAACGCTGGCGAGAGACCGCTACCGTCTCGCCTCCTGCCTGGACCCGGGCCTGCCCTAGCGTCCTGACGGAAATGTCTACCGGCTGGAAATACGGCGCGTCCTTCAGCCCGCGAATCTGTTCCGGCGGCTCGGACGATTTCTCGACCGGGTCGGGAAAACACAGCACGTAACAGATCAGGGCATCAAGAGCGGACGTCATAACAAATTATGAGCGGACAGCTTGCTCCAAAGGAATCGGGTTCGCGTTTTCGAATTTTAAAGGACAACCGCCGCCGCACTCAGCCACCAATCCGCAGCCGTAGCATTTGGCAGGCAGACCCTTGCGCTCACGCAGGCGCACCGAGAGCTCATGGTTCCAGATCGAATCCCAGTCATCATCCAGCATATTGCCCAACGGGGTGTAGTAGGACTGGCAGGGAATCACGTCCCCATTTGACTCGATACACATGCTATATAACGCGGCGGTGCAGCCTTTGACACCCAGGTTTTGGCGGGTCGGGTCGAACTGGCAATACTGTGTAGGTGTGTACCAGATCAGTCTTTGGCCGTGCGCTTCGGTCTTCTGGACCGCCACATCCAGAATGGGCTGCAATTCGCTCTCGGCCAGCCCGGTGCCAACCGTCAGACCATTGCCAGAATAGATCAGCGCGTTCAGGCCGATGGTCGGGACGCCCAGGTCGGCCAGAAAATCCAGCGTGGCCGGGATGGTCTCCACATTGGTGCGCAGCATGGTGGTGTTGGTCATCACGTATAATGGGCTGGCGAGCACGTTCTTTAAGCCCTGGATAGTCTGCTTATGCGCACCTTTGGCACGCATCATCTGATCGTGAACATCAGCATTGCAGGATTCAACCGTGATTTGTACGTGATCTAAACCTGCATCTACCAATTGTTGCACATATTTTTCATCCGCTAGACGGCGTGCATTGGTGTTCAGACCGGTGATCTGTCCGTTGGTTTCGGCGTGCGCGATCAGTTCGGGCAGGTCGTTGCGCAGCGTGGCCTCGCCGCCGGTGAAGACGATGTGCGGTATGCCCAAGTCCCACAGCTTATCCAAAATGCCTTTCCAGGCCTCCGTGGTCAGTTCAGGAAAATCGCGTTCGCGGGCATTGTAGCAGTGCGCACAGTCGTTGTTGCAGCGATAGGTGACCGCCAGGTCCATGCGATAAGGCGCGGACGGGCGCGCACTGAAAGGCATGATAGTATCCAGTTCCAGTTCGTGCACAGGGCAGGCGCCATCCGGTCGCAATAGTTCGGAGAGTTGCAGGTTGAAGGATGCCAGATCGTCCCGTGCCTGACTGACGCTGACACGATACGCACGCTGGATGGCTTTAATGGCATCCTTTTCGTTCGTTTTTTCAAGCAGCAAATACGCCATCAGCGCCGCGGTCGGATTCAGATGCATAACGCGATTGGCATTGACCACCAGCGTACCATGTCCGTCCGCATCCATGCGCAGGTGCACGCGAGATTTCTCGCTGGGGTTTTCGATGATGTAATGGAATATTCGAGTGGAGTCCAAAGTCTCCCGACTTTGGACTTTGCCAGAATTCAACGTCAGGAGACGTTGGACTCCGGAAGTTATATTCTTAAAAATTCAGGGACATCACTCACCTCGCCAATGCCTATAAAATCAAACCTATCATTTTGCTTCAAAAAATCCTTATAGCTGCTAAAAGGATAAACTTCGGCGTTTTCAACCAATCCATGTTTTACGGGATTCCAGAAAACGTATCGTAGCCTGTTGTCAAAATCCTTCTCTGAGCGGATACAGGTATCCCAATAGTTCCACCACACTTTTCGGCCTGATACATTTTCTTCATCGTTCCATAATCTTGCCGTGAATTTGTGGTAACTGCCAATAAACTTTGGAAGACTCACCGGTTTTTCCAGCGATTCCACCATAACATGGTAATGGTTATCCAAAACAACCCAGGCAATGATGTGCCAACTGTATAATTTTGCGGCTTCGAAAAAAGAATCGCGCCAGGCAGCTTTCCGTTCAGGCGAAAGGATCATCGGTTTACTTCTATAAATAGATGCTGTCAGCATGTAAGTTGCATTCGCCAAGAACCAGTGTGGTGGGTTGTGTGGTGCACTTTTAAAATCACTATCCATGTCTGCCTCGAATGTCTGGAGACATTCGACTCCATATCTGTTGGAGTCCAAAGTCTCCAGATTTTGAATCAAACGTCGGGAGACGTTTGACTCCTTAACGTCCTCCACCCGCACAGGCACAAGCGCAACCGGCGCAGGCGCAAGCACACGCGCATCCGCCACCAGAACGACCGCCGCTGCTACGCGATGGTGGCGGAGGCGGGTTGGTCTTGTTGGTGACGCGGCTGGTGAAATCGCCCACGTTGCCGATCACTTTCTGCGAGAAGGTCTGCACGCCACCTACCACCGAAGCGGCAAAGTCTGCGCCGGGCAGGCCAGCGGAACGGGAAGAAGGAACCGAACCGCCCACAGAGACCGGGCGGACACCGCCACCGGCTGCACGTCCGTAACCGGGATCATAGCGTCCCCACCACATGGGAACGAAGACTGGCCCGACGAAGGTACGGCGTGCGCGCTCGTCGTAATCTTTGTCCAGCATGGTCCATTCCATGGCATCATCGAACAGTTTGCTCTGGACTTCGGGCGTACCGGCAGCGGTAATCTGCCCCCAGGCGCGTTCCATGATGTTCTTGTAGAACACCACCGTCTCTTTGCGGCTGAAGCCTTTCATCTTCTCAGAGACCGATTTGACCAGTTTGATGGTCATGTCCTGCAAATCGGTGCGGCGTTGTTTGAGATTGCTGCCAGGCTTGAAGGCTTCCAGAAATTGTTGTTCGTACTCATGCAAGCCCTCGGGCAAGGGCGAAGTAATCTTCAATTCCAGCGGATCGCGTGTGACAACTTCAGCGGCCTCCTTCTTGACCACGCCGAACAAGATCATGGTCATGACTTTGTCGAGCGGTTGCTCCATCAAGATGGCAGCTTCAACGGCCGTCAACCCGCGTTTGATGCCGTGTCCCTCGATGGAAATCTTGGGCGGCAAGTATTGCATCTTGCGGCGTCGGGCGTTGATCACGCTCAAGAGCGGTATGCCAAAGAACATGAAGGCGAAGAATCCACAGCAACCCAGGTTGATCAGCGAGTCGAAGTTAATGGAAGGAAGCGAAAAGGTTGGCTCCGCTTGAATAGCGGTAGCAGGCACGTAGGTCTTTGGGAACGAAGCGCCAAATTTGTACTGGGTGTGGGCATTGGCGCTCGGGTTTTCCCAGGTATAGGTCACGCGTCCGTTGCTGTCCAACGCTGTGGCGGGTTCGGACGGGAACCCGGAGGGCGCGCTGTGCCATTTGGGTTCCTGCGTTTGCACGCCGGGCGGCAGATGGAAGACGACCGTCAAATCGGTGCTGCCAGTGACGTACTGGCTGTCAAAATAGGTTGGCGCGAAAACGGCGCTGGCATAGGTATTATCCTGGCTGTCGGTGTACAGCACGTTGTCGATGGTCCCCACCCGGACATGGACCGTGCCGCGTCCTCCCGGAGCGATGGACTGGCTTCCCATGACAACGGCAAAACCGGAACCTGTGCCCTGGTAATCGGAACGTGAGACGTTCACAGCCGAGCCGTTCACATCGGCGCTAACGGAATTAATATCGAAGGAACTATTAGGCATGCCGACGTCCACAAACTCAATGGCATGTCCACTTGGCTGGTTACTGAAGACAAAGCTGTAATCCAGGGCAAGCGTCCCGTCTTCATTCCAATACACTTGCACAGTTTCCTGGTCTAGAGCAAAGTAATAATCCTGGGCCAGGACACTGGCAGGCAGCGCCAGCGCCAGGAGTACCGTAATACAAGAAACTAGGAAACGTCGAAACATAAAGCCTCCTCGCACCTCATTAACGCATTAGGAACGAATTACCACTTGGGTTCTTCGGTAAGTTGATAGACAGTATTGCAATAGGGACAATTGACCATCGGCGCGCCGTTGACCATTTTGATATCGTTGGCGCTCAACACGCCGCCACAGGATTTACATTTCATCTCTTCGATCTTGGTATCCCCCGGCAGGTCTACATTCATGGTGACTTGCTGCACGACTTCGGTCTTCTGTCCGCGCATGGCCAGATAGACCAGGCCCGCGCCACCACCCAGGAACAGCACACCTACGCAACCGAAACCGATGCCAAAGGTCAGCCAATTGGCCTGTCCGCTGGAGGAGGTGGAGCCGATCACGCTCAAAACGCCATAACCGACCAAACACAATCCGATCAAGAATAAGATGCCTGCTCCGATGTATAGCAATGTCTTCGACATGGGGCCTCCTGGTCAATAAGTTCTATAGAAATATACGCTAAATCTTATCTAATGTAGCATTTTCCCCCGTTTTCGACAATTGACTTTTGTCTTGATTTTGTACTATTTTGGTCAGAAAAGAAAAAACTGATTTACTGCCACAGAGACACAGAGTCACGGAGGCTTATTATCTTTTTTCTCTGTGTCTCCGTGACTCTGTGGCAATTTTTCTACAGATTCTTCTCCAACCCGTACACTTGCGCCGTAGGCAGCACCACCAGGATGCCGGTGTTGGACTGGTTCAAATTGCCGACCACACTTTGCGTGGCATCCACGATCTTATTCAACATCTCGTCGTCCTTCACGATCGTGAACAACGTGCGGTGATAATCTTCGGCGCGTTTGTAGAAATTATCCAGGCTCGGCATGAGCGGGATGTCATCGCGAAAGCCGCGATTTAACATGCGGTTCATCCCGCTGCTGACCATCACGGTTGCGCCACCGGTTCCGGTCTCCTCCCAGGCGTTCAACAAATCTTCGAGTTTATCGGGGTTATCCAATACAAACAGGATCAGGTACATGACTAAGCCTCCTTCCCTTCTTCGGCAGGTTCATCTATTTTCTTTTTCGGCTCGGCAAACAAGGCGCGCAACATGGGCGGCGTGACGATGGTACTCGCCAACACCATGCCGACGATGGCGGAAAATTCCTCGCCAGTCACCAGTCCCGCGCCGATGCCCACGTTGGCAACGATCAGGCCGACCTCGCCGCGCGAGACCATGCCTGCGCCCAACTGCCAGGATTCGCGCCAGGAGAATCCCGCCCAGCGCGCGCCCAGCCCGGAACCGAACAATTTGCTGAGTATCGCAATCACGATAATCACCCCGGTCAACAACAGCACTTCAGCTTGCAGGTCACGCACGTTGACCGCCAGCCCGATACTGACGAAGAAGATCGGCACCAACAGGCCGTAGGCCAGCGCCGAAACGCCCTGTTCCAGCCGTTCTTTTTCCTCGCAGCGGGCGAACATCAGGCCCGCTATGAATGAACCGGTGATGGCCGCCATCCCGCCGACCACTTCGGCGGCCACGCCATAGAACAGCAAAATGACCATCGCCAACGAGAGCACGCCCTGGCTGATCGGCAATGTTCTGGTAATGCGTACCAGTCTGGGTAACACGTATAACCCAAAAGCCGCCGAAACCACCAGAAAGATGACCATGCGTAGCAGGATCAGCAGGATACCGCCCACGCTCGTCCCGCCGGAAACGACCGCCAGGGTGATCGACAACAGCAGGATGATCAGCACATCATCGAAGACTGCTGCCCCCAACAGCCCCAGGCCCACGCGCGTGCGCAGCACCTTCAATTCCATCAACGTCTGGGCGGAAATGCTGACGGAGGTGGCGCCCAGCGTCAGTCCGAGAAAGAGCGCGGCTTCCCATTCGAAGTGGAATAAAAGCCCGGTCCCGGTCCCTAACAACACCGGTGCCAAGACGCCCATGATCCCCGCCAGCGCAGAGACTTTGGTGTTGCGCGTCAATTCGTCCAGATGTAGTTCCAAACCGGCAATGAACATCAGCAGCAAGACGCCGAGTTCACCCAGTTCTTTGATCGTCTCACCCAATTTCTCCCCTTCGATAAAGGGCAGGTGCAGCAAGTTGAGCAGCGAGGGCCCGAGCAGAATGCCCACCAGCAGTTCCCCCAAGACTGAGGGTTGGCCGAGACGCACGCTCAGGTAACCCGCTGTTTTCGCTGCCAAAAGGATGACGGCGATCAGAAAAGCAAGTTGCAGAAATATGCTCATCGGTCTCCTTCAGAGTTAAGTTGTAAGGCATTGTAGCCGAATTTGCTCTCAGGGTCTATCAAGAAGGCTGTATACTTAAACAAAAAGCCACTGAGACACCGAGTCACAGAGTTTTTAATTCTCAGCGTCTCTGTGTCTCTGTGGCACATCAAGGACTGATCTATGACTCTCAAAGACGAACTCAAACGCTGGGGTGAGACCATTCTCAAAAAGACCTTGGAGCGCTTTCCCGAACGGAAGGACGAGTTCCAGACTTCTTCCGGCATCCCCATCCCCCGCCTCGGACTCCCTTCTGAGCCCTTCGATCAAACTCCCTGGCCCGACCACCAGGGCGGGCAGGGCAAGCCTGCTTCCCCTTCATCAACTGAAGATGGAACGGGGACGCTGTCCGATTACGAGCGACTCGGTTTCCCCGGCGAATACCCGTTTACGCGCGGCGTGCAACCGACCATGTACCGCTCCCGCTTCTGGACCATGCGCCAGTACGCTGGCTTTGCCACCGCCGAAGAGTCGAACAAACGCTACCGCTACCTGCTCGAAAACGGACAGACCGGCCTGTCGGTGGCCTTCGACCTGCCGACCCAGATCGGCTACGACGCCGACGACCCCATCGCGGAGGGCGAAGTGGGCAAGGTCGGTGTCTCGATTTCCTCCATCGAAGACATGGCCCAACTCTTCGACCAGATCCCGCTCGAAAAGGTTTCCACCTCGATGACCATCAACGCCCCGGCGGCCGTATTATTGGCGATGTACATCGCCGTCGCCAAACGCCAGGGCGCGGACGTGTCGAAACTGCGCGGCACCCTCCAGAACGACATCTTGAAGGAATACACCGCGCGCGGCACCTACATCTATCCGCCCGCTCCATCGATGCGACTGATCACGGATATTTTCTCGTTCTGCGCCAAGGAAGTCCCCAACTGGAACACCATCTCGATCTCCGGCTACCATATCCGCGAGGCCGGCTCGACCGCCGTGCAGGAAGTGGCTTTCACGCTCTCCAACGGCATCGCCTACGTGGAAGCCGCGCTGAAAGCCGGTTTAGATGTGGACGATTTCGCCCCGCAACTGTCGTTCTTCTTCAACGCGCACAACAACCTGTTGGAGGAAGTCGCCAAGTTCCGCGCCGCGCGCCGCCTGTGGGCCAGGATCATGCGCGAACGCTTCAAAGCACAAGACCCGAAATCCTGGGCGCTGCGCTTCCATACCCAGACGGCCGGTTCCACGCTGACCGCCCAACAGCCGGAGAACAACGTGGTGCGCGTGACGCTTCAAGCGCTTGTCCGCCGTCCTGGGCGGGACGCAATGCCTGCACACCAACAGCATGGACGAGGCCCTGTGGCTGCCGACCGAGAAATCGGTGCGTGTGGCGCTGCGCACCCAACAGATCATCGCGCACGAGTCGGGCGTGGCCGATTCGGTCGATCCGCTGGCGGGCTCGTACCTGGTCGAATACCTGACCGATGAAATCGAAAAAGGCGCGGACGAATACATCGCCAGGATCGACGAGATGGGCGGCGCGCTGAGTGCCATCGAGCGCGGCTACATCCAGAACGAAATCCAGGATGCGGCCTACATCGCCCAGAAGCAAATCGAAAGTAGCGAGCAGATCGTGGTGGGCGTCAACCAGTTCCAGATCGACGAGAAGATCGAACTGGAGCGCCAGACCATCGATCCCTGCCATTGAAAAGGCGGCGCATCAGCGATTGGCCGATTTGCGTGCCAAGCGTGATAATGCCAAAGTGGATGAATTGCAGGAGCGGTTGGTCAGTGCCGCAAATGGAGACGAAAACCTGATGCCGCTCTTCATTGAATGCGTGGAGAATTCCATGACCCTGGGCGAGATTTGCAATACCCTGCGAGGAGATTTGGGGTGAGTATGTGGCGGAAGGGTTTTGATAGCTCTATTGGGGTGGATGAATAACCACTCCGATTAGAGCTATACTATTAACGGTGGAGTAAATGGCAAATTTTCAATGTTCAACAGGCAAAAAAACATCTTTCCATTTGATTGAGCGCGCTTCGAATGGAGAGGAAATTGTGATTACCCAGGCGGGAAAGCCGATAGCGCGATTATTACCTATTGCCGAAACAAGATGTGTCACTACGTATTCCAGGCATTGACAAGGGAAAAATAATCATCAAAATTGTCTTCGATGATCCTTTGCATGAGTTTGATTGATGAAAATTCTACTGACACAAACCGGTTTTCATCACTGTGAACTCGGAATTTGTAATACCCTGCGTGGAGTTTGGGGCGAGTATGTGGCAGAGGGATTCTAAATTGGCACAAAGAAACCTGGAAAGGTTTTATGGCTTTGCAAAACATTTGTGCTATACTTTCTGAAGAAGAAAATCCTAATGTGGGAGGATTTCTATGTCATTACTAGAAGATAGTTTGGTAAACAAAGATAAGAATAAACTGGCTGAAGTTGCGGGAAAATGGTTTGCTGAACTAGTGCAACCAAATCAATACGTTGGTGATGTTTACTCAATAAGTTATGAAACTGCACTTGTAAATATACATGATCATCATAGACAAAGAGTTGGGGGAATTCCAAGTTTAAGTTTTTTGATAGCAACGCGTATGTCAAATTCAGAACTTGAAATAGATTATTCTCTCGAAGATAGTTCTATTATTTTGCTTCGAGTGATGGATGCCGCGCAATTGCCTGGCGACATAGAAGCAGAACGAATAAGGGTTCAGAGTGCCCAACGAGTAAGTGGTGAGATTGAGCAGCATTGGGATAGTTCCGAATCAATGGATTCACAAACAAATTACCTGCTTTCTTTTGCAGGTATCAAATGCCGTGTTATCGGTACATTTTTTTTAGAAAAAAACAATAAAGGGGATTTGTTCCTAAAATTTGGTAGTGATTTATCAAATTACTACCCAACAGGGGACTGAAGGTATTCAAGCCGAACGAAAACGCATTAAACTTATTGTTTAACTATCAAGACCCTGAACGCCGAACGGATTTAAAGAACCAATCCCGCGTACCAATTGGTGAAATTCGATATGCTTCTACTAATCGGCCTTTTCAAGGAATATCAAATGTTGAAGTAAGTATTAGCCCTGCCGATCTTTTACAGCAAAAGACTGCTCTATTTGGTATGACACGGACAGGTAAATCAAATACAACCAAAATTATTGCCAAGTCAGTTTTTGAACTACGCTTTGAGGAAAAAGAACCGTTACGAATAGGTCAGGTAATTTTCGACCCTAATGGCGAATATGCTAATGAGAATACGCAAGATGGAAAAAACCCAACTGCGCTAAAAAATGTTTGGTTATCTCGAAAAGGTAAAGCAACGAAAGATGAAGTTGTTACTTACGGTATTCTCAAACATCCAAATGATCCTGATCGAAAATTAATGCTCATCAATTTTTGATGATGAAGCTATGCTACAAATAGGTAAAGAGATGGTTAACAATGCTCTTGCCGACTATAGCGCGCAATATGTGACTAATTTCAAGTTAGTTGAATTTAACAAACCCGATGCAAAGTTCTTTGATGAAAAAGAATATGTAGGAGAGCTAATAAGATATAACAGAAGGGTTTTGGCTTATTGCACTCTCCTAAAAAAAGCTGGGTTTGAAGTGCCAAAAGGGCTTAAACCATCATTGAATAAATTGTTTAGTAAAAGTCTGCTTGAGACAATGGAAAATTTCGAACCTATGAAAAAAGAACAAGATTTTGAAAAGGTGATAAAAACTGCTGCAATTATTTTATCGTCTGGTTCACCAAGTTGGGATGCAATGGCAACTGCCTTTGAAGGTTTATTTTACTTTCTCAAAACAGATACATATACAACGTTTAATTCCGATTACATAAAAAAGTCGAGTACGGGCAAGGATGGGCTGATTCTAATTTGGAACGTATTTTGGAAATGTTTGCTCATCCAAAAGCAATAAATTTGCTAGCTATTACTGCAACTCAACATACTTCCGATGTTTCCACTGATTATGCAGATGATATTTACGATGATCTTGTAGCTGGACGGTTAGTAATCGTTGACCAGTCAAGCGGAGAGCCTAAAATTAATGAATTGGTTGCGGAACGAGTGATGTGGAAAATTTTTAGAGCAAACCAAAAGCTTTTTAGGGAAGGGAAAACCCCACCCGACATTTTAATCTATATCGAAGAGGCACATAATCTATTACCATCGGATAAAGAAACTGACTAAGCGATGTTTGGGTACGAACAGCCAAGGAGGGCGCCAAATACATGATTGGTATGGTTTATGTAACCCAAGAAGTGAGCAGTATTCAAAGGAATATTCTAAAAAATACTGCTAATTGGTTTATTGGGCATTTGAATAATACGGATGAACTCGCGAACTTAGAAAGTTTTATGATTTTGCAGATTTCGAGGCATCTATCATCCGTGCTCAAGATAAGGGCTTTTTACGAGTAAAGACACTAGCAATTTGTTTGTTATCCCGGTTCAAGTCAAAAAGTTTGAGTTGCCAACTCAATAGAGGGTGTATGCCTTACGAAGGTGAATTTGCAGAATATAAGTCTATTCGAAGGCTCACAGAGAATGAGCGTGTCAAAAATCTGCTAAGTCGTGCTAGGCCAAGAGACGCGAGCCAAGATTTAACATCTTTGCCAACTTTTACCCGCTTTGATATTACACCCGAGTAAATGGTTCCAGAGAATGTTCTAGTGGGTCGTTTGGCATGAGCGTTGCCATTCGTGGAACAGGGTTGCTCTTCGATGTACTGGACGGCGAGTGTATGGACCGGAACCGCCAAGAGCGTGTCTACGCTGCCTGCTGCGTTGACGACGAGCCGCACGCTTCCCACCCCACTCGAAAGGTGTTGGATTGTGGTTCCAGCGCGGCAACCGCTTCTAACGAAGAATAATTTCAGTTGTTGTTCCGGATCCTGGCCTACCAGTCCACGTTGAAACAAGATGGGTTGCATGGACTCAGCCATATTCAACCAGGAGCCTCCCAAGGGTGTGTACAAAGGCATAATGCCATGTTCGAAAACGCAGGATCATCTCGGTTGTATAGTGACCACGCAAGTCGTCCCAGATCAAAAGCATCCGCAAAGCCGGGAGGTTCTCAGGTAAGGTGATGGGCAAACATAATCCTTCCTGCCACATTTCCAAAGCTTGCGGTTGGTTTCGGCATCCAACTCTTTGGGAGGTGGCAAGGTTTGCAAGATCATGCTTAGTTCTTCAGCCAGGGATGCAAGATCGCGTTGGCGCTGCTGGTCACGCCTTTGACGCGGACTTCTCCACTGGTGGGATGAAAAAGTGTCAGCAATTTGGCCGTTCCGTTCCGAATGTATTCATGGGGCTGTCGTTGTGGTTCTTCTTTCGGCTGCCAACTCGATCCTGGATAGGGTTTGGTTTGATAGGGTCCGGCTTCATCTTGGTTCCACACAGACGATCCCATCTTTTCACCGATTTGATGCGCCTGCTCAATCAAGTTTTTTTCGGCGTCGCATCCGGGTCCGTCACGATCACTTTGCCGCGCTTACGCTTGCGGACCGCCTGCCCGGTCTCACACCAACTGCGCGTATTTTGCCAACTGAAGCCCGCCTCCAACAACACCGTGCGGATCGTGTCTTCACTGATGTCCTGCAAACCATCCGGCGCTTTACGCAACGCCTGGCACAAGAGGCTCAAAGACCAGTTGGCCGTACCATCCGCTTCTGGCGTCGGTTTACGTCGGGCTTCCTTCAAAATACGTTCGCGTTCTGCAACCCCATATTTGATCGCTTCCGTGCCACCTCCATGCCGCGGCATGATGGCATGCATGCCTTCTTGGTTGAAGCGGTTCACCAAATGCGAGACAGCATCGCCCGAGTTTTCCCCGGATTTCTGGGCTGCTTCGGTGTAGTTGTATCCATCCGCTACCGCCAAAATCTGTTTGGCTCTGGCGACATGACTGGCGGGTTCTGTTTGGGAACGACTGATGCGTTCTAGCCAGTTCCTTTCTTCTTCGGTCAGCGTGCGTAGTGGGTCTTTCTTTCGTCTGCTCATGCACTCACTTATCTTGCTGGAGGAGATAATCCATTTTACAATCCTTCGTCATTTATGGATATACCCATGCCAAACGACCCACTAGCTATTGATGGAAGCCATCAAGAAGAATTAGTAGAAAAAGGTTATCCAGGCGCTGAAATAAGCTATGTGACTGCTGCCGTCGTTGTTAACAGATGTAGCGAAAGTTTGGCGCGAGCTAGATAAGAAAAGACCGATAGATCCAAAGTCTTTTCGAGAAACTGAACGGGCTGCATCAATTGACCGTGCGTTTCCGGGCTGTAATATTGTGATTGATGATGAACAGTCACCAGTTCACTCGTTACGAAAAGCCATCTTTGAAACATTTAATGAAACTCGCCTTTTCTCAGATGGAAAATCTTTATTAGATACATACGAAGCGCTTCTAAAATACAAATCACAAGAAATCAAATCAAATTTGTCCTTATTCGGATAACTGCTTTTCAAAGGACAAAAGATATAAAATGGGGATGGGTGCATATTCATGTACATGTCTAAAACAGGGAACGCTTTACTCAACCGATGCATTACGAATTCATGAAGGCATGGTTCCTGATAGTACGAACGGTGCAATGTTTGCAGAGATAATGCAAACATTAGAACGAGTTTTGATTATTCATATATTGCGCTGGCTTGAGCAGAGAGAGTATTTATGGTTGTTAAAGGACATGCCAATTGTTGTAGATGGGCCCCTATTTGCTCTTTTTTGGACACCCGGCTGGGCTGCTTTTACCTATCAAGAAAGAATTGCGCAGGATTAACGCCAAAGCAAAAATTTTTACTGATGGTATAGATATGCTGATAATCGGTGTTGAAAAAACAGGTTTTTTTGTAAATCACTTTGAACGAATAGATCAAAATAAAAGTGGTCCGGCTGGTGCATTTTTGCCACAATCAGTTGCCCTAATACCAGATGAATATATCAAGAAAAATATTATCTTTTCAGATAGCAAAAAGATTTATGGCGATGCTACTTACTTTGGTAGAAAGTTTTTTTATAAGACAAAATCAGGGGCTAGGATTGTTGCATCCATTCCTATGTTAGAAGATGCTCACGAGGATGCTCATCGTGCTACCCCTGACCAGTATCCTCGTTTAGCAGATGCCCTAACACTATTTGACCAGTTGGCGTCATCAAGATTTCCTAATGCATTGTCTCCTCTTATCTCTGCGAATGCTGAAGCTGCAATCCCAATGAACCTTGGTTCTCGTGTACTGGAAGAAATGGCAAAAAGACTATGAGGGAAAGAAGCAAATAGCATGGGAAATTTTAAACCTGCATAAATACTCAAATAGGACGATGGGCAGCAATTGGTCCTTACTATGCTATGTTTCCTTTAGAATTTGCTTTTGAAGTGATCAAAAATATTCAAAACCGGGGCAATTGGTAATCGATCCTTTCGCAGGAAGGGCCTCCAGCATTTATGCTGCTGCAACGAAGGGCCGGTATGGCTTAGGTATTGAGGATTAATTCTCTAGGCTGGGTCTATGCACAGGCAAAATTGAACCCTGCATCATTACATGCTGTTGAAAAAAGATTGAATATAGTTCTTAGGGCGGGTACAAGCAAAAAATATAAAGACCAGGCAAAACGACTACCAGAATTTTTTCAGTGGTGTTTTTCAGAAAATGTACTAACTTTTCTATTAGCAGCAAGAAATAATTTGGATTGGAAAAACAAACAAGTAGACCGAACGCTTATGGCTTTTATTCTCATCTATTTGCATGGGAAACTTGGTCAAGCTCTTTCAAACCAAATGCGACAAACAAAAGCTATGTGGCATACTTATTCTGTTAAATGGTGGAAAGAGAGAAATCTTTTACCACCGGAGATTGATATTAAAAATTTCTTGTTACCAAGAATACGTTGGAGGTATGAAAAGGAATACCTCAAATTACAGATAGCGATGTAGTCATGGCAAATAGTGTTACTGCTTTGCTAAAAGCAATATAGAATAATTGAAGAAAAACCGGAAAACGGTGCTAATTGTTTTTTACATTACCTCCCTATTATGGTATTACCCATTATCACAAAGACCAATGGCTCAGGCTGTGGCTGTTGGGCGGAGAAAATCAGCCACTTTGGAGTAGTGAGAAATATAAAGGCCGTTTCAACTCAAAAAGTGAATATAAAGAACTTTTAGAAAAGGTGTTTGGTGACGCTGCACAGATTATGGATGAAACAGGAACAATATATATTCGTACAAATTCACGAGATTTCACAAAGATAACCACAATCGAAGCCTTGAAGAAATTCTTTCCTGACTGGAAAGAATACATTATTGATGCACCAATTCAAGGTATAAGCCAAACCACTGTTTTAGGTAATACAAGCAGAAAGCAAGGGGAAATAGATATTATCCTAACCAAAAGTAAAGTGTAGGATAGAAATCTCTTGGTGATAGGAGATTTTTTTTGAGTCGCCCATCCACCTCTCCCCATGATCTCATTCTGCTTTGAGAGCAAACCGTGCTCACATAGTTACCAGCAACAAGCATATTCTACAAACGCATATAATGCTTGAAACGTAATAAAAAAGTTGGAGGAAATCCATCGATGAATCCCGCCGCCGTGATCGTGATCAATTTAGCCCTGCTGTTTTACTCCATCGGGGTCTGGAGTGAGCGCCTTCAGGGGAGACTCAAAATCTGGCATACGGCTTTCTTCTGGCTGGGTCTCGTTTGCGATACCTGGGGCACCGGCATGATGTTCGATTTCGTGGGCGGCATGAGCTACGATATTCACGGGATTTCAGGCCTGCTGGCCATCATCCTGATGTTCATCCATGCCATCTGGGCCACGTTTGTGCTGCTGCGGAAAGACGAAAAGATGATCGTGAGTTTCCACAAGTTCAGTATCTTTGTCTGGCTGGTCTGGCTCATCCCGTATTTCAGCCCGATGGTGGTGGGGATGCTGGGGGCGGGGAGGTAGCCCCTCCGCCCTCCGGGCCCTCCCCCAAATGCGACATGAGACGTTCTAGTTGACATGACCAAATCCTACCATGTCGCATTTGGGGGAGTGCCAATGCGGTGGGGGCTTTTTTGAAGTAAACTTGAAATAACCATGCCAGCCAAACGTTCCAACCCGAAAGACCATGCACCGCGCAGGCGAATTGCGCCGAGAACCTACCCCTGCCGAACAAAAACTTTGGGCATATCTGCGGGGGAATAAACTCAATGGTGTGAGTTTCAGAAGACAGCACGCTATTGGCAACTACATCGTCGACTTTTGTGCAATCAAACAAAAACTCATCATCGAGTTAGATGGCAGCCAGCATCTCGAACAAGAGGAATACGATCTTGAGAGAACTGCTTACCTGGAGTCACAAGGTTATAAAGTCGTCCGCTTTTGGAATAACGATGTGATTAACGACATTAATAGCGTCATTCGTGCCATTGATGTTACACTGAGGAACAAGTGAATTTTATAAGTATTGAATGAACTACAACAAGGAAGATTCCTCCCATGGCAAACAAAGGCTACTTCATTATCACCGACATCTCGGGCTACACCGAGTTCCTGACCAAATCCGAACTGGACCATGCCCAGGACGCCCTGCAAAGCCTGTTCGACGTGCAGTTGGCGAACATCAAGCATCCCTTTGTGATCTCCGGCTTTCGCGGGGATGCCATCTTCATGTATGTTCCAGAAACGAATTTCGTCGAGCCGCAAGGTTTGCTGGAAGTCTTGGAGAATCTGTATTTCGTGTTTGCGGACACGCTGCGGCAAATGACCTTCAACACCACCTGCACCTGCCGCGCCTGCCAGAACATGTCCAACCTGGACTTGAAAATGGTCATCCACTACGGGGAATACGCCATCCAGAAACTGGGCGACCGGGAAGAATTGCTGGGCGCAGATGTGATCGTCCCGCACCGCATGTTGAAAAATCACGTCATCGAGAAAACCGGAATCCAATGCTACGCCTTGTTCAGCGAAGCAGCGGCGGGGGCGCTCAACCTGTCTGAGCTGGCTTATCCGCTGGTCGCGCACACCGAGACCTACGAACATCTTGGCGAAGTGCAGATGCAAGTTCTCGATCTGCATCAGGTTTGGGACCGTGAGCAGGACAAACACCGCGTTCGCATCTCCCCCGAAATCCGCCTGGTTGACGATTGAATGGGATATTCCCTACCCTCCCTCCATCGTTTGGGAATACTTGACTGTTTTCCGCCTTGAAAAGGAATTTGGAGAATACGACCTGGTCGAACGCACCGATTCGCTTGGCGGACGAATGCAATCTGAGACAACCTATCATTGTGCTCATGGTGAAATCCAGTTTTTCAACAAGATCCTGGATTGGAAGCCATTCGATTACTACACCCTTCATGTAAGATTCGAGGGCCTTGCCGAATATATACAAAGCCGCGTCCTGACCCCATCTGAAAATGGTACATATCTCACCTTCTACATCGCCAAGCCGCCAGAAAATGCTACGGAAGAACTTCGGGATATGCTGCACACCTACATCGAGGAGATGGCCATTAAATTTAAACAGCTTATTGAGTCTGACATTGCTTCAGGAAAGATCACCCTTTTCTGAGTTCTTTAGCATAGATATTTCCTGACCCCAAAAATCTCCCAACCGGGAGATTTTTCGTTTGTCAACCAAACTTGCTGTTTTGGCGCTCTTTGTTAATAGAAATGTAATCGTTTCTAAATAGCGTAGTTATATCTTCCAGATATATTAGACGAGTGTTCGCTTTATTGCAACAGCTAAGGTTGAATAGAACCAATCAGTTTTTTATGGAAAGGAGGCTTTGATTCACAATTACCCGAGATTCTTGTTAAAAGTAACATTCAAAATCTGGTTTTTCATTTGAAAAGGAGAACATCTGATGAAAAAGAAACTATTAGCTTTAACCATTGCCCTGACCTTACTCATCGTCTCTGCCATTCCCGCCTTTGCCGCTGGTCCAAATTTTGGTGCCGCTATCTATGCCGATGGCGTCGCCTGGGGCACCAAAGGAAACAGCGATCTGCCTGCCCCCAATGAACACAATCGACAGTCATTCGATGGGCTGTACAAATTCACAAACGGTGTTGATGGGCAGCTTGCGGTGGCCGAGGCCGCGCCAGGGAACCCGGCTTACAATGGTGGTCGCTGGATCGAATATTTCGTCACTTGGAACGTTACGCCCCCTGATAATCCGATTACCTCCTTTGGCGAGTTATACGACTACATACAGGCTGGCGATGTCACCGTGGTAGAAAGCGGCAATTACTTCCAGTGCCCGCTCTTACCAACGAAATAATATCAAGCACTCTGTCAGATGCATGATATTTGACAAACCGTAGAACCAAGGAGCCTCATCGAATGATGGGGCTTCTTGGCGAAAAGCCAAATCGGTCCAACTTTTATATCTTAAGAATATTGATAAGCCTGGGCGAACAGCCACCTGAATCGCTCCGTGGCGCGACCTCTATCAGAAGCTGAAAAAATGAAAGCGATGCATGTCGCGCGGCAATGGGGACTTGAGGAGCTAGAAGAATCCGCTCCAATTTCCGTGATCGGCACCGGTCCGGATCTGAACGCTGCCACCGATAACGGATTGCAACGCGCGGCAACCTTGTTGGAGATGACTGTTCCCGAAGTGAAAAACCGCGCCACAATCACTGGTGCGATCGAAATCGGACGAAATCCAGGAGTGGTTCAAGTCACCTTCCGCGCGCCGCTGGATCGTTTAGAACAACGCGGTCTGCTTCCTTTTGTGCGCGACCAGTATGGAATTGGCTGATCGATACAGGATAATAGTACAAATAGCGGATGGGACCCTCCTGTCCGCTACTTTCGTCTCATCTTGAAAGATATTATCAGTATTATCCATCCCATTGGAATTTCAGTACAAGATGAGTGAAGAAAATATGTTCCAACCCTCTATCATTGATTGAGCAAAGCCTGGTACAGTCGCTAGGCTTCCCCCAAGGTCAAATCCTGGATATTCAGCAGGATGGGCAAGCCTGACATGGTTCCGTGGGCAACTTGATTATTCTTGCCCCGCTTCCGCTTGTTTCAGACAGACGGTGAATTTCGTGCCCTTATTCGGAGTACTTTCAACCAAAACTCTTCCCCCCAATTCAGTCACAATTGAGTTCACAATGTAGAGGCCAATGCCACTGCCTGGAATTTCGGCCACGGTTACATTCTTTGCGCGGTAAAAACGCTCAAATAGATGGGGAATATCCTCTTGCGGAATCCCGACCCCTTTATCAATAATGAGGGTACATACGAATTGCTCGTTTTGAAAAGTCTTGATTTCAACTTCGCTGCCCTCAGGGGAGAATTTGGCTGCATTATTGATCAGGTTGATGAAAACCTGTTGCAAACCACCTACGTCCCCCCAAATCTTATAAGGTTCATCGTCATCATCAATCGTCAATTTTAGCGATATATTCCGCTTTGCGACGATGGGTTGCACGGATTGCATCGATTCTCTCAAGATCGGCAGCAGGTCGAGAACCTTGCCTTCGATCTTCATCATGCCGCTGTCCAAACGTCCGGCCATCAACAGGCGGTCGATCAGTTCTTTTTGGCGATGCAACTCCCTCTTCAAAACGCTCCAGCACTCTTCCATTTCCTCGGGTGTGCCGCCCTCCTGGATCAGGTCGACCATTAGCATCGCAGCTGTAAGTGGGGTACGCAGTTCATGCGAAGCACGGTTGATGAAATCCGATTTCATTTCATTCAACTTAGTCTGTTCGGTGACATCGCGAATGATGATCAATGCTTCATCCGAATAGATCGGGTAAAGTCTGGCCTCATACGTACCAACCGCATAGGGCAGGCGAAATTCTTCCACCTTTTGAGATGTCACAAAGGCATCTTTATTTTCATCTCCAATCATGCGTGCAGCAATCTCTTCCGGAAAAGTTTTGTTCAATTGCCGGCCATATGCCAGATCCCGGTGGATATAAAGCGGGTGATGCGGTTTTGCACTGTAATCCAGAATATGTCCATGGATATCGATGCGAATGATCAAGTCTGGTAAAGCATCGACGATAATACGATTCCGGGCATCGTTCAAGCGGATCGTTTCTTCGTAACGTTTTCGTTGTAAGGCTGCGCCAATCAAATTCGCTGCTGTTTGAAGTGCATCCAACTCCGATTGCGACCAAAGGAGATTCTCGGCAGTATCAAAAAAGCCAAGGTACCCTTTCGCTCCAATCACCCCGTCGATTGGGATGGAAACGAATGAATGTCCAAGAGCGATTGGATTTTGTCCTTCCACATCAACTGTAGAATAAAAAGGCGCCTGTGATGCTTGTATCTGCGGGAGAAAGGGGCTGACGATAGCTGGAATATCAACATCTGAACAGGTTGTACTGTTCCATTGATACTTGATCTGGATGTCTGTCATTTCAGAAAATGAACTTAATGTAAAAATGGCGCTGCAGTTGATATTCATTGCCTGTCCCAATGATTCCAGCAAAGATGGGATCCTTGTTTCGATATCTGACGACTGTAATAATTTCGCCGCTTTTTCACTTATGATCGAAAGGATCAAGGCATTCCGCCGCAGTTTTTCCTCTTGTATTTTCCTGACAGAAATATCCCGGGCAATGCTTTGTATATAGACTGGTGTGTTCTCCTCATCATAGACAATCGTCGTGCTGATTTCTACTGGAATTTGGGTTCCGTCTTTACATTTCAAGACACGCTCTTGAAGTGGCGAATTTTGGTGAACCAGCGTCTCATTGTCGGAGGTTGTTTCCTGCGATAGTACTTCGTAAACCGATTTATCAACCAGCTCATCTTCTTCATATCCCAAAAGATTCAGTGCCTGCTGGTTGGCCGCAATGTAATGAAAATCAAGACTGATGATAAAGACACATTCCCCGGATTGTTCAAATAAAGCCTGGTACGAAAAGTTTTTGTCCCAATTTTTGCTCGAATTCTCAGCCTGTTTCTCCCGCCTGCCTGGAATTCGCTGGATTGGAATAGTCTTCGTTTCCATATCATCTCACATGGGGAGCAAAGCCTGCACACAGCAGCCATGCTCGCTTTCGACAATTTTCACATAACCACCGTTACTTTCGAAGACCGCCCGAGCGATTGTCAGGCCGACTCCGAGACCCTCATGTTTCCTCGTCTCACCGTTGCTCACCTGATAAAAACGCTCAAAGACTTTTTCTCGCAAATCGGGAGGGATACCCGGACCGCTATCCTGTACCTCGATCTGCAAACCATCCCTCGAGGTTTTCATCGAAAAGACGACTTTCCCTTTGTCAGGACTGAATTTGAAGGCGTTATCCAGAAGGTGTACTACCGAATGGATGAATTCACGGCGAGGCGCACTGATTTGCTCCCTACAGACGATACCTGGGATGAGTTCCAGTTCTTTTGACGCATATCTCTCCATGCGTTTCTTTATAGGACCAAGGAGATGTATGTCTATATCGATTGGCAACCGGATGTTATTGAGATTCCCTTGATCAATGGATGATAACAAGATCAGGTCGGTTGTGAGCGATTCCAACCGGTTTGCGTTGGAAAGTGCCATACGAATAAAATTGGTTTGCTCCTCAGGGCTATCCAAATTCTTGTTTACTGCAATTTCGAGCGGCAGCAGAATATTTGTGAGAGGTGTGCTCAGCTCATGTTGGAAATTTTGCAGGATCTCATTTTTTAGTTTCTCCATCTCTTTCTGGGCCAGTGCCTCCATCTGCTCGCGGCCACGGTTTCTCTCGGACTCAACGCGTCGAATCACAGCATCGATGCGTGCCAGCACTTCTTCTGCGTCAAAAGGCTTCGAGATATAGTCATCTGCGCCCTCTTTGAAGCCTCTCAAGCGATCCTGTACGTCCGTCCGGGCGGTGAGAAAGATAAATGGAATGGAGGCAAGCTGCAGGTCCTGACTCAAAATCCTACGCATTTCGAACCCGTCTGGGAACGGCATCATGATATCCGACAGAATCAAGTCCGGTTTATTATCCTTAACTCTTTGTATGCCTTCATCCCCATCCTTTGCCGTCAACACCTGGTAACCGTGACGCTTGATCTTCAGTCTCAATCCCATCAAGATGGACGGGTCATCATCCACAATCAGGATTGTATGGTTAGCGTTTACCATGAAAACCTCCTAATCCCTGTGTCATGCTGGTTGATTTGCTCATCAGGGATGAACTGTTATTTACAAACATGATCTGAATGTTGCCCAGTGAGATCAGATCCCCGGAATTCAAGATGCATCGATCAATTTTTTTGCCGTTGACAAACGTTCCGCCTGTTGAATTTCTGTCATAAAGAACATATTGCCTGTTTTCAAAGATGATTTCGGCGTGATAGCGCGATAAAAATTCCTCGTGGAAAACGATGTCGTTCTCCAAATGACGTCCAAGTCTGGTTATCTTGCTAGACAGGGGGATTACTTGCTTATTGACGACCAGAGAGGCTCCATATTGATTGGTAAGGTGTGTAGAAGGAGGTGCCTGGTTATGGTTCATGGCTAAATAACCTTTCTAATCACGAAGGTCTGCCCTTGGATACACTCGACCTGACAGACACAACTTGTATTTTCCGATGAAAATCCTAAAATCCACTACGTTTTGCATCCTCGGTTCTCTTCGGGTTTGCATGATGAATTTAGGCCATCCGATAAAAAATGCCTGACTTAGATAAGCCAGGCGAAACGACCACAAACATGTTCACTTTGTGATCTTCGGCGGCCTGGCAATCGTGACCGCTTTCGCGGCGGTAGATCCATAGCTTTGCGTCGCCGGTTTTCACCGGGTTTGCCTTTATCGGATATTGTATAGACACTATAGCACCATCTAAACTCATTTCACCTTACAAAAAAATAACAATGCATGACGACCTTACCGGGCGGACTTGTCAGTTTCTGAGTTCTATATTTGTAGTTTTTTCGAACTGCGGATGAGAGTTAATAAAGTTGAAGTCCCTTCGTAAGACTTTGTTCACATTTCATCGGTAGACTGTAGTTGTGAGCTTTTCAATACCCAACGCGACGTATGGGGGGAGTTTGTCCGCGTGCCCTTTCTACATGCTTGGAAAGCTCAAGAATCGAAGAAAGGAGTTCGGTTTATTGAAAATAAGAAGTTAGCTATCCACTGCTTATCCTAAAACGAACAAACCCTGAAGGAGGTAACGGATGTTTCGTAAAAGTTCTACATTTTTACTTGTTTTGATCTTAAGTCTGGCATTGGCGGTGCCTGCCCTGGCGGCACCGCAGTTGGCAGCGTCTACTATCCCGGGTGGGAATGTTTCCGGTACCTGGGATGTGGCCGGTTCGCCCTATCTGATCGACGGCGATATCACGGTTCCTGCCGGAGCAGACCTCTGACGATTGAACCCGGCGTCGAAGTGCTCTTCCAGAACTGGTACAGCCTGACCGTCAACGGCACGCTCATCGCCGACGGCACCGCCAGTGACACCGATCCTGTTCACTGCAGCCAATTCAAGCCCCGGGCTGGTTCGGCATTCGTTTTGTGAATGCGTCCGATGGCAGCAGCTTGATATGCCATTGTCGAGAAGGGACATGCAACCGGCGCCGACCCGCTCAACAAAGGCGGCGGCATCTACATCGATGGTTCAAACCCGACCATCAGCAACAGCATCATCCGGGATAACTTGGCCAGATTACTCCGGTGGCGGCATTTATTTGAACAACTCCAATGCCACTCTGATCGGCAACACGATCATCAACAATCAAGCCGGGCAGAGGCGGTACCTCCAACGGCGGTGGACTGGCGATCTGGTATTCGAACCCTGTTGTGACGGATAACGTTATCAGCGGAAACTCAGTTGCATTGCTGGCACGTACACTACGCCTTCCGGCTATGGCGGTGGATTGTTCCTGCGTAGCTCTGATGCGGTCCTCACCGGCAATCTGATCAGCGACAATCATGTCAATGGTTCAGCGAACAGCTATGCACGGGGTGGCGGCCTGTACCTGTATTACGGTTCCCCGGTGTTCGTCAACAATACCATCAGCGGAAACTCAGTTGAAAATAGCAGTGGTGACTATTCCGTCAAAGAAGGCGGTGGAATCTATACGTACAACTCCAACCCCACCTTTGTCAATACCATCCTATGGAACGACTACCCCGCAGGAACTGTTTGCTGACGATTATGGTGCAATCAGCACCTACACCTTTGCCTATTCGGATGTGCAGGGCGGGCAGGCGGGTATCGTCACCAATAACAGCGTCACAGTCAACTGGGAAGCCGGAAATATCAACAGTGATCCGCGCTTTACGGATGCAACTTCCGGTGACTTCAGCCTGCAAGAGAACTCCCCCGCAGTGGACGCCGGTACAGCTTACTTCGAGTGGAACGGCAACGTGCTTGTGAATTTGGAGGCTGGGGATTACAACAGCAGCGCTCCGGACATGGGCGCCTTCGAGAGCAGCTATAGTGGTGGCGGCGGAAACAATCAGCCTCCTGTTGCAATTGCCTCGGCCAATCCGGAAAACGGAAACACCCCCCTGACGGTCCAGTTCAGTTCGGATGGTTCATCCGATCCAGATGGCACCATCAGCGCCTATGCCTGGGACTTTGGCGATGGCAACACTTCGAGCGAGGCCAATCCGTCACATACTTACACGGATGCCGGAACTTATAATGTGGTTCTGACCGTTACCGATGATGCTGGCGCTACTGGCAGCGCGACAGTCACGATCGATGTGGTGCAGGTCAGCCAAAATGAATTGCATGTTCAGGCACAGAACGTTACGCGAGAACAGATAAACCGGCGTTACTGGCGAGGTGTGGATACCATCTTGATTGCCGACCAGAATAACCAACCCATCCCTGGTGTCACCGTGACCGTGAACTACTCTGGTCCCAATAATGGACAGACTAGTGGTGTAACAGGCGCGGACGGCACTGTGACCCTGTATACCAACCGACAACGCAGACCGCGAGGAACGTGGTGCTTCGCAGTCACCAATGTGGCAAAAGATGGCTACAACTACAATGCCGGTGACAATGTGGTTACGTTGCAATGTGAATAGATAAGTAGTCACGAATAGCAACCCAGTTGTTAGGAAAATCTGGATTGCTTCGGGCGGGGCCGATGTGTCATGCGATGCACGGACCCCGCCCGAGATTTATTCACTTAGGATGCTAAATTTATTGACCTGATGTAAATTGGAAAATCTAAATTCCCCATTTACTATGCTCGCGAATTTGGAAGTTTATGGCCAGATATTTTTTATTCGGAATCAATGCTCGTTTGTTTACCAAAGATAAATCCATCGTTCAGTTCCATAAGAATGGGAAGGTCACATTTTGACACTAATTCAGAAAGTTTCGGGAAGTACGACCGACTTATTCCAGTAAAAAATATTATTGTTGCATCGCCTTCCCTAACATCATCACATAAATATTGTAGCTGTTCCGAATAATCGTCATTAGGGATGAGCGTAGTTTCATCCACTTTTTCAGGAAGTATCATTGCCTCAGTACCAATCCAAAAACGAAATACATCCGCTCCATTTGTATAAATATTGCCATTTAGAGAAACAGATTTCAGGTAGTGTATAGTTTCTGAAGCCCTCCAGGATCTCGATGAATAACCAATGCCATTATTATGAATATCGATTATTTGCAAAACAGCGTTACGAGAGTTTAACGCGATGGACAGAATTGCTAAACTGAGCAATCCCCACTTGATGAACTTCTGCTCTGGTGATTGAAACAAGTACCAGATCAGCACAACGATAGCAATAACCAAGACTAAAAAAGCGGGTGCTAATATTCGAAAGTCAAGAGGTGTATGCGCATCAAAGAATGATATTGAGATTGCTAGAAAAGAAATGTACATGAAAAAAAATATGAGACAAAGTGAAATCAGGACGAACCGGAAAGAATTTCTGCTCTCTTTTCGAGAGACCGTTTGAAAGAGCACCTTGAATATCGATAGCAATAAGGCCGAAGCGATTCCAAAAATTATTACAGCCTGTATCCATTTCGGCGATTGGACAGGCAAGACAAAATAATACAAAGTCTCTATTAACGCTTTAATATGAGCAATGCCAATGGGGTGAAACACTAAAGACCTATCTGTGGCTGATTGTGCCACGATGAGATTGCTGATAACCCAGATACTTATCGGGAGGCAAGAAATTATTACAGCTATAAAAGCATCTCGAATTTTATGCCTTATGGATTTATTTCCAAAAAGAGCAATACCCAAAAAAGTAGTGGGTAATAAAGTTATACCGATGTAACGAGTTGCAAGCGCCAGGCCGCTAATTACACTTGTTGCTAAAAGTATTTTTGTTGAAGGTCGGATGCAATAGTAAGAGCAGAGAAGCAAGGTACATAACGAGAACATAATGAAAGGTGATTCGGACCAAGCTATTGAATGTATAAGAATAAGTGGCGAGGAAAAAATGAAAAGAAACAAGATTAATGCTGAAGCCCAAAAACTATAGTCAGTACATTTTTGAACAGCGTATACAACAAGACAAACATTTGCGCCAAATAGTATCGCATGTAATAAGCGAGAAGCCAGTAAATTATCACCGGTTTCAAAAATATTAACAGCTGCAAGTAATAATGGGTACACCGGAGGATAATGTGCTACGGAAATGTCATTGCCATAAAAGCCATTCCCGGCAAGCAAGTTTTTTGCCACCGCAAGATATTTTGTGGAGTCAGGCGAGAAACCAGGTCCGTATGCCATTGTCCAGAACATTAATGCGGAGGTGCAAACCCCAATGCACGCAAGAAGCAGGCCATGGGAAATAAATTCTTTGTTGATTTTTGAAGCCGTATTGTTCATTTTCATGGGACGTTATTTACTGTACCCAAAAATAGCTGAACTTGCTAACGCCAGCGGGAAACGCGCTCCGGAATTTTCTCGTCCCCCAATTCACGACAGAGTTCTCTCAAGCGCTCTCTTGCGCCTTGCCACTCCAGGTCAGCGAGACCTTCCTGGAGCGGAACGTCCTGGCGTAGGATAGCCAACCGTCGGTAGAGCAAAGCCTCCTCCCGCTGTCCTGCCAGATTCTCAGCCAGGCGCGCAGCGCGACCCGGACTCAGCAGATCCCACGTTTGCGGGTCATCCGGGATGGTCTCGATGTGCTCAAAACGTGAAAGCACGGTAGCGCTGGATTTGGCCCCCCAGCCCGGGATGCCGGGAATGCCGTCCGCGGAATCGCCCACCAGCGCCAGCCAGTCCGGGATAGACTCCGGACGCACGCCGTATTTCTCCAGCACGCCAGACTTCATCAATCAGGATGTCGCGCCGCCGGTCCCAGCAAACAATACGACCGCCAGATACCAATTGTGCCAGGTCCTTATCCGGTGAGCAGATGACGATTTGTTCAACGGCTTTTTCATCTTTGAAGCGCGCTACGGCTGTGGCCAGGGCATCATCGGCCTCGAATTCCACCATCGGCCAGACAACGATTCCCAACGCAGAAACGGCTTCCTCGGCCAGCGAGAACTGCGCCAGCAGGTCCGGATCGGTACCTGCGCCGGTTTTGTATCCGGCGAAGAGTTCGTTACGGAACGACTCGATGACGTGGTCGAAGGCGCAAGCCACGTGGGTCACGTCCGGGCTCGATAGTAACATCAGCAGGCTTCTCAGGAGTCCGAGCGTCGCGCCGACCTGGCGTCCGTCCGGGGCCTGCTTGGGAGGCGCTCCAAAGTGGTTCCGGAACAATTCGTAGGTGCCGTCTACCAGGTGAATCTTCATGAATTTCGCATCCTTATTTTGCGTCCAGTTCCAGGGCCTGCTTAATATAATATTCGAGAGCTTCCTGGTTTATCGTCTTGTACGTTCTTGATTTTTATATGCTTCGACTTCTTTCCCAACGCCCTTGAGCAAAGCGTATTTGTCTTCGAACTCCGCGCCTCTCGAAAAAGCAAAGGTGATGTCCTTTTTAGTAGGACTGATGACGGCCAACATCAGGTTTCCTCTCCAGCCGAGAATCCCGTACGTGAGCACTTCTTTTGCATTCGGGGCAACCTCACGCATCAGTTTTCGCAACCTGTCGACGATCTCGCGATGTTCGGGCTGGACTTTTTGGTCTATAAATTCCTCTACCGTAGTCATTTTCATAGTCTACATTGTACTCGCTTGGGATAATAAAAGGCGACCCGCTCACGATGACAAACCTGACAATCGTTGACGGATCGCTTCTGCCTACCACAATTTGTGTAAGGCAAGTTGCTTATTTTTGATCGTAGGCCTGCTTCAATCCAGCGATATCGATTTTATGCATCTTGAGCATGGCTTCCGTGACCCGTTTGGCCTTCTCCGGATCCGGGTCACCCATCAACTCGCCAAGCGTGGACGGGATGATCTGCCACCATAAACCATATTTATCTTTGACCCAGCCACACTGGCTCTCTTCGCCGCCATCTGCAGTCAGTTTTTCCCATAGTTCATCGACTTCCTGCTGGTTCTTGCAATCGACAAAGAACGAGATGGCTTCATTGAACTTGAACTCCGGGCCAGCGTTGAAACCGATAAACTCCTGACCTTCCAGTTCGAAACTTACAGACGAGGCGATTCCGTTGGGCCCCGGGGTAACGCCAAGTACCTTCGAATTCTTGAAAATAGAGACGTAGAAATGCATGGCTTCTTCAGCCTGTGTGTCGAACCATAGAAACGGGGTGATCTTTCTCATTTTGATTCTCCTTAATATTTTCTTTTGCTTGATTTCTCACCGATATTTTTTAGGTTATCAGCGGCTCTAAATTGGACGACTTCACGGATCAATTTTAGGGGCAACGGTTTGTCCAGGGGAAATTTTAGCGTACCCTTTCCATCCATGTATTGTGACAATTCTTTTTCGAAGGCTTCGCTGCCTGCAGGGATCGGATACATTGCGATATGCTTTTTCCAGGCTGCAAAATGGACCAGATTTCTGCCATTGAGTTCGAAGGCAGGGATTTGATAACTGATCTTCTCTTTTGCTTCGGGAACAACAGCTTTTATGATCGACCGTATTTCTTCCAGTATTTTTTGTGTCTCTTCCGGAAAAGAGGCGATGTACTCATCGATGGTATTGAAAACAACTTTATTGCCTGCCATATGCTCTCCTTGGGTGGTTTTCACCCGGCATTTTCATCCACCTCGAAAATGCCAAAGGTGTTGCCTTCGGTATCGATGAAATATCCCTGCCAGCACCGGCCCGGGACGGGGAACTTCTCCAGGGCAACCTGACCGCCGTTGGTCATGATTCTGTCAGCGATCTCGTCAAAATTTTCCACTTGGACAGAACAGACGTACGCGTTCGTCCCGTGTTCCGGGGGCGGGGTCTTGGCAGGACGCTGCAGCAGGCCGCCCCTGGCTCCGCCTGTTTCGATATCCCAGTACTCGATGGGCAGACTTGGGTGCCGGTTGAATTTCCAGTCGAACACGGTTCGATAAAACTCGACGGCTCGCTTCACATCCTCAGCCTGGATTTCGAAAAATAGATATCCGTGGTTCATCGAGAAACTCCCATCTTTGTAAGAACTTCATCCAGGCGTTCATAACCTTCCCGGACGCCGCGTTCCATACCAGATTGGACCATGCCGTCTCGATCGGCAACAGATTGAAAAACGGATTGAATCGTGATCTTCGTCCGGCCGCCAGGCAATGACTCGAGTCGCATCGTATCCAGCGAGACATGTCCGCGGTCGGGGAGTCCCTCGAACTCGAAGGTTTGGATCATCAGTTCTTCGGATATCTCATGGAACGTGCCATGAAACCCATATTCGTTGCCTTGTGGGTCTTTGTGGATGTAACGGTACTTGCCGCCGCTGACGGGCTCGAAGGTTTCCAATTTCATTTCGTAGCCACGCGGCCCCAACCATTGAACATACAGGTCAGGATCGGTGTGTGCCTTGAAAACAAGCTCGCGAGGCGCATCGAATTCCCGGGTGATGAAAACCTCCTGCTTGCCTGGTTCGGCCCTAACGATGGTTTGATTCTTTTTTTCAGACATGTTATTTCTCCTTTTCTTGCATACCTTGTAAAACTTCATCCAAACGGTCAAATCGCTCGCTCCAATATTGTTCAAAAGGCGTGACCCAATCGAAAATGGGTTTGAGTCGTTCAACGTTGACTCGATAAATTCTTTGACGACCTTCCCTTCTCTCGCTCACCAGGCCAACCTGTTTCAAAACGCCCAGATGTTTCGAAACCATTGGCTGGGGCCAGCCAAGCAATTCAACAATCTGATTGACCGATAATTCTTTCGTACCGATGACGTCAAGGATTTTTCGTCGCTTGGGTTCAGCCACGGCATTGAACGGATCATGAGTGGTAGGGGTGCGCGCCATGGCATTATTATATTCCTATATCGGAATATTTACAAGCCAGATTTTAGAACATATATTCTGTTTTGTCAAGAGGAAACTGGTCTCCAAAATTCATAATCCTTCACTGGAAAACGGCAATTTTCCCAATCTCAGTGTAAACTTGGGGCATGGCAACCGACATCAAAAGCATAGAGCACGAAAACCCAAAACTCCCTTTGCATAGCTGGATTGGACTAAGCCTGGTCATCGTCTTCTGGATTCTCAACTGGTCCCTGCCGGGAACGCGCACCAATTGGGGCTTTTTCCCGTTATGGCTGGGCTATTGTCTCACCATCGACGGGCTAGTCTTCTGGCGCTCGGGCACCTCCCTGCTCACGCGAGACTGGCGAAAATACATCGGCCTGTTCCTGGTCTCTGCGCCCGTCTGGTGGCTGTTCGAACTGCTCAACCTGCGCACCCAAAACTGGACCTATCTCGGAGCAGATGCGTTCACGCCCCTGCAATTTGCTTTTTGGACGACGTTGAGTTTCACGACCGTGATCCCGGCTGTCTTCGGCAGCGCGGAATTCATCGCCAGCTTCGACTTTGTCAAGCGCCTCAGACGCGGACCCGTGATTGCCACCGATAAACGGACCACGACCATCTTCTTCATGCTTGGCTGGGCCATGCTCGCCTCGATGTTGCTCTGGCCAAAGATATTCTTCCCTTTCCTGTGGCTGTCTCTCTACTTCATTCTCGAACCGGTCAACGTTTGGCTGGGGAACCGTTCGCTGGCGTATTGGACACAAAAAGGCGATTGGCGTCCGGTCATTGCGCTCTGGCTAGGCGTTTGGTTGACTGCCTTCTTCTGGGAAATGTGGAATTATTTTTCATACCCCAAATGGATCTATCACGTCCCCTGGGGAAACTGGTTGCATATCTTCGAAATGCCGTTGCTCGGTTATGGTGGCTACCTGCCCTTTGCGCTTGAACTATATGCCATCTATCACCTGGTGATTGGGTTATTTGGAGGCCGAACCAGCGATTACGTCAGAGTCGTGCCCGAATAGCCATTCCTGTGTTTTAAAATATGGTTATGTCCGTCATTTATTGGTATGAAAGGAGCGGAGAGATGGAAACACAGAATAACAAAGGTAGCACGTTAGTGCGTAGTATGCTGACGGGGGTTGGAATTGCGGTTTTATATCTGCTGATCGGCACGATTCTCGATTACATCGTGACCCAGGTCCTATCCCAATTTTTCATCGCCAATTGTTCCGAAAACTGCTATTTCCGCTATTTCGATGCTCTTTTCATCCTTATTGTCTCCTTGAGCCTTGTGGGCGGTATTCGCAGCGGTATCCGCGCCTATAGACGTCGGGCTGAAAAGGCATAACGTATGGAAAACGATATTTTCATCTCCTATTCCCGGCGAGACCAGGAATTTGTCACCCGCCTGGCAGGCGACCTCGACCAACAGGTTGCAGGGGTCTGGTTCGATCAATCCGACATCCAGGTGGGGCAGCAATGGCACGATGAAATCCTGGATGGCATCCGCGCATGCAAGGCCTTAATCCTGGTGCTTTCTCCTGATGCAGCCGAATCGCGTTATGTGCGCGAAGAGCTTAACAAGGCCCTGGAACTCGGAAAACCCATCATTCCCATCTTATATCGCCCCGCCAAGTGGACTGGTGAGTTCGAAACGCTGGTTAAGGATGTACAGACGCTCGATCTGCGGTCAGGAAGCTATGCGGAAAACTTCCAAAAACTGGTCGATGGTCTGGTGGCACTGGGCGCAGCGAAGATCGCAGGCTATGAAAAACCTTTCATGCGTCAGCCGGTCAAGGTCAGTTTGAGCACCGTGTTTCGCAAAGTCCCCGGCTGGGCGTTTGCCTGGGGGATAGGTTGGGCCGTTTTCTGGTTGATCGTAATCCTTTTCCTGTTCTTCCTGCTCATCACCCAGGATAACCTCGGAAGCGAAGATATCCTCAACTTCTTGGTTATTCTGTTGAGCGGCGGATTGGGCGGCTTCATTGGTGGCTTGCTAGCAGGGTTGTTCACCATGCTGTCATTGCGTCCCAATGCGCCCAGCATATCCTGGAAACACATGTCACCCACCATCCGCGTTTGGGGCATCAGTGGTCCGCTCGGGATGATCGTCTCCGGGATCGTTACAGCCATCATGGTTGCCGTGGGCGTGATCAGCGTGGGTAGCACGGAGCCGAACTGTGACAATCTCAATTTCGGTCAATGCCTGGGCTCTGCTTTTGGCAACGCTATCGGGGAAACTCTGGCGTTCGTATTCCTTGTTCTGCTAGTTTTCCTGCTCCTCTTGGGGATCGTCTGGTTCTTGACAGGCATGTTTGCAGGCTGGCAGGTGGTGCGGCACATCCGCAAGCTGGAGCCGGGTATCACCCGGCGACAGGGCTGGGGTGTTTCGCGTGGGATGGGGATGTGGCGCGATCCTTGCAGCGATTGTTGCCTTATTGCTTATGGGTGTTATCGCCAGCACCTTGGGATTATGATTTTCCATCCGAAAATTGCGCCCATCATGTATTAGAATCACCTCGTATGGCGCTCGTAGTGTATAATTTTCTTATGCAAACGTTAATCCGCAACCAACACAAAAACTAAACGGAGCCTGTTTGGCTTCGTTTTTCATTAAGGAGAAATACGATGGCAAAAATCGACACGATGGTGCAAGACTTTTTGGCCCAGAAGAAGATCGCCGTGATTGGCGTTTCTGACAAGCGCGAAACGGGCAGTAACATGGCGTACACCAAGTTCAAAGAGAATGGTTACCAGGTCTATCCTGTCAACCCGCGCATTAGTGAGTTTCAAGGCGTTCCCTGTTACCCGGACCTGAAGTCCATCCCGGAGGTGCCAGATGCAATCTTCATCCTGGCCAGCCCCAAGGTGACGGATGAGATCGTCCAGCAATGTGTGGACCTGGGCGTGAAGCACGTCTGGATGCACTGCATGATGGGGACCAAGCCCGGGCTGGCAAAAAGCATGACCAGCGTCTCGCAGGATGCAGTCCAGGTTTGTCGCGAGAACGGTATCCAGGTCATCCCCGGCTCGTGCCCCAATCAATTCCTGGAACCGGACTTCGCGCATTCCATGATGCATGGGATGTGGGGCCTGTTCGGTTTCAACAAAATCGTCGACTGATCGAAGGTCATGTACACACTCGCTGTCCGGCGCGATTTCATCGCCCGCCACTTCCTGATCGGTGGGGATTGGGGTCCCGAAAATTACCCCAATTCCCATCATTACGTTCTCGAACTGCAGCTTTCCGGCGCGGAACTCGACCAGCATGGCTATCTGTGCGACATCGTGGATGTGGAAAAACAGCTCGATGAAGTTGTGGCTTATTACCGGGAACAAATGCTCAACGAAAAGCCTGAATTCGAGGCGTTGAACCCGTCCATCGAGCATTTCGCCCGCATTCTCGCAACTGGACTGGACGAGCGCATCAACGCCCCCAACATCACGGCCTTGAAGGTGGTACTGTGGGAAAACGAAGTTGCGTGGGCGTCTTACGAGCTAAACCGTTAAGTCCTTGACCCGTCTTTCAGTTCAAGAGAAATGAAACTGGGCCTGCTGATCTACGGCTCGCTCGATACGCTCAGCGGCGGCTACCTGTATGACCGCAAGCTGGTGGACTATCTGCGGACTCAAGGCGACACAGTGCAGATCATTAGCCTGCCCTGGCGCAATTATGCCGCCCACCTGACCGACAATTTCCGCTTCCGCCTCCCACTGGACCTCGACCTGCTCATCCAGGATGAACTGAACCACCCTTCATTGTTATCCGCCAACCGCCGTCCCCATCCTTATCCGATTATCAGCCTGGTGCATCACCTGCGCTGTTCCGAGCAACGACCTGCCTGGCAGAATTGGTTCTACCGGCTGATTGAAAAGCGCTATCTGGACTCGGTGGATGGCTTCATCTTCAATTCGCAAACTACCCAGAGAGTAGTGAATAGATTAATAGAGAGTAGTAAACCGGAAAATGTAGCTTATCCGCCAACAGATCGGTTTGGATATCCTGTGGCTGAAAATGAAGTCATCGCCCGCGCGCACGAGACCGGACCCTTGCGGTTACTATTCCTGGGCAATGTCATCCATCGAAAGGGATTGCATACGCTAGTTGGAAGCGATCAACTTTCAAGCCATCAGCTTTCAGCCTGGATGTAGTTGGTGGAGCTGACAGCCGAACTGAATACGCTCGCGCTATGCAGGAACAAGTCTACGGTCCACGGTCTACGAGTCTATCGTCCATTTCCATGGCCCGCTCGATAACGAAGACCTGATCGCAAAGCTCAAATCCACGCAGGTGCTGGTTGTGCCATCTTCCTACGAAGGCTTCGGCATCGTCTATCTGGAAGGGATGGCCTTTGGCCTGCCCGCCATCGGGACAACTGCCGGGGCCGCATCCGAAATCATCAGCGATGGTGAGAATGGTTATCTAATTCCGCCAGATGATGCAGCCACACTGGCTGAGAGATTATCCACATTAGCTCGTGACCGGGATTTGCTGGCGCGCATGTCGGTCAAGGCACTGGAACGCTACCGTCAACAGCCGAGGTGGGAGCAAACGGCAGGGCGGATCCGGGATTTTTTACTTTCAATGATTAAGAATAAACACCTCCCTGAGCGGAGCGACCGATAGAGAGCGAAGTCGAAGGGCACATCTCGACTGCGCTGCGCTCGCTTGATGAGAATAGAATGAAAATGGAATATTCTTTCCCCCACTACCTGCTCTCCAAACAAAGCGTGGACGACCGCGCCCTGAACAAAGATGTGCTATCCGCGTTGAAAGCCAACCTGCCAGCAGAAACCGCTAACGATCACCGAAGTCGGCGGAGGGATCGGGACGATGCTGGCACGCTTGTTGCGCTGGAATATCGTCGCAAAAGCAAACTACACACTGGTAGATGAGATGGATGAAAACATCCGCTTCGCGCGTGCCTGGTTGCCGGAATGGGCCGGTGAAAATGGGTTGAAAATAGAAGAAATTAGCACAAAGAAACTTGCGGATTTTCGATGCACAACATGACCTACGTGTGAAATTGATACAGGCGGACGTGTTCGATTTCATTGCTCAAAAACCTGAGCCCGCCGATTTGCTGATTGCACACGCTTTTCTCGATCTGTTGCCCATGCCGGAGAGCCTGCCAAAACTGTTCTCGCTGACGGAGAATTTAGCCTGGTTGACGGTCAATTTCGATGGCGTCACGTCGCTGGAGCCAGTCATTGACTCGGAGTTGGATGTCAAAATCGAGCGGCTGTATCACGAGTCGATGGACGCCCGTCCCAGCGGAGGAGATAGCCGGTCAGGACGACATTTGTTTGGGCATCTGAAGCAGGCTGGGGCTGAGATCGTGTCCGCCGGGGCTTCGGATTGGGTGGTGTACGCGGTCGATGGACGGTATCCCGCTGACGAGGCGTATTTCCTGCAATTCGTCCTGCATTTTTTCGAAGAGTCATTGGGGAATCATCCTGAACTGAATGCGGCGGTCTTTGCAGATTGGCTTGAGAAACGTCGAGGACAAGTAGAACGCGGCGAGTTGGTCTACATCGCGCATCAGATGGATTTTTTGGCCAGGATTCGGTGAGACTCAGCAAGCTTTTTGCCGTATACTCAGGTACAGGGCAAACATGATTTACACCTACCAAATCGAAGGCTTGACGCTGCAAACAGGCGACATCATCTGCACGATGAACGGCAAACCAGACATCCTGCCGGGCGAGTTCTGGCGTCTGGTGGGACGGTTGGTGCCCGGTGATGTGGACCATGTGGCAATTTATCTCGGCCCGGATGGGCGTTGCGTGGAATCCGGTTCGCGTGGCGTGATCACTTATCACGCGCATAATGGGGTTTGGGATACCGAGTTCATGGCGCGCGAACGCGGTCTGCTGTTCGACACGTTCTACGGCGTGGCCTATCCGCTGGACGGGCTGGAACTCTCCGAAGAGGAAGAGGCGCATATGCGCATGGCCGTTGCGCAATATTGTCTTTCTCATCTTGGCAAGCCCTATAACCTGAACTTCCTGAACGCCGAAACGGAAGAGGCTTTCTATTGCAGCCAACTGGCTTACAAGGCTTACCAACAGGTGGGCATCAACCTGAACACCGGCCTGGCGATGGAACAATTGCCTGGTACGAATGCTATTATCTATCCGCAGGAGATTTGGGCAGGCTGTGCACGTCGAGCCAGTAAGTTACCAGCCCCTAATAATCCGTAATTGGTAAGCTTTCTCAGAAATTGTTGTCCCCGCTAAAATCCAGGCAGGAATTTCGTTTATAATCCTTCCACGGTACTGAACATTGGAAGCTGATATCGAATGAATTTTCTCATCATGGCGCGTCCGACCTTCTCGGCGTTGGCCGATCACTGTGCCCGCGCCCGATGTGTTCTTGCATGACGATTGAAATAGAATGACTTTAGAAATGAGTGACCATGAATAAATTAATTCTTGCGACCGAAGAAGGACTCGTCATCTGCGAACGCGACGGGGAAAGCTGGCGCGAGTCAACACGTGGACTGACAGACCAACAAGTCACAAGTGTGATTGCCCGCGAAGGCGTGATCCTTGCTGGGACGACCAGGGGAGTATTCCGCTCCGATGACGAAGGTCAAACCTGGGAAGAAGCGAGCAATGGCTTGCATATAAGGCATGTCCGTTGGCTGGCGTATCATCCCGACGTTTCCGATCTTGAATTCGCAGGCACAGAACCTGCTGGCATCTTCGTGTCACATAATGGTGGCGGAACCTGGCACGCCTGTCCCGAGGTGGCGGAATTGCGAGATAAATATAAATGGTCTCTGCCTTATTCGCCTGAGGCGGGCTGTGTGCGTGGCTTTGCCTTTTATGGGTCACACGTCTATGCTGCGGTTGAAGTCGGCGGCGTGTTACGTTCTGATGATTACGGCGAAACATGGCGATTAGCCGAGGGGAGCGATGGTAACCCCGATCTCGGAGGCCCACCCGAACCATTCATCTATCCCGATGTTCATTCCATCGAAGTTCATCCATCTACGCCCGATCTGGTCTACGCGCCTACAGGTGGAGGCTTCTATCGTTCCTACGATGGGGGCAAAACATGGAAACTTCTTTACGCTTGTTACTGCCGCGCCGTATGGGTCGATCCGCTCGATCCAGATCACTTGATTTTGAGTCCCGCCGATGGCGTGGATCGAAACGGGCGGATCGAAACAAGTCGTGATGGCGGGAAAAGTTGGTCCATGGCCTCAAACGGACTCAATGTCCCGTGGCGACGAGGCATGGTCGAACGCTTCGTTCAAGCAAACGATGAGTTGATTGCCGTACTATCGAACGGTCAATTGCTCAGTGCGACCCTCTCCACGCTTGCATGGCACCACATCCTGACAGAAATCTCTGATGTAAACATGGTTACTTTAATCGCTGAATAAGAACAGTTCCATATGCGCATATGGTGGGAAATGCCAACGCCTGGTTGCCAAGTGGCACCGAAAGCGCCGATGAAGGCATCTCGCTTGCGGAAGAAACCATTGCACAATATCAAGAATAAACCTGTATAATTTCAGATATGAACTTCCTCATCACCGGCGCAGCCGGTTTTCTCGGTTCAACACTTGCCAACCAACTGGCCCGCGAGGGACACCAGGTCCGCGGGCTGGATGATCTTTCGACAGGCGATCCGCAAGCGCTTTCCCCCGATGTGCATTTTACGCGCGGAGATGTGAACGACCGCCCCAAGCTGTGGACTCTGCTGCAAGAAGTAGACTGTGTCTATCACCTGGCGGCACGCGTTTCAGTGCCCGAGTTGGTGCTGTACCCGCGTGAGTACAACGCCGTCAATGTGGGCGGAACCGTCAGCCTGATGGAGGCCATGCGCGACGTGGGCGTGCGGCGCGTTATCCTGGCCTCATCCGGCGCAGTGTATGGCGACCAGGGCGAGCAGCCATTGGTAGAAACCGCCATCCCTGACCCCGGCTCGCCTTACGCGGTTTCCAAAGTCTCTGCCGAGCATTACGTCCGCACCATCGGCAAGCTGTGGGGCATGGAAACGGTCTGTCTGCGCATCTTCAACGCCTATGGCCCCGGTCAGCATCTACCGCCTTCGCATCCACCGGTGGTGCCACACTTCCTACGTCAGGCCCTGCGCGGCGGGACGCTGGTCGTGCATGGCGATGGCCACCAGACCCGCGATTACGTTTACGTGGACGACGTGGTCAGCGCGATGGTGGCCGCCGCCACAGCGCCCAATGTCAACGGCCTGGTCATCAATGTTGGTTCTGGCAGGGAGACCAGCATCCGCGAGCTGGTCAAGAAAGTGGGAGAGATCACCGGTAGCGAAGTCGACTCGCTTTACAACTCGAACACGTCCGGCGGCGTCTCACGCATGAGGGCAGATTTGAGTCTGGCCGCACAAAAATTGAACTACCGGGCCTCGATCAAACTGGACGACGGCCTGCGTATGACCCTTCAACGCGATTCGCGCTTCAGATAACGTGCGGAGTGCGACGTTCTACGTGCGAAATACTTCGCACCCCGCATATCGCACACATTTCTCATGACTTCACCATTCGCAAGAGATTTTTACAACCGTCCTACGCTGACCGTCGCTCGCGAATTGCTCGGCGCTCGTTTGGTGCGGATTCTGGATGGCGTCAAGCTGGTCGGCCTGATCACCGAAACGGAAGCCTACATCGGTGAGGAAGATTTGGCCTGTCATGCCAAAGCTGGACGCACGCCGCGCACACAGGTTATGTACGGGTCGCCGGGCCATGCCTATGTCTATTTCACGTATGGCAACCACTGGATGCTGAATACAGTCACAGAACGTGAGAATTTCCCGGCGGCGGTGCTGATCCGTGCCTTTCAGCCGATTGAAGGCGTGGAGGTCATGTCCGCGCGGCGGAATGGACGCGACACTTTCGG
>CAWAVQ010000015.1:0-31832 GCA_963785535.1 uncultured Chloroflexia bacterium | reverse complement strand
TATTTTGACTTGCCTTTCCAAAACGTAAATCCCTTGAGAAATGGATGCCCAGAAACTAGCGCGCAATCGAATTCTCAAGAATCCAGTCGATGGCAAAAGGAGGAACCATTCCAGAAAAGCCAGCAGGCGCTTGGCTTCGATGTATTCGGGCGTACCGTGCGGAACCTGACGCAAGAGCGGTTCGGCCAGCGGTTTAGGGCAGCCAGTTCATAGACCAGCGCCGAGTTGAACATGATGTCCGCGTTTTCCTGATAGGGGAAAATATAAGGTTTTTCACCGCGCGGCACGATTCCCAGCGCGAGATGGTGTCTTTGGCGGTGTAACCACGTTCGCGGGCATCGCGCACGATACGGCGGATGAGGCGCGTGTCAGTAGTGGAACACGGTTGTGACGGGCGAGGTTGAACTGGGTCAACGCTGAAACATAAACGCGGAAGGACTGCCCGGAGAGCGCTGTGGGGATCAGACGCGGATCGAGGCCATGAATGCCCTCCAGAATGATGGTTTGTCCGCGTTGCAACTGGATGGTTTTACCGGGCTCACTCATACCGGTCTTGAAATTGTAGCGTGGTATTTTCACTTTCTTGCCAGCCACCAATTGTTGCAGATGTTCGGCCAGCAATGGCAGGTTTAGGGCCTCGATGGCTTCGAAATCGAAATGGCCGTATTCGTCACGTGGCGTCAGGTCGCGATCAAAAAAATAATTGTCGAGTTTAAGCGGATAAGGCGAGATACCGCGCGCCAACAACTGGACGGAGAGACGACGCGAGAAGGTAGTCTTGCCAGAGAAGAAGGCCCGGCAATCAACACCAACGAGATTTCGCTCTGGCGTTCCGCAATCTGGCGGGCAATCTCCGAAATGTGTTGCTCGTGCAAGGCTTCAGAAACCAGGATGATCTTATGCCCACGTCCGGCCTGGATGGCATCATTGAGCGCGCCTACATTGTCGATGCCCAGACTTGCCAGCCAGTCACCATACTGGCGGAAAGCCTTCAGTAACTTGGGATAGTTGGACGGAGGCTGCAATTCGGTCGGCGCATGGCGACGCGGGAAACGTAAGGTAAATCCGCCGTTGGTCACGTTCAGGTCGAACCAACACAGGTAACCAGTCGAAGGCACCATGTAACCGTGGTGATAGTCCATGCGCTCGCGCAGGCGATACAGGGTCAGATAATCTTTATGACGATGGGATAGCAGATGGATTTTGTCATGGTAGCCAAGTTTACGAAAATATTCGATGGCTTCTGCCAGCGGGACTTCCTTGCGCTCCAGGGGAATATCCGCTTCGACCAGTTCTTGCATGTGAACTTTAAGCGCTTCGATCTCAGACTCGAAGAGCCTGCCTGCCGGAAACCTGACAGCCCGCCGAGGAGATGGAGTGATCGATGGTCAGAGTGCCTTTGGAAACAGATCATTGAACGCCATTTCGAGCAAGAAGGTCAGCGAGCGGCGATAGATGCGGGCGCCATCCGGGTCTGCCATAGTTACCGGCTGCACGATCGACTTGATCTTGACCGGGTAGGTCAATTCGCGCAAGTCACCATTGATCATCGCGGCAGCAACAGGTGCGGCAAAGGAATTGGCAACAACGTTCAAGAAATCACCGACTTTTGCACCGCGCAGTCCGGATAAAATACGCCCGTCAGGGAGATGGACTTCCACTTCAGGGCGTGGTTCTGTTAATCGTATGTTTGATGTCTTACTCATAAATACCTTCCTAAAGGAAGGTATTTTATCACTAATATTCACGCAAACCTAATAGGTCTGACAGACCTGTCAGGTTTTATATCTACAACTTCGAAAGCAGTTTCTGTGGTTGGTGAGCGTATTCTCCCAGTGGGGTTTCCCCATTTGTGAGCGCCAGTAAGGTTTCCGTCAGGAGTTGATTCACGGGGGTCGGCACGTTGGTACGTACCCCCGCGCGCACGACCGCGCCGTGCAGGTAGTCCACTTCGCTTTTACCGCGCCCGGAATGCAGGTCAATGTGGAAGGAGGGCATTTTGCCACCCCGTCCGCTGCCAGCGGCGCGTCCCAGCAAGGGTTTGGATAGCCATAAGGGCAACGTTGTTGCAAAAGCCAACGCGCGCACCGGTGTTCCAGGCAAATCTACCACGTCAATCTTCTGAGCCGCCATCACAGCCAGGCATTCGCGCAGCATATCGATTTCCACTTTATAAAGATCGTTATGTCCGTAAATCTCAGCAGCACTCATATCCAGGATAGCCGAGAGTGGGTTGGCGAGCAGGTTGGTCAGCATTTTGGACCATTTCATGCTATCCGCATCGGAAAAAGCACGGGCATTGAGAAAAGCGCCTTTAAAGGCAGCAACCAGATGGGTCGAGAGCGGATGCGTGGAGGCAACTCCCATGCCGCGCAGTTTCTCGAGCACGATGTCGCCGGCAGCGCGGCGTCCGATAGCAGATGTCACTGTACCGTAGATTACTTTATCAGGTCCTAAAACTCTTGCGATGGCGGGCTCGTTATCTACGCCGTTTGAGAGACATAGGAAAGGCGGCAACTTGTCGGCATAGGGCTGGATGCCTTGCATGGCAGCCGCGGTATCAAAGGATTTCAGGGCATAGATGGCAACGTCAAAAGGCCCATAACGCAACGCATCTTCTATAGTAGAGACGATTACAAAAGAAGACGGATCAACAATAAAGGCTTCTTTGGTGCTGCGCCGTTTATCCAGGGTCAGGTCAAGGCGCAAACCACGCTCGCGCAACTCCTCCACGACTTTGGGCTGCTCCACAAAAACGACATTATGCCCGGCTAGAACAAGACTCCCGCCAATATACGTGCCGATAGCCCCCGCGCCAAAGGTCAAGACCTTCAATTGAGATGTTTGTGCCTGTGGGACAGCCATGTTATCTCTAGTCCGAATCTTCTCCGTTCCAATGAGAACGGTCATTGAGCGTATCAATCTGCCAGCGATGAGTTTTGGGGATATAGCTCACGTGCGCAAAGCCGGTATTCTTGAAACGAAAGCGTGGACCACTCGAATTAGCCTGTGGCGTAATGCCAACGATGGCATACATAATCTGATTGAGCAAACCGCCATGCGAAACCACCAGGTATTTGCCCGCTTCGCGTCGCAACAGGTTATGCAAAGCATGGCCAGCACGCAGATAAAGTTCCCAGTCACCCTCACCCTCATCCCCCACGATGGCAGAGAACGGGGTAACAAATTCGCGGTTTGGAAGGCGGCGGCGGACCTCTTCGCCGGTCATCCCGGCGATCTCACCAATGTTGCGTTCCATCCAAATCGGATCGGTTTCTACAGACAGGTTCGAAGCTTCAGCAATAATATCGGCCGTCTCTTTCGCGCGCTTCAGCGGGCTGGCAAGGATATGATCGAACTGCATCCCCTCAGAACGCCACCTGTCTGCCAACGCCTGCGCCTGTTCGCGGCCTTTATCGGTCAAGGCGAAATCAGCCTGCCCCTGCCAACGCGACTCGGCATTACCAACGGATTTACCATGTCGTAAAAAGATAATGTCAAATATGCCTTGTTCATTCATGTTTGTTTTCTTCCCCGCGTTTCACCAGATATACTGGACGATGTTTGACCTCCTGGAAAATATAGCCTACGTAAACGCCGATAAAGCCCAGCAACACCATCAAAATCCCGCTCACGATCAGGATAACGAACATGAGCGAACTCCAGCCCGGCGCAAGAGTGGAGGTACGCCCGGTCACCCAGAACGAGAGTACATAGATCATCTCTGCCAGGGCTAGGAACAAAAGCAATCCACCCATGCTCAGGCCGATATAGAGGGCATCAACGAGAACGAAAAGATGGCGTCCATCGCCAGGCGGAACATCTTGCTGAAAGAGTATTTCGAGATGCCGCTGATCCGTTCAGCCGGTTGGTAAGGCAGGATAACGGTCGAGAAACCAATCCATGAGACCATGCCACGCAGGAAACGATGGTATTCCGGCATAGCCTTGAGCGCATCCACCGCCTGCCGAGACAGGGCACGAAAGTCGGCAGCGCCGGGCAACACGCGTGTCCCGCTGATGGCGTTGATCAAACGGTAGAACAAGCCCGAGGTCCATTTTTTGAACGAAGCAGGTTGAGTTTGGTCCACGCGCTGGGTCTGCACCACATCATAGCCGCCCTTGACCAGGTCGATCATTTGCGGAATCATCTCCGGCGGATGCTGGCCGTCACCGTCCAAGGTGATGACGATATCGCCCTGAGTGGCGTCCATGCCAGCCGTTAGCGCGGCTTGATGACCAAAGTTACGGCTGAGTTCAAGTAACTTCACACGCACATCGTTCAGGGAACTGAGCGAATTGGGTGTGCCGTCGTTCGAGCCGTCATCCACATTATAAATCGTGAAATCATATGGCAGAGCGTCGATGACAGCGCAAATACGGGCGTGTGTCTGCTCGACAACGCCCGCTTCGTTAAAAGACCGGGATAACCAGGTCAACGGTGGTTTGTTTGCGTTCGGAACTCATTAAGAAAGGATTTTACCATCTGGGAGGCGGATTAAACTGACGATTTACGGGTATGGGCAGTAGCCCAACTCATCCTTCATTTTTTCGATCTGCGGCGAGGGAATGCCCGCTGACGGGTCAGTACCAACGCGTTGCCAGACCGCACACAGGGCCGGCCGTAAGATCGGCATCAAATCCGCGGTTTTGCGGGTCAGATCACGCGCGTCCTCCCAGCGGCCGGTACGCGCATATGCTTCGACAAAGGGCAGATACTCCGAGTAATCGTCGGGATAATAGGGGATGGCAAAGACTTTGTCGCCGATTTCGGTCACCTGCGCCCAATCATCTGCCTGCCGGGCCAGGTCCGCTTTTTCGAAGTAATAGCACCAGGTATGTGCCGGTTCAGCACCTAGGACTGTAGGAGGCATAACACCATTCGCAGGGTTCGGATCGATCTGTCCCAAATTGGAAAGCTCCAGCGCCTTGACTGCGCTACGGGGCAGGACCGGTAAACCTGTTTCCGTTAACAAGACCGCATCTTCTCCCATGGCCGGTGCGAGGGGCAAGTCTTTGTCATAAATTGGGTTCAGCACCCGGAAACATCCTGGTGGCGCAAAATGGACTGCCACGATGTTGTCGCTGGAACTGTCGAAGGTAGCCGCCAGATAATTCTGGTGAACAGGCAAACCGGGCTTTAGCGCTTCAAGCTCATTTCCCAAGCGCACCGAGACGAAGAAGTAAGCATAATCCATTTCAGTGGTATGGTTATCGGGTGCATAAGTCCAGTTTAAGGGGAAGGTCAGTGAGTTGTCGCTGGAGTATTGAAAAGGCGTATCGCTGGAAAGCAGAATGCTACCCGGCTTCAAATCAGGGATGCGCCAGGTCATCTGCCAGAAAAAGGACTTTTGTCCCTGCCAATCTTCTCGCCACAGATAGCCATTGTTGAACTGCAAGCCGACTGCCAGGGCAATCAAAGCACTCGCAAATAAAATCTTATTGCTCCATTGCGGCAGCAACTCAAAAATCGCGACCAGAAAAAAGGCCACGCCCAGTGCAAAAGGCAAGGTGAAGCGACTGTTGGGGAAGGTCAGACGTACGGGCAAATCCGTGACCAGGAAAGGGATGCCGGCCAAAAGCATGGCCAAAAATCCCAGGCCAATCCATTGGGCGGAAAATCCCCATCTCGCCTCATCAACTGCCTTGAAACGCTTCGTCATGAAGTACAGTCCGATACCTGTAATCAACAGCACCACGATATAAACCAACGTCAGGCGCGAACCATAGGCAGAAAAATCCGGCATCTGGAACACCTGTCCCCAGGCCCGCCACGAGGCGACTCGCCACTGTTCCCAAATGGTGCGCGGTATATCAGCGAGCCTTGTCGTTGGCGATGAGACCCAGATCAGAGACCAATTCGGGCTGGTATAGATAAAAACCCAGAACAAAGTAACGCCAGTATAGGTATCCAAGCAGGGTCAGGAAAAAAGGCAGATAGGTCAGAACAGCTTGTTTCAGGCGCGGTTTCCATTCCGGCCATCCCTCGCGTAAACCCAGCCAGAGCAGGAACGGCCGCAGTAATTCCAGACCAAAGAAATATTCCGTTGAAAATAAATTGATAGGCTGCGAAAAGCACGCCCAATAAACCAGCCCACCAGAAACGACGCGGCTGACGCGCAAACAACAACATCAAACCGATAGATGTAAATAATAACGTCTGAGCCAGGAAGAAATGACTGTAGGTAATGGCAACGGCTTGCTGGTTAAAGCCAGGATATACCAGAAAAAAAACTGTCGCAAGAAAGGTTTCACGCTGACGCTGGGGCCAGATCAAACGCAGTACCCATAACAGGGATACGGCCGTCAGCCAGCGCATGAGCAATGAAAACAACTGCCAAGCGACCGGATTGGTGTCAAAGATAGAAGTGGTTACCGAATAGACATAAGCCAGAAACGGACGGTTGGTGGCAAAATAATCAAACAGGCCGGGCCTACCTAATGTACGGATCAGCCAGGCGAAACCCCAGTCATCCCAATGAAAGCCTTCCTGAAAAGCAAAAACGCCATAAGAGAAAAAGGCAATCAAGAGTAACGCAAATGGGGTTACCCAGCGGGTAAATCGTTTTATAGACACGAAAACCTTCCGATTCTCGCCCACTGGTTTCGATGAACTGAAGCGCAGACTGTTGCAGGTTTGTACATTATTCTGGCAAAAAAATGTAACCTTGCAAACCATACCGCCTGGACGTTAACGTCCAGGCTATCTCTACGAAGCCGCCATAGGCGGCTTAAGCCTGCTTTGCAGGCTTCGTATGAATAGCCCGGGATTTTACGTGTGCCCGTAAGGGTAGTTCCCGGCGGGGCCTCCTGTCTTTGTGACTTTGTGGTCAGGGTCTCAGACATTCTCTTAGAACTCGAAATCAAGGATGGCTTCGATTGTCAGTTCTTGCTCGGCATTGCTGAGTCCATTGTGGAAAGGCAGGCGTACTAACCGGTCACTGACATCTTCCGTGACCGGGCAATCGCCGGGCCTGCCATCGAAATGTTGTCCCATCTCGGAAAGATGCAGGGGCAAATAGTGAAAGACGCTGTAGATGCCCAGATCACGCAAATACTGAATGAACTTCTGGCGCAGGTCCAGGTTGGGGAGTAGGAGGTAGAACATGTGATAAGACTGCTCGGTATGGGCAGGGATGGTGGGCAAACCCACGCCGTTCTTTTGCGCCCAATCGTTCAGCGCCAGGTTATACGTCTTCCACAGCGCTTTGCGATGCGACTGAATGCGTTCGCGTTGTTCCAGTTGTCCGTACAGGAAAGCGGCCAGGAGATCTGATGGTAAATAGGAAGAGCCGATGTCCACCCAGGTGTATTTGTCCACCTGACCGCGGAAGAAACGCGAGCGGTTGGTCCCCTTTTCACGGATGATCTCGGCGCGTTCAACAAATTCGCGGTCATTAATGAGTAACGCACCGCCTTCGCCACTGGTGAAATTCTTGGTCTCGTGGAAGGACTGCGAGGCCATTACACCGAAAGTGCCCAGGTATTGGCCCTTGTACTTACCGAACAGTCCGTGCGCGTTGTCTTCTACAACCGCCACATTATGACGTTGTGCAACATCCATGATGGTGTCCATTTCGCAGCCGACACCCGCATAGTGCACCGGCAGGATCGCTTTGGTGCGGGGCGTGATGGTCGCTTCCAGTTGGGATTCGTCCAGGTTAAGGGTATCAGGTCGAATGTCCAGAAAGATCGGGCGGGCACCGCGCAAAACAAAGGCATTGATCGTCGAAACGAAGGTGAAGTCCGGAACGATGACCTCGTCCCTGTCCTTTATATCCAGCAGGATGGCCGCCATTTCGAGCGCGTGGGTGCAAGAGGTGGTCAGCAGCACTTTGGGAACGTCGAGCGCCCCTTCCAACAGCGCATGGACTTTTTTGGTAAAAGGCCCGTCGCCAGAGATATGTGCATTGGCAACGGCTTCGGCCATGTATTCCATTTCCCGGCCAACGATGACGGGACGATTGAAGTCAACCCGAAGTTCGCTCAAGCGAGGTTCTCCATGATGACCGCGCAGATTCGTTCAGCCTTTTGTAGGTCAAAGTGATAGTCATTGAACAAGTTGATGATTTCATCTGCCAGAGTTTCAGCCTGAGGACACTGGCCAAGAGCCATGATGCCCGCTAGCGAGGCGTAATGCGAACTGGCGAACAATCCGGCTGAAAAAATGGCATTGAGTACACGTTCTTTGTTTTTCAGGCGCAGGTTGAAACGCCAGGTCTGATATTCGGGAGGGCATTGGATTTCCGGTGGCAAACGGTCGGCGTAGATTTCATTGACGGCAGCGCGATGGCGCAACGAGGTTTGCACACCATCTTCGATTTGCTGGCGGTAATCATACCATGCAGGCAGGTTGGCATCGGTTTGTAACCAATCGCTATCTGTGTAAACATATGGGCTGCGATCCTGAACTGCCCGCTTATACTCGCACTCCATCTCTTCGTGCGCGCGAGAGTTAAATGGTAGGTGTTCGGGGTGATAAGCGAGATCATCATTGAGAAACGCATAGCCGCCAAAACCAAAGTCCACGATTTTGGCATAGCCAGTGCTATACAGGGCTACATCTGCAAATAGCTCGTCCGGCAGATCGAGATCAGGAACGCACAGACAGCGGTCATCTACCAGCATCAAATCAGGGTAACAAGATTTGACTCTTTGAAAAAATTCGTTCGGCGTGGACGGTTCGCCATAGGTATGTGCGTACAGGACTCCCCCATATAACTCTCGTTCCAATCGCCCCTCAGCCTGCTCCAGATCCATGTGCAGAGTCTCAGCTGAAATATCCACAAACTCAAAAGGAACCCCTGCCTTGAAAAATGTGATCGGGACGATCGGGCAAATATTGGCCGGAAGCAACCAGGGATTGGTATCGGCCCGGCCCTTCAACAAATTGTAGAGAATCGCAGAAGCACGCGGCGCCTGGACGATTTGCATAGATGTGTCAAATATCCTTACGGACGATGACGGTAAAGTCGTACAGGCCGTAATCGTGCAACAGGGCCACGTTGCGGGAGAAGTTGCGTTTGCAGAAATCGAAGAAGAATAACGGATCGCCGTAGAACAAATCGGGACGCTCGGCCATGCGATCAGCATCTGAGTATTTGGTCAGCATATTAAAGGAAAACCCTTTGGAACAGAGTGCGTTCATGCGCGGCAGGGTTTCGGTGATCATTGCCTGCCATTCATCATACTGACTCTCAAGTTTGATGTTGAAAATCCCCTGCGCTACCAGATAATCCGCCATAGGGAGTTCCTTTTCGTGGGTGGTGAAATGCGCGTTAGGAAAACCCTTGTGAACTTCACGCCCGGCGACCACCATTTTCTCGATCAGGTCAACACCATAGTATTCAAACTGCCAACCCCTGGCGTTCAAGAAATCGAACATGGCTCCGTAACCGCAACCGTAATCTATCACCGTGAAGGGCTTAGCTGGATTGATCACCCGAGTCAACTCCGCAAAGCGGGCTAATTGCGCCGGTGCGCCATTGCAATCTATGCCTTTTGGGGTTGGGCCATAGGTTTCGAGTTTTTCGGTGAAATATTCATCCAGTTTTTTCTGGATTTCTTCGATACTCATGTAACTCTTCCTTCCAGTGTTTTATGCACTTCGACTTCGCTGCGCTCCGCTCACATCGTCCCGATGTCCTTCGGGAGTGCGAAATTTAGAGATATTTTTTTGAATCTTTTCCCAGCATAAACAGCAAATCGATCACGCTGACCGCCGGGTCGTAGGGTGGATATAACTGCTCGTATTCGGAATAATCATAGGTCTTATATTCCAGGCAAATACCAGCTCGTTCGAACATCTCAGGAATCAGGTAAGCCTGCGCCGCCGGGCCAGACAAATAGGTAGTCGCCCCCACCTGCTTCAAAATTCCGATCAACCTTTCCGTCTTGGCTTCTTGCGGGTGGTATGCTCGGGAAAAAGTTATGGGAGTCATAATGTCCAGGTGTGAACAAACCCACTTAATGAGGCGCAGGTTCAGGTCCGAGATGGAGGCGGCCGACTCCAGCAACAGTTCGCTTAACTCGGAGAAATACGGTTCAAAGCATGGCGCTTTTTGATAGGAATTTCGTATCTTGTTGAGCATACTTCGAGCCCAGGGTTTTGAATCGTCAATCTTCGTTTCTTCGATCAGTTGATTCGTATGATGATAATGCACGGGTACAGTAATCCATTGCGCGCCGCGCGGCGTTTTGATCTTGTTGCGGTTGCGCCAGTCACCCTTTGTATATTGCAAATCGTCGTGCAGGATGAACAAGTCCACTTCCCGGATGAAGTCGAAGTATCCGCGCCAGGGCAGAAAATTGGATTGGATGATGCCAACTTTCATTGACTAACTCGTCCTACGGCCGATAACGTAAGTATGTTTACCCCCTGTGCGCTCAAAGACGCGCGCCAGGTATTCGCCGATAATGCCTAACGCGAACAATTGTACGCCGCTGAAAATGATAACGGTCGAAGCCAGGAAAGGGAATCCGGGGACTGAACCAGCGGTGAAGTAAATGACCAGCACGTATATCAAGACGCCCATCCCGATGAGTGTGAAGAGAAAACCGATAATACTGGCAAAACGCAGCGGGATGGTAGTATAGCTGGTCAGCACCAGCAACGAAACCTTGATCAACTTGAACAGGTTATAGTTCGATTTTCCGACCGTGCGCGGCGATTCTTCCACGGTCACAGAAGCAAAGCGCGAAGTTCCCCAGGAAAGCAGTACATCCACCAATACATCCGGACTATTGAAATCTTCGAACGATCTGCGCAGGTCCGCGTGAAAAGCCTTGAAGGCACCGATGTCACGCACCGTGCGCAAGCCCATCACATAGGCGATGGCACGCTTGATGATCACCGAGGCCAGATTCTTCCACCAGGCTTGTTGACGTTTACGCGCCACCCCGTAGACGACATCGTACCCTTCCGCCAGTTTCTCCAACAACTTGGGGATCTCGCGCGGCGGATTTTGCAGGTCATCGTCCATGGTGACGATGACTTCATAGCGCGCCTCGCGGACACCGCATAAAGTGGCGTTATGCTGCCCATAATTGCGCATCAGGTCGATGCCGCGCACCCAGGGATGCTTCCCTGCCAGTTCGGAAATGACCTGCCAGCTCTGGTCGGGGCTGCCATCGTTGACCAGGACCAATTCAAACGCATCCGTCACATCTGGCAACACCTTTCCCACCTCTTCCACCAGAAGCGGCAGGGAATCAGATCCCTTATAAACAGGTACGACAACGGAAACGTTCATCTTTTCACCAAAACAGAGCGATTATACCCTTCTCGATCACAAATTGCGCCTTATGAGCGCGTAAGAAGCGCAATTCCCTGGCACCACCTGTGCACCCCGCACGAACAATCAGTGCGGGGCAGGTGGCAGGTGTGTGACCGGGGGCATTATATATCATCCGCACAAAACAGGCCTGACTGATGAACAGCCAGGCCCGCAAATAGCAAAAAGATAGGAGTCCACTACTCCATCTCACCTTTCCCCTTCTGTGGATTTGCCACCGGGCTTCGGCAATCTGTTCGCCCATGACAGCTCAGGTTGTACGTGCGCATTCCTACGGTCGCTTGGCTACCGAACTTTCCTCGTCATCTATTTATGATGGGGTATAAGTCACTTTTTGAAATGCTATTCGGCCCAATTGCGCGCACCTGCCAGGAAAGCTTTCCCGTCCATCAGTTTCTTCCCCGCCGGTTGGACTTCTCCCAGTACCAACAAGTTTTCCGACGTTCCTACAGCTGGCAATCCGAGATAAACGCCGCGCTGCCCTGCTCGCATCTCCCCAACGCCTATGCTTGCACTGTGGACCTTGAGCAGATTCCCATCCCAATCGAAATACGTTCCCGGCCAGGGATTGAAGGCACGCACCTTGCGCTCCAATTCCACGGCAGGTTGGGAGAAATCCAAGCGGCCTTCCTCCTTTTTCAACATGCCAGCATAGGTCGCGCCTTCTTCCGGCTGCGGACGGGGCTCGATTTCACCAGACAAATAGGCAGGCAGGGTATCGAGCAACAGGTCCGCTCCCAGCATAGACAATTTCTCGAAAAGGGAACCAGCCGTCTCGTCGCGGCGCGATGCGCACGGACCGTTGGCTCAAGATGGGACCGGTATCCAGTCCGGCATCCATCTTCATGATGGTGACACCTGTCTCTTCATCCCCGTGCAAAATAGCCGCATTGATGGGAGCCGCGCCCCGCCAGCGCGGCAGGAGCGAAGCATGCACGTTGAGGCAGCCGAATTTGGGCAAATCAAGCACATCTTGCCTGAGTATTTGCCCAAAGGCAGCCACTACGATCACATCCGGTGACCAGGCGCGCAGTTGTTCCATGGCACCCGGTTCGCGCAGTTTCTCCGGTTGAATGAGGGGAATGCCCAGCTCCAGCGCCAGCGTCTTGACCGGCGGCGGCTTGAGTTCACGTCCACGCCCGGCAGCGCGGTCCGGTTGGGTAACCACGCCCACGACAGAGTAATGCGCATGCAAAGCTCGCAGCGTCGACAGGGCGAAATCGGGAGATCCCATAAAAACGATTTTTGATTTACTGGTCATACTTTGATTCTAGCATATCACCAATAGTCAGTAATTCACGAAAGTTGAGAGGGTACCCGAAATTAGGGGAGCGGGCGTACGCCCGCTCCCCTAATTTCGGGCTTCTACCAGCCATTTCGTGATCTACTGATAGTACAAAAGATTTGCCAATTTGGTTGATATTTGTCCGTTTTGGTGTACAATACACGAAGTAAACTCATTCACTCAATTGAGGAGGAACCTATTATGTCTGAAGCCCCTGAAACTCCGATGGAACCTGAAGCCACCAGCGATGATAAGTTATGGGCGTTGCTCACTTACATTTTTACGCCCCTTATTCCCATCGTTATCCTGCTCATGGAGGACAAGAAAAACCGTCCGTTCATCCGCGCTCATAATGCGCAGGCGCTTGCTGTTGGTGTCATCAATGTTATTCTCGGCGTTGTACTCAGTTGGACGTTAGTCTTAGCTTGTGTTCCTTTAATCGTCTGGTTTGTGTGTATTTATTGGGGTGTCCAGGCTTACAATGGTAAGATGGTTCAGATTCCTGTCATTACCGATTTTGTGAAAAATCAGGGCTGGGCATAACAAAAGAATAAACCTTGCAAGTCAAAGGCTCACAAGCAAATGTGGGCCTTTTTGCGTTAAATTGATAGCTGGTTACCATCAATCCAGGGTTGGCCTGCTCACGTGAACCGGCCTATTTTATTTGCAACCTATCTGTCTCCAAGCGCGTAAATCCCAATAGCAAACAATTTAAGGAGCACACAATGAGCACGAATACCTATTACCCTTCTGGTGACAGCCCTGGCCTGATGAAAACCATCGCCGTTATGACCCTGATCAACGGCATTGTCAACATTTTCTGGGGACTGATTGCCACCGTATCCGTAACAGCCAGCATTATTCTCATTTGCCTGGCCCCATTCGCGATCCTGCCCACCATCCTGGGCATCTTCGAGATCATATATGCGATCAAATTGCTTTCTGATCCGCCGCAACCGGTCCAACCCTCGACCACAATTGCCATTCTGGAAATATTGTGCGTCTTGACTTTCAACGTCTTCTCGATGATCGTCGGTATCCTGGCGCTGGTCTTCTACAATGACCCGCAGGTCAAAAAATATTTCGCTGACCTGAACGGGATTCCCTACCCGGTCGCGCCGGAAGCACCTGTCCCGCCGGCAGCCGCCTGCCATCCCGGAGCCAAAGAAGCCGCAAGAGAGAAAGTAGCAGCCGAAAAAACAGATACCGCCCCTGAAGGAAATGCAGATTCTCCGGCATAAAATCTGAAGGGCAGGACAAATCAGGATGTTCTTCCTATTGACTTCTACCCCCGTCCCCCGTAGAATGAAACCGTACAAACCAATGGGGAACAGGGAAGAGTTCTCGAAAATTGTAGTAACGACTTCAGTCGTTTTTTTCTCAACGACTAGCGACTAACCCTTACAGGGTACTCTCGTGAAGTCGCTACTGACGGTCCAAGAGCACCGAAGGTGCAAGTCTGGAAATAAGGCGAAGCCAGGCGAAACTCTCAGGTAAAAGGACCCTGCTCCTGAAACTCTCTGGAAAGTTCCCTTTGCAGAACGAGATCGCAAGGGACACCGACGGTGAAAATTCGTTAGTTGGGTAGTTAGATAGTGCAATAGTTTGGTAGTAAAAAACGACCAAACTACAAAACTAAGTAACGAAACAACTAATGAGTGAATCTCTCAGGTTCATGACAGAGGACGCGCGTTATATCAACGTGCGTCCTTTTTGTTTCGCCAAAACATCTTACATGAGGAGTGTAATATGAATGCCCCTGCTAATTTGAAATACACAGAAAATGACGAATGGTTCGACCCCGCCACCGGCAAAATGGGTCTGACCGACTACGCCCAAGGCCAGCTCTCTGACATTGTGTTCGTCGAATTGCTGGTCGAAGAAGGCGATGAAGTGGAAGCCGGAAAGCCGATCGCTTCGGTCGAATCGGTGAAAGCCTCGGCAGAAACCTACGCCTCGGCCAACGGCTCGGTGGTCGCCGTGAACGAGGAACTGGCTGACACGCCCGAAGTACTCAACAGCGATCCCTACGGCGCCGGCTGGATGGTGCAGGTTGAGAACGGTCAATCCGACAAGCTGATGGACGCCGCCGCATACGAAACATTTTGCGAAGGGCGAGAGTCCTAATTTCATCTGTCATTGCGAGCCGTCCTGAGCGGAGGTCGAGTGTCCGTGCTTTTCGGATGTATCGAGACCGAAGTCGAAGGATGGCGTGGCAATCTCATGTTCACAAGTTACTTGAGATTGCTTCGTCGCTACGCTCCTCGCAATGACATGGAGGTAATATGACTTACATCCCAATCTCCCCCAACGAGCGGGATGCGATGTTGGAGACCATTGGCGTCAAGAAACTTGACGACCTGTTCGAGGCCGTACCTGCCAAACATCGTTTCCCGAATCTGAATCTACCCCCTGCGCTGACGGAAATGGAAGCCGCGGCGGAACTCGGCGACCTGGCGGCTGCCAACGAGTCCACGCGCGAACTGGTTTCCTTCCTGGGCGCGGGTATGTACAACCATTACATCCCGTCCGTCGTGGACCACGTTCTGCGGCGCGGCGAGTTCTACACCGCCTATACACCCTACCAGCCGGAAATCTCGCAAGGCACGCTGCAAGGCATTTTCGAATACCAGAGCCTGATGTCCGCGCTGACCGGCATGGAAGTGTCCAATGCGTCGCATTACGACGGCGCGACCGCGGCCGCCGAGGCCGTCAACCTGGCCTGGGCGCAATTCCGCGGCAAGCGCACCAAGGTGGTGGTCTCCCCCACCGTCCACCCGCAATACCGCGACGTGATCCGCACCTACGCGCGCGGCATGGACCTGGAACTGGCCGGTGAAACGGCGACAGACCTGGAGGGCGGTCCCGAAGCGCTGGCCGAAATCGTGGATGAAAACACCGCGCTGGTCATCGTCCAGTATCCCGATTTCTTCGGGCGCGTCTACGATTACACCAAGCTGATCGAGAACGCCCACGAGAAGGGCGCGCTGGTTTGCGTGGTCGCCAATCCCACGGCCCTGGCGCTCTTCAAGACGCCGGCCGAGATGGACGCGGACGTCGTGGTGGGCGAAGGCCAGCCGCTCGGTATCCCGATGTGGTACGGCGGCCCGTCGCTGGGCTTCTTCACCACCCGCAAGAAGTTCGTCCACAAGATGGCCGGACGCCTGGTGGGCGAGACGGTCGACAATCGCGGCCAGAAATCTTACGTGCTGACCCTGACCGCCCGCGAGCAACACATCAAACGCGAACGCGCCACGTCCAACATTTGTTCAAACCAGGGCCTGCTGGCGCTGGCCTCGGCGGTGTATCTCTCGCTGGTTGGCAAACAGGGACTGCGTCAGGTGGCCGAACTGTGCTATCACAAAGCGCACTATGCCGCCGAGCAACTGAGCAAACTGCCCGGCATGGGACTGTGCTTCAGCGAGCCGTACTTCCACGAGTTCGCGCTGTGCGTCGGGCAGCCGGTCGACGAAGTCAACGCGCACCTGCTCGAGCACGGCATCATCGGCGGCTACGACCTGGGCCAGGATTATCCCTCGCTCAAGGATCACATGCTGATCGCCGTGACCGAAATGAACAGCAAGGAAGACATCGACGCGCTGGTCGAGGTATTAGCGGAGGTGGCCCATGACTAGCCCAATTGATAATGTCGCCCTGAGCCCGTCGAAGGGCGATGAACCTACAGTGGTGGAACCGACCATCTTTGACCTGTCTTCACCCGGACGCACCGGCGTCACTTTCCCGGAACCGGACGTGCCACGCTCCGAGTTGCCAAAATCCCTGCTGCGAGCGGACCTGCCCCTGCCCGAGTTGGCCGAAGTGGACGTGGTCCGGCACTACATGCACCTGAGCACCTTCAACTACAGCGTGGACGGCGGCTTTTACCCGCTGGGTTCGTGCACGATGAAGTACAACCCCAAGATCAACGAAGACACCTGCCGCCTGCCAGGCTTCCTGTACACACACCCCTTGCAACCCATCGAGACCGTCCAGGGCAACCTGGCGTTGATGTACACGCTGCAAGATTGGCTGAAAGAGATCAGCGGCTTTGCGGCCATCACACTCCAGCCTGCGGCCGGGGCGCACGGCGAACTGACCGGGGTGCTGATCATGCGCGCCTATCACAAATCACGCGGCGACGCCAAACGCGTCAAGATGCTGATCCCCGATTCGGCCCACGGCACCAACCCGGCTTCATCGGGCATGACCGGTTTGAAGGTCGTCCAAATCCCGTCGGACGCGCGCGGCAACGTGGACATCGAAGCCTTGAAAGCCGAATGCGACGAGACGGTGGTCGGCCTGATGCTGACCAACCCCAATACGCTAGGACTGTTCGACGAGAACGTGGAAGAAGTGGTCAAGATCGTGCATGACTGCGGCGGTCTGGTCTACGGCGACGGCGCCAACCTGAACGCGCTGCTTGGGCATCGTCCGGCCCGGCGACCTGGGCATCGACGTGATGCACTTCAACCTGCACAAGACCTTCGCCGTCCCGCACGGCGGCGGCGGACCCGGCTCCGGCCCGGTCGGCGTGGCCGCGCATCTGGTCGACTTCCTGCCTGCGCCCATCGTCGGCATCCTGGAAGAAGGCGACGACGAGATCGCGCCCTTGTTTGGCTTCGTCACGCCCGCCAAGTCGATCGGCCGCATGAAAGCCTTCCACGGACATTTCGGCGGCGGGTTGGTGCGCGCCTTCACCTATATCGCCATGCACGGACCGGACGGTCTCAAAGACATCGCGCAATACGCGGTCTTGAACGCCAACTACCTGCTGGCGCGCCTGCGCGACACCTATCATGTGCCCTACGACCGCATCTGTATGCACGAATTCGTAGCCGAGGGCCAGGTCGAGGGCACGGACGTGCACGCACTGGACATCGCCAAGCGTCTGATGGATTACGACTTCCACCCGCCGACCAACTACTTCCCGCTGATCGTGCACGAAGCGCTGATGATCGAACCGACCGAGACCGAGAACAAGGACACGCTCGACCGCTTCGCCGAGGCGCTGATCAAGATCGCCGAGGAAGCCAAGACCGATCCCGAACTGCTGCACAACGCCCCGCAAAAGACCAAGTTCGGCCGCATGGACGAGGTCAAGGCCGCGCGCGAGTTGGTGCTGTGCTGCTGGCTGCCGGAAGATTACGAGAACCAGTAATCAGTAACTAGTGGCCAGTGATCAGTGACCAGTAATCAGTAAATCAGTGATACGTTTAAAAACCTGACATGTCTCAGCGTGCTGCTTCCCTGTCGAAACCTTTGCGTGGACAACGGCACAGCTTGAGCTAATCCTTCGCAGAGACACTTCGACAGGCTCAGTACATCGCATGTCAGGTTTGATGAAAGAGAAAAGCCTCGGAGACATCAATCACCGAGGCTTTTATGATCTTACAAATTGACCCAGAAGGAATTGATATCGTTCTTATTCAAAGGGCCTGTAGGCTATTGCTTTTTTGGTTTTCGAAACCTATAATAATGACAAGGTGCTCGGATTCATGAAAGAGTTAATCCACTGTATTTTTATAAAAATGGATACGTTTTTTTAATATATAAGGTTGTTAATCGGCGCGCCGATTAACACGTAGTTAGGCGTTTGTGTATTCTGAGATCATTAGCTAAAAAGTTTAAAAGAATTTCTTTGGAAGGTTGTGTTATTTATGAGAGGTATAGAACTATTCGTTGGGTATAGTCATAAAGATAGAGAGTGGAAGGAAAAAATAACAACATTTTTACGTGTACTAGAAAAAGCGGAAAATGTAAATTTTCGCGTATGGAGCGATAATGAAATTCAACTAGGGGCTGATTGGGAAAAAGAAATTGTCAAAACTATCTCAGAAGCGAAAGTAGCCTTATTGTTGATTTCCGCGGATTTTCTGGTTTCTGAGTTCATAATGCAAACTGAAGTACCGCAAATATTAAAAAAGGCAGAAAATGGTCAGATTGTTATCGTCCCGCTTGTTGTTAGGCCCTGTCCTTGGGAGTATTTTGAATGGATACGATCAACTCAAGGCTATGTTGATAACGACCAGGCACTTTCAGGTCAAAGTGAATATAAGGCAGAACTTATTTTGACAAAGTTAGTGCGTGAGATTGAGCGCATGGTAACTAACTCTAGAGAAACAACATATTCTCGAAGTTGAAAACGCTGGTGAAAATATATCGGTTGTCGAAAAGCTCGAAACAGGATGGGAAAAACCTGACCAAAGTGGGATTTTTACAGAGAGTGACTTTCTGACTAATGCCGGGGTTACAAATTTGATTGAAAATTCAACCGGTGATACTGATCGAGTTGTTGGGCTTCTTCGAATATTTCAAACCCAAAAACAACAGACGTGGTTTGTGTCTACAGAAACCAATTTCTACTGCATTCTAGATGATGAAAAGACAAGGGCTACTGGTAGGCGAATTCAATGGAAAATGTCCCTAAGGGAAACCAGTCCTATACAAGTAAAACAACGAAAAGATCGAAAGTTTACAGGTTTGATAGATATTGGACGTAAAAAGAATTGGTTATATTCAGTTAAACTACATCCAGACGAAAATAAGCTTGAAGAAACCATACGAAATATGATTGAATATGCAAGTACTTCTTAGATTATTTTCTACAAATAGTTTGTTGAGAACGCCTAACCCAAGCTGCACTTGACCGGGGCTATGCCCCGATGGTAAGCGGCGCGATTTTCGTTAATTCAACTCAAGCAAAGCCGCGTCAGGGCCACACCCGCCCCGGCAAGTGAGCTAACCGTTGGCTGCAAAAAGGGAAATAAATGGATCCCATTAAAAATCGAACTGTGATTTTCAAGAACCTTGCTAAAAGTTTTGGCAGTCAAAAAATCACCGAGCTTTCAGAAATAAAGAGATTCTTTTCAGAGCTTATTGGACAAACTGATGGATTAGTAATTCTAGATTTTTTAGATACAGGAAACTGGGACAATATTGAGTTCTTTGAATTGCATGATGATAGATTACTAACATTAATTTGGCATGACTATAGAACTGTTGAAGAATCAGAAGAAGATAGAGAAATTCGACAGATGGTCTTTCCTGCTTCTCTTTATTCCCTTGGAATTTCTGTTAATACAATTGTTCCAATAGTTGGTGAGAAGTCAGCTATCTTCCTTTTGAACGGCTTTTCAAAAACAAAAAAAGCTAGTTCTACCGGATTTTGTGGTTAATAAAAAATGAGGCAAAATTGACTAAAAAACCATCACGCCTTCAGCCAATATGCCTCAAAGAAATTATATCAAAACAAAAGAGAAAGTCAGCAAACCATCAAAGCGGATCGTTTTGGCAAGTGATCTGGAAAGGTACAAAGAAATCGTAGATGTTCCGGAAACATTTCGGGGATGGGTTGATGAGAACATCGCCCGTCACCCTGAATTGTTTCCATCGGAGATAGTAAACGGTTATGACCTTCATAGCACACATACCTCCCGTAAACTCCCTGACGTGATTTTGCGACGCATAAAGCTCAAAAAAACTCAGGAAGTCTTCAGCATAGCGCCCAGCAGCGTGATGCCCTACATGACGGGCTATACAGACGATGTCGAAAAGGCTTTATTTCTCTTGCGATTTGGTGTTCCGTATTGGGCGCTGACCTATGTTTTCGGCAAAAATGACATGTTCTGGTTTCGGCAATTTTGTCATTTTGGATGTTATCACATCATCCAGACCACCGTGAAAGATATGGCGAAGTTGCCGAAAGATTTGCTGGCGGACGAGAAACACATTTACATTCACGGAGAGAAAGCCTACATCGCCACGACCGTTGGCTCGGATTGCATCCTTGGGGCATCGATCTCACTTTCCGCTGATGAAGAAGGATTGACCGAAGCGTATGGCCATTTTCAGGAGGAAGCTCATCATCTAAACCCTGAATATGAGCCGGAGAGCGTGAATATCGACGGTTGGGCAGCTACCCAAAAGGCTTGGCTCAATCTCTTCCCGTTGATTGCGATCATCCAATGTTTCCTGCACGCCTTTCTGAAAATCAGGAATTGCTGCAAGAAACGTTTCAAGGAGATTTATCCCGAAATTGCACAACAAGTTTGGGATGTCTACAAAGCCATTGATGCCAGTTCTTTTCTTGCTGGGATTACAGACTTGAAAAATTGGGCAGAAGAAAAGCTGCAAGGGACCGGTTCAGCCTTGCAATCTGTTCAGAAGCTGTGTGCCAAAGCAGATTTCTTTGTGCTGGCATTTGACCATCCAACGGCTTACAGAACCAGCAACATGATCGATCGACACATGCAACCAATGGATCGATGGCTTTTTCATACACAATCTTTTCACGGGCATTTGGCTTCTGCTGAGAAGGCTGTCCGAGCTTGGGCAATTTTTCATAGCTTTTGGGAATATTGCCCAAGAGCCAATGTCCGAAAAAGGTTCAAGTCACCTGCTCACAAGCTCAATGGCTTTGTATATCATGACAATTGGCTTCACAACATGCTCATTTCTACTTCAATTGCAGGTGCAAAATGATGACCACAAAAAACGTTAGAAGCAGGAAAAAAGAAATCAAAAAAATATATGAAGAGGGAAGCTCAGAATTTAAAATTTATAACAACAGCTTTTTTAAAAAACGTGTTGTAAGAAAAATAGCTGAAAATTGGGAAGTTATTGATTATCACTGTACACCAATATACTCTCTTGCAATAATTCCAAAAAATAGTGGTATTAGCAGTTTTGATTCAAAGCGCTTACTATATACATTTAATATTGAAGATTTGGCAAAAAGGCTGGCTGTGGTTATCGATGCACTTGATACTATAGATGTGACTGATCACGATCTAATTTGCGAGAAAGTGAACACAGCTAGGCGGATTTTAGAGTCAGCACTAAAGATTGAATGTTGCTATCGTGAAATAGAGATTAAAGGTGACTACTCAAAGATATTATTGGGTCCCCTTCTGAACTATGTAAAGGACTTCAGAGATGAAGAATATCAGCCAGTGCTGGGAAAAATGGCCGAACTACTCAATAAGTTTTCCCATGATTCTGGAAAGCCAATTGATATAAATGAAGCAAAACTAGTGGGTCGTTTGGCATGGGTATATCCATAAATGACGAAGGATTGTAAAATGGATTATCTCCTCCAGCAAGATAAGTGAGTGCATGAGCAGACGAAAGAAAGACCCACTACGCACGCTGACCGAAGAAGAAAGGAACTGGCTAGAACGCATCAGTCGTTCCCAAACAGAACCCGCCAGTCATGTCGCCAGAGCCAAACAGATTCTGGCGGTAGCGGATGGATACAACTACACCGAAGCAGCCCAGAAATCCGGGCAAAAGTCTGGCGATGCTGTCTCGCATTTGGTGAACCGCTTCAACCAAGAAGGCATGCATGCCATCATGCCGCGGCATGGAGGCGGACCAGCGATCAAATATGGGGTTGCAGAACGCGAACGTATTTTGAAGGAAGCCCGACGTAAACCGACGCCAGAAGCGGATGGTACGGCCAACTGGTCTTTGAGCCTCTTGTGCCAGGCGTTGCGTAAAGCGCCGGATGGTTTGCAGGACATCAGTGAAGACACGATCCGCACGGTGTTGTTGGAGGCGGGCTTCAGTTGGCAAAATACGCGCAGTTGGTGTGAGACCGGGCAGGCGGTCCGCAAGCGTAAGCGCGGCAAAGTGATCGTGACGGACCCGGATGCGACGCCGAAAAAAACTTGATTGAGCAGGCGCATCAAATCGGTGAAAAGATGGGATTGTCTGTGTGGAACCAAGATGAAGCCGGACCCTATCAAACCAAACCCTATCCAGGATCGAGTTGGCAGCCGAAAGAAGAACCACAACGACAGCCCCATGAATGCATTCGGAACGGAACGGCCAAATTGCTGACACTTTTTCATCCCGCCAGTGGAGAAGTCCGCGTCAAAGGCGTGACCAGCAGCGCCAACGCGATCTTGCATCCCTGGCTCAAGGAAGAACTAAGCATGATCTTGCAAACCTTGCCACCTCCCAAAGAGTTGGATGCCGAAACCAACCGCAAGCTTTGGGAAATGTGGCAGGAAGGATTATCTTTGCCCATCACCTTACCTGAGAACCTCCCGGCTTTGCGGATGCTTTTGATCTGGGACAACTTGCGTGGTCACTATACAACCGAGATGATCCTGTGGTTGTTCGAACATGGCATTATGCCTTTGTACACACCCTTGGGAGGCTCCTGGTTGAATATGGCTGAGTCCATGCAACGCATCTTGCTTCAACGTGGACTGGTAGGCCAGTATCCGGAGTCACCAACTGAAATTATCTCTTCGTTAGAAGCGGTTGCTCGCGCTTGGAACCACAATCCAACACCTTTCGAGTGGGGTGGGAAGCGTGCGGCTCGTCGTCAACGCAGCAGGCAGCGTAGACACGCTCTTGGCGGTTCTGGTGCATACACTCGCCGTCCAGTACATCGAAGAGCAACCCTGTTCCACGAATGGCAACGCTCATGCCAAACGACCCACTAGCATGCATTCTAGTTATGACATATTTAAAGATATTAAATCTTGAAATCAAATAGAGACTCTGAAAAGTGCATGCAGCTACCGATAAGCAGCAGTTGTCAAGGGTTGATAGAAAATTGGATGAAAAGGGCCCCGTGTCGTGAAAAAGACATCGGAGCTCTTTTTCTCAGGGCGGTTTTGAAGCTGAAATGCATTAGGTTTTCAGTCTATAGGCAGCCTTCCAGACCCCTACGCACCAGTTTTGTGCTGGGGTATGCCGGTCGAGCAGGAAAAGCCAGAAGGATTACTCGGTCTGGTTCAGTTCCGGTCTCAACGCCAAAACTTCTACCTCGCTGGCCAATCTACGCTTGTATCTCGGGTTGAGCGCGATCTGTTCCAGATCATGCCCGATCCCCAGCCGCACCCCTCAGGTAGTAGCGTGTGAATTGTTGGCGGGTCAGCCCATCTCGATCTGATTCAATCATCTATCGCGTCTGACCACGCCACAAAATTGGCTATATAATCAGCCTTGGGTTTTATCCGTTTCGTGGGCGAGTCCACGTCCCTCCAGCCGCCGGCTTACCCCGCACGTTCTCCGCGGGGCTGCCCCGCACGGCGGGGTATCCCGGCAAAAAGCGCCGGGACGATGTCGCGAGCCGTTGGCCGGCTAAAATCTATTTCACATTGAAATGCAAAAGGAGATACTGTTGTGAACGGCTATCAAAAATCGTATCTGGTTTGGATATTCGTAGCAGGATTTTTACTTTCAGGTTGTAGACAAGAAAACTCTCAGAAAGAAAATTTGTCAGCGCCACTACCTGAACCTTCTCAAACTACTTCTAGCCCCACAACTACAGTTCAAACAGCTTCAATATCGAGTAGCTGTAAAAGAATTGCTTTTTCAATGACCAAAGATGCAATTTCCGACATCTACACTATTTGTCCAGATGGAAGCACACTAACAAATATCACAAATGATGTATCACTTGATTCCCATCCAGCCTGGTCTCCAGATGGCACAAAAATCGCTTTTGCTTCATCTCGTGATGGAAGTAGTCAAATCTATATCACTGATGAAAATGGAAATAATCCAACAAAGATAACCTTTGATAATGAAAACGATTTTCCTGTCTGGCTACCTGATGGAAAACATATTGCATTCCGAACCACTGATGGAAATGGGCTTTGGTGGTGGAGAATCGCAAACATTGAAACCGATGAGATTTCTCAATTTTCAGAACCATCTTATGATTTTTTCTTTCAAACTCCTGCATGGTCATCTGATGGCACAATACATAGCTTACATGTCATTGGTTGAACAGCAACAACGAAATGATGGCTCAAGCCAAATCCACATTAAAAACGCAGATGGTTCAAGTGATATTGCTCTTACTAATGATGTTTGGGCAAACATAAATCCTGTTTGGTCTCCTGATAATACAAAAATAGCATTCCTGTCTGAGCGGGATGGAAATTACAACATGTTTGCTCTCTATGTAATGAACAAGGATGGAACGAATATCCAGAAACTAACTGAACCTATCTACCCAGAAAATGTTTCTTTTTCTTGGTCACCTGGTGGGCAACAAATAGTTATCAGCAGTGATGTATCGCTTGGCAATATCTATGTCATTGATGTTGCGACAAGAAATCTAAGGGAATTACTGCATTTAGCAAATGGAGAATCAGCTTCTGCTCCATCATGGCAGCCCTAAAACGCCAGCCAACACAGCGTACTCAGAAACAGCTTTGTTTCTTGTGTGAAAAATGATGGCCCGCCATCATGCGTGGGTGCACGCGGACCCCGCACAGCGGGGTCTTCCACTCCGCTACGCTGCGGGGACGGTGTCCTTTATAGGATACTATCGCGAACCGTTGGGCGGATTGAAAATCTTTAAGGTGTATAAACACGAAACAAGAGGTATCTATGCAGAAGCAAACCGAGAATCAGAATAGAGCTCAAATCGTATACTTTTCTCATGGCGGTGGGCCATTACCTATTCTTGGGGATGTTGGCCATAAAGCAATGGTTGACTTCATGAGAGAACTGCCATCCCGGCTCAGGAAACCAGATGCAATCCTGGTCATAAGCGCACATTGGGAGGCAAACACGATAACAGTAATGGATGGAGAAACTCCGCCCATGTTCTATGACTATTATGGTTTTCCGAAAGAAGCATATGAAATAACGTATCCGGCACCAGGAAGTCCTGAATTAGCAAATGAGATCGTTGCAATACTGAAGGGAAAGGATATACCAGCGCGTACAGATTCTCAACGAGGGTTTGATCATGGATTATTCATACCCTTGAAACTAATGTATCCGCAAGCAGATATTCCTTCGCTTCAGATATCACTGTTGAGCGGGCTTGATCCAGGCGCACATGTCGCCTTAGGAAATGCAATGAGAGACCTGATGAAGGAAAACATCTTAGTAATCGGTTCTGGTTTTTCATTCCACAACATGGGAGCATTTTCATGGCAAGGGAATCCCAAACCAGACCCTGCAAATGATGCTTTCCAAAACTGGTTGATCGAAGTGGTTACCAGATTGCCAACTCAAAAGGAGCGCGAGCAACAGATGATGGAATGGGACAAAGCTCCTTCGGCCCGATACTGTCATCCTCGTGAAGAGCATTTGTTGCCTCTCCATGTATGTCTTGGAATAGCGAACAAACCGGCCCAATTAGTGTTTGATGATTACATCGCAGGGAAACGAGCGGTTGCGTTTTTATGGAATGAAGATAGTCAGATGAAAATGTAAAAAATCTATATCCGCCCAACACGGCGTTCTAATGGACAGCTCTGTTCATTTCGGGAAAAATGATAGCCTGCCATCAGGCGTGGGTGCACGCGGGACAGGCGGCTGGATTCACACCGCCAAATGGCTTTTTTCGTGACTTTGGGTTTTGTCCGTTTCGTGGGCAAGTCCGCGTCTCTCCAGCCGCCGGCTTACCCCGGACGTTCTCTGCGGGGCTACACCGTGCAGCGGGGTATCCCGGCAAAGAACGCCGGGACTTTCCCCTACGGGGACGATGTCGCGAGCAGTTGGCTGGCTAAAAAGGAGAAAACTGCATGAACTCACTCCTGAAAATCTATTGGAATCTCGTGTTTAATTTAACCGGGCTGGATGTCTCCTTTGATGTCAAATATAATAACTGGTCTTTTTATCTTGTTGAAGTAAAAGCAGATTATCAAGGGGTAAAAGAAATGCTGGCCAAAAGATTTCTCGTACCTAAAGAAATCGCTCCTGGCGAAACAAGGCTGCAAATTGTAGGTTGTGAAATGAGAGAAGTACAAATTTCGGGACCTTATAATGAAGTCTCAATTCAGGTTCCCGTTGAATCATTAGATGATAGCCCCAGTGATAAATTTGCACATCTATACCTTCCCGTAAATACCGAAGCAGCAAGGTGGCCGGGTGTGGATATTTATGGTTTTCCGAAATTCATTGCAAAAATAGATTTCACAAAGGATGAAAACCAAATTGTCTGTCAATTGGCTAAGAATGAAGAACCGATTCTAGAATTCAGAATGGATGATAAAGTCGGGACAAAGAAACAAGTTAGATGGGAGTTTTATGGGAACAGAAAACAGCAGAAAGTGATGACAGGTTTTGATCTGGAAGGATTGATTCTGGAAGAAGAAACCAAAGAGAATGTAAAGTTTGTACTAGGAAAGCATACCATTGCCGAGACGCTCAAAGCACTATTGCTTTCGAATGAGGTAGTGCGAACCATGATAGGTCACAAGGTGACCGGCGTTTTGAGAAAGCCAGTCCAGATCGAACTTTGATAAAAGCCAGCTAACACAGCCCCTCTTCGCGGGATATCCTAAGGGCATGGTGTTGCGAGCCTTTAGGCGGCTGCATGAATTGCTATGAACAAAATTGAAACCGGAAGCTGAGAGGTAGATTATGAAGCAACTACCTGCGTTACTTGTGAAGCTAGAGTCGCTGAAGCGAGATCCCGCCCTGGATCCAGGTAAGCGAGGGGCCAGGAAGATTCTCGTAACAGAGCTTTACCCAGAGATGGAAACCGAAGCAGCAATAGTTGTATGGAATCCGCCTGCTGGTGCAGAAAGATGTCCAGTTCAAGTGACAGAGAATATCGAGGTTGCGATTTTCACGCAAAACGCCTCGCAGGATCGCCACTTCCACAAGCTTGGGACAGAGATATATACGGTTTTGGAAGGAGAGATGAGAATTGAGGTTGAAGGTAAAGATTATGTGCTTCTTGCAGGAGATATGATCGTCGTCAATCCCGGTGCGGTTCATGAAGTAAAGCCTGCAGGAACAAATTTCCTTTGTCGTGTGGTCACACCTAATTGCAACGGTAGTTCTGATAAGTACCTTGCCGAGTAACACAGCCCCGCTTCGCGGGACACCCTACGGGCACGATGTCTGCAACGTGCACGCGGGCCCCGCAAAGAACGCGGGACAGGCCGGGCAAGTGGGATAGGCGCGATCCCACCCGGATTTGTTCCTGGAAAGCGAACCGTCAAGTAAACTAAGAAAGCCAGGAGATCTGATTGGACGCCAAGAAACACCCTTGGCGATTTTGGAAATACCTTGGCGCTCTTTCCCGAAGGACACCGGGACGGTGTGCGCACTTGGCGGTTCAAAAAACAACACTCAAAGGGGAGACCATCTACAGAGTATTGCGTAACTATCTAAACCTAACAGTTCGTTTTTTCTCTATAAAAATTGACCTGGAGTTTAGCGATTTATGCAAGAAGCAATAATACCGAGCCATGACAAAAAACTGACGCACATTTTTGAAAATCAAAGAAGAATCTCTGTGTGCTCCGTGGTGAATACCAAACGAAACCCATAAAATGATCCATTCCCCTGATTTAAGATTTTGAAAATCCCACGATAATATCGTTTACAATAAGGCCAGCAACGCCCTCAAGGAGGAACTATGCCTCAAGAAGAATCCATTGGTCATATCATCGAAACCTACCAACGCATAGAAATCACCGAACATTACATTTACAAGCGCCTGGCCGGGAGCATCAAAGATCTTGAAAACAGCAAAATCCTGTACCAGATTGCTGATGACGAACTTCGTCATTACGAAGACTGGAAAAAATATAGTCAGCGCGAGATCAAACCCAATATGTGGCAAGTCTGGAAATATTATCTGATCAGCCGCATTTTTGGTTTTACGTTTGGTATTAAGTTAATGGAACGCGGCGAGGAAAAAGCCCAGGAAAATTACGCGCAGCTCAAAGGAAAAATCCCCGATATTGACAAGTGGATTCACGACGAGGAAGTTCACGAACAAAAAATACTTGCCATGTTAGACGAGGAACGTTTGCGCTATGCGGGTTCGGTGGTTCTCGGACTGAACGACGCCCTGGTGGAATTGACCGGTGCGCTGGCCGGGCTGACACTTGCTCTGCAAAACGTCAAACTGATCGCACTCTCCGGGCTGATCACCGGTATCGCTGCCTCGCTCTCGATGGCGGCTTCCGAGTATCTCTCTACACGCTCCGAAGAAACCGATAAGCATCCCGTCCGTGCGGCAGTATATACCGGCATTGCTTACATTATCACTGTCACGCTACTCGTCCTGCCCTACCTGATCATCCAGAACTACATCATTGACCTTGTCATTACCCTGGCGGTCGCTGTGCTGATCATCGCCGGGTTCAACTACTACATCTCTGTTGCCAAGGACGAGCCTTTCCGCCCACGCTTCCTTGAAATGGCGGGGCTCAGTCTAGGGGTGGCGCTGTTCTCCTTCATCATCGGTTACTTCATCCGCCAGTGGCTGGGTGTTGATATATAAAATTGGTTCGGGGCGGGTCTTCGCGTAGCACACCCGTATGGTGGAGACCCGTCCCGAACGTTAGTAGAATCACTATGAAAATTTTAACTGTAGATATTGGTACTGGTACACAAGACATTTTTCTGTACGATTCCCAGCTCGACATCGAAAACGGCTTCAAACTGGTCGTCCCTTCCCCGACCATGATCGTCCATCGCCAGGTCAAGGCGGCAACTCAATCTCACTCCCCCATTCTGCTCACGGGTGTGATGATGGGTGGTGGTCCTTCGGCCTGGGCCGTGGAGGACCATGCGCGCGCCGGACTTCCCACATATGCCACGCCGCAAGCTGCCAAAACGTTGGATGACGAGCTGGACAAAGTGCGCGCATCAGGTATCGAAATCGTCTCGGAGGATGAAGCCGCTGCCCTACCGGACTCCGTGCAGCGCATCCGAATTCCTGGACTTCAACCTGCCAGCCCTCGCATCAGCTTTATCGCCCTTCGGCGTGAGCCTGCACAACCTGGACGCCATCGCTGTAGCCGTCTTCGATCATGGGAACGCACCCGCCGGTTACTCTGACAGGCAGTTCCGTTTCGATTACCTTGACGAGCGCATCCGCGCGAAAAACTCTCTTACCTCTTTTGCCTTTCTCTCTGACGACATTCCACCCATCATGACACGTTTACAGGCCGTAGCCCAATCCGCGCATGGACTGGATTGTCCGCTGATCGTGATGGACACCGCCCCTGCTGCCGTGCTGGGCGCATCCTTTGATCCCATCGTGGCCGCGCGCGGACGCAAGATCATCGTCAACATCGGCAACTTCCACACGTTGGCCTTCCGCATGGGAGAGAATATCGAGGGCGTCTTCGAACATCACACGGGCGAGATCGACCTGAAAAAGCTGGAGTCCCTGCTCATGCGGCTGGCGGACGGCTCGCTCAAGCACCAGGATGTCTTCGATGATATGGGACACGGCGCGCTGATGTATTCGCAGGATAAATTTGAGTTTGGGGAGGATGATTTTGATGTGGTGGTGACTGGTCCGCGGCGTTCAATGTTTACAACCGTAGACCGTAGACCGATGACCGAAACCGCCGTCCATGGTCTATCGTCTACGGTCCTCCGCCCGTATTTTGCAGTCCCCTTTGGTGATATGATGATCGCCGGTTGTTTCGGTCTGCTGGCAGCCGTTGCCGACGTGCTGCCTGAGTTGTCCGAGCCCATCCAAGCTTCTCTGGAAGGCACTGGTAGCAGGGGAACAACCCCCTGGGATGTGCAATGAACCGTGCCTTCCGGGTCATCAAGCTCATTTTTCTAGTGCTCGCCATTTTGTTGTGCCTGGCCATCCCGGTAGCGGGACTGGTCTCGACAGCGACTGGTTGGCGCGGCGTATGCCAGGGTTTCAACCACGATCAGCATAGCTGCCCCTGGTGGGAGTACGCCGGGACAGAAATGTTCTGGGCCTCGTTCTCGTTTGTCCCGTTGCTATTCGCGGCCTCGATCATCTGGTTGCTGATGGCCGCCCTGCAGTTCATCGTGGCCAAAGTGAAAAAACGAAAAGAGAAGACCAACCCAACCAACATGTCATTCTGAGCCCTACAGGGGCGAAGAATCCCCCGCGCTTTGCGCGGGAGACCCTTCAGCGTTGCTTCAGGGTGACATAAATTTTTTACCACAGGAGAACAACCTACATGTGCGGTATCTTCGGATACGTAACGAACAAAGAAATAAATCTAGGCCCGATCCTGATCGAGGCCGCCCAACGACTCACCTACCGTGGTTACGATTCGGTCGGCGCGGCCACATTGAATAATGGCAAAATCGACTTGCGCAAAGACGTGGGCAAGGTGGAAGAGGTCTCGGTCAAATACAACTTTGCCGAAATGACCGGCGCGCGCGGCATCACTCAATTGCGCTGGGCCACCTTCGGCGAACCTTCGCAGGTCAATTCCCAGCCCCACATCGACTCGGACGGCGACCTGGTGGGCGCGCACAACGGCAACGTGGTCAACAACATCGAGTTGCGCCAGCAGTTCATCGATGAGGGCCTGACCGTGCGCTCGCAAAACGATGGCGAGACCTGCGTCCATGCGGTGGAACGTTACCTGAACCGCGGTTACGAGTTCATCGACGCCATCCGCCTGGCCTACGGCGACCTGCAAGGTGATTACGCCTTCGTCATCGGGCGCACCAACGATGACAAACTGTATGCCTTCAAAAAAGGCTCCGGCATGGTAGTCGGCCTGGGCCAGGGCTTCACCTGCGTTTCGTCCGACTTGCCCTCTATTCTGCCACTGACCCGCACGGTCATCCGCCCCTTGGACGGCGAGATTGTCACACTGTGGGCCGATCACGTCGAACTGCGTTCGGTCAAAGATGGCAAACTGATTCAGCGTGAGCGCGAGCTGGTCACCGAAACAATGGACGCGGTGCAGAAGGGTGGCTATCCCCATTTCATGCTCAAGGAAATCCACGAACAATCGCAGGTGGCCAATGAATTGCTGCACCTGCTGGACGGCTCGCCCGAGGTCGAAACGCTGGTCAATAAGATGAAGTCGGCGCGCGACCTGTATTTCATCGGCTGGGGCACCAGCTATCACGCCGCCCTGGCAGGTTCGGTCTATCTGGCGCGAATCGCCGGGCGTCCGGCCATCCGAGTCCTGGCACACCAGTTCATCCCGCAGTTCGCTCCCCGGTGGGACATGAGGATGTCGGCATCTTCGTGAGCCAATCTGGCGAGAACGAGGATGTGCTCAACGCGCTGGAAGCCGCCGAAGCGCGGCATGGAATGTTTTGGACTGGCCACGTAGTCGGCTCCACCCTGACGAAAACCACCTGTTCTGCTTCCCTGGTGCTGCGGATATGAAATCAGCGTTTCCGCGACGGAGACCTTTAACGAACGGGTCATTACGTTCCTATATCCGGCCTATCGCGTGGCAGGCAAGAACACGAAGGAACTGGAAACCATCCCGACGCTTATGGAAAAGAACTCGAGATGGTCGCGCCACAGGTGGAAACCATCGCGGAAGAGATCAACGAGTGGAA
>CAWAVQ010000014.1:0-165597 GCA_963785535.1 uncultured Chloroflexia bacterium | reverse complement strand
AATGAAAACAAAATCGCTTACGAGCAGTTCATCAACCGCATGTGCTTCTGGATGGCAACCGGCTCCGGCAAGACGCTGGTCATCGTCAAACTGATCGAACTGCTGCGCGAACTTATCCAACGTGGCGAAATCCCTGCTCACGACATCCTGATCCTTGCCCATCGCGACGACTTGCTCGAACAATTGCGTCAGCACGTGGACGAATTCAATACCGAAGGCAATCTATACATCCGCTTGCGGGAACTGCGTGAATATGCCGAAGCCAAACGGGAAATGCCATCCCTCTTCCGTGGCCAGGAACTGACCGTTTTCTACTACCGTTCCGATAACCTGAACGACGAGCAAAAAGAGAAGATCATCGACTTTCGCAGCTACGATAACAACGGCGGCTGGTATATCCTGCTCGATGAGGCCCACAAAGGCGACAAGGAAGACTCTAAACGCCAACACATCTACTCGATTCTCGTCCCGCAACGGTTTCCTGTTCAACTTCTCAGCCACCTTCACCGACCCGCGCGACATCATCACCACCGCCGCCAACTTCAACCTGAGCGAGTTCATCCGTAAGGGGCACGGCAAGCACATCAGCATTCTCAAGCAGGAAGCGCGCGCATTCAAGGAATAGGGAAGAATTACACCAAAAATGAAGAAAAAAAACAACGGATCGTTCTGCAATCGCTGCTCACGTTAGCTTATGTTGCCAAATCACACGAAAGCGCTTGTGTGAAGCTACCGATGCAACACTCTATCATCGCCCCTTGCTGCTTGCGCTGGTCAATTCGGTCAATACCCAGGATGCCGACCTGAAACTATTTTTCCGTGAATTGGAACGCATCTTGAAGGGCGGAATCTCATCACAGGCATTTACCGCCGCAAAATCTGTTCCTCAAAGCTGAGCTCGGCTTTGGAACCAGAATGGATGTATGAGAACGGGAAATTCAACTTTTGAGTTTGGGATATTTTTGACAGCTTGAAAATGGAAGATGTTTATCATTACGTTTTCAACGCTGAAAGCAAAGGCGATATTGAAGTTTTGGTTCGACCATCAAACAACAAAGAACTGGCTTTCTCCGCTCAAAAGTGCTGCTGCACCATTTGCACTGATAAAGATTGGTCAAACCACCGAGTGGTTGAAAGATTTCCTGGCAGGATATGAAGTGGTGCAAAGGCTTCGAAGATGAAAGTTTCTTTGCCCGTTTGAACGAAGAAGATAGTGAAATCAACATTCTGATGGGTTCGCGAGCTTCGGACGAAGGTTGGGATTCGAATTGTCCCAATGTAATTACCTTCATCAATATCGGGACGGGTGCAGATGCTCGAAAATTGATCTGGGAACGTCTGTTGGACGCGGTGTGCGTATCGAACCCATGAAAGGCGAACGCCGCAGGCTCGAACCGTTATACAATGCGGGTGAGTTGAGGGGTGGGCTTTTCTCTCAAGCGAAACCCTTCCTATCTGCTGTGCAGACCCTGTTCATCTTTGGCACAAAACGGGAGGGCGCTAGCCACGATCTTTGCTGGTCTAGATCAGGAAAAAGAAAAGGTAGAGGGGGTTGAGATTTCCCTGGCGCTCAACGAGAAGGACATCAATGGTCACCTCCTGCTGATCCCGACCTATCTCGATTTCCAACTTGCCATTATCTGAACAGGAAGAACCGCGCAAATTCGAGATGCAAGTAAATGAGTTCGAACTCTTCAAGGATTATGTCGAATACCTGGGAGATGAACGTCTTCTGCTGGCGCATCACAATTTGCAGCCGAGGAATACCACCTGCTTCAAGATGGCTTGCGGAACTGACTATTTCACCACCACAACCGAGGGCAGGAAATATGGTTCCGTCAACCTGATCTTTCCGCGCTTGCAACAGTATTTCAAGGTTGTACCCAAAGAATTTGATCGCCTGAAACCTTTGGAAGATGAGATCAACCACTTCCGAAAAATCCGTGTGCTCATCAAGGAACTTGCCGACGATTTGCAGGAAAAGATCAAAGCGGTTCTGGAAGCGCAAGATCCTGAATTGGTCAAGCGTGAATTGAAAGAACAGTTTGAAAATAAAGAAATTGACGTTGACACTTTTATGCAGGGCATTTCACAGGCCGAGCACATCACACAGGAAGCCAGGGCAGAATATCAGGCCATTCCAATTGACATCAAGAAAATTGCCAATCACTATTACATCCCGCTCATTATGTCGCTCTCGCCCGATGACAAGAACGCGCTTCTACGCTATGTTATTACTGTCAAAAGTGAAATTGAATTTCTGGAAAAACTGGAACAGTATATTAGCCAACCGAATAACCGCTTTGAGGAGTTTGACTGGTGGCTATTTAGCAAGTTGGATCAAACCAATGACAAGGTATTCATCCCCTATTACAACCGCAATTCCAATGCAATCAGCAACTTTTTCCCTGATTTCATCTTTTGGTTGCAAAAAAGGAAAAAATTATTATATTGCTTTTGTTGACCCAAAGGGAACAAAAATCAGTGATTATCAATTAAAGGCTGATGGATATGAGAGAATCTTTACACGTTCCGACCAATTACTTGCTTTCCCCCTTGATGAGCTAAAAGTATACATCGGTTTGGCTTTCTATACCCGTGATGCTAATCTGCCTGCTGACCGATATAGAGAGTTCTGGATCGATAGTCCAGAAGGCATTTTTAGTAGGCTAGGGCTGTAAAAGAAAACTAATAGCTATCTCTCCTACCCGGATTTCTGCTCGAATAGCGCCAGGGCCGTGCGGTACTCCCCGATAAATCAAAGTATATATTTTGATCTGTGGCGATCTGTTCGAAGGCTGCATATGGCAGGCAATCTAATACAGTTCAGCAGGCTGATCGATGGGTTGGATATGTTTTACAAGGTTTGTAAGTCGGGCTGCAGAAAATTTAAAGCACACTGCCCCGAAGGGGTGTGGGGCGGTGGCTGGAGAAAGGTGTGGCTTCTTGCCGATAGGATGGCAAAGGATCGTTATCATTATGGTACATATGCCCATATCGTTTGTCAATCGATAGTTTTGTAGTTGGTATCTTTCTTCAAGTCCGGGAAATGTCACTCTCCCGAAGGGTTCCGAACCTGGTATGAGCTTTTATAGATATATATGGTATACTTTACCCATATAGAAATAAATCTATATAACAATCAAAGTGGGAATTTAAAAGTTAATTGTTTCAACACTACAAATGAGTCCGATTAGGTTATCTAACTAAGTCTCCCCACTGGCGGATGCAGTCGGGGGTTTTGGTGTTTCATACCGGGCTCAAGCTCAATCTATTGAAACCCATCCCTATGGTTCAAAAAAGGATAAAAACAAATGAGCATCAGTAAACAGACCACAATAGCGAGGCAGGTAAACTTGCGAACACCAACCGGCAGACCACGATCAAGGAGAACAAGATGAAGATAACAAGCTCGAAACTCATCCGTTGGGCAGGTTTAGCAGCAATGGGGGCAGGGATCATTTACATAACTATTCAGGCGATCCATCCACTTGACGTTTTGTCGTCGGTCACCACCGCCCGATGGGTGATCGTCCACTACTTGAGCATCGTCATGGACATCCTCGCTATGCTCGGCATCGCGGGGATCTATGCCAGACAGGTGGAAAAATCAGGTTGGCTGGGTCTGGCGGGCTATCTCGTGTTTAGCGGCTTTTGGGCGTTCTCAGTGGCCCTTCATTTCATCGAAGCCTTTATCTCGCCGGTGGTGGCGAATGTAGCGCCGAAGTTTGTAGAGGGACTTTTGGGGATGGTCAATGGGCACGCCACTGAGATTAACCTCGGCGCACTCCCAACCGTATATGGGCTACTAATAGGGCTTGGTATGTATGTGATCGGTGGACTTTTGTTTGGTATCGCTACGTTCCGCGCCCGTGTCCTGCCGCGCTGGGCCGGTGGACTGCTTGCCTTGGGGACCTTATTGCCCATCCTTCTGTCTTCAGTAGTTCACCACCCGTTCGATCGGATATTCGCAGTGCCGGTGGGATTAGCGCTTATCTGGCTGGGTTATGCACTCTTTTCTGAACGGCGAGAACAAGCCTCGGAACCCTTACCTAGCCTGGTAAGCCCCCTGCCCAGCCAGATCGGAGCCGATTAAGTTCGTTGGAGGATGCCTGGAGAGGACAAGCGGTCGTAGGGCCGCTTGTCCCTTTTTTTTACTCGATCGTCACCCTATCCATCACCACCGATGGTGATGACAACTTAGTCATTCAAGACTAATTCAAACCCATCCATCTCGTTCAAAAAAGGATACAAACTAATGAACAATCAGTGAAGAAGTAAAACTCATGAACACCAATCGCCAGGCTGCCACAACTATGGCCTCATCGAGAAAAATCGCGTTAGCGGCGGGCGTGCTCTACCTGCTCACCTTTGTCTCGATCCCGATCGGCTTTCTCTACGGTCCTATACTTAACGATCCTAACTACATTGTCGGCTCTGGCCCGGATACTGCTGTCATCATCGGCGGCATTCTGGAGATCATCGTGGCCCTCGCCTGTATTGGCACCGCTGTCGCACTCTACCCAGTGGTCAAGAGGCAGAACGAAGGGGTCGCGCTGGGCTTTGTTGGCGCTCGGGTTCTGGAAGCCAGCACGATCTTCGCTGGTGTTGTTTGCCTGCTTGCGGTGGTGACCTTACGGCGTGCCGGAGCCGGAGCAGATGCGTTGGTCACTGGCAAGGCGCTGGTCGCCCTGTATGGCTTGTTCCGCCTCGGACAAAACCTTATGCCAGCTGTGAACGCCCTGTTGTTGGGTTCCCTGCTATACCAGTCGCGCCTGGTGCCGCGAATCCTTTCCCTGCTCGGATATCATCGGAGCGCCCCTGCTTATCGCTGACACTATCGTCGTGATGTTCGGTATCATCACGGGACCGATTTATCCTTTGACGGGGATCGGCGTTCTCCCGATCGCGCTATTGGAGTTTTCGCTGGGCGTCTGGCTCACAGTCAAGGGTTTCAACCCATCTGCAATCGCTTCCCTGTCTGAAAAAAAAGTGACGAACGAACTGTTGAGCGCGGAATAGATAAGATTGTTGACAAATTCAACAACGGCTAGCGACTCTGCTACTCCGCGCAGGCGCGATTTTCCAAAATTATGCGATAATAAAAAAGCTTAGGGGATCAAACAACCTGAAAAAATAACCCCATAAAATTAAGCCGCTTGATTCGTGAATCGAGCGGCTTAATTCTTAAGTCGAGCGGCTTAATTTGCTCGTCAAGCGGCTTAATGTTCAAGTTTAAGCCGCTTGACTCTTTCGATGGCTATACGCCGGTTTCAATCGGTTCTTCGGGGTGGGCCTCGTTCCACAAAGCGATGATCTCCGGCTCGCTCTTGCCGATGTTTTCGGCATTGCGCCACTTGCCGCGGAAACCCATATTGACGTTCTTGTCGATTTCAGGATTGACGCGCACCTGGATGTTCACACTGCCATCCTTCTTGCCAACAGGGCGGTAATGCGTGCCGTTGGGCAGGCGCACCACACGCCCGGCTTTTAGTCCGCTCTCGAGTTGCACATCCAACTCCGAGATGACGGCCAGCACCGAGCCCTTGCTCTGGTTGGTAGCTTTTACGATGTTCTCGAGGATCTCTTCTGGGTTCATCGGCTCTTTGGGTTCCAGCCGTGGGCCGAACGCGGTCCAGGCTTTAATTTTGTTGGTCATAATAATATTCTCCTATTTATGGAATCTTCGAGAGGGGAAAGGCTGCAGCGATTTACCCAACGTATGAAAATTTTATGTTGAAAAAATGCAAAAGTCAATTTATAAGCCGTACAATTTTGATAGTTTAAGGGGCCTAAACCTGATAAATTTGTAAGTGAAAAATCTTGAAATTTTGGAGGGAATTTGTTATTCTCATGAGGCCACGATGGATCTCCTTTTGATGGGATCACTCCCCGTTCTGCAGACGGGGAGTGATCGTTTAAATGGCCTACGGCTTTCTCAACGGCGAGAGTAAATTCGCGCTGAAACCAGCCAATCTATCGTTCGAGGCAGCGGCAGCCGTTCCTGTGGCCGCGTTCAGCGCCTTGCAAAGCCCTCGCGACAAAGGACAAATTCAGTCAGAGCAAAAGGTTCTCATTGACGGGGCGTCTGATGGCGTGGGGACATTTGCCGTGCAGATTGCCAAATCCTACGGCGCTGAAGTTACTGCCGTATGCAGCACGCGAAACTTGGACATGATTCGATCGATTGGGACAGACCACGTCGTTGATTACATGCGAGAAGATTTCACCAAAATTGGGAATAGCGACAACATCCAAAAAAGACCTGCTTTTTCTCAAAGAACTTCTTGAGGCGGGCAAAGTGGCCCCCGTTATTGATAAGAGTTACCCGTTGTGTAAGACAACTGAAGCGATCAGGTACCTTTCCAAGGCTCAAACAATCTGCTGAATGATTCCATTTAAGGGTCGTGTTTCTATCATAAAACTCTGCGCACCTTGCTAGGCTACCAAGGGAATAGCATACACCCCTTCTGCTACCAGTTGCTTTTCGCCATCCTGTTCTTCAAAAATCTGATAGCGCAAATCGATCGGCATGAGCTTGCCCAGCATGGCCTGCGCCGGGCAATAGTTTTCTACTGAAAGTTGAATCGCACGCATAACGGCTTTTTCATCCACGTTGTGACCGCTTACCAGGTAATCGATGGTCGCGCTGGTGAACACCTTGGGATGCTCTGCAGCGCGCAGCGCATCTACATGCACTTCGAAGTCGGTGACATCCTGGCGCTTCTTGCGCAAAATGGAAATAACATCCATGGCTGTGCAACCTGCCAGGCTGATTGCCATCAATTCCATCGGGATAAAGCCCTGGCCTTCGCCGCCTACTTCCTTTTTGGAATCCAACTGGACGTCGAGCCCAGAATCCGCGCTGCCTGTGAAAGCCATGTTTCCCTGCCAGGTCACTTTTGCTTGCATGTCAAAACTCCCATTTTCCTCAAAAAAAGTTGGTTGAGTACGAATTACATCCTACTCAACCAACCTGTATTACTCCGCAATCAACGGGGTAACATACTTTTCCAGCGTTGCACGGTCGATCTCGCCCACCCAGCGCAAGCGGACATTCCCTTCGCGGTCGATCACGAACGAACTTGGCAAGTTGCGGGTCTTGAAAGCATGGTCGCTGGCCTGGTAGGTGGGATCTAACAAGACCGGGAAACTCAGGTTGTACTGATCCACAAAAGCTGTCACCGCATCGACAGGATCGCCGTCGTCGACCGCAAAGGTCACAAACCCGTCTGTCTGATGAGCCTGATAATAAGCTTCCAGGGTTGGCATCTCAGCCTTGCAAGGCGGACACCAGGTAGCCCACAGGTTGACCAGCACCACCTGCCCGTGATAATCCGTCAGCGCATGTTCTACCCCGTCCAGATCGGACAGCGCTAAATCCGGGGCCGCATAATTGACCGCCACCGGCATAGTCAAAGAATCGCTGGATGCCGACCCGTCAGAGCTAGCTGGCCCTCTCGGCCAGGCAATGAAGGCTGCCAGTCCCAGTAGAATCAGGCCCATGCCCAGGATGAGCATGGCCTGGATATTCGAATTTGGTTTTGGTTTACGTGCAACCCTTCTTTGTTTGGTCATAACTTTATTGTATCAAAAATGACCGGTTCCTCACAACGTACCGGGCTTGTTTCAGCCTGCTACCGTGTAAGAAACCGGTCTACACTTTAGGTGTTACCCAGCCAGCACCCGTTGGATTTCGGCCAGCAAATTCTGCTCTGGCACCGCACCAACGACGTGCGCTTTGCCATCATTGATGGTAGTCTGCGGCACGCCACTGACGTTGTGACGCATCGACAGTTCAGGGAACTCGGTTGCCTCCACCATCTCTGCCTGGATCATGGGGCTTTCCATTGCCAACTGGTGAGCGAGCACCACGGCTCGCGGGCAATACGGTCAGGTAGGTGTGACAAACACCTGCAACAGGATAGGTTTCTCCAGGCCCTTGAGAAACTCCCGGGTTTGCGGATTCAGGCCCGAGTCCCGGTTCGAGACGAGCAGGATATCCTGGATCAACGAAGTGAACTCATGTCCGGAAGGGATGCCCGCCAGGCGCACGCCAAAGTCCGTGACCTGCTTGCCTTCTTTGGCAGCGATCACCACGCCCGGAGCTTTGTCCACGTTGTATTTGGCAGCCAGGTCAGCATCCGCTTCCAGATCATAGATCTCGATGCTCAACAGGTCAGACAGCGCTACGACCTCTTCCACCAGTTGGCGGGTATCGTCACAATAATCGCAGTTTGTCTGACTGCCGAAGAACATGATATGTACGGGGTTCTTCAAACCCTCGAACACTTCGCGGATCTGTTTGGTGATGTCATCATTGAGTAATTGAGCCATTATCTCTCCATCGTTTGCCCCAACGGGACAAGGTACCCCGCATGGGGCAAGATTATATTATCAGGTGCAACCGCCGCCTTCGCTGCTGGTATAGCCACATTCGGGGCATTCCAGGGCCAACAAACCGTTGTAATCCAGTTTGCCTTTCCCGCAAACGGGGCAGACCGTCCCGGCTCGCAGAGCTGCCCGCGTCTCTTCAGCAGGCCCTAATTTGCCCTGTAACAAAAGCTCCAGCGACGATACTGCGTTCTCAGGCTGATCGATCACATTCTTTAGATGCAGTGTGGGTGAAAAAGGTTACAAAAAAGGGGCGGATGGTCATCCGCCCCGCCTCAATTCGTTTTCAGGAATTCATCCAGGTTAAGGCGCTTGAAAAGACGTTCGCGCACCGCCACTGGCAAATCGGTCTCTTTGCTGGAATGATACAGATAAACGGTTTTCTTCAGCGTATCGACCACGATGCGGCAATCCTCGCATTCGGCCAGGTGACGTTCAAGCTCTCGGCACAATTCATCTCCTGCGCTGCCATCTACATAATCAGATAACGAGCCCAACAGGGCTTTGCATTCTTTCTTTTCCATCAGGCTTGCTCCTCTTTCAACCGTTCGCCATAATACATCGAAAGCTGCTCGCGCAGGTTCAGGCGGGCGCGTAACAAACGGGTTTTGACCGCCGTCTCGCTCAAATCAAGCGCCTCGCTCGTCTCGCGGATCGACAGGCCTTCGATATCCCGTAGCAGGAACACCACCCGCAACTTTTCCGGCAAACGCCGGATGGCTTTATCCAGATGTCCCTTCGATTCTGCCGAAAGCAGTTCTTCTTCGGGCAGGCAGCACCAATCCGTGAACTGGGTGGGATGCTGGAGTTCGTCCTCGTCGTCCTCGTAATCCATCGCCACCGAAATGGTCGGCTTCTGACGCCGCAACAACATCAAGGCTTCGTTGACAGCGATGCGATACAACCAGGTCGACAGGCTGGAACGGCCTTCGAAATTTCCAACGGATTGCAAAGCCTTCATGAAGGTATTTTGCAGCACGTCTTCGGCATCCTGCTCATCGCCCAGCATTTTCAATGCCAACCGGTAAATCTGGATGGAATAAGCATCCACCATGCGGGCAAACTCAGCCCGGTCGCCTGCCTGCAATGCTTCTAAGGAAATTTCCGGGCCAGCGTTGATATCTACCATTTAGATGTAACCTCGTTCAAAAAGTTGCTCGAATACTTATTGCTTCTTGCATAAATCGCTAAACTCCAGGCCAATTTTTACAGAGAAAAAACGAACTGTTAGGTTTAGATAGTTACGCAATACTCTGTAGAACTTACGCGTTCCGTGAATCTTACGTAGTACGCAAATGAACTCTGAAAATAAGAGAGGCGGGCTACGCCTCCTTAGTTTCGGACTTTTCCAATTCAAGTGCATAACTCCGAATTTTAACAGTATAACGCAGGATGACGGATTACACGATAGAGATAAGGACAAAATACAAAGCAATCGGGAAGAATGCCACTACAAATCAAGTTGCAAATTCGTTAATATGCAAACAGATGTTCAAGACTCTCGAAAGCGTTCCATTATTTAAGGATGTGGATAGCCACATCCTGCAACTGCTCGAACCGTTGTTCGAGCCCTTTGCGTGTTCCACGGGAACGGTGGTCTTCGAACAGGGCGACCCGGCTCATTTCCTGTACCTGATTTTGGATGGTATCATTGAGGTGCTTTACAAACCCTATGATGGCCCCCCGTTGACCATCACCAACCTGGCGCAAGGCAGCATCGTCGGCTGGTCGGCTGCGATTGGCAATTTGACTTACACTTCCGGAGCGATCTGTAAGGAAGACTGTCAGGCCATCCGCATGAGCAGCCGGGACCTGCACAAACTGTGTGTGAAGGAGCCGGAAGCCGGTCGCATCATTCTAAACCTGTTGGCTGAATCCGTTTCACCGCGCTGGCAGGACGCACAGGGTCAGATCCAAACCCTGCTGAATAATACGGTCAGCGCCAAGCAATGCGCGAATGTGCGCAGGCGAAGAGTAAGAAAGGAGAACCAATGACAACTCCTGCAAACCACACGCCTGAAGAACAGATCAAAGCTCTGGTCAATAAGATCAGTGCCTATGTAGAACAGTTCCATGGCGGGTCGGTGGAATTCGTTTCGTTTGACGGAAGCAAGTTAGAGGTCCGGCTGGGAGGCGCGTGCCTGGGCTGTCCACTCTTACCGTCCACGCTGCAAGGCTGGGTGGCCGGGACAGTCCACCAGTTCTTCCCAGGCATCGAAGTCATCGCGGCAGAATAACCAATCCAAAGATGCAAAAAAACGGCGGTTCACGGTGACCGCCGTTTTTTTGATTCCCGCTCAGTAACGTTACTGAGAGCGGAGGGAGCGCAGGATGATGAAAGCGCCGACAACGATCAAAGCCGCCGCAGCGATGTAAGAGAGCAAGTAAACCTGCAACTCGAAGAACAGAAAGGCGCCAAATACGCCCAGGACCCCGGCCGGCCAATATGCCCAACGCATCCCGGCCAGAAGCGCCACCAGCAAGAAGGTCAACGCCAGCCCCAAGAAGAAGACGCCGCCGGAATCTACGCCGCCGATCAGGTTGCTTGGCAACGCACTGACCACCGCCAAGGTGAATAGCACGCCCCCGGGAATGATGGCCCACCAGCGCTCACGGCCTGTCAGGTAGACTGCCCAGAAGCTCAGGCCTATTGCGCCCAGGAATACCCCTCCGCCGATGTTGTCAAGCGCATCAGGCAACAGGATCAGCACGCCAATACCCGCCAGGATGAATCCCGGGAAAGCCGCCCACCAGCCTCCGCTGGCAAAACCGCTGGCAAACACCATCAGGAAGGCACCACCCGCCACCAGGAAGACAATGCCCCAGAATACGTCGGACGCACTCTGCAGGAAGCCAAAGGCCTGCAAAAATCCCAGGCCGCCAGCCAGAATCAGAACTATACCAATAATGATGCGAGGGTCAAAACGTTTCATTTGCATACTCCTTAACGGACCGAAACTTTCCCGGCCCCGGCCTCAATTTTGATGTCGGCTTTATTCTGCGCTGTCGAGTAGTCCGTCAACTCGTAGATGCCGTTCGAATACGGGAAGCGGGCCGTGTCGATCTCGATGGCCGCAGCCCCATGCTCCGCACGGATGCGAGCCGCTACTCCTTGCGGCACCAGCATATCGAGCGAGGCTGCGCCCAGTTCGACCTTGACCGTCGTTGCGCCCGCGTTGGCGGGCAACGTGACGTCAGTTTTGCTGGCACCTGTGCTCACTTTCAGGTCAGTCACCTTCAGATCGCGCAAATCAAGCTCGGATTGCGAAGCGCCGGTCTCCAGCTTTAATGCCAGGGGAACATCGCGGTTAAGGCTGATGTTCCATTCCAGGCCTTGCCAGCCACCAAAGAAAGGCGGGAACACGAACGGGCGCGCCTCGATGTGGGCATCCAGCCTGTCACCGGATCTGTGCGCGCGCTGCTTGACGCCGCCCGCAAAGGTGCCGTTGAGCAATTGGCCCGAAGCAGCACCAGAGCCCAGTATCAAACGTCCAGCGCCGTGGCTCAGTTTCAACGAAGCCTGGTCCGCTCCCTGCAAATCAATCGCAACCTGTTCTTCTTCTGCGTTTCCACGCAGGAAATACCCGAACATGACCCAACCGCCCAGCAAGATCAGCACGCTCGGCCAGAAAAGTTGCATGGCATTGATGCCGCCCGGCAGGCGGATCCCGGCCGAGTTCAGGAACATCAACCCGCCCAACAGGATCAGGACCGCGCCCCAGAAAATATAACTGCGACGCATGGTTATTCCTCCCGGTTCGTGCCGCGCATGGAGCGATAGAGTCCACTACCAAGCACCCAAAGACCCAGCAAAATCAACAGGACGGCCGGGCCAAAGTTGCCAAGCAGGTTCCATCCACCCAAAAAGGCTGCAAAGACCACAAACAACACCGCGCTGACGACCATCAAGTTCAGGCCATGACGCAGGTTGCGACGGGTATCTTCTCCCAGCAGGCCTTGCAACAACACGCCGATACCCACAAAGCCGGGGATCAGCGTCCACATGTACGACCAGGATTCCCAGTTGCCAGTCAATTCCTGGTAGTACAGGATGCCGCCAATGCCTGAGACGATCGCGGCCGGGACGGCCAATCCCGGCGCGCCCAGAATCAAGCCGAGCAACAGCAGCAAAACGCCCACGCCGATGACCGTAAAAGGCCAGTCAGAAAAGCGGGCAGCAAAAGCAGCCACTTCAGGGAAAGTACGTTGGGCGATAAACCAGGCCCCCAACAAAATCAGGATGACGCCGAGCGCCAGTTGAGTACGACCTTGTTTTCTCATAATCCATTCTCCTTGTTTATTGTCCGACAGAATTACGCCAGTGTCGGGAAAAGCCCGAAAATAAGGGGACGGGCATACGCCTGCCCTTAATTTCGGTATCTTTTCGACAATTGAGTAAGTTCTATCATAATGAGTGTACAACAAATGCAGGCTGAATAAAAGTCACATCTTTATTTACGTCCAAAGGGGTAGAAGGTTTCATCGTAACGTTGAGTATGAATTCATGCAGGGAACGTAAGGCATAGTACAATTGCTTACTGATCTGACGAGGTATCCTTTATGGACGACAACATCCCTTCCTTCGACGGCTGGACCTGTCCGCTGCCCCTGAAAAATTATCCCACCATCGTAATGGGACACGGCGCGGGCGGCAAGATGATGAACGATCTGATCCGACACCTGTTCGCTTCGGAATTTCATAACGATCTGCTTGCGCAATTGGGCGACTCCACCACCTTAGACCTGTCCGCGCACAACGGACAGCGTCTGGCCTTTTCGACCGATTCTTTCGTGGTCAGCCCGCTGTTCTTCCCCGGCGGGAACATCGGCGAATTGGCCGTCAACGGCACCGTCAATGACCTGGCGATGAGCGGCGCAACACCGCTTTTCCTTTCGGCCAGCTTCATCCTCGAAGAGGGCCTGAAAATGGAAACGCTGGGAAATATCTCCGCGTCGATGGCACGCGCCTGTGAAAAAGCCGGCGTACAGGTTGCCACCGGTGACACGAAAGTTGTCAACAAGGGACACGGCGATGGTATCTACATCAACACGTCCGGGATTGGGATTATCCCTGCCGGTGTGAACATCGCCGCGCAGAATGCTCGCCCCGGTGACGCCGTCCTCGTCAGCGGGACCATGGGCGATCATGGCATGGCCATCATGTCGGTGCGCGAGGGCCTGCAGTTCGAAAGTGAGATCAAATCTGACACCGCCCCGCTGAATGGCATGGTGGCAGAGATGCTGGCCGCCAGCCAGGAGATTCACTGTCTGCGTGATGCCACCCGCGGCGGACTCTCGGCTGTGTTGAACGAATTGGCCGTCGCCTCGAATGTCGGTATTGAATTCGAAGAAACTGCCGTGCCGATACACCCGGCGGTCAACGCAGCCTGTGAAATGCTTGGCCTGGACCCCTTCTATATCGCCAATGAAGGCAAACTAGTCGCTTTTGTGCCCGCAGCGCAGGCGGACGAAATCTTAGCGGTGATGAAAAACAACGAATACGGAAAAGAAGCGGCGCTCATCGGCCACGTGACGGAAGAGCACTCCGGCATGGTCGTCGCCAAGACCGCCATCGGCGGCTCGCGCGTAGTGGATTTACCCGCTGGAGAATTGCTGCCCAGAATTTGTTAGGTTTTATGAATCGGCATTAGACGTAGTGGAGGTGAAATCATGGCTCAGGTCAACTCGAATGTGCAAGAGGGTTATATCGAAAAAAATGTCCCAACTCTTTATAACCCAAGCTGGATCAACCGCTCGATCAACTTTGTGTCTGGATTAAAAGTCCCATCCCCAATTTTCTATTTTATTGTCTGGATCATTTTCTACGCCATCCTCACCCTCCTAAGATGGAACGATCAAGCATATCCAACGGGCACCCTAAATGTTTCCGACCTGGTTATGTCGGCAACAGGCATTTTCTTCATCGCGCTGGTTCAATACCTGGACCAATGGGCCAGGAAAAAGCTGAAACTCTTTCGTAATTCCCTGGCCGCCACCGAACAGCAATTCGATGCGTTGATTTACCAGCTTTCGACATTGCCCGCGGGCCCAACGCTCATCGCGAGTCTTATCACATTGGGCTTTGGCGCATCAACGTTTCTGCTTTCCCCTGACTCATACGGATTTCTAAACCTGAATTTCTCCTCATTATCCGGCGGTTTGCAACTTATCAATTTTCTTTTCAGTTGGTTTGTATTTGGAGCGTTGTCCTACCATGCTTATCGCCAATTGCATCTTGGTAGTCAGGCCATATCGAAATATATCCCGATCAACCTGTTCAACCTGGATCCTATCTACGCCTTTGCCGGTCTCACCTTGCGAACCGCGCTTGGCTGGCTGATCATGGCCTACGCCTGGGCGTTAACTACGCCACATTTGTTTGGAAATATCATCATTATCGGCACCATCTTGTTTATGCAGGTGGTTGCGATTTTGACTTTTGTCCTGCCTCTACTCAACGCACACACTCGCATCGTGAATAAAAAGGATGAATTTTTGCACGAAATTGGGGGACGCTTAGAAGTCATTATCGATAAAATGAGCAAGAGCACTGATGCACTGGAAAAGGAAGACCTCGTCCAGCTACGAGAAACCCTGACGACGCTTACCATGGCGGAAGACCGGCTCCGGAAGTTACCGACCTGGCCCTGGCGAGCAGGGACGGTCAATTCACTGGTTTCGGCCATCCTGATCCCCAATGCCATCTGGTTCTTCCAGATCATTTTGGAGCGTTATGTTTTTCGATAGACAAAGGAATTGCTGCCCAGAATTCGCTAATCCAAAAGGATACAGGAAATCAGAATGCCTAAGAAACACAAAAAGGACAAAAAAGCCCGCCGTCCAAAAATAAACACGCAAATTCCCATTTCACAGGTGCGCAAAGTCACGCTGGAGAATCCCTTGGCAGCGCTTCAGAACGCACGCCAGTATCCCATTTTCGGTTGCTGGACAATGCAGGAATGGCAGGAAAGCGGTATCGCACCGGTGATTATCGCCCGCCAACAAGAAGACGATCAGGTTTTGTTTGCTTCTTTTCTGGTAGACCTGTATTGTCTGGGCATCAAAGATGTAACCGTCAATGCAAATATGCCTCGTAAACGCTTCGAACGTTCTCTGCCTGAACTTTGTATGCTAGAGCCAGAAGCAATCTCCGTAGAATTGGCCCATGAAATCGTGTATGGCGGGCTGGAATATGCGCGCAAATATGGCTTCGAGCCGCACCCTGATTTCACCCGTTTGCACGCCGACCAATTACTCGACCCGCCAGTAGCGCATGTGCGCACGCACAAAGTCCAGTTTGGGCAAGATGGTAAACCGCTCTTTGTGCCAGGCCCGTACGATGATGAACGCAAAATCAAGCAAACCTTGAAAACATTGGAAAGTACCGCTGGTGAAGGAAATTTCAATTATGTGATCGGCTTCGGCGACACTGAATTTTTAGAAGAATAATACATTTCTTTTTCAAAGATCAACAGGTAGACGCTACGCATCCCATACATCATCCATGATGGCGGGAGGCGCGCTTTTTAACGCGTAATCCCAAACACCGCTTTCATTCATCATTGCGGCAATTTCGTACGGTGTGAGCAGGGCTTCAAATTCCTGTGCTTCAATAAATTCCAGGATTAAGGCATGGGGTGGTTTTTCCGTTTTGAAACTTTTCTGAACGCGACCCAGGAAATATTTGGCGCTTTCTCGTGAGATCTGAAATTGTGTCGCTATTTTTTCGAAGGGTTTGAGCTTTTGCATGGTTATATTGTACTTGATGGATGGTAATAGCGTTGTCTACCCATATCAGCGTCAAACTGCTCAATCCTTTGAAGAGGGCAGGCGAAAAGAGGCCCGTAATTGGAATAACATCAAACCAATCAAGACAATGGATATGATCATAACCACGAGCATCCACTGCGCATTGAAGATGATCGGTGTCCGTAAATTTGCGGAAGCTGAAAGTTCAAAACCAGCCAGGATCGCCAGGAGAATCACCCCAAACATCAGCGCTGCAAAGGCACTGAGACGATCAACCGTCTCGGCGCGCCGCTCGGGTGCCAACCAGTATTCGCGATTGGGCAAGTTGATAAGCTTCACAGGCAGGATCAGGAACAGGATTTGCGGCAGGATGCTGACCACCATCACAACCAACATGGTCTGGATCTGGAACCAGAAAAACTCAGCTTTGGAGACAAAACGATCCGGGCTCCCCTGAACGTTGAAGTGAGCAGCCATTTGAGGCGGAGCCAGGTTCCAAAGCCGCACAATTTCAAAGATACAGATCAAAATAGCAAGGATATAGAAAACTCTTCCAAAACGCATGTCATATCCTTCTTACAATTCTTTTCGCGACTTGCCCGTTATGCCCCGTATGGGATAAGGTCCCGACAATGAACGCCGGAACAGGCGAGGTAGGCTACGATGCGCCGCTGTTCATGCCTTGCTGCCATAGGATTCTATGTCGAGAGACATAACATCCAATGAAATCCCGCGTTCCGTCCGGTTTTGAACCGTCTTGAAACCTCGTTTTTGATACAGATCCTGGGCATGAGTGGTCTCTAAAACAATTTTCCTGCAACCTTGGTTGTGGGCAATTTCAAGCAGCTTATCAAGCACGAGTAAGCTATAGCCTCTCCCTTGATATTTCTTTTTGACAGCCATGGCCGTGATGCACAATATTCTGCCATCCTGTTGGTGGCTCACGGAAGCATCCTCGTCCAGGCTTGGCTCGCGTTCAGTCAGCCATTTTTCCGAACAACCATAGGCTGCAATTTCATTGTCTGCGACCAGAATAATAAAACCATCTGGGAATGCCGTCAGTCGCAGTTGAAACGTTTCTGGCTTTTCAGCGGTTCCGTAAGGGGAGAAAGCCTCCGTATCGATTTCTACAACTGCGGGAATATCTTGCTCTCTGGCATTTCTAACGAGTATCTTGGTGTTATCGGACATAGATCAATTCCTTTTTTTATAGCTCAATCGTATTCAACAACTCTTTCAACGCTAGCAATTCTACCTTGGACAGCGTAACCCCTTTCCCCATCTTCCCATGGTCCGCTGACCAATCGCGCAGATCGTATTTTGGCTCTCTGTCATTCCAACTGATCAGATTGAGTTCTTTTGCCCACCCCGAAGCGGATGTGGACAGCGTACCGACCTTCTTGATGATTTCATATTTGATTTCAGCCATTGCACTTCTCCTCAATGTAAATATTCAACTGGCCCATCGTTCGGACTACTTCAAAAACTGGCTTTCCTTGGCGAAGTCTCCCGTAGGCGCTCTTCGTCGTGTTAATTTGCCTGTCTCTGCCAGTTTCCATTCTACCCCTCCAACCTCCCCAAAATGGGGAGGCTTTTAATCTCATCAACTGGAAGTAGACCAAAAACGTATCGGACAGAAAACGCCTAAAGCATAGTCTCCCCCAAATACGACGATTTAACCGTCAAATGCGCATCCTTGATTTCTCTCGTCGTATTTGGGAGAGTTGTCCGAAGGACAGAGGGGGCATCATCACAACTCTCCTCGCGAAGCACCCTGTAAGGGCTTAAACGCTCTATCCAACACGGAAATCGTCCCCTTGCGGGATATCATCCCCGCCGAAAGCCCCCCGTAAGGGGGTAAGGGGACGGCAGCAACGCATTTCGCGCAGCACATCGTACCCGAAGGGTATCCCCGAAAGGGGGCAACTCCACCAGTGACTCGGCCAAGCCTGCTTGTTTAAAGTCTTTATCGGAAGGCTCTGGCAGCATACCAACCTATATCTGCAAGTCTTTCAGCACCTCTCCGCTCAGGTCAAGAGCGTACATCCCGTCTTCAAGGTGGAAACCCATGCGCTCAAGGTATTTGGCATGGCTCGGTCTACCCGGCGCAGCCACAAAATGTTCGATGCCTTGCTGGTGAAAATATCCGGCTTTCTCGTGATACAAGAAATGCGCCACACGAAAATCACGATACATGGGAATCACATAATCCAACAGGATCTTGGCTTGCACGCCATTCCTCTGGTGGACGAATACCCCCGCGGGTACCATGTTGCGCAATACCAGGTAGGTGGGTTGGTTCACCTCCATGCTATGGTCATAATCGGGATAGATCAGCTTGATTTCATCCCCGTAGAATTCCAGAAGACCGTTGAGATAGGTGCTATCGTGGGATATTTCGAGCAAATGGAAATAATCCTTCTGACGGAACATGCGCGTGAGGTGGAAGATGTTGATCCCAAAAATGAAACCGTTCAGGATCGCCACCGGATAGGCGTGGATCAAGATTCCATATAATACGAATACCAGGCATCCAATGGAATTGATCATACGAAGGCGCACAAGCGAAGGCATCATAAGCGAAATGCCAACCAAGACCGAACCTAGATAGCCGATCATCTCGAGCCAAAAATGTGTGTCCATATTCGTACTCCCTTTACTTCTAAACAAACGACTTCTGGAACATTTTCATTTAATTTGTAAACATGATACAGGACAATCTGTTTTCCTACAAGCACAGCCACCGCCCTAACCATCTCTTGAGATCATACTCCCGGAAGGAGTACAGTCAGCATATTACTTATAGAGGACCATAGCATCCTCCCCTTGTGAGAGATCGTGCAACACCCGCCAGGGGCAACTCCACCTGCGACTCGGCCACGTGCCCCGAATGGGGTAAAGTCCCCTACAAGGGGATGCAGCCACCACCCCGAAAACGCTCCCGACAAAGAACATCGGGGCAGGCGAGACAGGCAATTCGTTGACCTTCACCTTCAACGAGTTCATTTTGCAGTTTCCTTGTTTTCCATTGTTGACGCAATCGCGATGTGAAAATCATTCTTGCGATTCGTCACTTTGAACTGGATAATCATTCGGTTTACTTTCGGGTAGAGCCTGTTTTTGCGCTTCATCAGTTCTTTGACAATCGCTGTAAAATCTTCACGACTTTGTTGATCGGGCATCAGTTTACGCATATCAGCCAACATACTTTCCCGTTTCTCGACAGGCAGGATGGTGGCGTTCCAGGCGGCGCAGGCTACTGTCACCAATTTATGAAAAGATTTATAATCCTGCGCCGCATCGCGATAAGGCTCAATTATTTTCGAAATGGCGTCTGAAATGCTGATTTCACCTTCGGGATTGACCAGGGTTTTTGTGAAGCCGGTTTTGGCTTTCACTTCCTTCATCAAGTTCTTCAGGATGGATGAACCACTGTTGTATTGGCTTCCATTCAATGATTTTGCTTTCTTGCCGCTGATTTCCCCATTCATCTGGGCAGAACTTTTCTTCTTTTTGCTTTTAGTACGTGCCATAATCACAACTCTCCTCGCGACATCGTCCCCGTAGGGGAAGCATCCTGCTTTAGGTCCCCGAAAGGGGGTAGGGACTTAAACGCCCTATCCAATCCTTCGACTACGCTCAGGACAGGCGCAGGCGGCAGCAACACATCTTGCGCAGCATCCCCGAAGCGTAGCGGAGGGGGCAACTCCACCTGCGACTCGGACATGTGCCCCGAATGGGGTAAAGTCCCCTGCAAGGGGATGCAACCGCCGCCCCGAAAGAACCGGGACAGGCAACTTGTTGACCCGCTCGCTCAGTCCATTGAGATAGGCCACGATGCGCCGCTGTTCTCGAGTATTTCATTCATCTTTGGCAAACGGTATTTTATCTAAATATGCTTTTGGGTCCCAAGGTTTGGCTGCATCCCACATTACATCAAATTGTTTTACAAAATAGTCATGCCAACTTTGATCTCGCTCTGGTGTTAAATCAAAAACCACTGGGGCCATATAACCAAATTTATGTGGATATAGTTCTATAAACGCAATTCCATCTTTTTGCCTAGCATCCATGCTTAAAATTCCGAAGGATGGCGCATACGGCAACAATCTTACGCCAAGGCTTCCCGTCGGAATGCCTTTTTTGGGTTTTGTGTCACGCATACTTTTATATATGTAGGCTATTTCTCGGAAGGCTGAGTCCAGCCGTGTACGATGATAATCTAAATCTTTTGGGTTACCAGTCCGTTGGGCACTCATTTCGATTGCGAGAGAATCTGGGTCAATAATCATAATTCGGATTTTAGCTCCTGACTGCAACCTTTCTCGGAGAGTTCCATACTCCTTATTGAGGGTGCTAGTTAAGGTAACTCCGCACAAATCGATTTGGAGCGCTCTTTGAAGACTTGGTCGAATATCCTGGGGTGTTTGAAAAAAAGCCATTGCAGAGGGTCTAGCAGGTAGACTTTTTCTTAATTCAGAAATTTGCTCACTAAGAATTTCTCTATTCAGGCGGTCACGAATTAATCCGACTGCAAGTATTGCTAATGTGGATGCAATACCAGCAAGCAATAAAACTTGGTTTCCTTGGAAGATTCCAAAGGTGGTTGCCAAAATACTGACGAAAATCGCCACGAGTGTATCAAGATTAGTAAGTATAAATTTCCATAATTTCGTCATTTTATCCATTTTACAACTCTCCCTTAAACGCCCTATCCAACACGGATATCATCCCCGTAGGGGGCGGCAGCAACGCATCCAACTCCACCTGTGACTCGGCCCACAGCCGCCGCTTCGAGGAAACCAGGGTAGGTAACTCGTTCACTATATTATTTAGCATTTGTGTTGAAATATTTTTCCAGCGCTGAAATTAATCGATCCATATCTCGATGGAAGTCTGGGTCAGGTCGAATGGATATCCCATTTCGGGAAGCCAATTTACGAAGTCTTGATGGCAGTTGCTCCTCATGTGGCATTTCCGCGCTACGTACCAAGAGTGGGATTACAAGAATATTTCTTTCCAATGCGGACTCAATTTCAGTTCTCACAAAATCTAATGGATCTTCAAGTCGCTTTTTTCCAGACGCGTCCCTAGCATCCAGCCAGCGATCACCAATGATCGCGAGCAAAACTTTGCATTCTCCTACCACCCTGTCTATGTACTCTTTGAAATCGGATCCTAGCGGTATCGAATCCACATCCTTGAAAATGGGATTCCTCCCAAACCTATCAACAAGGCGGTCGTATATTCGGCCAGCTATATCAGCACTATCTGATCTGCGGTATGAAATAAAAATATAACTCGTCACCACTTCAGTCTTTGAAGAAAAATCCATTGTATCGACAGGAAAATTAACAACCTCAGGTTCATCCTGCCGGACATTGTTTAAAGCGGTAGCTTGATGCAAATACAAATTCTTCAAAATCTGCTTGTAGTTCTCAATCTTGCGCAAAGTGAAACAAGCGTAAATGAAAATACCGCCAGAATTAAATTCTCGTATTACAAAAGCAGGAAACTGGCTTTCTTTTCTAAGCGGCTCAGTCTGATCATCGAATTTAATTATTTCAACACACCTCATGTCCCCGTGAAGAACAAGGGAGTTGTTTTGCGCTACGATGCCAAGCATATTTTTTGCTGAATACGATTTGGGTGAATTCAATTTATTTGTGAGCCAATCAAAGCGCGTATTCTGAATGTGTAATTCTGCAACGTCAAAATATACTGTTTCTGTAAAACTCTCTTCAGAAATCTGGAATAATTCCCTAATTTGTTGAGACACTGCACGCTGAGTTTCATTATTACCCGTTAGTTTGTAATAAAAAGAGTCGAAAATTGCAAATATTGTCGCACCCTTATCTGCGATTTTTATCAATTCATTAAAAGTAACATCAGTACATGTTCTGACCTCAGGTACAATGATTAAATTTGATGTTTGTTTCTTGAATATATCTGCATCTAATTGAAGATTGTCCTCATCTAAAAATGTATAAGATATATCTTAATTCTCTAAGACTATCTACAATGGCTTTTACACCTTCTCGATGGTGAGAATATTTAAATGCGCTAGCTAAAGAAGTTTGACCTTCGTTACGAAGCAATGAAGGTGAGCGTAAGATAAAGATATCTGCCATTTTACAACTCTCCCTTAAATGCCCTATCCAACACGGACGGGAGCAACGCATCCAATTCTTCCTGTGATTCTTCTTGCAACCGCCGCAATGCATTGACCCGTTCGCTCAGGCCATCGAGATAGGCCACGATGCGGCGCTGTTCGTCGAGCGGGTAATCAGGAACTAGCAAATCCAACACTTTTGCTTTTGATATGTTCTTCATCGTAGGTGATGTGCCAGATGCTTGTTGCTCAATTTGGGTGCGCAAAGCGGGTGATTTCAAAACATGGTCTAAAAATACAGGTTCAATCTCTTTATCCTGCCTAAAAACAAATCGGAAAGTTTTATCACTTAGGAGAAGCTTTGAGCGCGTTTTTCCAACAATAGCACATGCACCGACAAGTTCTCTGGTGTTTGCTCGAATCATCAAAAAATCACCGGGTTTTACTTCGTAATCGGGGTTGGGTTGTAAAGTTGGCGGTAAAGCCTTGTTTTCATTTTCATTGAACCAACCGAACGACGCCGCACCTACTTTTAGAACACCCCATTCGTCCAATTTTGCAGGGCGTTTTTCACATTGGGGGCTTCTACCATTTACAATCCCTTTAACAAAGGTTTGCAAATGTACCCAGTCTTTTTCAGGATCTTCTCCAAAGACAGAATTTCGTGCTGACTTAAGAAGAGCTTCAGTTTGTGCCGCAGCGGACTGGCGCAGGGACTGAGCTTCGGCGATGCGCCCCGCCAGGGCTTCGATGCGCGCCACGATGCGGTGCGTTTCTTGCAGGTATGCGGGCAGTTCACTCAGATTATTAGTTGGTTGACCTTCTTCGACAAGGGATAAATACTCAATAATTTTCTCTATTTCATCTTTTGGAGGAAGCGGTATTTCAAAATTCTTTACCATTCCACCGTTTATGTTTTTCTGGCTTGTTCCTTTGGATTGTCCAAATAATCGAGTTCGAGCATTGATAAGGGCATAGTATAAATATTCAGATTCGATTCCATCGTAAGGAATGAGCCCTAGAATAGCTTGATTTGTTGTAATAGGGCAAGCGGCTACGCTTGTTTTGCCAATACTGCCATACATTGAAAACAGCACAGTTCCTATTGGGAATAATTTAGCAGAACTTTGTTCAATTGCTGTTTGAGTAATACCTTCTTCGGTTTCAGAAATCCACTTACCTGCGGCAGTAACATCACTAATTTTTGCCCAGGGTATTTCACCGCCATAAAAAGCAGATTCAGATCGAGATGGTGTTCCCCCACTCGATATATCAGCAAGTTTATCGAGACGTTTTAAGGGATAAATTGTTTCAAGCCGCAAGAAAACAAGCTGAACCGCAGCTTCAAGAATTACACTTCTAGTTGTAGTGGTTGTTTTGAAACCGGGAAGCGCCATCAAGCCCCCTTTGCCAGCAGGGATTTGATCTCATCCATCAACGCCGCAATCTGGCGTTCTTTGGCGGCAATGCTCTCGACCAATTCGGCGGGCGCTTTGTGCTCCAGGTCGTTGCTCACGTTCGGGTTTTTCAGATCCAGGTTGACGGTCAGGACCGCACCGCTCTCGTCCACCTTCAGGACTTCGTCCACGCTCACTTTCCAGGCATGCTCATTTCCTGCCCTGAGCGTAGTCGAAGGGTCCGCGCGAGCGTCCCACCAATCCCGCAAATCCTGAAATTCCTCGAACTGCATCGGCCTGGTCTTGGTGTAATTCTTCAGTCCCTCACGCATGGGCTGTTCGTAAAACCAGATCTGCCCCGTTGGCCCCGTGCGCTCGAAGAACAGCAGGTTGGTGGGGATGGACGTGTAGGGCGCAAAGACGCCGTTGGGCAGGCGCACGATGGTGTGCAGGTTGAACTCGCGCAGCAACTGCGCTTTGACGCGCGCCGCCACCCCGTCGCCGAACAAAAAGCCGTTCGGCACAATGATGCCGCAGCGTCCGCCCGGCTTGAGCGAGCGCATCACGAACTGCATGAACAGCAGCGCCGTCTCGCTGGCCCGCGTGGCCTCCGGGAAGTTCAACTGGATGCCGGCTTCCTCCTCGCCCCCAAAGGGCGGGTTGGTGACGATCACCTCGAAGCGGTCCTTCTCCCCGATCTCCTTGAGCGGCGTTTTCAGGGCATTATCGCGGCGGATGTTGGGATTCTCGATGCCGTGCAGCAGCAGGTTCATCGTCCCCAGCAGGTAGGGCAGCGGCTTCTTCTCGACCCCGAACAGGCTCCCGTTTTGCAGCCTGCGCTGGTCCTCGGCGCTCTTCATCTGCGGCTTGAGATATTCGTAAGACTCGACCAGGAACCCGCCCGTGCCGCAGGCCGGGTCCAGGACTCGCTCACCAAGTTGGGGTTTGACCCGGTCGATGATCAATTGGACCACCGGCCTGGGCGTATAGAACTCGCCCGAATCGCCCGCCGCGTCGCGCATTTCTTTCAACATGGACTCATACAGGTGCGACAGCGTGAAGATTTCGTCCTGACTCTGGAAGTGGATGCCATCTACCAGGTTGACCACATCCCGCATCAAATACCCGGACAACATCCTGTTGTACGTTTCCTTGAACACTTCCGCCACTTTGAGCTTTTCATCCGTGCCTGAAAGCTCGCGCAGGGCCGGCAGCAGCTCGTCATTGACGAACTTGAGCAACTCATCCCCGGTCGCGCCGCCATTCTCATCCGAAGCCCAATCCCGCCAGCGATACGGCGCCGGGATGACCGGCTTGTACGCCTGGCGGCTTAATACGGCATCCGCTTCGCGGCGCTGCTCCAGGTCATCGTACGTTTTCAGGAACAGAATCCACGAAAGCTGCGGCAAGCGGTCCAGGTCGCCATTCAGCCCGGCGTCCTTGCGCATGATGTCGCGAGCTGATTTGATCAGGGAAGATAGTTGTGCGCGGGTGTTTTTTTGTGGCATAAAGTTCCTTTTGTTTATAGTGTCATTGCGAAGGAGCGTAGCGACTGAAGCAATCTACTCCTTATCGGGAGACCGCCACGCTCACAACAAACGTTCGCTCGCGGTGACACTGGTTATTGAAAATATTCCTCAAACAAATCATTCCATTCCGGATTGATGCTATTGACCAGCTCAATCTTTTTCTGCCGCGACCCGGCTTTGATCTGTTTCTCTCGAAAAATCGCTGTGTTGATGTCATCGCTGCATTCGAAATAGACCAGCTTGCTGATATTGTACTTCTTTGTGAACGCGCTACCTTTGCCTGCTTTATGTTCCATAACTCGTCGTTGTAAATCATTGGTCACGCCAGTATACAAAACCGTATTGTGGGCATTAGCCATAATGTAAACGCAATACTGTTTATCAGACATAGAGTTTCACAGTGTCATTGCCCCGCCTGTTTTTGGCGGGGTTGCGAGTGACCGTAGGGAGCGAAGCAATCCCCTCGCCCTAGTGCCATCGTGTTCGAATGGTAATTGTAAGCGTAGCGGTCTTCTTTTTATCAGGAGATTGCTTCGTCAGGCTCGCGCCCTCCTCGCAATGACATTGATCAAGTGACATCATCGTTGGAGTTCAAACTCCCGCTCTCTGAGGCTGAAAACCCTCATCTACAATCCATCTACGCTTAAATTTCTTTAGACGAGCCAATACGACCCCTGTATGGTGGCGTGGACGGCCATCATCAAATTCGTATTTTAGAATTGCATACTCTTCCATCCGTGAGGCTACGGTTTGTCCAGTTTCGCCTTCGTTGGTCTGCACGGGCACAAATTCTGTTTCACGTTCCGCCCAGTAGAGAATAAGAAATACTACTTTAAATATTTCAGGAAGCGGACACCGTACAGCCGAAGATAAGTAGATTTCATTCCCTAAGGGGTCGAGCGCTGTACCGGGAGCGACCATGATCGATTTGGCTGGTCCTTGGGATGTGGTAACTTCAAGTCCTGAGACAATTCCAACGCCGTGGCAATTCAGATTATGCTGTCGCATCTGCTCCCTGAAATAATTTTGGTCTGTTTGTAAATCTGCTGTAGTCACAATCCGACCAGGGAAAAAGTTTGTTCGCTTGAGATAAAGTGGTACTTCAATCTGTTTTTTGCTCATATAAAAATTTCTCCATTATTATCCATTGCTATAACATGTCATTGCCCCACCTGCTTCTGGCGGGGTTACGAGACGGCGTACCTCCGTCGAAGCAATCCCCTCGCCCTAGGGTTATAGCGATTGAATGTTCATTACGAGTGTGACGGTCTCCTGTATCCTACGACAGCGAAGCAATCTCCTCGCACCAGTGCCACAGCGAGCGCCGTTCGCCCCGTGAGGGCGCATGCCCGAGACGGGGAACGTTTATTGTGAGCGTGGCGGTCTCCGGTTTTACAGGAGATTGCTTCGTCGGGCTGGCGCCCTCCTCGCACATTGTCCCCGAAGGGGAATGACTTTATTCATACAAGAACTTCTGCATCTCATCCACCGCCCGCAACAGCCCCGCTGCGTTACCAAACAACTCATAAATATCATAAGCAGAACCGAACCCACTGATTGGTGGTACTTGCAATAATCGTGAAACTTCATCAAACTGTCCCACACCATAATCAGCATACTTCTCCAGCAGCGCATCCAAAATCTGGCGTGCGGCAGGGGTGTACTGGTTAAGGAAGTTAGCCTTCTTCTGACGCAGCTTTTCAGCCCGTTCGCGGCGGGTCACCAACGGGGCGTTGTAAGCCACGTGTAACAGCAAATCGAGCGCATCCGCCTCTTCGTGATGGGTGATGCGCGCCAGGTGTTCGGGGTCGATGCCGCGCTGGCGTAACTGGTTCAGGATTTCAGCGCGTTGCTCGGCCAGCGGCCAGGCTTTGCGTAAATGCTCAGCGCTCAGATTCAAGCGGCGCACATTCTCAGCGACAAAGTCTGTGAACTGTATGGTTTTCAGGATATTGCCATCCGGGTCCAGTTCGAAAGCCTGCTCCCCGGCAATGTAGACTTCCACACCATCCAGGTAATATTTGCGCGGCAATTCACCAATCTGGCGCTCGATCTCAACCGCTGCATCCGGGGTTTCGGGCTCACGGTCTGGTTGCAAGGTGCCGTCTTCGCTGTCTTGCACTTCGGTCTCGTTGCCATCTTCATCAATCTGTGTTTTGATCACGCGCACTGGCTCACCATCAAAGGCCGGGTCATAGAATAACTGCGTAGCGCCCACATAATCGATGATCGTGAACCAATATTTATCATGTTCTTCTGAAACTCGCGTCCCACGCCCGATGATCTGCTTGAAGTCCACCATCGAGTTGATTGCCCGGAACAAGACCACATTGCGACAGGTCGGTGCATCCACGCCGGTGGTAAGCATCTGCGAAGTGGTCAAGATGACCGGTGTTACTTTTTCAGGGTCCTGAAAATCATCCAGATGTCCGCGTCCAACCTTGCCTTCATCCGATACCACGCGCGCCACATAATTCGAGTTTTCCTTCATCATGTCCGGGTTCAGGCGTGCAAGCGCACTACGCATGTCCATTGCATGTTCCTGATCCACGCAAAAGATCATGGTTTTACCATAGCGGTCTGTGCGTTTTAGATATTCAGTCAGGTGTGCGGCCACCGTTTCTGTGCGTGAGAGCAATGAAACCACCCGCTCAAAATCTTTCGTGCCGTACAAATCAGGCGGAATCTCACGCCCGAAGCGGTCCAGTACACCGGGGTCGATCTGTAGTCCACTCGCGTCCACATCCGGAATAACTCGATACACCCGTATGGAGCCAGAAAGCCATCTTCGATGCCCTGCTTCAAGCTATAGGTATAGATCGGGTCGCCAAAGTAATCGTAGGTATCAACATTATCTGTGCGTCTGGGCGTGGCTGTCATCCCGATTTGGGTAGCGGTATCAAAGTAATCCAGTATCTTGCGCCAACTGCCTTCCTCGTTGGCTGAACCGCGATGACACTCATCCACGATAATCAGGTCGAAGAAATCATTTGGATACTGCTCATATAAGTTTGGGCCATCCCCGGTTCCAGACAATGCCTGATAAAGCGCAAAGTACATTTCACGGCTCTTTACGGCTCGTCCCCTGATCTTATGTAAGGCCTGTCCCATGGGCGAAAAAGTGCGGTCCTTGGCCTGATCGATAAGTACGTTCCTGTCGGCCAGGTACAAAATGCGCTTCTTGCGTTTCGTCTTCCATAAACGCCAGACGATTTGGAAGGCCACAAAGGTCTTGCCTGTGCCGGTAGCCATCGTTAGCAAAATGCGTAGTTGCCCTGTCAAGACAGCGTTTACCGCTCGATTGATTGCAACTTGCTGATAATAGCGCGGCGTCTTGCCGCCCACTTCTTCAAAATAGGCGGATAGAGCATCAGTTTGATCTTGTTTTGTAGGAAGTTGAAGCGTCCCCTGCAAGCGTCCCCATAACTCATCCGATGAAGGAAAGTCACGAATAGTCCGTTCAACACCAGTAATGAAATCGTGCTCAATAATTCCTTTGCCATTGCTGGCGTAGGCAAACTTTACCCCCATCATCTCAGCATACTCAATCGCCTGTTGCAAACCATCCCCAGCCTGCTTGTATTCCGCCTTGGCTTCCACCACCGCAATGGGAATATTGCGTCGAATGAACAACACATAATCCGGTCGTAAACCTTCCCTGCGGATATGTTTGTCACCGACCGGGACGATCCTTCCTGGCGTAAGGACTAATTGCTCTACAATGTAATCATCCTCCCAACCAGCAGATTGGAGTTTTGGAAGAATATAGGTTCGACAGGTATCAGCTTCGTTCATTGTTTACCCCATTCGAGAGGCATCCTTTATACAAGTATACAGGAAATTTGAAACGCTATTCAACCAATTCAGGCAACGAGAACCATCTCCCCTTTTGTTTCTCATTCTCTATACCATCCAACACAGCGCCCCGCTCCACCAACCTCTTCAGCGTCCGTTCGGTGAGCGCTTTCTCCCAGCGGAATAATTTGTTTACGTCCTTAATTGCGCCGCGCCCAACGACTCAAAATAGGACTCCAGCAGCTTCTCACGCGCTTCGCCTTCCCCGATGTAGCGTGCCTTCTCGACTAGGTCGGGCCAGTAACGCGCGGTCAGTTCGTAGATGAAGGCATAGTTCCATGCGCCGGCCTGGGCCACACCGATCGGTAAAATCTTGAAGTCCGCTTGCAGGATTTCGAGCGCCTTGTTGAACTCCGAATCTTTGGCGTTGCTCATACGCGCCAGGCGGCGCAGGTCGATGGTGTTGAGCGGACCGTTATCCAGGATGGCCTCGTACACTTGCTTGGCGCCTTGTGGCATACGACCGTCTTCATAGGGGATCAGATAATCTTCCTTGTAATCGCCGTAATTCTCGGTCAGCGCGTAGAAATACGGCGCGACCTCCAGCGAGATCATAGTGGCTTTGCGGCGCAGCACTTTGCCGTAATACCAGATGCGCTGGTCGAGCGCGTTGTCCTTCCAGCCCCAGGTGATGTGACCGGGATCGTCGTGCTCGTTGGGGACGGGCCGGTCACCGGCCACGGCGGTCCACAGGCTGGGGAAGTCGATGCCTTTGATGGGCCAGAAGTAGACGAAGCCGCGTGCGTTCACGTAGTCCAGGGCCTGGGCCGGAGAGGTCAGTGCTTTAAACGGGGGCAGGTTGAAGGTCCGCGCGCGATGCGCTGTGAGTTTTTCCAGATCGAGGCTTGGCATGTCAGATATTGTAGCCCAATCGCGTCAGAAGTTTCAAGTCCTCCTCAAAACTCACTATAATAGAAGCATCCATGAAGAATCCGACCGCCCCCAGCTTAAAAACACTGCAAACCTCCATATTCTTCGCGGCGCAGCCGTTCTTCATCATGGATTTGTTGCTGCCGATTTACGGCAAAGACATGGGAGCCAACGCAGTTGAGATAGGCCTGATCTTCTCAGCCTTTTCGATCATGACCATCCTGATGCGTCCGCTCGTGGGTTGGGCACTGGACCGCTTTGGGCGGCGTCCGTTCTTCGTGACGGGCATGTTGGCTTACGCCTTGACGATGGTCGCTTTTGCCTTTAGCGAGCAGGTTTGGGGTATGGTGGCGGCGCGCTTTCTGCAGGGCGCGGCCTCTGCCTGCGCTGTGCTGTCAGCCAACGCCATCATCGCAGATGTGACCAATGAAGGCAACCGGGCACGGGCTTTTGGCGGGTTGGCCCAGGCCAGCAGCCGGGGCTCGATCATGGGCGCTTTCATCGCCTTCACACTGTACAATGCGCCACCCCTGGTGGAACGAGTAGGGCAAGCCCACATCCAAACGATCTTGTTCCTGGCCTTTGCCGGGCTTTCCCTGGTGGCTTTCGTCATCGCCCTGCTGCGCTTGCCGGAAACCAACCATCGCGCCCCGAGCGCGTCACGCCGGCCGATCATCTGGTCACGCCCGTGGTACCTGCTGCTGTTGGTAACCCTGGTGACCGCCGCCGCCTGGAGCATGACCACACCTATCTTGATCCTGTTCCTGCAAGATAGATTGGGACTGGGCATCGATGTGATCGCCTGGGCTTTCCTGCCCTCTGGCCTGATCTGGGCTACCCTGCCCTCTCATCTTGGCCATCTGGCCGACCGCTTCGGACGCAAGCCGCTCATGATCCTGGGTCTGGCTGTATCCGCACTGACGATGTTCATCCTGCCCTCGCTGACCAGCATCATCGGGTTGGCCGTGCTGTGGTCCGTGCTGGCATTGTGTTTTGCGGCGGGCGATCCGGCCGAGCAGGCGCTGGTAGCCGAGTTGACCGGCAGCGACCAGCATGGTCAGGCTTATGGTTTTTACGTGATGGCCGCTGACATCGGCGCGGCGCTCGGTCCGCTGGGCGGCGGCTGGCTGTACGACAATTTCAACCCTGCTGCGCCATTCGTTGCCAATGGCGTTATCCTGGCCATCTGTGGAATGGTTTTATTCTTCTTCCTTCAAATTCCTAAAAGAGTACAGGTGGAGATTGAGCCATGAACAGTTATGACGAGGATACGTGCGCCCTCAGTGATACTCTGATCTACGAATTGACCAAGGCCCTGAGCCTTTCACAAGAGCGTGGACTAGGGAAGGCTGTCCGGCCATTGTTCGAAAAGGCCACGCAGCGCTTTGCGAAACTGGGTGTAGGTTTGGATCGTGTTGTAGCCGAACAAGGAGTAGCTGCCGGGGCGCGTTGGGTATTGCCGCACTTCGTCAAAGACTTCGCGGCTTGTGGTGTGGAAAACATCCCGGCCGATGGGCCGCTGGTGATCGCCTCCAACCATCCGGCTGCTTGCGATTCGCTGGTCATTTCGGCGCATGTGGAACGCCCTGATTACAAGATCATCATCGGTGACATCCCCTTTTTCGAGCACTTGCCGCACGTCAGCCAGCACGCTATTTACGCGCCCGATCCGGGTAACCTCCACGGACGTATGGAAGTCGTGCGCCAATCGATCCGCCACCTGGAAGACGGCGGGGCTTTATTGTTGTTCGCGCGTGGCAGTATCGAAGCAGACCCGGCCTTCATGCCGGAGGCAGATGCGGAATTCGGACTGTGGTCCCGCAGCCTGGAGATTTTTCTCAGACGCGTCCCACGCACCCGCGTGCTGGTCACGATTGTCAGCGGAGTCCTTGCCCGGGCTGCCTACCGTCACCCCTTTACCTGGTTCCGCAGGCAGCGCCCTGACCGCCAGCGGCTGGCTTTCATGTACCAGATGATGCGACAGATCCTGGCTGGGCGAGAGATCTTCGGGCTCACCCCGCGCGTCTCGTTCGGGGATTTGATCGGGCTTTCGGAAAGCTGCACGCCCGAGTGCGCCTTGAACGAAATAACGGCCTCTGCGCAAAGGCTGTTACAATCACACCTGGCATGGCAAGTATGAAAGCAGACATTCGAATCTTCAAAGATAGTGACGCATTGAGCAAGGCCGCAACGGATATTTTCATCCAGGCAGCTAAGCACGCGATTGAAATGCGCGGACGTTTCCTGACGGCTCTTTCTGGCGGCGGCACCCCCTCCGGGCTGTATCGACTGCTGGCAAGTGAACCGTATCGTAGTGAGATGAACTGGAAGAAGACCTTCGTTTTCTGGGGCGATGAGCGCTGTGTCCCACCGGATGATGCAGGCAGCAATTATCACCAAGCGCGCGAGATCTTATTGAGCCAGGTGCCCATTCCAAATGAAAACATCCTGCGCGTCAAAGGCGAACTGCAGCCAGAGCAGGCATCTGATGCTTATGCGCAAACGCTAAAAGATTTTGCCGATCCCGGGCTTGACTGGCCGCGCTTCGATTTGGTGCTGCTGGGCATGGGCGACGATGGTCACACGGCCTCGCTCTTTCCCGGTTCACCGGCGGAGGCGAGCTCCCCCACCCTGGCCGTGACCGGTCATTACCAGGGCCGCCCGGCAAACCGTGTCACATTGACGCCTTTGGTCTTCAACAGCGCCCGGAAGGTCCTGTTTCTGGTCACTGGCAAGAACAAGGCCGTAACCTTAAGCCGCGTATTAAGCGACGTATTGAATCAGAAGCAGTATCCCGCCCAACGCATCCAACCTACGGATGGGCAAGTCATCTGGCTGGTGGATGAGGCCGCGGCGAGCAAATTGTGATGGCAAAATGCGTTGGTCGAGTAGCCCCGAATGTACGTTGAGGGGCGTATCGAGGCCAATGAGTTCTCGGAAATATTTCGATTTGATCTAATTATCGGTCTCGATACGAGCGAGAAAAACGCTCGCTCTACTCGGCCATCGTATCTTTGATATTTAGAAGGAATTTTATGAACAATCGTATCCCCACTTCCATCGTTATCTTCGGCGCCTCGGGTGACCTGACCCAGCGCAAGTTAGTGCCCTCCTTTTTCAACCTATTCCGTAAGCGAAAAACGCCTCGCGAGCTCAACATCGTCGGCTACGGGTGGACTCCTTTTACGAATGAGCAGTTTCGCGAACACCTGCACCACGGGCTGAAGGAATACGCCAGCTTTGAATTCAGCGAGGAAGAATGGTCGCTGTTTGCCCCGCACTTGTACTACAGCCGGGGCAAATACGATGACAAGGCCGGGTTCGAAAAATTGTCAGCCTACCTGGATAAGCTGGAAGCAGGAGATGCCAATCGCCTGTACTACATGGCGATCCCACCCAGGCTGTTCCCGGACATCCTTTCCAATCTAGATATTACCCATCAACTAAAAGAAAACGGCGGCTGGCGGCGTGTAGTGGTCGAAAAACCATTCGGCACCGATCTGGCTACCGCTAGAAAGCTCAATGGACAAATCCACAAGGTCCTGAAAGAAGACCAGATTTACCGCATCGATCATTACCTGGGCAAAGAGACTGTCCAGAACATCCTGTTCACGCGCTTTGCCAACACCATCTTTGAGCCTCTATGGAACCGCAATTATATTGACTCTGTCCAGATCACAGTGTCCGAAGAAGTCGGGGTGGGACATCGTGGAGGCTATTACGATGGGATCGGCGTGTTGCGCGACATGTTCCAGAATCATTTGCTGCAACTGGTCACGCTGGTCGCGATGGAACCGCCTGCCTCCTTCAACGCCGATGCGTTGCGCAATGAAAAGGTCAAGGTGTTGAGCGCTATCCAGCCTATCCGAGAACAGGAGATCGCCGAAAACACAGTCCGTGCACAGTACTGGGGCTATCGCAGCGAGCCGGATGTCCACAAAAACTCAAGTACACCCACATATGCGGCAATGCGTCTCTTCATCAACAATTGGCGTTGGAAGGGTGTGCCGTTCTACTTGCGCTCCGGTAAGAACATGGCTGAAAAACAAACTCAGATTATCATCCGTTTCAAGGAGCCACCCCTGGCCATGTTCCCGATGCCGCCCGGCCAGAAGATGACCCCTAACATGCTGGTGCTCTACCTGCAACCCGATGAGGGTGTGCATCTACGTTTTGAGGCCAAAGCGCCCGATACGGTGGCTGAGACGCGCTCCGTGGATATGGAATTCCACTATGCGGAGTCCTTCGGGCCAACCGCCATCCCTGAGGCTTATGAACGTCTGTTGTTAGACGCAATACAGGGGGACGCTTCCCTGTTCACCCGGGCAGACGAGGTGGAAATGGCCTGGGGCTTGATCGATCCCATTCTGCAAGCCTGGGAAACGAGTCAGACTCCGCCCCTGGCTGCATATGAAGCCGGGACCTGGGGACCATCCTTAGCCGATTCCTTGTTGGCGCGTGACGGCCGCAATTGGATGCACGAAGAAGCCAGTCACATGGTGAAGACTTGAGCGCTGGGGAGTCCAACATCTCCTGATGTTGGGATTAGCACATCAAAAGTCAGGTCCTCTAAGGGGATGATAAGACTTTTGACTCCTAATCGATATATCGGTATTCATTCCCAAAACGGGTAAAATCGTTTTATTGTGCCAACTCCATTCCTGACCCCCGCCGAAGAAATTCGCCGTGAACAGGTGGTGGTCAATTCGCGTTTTATCGCCACGCTAGCCCCTGTCGCCAGCACGGACGAAGCGCGCGCCTTCATTGCCCGCATCCGGGCGGAATTTTCGGATGCCACGCACAACGTTCCGGCTTACATTATCGGTGGGGGCAACAATGTTACCGATTACTGCTCAGACGATGGCGAGCCGTCTGGCACGGCAGGCCGCCCGGCGCTGGCCGTCTTACGTGGCAGTGGTCTGGGAGATGTGGCGGTTGTGATCACACGCTATTTCGGTGGCACATTGCTGGGCAAAGGCGGGCTGGTCAGGGCCTACACGGAATCAACCCAAATGGCAGTCAACGCCGTCCGACGAGCACGCAGGCAACAAGTCCACGTAGCGATGCTGGCGCTGCCCTACAATTTGCTGGAGCGCGTTCGTATGCTGGTCAACCGGCATCAGGGGGACATCCTGAACGAAGAATTCGCCGTCGACATCACCATGACACTACACATCCCGGTCGAAAGCGCGGACCAATTCCAGGCAGATTTAAGCGAGCTCTCCGCTGGGAAGCTACGTGCCGAAACGATCGAAACGATCGAGAGGCTGTTCCCGGTATAATAGCAGCACATCACTCCCGTCAGTCATTACAAACAAAGCCCTGCATACAGCGGTTCGATTAATATCCCATAAAGCTTAAACTTTAATGGATTCCTGCGTATATATCTTTGTAATCAAACAAGAAAAAGGAGAATGCACCCATGAAGCGTTTGTTCGTTATATCTTTTTTTGTAGTTTTGGGACTGCTACTGACCGCCTGTGGCGCTGGCAGTCAAGCGGACGCTCCCAGCACGCCCATCCCAACGGTCGTTGCTGACAATACCATTATCGCAGAAGGTCGGCTCGAGCCCGTTCACTACGTGGACATTGCCTTTAATGCCAGCGGGACCGTCAGCGATGTGCTGGTTTCCGAAGGCGAGCAGGTTACGGCTGGCCAGGTCATCGCTCGCTTGGAAAACAGCGAAGCTAAGCAGGCCGAAGTCGCCAATGCCGAAGAAGCCTTTTTACAAGCCCAGCAGGCGTTCGATGGCGCAGAAGCTACGGCATTGGGCAAACTGGCTGACGCCAATGAAGGCGCGCGCAAGGCACAGTACGAGTTCGATAACTTCGATATTCCCTCCGATCTGATCAGTATGGGCCCCCGTGATGCGTTGATCCACACCCAGGAAAAACTGGATAAGGCACGCGCCGATTATGACCCCTATCGCTATTACCAACCCAACAGCCCGGCCGGCAAAGAGTTCAAGAAACGCCTGGACGATGCCTGGGCCGAATACAATAAGGCTATCAAATGGACCACCCTGGAAGCTAACCTCGAGAACGCCAAGGCCGAGCTGAGCCAGACCCAGAAGGAATACGACACTCTGACCAAAGGGACAGAGTCCGGTGATAAAGCCATCGCTGAAGCACAGTATGAAGCTGCCCGCGCCAACCTGGATGCCGCCCGCGCTGCGCTGGCTGACGTTGAACTGACGGCGCCCTTCGATGGAACGGTAGCAGGCCTGAAGGTCAAGACCGGCGAGTTGGTCACACCGGGGCAGATTGCTGCCAGCGTGGCAGATCTTTCGGGCTGGATCGTCAAGACCACCGATCTGACCGAATTGGATGTCGTCAAAATCTCAGAAGGTCAGCCTGTCGCGGTTACTCTGGATGCCATTCCCGACAAAACTCTGGAAGGCAAGGTTCTACGGATTGGTCAGAATTATTCAGAGAAGCAGGGTGATGTGGTGTACGAAGTTACCGTCGAGGTAACCGAAGCGCTGCCTACCATGCGCTGGGGCATGACCTCTGTCGTCAAGTTCACTGAATAAAAGCAGCTTCCGCTCTGGAAGTAAGAAATTCGAGGTATTGTATGTGGACCCTACCCTTTACTAATAATAGGAACCCTAAAAATAAGGCTGACCGTTCAAATGGAAACGGTTCCTTGATCGAACTGCGCGGCGTAGTCAAGAATTACAAAACCGCCGTCGGGGATTTCCCGGCTCTTAAAAATGTAGATCTGCACATCCAGGCCGGTGAATTTGTCAGCGTGATCGGCAAGTCAGGCAGCGGCAAGTCGACACTGCTGAACATGATTACCGGCATCGACCGCCCTACCGCTGGAGAAGTCTTTGTCAACAACCAGGCCGTCCACGAATTGAATGAAAATCGCATGGCACGTTGGCGCGGAAAGAATCTCGGGATCGTGTTCCAGTTCTTTCAGTTGCTGCCGACAATTTCCATCATCGAGAACATTATGCTGCCCATGGATTTCTGCCGCACCTATCCGATGCGCGAACGGGAGAAGCGCGCCCTGGAATTGCTCGATATGGTGGAACTGGCTGACCATGCCTATAAACTGCCCACCGCGTTATCCGGCGGCCAGCAGCAACGCGTTGCTATTGCCCGCGCACTGGCCAACGACCCCCCAATCATCATTGCGGACGAACCAACCGGTAACCTTGATTCAAGAACAGCGGATAGCGTATTCCAATTATTCAAGAACCTTGTAGCCCAGGGGAAAACCATTATCGTTGTCACGCATGACAGCGGGCTCGCCAAGCGCACCCATCGCACGGCGCTGATCGCAGATGGCGAGATCGTCAACGAATATGTTGCCAAAGCAATGCCATCCCTTTCGCCTTCCCAGTTGTTGGAAGCAAGCCGAATTGCAAAGATGCAACACTTTGAAGCCGGTTCGATGATCATCTCAGAAGGAACGGATGCGAATGCTTTCTATATTGTTTCGAAAGGCAACGTGGAGGTGATCTTGCCACGCGAGAACCAATCCGATGTGATCGTGGTACAACTCAGCCCAGGCAAGTATTTTGGCGAGATGGAGTTCTTCCACGACCGCAGCAACAGGGCCTCGATCCGGGCATCCGAATACGGACCGGTCGAGGTGCTTACAATCGGTTATGACCAACTCAACGAACTGTTGAGCAAGTCGGAGGTTGCGCGCGAGGCGTTACATCAGGCCGCCAACCAGCACGAGCAGGAAAATGTCCAGAAACGAGGCTCAGAATGATCAGCAGTCGCTGGAAGAAGGTCTGGGCGGATTTCTGGGGTAACAAATCCCGTACTGTCTTGACCATCATTACGATTATGGTTGGGGCCTTCGCGGTCGGTTTTAACAGTAATCTGGGCCAGTATATGAGCGAAAGTATGGAAAGCGACTATCTTTCGGCCAGCCCGTCCGAGGCGGAAGTGTATGCAGGCCCGTTGGATGATGACAGTGTCAAGACCGCGCGGGAGGTGCCGGGTGTGAATGCTGTGGAAGGCTTCAGCACAACCAGCGCCCATTTGATCCATGCCGATGGTCAACTGATTGCTATTCAGTTCACAGCAATCGATGATCCTTCAGCTTTAACCCTGAATACCCTCAAACCCGAACAGGGTGCGTCCAGTATTCCCCCCCTTAATAAAAAGGAAGTGTTGCTTGACTCGTCTGCTGAATCGTTGGGATACCAGCCCGGCGACATGTTGGAGATCGAACTCGATGACGGGAAGCGTCGTGAAGTACGTTTAGGCGGTTATCTGCATAACGCAACAGGCTTCCCATATAACCTGGCAGAAACGGTGACCGCCTTTGTCACGCCAGACACATTGGAATGGCTCGGCGGCCCATCGAACTATAACATGCTGGCAGTGAGCGTAGCTGAAAACCCAACAGATGCGGAACACGTGACCCAGGTGGCGCAGGCTGTCGCAGACCGCATCGAACGGAGTGGCGCAACAATTTACTTTGTAAATGTCTACCAGCCAGGGCACCATTTCGCCTACAACATCGCACAGGGTATGTTCTTCATCCTGGGCGCATTGGGCTGGATGACGGTCCTGCTCAGTGGCTTCCTGATCGTCAACACGATTACGGCTCTGATGACCCAGCAAACCCGTCAAATCGGTATCATGAAAGCCACCGGTGGCGGTACTATGCAAATCTTCGGGATGTATGTTGTTTTGATCCTGGGATTTGGATTGGGAGCACTGGCAATCTCCATTCCTTTAGCAAACGGCGCGGCGCAGTTTATCGGCGCTGGTATGGCACAATGGCTGAACTTTTACCCATCCCCATATCACGGCTATCCTATAACCCTGCTACAGCAGATCATCGTTGCATTGGTGGTGCCTGTATTGGCCGCTATGTGGCCGGTGTATAACAGTGTGCGCATTACGGTCCGGGAAGCCGTCAGTGATTACGGTATCGGTCGCAATATCAAGCCAAAGGATACAGCCATTGGCAAACGGGCGCTGTTGATCCCACGTCCGATCCGCCTCTCCCTGCGGAATGCGATTCGCCGCAAGGCACGCCTTATACTGACACTGTTCACGCTGGTGCTGGCTGGCGGAATCTTTATCGGGGTCTACAATTTGTGGGCATCCTTCGATAAAGTCATTAATGACATTCAAGGCTACTTCCTGGCAGATATCAATGTCAGCTTCGATCGCGCTTATCGTTTCGAAAAAGTAGCCGCTCTGGCAGAAAGCGTTCCTGGCGTGAAAAGCGTGGAAGGCTGGCTGGAAATCGGCGGGACCCTGATCAGTGACGAGCAAGAAGCCGGTACGCAGATCGTGTTTGTCGCGCCACCTTCTAATTCCACTTTGATCGACCCTATCATTACCTCTGGCCGCTGGTTGACAACCGGAGATGAGAACGCCATAGTGATTGGCAACCACCTGCTGAACATCTTCCCCGACCTGAAAGTAGGCGATTGGCTGACCATAAAAATCAATGAAAAAGAAACGAAGTGGCACATCGTTGGCACATATAGCATCACCGGAAACGTAAACCCGCCCTTGCTTTACGTCAACTATGAATACATCAGCAAATTGATCAATCAACCCGATCAGGTTTATTCGCTGCGCGTGATCACCAGTAGTCATGAGGCCGCGGCCCAAAAAATGGTGAACGACCAACTACAGGCACTATACGAGAAGCACGGTATTCAAATCAGCAGCACCCAACTGGGCTCGGATTTCATCCAAAACCAGAAGGCGCAGACCGATATTTTCGTCTACTTCATGCTGGTGATGGCAATTTTGATTGCAGTCGTTGGCGGTTTGGGTCTAATGGGGATGATGAGCATCAACGTTTTGGAGCGCACGCGTGAGATCGGAGTGATGCGCGCCATCGGTGCCTCCAACGGTGACATTCAAGGAATTGTGATCGTAGAGGGCCTGGCCATTGGCCTGATCAGTTGGATCATCAGCATCGTACTCTCCATCCCGATCACAGTTGTCCTGACCACAGGTGTGGGTCTAGCGATTCTGACCGCCCCCATGCCGGCTGTCTACGGCATCAGCGGAATCGTTGCCTGGTTGATTGGAACGCTTCTGATCGCTACACTGGCCAGTGCGTTACCCGCAAGAAGAGCATCCAATTTGACTGTTCGTGATACCTTAGCGTATGAGTAATTCCAGAAATAAAAGCAAACCAGCTCGGGGCAGGTTCTCAAAAAATCTACCCTGAGCTTTTAATATCCTCGTATCGAAACATACAATTGCAGTGAAAGGATAAAACAGGCCCGGCTCCACAAACAAGCCAGGCCTCTCAATTATTACGCTTCGACGCACTTTTAGAGTTCGCGTCCTTCAGCGGAAGCGAGCTCCTGCAATTCTATTCATCAAAAACAACAACCTGATTTCGTCCCCCATCTTTTGCCCGATATAAAGCTATATCAGCCCGCGAAAGGACATCATCAACACGCAGGCAAGCCTTGCAAATTTGCGTGTCTACAACTCCAGCGCTGAGGGTCACGCCAATTTCATCCCTTTCACGTAAAAAAGGATTTGTTTCCACTTCTTTCCGGATCCTTTCAGCAACCTGAAAAGCATTCTGCCGGTTCAGGGATGGATGCAGGACGGCAAATTCCTCACCGCCATAGCGCGCAGCAATATCGTTCTCACGACAGTTTGAACGGATAAGGTGAGCAATGTGAACCAGCACGTGGTCACCGACAAGATGGCCATGTGTATCGTTGACTTGTTTGAAATGATCCAAATCAATCAAGGTAATAGAAATCGGATACCCGCTTCGCTGTGCCTCAGCAAATTCCACTTCAACGGTATTGAAAAAATGCCGACGGTTATAAAGTTTTGTCAAATAATCGGTATTCGCCAGGTGCTCCAGTTCTGCGTTCTGCTCTTCCAGGTGTTTGCGCAAACGCAGCATGGTGATGTGCGTGTTCACGCGAACCAATATCTCAGCATGCTGAAACGGTTTGTTGATATAGTCGATACCACCAATCTTAAAACCTTGGACCTTACTATCGATATCGTTCATTGAACTGACAAAGATGACCGGGATATCCCTGGTACTTTCATCGGCTTTCAAACGATTGCAAACTTCGAAACCATCCATCCCTGGCATCAGAATATCCAGCAGGATCAAATCCGGGAGAGATTCCTGCACCATCTTCAGAGCCGCTTCTCCACTCCGGGCGGCTTGCACATTGTAACCATCGAACTTCAATAAATCCCCTAGAATCTCAAGGTTATCTTCTACGTCATCAACGATGAGAATATTGGCATGTGAAGATTCCAAGTTTGCTCCAAGATCTTTCAGGCTTTAGCACTATTTTCATTATACAAAAGGAAGTCGAGTTTGTCTGTCAGGGTTGCTTGATTTTATGTTATCAGATTTGAAAGTTTTCACATTCTCTAACCCAAAGAGTGCCACGTAAATATTTGAAGGCAATTTGCTAGATATAAAATATGCAAAGAGCAGTAAATGCAGGCGGATTAGTGGCACCTGGGGCTTTATTGTGATGGCCAAAAATTGTACAATAATAACGATAGGATTAGCTATGAAAATACTCCAAGATAAACTCGCTTCCATCCTTCCTGCAGCGCGCGTGCATACGCGTCTTATTGACCGCATTGCCTACGCCAACAACGCCTCATACTTCCATCTCGTACCGCAGGCGGTGGTGCAGCCGAATTCCATCGGCGAAATCCAGGCGCTGTTCAAATTCAGTCAGCAGCAGCGCATTCCAATGACCTTTCGCGCTGCGGGGACCAGTCTCTCCGGGCAGGCTTCCGGCGACGGGATTCTGGTCGATATTTCCAAACATTGGGGCCGTTACAGCGTGGAAGACGGCGGTGCATTGATTCGCTCCCAGCCAGGCATCGTAGGTGGATTTCTGAACAACGTGCTCAAACCCTACGGGCGACGCATCGGTCCTGACCCAGCTTCTATTGATGCCTGTATGCTGGGCGGGATTCTGGCCAACAATTCCAGCGGCATGTGTTGTGGTGTCACCGAAAACGCATACAAAACCGTCCACAGCATAACCTTTGTCCTGCCGAATGGTTTTGTACTGGATACCGCCGCGCCTGATGCTCATCAAACCTTCGAAAACGAGCAGCCACAAATTGCCCAGGGTTTGCTTGATCTCAAACAACGTTTACTTGCCAACACGGAGTTGGCCGAGCGCGTCCGCCGTCGCTACCAGATGAAGAACAACAACGGCTACCTGCTCAATGCCTTCGTGGACTTCGACAGGCCACTTGACATCCTCGTTCATTTGCTGATTGGCTCCGAAGGGACATTGGGCTTTATCGCTGAAGCCATCCTGCACACGTTACCTGATTTCCCGCATAAATACACCGGGATGCTGTACTTCGATTCCGTCAGAGATGCGGCCGCGGCTATCGCTCCGCTGCGCGAGTCGGGGGCACGCGCGGCAGAAATCATGGATCGGGCTGCACTCCGGTCCGTGGAAGCAAACCCGGATGTGCCAGCGGTCCTGCGGGAACTGCCCGGGAACGCGGCTGCCATCCTGGTTGAGTATCAGGCTGCAGACGCCGAAACGCTGTTCCATTTCCAAAAAGAATCAGCCCGAACGCTCAAAACCCTGCGCCTGATCCACGACGCCGAGTTCACGCAAGACCCCATCCAGCAAGCCAATCTGTGGAAGCCACGCAAGGGCATCATCGCTTCGGTCGGAGCCATGCGCGCTCCCGGAACCACCTCGCTGATCGAGGATGTGACCTTCCCCGTACCACGCCTGGCGGATGCCGTCACCGATTTGCAGGCCCTGTTTGCCGCCCACGACTATCCCGAGGGCGTGATTTACGGCCATGCCAAGGACGGCAACCTGCATTTCCAGATCAACCAGTCGTTCAACACCCAGAGCGAGATCGACCGTTTCGATGGCTTCGTGCAGGAACTGGTGCGTGTCGTCAGCGGCAAGTATGATGGTGCGCTCAAGGCCGAGCACGGCACCGGGCGCAACATGGCCCCGTTCGTCGAGATGGAGTGGGGCGCTGAAGCTTACGCCATCATGCAGGAGCTGAAGTCGCTGCTCGACCCGGACGGCATGCTCAATCCCGGCGTGCTGCTCAACTCGAACCCGCAGGCGCACGTGACGGATGTCAAGACGATTGCCGTCGTTTCGCCGATTGTGGATGCCTGCATCGAGTGCGGATTTTGCGAATCGAAATGCCCATCCAGACGCCTGACCCTGTCTCCGCGCCAGCGAATTGTGGTGCAACGCGAGATTGCCCGTTTAAAGAGTCTTGGCGCATCGGACGACCCCTCAATTGCCTCCCTTATGGACGATTTCGTCTACGCTGGCATCGAAACCTGCGCTGTGGACGGTCTATGTGCCAGCGCTTGCCCGGTTGGGATTAATACAGGTGAATTGACCAAGCAATTGAGAGCGGAAAATGTAAAAAGTGAAACAGTTGCTGGTTGGGTTGCGGATAATTTTGGGTTGGTTGAGAAGACAGTTGGCTGGGGCGTGCGTTTGGGACACTTTTTTGAACCACGAAGGGCGCAAAAAGACACAAAGGAAAAACTGTTTTTAACATCGGCTACCGAAATGGTTGAGAAAATCACTGGCACAACTCTGCCAAAATGGAACCACGCTGTCCCGTCACCAACAAAAAACATTAGTGAACTCATGTCCCCGTCAGGGCATCGTGCCCTTCGTGAAGAAAAAGAATACATCTACTTTCCATCCTGCATATCCCGACAACTGGGTACACCCAAAGGTGACGGTCAACTCTCACTCGCCGAAACCCTCATCACTGTCGCCCAACGAGCGGGCATCGCTCTCGAAATCCCCAAAGAAATCGAAGGCGTTTGCTGCGGGATGCCTTTTGCGTCCAAAGGTTATACAGAAGCATATAAAGCCACACTGCATAAAACTCTCGCCAAATTCTGGGAGTGGAGCGAGCACGGGAAATATCCCATCGTGATCGACACGACCTCCTGCGCCTACATACCGTCTTGCGCAACCCTGCGCACTCACGAGAGTGCTCTCCCCAGATGATCTGCCTTCTACCAGCAAATGACCCTGCTCGACAGCACTGAATTCATCCACGATACCTTATTGCCAAGACTGGACATCCACCCTGTGGATGAAGACGTAGTGCTTGCATCCCAACTGTTCGGCCCGCAAGCTGGGACTTGGATGGGATGATGCTGGCGATCGCGCAGAAATGTGCCCGCTCCGCGACAGTCCCGCTCAATCTGGGGTGCTGCGCTTTTGCCGGTGACCGCGGCCTGCTCTATCCCGAATTGACCGCATCAGCCACGCAAATGGAAGCCGCCGAAGTGCTCTCACGCGACTATGGCGGTTACTATTCATCGAACATCACCTGCGAAATGGGCATGTCCGAAGCGACTGGGAAGGATTATGTGGGAATCGTATATCTGGTGGAGAGGGCCACGCGATAAGGCCATAAGTAATCAGGTGATCTGAAATAACTGAAAAAAGTAGCCCTATCTGTTTTGGAGACCAACTACCCTGTCATTTCTGGCAGGGTAGTTGGTCTTATGTTGTCCGGTTTAGAATTTTCTTTATGAATTTGGGGAAACATTCACCCACTTATTATGTTTTAGGCTGTAGCTCCAGGTTTCATTGTTGTATTGATAGTTGGTTGCGCCATCCTGCCCACCAAACAGAATGGTTTTGTTTTCATCCTTTACATAGACCATTGCATAGCGAGAAATCGCTCCTGGGTTATTTGTCGGCTGCATTTGCTGCCAGGTGTTGGTGTTCAAGTCATAGATCCAGGTTTCGTTATTGCCATAGGAATAGCCACCATACATGATGAACTTGTCAGCCTTTTCATCATATACCAGGTTCATATAATCACGAAGCTCGGGGGCATTTGCGTATTTGCTTCTCAGTTCTTCCCAGGTATTTGTGTTGTAATCATATGTCCAGACTGCATTTTTGTTCGCAACTCCATGCAAGTCTCCGCCCCATAAGACAACCCGGTCGGCTTTTGGATCATAAGCCATGTCATGATAGTTACGCGGTTCAGGATGGACGCGCGGTTCCATATTCGTCCAGGTATCCGTATTGAAATCGTACACCCAGGTTTCATCGACAAACTTATATTTTGTAAATGTCATATCCACCAAACATGATAATGCGGTCCGACTCAGAATCATAGACGATTCGCTGCCCAACCATATTTCTGGGTGCCATCTTCCATTTGGGTCCAGGTATCACTGATTGGCATCATAGGCCCATGTCTGTAATGTGGACAGGTCATCTGTGATAACCGAAAGAATGATTCGATCCGATTCTGAAGTTGTAGGCCATATCTCCGCCACCAAATCCACCTGGACTGGTGCCTGGGGACATTTGCACCCATTTTTCTGATTTGGGGTCGAAGGTCCATGTTTCGTGGTTCCGATAAGCCGGATCAAGCCAATACTCCTGTTTGACCACCATACAGGATGACCAATCCCGGATTCGGAATCGTAAGCCATCTGGTGATAACCGCGTGGGCTGGGTGATTCACCGAAGGCACTCCCCGCTGTCGTGAGTAGAAGCAGAATGACAGCGAAAATGGACACGCCCAAAACACTTGCTTTTTTCATGATTTTCTCCTTTCACGTATTGATACACTCTTTATTTTTGCAAATCAATGTGAAAAAACTGTGAAATAATCAAACACCTTGTTTTTTCTAATTACCGTTATCTGTGACAATGCAGACGGTCGCTCCAGACCCCAGGTTTATATCGTTACCCGTGACATCCTCCATATTGTTTTTACTGATTTCACAGGTGTTGCCTGCACCAAATGTCTGGGCCAGTTCAATACCAGTTTCACCGCGAAACGTACTCTTCTCTATCAGAAATTTGGATCCAACATCTTCCGTTGCAAAGATGTTATACAGAGATATACCGGTCGTTGCATCGACATTGTTATTCGAGAATACATACTCGCTATCTACAAAATCACCACCATCCATAGCATAATAAACATCCTCGAATTCATTGTTACTAACCGCAACGGATACATCTGAGAGGTTAGCAATTGGAGTCCCCGATCCCACTGCACGGAAGGTCGAGTTTCTAACAGTGAAGGAACCAGAAATCGGGTCAGGATTTTCACCGACAAAGCCTTCGTAGAATACGCCATTGATCAAGTTGTATCCGAGCAAAGAATTTTCAACTGGTTCTCCTTCAACAAGGATATGCTCGAACTGAGCATTGGCTTCAGGACCCAGGATCGCAATCCCATGAGCTAATTCGGTGATGAGTGGCTCGATTCCAAATATTGTCCAGCCAGTTGTCCCGTTATTTCCACTTATATGGATCGCGAGGTCTGAAACTCTGAAGTCACCTCCAACAAATACAAACAAGCTCGGCCAAGGATTATCGGTTGAGGGTGGGTTAAAGTAAAAATTCTCCTGCGTCACATACAGATTTGGCAGATTGGTCACCACAGTATTTTTCGCCCCCGCACCTTTGAACTTCCCATTAAGGCCGTTTACAACAATTTGCCCGGTGTGGAATGTCCCCAATTTCAATCGCACTTGTGCACCTGAACCAGCAGCTACAGCTGCATCAAACGCGCATTGCAGGTTTTCCGTATCATCTGTACCGGTTGGTTTAACGGTAATCGTTCTGGCCCTTTGTTTTACGAAGGCATTATCACAACCCGTATCAGCAAACACTGCAGTCGTGCCCCACACTACAGCAGCAGCGAATATAAGGACAATCGATACAGTCAGGAAAAGTTTGGTTTTCATTTTTATCTCCTTTCATTAATGAAAAACCATTGGAAATGCTTTTCTTGAACATCGGAGGCTCAAGAATATTATGTATTATTTTGACAAACTAGCGTGAAATAATCGGGAAATTTAAGCCCCACTAACAATTTTAAAACTAATTACCTTCTTTCAGGATTTCATTCATAACATCATCCAAGGAAAGGGACGCACCCATATTCCATGCTTGTTTAAAAGCTGCTTCTTCAAGCTGTTTTTTGCAAAGTGCAAGATAATTGTTTATTTCTATCTCGTCTACAGGTTCGAGCAAGTTCTGGTCTATTTTCAGTTCAATTTGCAGACTTTCAAGCTGTGTAAAAAAAGCGCCGAACAGACGTGCTGCCTTGATACCTTCCCCTCGAATAACTACCAGAGAAGCGTACCCCGCTATGCAAAATATCTTTCTTTGTTTTTGATCAAATTCCATGCTTACTTTCAAGGCCTGATCAAAATATTCATCTGCTTGCTCGAAATTGCCCATAAAGAGCGCTACAAAACCAAGACTAGAATAGATTTCGGGCAGGGATGACTCCCACATAATTTCATGAGCTAATGGCACACAGTCTTTGTAATAGGTTTCTGCTTGGTCATATCGTTTCAGTCCACGAGCCGCATTACCTAGTTTGTGCAGAATTTGGATGAGAAATCCTTTAGCTCCAAACTTATTGAATCTTTGTAAGCTCCTTTGAAGAAATCTTTGTGCTTCAAAAAAGTCGCCTTGTTCCAAGGCTAAGGCACCTAAGTCTAACAATGGAATTGCAGAAGAAAACTGATCCCCTGTTTTTTCCCAAAGGAGAGTTTCTTCTTCCAATACATTCCTTATGGTTTGAATATCATTGGAATCTTTTTCAAGCATGATCACCGATAAATTAAGTGCCCAGGCATGCCACCATGCACTTCCTGTCTTTTTAAATACATCAATGCTCTCGTTCAGGTACTCAAAACCAATATCATTATCGAAATAAGTTTTCAGGACATATCCTAAAGTAAGCAGGCATTGCGCTCTTTCAAGGCTGAAATTTGGTAACAATTCCTGCCGTATTGCCAGGCTTTCCTCGACCACGGCTCTCACTTGTTGATGGTTCAACCATCTCAATCCCCAAGTAGAAAATGAACCTGCACAAAAGAGAACCTTTGCTCTTGTTGATGTTTCGCCCATTTCAGTGCATCTAGACAAGGCAACTTCTAGCCAACGCTTCATGATAGCAAAATCGCCTACTACACTCCAGTACCAACACAAAGCGCAAGTTAATTCACATCCTTTTTCAAGTGTTTCAGAAGAATCCAAGGCTATTTCCATTGCTCTTGCCAGATTGTCTCGTTCAAAGTCGAACCACTTTATCCAGGCAAGTTGCTCAGAACCACGAATCTTTTCGTCTCCAATCCTTGCCATATTCAGGTAATAATCCAGGTGGCGTTCGACTAACCAAGCTAGCTTACCATCCTCAATAAGTTTCTCATTCCCATATTGCCTCATGGTCTCTAACATGCTATAGCGCTGACCTTCAGTATGGAGGGCAACAAGCGACTTGTCTACCAGTCGCGCCAACAAATCCGGGATATCGTTCTTATCGATACCATCTCCCGAACAAACTGTTTCCGTTGCATCCAATGCCCAGCTGCCTGCAAAAACAGACAGACGGCAGAATAGTTGACGTTCTGCTTCCGATAGCAGTTCATAACTCCAGTCGATGGCTGCTCGTAATGTCTGGTGGCGCGGGTTGGCCGTCCGATTGGTGCCTGCTAATAATTGGAAAGTGTTATCTAGTCCTGCTGAAATCTGCTCAACGGACATGGTTCTGATGCGGGCTGCTGCCAGTTCAATTGCCAATGGGATTCCGTCCAATTGCTGGCAAATTTGTGTAATGGTAATGGCATTATCATCATCTGGTGTGAAATCCGGGTTGACCGCACTGGCACGCTCAACAAATAGACAAACACCTTCGTATTCCATGAGCAAGTCTAGTAGGGTGATCTGTACTTCAGGCAATGACAAAGGCGGCACGGGCCATACATTCTCTCCTGCCAAGCTTAATGCTTCGCGGCTGGTAGCCAGGATTTTCAAATTCGCACAAGATGTCAACAGAGATTCTGCCATGTGCGCACAAGCATCGATCAGGTGCTCGCAATTGTCGAGAACCAGTAAAACCCTTTTGTTGCGTAAATATTGTTTCAGTGTTTCTGTCAAAGGCTGATCAGAGCGACCATCGATGCCCAATGCCTTGGCAACCGTGGATGGGATAAGCGAAGGTTCAGTGAGCGGTGCAAGTTCTACCCACCAGACTCCATCTTTGAAGGAATCGATCAAATCGGTCGCAGCATGGATTGCCAATCGGGTTTTGCCACTGCCGCCCGCGCCGGTAAGCGTAACCAATCGCGCACTCGATAACAACTGTTTGATCTTCGACAACTCACGATTTCGTCCCACAAAGCTGGAGATAGGGATTGGTAGATTTGTAATTCGCGCTGCCATCGAAGGAACATCAGATGCAGTTTGTTTAATCCATTCATACAACGCCCGGGTTTCACGGGCGGGTTCCACAGCCAGTTCGTTCCGCAATGCACGTTGACAAGTTTCATATTGTCCCAACGCTTTGTTGCGATCCCCCAAAGTGATATAACAGAACATCAAATGTTGATGAGCGCGCTCATTGGCTATATCAATAGCTAAAATGTTCTGTGCATATTTAATTGCAAGTTTATACTCACTCTGCGCACGTGATTGCTCAACCGCGCGCAGCATGACATCCAGATATAGCCCGCGGTAATGTTCGCGCAAAGGCAAAATCCAATCGTCGTAAAAATCAGAAAGCAAATCACCCTGATAACCCAGAGAGTTGAATTGAGCCGGGTGGGGAGATGAACTTGCAAGGAGTTCTTGCACTTGTTTTTCAAATGCGTTTACATCAACCCACAGGGGAAAAGATGGATTTAGTTGGACGTTTTCGCGGTCGGCACGTACGATCTTGCTGGTGATATGCTTGCGAAGGAGTGTAAGAGCTTTTCGTAACGAACCACGTGCCGCTGCATCAGACGAATCCCCCCAAAATAAAGATGCGAGTTTTTCCCGGGTATGTGCGCCAGGATGTAGAATCAAGTAAGCTAGGAGACCTTCTATCTTTCGAGTAGGCAGGCGAATGGATTGCGTCTTAAGTTCAACACGAAAGGCACCTAATAAATACACACAAGTTTGATTTGGAGAAGGAAACATATCGACTATAAATTTTCTTCTGGTTCTATGCCAAAGTGTCAGTCTGATTTAGCCGCGCTATTCTTGGCTGCTATGCCCTCACTGCCATGTTCTTAAGGAAAATATATTTATAGTGTAGCGAATTTTGGATGATAATGCAATAAAAGTCGAAGATCACCTGCAAAATAGGAATGTCCAAAGGAACGAGGAAAGATCACATGGGAATTGTGCATCTGTTCGAACGAGCCAGCCACTTCAGGATGAAAACCCGCACTATCATTGGCATAGACTGCGCCACCGACCCTAAGAATGTCGGGCTGGTGCGCGGTTTCTGGCAAAAGGGTCAAGTGCAAATTACCGATGTAACCAACGGCCAACTCCATGCGCCCGAAGAAATCATCAACGGATGGATTATCTGATTCTGAAACTTGCCTGTTAGCGATTGGATGCCCCCCTCGGCTGGCCACAGAATTTTGGTCACACGCTGGCTGGTCATAACGCCGGGATGCCATTGCGTGCAGAAGCCAACCAATTCTTTCGACGCGAGACAGACCGCTTCGTACAGCGTACCTTTGGAAAAGTGCCCTTGGATGTTGGCGCAGATCGTATTGCCCGCACCGCACTTAGCCGCTTTACAATTGCTGGGCGCGCTGTCGGAGAAAAGGGAAGTGACCATCCCCCTGGCTTGGGATGCAAATTTTACCGGGATCGCCGCGATAGAAGTCTACCCCGCTGGAACACTGAAAGCCAGCCACGTTCAATCGTCCGCGTACAAAAGACCTGACCAACGCGAGACCCGTCATCAGTTGCTGGACTGGCTGGCAACCGAAGCGGAATTGCCCAAAGATCTATCTCTCCCGCTCGAGGATGCGGATGCCTTGGACGCTATGCTGTGCGTGCTGGCCGGAGCGGATTTCCTGGCAGGAAGGGCCTATCCACCTATCGATTTAGCCCTGGCACAAAAAGAAGGCTGGATTTGGATCAGGGAGTAGTCTTCTCTTCTGAGGCTCGTTTCCTGCGCGCACGCGATGCAAAGAAAGCTCCTACAAGCACCAACAACAAGATACCGGCACCAACCAAAATACGTGTGATGGTAATTTGCCCCTCCACTGGCTGGGCTTCGAAGCTTAAGAAGGCAGCCCGGTCGATGGAGGTGCCATCACTGGCCTGGGCGGTAGTATCCACCTCGATGCCGTAAATACCGCTGACACTGGGGGCGATTTCCAGCGTAGCAGAATTCCCATCGATAGTCATCGGCAGAGTTTCTGCGCTGCCATCTGGTTTGCGCAAGACGGCCTGCGCGCTCTGCAGCGCGACCGGCTGTCCGGAATCGGTCAAATCGGCGGAAACCTGAACAGCCTCGTTCACTGCTGGAGTCGTTTTATCCGTTTGCGCTGTGAGCGTGGCTCCGCCATCGAAAACCGCCATGATGGCGTAATCCGCGCCCGCAGGCGGGGTGGTATCCGTGGTCAGCAGCGTGACCACCCACTTGCCCGGTTTGGGCTGTTTGAAACCATATCCCAGATACACCAATATCGACGGGTCTTCGACTTTGATCAAGCCATTTTTCTCAGTATCCAGCGTGATGGTATTCCCGCTCGCGCCGGTGACGGACACGTCCAGGGAACGGGTGGTGTCATACAATGAAAACGTAGCCACGGCCACATTCGGATCGATGTTGATGACCACATCCTGGGTGGCGCCGGGGTTCAGATGTCCGGTATAGATTTTTGTGAATTGCTGCGAAACAGCAGAAGCCGGGCGCGCGGGCAAATCTTCGGCAGGTTCGAACGCGCCAGGTGGCGTTTGCAACAGTGGTTTCACAAACTCGTCGAATACACGCGGCGAAGTGTTCAGATCCATGTGCAGCAGGTCGATCTCCTGCACCGGCATCGGGATAGCCTTGACGCTATCTTCTGTGACCACCAGGTCAGAGGGAACCGGCGTACAAGGGGAAGCGACCGCATCGTGCAGTTTGGTCCCGGCCAGGGCGTGGAAAGGCACGCCGCGTCGATGGACGATCTGTGGATTGAAGATGTTGGTCATGTAGCCGGGCTGGATCTCGAGCGTGGCTGGCAGCAACACCCCCAACGCGGCCGGCAAATTGGCGCAAGCCGAGCCAGCCATGGGCGTGCCCAGGATGATCAGTTGGGATACGTTATTATTTTTCATAACCCGATCAAGATAATAACGCGCGATCATGCCGCCCATGCTATGCACTAACAAATCCACCTTTTGCAGCGCCAGTGACTTTCTGCACGTTGGCAATATACTCGTTCAGGATGGCAGCGTTTTGGGCAATCGTGTTGGTGCGGGCGGTGGGGTCGGACAGGTTGCCGGTGTTCATGATACCCGCTACCTGACCGTCACCAACGGCGTAGCCTTTCAAACCAAGCGTGGCTAAATAGCCTTGCGGACCGAGATAATTGTCCCAACTATGATAATCGGCATTAAAGCCATGCACCATTACCACCGGGCGCGGGAGGATAGTCACGTTCACACTCCCGACCGCCTGCTGACCGTCTAAACGAGCACTGATGTTCCGCTGAGGGGCCGGAGTCCCGTCCGGGTTCCAGTACCAGCCCAGGGCTGAGAAAGGAGCGGACTCGCAACTGCCTCCAACGACCAGGATGCGGCAACTCGCTATGGGGGTATCCACGCCCGAGAGCAGGAAGTCCACCTGAGTCTCACCGGAAAACGGGTCGGAGAGTATCTATTTTCAGGCTGAGATTGTCCCCGTCGGTGAGGGAGGTGATGGGTTGACCAAGTTCGTCGAAGAGCGTGAGTTGCACCTGCGATTGGCCATGAGCGGGCTGGACCCAGCCGAGGCTCAAAGCCAGGACAAAACAAAAAGCCAGCAATTTATGGAACACCCTGCGCATGGCTCATCCTTTCTGGTATCTATCGTATCGGATAAATTCTATCGCAATTCAATAGAAACAAGTAGAGGTGGATCAGAGAAACCAAACGAATGACGGTTATGCCCCAGTCGCTTTTATGAGCCCACTTTCACTTACAAGCCAACCTACGGGCACGTCATATTCACCGTGCGGCAGGCTTCCAAACAAAAGAGGCTGGAAAACGATGCCTACGCTGACACCCCTGAAGTCCTGGAGAAAACGGTCGTAATACCCGCCACCATAACCCAAACGCCAACCGGAATGATCGAAGGCCAATCCCGGCGCAAGGACAAGCTGAAGCTCATCTGCTGAGACTTGGGGCAATTGCGGTGCGGGCTCGGCCATGCCATACGGATGTACGATCAGGTTATCGGGGTCATATTCGTGAAAAACCATGCGACCGTCTTGCCCGGGAAGGATGCGCGGCAACAGCCAGCGCTTTTCAGGGAAATCGGTCAACAGGGAACGCAAATCCACTTCGCCCCGCATCGGCATGTAGGTCAAGATGGTCTCGACAGATTGAAAGACATCCCAGGCAGCCAGATGCGCACAAATGGCCCTGCTGGCCTGCTGGCGAATTTCGTCACCCAATTCATTACGGATGGCTTTGCAATGTTGACGGAGTTGTCCTTTGGGGTCGCTGGTGGAGGAGGACATGGGGGCATTATAATTGCATAATCTCCCCAAGAATATTTCGCCCGGGAATCGTACGGGGCGTATTTCGATTATTTATGATTGGTCTATAAGCTTGTAAGAAGGCTTGCGATGAAAAAACCATTTGACATTGATCTTGCAATAGAACGTATCAATGCCGCCGTACAACCCTGGCCGAAGGCAGCCATGTTCGAACTGGCAGAATTGGGTTTTGATTCACCCTTCGAGCAACTGGTGGCCTGTATGATCTCCATCCGCACCTACGACGAGGTGAGCCTGCCAACCGCCAAGCGATTGTTCGAGCGCGCTCGCACACCCGCCGAGATCAGCCAACTCACGCCAGGCGAGATCGATCACTTGATCGAGAAGTCCACTTTCCACGAGCGCAAAGCCGCCCAAATCCACGAGATAGCGCGCCGTGTCCTGGACGAATTCGAGGGGGAACTGCCCTGCGATCCCGAAATCTTGCAATCTTTCTCCGGCGTTGGACCGAAATGCGCCCACTTGGTGCTGGGCATCGCCTGCGGCCAACCCTATATCAGCGTAGACATTCATGTGCATCGCGTCACCAACCGCTGGGGCTACGTGCAGGCCTCCACACCGGAAAAGACGATGGTCGCGCTCGAAGAGGTACTTCCCAAGCAATACTGGGTGGATATTAATCGTTTACTTGTTCCGTTTGGAAAGCATATTTGTACGGGGAACTCGCCCAAATGTTCGACCTGTCCCGTACTGGAGATGTGCCAGCAGGTGGGAATCACGGAACGGCGTTAACGCGCGCAGCGAAAGCCAATGCTGCTGCTGTAATTCTCCGGCTCCACCCCGTGGCGATTATAGGTGAGGAACACAGCCTCATTGGCTGCCACCCAGCCACCGCCACGCATCGAGCGCATGCTGATATCTTGGGTTGGTCCGGTTGGCCCAGTTGGATTATTCAGCGGTGAATCGAGATAGTAGTTCGGATCATACCAATCGGCCACCCATTCCCAGACGTTCCCGGCCAGGTCATATATCCCGTACGGGCTTTTACCGGCCGGATAACTGCCGACCGGAGACGTGTCGCGGTAGCCATCGTCCACACTCATGTCCAGGGCTAATTCGGGATTATTCTTGTCAGCGAAATTCAACCGTTTAATCTTCTGCACATCCCACTCATCGCCCCAGGGATAAGCCAGCCCCTTTTCGCCACGGGCGGCTTTCTCCCATTCGGCTTCGGTCGGCAGGCGCGCCCCGCCCACTGACAATAGGCATTTGCCATGTCCCAATTCACGAAGATGACCGGATAATTCGCAAACAAGGAATTGCCAAAGTAAGTCGTGTGCGTATAAGAATTTGTCTCTAAAGGTGGTTTGCAGTTCCCTGAATCGACACACAGAGCGTACATCTTATTGGTGATTTCCGTCAGGTCCATCCAATAGGCATCCAAGTAAACTTCATGAGCCGGACCTTCGTCGGGTTCGCCCACGTTGCTGCCCATTGTGAATTGCCCAGCAGGGATGTAGACCATCTCCATCCCATCCGCTTGGCGGAGGCGGTTTGGAACGGAGGTAAATGCCGGCTCGGGCGTGCTTGTTGGTGTGCCAGACGGGGTGGGCATTATGGTAGCTGTAGAAGTTGAAGTAGCCCGGGGCGTAGGGGGGATAGCGGTTGGAGAAGCTGGCAGGCAGCTCGTCAGCGCAGTGAATAGCATTTGAAAAGCCAGCCCATTACGAATCAGTCGTGACATTTTCATTCTCATTACCCTAAAAGTGAAAACAGGATACCATCCGGTCTTCAAGTATATCCCAATGAAAAACCGACAACCAAGGCGTTATTTTCTTGTATAATCTTATTAAGACATGTTCACTCAGGAGCTACACATGGGGCGCATCGAAAAGATCGTTTTTATCAGCTCGGACGTAATTTCCAAATCGTGAAGGTATCTGCATATGGGCAATATTCTTTTGGACGGACAGATTGTCAACTACGAGACCTTAGGCCGCGGGCGGCCTGTCATCTTTTTGCATAGCTGGATTGGTTCCTGGAGATATTGGTTTCCAGCCATGCAATTCATATCAAGGTCATTTCATGCCTACGGGCTTGACCTGTGGGGCTTTGGAAAATCTGCCAGTGATCCAAAACGTTATACCATCGACCAGCAAACCAATTTGCTCAGCCGCTTCCTGGATGAAATGGGGATAGGGAAAGTGGCCATCATCGGACATGGCCTCGGCGCTTTGGTCGGATTCGACTTCTGTTCCCGCTGGCCCAACAGCGTGGATCGTATGATGGCCGTAAATTGCCCGTTGGATTATGACGCGATCAACTCGCGTATGCGCACCTCCCCGCCCTCTGACCTGGTTCAATGGCTGGGAGGCAGATCGCCAGAAGCAAAGCGTGTCCTGGTTGATGAAATCCAGGCTGACCCACGCGCTATAGAAGAATCTATCGAGAGTTTCCAGTCAGATGACCTGTTCGACAAAATGCGTCAGACGCAAATTTCCTGCTTGCTGGTGTACGGAGATCACGACCCTGCCGTTCAAACACCAAAGGCAGAAACTTTCCAGAATTTACCTGACATGATGCAGCATGTCGTTTTTGAAAAGTCAGGGCATTTTTCGATGATCGATGAAGAAGCCCGCTTCAACCACCTGTTGACGGATTTTCTGATGCTCGATTCAGGCATAAGTCCCCGTGAGTTGCGCTAGAGGGTGCGTCGCACCTACCAGACAAGAGAAGCCATCTAAACGGTAAAAACTAACCAAAAGAATCAATCCGTCAAACCAGGTCCCCTACGGGGATGATATGCGACGCACTCCCGCCAAGATATTGTATAATCTCCCCAAGGACAAGATAACCAGGAGCCATACATGGGGCGCATCGAAAAGACCGTTTTCACAATGACACATAACCAATAATCAAATGGCAAACGTATTCATCTCCTACTCACGCAAGGACATAGAATTTGCAAAGAAACTCACGGGGGAACTGCAAAAGAGTGATCTTGACATCTGGATCGATTGGGAAGGTATTCCACCAACTGTAGACTGGTGGAGAGAGATAGAAAAAGGTATAGAAGAAGCAGATGCCTTTGTTTTTCTCATCAGCCCGGATTCAGTTACCTCCAAATTTTGCAGGCAAGAAATCGAACATGCGGTCAAGAATGGGAAACGCCTTATTCCTTTGGTTATTCGCGAGACCAATGGAGATGAAATCCCAAAACAACTTAGCGCCTTAAACTGGATATTCTTTCGCGAAGAAGATGATTTTGATGTTTCTATCACAAAGTTACTTACCAGCATTCACACAGACTACGATTGGGTGCAGGCACATCGCCGTTTGCAGGTCAAGGCATTAGAGTGGAAAAGGAACAATTACGAAAACAGTTTTTTGTTGCGGGGGAAAGATTTGCAAGATGCCGAAACGCAAATTTCCGTAAATGCTGGAAAAGATCCGAAAATCACAAAACTTCAAACACAATATAACCATAGTTCAAGGCAGGCTGAAAATCGACGCCAGCGAAACCTTCTTTTCGGAGTAGGGATTGCATTAGTTGTATCGGTTGGGTTGGGCATACTGGCATTCATCAACGGACAAAACGCAACCCAAAATGCAAACAGTTTTGCAACACAAGTAGTAATCGCAAAAAATGAGTCTAACCAGAGGGCGACAGAGCAAGCAAAGGCAGAATCAGCTGAATCAACTGCAATCGCAAATGAACAGGAAGCAATTAGGCAAGCCCAAATTGCACTCGCCCGCCAACTAGCTATTCAAGCACAATCCATTAATGCTGAATTCAGTTCAAAACAAATAATCTCTACCCTGCTGGATATCAAATCCATGAAATTGTTTCCAAATAAGGATGCTACTAATTTCTTAATCAATAATAATAAATCCGTTCCATCAACCACCCGTATGACCCATGACGGTGAGGTGACCTCAGTCGCCTTCAGCCCCGATGGAAAGTACATTGTCTCGGGTAGTGGCGATGGCACCGCCCTCGTCTGGGAAACCGCCACTGGCGCTGAAGTCGCCCGCATGACCCATGACAATTGGGTGACCTCAGTCGCCTTCAGCCCCGACGGAAAGTACGTCGTCTCGGGAAGTTATCTTGGGGCCGCCCGCGTCTGGGAAGCCGCCACTGGTGTTGAAGTCGCCCGCATGAACCTTAGCGGTGAGGCGACCTCAGTCGCCTTCAGCCCCGACGGAAAGTACGTTGTCGTATCGGGGAGTCTCGATAACAGCGCACGTGTCTGGGAAACCGCCACTGGCGCTGAAGTCGCCCGCATGACCCATGATAATAACGTCAATGTGATCAATTGGGTGACCTCAGTTGCCTTCAGTCCCGACGGAAAGTACGTTGTCTCGGGAAGTTCTGATGGCACCGCCATTGTTTGGGAAACCGCTACTGGCGCCGAAGTCGCCCGCATGACCCATGACATTTGGGTGACCTCAGTCGCCTTCAGCCCCGACGGAAAGTACATCGTCTCAGGAAGTGGCGATGGCACCGCCCGCGTCTGGGAAGCCGCCACTGGCGCTGAAGTCGCACGCATGGCCCATGACGGTGAGGTGAACTCAGTCGCCTTCAGCCCCGATACCCCTTTGGGCACAGGCGGAAAGTACGTTGTCTCAGGAAGTTATGATGGCACCGCCCGCGTCTGGGAAACCGCCACTGGCGCTGAAGTCGCCCGCATGGCCCATGACGGTGAGGTGAACTCAGTCGCCTTCAGCCCCGATGGAAAGTACATCATCTCGGGAGGTTCTGATCGCACCGCTCGCGTGTGGGAAACCGCCACTGGTGCTGAAGTCGCCCGCATGACCCATGACGGTCAGGTGACCTCAGTCGCCTTCAGCCCCGATGGAAAGTACGTCGTCTCGGGAAGTTCCGATGACACCGCCCGCGTCTGGGAAAGCGCTGCTGGCACTGAAGTCGCCCGCATGACCGAGTCCAGTTTGAACACAGTCTCCTTCAGCCCCGACGGAAAGTACGTCGTCTCGGGAAGTTATGGTTACACCGCTGTCTGGGAAACCGCCACTGGCACTGAAGTCGCCCGCATGAAACATGATGGATATGTGCATTCAGTCGCCTTCAGCCCCGACGGAAAGTACGTCGTCTCGGGAAGTGGCGATGGCACCGCTCGCGTCTGGGAAATCGCCACTGGTGCTGAAGTCGCCCGCATGACCCATGACGGTTCGGTGTACTCAGTCGCCTTCAGCCCCAACGGAAAATACGTTGTCTCGGGAAGTTATGATGGCACCGCTCGCGTCTGGGATAGCGCTACTGGCGTTGAGGTCGCCCGCACAACTCGTAATGGTGAGGTGCACTCAGTCGCCTTCAGCCCCAATACACCTTTAGGTACAGGCGGAAAGTACGTCGTCTCGGGGAGTCGCGATGGCACCGCCCGCGTCTGGGAAGCCGCCACTGGTGCTGAAGCCGCACGCATGGCCCATGACGGTGAGGTAACCTCAGTCGCCTTCAGCCCCGATACCCCTTTGGGCACAGGCGGAAAGTACGTTGTCTCAGGAAGTTATGATGGCACCGCCCGCGTCTGGGAAACCGCCACTGGCGCTGAAGTCGCCCGCATGACCCATGATGATCCGGTATACTCAGTCGCCTTCAGCCCCGACGGAAAGTACGTCGTCTCGGGAAGTGGCGATGACACCGCTCGCGTCTGGGAAGCCGCCACTGGCGTTGAAGTCGCCCGCATGACCCATGACGGTCAAGTGTACTCAGTCGCCTTCAGCCCCGATGGAAAGTACGTCGTCTCGGGAAGTCCCGATGACACTGCTCGCGTCTGGGAAGCCGCCTCTGGCATTGAAGTCGCCCGCATGACCCATGACGGTGATGTGTTCTTAGTCGCCTTCAGCCCCGACGGAAAGTACATCGTCTCGGGCAGTCGTGATGGCACCGCCCGCGTGTGGGAATGGCAGGCACAGGATCTAATCGCCAATGCCTGTGCAAAAGTGCCACGTAACCTAACTCTTGCAGAATGGCAGCAATATGTAGGGTTCGAGTTTCCCTATGAGGTCATTTGCGATCCCAAAGTTTTTCAAAACGCTATCATCCCTGAGGATGCCCAGACATATTTGGATGCACAGTAATAATATTTTGAAAGGTCAATATAAAAAAGAACCCCGAGAATTTGTATAAGCATCTCGGAGTTCTTGTTCCAATCTCTCCCTCTCACCAAACGGTTCTCAATTACATGTCACTCTGAGGAAACTGTTGGTCGAGAAGTCTGAAGTGACGTATCGAGACCACGCAATCGAAGAGTTGCAAATCAATTGAAAGGAGATTCTTCGCTACGCTAAGAATGACATAGACTAATATCTTCCCTACAGAAAAATATTCTCTGGGTTAGGTAAATCATCCTCCCTCGCCGGGAACACCTGTACTGCACAGGCCTTGAATTCGGGGATTTTGGCCTGCGGGTCGAGGGCGTCGATGGTCAGTAATCTTGACGTGTCGGGATAATTTATTTCTTTCCAAACAACGACACCAACACATCCAGGATAGCTTGATACCAAGAGCTCGGCGCAACAGAGGTCGATTCAGCAGACTTAGACGATACAGGTCCCGGCGCACCCACAAGATTCGGATCGATGGTCGGCGGCCACCATTCAGACTGCATGGCCGAAAGCCAGGCAAATTCGTCCTGGCTATATTCCTCGCCCCCGGGTTTGCGATGCACCGTCCCAACCTCCAGTAAAAACTGTTCATAGGCGTTGGCAGGCGCCGGGGTGGGTTGCTGGGCGTACATTTTTCTCAAGAACGGCTCAGAGCCAAAATGTTTTGCCAGCAGGCTTTCGGAGCGATGTCCATAATCGTGAACCATCTCCTTCACGTCCCGCTCGTAATTGAATCCCATGATCACAAAGCGGCGGCAATTTTGTTCGATCGCGGGTCCGTTACACCAAAAGGCGTCCTTCCCCACCATACGACTTTCATAAAAGCCGAAGTACGGTCCGCCGAACATCCAGACCTCATCGATCTGTGCGTCCTCGATCTTTCTGCAGCAGGTCGAACTTCTGGATGATCTGCTCGTAGTCGGCCAGCAGGTAATTCCCATGCGCATCGCGCAAGGCAGACCTACTGTCAGCGAGCACGCCAGCAAAGGTCGCATCGGTATATTGACTACCATCCATGAGAACCGGATATTCTGGGACCTCCAATTTCTCAACCACCTGGTAGGCCAAAACATCCTGGCTGGCTTTTTGCATTGCGGCGATATATCCCGGGATCAAATCATCGCTGCGATTCCAACCTGACGGCACCGCTGTAGGACGAAAATCAATGACCAGCACTTTACGTGTGAGAGGTGTGATATCTGGCATGTTTGCCTCGAAATGCGTTATAGATTTCTCTTTTATTCTAGCACTTTTGTATTTGACTCGCGCATTAACTAACTCACACCAACCCGATTTTTCTTTCCATCTGTCGCAAAACTTGACTTACAAGCTCTAAATTAGTAAGATATTTATAGGATACGCCTTTACTGGTATGGCGTATTCAGGAGAAAGATCATGTCAAATACAAATTCCCCTCCACTTTGCAACACTTGTCATAAACCTTTAGAAAAACGTAATTGTTATAGCTGCGATGGTAAAGGTTATACACGTGTATTGTTATTTTTCGAGAAATATTGTCGTGATTGTAAAGGCAGGGGCTGGGTTCTTGACTGCCCGGATGCATACCAACACGCTCTGGATCGCATTCATGAGATTACAAGAATGCGACCGGTGAACTCTCAGAGATTTCGTTCGTTCACACCAAAACCAACCTATAAACGCCTGACGCCACCTCCCTGGTGGAACCGTCCTGGCCCCTTGAACCCAAGGAACCCAAACAGCCCGTACAATCCAAACAACTTCAACAGTCCGCTAAACCGTCACAATAGGCCCGTCCACAAAAATCCGTTCAAAAAGTAAGCCTGTTATCATCTGATCTGGTTGTAAAGGGATATAAAAAATACAACTTCTCCATCTGTGAGGAGAAGTTGTAGGCACTTTTGTGATTGGGCTAGAGCTAATACCGTCCTCGTTCTAACACTACATCCGGATTCGGTAGATCGCTTTCTCTTACTGGGAAGACCTGTACGGCACAGGCTTTGAATTCGGGGATCTTGGCCTGCGGGTCGAGGGCGTCGATAGTCAGCAGGTTGGCGGCGGCTTCGGCAAAGTGCCAGGGAACGAAGACCACGCCGACGGTGGTTTTCTCGGTGACAGTGGCGCGCACAACGATCTCCCCACGCCGTGAAGTGACCTTGACGGCCATGCCGTCGCTGATGCCATGGATTTCGGCGTCGGCAGGATGCATCTCGACCCGGGCTTCGGGGTAGAGTGTGTTCAACTGTGAGTGACGGGTCATTGTGCCGCCGTGCCAGTGCTCGAGCAGGCGCCCGGTGGTCAGGATGAAAGGATACTCGTCATCCACCGGCTCCACCGCCGGGACGTAATCGAGCGGGGTGAATTTGCCCCGTCCACGCGGGAAGGATTCAGCTGAACAGGTGCGGCGTGCCGGGATGATTTTTGTCCCAGACCGGGTATTGCAAGCCGACCTTGTCGATGCGCTCGTAGGTCACACCGGCGAAATCGGGGACCACCGAGGCCATCTCAGCGAAAACTTCTTCAGGACTGGAATATGTCCATTTGGCGGTAGCACGCCCCAGTTTCGTCTCGATGCGCTGAGCCAGGTCGCAGATGATCTGCCAATCAGGGCGTGCGTCACCACGAGGGCCATGTGCCGCTCGCACCCGCTGGACGCGTCGATCCGTGTTGGTAAAGGTCCCTTCTTTTTCGGCGAATGGCGTGGCGGGCAGGAAAACGTCCGCATAGGAACCTGACTCGTTGATGAACAGGTCCTGAGCGACCAGAAATTCCAATTCTCGCATATGTTTACGGGTCTCGTTCAGATTCGGCTCGGACATCATCGGGTTCTCGCCCATGATGTAGAGCGCCCGCACGCCGCCGGGATGGGCGTGCCCCAGAATTTCAGTGGTGGTCAGGCCGAGTACCCGGCTCAGACCGCCGGGCTCGATGTTCCAGGCGGCCTCCCATTTTTTGGCGTTGTCTTCGTTACTGACCAGCATGTAACCGGGGTAATGGAAGGGCATGGCGCCCATGTCGCTGGCGCCCTGGACGTTGTTCTGTCCGCGCAGCGGGTTGAGGCCGGTGCCCTCCCGCCCAACGTGGCCGGTCAGAAAGGCCAGATGGATGAGCGCCAGGGCGCTGGCTGTGCCGTGCGAGAGCTGCGAGATGCCCATGCCCCAGTAGATAGCGCCGTTTTTGGCATTGGCGTACAGACGGGCAGCCTTGCGAATGTCGTCAGCGGGAACGCCCGAGATGGATTCGGCGTATTCGGGAGTGAACTTTTCGAGGCTTTCGACGAAATCTTCGAAGCCTTCAGTACGGTTCTTGACAAACTCGGAATTGACCAGCCTTTCCTTGACAATAACATGCGCCATAGCGGTCAGCACCGGGACGTTGGTACCCGGCTTGAGCGGCAGCCATAACTCGGCGAAGTCAACCAGATCGATGCGGCGCGGGTCGATGACAATCAGTTTGGCCCCGTATTTGCGGACGGCCTCTTTCATCTGCAAGGCGATGATGGGATGGTTCTCGCTGGTGTTCGAGCCGGTCACGATCAACACGTCGTTGCGGATGACCTCGCTGGCCGTGTTGGACATGGCCGACGAACCCAGCGCCTGCTGGAGCGCCACCACGCTACCGGCATGGCACAGCCGGGTACAGTGGTCCACGTTATTGGTGCGGAACAACGCCCGGAACATCTTTTGCAGCAGGTAGTTGTCCTCGTTGGTGGCCTTAGCGCAGCAATAGACCGACATGGCATCCGAGCCATCACGCTGGTAGATTTCGACGAGGTGATCGGCGACGAGATCAAGCGCGGTATCCCAATCGGTTTCCACCCAATCCCAATCGTTAGAGACTTGAGAATTGAGGATTGGTTCTCCGTCCGTGCTGATGGCAAAGACCTGCTCCCTTCCCTCTGGTTTTGGTTTGTCTTCGAGCAGGTATCTGCGCGCTAAGGGCTTGGTCACTCGTTTCGGATGGTAAATGTAATCATAGCCAAAACGTCCCTTGACGCACAGGTTGCCTTTGTTGACCACGGCGTCGAAGGGGGTGGTCACTTTGAAAATGTAGTCGTCTTTGACGTGTAACTGTAAATTGCATCCCACGCCACAATAGGGACAAGTGGTGGAAACTACTCGATCTGCTTTTATCATAATTGCCTCGGTCAAACGATTTCACCGCTGAGTCGCGGAGAGCGCAGAGAAACCTTTTTATTTTAACTCCGCGTTCTCAGTGTCTCTGCGGTTAATTTTTGTTTTTTCTCCGTCTTCTCCCTGAACTCATCACCGTGATCTCCTCCGGCGCAATACCCTGCTCCAGCAGGAATTCACGCTTGGGCTTGAGCGCGCCGGTCGGGCAGACGCCCACACACTGGCCGCAGAACACGCAAGTCGATTCGGGGATCGTGCGGTCGAAGAACGTGCCGATCTCGGTCTCGTAACCGCGGCCGCTGAAGTTGATGGCGTAGGTGTACTGCGCATCCTCAGCGCAGACCTGCACGCAACGCCAGCACAGCACGCATTTCGAGTAATCCCGCAAGTACATCGGGTTGTCGTCTTTGACCTCGATCTCGCGCCGCTCGGCCTCCGGGAAACGCTCAGTAGAAGCACCATACTCGTCCATCATAGTCAGGATCTCAGGTGCATCGGACAGATCCACGCTGGAAGCCAGCATCTCCAGGATAGTTTTGCGTGCCCGCACAACTCGTTCGCTGCGGGTCTGGACCTGCATGCCTGCTCCCGCTTTGACGATGCAAGCCGGTTGGAGCACTCTCTGCCCCTCAACTTCCACCACGCAGGTGCGGCACAACGCATTGGACGTGGTTGCTTCGTGCCAGCAGATGGTTGGGATGTCCACACCGATCTGCTTGGCCGCATCCAGCAAGGTGGTATCAGGTTCAACGGTTACCTGTTTTCCATCAATCTCTAATTGAATTCCCATAAAATCTCCAATTGAACCGCTAAGCTCGCACATAGGACGCTAAGAACTTCTTTTTATTTCCCTTTGCGCACTTCGCGTTCTTCACGGTTAATTCTCCTCAAACATCTTAGGCCACAACTTCATCGCACTCAAAACGGCTGACGCCGCGGTCTGGCCCAAGCCGCACAGGGACGAGTCCGTCATCGTCCAACCGACATCACCCAAACGCTCGGCATCGCCAGCCAGCATCTTTCCTGCAGCAATCCGATCCAAAATCTCCATCTGACGCTGCGTGCCCAGTTGACAGGGATAGCACTTGCCGCAGGATTCATGGGCGAAGAACTTGCCCAGGCGTGCCAATACATCGCGAAGATCACGCGTTTCATCAAAAACCATCACCACGCCCGATCCGAGCGGAAGGCCAGCGGCACGCAAGTCTTCGAAGGTCAGTTTGACATCCAGTTGATCCGGCGTGGCAAAAGCTCCGGCTGCGCCACCGAAGAGTACCGCCTGGAATGCCTCGCAGCCTGCCATTTCCAGCAGTTCGCGTATAGTTACGCCAAAGGGGACTTCGTACAGTCCCGGCTTAGCCACATCACCAGAAACACAGAATAGTTTTGGACCCGGTGACTTTTCCGTTCCAATCTTACGATAATCTGCTGCGCCTTTCTCGAGGATGAGTGGCACGTTGCAGAGCGTCTCGACATTGTTGATAGCGGTCGGCTTGCCGAACAGGCCCTGAGTTGTAGGGAAAGGCGGCTTGACGCGCGGAAAGCCACGTTTGCCTTCGATGCTCTCGAAGAGCGCGGTTTCCTCGCCACAAATGTAGGCGCCCGCGCCCAATCGGATTTCAATATCAAACGCCCTGCCAAGATAGCCTGCTTTACGGGCTTCGGTCAGGGCGTTTTCCAAAACGGGCAAAATGTAGGGATATTCGCCACGCAGGTAGATGTAACCTTTGCTGGCACCAATCGCATGAGCGGCGATGCACATGCCTTCGATGGTGCTGTGCGGGTCGTCCAACAACAACACCCGATCCTTGAAGGTGCCCGGCTCGGATTCGTCCGCGTTGCAGACCACGTATTTCTCATCGCCGGGGGCATTCGCTGCACCTTCCCATTTTATGCCGGTTGGGAAGGCCGCACCGCCACGTCCGACCAGGCCGGAAGCCTTGATCTCGGCAATCACGTCCGCGGGGGGCATATTCCTGGCTTTCTTGAGCGCGGCATATTCGCCATAATCAGCCAAGCTAGTGGTTTCGCCACCACAATTCTTGGTTAGCAGACGGAGCGAGCCGTAAACAAGCGAGCGCGGACGGCCGAGTTCATAGTGCCCGAGCTTCAGGTTGATATCCGTCTCGGCCTGCTCGTCCACCAGGGCGGCGGGGGCATGCTCGCATAATCCCAGGCAGGGAGCATGCTCGATAGTGGTGGCAGCATCCAGCGTCGTCTGATCCGGCTGGATGCCATGCTGGGCGCACAGGTGATCTAACACTTCGTCAGCCCCTTTAAGGGCACAAGCCGGGTCTGTGCAGACCCGGATGACGCGCTTACCAATTGGTTCGTTGTAAAACAGGCTGTAGAACTCGATCACGCCGTGCACATCCGCCAGCGGGACTTTGAGCGTCGTGGCGACATCGGCAGCTACTTCTTGTGGCAGCCAGCCGTAATGTTTCTGGGCAGCGTACAAAGCTGGCAATAGACCGGAGCGGCCCAGGGGAATATATGGATTTAGCAGGGTTCGAAGGGGGGACAAATCAATTTCAGACATAAATACTCCGATATGCTCCAGTATAGGACAAATTTTCAGGCTTGACAAGTCGCATATCTTTTGGAGTCCAAAATCTCCAGATTTTGGTATTTCGTTCCTGCCACCCAACGCGGGAGACGTTGGACTCCGCGTCCTCTCTTTGGTAACTACAAGCCAAGCTGATCGATCAATGCCTCCCAATTGCTGAAAAACGACAGCCCCATCTGCTCAAACGCAGCAGATTTCGCAGCGCTGCCTGAAGTCAGTCCGTAAGCGCGGGCGGTCACATCCAATCCGGCTCTCTGCAAAATCTCACCCGCCGCCTGGACCGAGCGCACGCCACCCAGCGTATCTTCAACGATGGCCACATCAAGTGACCGCGGTAACTGCGCTAAAGGGCCCGTGAGCTGCCCGGTTTCGTACCAATCGCAGGCCGCCTGCAAAGAAGACCATTCATTCCCCGTCAGCGCAGCGGCGATGCCAGCCAGGGCCTGCACGGGTGAGGGCTTTAACAAGAATTCAGGATCATAGCCACGCTGCTCGCCCAGGTATTGCAGTTTCCCAAAAGAAATCAACGGGATGTCGGGCAGTCCAACCAGATCGAGAGCGATTTCGGCTTCGGGGGCATATCCCAGGGGTGGGGCTGGCACTTCACGCGGCGGTGCGGACGGACGCGCGGTGAAGGCCGCTAGATTTATTCCGGGTTGGCATAGCTTCTCCCGGATAGCGTCACCGATGTTGGACCTGTCGTACTTGCGCAACAGCGACTCGGTTTCCACTTCGGCGGGCAGGTCATAGGTTTGGGTGAAGGCTTGGCTGCCAAGCGTATAGTGCTGGAAGATGCGCATGGTCTGCGAAAAGTGTATATCCCGCGAGCGCTGTAACAAGTTGGTCCGCAGTGGCTTCGGGATGGATGAGAAAAAGTCATTTTGCAAGGCCGTATCGGCAGGATACTGCCCTGCAACTAATTCGAATTCAGGGATGATCAAGTCCGATGGCCGGTAACCATTCAGGTGACGTCCGATCTCGACCGCAGCCGACGACACATCCGCAGGCAGATCTGCAATCGCACCGTGTGACAAAATATCATTCCACAAAACGCCTAACAGGAGCGGCACCATATCCCACTCGCTGGTGATGCCGCGTCTTTCGAACCCGGCCAGCTTTTCTTCCGGGAATTCGAAATGGGGCAAGCCCATCAAATTGACGAAATAATTCAGGGTGGCATGCAAGGCAGCGCGATACCCGCCGGGGCTCACCAGCACGCCGTCGATGTCGAGCAATAAGATAGTTGTCATGGATTGGGAAATTGTGGTCGCGATATGTCCCTCAAAACCTGCACTGAGCTTGTCGAAGTGAACATTCGGGGCTGCTCGACCAACGATGATTAAACAGATAAATCTGCCGTTGGCAGGAATTTTGGCGGAACGCGCACCTGAGTGGCCTGCTCGAAGGCATACGCCAGCCTGATCAGTGTCGGCTCCTGCCAGGCGCTTGCAAAGAATGACAGCCCGATCGGCAGACCAAAGATATATCCCGCCGGGACGGTGATATGCGGATACCCCGCCACCGCCGCATATGAGGTGCTATCCGTGTCCCAGTTGCGGACGCCATCACCATTGACCAAGTCGATCATCCAGGCCGGGCCGCCAGAGGGGCACACGATCGCATCCAGACTTGTGCTCTTCCATCACGGCATCAATGCCCTCCTCGCGGCTCAGGCGATGATTTTTCGTGAGCGCGTTAAGGTATCTTTTGCCAGTCAAGGAACCTTTCTTCAGCGCCGCTTCCATACGCTCTTGGCCGAAATACGGCAATACGCGCTCGTGGTTCTTCTTCGTTGAACTTGATCACATCTTCCAGCGAATGCACCTGCGCCATGCGCCCACGGTTGGCTAGGTAAGCATTCAAATCCGCCTTGAATTCGTACAACAGCACTTCCAGTTCAGTCTTGCCGAATTTATCGCTGGAAGCCAGCTTGACTTCGATCAATTCCGCGCCCAGAGATTTCATCGTCTCCAGGCCGGCCTCGACGATTTTCAAGACTCGTTCATCGGACCCGAACAGACTTCGCACCACGCCGATGTGCGCTCCTTTGAGCCCGTCCGGGTCGAGGAACTGGGTGTAATCCTGGTAGGCGCTTCGACCTTCGTCTAATGTGGCTGCATCCGTTTCATCGGCTTCCGTCATCGCTCCCAGCAGCGCCGCCACATCTGCCACGGTACGCGCCATCGGACCGGCGGTATCCTGACTGTGAGCGATAGGAATGACTCCGCTGCGGCTGATCAGGCCCACCGTCGGTTTGAGGCCCACCACTCCGTTGGTCTGCGCAGGGCAGATGATGGAGCCGTCCGTTTCAGTGCCGATTGCAGCGGCGCACAGATTGGCCGCCACCGCTGCCGCCGAACCGGACGATGAGCCACAGGCTGTGCGGTCGAGCGCGTAGGGATTACGTGTCAGCCCGCCACGACTGGACCAGCCGCTGGTCGAGTTCTTGCCGCGGAAGTTGGCCCACTCGGAGAGATTCGTTTTCCCCAGGATCAAAGCTCCAGCCGAGCGCAGTTGTTCCACCAGGAAGGCATCCTGCAAAGCGACCGAGCCTTCCAAAGCCAGTGAGCCGGCCGTGGTCGACATGCGGTCGAAGGTTTCGATATTATCTTTGATGAGCACCGGGATTCCATGCAGCGGGCCGCGGACTTTGCCTTCTTTCCGTTCTGCATCCAGGCTTTCAGCGATGACGAGTGCATCCGGGTTGAGTTCGATGATCGAATTGATTCCATTCCCTCATCGATCATCGCGATACGGCCCAGATACATCTCGGCGAGTTGCCGCGCCGTTAACTCGCCGGACGCCATTTTCTGTTGCAGTTCCGCGATAGTCCACTCCTGCATTAACGTCCGCCGCCTGTAATGAAGCGTTCGAGTTGGGCGATCAGTGATTTTTGCACATCTACAACTTCCCGCAGCACGTCCCGGACAGAGATCAAGCCCAATAATTGAGTGCCTTCATACACCGGCAAATGACGAATATTTTTCTCGAGCATGGTCTCCATGCACTCCTCTAGTTGCTCCGTCACATCAACCGAGACAACGTCGCTCGTCATGATCTCACTGACCTTGGTCACGCGCGAAGTGCGCCCTTGTAGATCCACCTTGCGAACGCAGTCGCGTTCCGAAAGGATGCCGTTTACCTGGTCACCAGTCATGACCAACAAGGCGCCGGCGCCTTTCTCTGCCATCATCTGCAAGGCTTCATAGACATTGGCATCTGGCGCTATAGACCAGACATCACTTCCTTTTCTGCGGATAATATCTCGGACAGTAGTCATTAGAAACTCCTTTGTTCAATGTGGATGTAAAAAGTATAGACTTAAATTGAACGGCTGGCAAGCAATTGAGGAGGGAAAATACAAAAAGCGCCGGGATTGTTCGGCGCCTTTGCCTATCGGACAAGATTTATTCGATATAACGGAAGCAGGTTCAGCCTGGGTAAGGAGCGGCGGGACGTTCGAACTCCTGTGCGGCGCTCTCGAGCGGAATCTTCATCTCGACAATGACGCCAGGGCCGTCAGGTTGATTGCGCAAATGCAAGTCCCCACCCGCCTTCCAGACCAGTGTAGCGACCATCGGGAAACCAAGTCCCATGCCGGGCAGTTCACCAGTGAAATCCTTCTCGCCCTGTACGTACGGCAGCCAAACCCAGGCAAGTTGTTCGGTGGAAAGGGTCTGCCCATCATCGGCCACGCGAATTTGAACGTGATCGTCATCGAGCTGCCCAACGGACACTTCCACGGTGGGATTTTTCTCAGGGTGGAATTTGCGCGCGTTGGTCAGTAGCTCGTACAGAATGCTCTCCAGGGCATCGTAGGTGAGCGCGACAACTTTAGAAGCCAGGTGTTCGGGCAGAAAAACGACCACGTTGCTTAACCTGAGCGGCTTACAGATCGTCCGCACCATTTTAGGAATCGTATCCAGGGCCACTGGCTCACCGACATTCAAGGCCAGTGGAGCATCAATATAGGTCAGGATTTGTTGCACCTGCGAGGCCAGCCTGTCGACGCCTTTGATGCTGCTACGGACAAGTTCCTTGACCTCATCACCAGAAAGCTGGTCGAGCCGGGATTTGAGCAGGGCCATCGAACTGACCAACATGGACATGGGCGTACGCAGCTTGTGCGCGACTACGGTGTGAAAACGACGCATATCTTGATAAATGGACATGCGCTCGGTCACATCTTTCAGGCGCACGATGCGATGCTGCTCCGCGCCCAGCAAGGTGTCCAGCGCATCCAGCATGACCCAGGCCGTGCGCGCGGTTGGGCTTTCGGGCTGAACCAGAAAACACGGGGCGGGTTCGCTAACCCAATTAGCCCAGGTATCTTTGGGCTCGGGGACGAAGCGGTATTCGACGACCCGCACGAAGGGTAGGCCCAGATAGTCTTCCGGCAAGTTGAGCAGAATGTGGGCGTTCTCGTTAGCATAGTGAATGACCCCGGATTTATCCAAAAGCAGGTAGCCATCTGCCGCGTGGGAAGCCATCCAGGTGAAATGGGTCAGATCAGTGACCATCAAGCGTCTGGCGTTGAAGCGCGTGACCGTGCGTAGACGTGAGAGCAGTTCAATCCCGTCAAAGGGTTTGCTGATCGAGTCATCTGCGCCCGCACTGAGACCCAGCGCACGCGAGTCGCGGTCGTCGTAATCACAGAGCATGAGGATGGGCATGCCTTGCAAGACGCGATTGGCGCGCAAGAGACGGCAAACGTCCAAGGCATTTCCATCCAGGTTAAAATCCAACAGGATGGCATCCGGAAGCAATTCTTCGGCCATTTGTAGACCCATCAATGAATTGGGGGCAACATCCAAGGCAAACCCCGTACCCTGTAGCAGATCTGTTAGAACTCCGAACAACACTGTGATCAGAAATGATAGCCAGAATAAAGGCTTTCTCTTCGCGTGGCATGTCTCCATTTTAGGATATACGCGCGCAACAGTAAATTACATCTTGCGTACAAAAACTCCCGCCTTTCTCGGCGGGAGTCGGGCGAATCAGGGAATAACTTTTAGTGCCACACGGACAGGATCGCACCGAAAAGAAGCAGGTTGACCAGATGGTTCCCGGCTTCGATCAGCCAGACGGTGAAGCCATGCCCGGCAAACAATTTGTTGACCAGGTTGGTAGGAGCCACAAATCCCAACCAGAGCATGAAGCCGGCTCCCAGTCCCATGGCGAGCGTGGTGCTACCCATCACACTGAGTAAGAAAGAAACAGAAACAGCTTCTACAAATGCAGCGATGATCGTAAAAATATAAATCATGGGGTTGGGATTTCCCTGATCAGTATCGCTCTTACCAATGCCTTTCCACCAGGCCTTGAAGAAGACGGCCGGATGGTACCAGATAAACCCACTGACCATCGCAACCACGACACAGACGATAACGGCCAACCAGTTGACATTACCCATATCCATTTCAGCCTCCTAACACTAAACCTTGATTGGCACACGCCAATCTCTACGGCTTTTAACCCTGAACGAATGTTCTAGTTGCGTTATGCCAGGAAATTGTCCGCTCTCGCAGGGCATTCTCAAAGTCGCGATTTTGAACCGCGATACCCGTTCCGGGCAATTAGCCCGCTAAGAGCGCGAAGTTTGTTATTTTTTCTTGGCGTTCTTTGCGCTCTTTGCGGTGAAACAACCAATTCGACGGGAATGAAAGTTGTCTGACATGACTTTGAGAAAGCCCTGTCTGCTCGCAAGCGACATCTGGTTAATCGAGTTATCCCATGCTATACTAAAATCACTTTTCCAGTTTTTTTCATTGAACAGAAATTGTTGCCCGAGAGGAGAAACTGTGATGAAGAGCAGTATACTCAAGGAATTACTTGAAAAAGGCTCTCAGGCCGAAAAGCAGTTTATTGCCAACCTGTCTGACGCAGAACGCAATCGGGAGGGGACGAATAAAATGTGGACAGCCAAAGACCATATCGCTCACAATGCGCATTGGAGAAAGCACCATGCTGAAAACATATTGGCTGTCCTTGCGGGGAAAACGCCAACCCGCACCGAGGATATTGACCATACCAATGAGGAAATCTATTATCAATACCGGGATCAGACCTGGGAGGAGATCGAAGCGTTGGCCAGGAGCAGTTATGAGCGCATGGAAGAGGCGTTGAATGCAATAGACGATGAGACCTTGGAACGCGTCGACTTCTATCCCTGGCAGAGGGCCTATCCCTTGTGGAGATTCGTAGTCGGGAGCATTTATACCCATCCGAGCCTACATCTGGCCGACTGGTATGGCAAAAATGGGGAGCACACTCGCGTGGCCGAAATGTATCAAAATATGAGTGGGTTACTCATAGACCTGGACCATAGCCCAGACTGGCAAGGAAACATCCGCTATAACCTGGCCTGCAGTTATTCACTCGCCAGACAAAGGGAAAAAGCGATCCACGAATTGGGTGAGGCCCTAAAGCTGAATCCGTTTCTAATTGAATGGTCGCAACAAGACCCAGACTTCGATCCGATCAGGGGGGAACCCGGTTATGAGGAGTTATACAAATAATCAGCCTTAAAGCAAAAACAGCCTGAACACACACAGGCTGTTTTTGTGCTTTGCAAGCAAATCAAAACCTTCCAGGGTGACATAAAACTATATCTTCCCCGCCACGTAATCCAGCACATCGATCTTGGTCAGAATGCCGACCGGTTTACCGCCCTCTACTACCAGCAGCGCATAACCCGCAGTCAATGAGGGCATGCACTCGTCCAGGGTCGATTCGGGCGGGAACACCGCCTGAGCGTGCTGCACCAGCCCGTCGATGGCTTCATCCTGCGAGTGTCTGCCTTCGTGTTCCAGTAAGTGATTGAGCAGGTCCACCTCTTCGAGCAGTCCAACCAGCGACCCGTCCGCGCCCACGACCGGCATCTGTGAGATCGAGTGTTCGCGCATAACCCCCATCACGTTCCGCATTGGCTCGCCCAGGTTCGCGGCATAAAGCGCCTTGTCCGACTTGGAGATGAGCAAGTCGCCCAACGTCACCTCACCGAACTCCAATTCCAGGAAACCGTTCTCGCGCATCCACTTGTTGTCATAGAATTTGGAGAGATAGCGCGCGCCCGCGTCCGGGAAGATCACCACGGCCAACCGCTCCGGTCCCAGCGTGCGACAATATTTCAGCGCGCCGGCCAGCGCCGCGCCCGACGAACCACCCGCAAAAATGCCCTCCTGACGTACCAACTGGCGCGCCCACAAAAAGCCTTCGCGGTCGTCCACTCGTACGATGTCATCCACCACTGAAAGGTCGGTCGTAGACGGCAAAAAATCCTCGCCAATGCCCTCCAGCTTATAAGTGGTAGCCTGCACGCCTTCCGGGATGACGCCATCGTTCTCCCAGATTTCCTTCAGGATCGAGCCTTTGATGTCCACGCCTACGATGCGGACCTCGGGATTCTGGGCCTTAAGATAGCGACCAACGCCCGAAATGGTACCGCCGGTACCCATACCGATGACCACATCGCTCAGGCGCCCTTCGGTCTGCTCCCACAGCTCCGGGCCGGTCTGCAGCTCGTGCGTTTTCGGGTTGTCGGGATTGTGGTACTGGTTGGCCAGGATGGCGTTAGGGGTTTCGCGCGCCAGCCGTTTGGCGACCTCGTAATACGAGCGTGGATCTTCCGGCGCGACCGCTGTAGGCGTGATGACCACCCGGGCCCCGTACGAACGCAGCAGCCTGACTTTCTCATCGCTCATCTTGTCGGGCAAAACGAAGATGGTCTTGTAACCCTTGAGTGCGGAGGCGATCGCCAGCCCCACGCCGGTATTGCCACTGGTAGCCTCCACCACCGTTCCGCCAAGTTTGAGTTCGCCGCGCTTCTCGGCCTGCTCGATGATGTACAGCCCGACCCGATCCTTGACCGAACCGCCCGGGTTCAGAAGTCTCCATCTTGGCGTACAGCGGACAGGCCAAGTCGTGCGCGATGCGTCCTAAGCGCACCAGTGGTGTCTTGCCAATCGCACCCAGGATGTTATCGTAGACACGCTTTTCCTCGGAGGGGGATAAAACGGACATTTTCTCTCCTTTTTGATCTGGCGATATTGTACCCTAACGTTTTGTCATTCTGAATGACCGTAGGGAGTGAAGAATCCCCGCGCTCCGCGCGGGAGACCCTTCGCTGTGCTCAGGGTGACATATTTCTCATATCCTCGGAATTAGGCATTTCCGAAGTAAGGGGTAATGTTGGCTTTCGCAACCTGAGCGTATAATTGCGGGACGAAATTTTCCCCAACTGAGCTTTGGGGGTTGTGAGGCAGACTATGATGAAAAAAATGAAATCTCTAATAAGTGAAATGCGATCGGCGATTCGACCCTGCGCAGTTTCTTTTTTCTGACGATTGGAAGCTTGATCGCGGCCGTCAACCTGAACGTGTTTTTAGCCCCAGCGGAATTGGCCCCGGGTGGGGTTTCGGGAGCAGCCATCATCCTTAACAAATTTACCGCATGGCCGATTGGCTTGATGATGTTGGCGATGAATCTGCCCTTGATGTTCGTTGGCTTCAAATATCTGGGACGCTTCAACTTCCTGATCCGCACCTTGTATGTCGTTCTGCTTTACAGCCTGAGCGTCGACATCCTGAAGCCCTGGCTGCCAGCGGGTGGTGTTACTGACAATCTGATGTTAAATGCGCTTTACGGCGGGGTGATCGGTGGGATTGGCACCGGTCTTATCTATCGCGGCCAGGGTACCTCCGGTGGGACCGGGGTCATTGGCCGGGTTTTGCAACTCAAAACGGGCTTCCCGATCAGCCAACTTTATTTGCTCACCGATGGGTTCATCGTCCTGATCGCCGGGTGGGCCTTCGGCTGGGACAAAGCCCTCTTCGCGCTAGTAACCCTCTACATCTGGGGCTTTGCCGCCGATCAAATCCTGGAAGGCCCCAGTGTGGTACGGACCGCCATGATCGTCACCGACCGTCCGAAAGAGGTTGCCGAAGCCGTCTTCGAACACTTGCGCCTGGGAATTACCGCCTGGCCCGCCAAAGGTATGTTCACAGAAGTAGAGCACACTGTCTTGTTTTTTGCGGTCAGTCGCCCAAATGTCGATGCGCTGAAATCTGTAGTGCTGGATGTTGATCGTCAGGCCTTTATCGTGATCGCACATGGCCACCAGACCGTCGGAGGGATCAACAAACCTTTCCAACCTTGATAACGTCCCTCTCATGAGGCTTCTTTCTGAACCGCGAAGAGCGCACACCGTCCCGGTATCCTTCGGGAAAGCTCGCAAAGATTTAAAAGTCTTTCTTCGCGTTCTTTGCGTGCTTTGTGGTAAGTTTTTCCTGGTTATGATTCGGTCGTCCTGAACGCATGTTCTATATTATGGTATTATAAGTTATATCTACAGGGCCTCCCTGTTGTGACCGTGCTATTTGAAAATCACAATCACTTTTATTGGTGCATGCAATGCGTGCAGGAAAGGAAAGAACGATGAAACAAGAGCTTACCGAATTGCTTCAAAAAGGCTATCAGGCAGAAAAGGAATTCATTGCTACCCTATCCGACGAAGAACGCAACGCCGAGGGAACTTTTGAACATTGGACGGCCAAGGACAACGTTGCGCACAATTCTTTCTGGCGAAAGCGTCATGCTGATAATGTGCTGGAGGTCCTGGCGGGAAAGTCCCCAGCTGAGGTAGATGATGATGAAATCAATGAAGATGTTTATACTCAATACAAGGATCAATCCTGGGACGAGATCGAAACACTGCTTGAGATAAGTCTCAAGCGCATGGGAGAAGCGTTAGCCGCTTTGAGTGAAGATAACCTGCAAAGTGATAATTTTTACCCCTGGGAACACAGGCCCTTATGGAGGGAACTCGTCGGAAATATGTACACTCATCCCTTTCTGCATATATCTGAGTGGTACATCAAAAAGGAGAATCCAGCCCGTGCCGCTGAACTGTACCAGGAAATGACCGGGCAACTCGTCACCCTGGACAACAGCCCCGATTGGCAGGGAACGATTCGTTACAACAACGCTTGTAGTTTTTCGCTGTTAGGGGATACAGAAACGGCCATCAGCGAACTGCGCGAGGCGCTGAAGTTGAACCCCGGTTTGGCCGAATGGTCGCAACAAGACCCGGATTTCGAGCCGATTCGGGAGGAAGCCGGATATAAGGCAATTTACGAATAAAAGCTGGATGCTAGAGAGGTTGCCCTGCGGATGAGCCAGTAGTCCAACTGCTGGCTCATCAATCTGGAGTAACCCTTCTACGGCAGAATATCTTTCTCCACCATCCAACGCACTTTTGGTGTGAACCGCCCCACACTGGCTTCCTGGATAAAAAAAGGATGAAGACAATCCGAAACTTGAAGACACACTTATGCCTGCTGCGCCGGAAGACATTCTAGAAACCGATGAAAGGTGGAACAAACGCTGGACTTGGACGGTCATGTGCCGCAGAAATCGTCAAATCGTGACCTTTGTCATCGGGGATCGCAAGCTTTGGGAGCAAATCCCAACAGCCTACAAAGATTGTCGAAGTTACAGTGACTTTTAGGAAGCTTATCATCTTGTTTTTCCTGAAGAAACTTATCAATGTGTCGGCAAGGAAAGCGGCAGACAAATCACATGGAACGATGGTACAACACATTCAGGCAATCCAGTGCTCGCTTCGTGAGAAAAACATTGTCCTTTTCAAAATCAGAGAGCATGAACGAAACCATAACAAGACTTTTCATCATTCGCTATAACCTGTCACTTGTTCCTTACAAAATGATGGCCCACCATCTTCTTGGGTGTACCCGATGGGTGGGATTCGCCCTGTCAAAAGGAGTTCATTCTATGCTTGAACATCTTCCATCAAGTCAATTCCGTCTTGTCCCGCCCACCTACGGGTACTGCCATCCGTTGGGCAGCACTCATAAAGTGCGTATTCCGAAGGAATTCCGTATGAACAAATCTGAACTTCTTAATTGGTTGCAGGAAGAGCATCAGCAATGGGAAGCATTGCTCGAACGGATTGATCCAACCCATATGGATCAAGTAGGTGTAAATGGTCAATGGTCTTTCAAAGATCTGATCGCACACCTGACACCTGACGGGTTGCGTTGTATTGCCAACCTACAGGCAATACAACGCAACGAACCAGAACCGCCACCACCGTGGCCAGTACATCTACAAACCGATGATGAAATCAATGCCTGGATTTATGAGACCAATCACGAACGTTCGGTGCGCCAGATTCTGGATGAGTTGCATCAAATGTTTCAGCATCTCTTCACTGTGGTTAAAGAATTACCTGATGATGTCAAGATTGATACAGTGCATCAGGGAGAACGTATGTATTATCTTGTGCGCCTAGGTGATCAACGCATCCAACCTGGTTATTTCTTTGACCATTTCCACGATGAGCATGAACAAGATGTGCGTGCTTGGTTAACGCGGATAGAGAAAGGATAATTGCTGCTCAACAGTGCGTGCACCCTGTACTGCTCCAGTGCGGGACGAGCGGCGCGGACCCCGCAAAAAACCACGCGGGGCAGGCGGGCGGGATGCTGCGGCACCTACGGCAAGCATTTTTCCCTGGCCTGTCGGCCAGGACAGGCTGGCTTCGAGTTTTTCTTACTCCCGAACCTTGTCCACACCCGTGCCATCGCCAGTATCCCACTCCGCTACGCTTCGGGGACGTTGCCCTTTCCCCCTTTCGGGGGCCTTACCCCATGCGGGGCACAAGTACCCCATATGGGGCACAAGTCGGCAGGATGCTATCCCTACGGGGACGATGTCGCAAGCCGTTGGGCGGCTGTCCTGCTAGTGAAATATCAAGGTAGTGAATATGGAAGATTTTCATGAGTTTGCCAACAATATCTGGTTAGCAGATGGGCGCCTTTTTTTACGACCCGCATGACGATTGTGAAGCTTTCCAATGGGTCAATATGAATTGGATTTGTTTTATAAGTCCGTAAGCCAGGCCGCATAAAATTAAAGCACACCGCCCCGAAGGGGTATGGGGCGGTGGCTGGAGAAAGGTGTGGCTTCTTGCCGATAGGATCACAAAGGATGGCTATTACTATCGTACATATGCCCATATCGTTTGTCAATCGATAGTTTTGTAAGTTGGCTAAATATAGTGACCGGCAAAATGGCAAAATGCCCGTTGCGTTTGGGGTGGGAAAAGCGTATAGTATCTGTGACAGTTGTAAGTCAGGATGCAAAATGGACATGGATTCGGCGCATAAAAGCAGTTGGGAGATCGCAGAGCTCGTTTTTGGCATTCCATTTCTGATCGGCATCGCCATACATTTCATCGTCCCCATTTCATTCCCAACGGGAAGCCTTAGACAGGCGCTCATCCCGGTGGGAATCGCTCTTATCATCACAGGCATCGCTTTTATCGTTTTCGCGCGTCGTGAGTTGGCACATTTCAACCAGCCCACGGATCCCGGTCATCCTACCAGTAAGATTGTTAGAACAGGGGTGTTCGCATTATCGAGAAATCCGCTTTATCTCGGGGCGGTGCTTGTATTTTTGGGCCTGGCCTTGGCGCTGAACGTGCTCTGGGCGCTCGTTATGCTGCTGCTTTCGATCATTCTCTGTCATTACGTCTTGGTCTTTCCTGAAGAGCACTATCTGGCAGCGAAGTTCGGCGACGAGTATCAAGAATATACTGCTTCTGTCCGTAGATGGCTGGGTCGCAAATGACTTGTAAAAAACATGGATTGATGTGATGTCAGGAGAAATCCGATGACAAAGGCTGGAAAGCAGGTCTGCAATGAAACCTGAGACCACAGAAGATATCCTGGAGCTCATGAACGGTCATATTTTCTCAGCCGTCTTGGGCGCTGCCATGGAACTGGGCATTTTCTGGTTACTTGCAGATGAACCTTTACCGGCGCCAGAGTTGGCCCAATCCCTGAACATCCCACTGAACCGCTGTCATTACTGGTTACAGGTATTATGCAAACTGGGCCTGTTGGAGCATAGCAATGCAGGCTATTTTCCCTCTACCATAGCCCGGGAAGCGATACTGAACGTGCAGAGTCAAGACACCTGGGCCTTTCAGGCGCGTGAAGACCGTGATCTGTCTTTGTATGTGCGAGATCTGGCGTCGAATATCAGCAAGCCCGTGTCCGCCTGGCCGGCACAGAATCTGACACCCAGGGATTATTTCCAACAGATCGAGGCAGATCCCATCTACACAGCACGCTTTACGCGTAAGCTCTACCAAATCCACATTTCATTTGCAGAACAACTGGCAAACATGCTTGAATTACGCGGGGTCAAACGGTTGCTGGACCTGGGCGGTGGTTCAGGCGTCGTGTCCTTTGCGCTGCTCCGCAAGCACGCCGAACTGACCTGTGTTGTGGTGGACGTCGAAAGCGTCTGCCAGACTGGAAGAGTGATCGCCTCGGAAAATAAGCTCGAGAAACGAATTACGTACCTGGCTGCCGATTTTTCAAAAGACGACTTGCCTATGGGATTTGATATGGTAATGCTCTGTGATGTGGGCTCTTTCAGCGAGCTCCTTTTCTGCAAAATCCACGATGCATTGAACCTGAAGGGTCGTCTTGTCATCGTAGATAAATTTGCCCCAAGCAAGAATGGTGTACCGCCGTCACGTTTGTTATCCGCGTTTGTGGCTTCTCTGGAATCCCCGGCACAGTCCGTTGACTATATCACTACGCAGGTGGTGCAAACCCGATTGCAACAGGCAGGCTTTCGAGATGTTTCTATAACCTACGTGCCGCACAAAGATGATCTGCCCTGGAATATCGATTGGATTATGTTAGAAGCACAAAAGTAAACCAATGAAAATCTGCTGACTCTATCAGTGCAGCCAATTCACTCTTGAATTGACTTACTGCTTTTTGCATATTTAGCCGAATTTGAATCTAGCAAATTGCCTTCTTTAATTCAGAATTCTGGTTCAGTTATTTGCGCAGCACTCTGTATGGTTCACAGGAGGTGAATCATGTCAACATCTGATTTCATTCGAGAAAACTGGCTTTACATCACAGCGGGTCTCGGCGCTACTTTAGGGATCACAATCCTTTCCTTTGTACTGGCGACCCCGATTGCAATGCTGACCGCCAGAGGTCGGCGCTCTGCTTTGTGGCCCGTCAAGGCGTTAAGTAGCCTCTACGTGTGGTTGATCGATGGGGTTCCGCTCTTGTTGCAGATTCCTTTCGTCTATTTAGCCTTGCCGCAAATTGGAATTGTGCTTTCAGGGTTTTGGGGCGGGACATTTGTATTGACCCTGAATTATGGATCTCACATGAGCAAGATTTTTTATGAGCGCTTTGCCACCCCTGGAAAAAGCCCGGGCGAAGCCTGGATTGCTTTCGTCCAACCGCTTACGGATGAGTTTAACAGCATGATCAAAGATACCACCCTCATCTCCCTGAGCGGTCTTATTTACGATGTGTACTGGCGCGCTACCCGGGTGGGACGCACAGAATTCAAGAACCTTGAGGCGCTCAGCATAGCCGCTATCATCTATTTGATATTGATCACAATCATCTCTTTAGGCTCTAAGAGGCTCAACGTTGTTATAAAGAACAGGCAATCTGGTGCAGAAGGCTTCATCTAATTTTTCAGAGATTAGATGAGATTAGATACTCAGGCTACTTCCACAATTGTTTTCTGCGCTCTGTAAGCGATCACGCCTTCCACCCAGAAAACAATCAGCGCAACCCAAACTATCGAAAACCCGATTAACTTTTCTGTGGTAAATGGTTCCCTATAAACCAGCACGCCTAGCAGGAACTGCATGGTGGGGGTGATGTATTGCATCACGCCAATCATCGTCAGCGGGATGCGCTGCGTGGCGGAGGCAAACATCAAAAGGGGCACAATCGTGACGAGGCCTGCGCCGACCATCAAGAGATCCGACCTGAAGTCAACGTGCAGGAAAGCGCCCTGTCCCTGCACATTGACAAATATCAGATATACCAAAGCCGGGATGAAGACCATTCCAGTTTCCAAGGTTAAGCCGTACAGTGAACCAAGCGGCGAGAGCTTTTTCAGCAAGCCATAAGTCCCAAAGGTAAAGGCCAGCGAGAGCGCAATCCAGGGCAAAGAACCATAGGCTTTGGTGAGATAAACAACCCCAAAGGCTGCCAATCCAATCGGCAACCACTGGATCGGGCGCAGCTTTTCTCGCAAGAAGACCACTCCCATTATGACACTCAGCAAGGGGTTTATGAAGTACCCCAGACTGGTCTCCACCACGAAACCAGCGTTGACGCCCCACACGTAGATCAGCCAGTTAACGCTGAGGAGCAGGCCAGTGAACATGTAAACGGCCAGCACCTTCCAGGTCAGTTTGGCGCGCAATGCCGACCATTGTTTGGTTCCAAGGACGACGATCATCAGCATGATAAACGACCAACCGATGCGGTGTCCGATCAGTTGTATGGCCGGGACATCGTGCAACCACTTCCAATAAATCGGAAACAATCCCCATAAAGTATAAGCGCCAAGCGCGTAGAAAATACCCTTTTTATCCATTGCTACCTTTTGATGTTTTTCCTCTTGAGTGTTGCTTTTTGAACCGCCAAGCTCGCACACCGTCCCGGTGTCCTTCGGGACGGAGCGCCAAGATATTTCCAAAATCGCCGAGGATATTTCTTGGCGTCAAACATAATCCCTTGGCGATCTTGGTTTCTTGGCGGTTTGCTAATTGCTCCGTTATCGTCACCAACACTATTCAGAGGGGCCGTTTCTAACAAGTATGAAAACACCAGGTTTAGAATGAAGTGATTGGTTGTCGTCCGGCATAACCGGCTTCAATCTCATGCCAGAAAGCTATATCTTGCTCCCCATATTTCCAGCATAAGTACACTTCCCGGCCATCTCTTAGAGCTGAAAAATCCAGCAAACCGAGATTGATATCCTTGAACAAAGCGCCGGTATCCTGCACCTGATGAACGAGAGCGTCCAAACGCTCGAATTCTCTAACCATTTTACTGGCAGCCTGACTGCCACCGTTGCCCGCTGCTCGCTCCACCACCGGCCAGACTTCAGGTTGGCGAGCCAGGATCTTTTGACGGATGTCCTGTATTTCATCCATCAGCGGGCGTATGACGGTCAGTGCCTGGTTGGCTTCTTGCAGTGTAAAGTATTGTGACATCGTTTTACCTTTTATAGCCTCAAGTATACATAGATTTTCGGCAAAAAACTCACCATTTCACAATTGACATAGTACCATCAGCCTATACCCACCACATGTAATAAGCGGTACCCTGACTTCGCGGCAGACCCCGTCTGGTTACCCAGACCCTCAGGGATGACGACAATCCCCCAAGTATTCTCAAAACCCGTGGAAGAAAGGAGTGTTCATGCCTGTTTTCCTGCTTAGTATGCTCGTATTGCTCTTCAGTTGGACTGCGGCCCACCTTTTCGCGGTCCCGACAACCTATCTTGTTCGAGCTACCCATCTATACAACGTTCCAGTTTTCCAAGCGTTTAGTCCGCGCACCGGCAAAAAAGCGATCGGTTACCTGCGCAAATTGATATTTGCCGCTATTTTAATCGTGCTGGGCCTGCTGTTGGGGGCGGTCCTTGGCATCCAGCCGATTTACCTGGTTTGGAAAAGTTACATTCAAAACTTTGTCAATTTCGAGTTGACACAGACCTTGATGAGGGGTCTATTGGGCAATCTGGTGCTGGCGTTCGGGATCTTTATCGTCATTCAGACCATTAGCTTTGTCAACGAGTTTTTTCCACGTCTGTATGAGTTGCTGGGAAAGTGGCGGCATACCCGCTTCCACGTGCTACATTTCAAAAGCTTGGAATTGGTCACGCCCGATCAAATCACAAATGCGTTACTCTCGCTGGCACGTTATTCGCAAATCGGGCTGAATCTGGTGCTGGGCCTGACGGGATTGACATTTGCACTGTCCTTCTTTCCTGGCACGCAGGGAGTAGTCATCAGCCTGGTTGATAAGATCAGCGAAATGCTGATAAGTGCGGGAGAAACCGTGTTGGGATACCTGCCCAAGCTATTCACACTGGTTGTTATTGTAATCGTAACACGCTTCATGTTGAAACTTTTGCGGTTCTTCTACGAAGGGATACATTCCAAGAGAATCAAGGTTGCTGGATTGCACCAGGAACTTACCGCGCCTACATTCCAGTTGTTGCGTTTTATGGTCGTGGCACTGGCATTAGTGGCCGCGTATCCCTTCCTGCCCGGATCCAACTCACCCGTCTTTCGCGGGATAACCATCTTTGCCGGTTTCCTGCTATCCCTGGGTTCAACTTCTCTAGTGACCAATATCGTCTCGGGCATCGTACTGACCTACACGCGCGGATTGCGGATCGGCGACCGCGTCAAGATCGGGGAAACCATCGGCGACGTCATAGAACGGACCTTGCTGGTTACGCGCATCCGGACGATTAAAAACGTGGTTGTCACCATTCCGAACGGCAGGGTGCTGAACAACGAGATCATCAATTACAACGCGCCTATGGTAGAAGAGGGCTTGATCCTGAACACTACCGTGACGATTGGCTACGATGTGCCCTGGCGTAAAGTGCATGATTTGCTCATTCAAGCAGCGCTCGCAACCCGCGATATCCAAAGCGAACAGAAGCCTTTCGTGCTGCAAACTTCCCTGGATGACTATTATGTCAGTTACGAGTTGAACGCCTATACTCATGCCCCTGAACGCATGGCGGTGATCTACTCGGAACTACACCAGAATATCCAGGATTGGTTCAACGAAGCGGGCGTCGAAATTATGTCCCCGGGGTACACGGCTTACAGGGATGGCAACGATGTTACTATCCCTGCCCAATACCAAAATCACGGACCCATTCCGATACGGAGGCCGGAACGTTTTGGAGCCGTTGATACCACCCCAGCTAGAAGACCGACAGGAAATAAGAGTCACAACGGGTTGTTCCCGTAGGATCGTTTGAAACATAAAAAAACACCGGAGCGTTTCAAATCCGCTCCGGTGTTTCGTATTTCATATTCCTAGATTTTGGCCCGACGCAGCCTCAAGCTATTGCTCACCACAAAGACACTGCTAAAGGCCATCGCGCCGGCTGCCAGCATCGGGATCAGGAATCCCATTGCTGCTGATGGAATCAGGATGATATTGTAGAAAAACGCCCAGAACAGGTTCTGCTTGATCGTTCCAAGGGTCTTGCGGGAGAGCGCAATCGCCCGTGCCAGTCCGCGCAAGTCACCACTGATCAACGTCACAGGCGCAGCGGCCATAGCCACGTCCGTGCCGGTACCGATAGCAATGCCCACGTCAGCCTGTGCCAATGCAGGCGCATCGTTGACGCCATCTCCCACCATCGCGACTACCATGCCGGATTCCTGCAACTTCTTTACTTCTGAAGCCTTGCCCTCCGGTAAAACTTCCGCCAGCACGGTATCCACGCCCACCTGCTTCGCGATTGCTTCTGCCGTCTGCTGGTTATCGCCCGTGATCATGGCAACCTTCAGCCCCATGCGATGCAACTCAGCGATCGCTTCCTTCGAGCCTTCCTTGAGGGTATCAGCGACAGCAATCACGCCCGCCACATGTTGGTCCACAGCAACCAGCATGGCCGTTTTAGCCTCGGATTGCAGACGGGACACATCGGACGAGAAACCATCCAGCGCGTAATGCTTCAAATCCATCATACGGACGTTACCGACGGATACGCTTCGCCCTTCGACTTCAGCCTGCACCCCTTGCCCGGCTTCAGCTTTGAACCCGGCCGGTTCCGCTAAAGAAATCCCGCGCGTGGTCGCTTCGGCCCAGATCGCCTCGCCTAAAGGATGTTCACTGCCCTTTTCCACCGAAGCGGCTAACTTCAACAATTCATCTTCTTTCACCCTGCCGTTTACGATAATATCGGTCACAGCGGGTTGTCCCTTGGTGATCGTGCCAGTTTTATCCAACACCACCACATCGACACTTCCAGCCCGCTCCAACGCTTCCGAGTTGCGGAACAGGATGCCCAATTCCGCGCCTTTCCCCGTCCCCACCATGACCGCTGTCGGCGTAGCCAGCCCCATTGCACATGGGCAGGCAATTACCAACACCGCTACCATGTTGATCAACGCAATCGTAAAGTCGCCGCCGCCCCAGGCTTGCGGCACGACAAAATACCACGCCAGGAAGGTGACGGCCGCAATGGCCAGCACGGCCGGAACAAAAATAGCCGAAACTTGATCCGCCAACTTTTGAATGGGGGCCTTACTGCCTTGGGCTTCCTCCACCAAACGGACGATCTGCGCCAGCGCGGTTTCCTTGCCGACCTTAGTGGCTTCGAATTTGAACAAACCCAGTTTGTTGAGCGTAGCGCCAATTACCGGCTCGCCGGGACCTTTCTCAACCGGCAGGGATTCACCAGTCAGCATCGATTCGTCCACCGCGGAGCGGCCTTCGATCACGACGCCGTCCACCGGGATCTTTTCGCCGGGGCGCACGAGAACCACATCGCCCACGATCACTTCGTCCACGGGCACTTCAGCTTCAAGTCCAGAACGAACGACGCGTGCGGTCTTGGCGCGTAGCCCCATCAACTTCTTGATCGCTTCGCTGGTGCGTCCCTTGGCGCGCGCTTCCAGGAACTTACCCAACCGAATGAGTGTGATGATCATGGCGGCCGTCTCAAAATAGACGTGCCCGGAAATCAGGCCAAACATCACTACAACCGAGTATACGTAAGATACGGACGAGCCCATTGCAATCAACACATCCATATTGGCCGAGTTGTTCCGCAATGACTTGTAAGCGCCCGTGTAATACTGCCAGCCCACGTAGAACTGCACCGGAGTCGCCAACACAAACATCAACCAACGCGCCCAGGCCGCATCCATCCAGACCATCGGCAGAAAGCCGAAGTCCATGCTCATCGAAAACAGGAACAACGGAATTGTAAAAATCAAGCCGATAATCAGCAGACGTTTCTGTTCGGCAATCTCATGCTCACGCGCTTTGGCTTCGGCATCCTCGCTTTCGCCGCCAACTTCCAACGCCTCAAACCCGGCTCCAGCAACTGCGTGCCGTATCTCAGACTGAGTTACCACCGTGGGGATATAGCGCACACGCGCTTTTTCAGTCGTGATATTCACTTGCGCTTCCAATACACCGGCAAGCTTGAGCAGGGCTTTCTCCAGCCGGCGCGCATCATTGTCATCAGCCAAATGACTGATGACAAGCTCGGCCTCGCCAGTGGCGATGCCATAGCCGGCGCGTTCCACGCGTTTGATCAGGTCAAGGGTTCCTACTAATGAAGGATCAAATTCAACCGTGGCCCGTTCGGATGACAGGTTCACCACAGCAGAACCAACCCCATCCAATTTCTTCAAACTGCGCTCTACTGTTGCAACACAGTTCGCACAGGTCATACCGGTGACCGGCAAAGTCATGTGCTTTGTTTCAGCCATTCAAATACCTCGTCAATTCTACTGCTTCTTGCATATTTTTCTGAATTTACATCTGGCGAATTGCCTTCATAAATCAGGGTTACAGTTTAAATATTTCCGCAGCACTCTGTAAATTGTGCACTATGAAATACGCATTACGGCCAGCGTAATGCGTAATCGGTAAAGCACAATTCGTAATCTCAGGAATTGCTTACACGGCCACCGGGTAATTGATCTCAGCCATGAGAGCCTTGATGCCGTCTTCCGTAGCCGGGGCATCGAAGGTGATTTCAACTTCCTTCGTATCCTCGTGAGCCGTTACCGCCTGCACGCCTTTCACTTCAGAAACTTCCATCTGAATGGTATGGACACAATGTCCACAGGAAATGTTGGGAACAGAATATTTTACAGTAGTCATGGTATTTCTCCTTAATGTAACTTTGTTATTAAACCTTGGCCGACATATCGAAGACCTCGGTAATCTCCTTTAGTACGCGTTCTCGTTCAGCTTGGTCATCGCCCTGAATAGCGGTGATAACACAGGAATTCAGGTGATCTTCCAATATTCTGGTACTGACTTTGTTTAATGCGCCTTCCACTGCCTGAATCTGTCGGATGACATCGATGCAATAAGCATCCTCTTCAACCATCCTGATAACGCCACGCAAGTGGCCTTCGATGGTTTTCAAACGGCGTAAGGAATCTGTGTTTTGCATCTATTTCTCCTACCCCCCCCAGGGGGGTAGGGTTAATATATCAAATCAGATTTCTTTTGTCAAGAGGTTTTTCATATTCTCGTGTCAATTTGGCTGCTTCCATTTTTGTAATTGGCACTTACTGCAAAACCAGTATAATCACATTTATGAAGCAAAACACCTTATTTCTTTGGGTAACAATGATATTTGTCCTGATCATCGGGAGCGCTTGCACTCCCAAACAGATCACAGATCCTAACGCTCAAATAAGACAGGCCGTTGCTGCCACTGTAGCTGCCATCCCAACCTATACTCCATACCCTGTGCCAACGGCATATCCATCTCCAACGCCCATGCCGTTGACTGGTTTGTTCTGTGAATACCAATTCTGCATTGGTCACCCGCCTGAAGTTGCCTTTTTCGACGTCAGTGCACAGCGCAACGCGGCCGCGCCTAGCGACTATTCACAGGGATTGTTGGCCGCTTTCAACGCGAATCTATTCTTGGAGATACTTTGGCAACATGCGCCAGGAACAGCTGACCCAACATTTTTGCTGGACTTGATCTTGGATGACGGCGTGGATACACGCGTCGGTAACCTGGACGTCAAGCTGATCCATGATATGAACGTGATCTATACTCCTATCACCACCACCGCGACAGATGTGCTTCCCAACGGTGGCGCTGCTGCATGGACTTGCGGTGAACGAGTTTTTGCCTGGAAAGCGTACACGCCGCAAGATGGGCAAGCCGCGTCTTTATTTGATGAGGCAATCAAACGGTTTCGATGCTAGAGAAACCACCTAAAAAACAGCAGCCTTCTCTCACTAATTTAGAGAAGGCTGTTTTTCGTCCACCCAACGATTGTTTTCGCAACAACACTATTCAGAAACCATTAATTTTCCTTCGTTTTGGCTTCATCCCAAAGAGCATCCATCTCTTCCAAGGCCATATCGGATAACGACCGTCCCTGTCCCTTGGCGCCCTGCTCCATATATGAGAAGCGCCGCTTGAATTTGAGATTGGTCTCGCGCAAGGCAGACTCGGCATCGATCTTCTTCCAACGCGCTAAATTGACCAGCACAAAGAACAGGTCCCCAATCTCCTCGGTAAGTTCCGTCTCGTTGGTTGCGCTTTTGATTTCTTGGATTTCCTCAGCGACTTTATCCAAAACGCCATCCACAACCGGCCAATCGAAACCGACACGTGCTGCGCGGTCTTGATATTCCTGTGCTTGAATCAGGGCGGGCAGGGCCAGTGGCACGCCATCCAGCAGACCTTTTTTCTCCTTGCCGTTATCCTTACGTTCGGCTTCCTTCAACCGTTCCCAGTTCTGCAAGACACCCGTAACTCCATCCAACTGCAGCTCGCCGAACACATGCGGGTGCCGACGGATGATCTTGTCGTAAATGCCCTTGATGACCGCATTAACCGTAAATTCGCCTTCTTCATTGGCAATTTGGGAATGCAAGACAATCTGTAATAACAAATCACCAAGCTCCTCCTGGATGGCAGCAAAGTCACCCGAGTCGATCGCATCCAGTGCTTCGTAGGCTTCTTCCATCAAATGAGTACGCAAAGATTCGTGCGTCTGCTCACGATCCCAGGGACAGCCATTGGGCGCGCGTAAATGGGCTACAATCTCCTGAAAGGCCTCGAAAGAGGTGCCTTCTCCCAATGGCGGAACGTATAGGCTAGTCAACAAACCGATATGCTCGGAACGATCGATTTCATACAACTTCAAATCTTCGACCAATTCATCTTTTGTCCCGGCAGCATGCACGAGTCGTACTGGATGCTCATCAGGAAAGACTGCGTTCAGCGTCATCTTGACTTCGGAAGCCACCAAGCGCGAATAGATTTGCGCAATCAACGCCGGCACATCTGGCGGGAAAGCCGGGACATGTGCAGCAGAGAGTTCCATAGCGTCGAATAGAGTCAGCCTGGGATACGGGTCGAGGCCCAAGGCAGAGAAGGTAGGCTCCAGGAAAGAGAGGCCCTCTATAATAACGGTAGCAATTCCTTCGTCGCGTGCGAGGCGCGCGATCTTCGGGCAGGTAGTTTCCGCCACGAAGGGATGTCCCGGCACTGCGTAAATCACGCCACCTGGGCGGCGTCCCAGTTCCAGCACTTTCTCGACAATGGTGTCATAAACCTGGTCGAAGGTTTCACCGTTATCATATAGCTCATCAAATGAATGCAAATTCACCGATGGCGGTAAAGCATGAACCGTGGGATGCTGGCGGGTGCGCAACCAGACTTCGCCAGCCGATGAAAGCGCATCCCAGGCTTCTCGGGTCAACTGATCGGGGTTTCCTGGTCCAAGACCGAGTAAAGTAATTCCGGGCATAGTTTCTCCAAAGTTAAAGCAAAACGTAATGCATGCACGCGAGTGTAACACGCATTACGTTTGAATGTATAACGCCAGAACGATTAACGTTTGGTGTAAGTAGGAGCCTTGCGAGCTTTCTTGAGGCCTGGCTTCTTGCGTTCCTTGACACGCGCATCGCGAGTCAGGAAACCGCCTTTGCGCATATTGGAAACCCAGTCGGGGTTCATCTTGACCAGCGCGCGAGCAAGACCAAGTTGCACCGCTTCAGTCTGACCAGTGGTACCACCGCCGTTGACATGCACGGTAATATCATATTTCGCACGTTCCTGACCAGCCGCAGAAAGAGGCGCCAGAATATTTTCAAGGTCGCCCAGACGAGGGAAGAAAACTTCGCCCTCCTTGTCATCATTGACAATGAACCGGCCTTCGCCGCTCATAATGCGGACACGCGCAGTGCTTGCCTTGCGGCGACCAATGCCTTCATAATATTGAACAGACATAATCCTTTACCGTTCCTTTCTATGCCAGTGGTTGGGGTTGCTGCATCCCATGAGGATGATCAGGTCCGGCATAGATTTTCAAACGCTTCAACAGCGATCGACCCATGCGGTTATGAGGTAACATGCCCCAAACGGCTGCACGCACAACACGATCAGGGTGTTTTCGCAGTTGATCGCGCAGCGAGACAGATTTCAAGCCACCCGGATATCCGGAATGGCGATAATAAATCTTGGAATCCATCTTGCTGGTAGTCCTGGTGCCGGTCACAGTTATGCGCTCAGCGTTGACGACTACAACATAATCACCCATTTCCACGCCCGGCGTGAAGGTAGGTTTGTGTTTGCCAAGCAACACTGCTGCAATACGGGTAGCCAGACGACCAAGGTTTTCACCGTTGGCGTCTACTACGAACCACTTGCGATCAATCTCACTGGCTTTCGGATAGTACGTTTTGTACACTTTCGTCTCTCCGTTTCATTTATTCAATATGACCAGATCATTCAGATGGATAGGTGACCTCGACCAGCGTCAAACCATGTGCAGGAGCTAATCCCGCAGGCAGTTCGCTTCGTTCCGAGCCCTTAGCCTGCCCGGCTAAAGAACGAGCGACGGCCTCCACTGAAATTTTTCCTTGCGCAACAGCAACCTGGATGAAAACCAACCTGCGCACCATACGATACAAAAAAGCATTGGCTTGCACTTCAAAGTGCCATTCATCTTCCTTGGTCTGCCAGAAGGCGTTCATCACGGTCCGCACCGTGCTGCTTCCGGCCCGGGGCGGGGTACCGTAAGAAGCAAAATCATGCTGACCAATGAACAGCGTTGCCGTCTCTTTCAACATTTTGCTGTCCACCTGCGGCCAAACTCGCCACGCGAATTTCTCACGCAGTGGATCACGAACTTGCTGGCAAAACAGACGGTAGCGATAGCGGCGGGATGTCGCGTCAAAGCGCGGATGGAACTTGGGCGAAACGATCCGCACATCCCTGGCAGCCATATCAGCCGGCAAATTAGCATTCAACGCGCGAAGCAAATCTCCGTCAGTGTGACGCCAGTCAAGGTCAAACGAAGCAACCTGACCAGCGGCATGAACGCCCGTATCCGTCCGCCCGGCCAATAAGACCGAACGTCCAGTCCATCCCAACTTGTGCAGCGCTTTTTCCAGTTCACTCTGCACCGTTCTGAGTTTCGACAGGCTCAACCCGTCGGATTTTTTTGCCTGCCGTTGGCTCCCGACAAAGCCGGTGCCATCATAGGCAAGGATCACCTGGTAACGTGCCATTATTCAGTGACCAGCAAACAGTTTTCAGTCACTGACTACTGATAACTTTACTCTTCTACCAACTCAAGAATAACCATCTCGGCCGAGTCGCCCATGCGGGGTCCCAGCTTGAGCATGCGCGTGTAACCGCCATTACGGTTAGCAAAACGTGGGGCAATTTCTTCAAAGAGACGCTTGTTCAGACGATTATCGCCCAAACGAGAAGCTACCATACGCTGGGCATGAACCTTCTCAGCATCCGAACCGTCAGCGCTATTGCGCGCGATGGTAATGAGTCGTTCGGCTTCGCCACGTATCGCAGCCGCTTTGGCGCGTGTCGTACGAATTCGCTCGTGGGTAAAAAACTGTTTGATAAGGTTTCGGCGCAACGCAATACGAGCTGCTTTGCTGCGTCCGAGTTTATAACCTGCTACTTGATGTCGCATTTCAAATTACTCCGCAGAAGTCATTTCGTCTTTCAGATAGCCTTTTTCGACCATCTTCTGACGTAGTTCATCCAGGCTCTTCTCGCCAAAGTTTCGGATGGACATGACTGCCGTATCACCCTTTTCGAGCAGATCCAGCACGTCACCAACTGTCGTGATCCCAGTACGCTTGAGGGAATTGAAAACGCGCACCGATAGGTCAAGAGCTTCTACCGGAGTTTCAGCTACCTCACTAGTCAATCGTGCACCAGGGACCTCATGCTCTACCGGAACAGTCAGGGTTTCTTCGCTAATTCCGGCTACATAACGTAGATGGTCGATCAGCATCTTGGCAGCACCACTTAGAGCACGCTCAGGAGCATAGGTACCATCCGTCCAAATTTCCAGGATCAGCTTGTCATAGTTAGTGCTTTGCCCTACACGGGCTAAGGTCACTTCCCAGTTAACGCGTTTGACCGGACTGAAGATCGCATCCACTGGCAACTCACCAATGGACATGTGTCCACTACGTTCATTCGCGGGCGAGTAGCCACGGCCGCGTTCAACTGTAAACTCAAGATCAAGCTTGGTCTTGTTATCATCAACAGTAAACAAATAGAGTTCCGGATTGACAACTTCCACTTCTGCCGGGGCAATAATATCGGCAGCAGTGACAGTCCCTTCGCCTCGTACCTCCAGGTGCATACGTGTGCTGTCTACGCCATCCAGCTTGATGCGCAATTGCTTGACCTGCAACATAACCTGGATAACATCTTCACGCACTCCCGGAATATCGCTAAATTCGTGCAACACATCAGCAATTCGGATAGAAGATACAGCGGCGCCTTCCAACGAAGAAAGTAACACGCGGCGCAGAGCATTACCAAGAGTTACACCATAGCCACGTTCAAGCGGACTGATGACGAACTTACCGTAATTGCGCGCTTCTGCTTCACGCTCGATCTTCGGCATAACCATATTCGTGATACCCGTCACGGTTCACCTCTCCCTGTCTTAGCAGAACACGTGCTGGCCGTTGAAAGCATACCGGTCAGCACCCAGTAGACTAGCGTCGTGAGTAGTACTCAACAATGAGCTGCTCATTCAGGCTGCCATCGATCTCAACACGCTCAGGCAGGCGCTGAACGACACCAGTCAAATTCTTGATGTCACGATTCAGCCACTCCGGAGTCGTACGAGTCTCGGCAAACGTGTTCAATTCTTTAAAGTAGGTCAGGCTCTGTGAGCCTTCACGGATAGCGATTTCGTCGCCATCTTTGAGCAGCATAGACGGTACATCCGTACGGCGGCCATTCACTGTAAAGTGACCGTGGGTAACCAATAAACGCGCCTGCGCACGGCTGGAAGCAAACCCAAGACGATAGATTACATTATCCAGACGAGATTCCAAAATCTGCAGTAGGTTCAAACCCGTCAGACCGCGACGTTTCAGAGAAACCTCATAATAGCGGCGGAATTGACGTTCCAATACACCGTATACACGACGCGCGCGTTGTTTGGCGCGTAACTGGCGGGCGAAGTCGGACTCGCGTCCACGATTACGTCCGCCACCACGGCTTGCCAAGCGCCCATGTTGACCGGGAGCAAAATCGCGTTTTTCGAAGGAACACTTTGGAGTGAAACAACGATCGCCCTTTAAAAATAACTTTTCACCTTCACGCCGGCAAAGTTTACATACCGGCCCAAGTCTTTTTGACATATCTTTCTACCCTCACACCAAAACTAAACGCGGCGCTTCTTTGGAGGCCGGCAACCATTGTGTGGAACCGGCGTAATATCCGAAATCGAGCGTACCTTCATACCGGCTGCTTGTACTGCACGAATAGCATTTTCACGTCCGGGACCAGGCCCTTTTACAAACAATTCCACTTCCTGAATGCCAAGATTTTGGGCGGCTTTGATCGCTTGCTCGGCGGCCAAGCGCGCTGCGAAAGGCGTGCTTTTTCGCGAACCCTTAAAACCGGCAGAACCAGAACTGCCCCAGGCAACAGTATTGCCCTGCAAATCAGTCACGGTAACAATAGTGTTATTGAATGATGCAAAGATGTGCACCTGTCCGGAAGACAGGTTGCGCTTCGCTTTTTTGGCACCACCGGAGCGGCGCTGAGAACGTACACTTTGAGCCATATTGCCTCTCTAACCTTTATTTCTTCGCGCCACGACGACGTCCGCGACCAGCCACAGTTTTCTTGGGCCCCTTGCGGATGCGAGCGTTCGTGCGAGTCCGCTGTCCACGCACTGGCAGGTTACGACGGTGACGAAGGCCACGATAGCACCCGATTTCGATCAAGCGCTTGATGTTCATTTGAACAGAGCGGCGCAAGTCACCTTCAACGATGAAATTCTTGGAAATATAATCACGCAGCACAGCGGCATCAGCCTCAGTTAAATCCTTGACACGAATATCAGGATTAACATTAGTATCCGCCAAAATCTGACGTGCACGAGTAGGCCCAATCCCATAAAGATAGGTCAGACCGACTTCGACCCGCTTGTTGCGGGGCAGATCAACGCCTTCAATTCTCGCCATAGTTCACACTACCCCTGTCGCTGTTTATGCTTAGGATTTTCGCAGATAACATACAGTCTGCCTTTGCGCCGTACAACTCTGCACTTGGCGCAGCGTTTTCGAATGGATGGTGAGACTTTCATGATTTCAAATCTCCTTACTACTTTCTTTGCCGCTTTGTACGGCCAAAGTTTTGATTATACACTTCTCTTCTTTATCCGTCCAGCACGATATTGAAGCTGCTTCCGGCGTTAAAGGACAGTCAGGACGAGAGGATCGCCTTCGGTGACAGCTATACTGTGTTCAAAATGAGCTGTCAACGATCCATCTGCAGAGACAACAGTCCACTGGTCAGATAAGACGCGGGTGGCGGACGTTCCCACCAAAACCATCGGTTCGATTGCGATAGTCGTTCCCGGGCGAAGAGGCAAGCCGCGTCCCGCAACCCCGTAATTAGGCACTTGCGGACCTTCATGCATTTGTCGCCCAACGCCATGGCCTGTATATTCGCGCGTCACGTAAAAGCCACGGCTTTCAACAAATTGCTGTACCGCCGCCGATACATCTCCAGTGCGGTTGCCCGGTCGCATTTTATCGATAGCAGCCTGCAAGGCACCAGCGGTCACTTCAAGCAGTTCCTGGGCCTGAGGGGAAATCTCCCCCACTCCGGCCGTAAACGCCGAGTCACCCACGAAACCGTTGAACACGGTGCCGCAATCAATTGAGACAATGTCACCGGCTTTGAGCTTACGTTTCTTACTCGGGATACCGTGCACCAATTCTTGATTGATACTGACCGTGATTGAAGCCGGGAACGGCGGATAACCGTACCCTTTGAACGGCGATATACATCCGTGTTTCCGCAGCACTTCCTCAGCAGCCGCGTTGAGGTCGGCTGTGGTCACACCTGGTTGTAAAAGTTCTTTGACGGTCGCCAGAACCGTCGCATTGATTCTGCCCGCTTCTCGCATAACTTCCAACTCAGCAGAGCTTTTGATATGTATCTGGCGTTCCCAACTCATTTCTAAATCTACTCTTCCAGTGCTTTCACCAGCGCAGCCGTAACTTCCTCGATTGGCTGCGCGCCATCAATTTCAACCAACTTACCAGCTTCGCGATAATACTTAATGAGCGGCGCCGTTTGTTGCATATATACCTGGATGCGACGTGCTACTGTTTCAGCCTTGTCATCATCGCGTTGGTATAGTTCAGAACCATCCAGGTCGCAAATGCCGGGTCGCTGCGGCGGGTTGAATGCAGTATGGAATACATGTCCATTGGCACGGCAGGTCCAACGTCCAGAAAGACGCGCGACCAAGACTTCATCGTCCGCACTGATAAATGGGACATAGTCTACATCTCCACCAAACTCGACCAGCATCTGCTTGAGCGCGTCTGCCTGCGCCGGAGTGCGAGGGAAGCCATCGAGAATGGCACCAGCCTGACAGTCCTGACGTGAAAGACGTTCACGGACCATCGCAATCGTCACATCATCCGGCACCAACTCGCCCTTGTTCATGAATGATTGGGCAAGTTGTCCAAGCTCAGTCTGCTTCTTGATATTTTCACGGAACAAGTCGCCTGACGATACGTGTACTAAGCCAGTTTTCTCTGCCAGGATTTTGGCTTGCGTTCCTTTTCCAACACCGGGAGGGCCAAGCATCACGATATAGGTTGCCATGTTCTTTTTCCTAGCGTACTAACAGCGAATCCTGATAGCCATGCATCTTAAGCTCGGCATCGATGTTCATGAAAGTATCTCGCACGACACCGACAACGATGAGCAGGCCAGCTGACGAGACCAGGAAGATACCCGCGCTTCCAGCCGTGGCTGGTACCAGTAATTGCAACAGGAATGGCATGATTGCCACCAGCCCCAGGAAAAGCGCCCCTGGTAAAGTGATACGACGCTGTACTTTAGTAAGGTACTTTTGCGTAGCTGGGCCACGATTGACACCAGGGATTTGTGCTCCTACTTTTTTCAGATTTTCACCATAATTCTGCTGAGCAAACAACACGTCGGTGTAGAAAAAGGTAAAAATCACCACAAACAGGAAGTACATCAACCAATATCCCCAAGAATTTACACCACTGGGATTGAAGAAGCTTTGCATGCTGACAGCCAAATTCTTCACCCATGCCGTTTGGGAATTCTGGAAGTAACTGGCAATAATGGCCGGGAACTGCAATAAGGCGCTTGCAAAAATCAGCGGGATCATACCTGCCAGATTGACCATCAAAGGCAAAGTTCCTTTGACGGGCATAGACATACGGTTGCCCACGCGGCGACCAGGATACATCACTGGCACGTTACGTCGGCCTTGCTGAACAAAGACGATCGCAAAAATTGTTGCTATAATCACCACAATGGTGAAAGACAGAAGGAACCAGCGATTCTGTTGATCCGCCATAATGACACGCAAGTTGAATGGGATACGCGCTACGATGCCCGCAAAGATGACCAGCGAAAGTCCCTGACCACGAATACCATATTCAGAGATCAATTCGCCTAACCAGATCGCAAACATAGTACCGGCTGTCATTGCCAGCAACACTGTAATAGAGGGCAACAATGCTGCACCCGAAAAGCCAAAATCGATCAATGGCTGTGATGCAAGCGAATTTATGATGTTGATTTGCCCAATCGCAGATAAAGCGGCCATCGGCACAGCCAGGTAGTAGGTCCACCTTTCCATCCACTGACGACCTTCACGCGGATCATCTTCCATGCGCTGCTGCAGTGCTGGGATGATCGGCGTAAGTAATTGCAAAATAATCTGGGCGGTAATATACGGGTATACACCCATAGCAAGGATGGAAAAATTCGAAACGGTACCACCAGAAAGCATATCCAAAAATCCCAGGAAACCGCTTTGCGCTGATGCGCTCTGGCTAAAAGAGCGCAATGCAGCCGCGTTCACACCCGGAGCAGGAATATTAGCAGCCAAACGATAAAGCGCAAGCAAACCCAGCGTGATCAGGAGTTTACGGCGAATGTCTAAAGACTTCCATAGAAAACGCCATCCTGAGAAGGTGGACTTCATGTTTTTTTCTCCTCGCTCCAATTACAGACCGATAGTCTCGACGCTACCGCCAGCTTTTTCGATCTTGGCTTTAGCGCTCGCGCTAACGCGATGGACACGGACCTTGAGAGCAACATTCACATCGCCTCTTCCTAAAATAACGACCGGGTTACGTGAATCCCGAAGCAAGCGTGCCGCTTCGAGCGCTTCCGGAGTTACTTCAGCATCCGCTTTGAAGACTTCGTTCAACTGATCCAGATTGACTTCGTTATACTCAATCTGGTTGGGAGGCGTGAAGCCTTTACCACGCATGAACGGCAAGCGGCGGAAGAACGGCAAGTTACCGCCCTGGCGATACAACTTACCGCCCGAGCCGGAGCGCGAACCTTGTCCCTTGGTACCACGGCCAGCAGTCTTTCCCTGACCAGCCGAGATACCACGTCCAACACGTTTACGATTTTTCTTGGAGCCTTCGTTGGGCACGAGATCGTGTAGTTTCATCCTTCGTTCCTACTCTTCGATCTTAATCAAATGACTGATTTTGTTGAGCATTCCGCGGATGGCTGGAGAATCTTTATGCTCAACGGTCTGGTTCATACGGTGCAACCCCAACGCTCGGACAGTTGCCTTCTGGTCTTTTGTATAACCGATTGGGCTTTTCAGCAACGTCACGCGCAAGGCTTTTTTGCCAGAAGTGTTTTTCTTAGGCATTCTGCTTCCTCCGCTCCCAGAAGGGCAACAACTCTTCCGCTTTCTTACCACGGCGGGCAGCTTCTTGCTGCGGGGATTTTAGATTATCCAAAGCATCAAAGGTCGCCATCACAACGTTCAATACGTTGGCGCTTCCCATAGATTTAGTAAGGATATCACGTATGCCAGCTACTTCCAAAACAGCACGTACACCACCGGCGGCAATAACGCCGGTACCGGGAGAAGCCGGTTTGAGTAATACACGCGCACCAGCTACCTTGCCCAGGATTTCGTGCGGAATGGTGGTTCCGGCCAAATTAACGGTCCGCAAATCTTTGCGAGCGCGTTCGGATGCTTTACGCATCGCATCCGGTACAGCATTCGCTTTACCAACGCCCATACCGATGTTTCCGCGCTTGTCACCAGTAACGACTGTGACACGGAACTGAAAGCGGCGGCCACCTTTCACTACTTTCGCAACACGGGCAATTTCAATTACACGTTCTTCGAATTGCTCTTCAAATTGCTCTTGTTCCATATTCTTAAAATTCGCCATATCGCTTCTCCACTCAGCCTAGAACTGTAGACCGCTTTCGCGCGCGCCATCCGCCAAGGCCTTGACTCGACCTACATAACGAAAACCACCGCGATCAAAAATGACAGTTGTGATCCCTTTACCTTTGGCGCGTTCCGCCACGGCCTGGCCGACCAGCTTAGCCTGCTCGGTTTTGTTCAGGCCTTCCATCTTCCCTCGCAGCTCACCATCTACAGATGATGCGGCAGCCAACGTATGACCGGACTGGTCATCAATCACCTGCGCATAAATCTCTGCGGTACTGCGAAAAACATTCAGCCGTGGGCGCTCTGAGGTACCGGCAACATTCTTGCGAACCCGAGTGTGCCGACGAATACGTGCAATAGACCGACTCTTGTTAGCCATAAAGCACTAGGCTCCTTTCCCAGCCTTACCGGCCTTGCGACGGATGTGTTCACCCGCATATCGAATGCCTTTGCCGTGATAAGGCTCAGGCGGACGCACATTACGGATATTGGCCGCAATCTGCCCGACCTGTTCTTTGTCATAACCAAGCACCTTGATCTGGCGAGTCTTTGCATCTGCTTCGAAACTGATACCTTCAGGGGGTTCCATTTCAACTGGATGCGAATACCCGACGTTCAAAACCAGATTTTTACCATTCAATTCAGCACGGTAGCCTACGCCCTCTACCTCCAGCACAACTTCAAAGCCTGTGCTTACGCCATATACCATATTTGCAAGTACTGCGCGGGTAGTTCCATGCAATGCACGCTCGGCAGGAGCATCGGACTTACGCTCTAATGTGATCAGGTTCCCATCCATCTTGATGCCGATCAACGGAGAAAATGTCCGTTTCAGTTCACCTTTGGGACCTTTGACATGAACGTTAGAGCCCTTGATATCTACCTGCACACCGCCTGGGATTTCCACCGGCATGCGTCCAACTCGAGACATTTCTTACCTCCTGCCTACCAAACTTTGCAAAGGATTTCGCCACCGACACCCAACTGGCGGGCACGTTGACCTGTCATAACGCCTTTGGGCGTAGATAAGATCGCGACACCGATACCAGAGAGTACCCAGGGGATATCCTGTCTCTTTGTGTAGATGCGACGGCCAGGTTTACTGACGCGTTCGAGACCACTGATTACCGGACGGCGTTCGCGACGCTCACCGACATACTTGATCTTGATGCGTAAAACCTTGAAACCAGCCTGTTCACCATCTGCCACCTCAAAATTTTCGATAAAGCCTTCTTCCTTTAAAATCTTGGCGATTTCTGCCTTGATTTTGGAACTCGGCATTGCCACCTGAGCGTGACCAGCCATCACGCCATTGCGGATGCGAGTCAGCATATCAGAAATAGGATCTGTAAAACTCATGCTAGTACCTCCACCCAACTACCAGGACGACTTCGTCACACCGGGGATTTTCCCCTGCAAAGCCAGTTCACGGAAGCAAATTCGGCACAAGCCGAAGCGACGCATATAGCCTCGCGGGCGTCCACAACGCTGACACCGATTTCGCACCTGGACGACATGGCGTCGTCGTAACTCACGATATTGCATGCATTTTTTCGCCATATTACGCTTCCTTCTTGAACGGCATTCCAAGCAACTGCAATAGTACACGTGCCTGGTCATCTGTCTTGGCTGAAGTCACAATCGTAACCTCCATGCCCCGCAGCTTGTCAATTTTGTCATAATCGATTTCCGGGAAAATCAACTGGTCACGCAGACCCAGCGTATAGTTTCCACGGCCATCGAAAGCATCTGCAGAAACGCCGCGGAAATCGCGCACGCGAGGCAGAGCTACATTCACCAAACGATCTAGAAAGGCCCACATGCGTTCGCCACGCAACGTTACTTTCGTGCCAATGACAACGCCTTCGCGCAATTTGAAGTTTGCAATTGACTTGCGCGATTTTGTCATAACCGGTTTCTGACCCACAATTTGTGTCAGATCAGAGATAGCGGCTTCAAGCACTTTGGGATCAGCCATCGCCTCGCCCAAACCGATATTGACGACTACTTTTTCAATACGCGGCACCTGCATCACGTTCTTGAAGCTGAACGATTTAAACAGAGCGGGCGCCACATCTTTTTGATATTGTTCTTGCATTCGGTTCATAGTCAATGCTCCACAAGCTAGTCAATCATAGCCTGGCATTTTTTGCACACTCTGTGAGCGCCTTCTTCATCGCGCTGCACATTGACACGCGTAGGCTCTCCACACTTCGGACAAACCAGCATCACATTTGAGATATGCATCTTTCCTTCGAATTGGATGCGGCCAGGATTGATCTGCATGCCTGCCTGGGTTTGAACCTGGCGCTGGTGCTTGGTACGGATATTGACACCCTGCACTACCACGCGTCTCTCATCCGGAAGGACGTTAATCACTTCGCCGCGCTTCCCTTTGTCCTCGAGGCGTCCGCTAATTATTTCTACGGTGTCGCCTTTACGAATCTTGACTCTCATACTTTCACGCTCCCAACTGACCTAGAGTACTTCCGGGGCCAGCGATACGATCTTCATGAAGCCCTTTTCGCGCAATTCGCGGGCAACGGGCCCAAAGATACGACTCCCTTTCGGGTTTTTGCCATCCGTATCAAGTAAAACCGCCGCGTTATCGTCAAAACGAATATAGGATCCATCTTCGCGGCGCCACTCTTTAGAAACACGCACTACCACTGCATGCACGATCTCACTCTTTTTGACACCACCTTGCGGCGTAGCCGATTTAACGGTAGCAACCACAATGTCGCCGATCGAACCGTATTTCCGCTTTGATCCGCCGAGCACCTTGATAACAAGCAGTTCGCGCGCGCCAGAGTTATCAGCAACTTTTAGACGAGATTCTTGCTGGATCATGATTTATTCTCCGACGCTCTCATCAAGATCAACGACAGCAGTAGCCTCTACACCAGCATCTTCTGTACGAATTTCACGCTTGACGATGCTCTCAACTACCCAGTGTTTTTCTCGTGAAATTGGTTTAGAGGCAACGATCTGGACCTCATCACCAATCTGACAATCGAGTTCGTCGTGTGCCTTGACACGTTTGCTGGAGTGGACAACCTTCTTATATAACGGGTGCCGATACGTGCGAGAGATTTCAACCACAACGGTCTTGGTCATCTTGTTGCTGGTAACGACACCAGTCATGCGACGACGATTGTTCATGCTTCACCTTCCACTTCAGTCATTTGTTCGCGCAGGATAGTTTCCATACGCGCAATATCACGGCGTACGATACGTAAACGACTGCTATCGGTCAACTGACCAGTCACCTGCTGGAAGCGGAGCTTCATCAACTCTTCGCGAGCATCTGACAGCTTTGATTTAATTTCTTCCGGATTTAGGGCACGGATCTCACTAGACTTCATGCCTGCTCTCCTGTCTCATGACGCGCCACGATCTTGGTCTTGATCGAGAATTTATACTGGGCATGCTTCAGCGCTGAAACCGCAATATCGGCTGGTAAACCACCGACTTCAAACATGATGCGACCAGGCTTCACCGTGGCGACATAATATTCGACATTTCCCTTACCAGAGCCCATGCGAGTTTCAGGGGGTTTTTGAGTATATGGTTTGGCCGGAAAGATACGGATCCAAACCTTTCCGCGGCGTTTCATTTCACGGACGATAGCACGGCGAGCAGCCTCTATCTGGCGGGCGGTAATCCAACCTGGCTCCAATGCTTGAAGCCCAAACTCACCAAAAGACACCTGAGCACCGCGCAAAGCCTTTCCTCTCATTCGGCCGCGCATCTGCTTGCGCCACTTTACACGTTTTGGCATCAACATAGCAACTAACCTCTTTTCATAAACAGCTAGGCAGCGCGGCCTATTCGCTCACGTACACGCCTTCTGTCGTCTCAACTGTTTCTTCCGTTTCGGGCATAGACTCACCCTTATAGATCCAAACCTTGACACCAATCGCGCCATAGGTAGTTGTTGCGCTTTCATTAGCAAAATCAATTTTTGCCCGCAGCGTTTGCAGAGGCACACGACCGTCTCGCAGCCAGACTGTTCGCGCCATCTCCGCGCCTGACAAACGGCCACTAACCATGATCTTGATGCCTTGCGCACCAGAGCGCATTGCTTGCTGGATGGCACGCTTCATAGCACGACGGTAACTTATACGTCGCTCCAATTGATCGGCAATATTCAAAGCTACCAATCTTGCATCTACATCTGGCGAATTGATTTCCTTGATATCAAGATCTACTTTTTTGCCAATAAGAGTCTCTAAACCTGCGCGGATTTTTTTCACAGATTCGCCCTTACGGCCAATCAAGACACCAGGCTTAGCAGTGAAAATAGCAACACGAATCTTACCTGGAAAGCGTTCAACTTCAATCCGCGAGACACCCGCACGATTTCTCAACACTGCTTCGGGCATCTCACTGCGCAATCTGCGCACATCTGATGAATAAGCAGCCCCGCCTTTTGAAGGGATACCCATCAATAAACTACGCACAGCCAAGTCCTGGTGTAATTGTTGACGATATTGTGCTCCCTCGGCGAACCAACGCCCTTGCCAAGTTTCATTTACGCCCAGGCGCATACCTATTGGATGAACTTTACGTCCCATAATTTCTCCTTCGGATTCCTTTCCTGTCCTGGTTACGCACCGCGCTCACGCAAGACAACAGTAACATGTGATGTACGGCGCAAAATCGGCTTGAAACGTCCGCGCGCACCAAAGCGACGCCAACGACGGGTGGGAGCCTCATCGGCGAAGATCGTCGCAACGTACAAGTCATCACGACTAATGCCGAAATTCTCTTCTGCATTTGAAACGGCGGAAGCCAGCAACTTTCGGACAGGAAGCGCAGCGCGTTTCTGAACAAAACGTAAGGTTTCCAATGCGTCAACAGCATCTTTGCCACGCACCAAATCGACTACCAGGCGAACCTTTTGAGCCGAAAGAGGAAGAAATCGTAATTGCGCATGTATATCTTGCATGGTTTCCTCTTATTTCTTCTCCGCCAAATGGCCACGAAAAGTCCGCGTCGGCGCAAACTCACCCAAGCGATGGCCTACCATATTCTCTGTGATATAAATCGGCACATGACGACGACCATCGTGCACAGCAATCGTATGCCCCACCATCTGGGGGAAAATTGTGCTAGCACGACTCCAGGTGCGGATGACTTTCTTTTCACCCTTCTGGTTCATCGCCTCAATTTTCTTAAGCAGTTTCGGCTCAATGAATGGGCCTTTTTTCAACGATCTTGACATATCTGCTTACCTCATCTACTCTCGGCGCCTAGCGGCCTTTCTTACTCCGACGACGCACAATGTACTTATCTGTCTGCTTGTTACGGCGGGTCTTATAACCCAGAGTTGGCTTACCCCACGGGCTTTTAGGACCGGGAAGACCAATTGGTTGACGACCTTCTCCACCACCATGGGGATGATCACGTGGACTCATAGCAGAGCCGCGCACCGTCGGGCGGATTCCCAAATGGCGCTTGCGTCCTGCTTTACCAAGCTTGACATTACTGTGATCAACATTTCCGATCTGACCAATTGTTGCATAGCATACTTGATGAATCAGGCGCACTTCTCCAGAAGGCATACGGATTTGCGCAAAGTCGCCTTCTTTGGCTAATAACTGGGCAGAACTGCCAGCCGAACGTACCAATTGACCGCCTTTGCCCTCGCGCAACTCTATGTTATGAATGGTGGTACCAACAGGAATGCTGGAAATCGGCAGGGCATTGCCCGGGCGAATTTCCGCAGTGGGGCCAGACATCACACCATCACCAACGCGCAAACCCAGGGGGGCCACGATATAACGTTTCTCACCGTCAGCGTAGTTCAAAAGAGCCAAACGAGCTGTTCGGTTCGGGTCATACTCAATTGCCGCAACCTTCGCCGGGATATCGCGCTTATCGCGTTTGAAATCAACCACACGGATAAAACGTCGATGACCACCACCACGATGCCGGACCGTTACACGGCCATGTACATTACGCCCACCTTGCTTGCGTAACGGCAACAGCAGGGAACGTTCTGGCTTAGACTTTGTAATCTCTTCAAAGGTATGCCCGGTCATCCCACGCTGACCAGGAGTTACCGGTTTATACTTTTTTACGGGCATTACTGTACCCCTTCAAACATCTCTAGGGATTCCCCGGCAGCCAGGGTAATAATAGCCTTCTTATAGCTGGGTCGGCGTACCAGAAGGCGGCGACTGCGAGCGCGACGACCACGCTTGGCTGGGGCATTCAAAATATTCACACGCACCACATTCACATCAAACAGGGTCTCAACCGCATCTTTCACCATCGTTTTGGTCGCCTTGTCAGCTACCACAAAAGAGTATTGGTTCAAGCTACCAGATTGATAACTGGACTTTTCAGTGATTAACGGGCGGACAAGTACATCATAAATCGTAGTCATGATTCGTCTCCTATCCGAGGTGCGCCGCCAAAAGGTCAAGGGTCTTGAGCGGCACAATCACCTTGTCATAACCGAGCAAATCACGGATATTAATGTAACCCGCCAGCAGAACCTTAGCATCAGTCAGATTGTCAGCGGAACGCATAATTGTGTCGTATGACAGGTTTTTCTCGGGCAATAAGACAAGAGCGCTGGATTCGCCGATCAGCTTATCCAGAGCCTCAGCCATTAAACGTGTCTTGGGTTCAGCCAATACGATCTCATCTACGACAACGATGCCTGCTTCCGCTGCCTTGGCCGAAAGTGCAGACCGAAGCGCTGCACGGCGCATCTTTTTGGGCATAGCCTGTTCATAACTGCGAGGACGAGGCGTATGGACGCGGCCTCCGCCTTTCCACTGTACAGCACGAGTAGAACCTTGACGGGCACGACCTGTGCCTTTTTGGCGCCACGGCTTGCGGCCACCACCGGCAACCTCGCTGCGGGTCTTTGTTTTGTGCGTTCCCAGGCGAGCATTCGCCATCTGGCGGGTATATGCTTGATGCATCAAATCAACATTAATTGGCGCTTCGAAGACGGCCGCAGGTAATTCAACCTGCTTCACCTTCTCGCCTTCCATGTTGAAAACGTCTACTTTCATCGCTTTCATACTCCCATTCACAGCGCCTACTGCTTGCGCGCCTCTTTAATCATGATCAAGCCGCCTTTAGGGCCAGGAACAGCCCCGTGTACGCCAAGCAAATTTCGCTCAGTGTCTACAAGGACAACCTTCAAGGCCGATACAGTTACGCGTTCATTTCCCATGTGCCCAGGACTGCGCGCACCCTTGTACACACGTCCTGGTGTTGTGCCAGAACCGCGGGAGCCAGGTGCGCGTAGGCGATCAGACTGACCATGCGTTTTCGGTCCGCCGCGAAATCCGTAACGCTTCACACCACCAGCAAAGCCTTTGCCCTTGCTGGTGCCGATCACGTCCACGCGTTCGCCAACAGCAAAGGTTTCAACAGTCACTTTTTCGCCAACAGCAATTTCGGGGTTTTTGACACGAAATTCACGCAAGATGCGCAACGGAGGGATTTCATTGGCTTTGAGATGCCCCAACTCACCACCTGTCAAGCGCTTGGGGTTAATTTCGCCAAAACCGAGCTGAACCGCCGAATAACCTTCCTTTTTAGGCAGGCGGATCTGCGTAACATAACATGGCCCAGCTTCGATGAGCGTCACAGGATAAGCGACACCTTGTTCATCGAAGATCTGGGTCATACCGATCTTCTTTCCAATAAGCCCTTTCAACATGCTCAGTTTTCTCCTTCAAAAAGTATTGTCGAGACTGTCAGCCTGGGCTTTGGCTGCATCATCTCCACACAGAGCAGTCAACAGGTCCGGCGCGACGCGCTGATTTTTTGCGTCCACACACAGACAAATTCTTGCTATGTGCTGTCTTGCCATACTAACAGGTCTGACGGTCGAACAAGTCAGACCTGTTGAGTTTCAAAAAACTAAATTTTAATCTCGATGTCTACACCCGCAGGCAGGTTGAGGCGCATCAACATATCGATGGTTTTCGAGTCCGGATCAAGTACATCAATCAAGCGATTGTGCGTACGAATCTCGAAATGCTCGTGCGAGTCCTTATCAATAAAAGTCGAGCGTCGTATTGTAAAGCGTTCTAGCTTAGTTGGCAAGGGTACAGGACCAACTACATGTGCGCCACTACGTTCCGCGGTTTCGACAATACGCTTGGCAGATTGGTCGAGGACGCGGTGGTCATAAGCCTTGAGGCGGATGCGAATTTTCTGCTTTGACATTCTTCACCTTATTCGATGATCTTAGTGACGACGCCAGCACCGACGGTCAAGCCACCTTCACGGATTGCAAACTTCGAACCCTGCTCCATTGCCACCGGTACGATCAACTCCACCGTCAGGTTCACATCATCGCCCGGCATCACCATCTCCACCCCCTCTGGCAAGGTGATGCTGCCGGTCACATCCATCGTCCGTACATAGAACTGCGGCCGATAGCCACTGAAGAATGCCTTGTGCCGCCCACCCTCATCCTTCTTCAATACGTACACCTGCGCCAGGAACTTCTTGTGTGGCGTGATCGACTTCGGCTTCGCAACCACCTGCCCACGTTCCACATCCGTGCGCTCGATACCACGCAACAACAACCCTACGTTGTCTCCGGCCATGCCTTCATCCAGCATCTTGTGGAACATCTCCACACCGGTTACTACGGATGTCTGGGTCTCACGCAGACCGATGATTTCGACCGGTTCACCAACCTTGATCTTGCCACGGTCGATTCGTCCCGTCACCACCGTCCCACGTCCCTTGATCGAGAACACGTCTTCCACGCTCATCATGAACGGCTTGTCCGTCTCGCGCACCGGTTCCGGGATGTACTCATCCACCACACGTAGCAACTCCTTGATGCTCTCGTATTCCGGTGCATTCGGGTCCGTGCTGGTGCTCTCCAGTGCCTTCAAAGCCGAGCCACGTACGATCGGGGTCGTGTCGCCGGGGAACTCGTACTCATTCAACAACTCACGCAGTTCCAACTCCACCAACTCTAACAACTCAGGATCGTCCATCTGATCGATCTTGTTCAGGTACACCACGATCGCTGGTACTTCCACCTGGCGCGCCAGCAACACATGCTCTCTCGTCTGCGGCATCGGACCATCCGGAGCAGCCACCACCAGAATGGCGCCGTCCACCTGGGCTGCACCCGTAATCATGTTCTTGATGTAGTCACGGTGACCAGGCATATCGACGTGCGCGTAGTGCCGCTTCTCGGTCTGGTACTCCACATGTGCAATATTGATCGTAATACCGCGTTGTTTCTCTTCTGGCGCGTTGTCAATCGTATCGAACGCCCGAAAATCTGCTCCGCCTAGAAGCGCGCAATATTTCGTGATCGCTGCTGTCAGCGTCGTCTTCCCGTGATCGATGTGTCCCATCGTCCCCACGTTCAGATGCGGTTTCGTCCTCTCAAATTTCTGCTTCGCCATGAATGAACTCTCCTTCTAGACAATGAACGAATGATTTTATTTCAACATTTCTTGCATCACTGACTCAGACACAGGCTGGTAGTGATCAAATTCCATACTAAAAACACCACGTCCTTGTGTCGCCGAACGCAACTCAGTTGCATATCCGAACATTTCAGCCAGTGGCACCATTGCACGTACGGCCTGGGCGTTCCCTGGACGCATTTCCATACCGAGAACATTGCCGCGACGGCTATTTACCTGGCCAATAATATCACCCAAAAATTCTTCTGGAACAACTACTTCCACTTTCATCATAGGCTCTAGAAGAACTGGGCCACCCTTCTGAACACCTTCTTTGAAGGCCATTGAGGCCGCAATCTTGAAAGCCATCTCACTGGAGTTGACTTCGTGGTAGGAGCCATCGGTCAAGGTAACTTTCATATCCACAACGGGATACCCAGCTAGCACACCGCTGTCGGCTGCCTCCATAATTCCTTTTTGAACAGCCGGGATAAACTCTTTCGGGATAGCTCCACCGACAATTTTGTTTTCAAACAAAATACCACTGCCACGCTCACCCGGCTCCAAAGAAATCACGACATGACCGTACTGTCCATGGCCACCAGTTTGTTTCGCATATTTATGAGAAAGCTTTTCTACCGGGCGCATTATCGACTCGCGATAAGCAACGCGTGGGCGGCCGACATTGGCTTGGACTTTAAACTCTCGAAGCATACGATCAACTAAAACATCGAGATGCAGTTCGCCCATCCCAGAAATGATCGTTTGACCGGTAGTTTCGTCAGAACGAACTCGAAAGGTTGGATCTTCTTCAGACAACTTACGCAGGGCTTCACCCATCTTATCCTGATCGGCAGTACTTTTTGGTTCAATCGCGATCGAGATAACTGGTTCAGGGAAGGAAATGTTTTCTAACACAACCTTTTTGTTGTCACATAAAGTGTCGCCAGTGAAAGTCTCCTTGAAACCCAGAACTGCACCAATGTCTCCGGCACGCACCTCGGTGATATCTTCACGGCGGTCCGCGTACATACGAATCAGACGTCCAATACGTTCACGCTTTCCCTTTGATGAATTTTGCACCATGGCACCCTGGTTGACAACACCAGAATACACTCGAAAATAGGCCAGACGACCAACATAAGGGTCGGTAACGATTTTAAAGACCAGTGCACTCATTGGAGCGCTATCATCAGCAGGCAACTCTATAATTTCTTCTTCATCATCCGGGCTGGTTCCCTTCACAGGGGGAATATCAGCGGGTGATGGCAGGTAGTCAATGACTGCATCCAGCAAAATCTGGACACCTTTGTTACGAAGGGAAGATCCACAGAAAACTGGCGTGGCTTTTCCTGAGATCACGGAACGTCGTAAGGCAGCTTTGAGTTCATCCAGACTGATTTCATCGCCTTCCAGATACTTGATGGTCAGATCATCATCCAGTTCCGCAATACGTTCCACCAAGTGAGCACGCGCCTCCTGTGCCTGCTCCTTAAGCTCATCGGGAATTTCGATTTGCTTGGGATCCTTTCCAAGATCATCTTCCCAGAGAGTAGCCATTTGCTCTAAAACGTTGACTACACCATGGAAAGAAGCTTCAATTCCCATCGGAATCTGCATTGCAATTGGGTTGGCACCCAATCTGTCACGAATGGACTTAATCGTGCGTTCGTATGACGCGCCCACACGATCCATTTTGTTTACGAGGCAAATGCGAGGCACACCATATCGGTCAGCTTGACGCCAGACCGTTTCACTCTGCGGCTCAACCCCTTGGACAGCATCAAAAATAACAACGCCTCCATCCAAAACACGCAGAGAGCGTTGTACTTCAGCAGTAAAGTCGATGTGTCCAGGTGTATCAATGATATTGACCTGATAACCCTTCCATTCTGCAGAAACCGCCGCTGAAACAATAGTAATTCCGCGTTCTCGTTCCTGTTCCATCCAGTCGGTGACGGTCGTCCCTTCATCCACGGAACCTAAACGATAGGTCTTACCCGTATAGAACAGAATACGTTCTGTGGTAGTTGTCTTACCGGCATCAATATGCGCGATAACACCAATATTTCTATACCGTTCCAGCGGATATTCGCGTGCCATTAAAAATTACCTTATTAAAGTACGAATAAAAATCTATACGCGATAATGAGAGAAAGCACGGTTAGCTTCCGCCATTTTATGCGCTTCATCACGCTTGCGGATCGCGGCACCAGTCTCGTTTGTAGCGTCAATCAATTCTGAAGCCAATTTGTCTGGGAAGGATCTACCAGAGCGATCGCGCGCAGCGGTCAGAATCCAACGGATTGCCAGCGTTGTACGACGCTCTACGGACACTTCCATGGGAACCTGGTAAGTAGCGCCACCTACACGACGTGGGCGAACTTCCATGGCCGGCGATACATTTCGAAGTGCAGAATCAAAGACTTCCAAAGGATTCTTCTCTGTACGTTCCTTAATTAAATCCATAGCATCATACATGAGGCTAACAGCAAGACTCTTCTTGCCACGCTTCATGATGTGCAGGATCATGGTTTGGACATTCACGCTGTTATAGCGAATGTCAGGCGGGATAATCCGCTCTTCAGGCTTTCCTCTTCGCATGCTCTCTCTCCCAAATTTACTTCGGGCGCTTCGCGCCGTACTTCGAGCGGCCCTGCTTACGATCAGATACACCGGTCGTATCAAGCGATCCTCGGACGATATGATAGCGAACGCCTGGCAAATCTTTCACACGACCACCACGTACCAGAACCACAGAGTGCTCTTGTAATTGATGTCCTTCGCCAGGAATATACGCTGTCACTTCAATACCATTGGTCAAACGCACACGCGCAATTTTCCGCAAAGCTGAGTTTGGCTTCTTAGGAGTCATAGTACGCACAACAGTACATACACCACGCTTCTGCGGAGCGCCTTTATCCTGATGAAAACGGCGTTGCTTATAGCTGTTAAGCGTATACTGCAACGCCGGGGCCTTGCTTTTGGCTTTTTTCATTTTGCGGCCCTTACGGACCATTTGATTGATAGTAGGCACCTTCGCCTCCGAATTACTAAATTATTTCACAAAGACTCTTCGCAAGAAATGAGGCCATCAGAGCGTATTGATGGCCTCATTTGTAGCTGCCATTCTTAGGCGGGATTAAGGCCGCCTTGCGGGGTCGGCAACGAAAAAGGATTTTATCATTGGCCCTATGATACGTCAAGGCTTCTATTTGTTTATTAGCTTTTCGCCTATATCCAACAAGCCAGTTTGCATCCTGGGTGGATGCGTCTTTTCTTCATCCTTCCCAAACCTAACCACGTCGCCGCTCTCATTAATAGCTTCAACGGCTAACCCCAGACTCTGTAGCTCTTTTACAAGCACGCGGAAGGAAGCTGGAATGCTTGGGTCTTCAATAGGCTCACCTTTGACGATAGCCTCGTACGTATTGACGCGACCCTGAACGTCATCCGACTTAACCGTAAGCATTTCTTGCAATGTGTATGCCGCACCATATGCTTCCAGTGCCCACACTTCCATTTCGCCAAAGCGCTGTCCGCCAAATTGAGCCTTACCGCCCAGCGGCTGTTGTGTGACCAAGCTGTAAGGACCGGTAGAACGGGCATGCACTTTGTCTTCAACCAAGTGATGGAGTTTTAATATGGTCATCACACCAACCGTTACTGGCTGGTCATAGGGCAATCCCGATTTACCGTCCCGCAGTACTTGTTTGCCAAGCGTTGGTATCGGAATACCTGTTGATACCATTAAAGCTTGCGCTTCATCATATAGCTTTTCATCACTCACTTTGCCTTCTTGGCCCAGACTTTTCATCCACAAGCGCAAACAGGCGTTGATTGCGGCATCATTCAAAACCTGTCGTCCCTGCGGAGGAGTTGTTTCTGAATAGAAAATTTCATCAGGATCATATTCATGATCGCGCAACCACTCACGCGAGGTAGCATCTCGGGCATAATCAACCTTATACAGATCATAAACATCATACCCGCGCTCACCCAAGTACCCCTCCAAATATAGGCGACGTACTTCATCGTCATCCTGAATCATCTCAGGATCGTACTCTTCCTGCTTGAGCCATTCCCAGGCTGTTTGGGCCGCTTCTTTCCAGGCTTGATCCACAATCCAGGCTCGCGCCAATTCAGCCTCGATCTCTTCCTCTGTAGCACCATCAAAGACAGGTGTCAATGCACGAAAGCCAAGTCGCTTCGCAGCCCACCCAAGGTGAACTTCTAACACCTGACCGATGTTCATACGACCAGGCACACCCAACGGATTCAAGATCAAGTCAACGGGAGTTCCATCTTCGAGGAAAGGCATGTCCTCAACAGGGACAACCTTTGATACAACGCCCTTATTTCCATGGCGACCGGCCATCTTATCACCGGCAGTGATCTTGCGCCGTTGCGCAACAGAAACACGTACCATCATATCCACACCAGCGGAAAGGTCGGAATTTTCCTCACGCGTGAACACTTTTACATCCACGACTTTGCCCCGTTCGCCATGCGGCATACGCAGGGAAGTGTCTTTTACATCGCGCGATTTTTCGCCAAAGATGGCACGCAACAGACGTTCTTCCGGCGTGAGTTCTTTTTCACCTTTCGGGGTGATCTTACCGACCAGGATGTCATTGGGGCCAACCTCGGCGCCAATGCGGATGATACCGTTCTCATCCAAGTCCTTGATCGCATCTTCCCCAACATTGGGAATATCGCGTGTTATTTCTTCTGGACCCAGCTTTGTATCGCGCGCTTCCACCTCATACTTTTCGATATGCACAGACGTGAAGCGGTCTTCCTGGACAAGCCGTTCCGAGAGGAGTATGGCATCTTCGAAATTACCGCCTTCCCAAGAGAGAAACGCGACAACTACATTTTGACCGAGGGCCAATTCACCGCTTTCCGTTGACGATGAATCAGCAATAATGTCACCGCCCTTGACAATTTGTCCCTTGACTACTGCCGGGCGTTGGTCGATACAGGTACTCTGATTGGAGCGCTGGTATTTGCGGAGTTGATAATTATGCAAACCATCTTTTTCACGAACAACAATCGAACTGCCCGTCACAGACGTAACTTCTCCGTCCGCTTCTGCTACAATCACCTGGCCGGAGTCGAGTGCTGCGTGGTATTCCATCCCCGTTGAAACCAGGGGAATTTCAGGGCGTACCAAAGGGACAGCTTGTGCTTGCATGTTCGAGCCCATCAGAGCACGGTTGGCATCGTCATGCTCTAAGAAGGGAATCAACGCTGCGCTGATGCCGACTACCTGATGTGGGGCCACATCCATAAATTGAATACTATCTGGGTTTGAAAAGACAAATCCAGAATGGTAGCGGCTGGAAACACGCTCACGCACGTATTCATTGTGTTCTGTCAGAGGAGCATTGGCCTGGGCAATGACATATTTGTCTTCGGCGTCTGCGGACAGGTACTCGATTTCATCCGAGACATAAGGAACTATCTTTACATCTTCCCCAAGCTTGGCGAATTTTTTGAATAGTTTTTCCTCAATGCGCTCACCAGCTTTGGCAATTTCATTACCCTTTGAATCCTTTACATCTACTTTGACAGCTCGACCAATCAATCTCCCATCATCGCAGGGGAAGGATTTATATACTTTACGGTAGGGAGTTTCGATAAAGCCATATTCATTGACACGCGCGAAAGAAGCCAAACGACCGATCAGACCAATGTTTGGGCCTTCTGGCGTCTCAATCGGGCAAATGCGACCATAATGCGAGTGATGTACATCACGAACATCAAAACCTGCGCGTTCACGCCGTAAGCCACCTGGGCCTAAGGCCGAAAGCGTACGCTTGTGACGTAACTCTGCCAACGGGTTAGTCTGATCCATAAACTGTGACAATTGGCTGGACCCAAAGAACTCGCGCAAGGCAGCGACTACCGGGCGAATGTTCACCAGAGTCACTGGAGAGAGTTGCTCCTGATCTCGGATAGACATACGCTCTTTAATAACTCGCTCCATGCGGCGTAAGCCAATGCGCAATTTATTTTGAATCAATTCTCCAACCGTCTTGACACGGCGATTACCAAGATGATCGATATCGTCCGGCTTCTCAACACCGTTATTGATCTGGATCATACGGCATACCAAGCGAACAATATCTTCCTTGGTGACATTGCGATGCGGAATGGGAACGTTCAAATCAAGTTTTTGATTTAGTTTATAACGACCTACGCGCTCCAAGTCATAATGACGCTGATCGAAAAGCTGTTCCTCCAGGAACTCGCGCGCGTTCTCCAGGGTAGCCGGATCGCCCGGGCGCATTTTGCGGAAGAATTCGATCAAAGCCGCTTCTGCAATGCTATGGCCAGTCGAGAGGTCCCACTCTGGCTCCTGACGCAAAGTCGAAGCAATAAACATACGCTCAGGGTTATTATCGACATCCTTGAAGAGCGCTAAGATTTCCTCATCTGAGCCGGTTTTTAGTGGTGAATCGCTGTTGCCATCATCGACAGCAGCCAACGCGCGCAAGAAGACCGTAATCGGAACTGTGCGCTTGCGGTTGAATTTCAGAATGATGTAGTCACTCTTGCGCGTTTCAAATTCCATCCATGCGCCGCGGTCGGGGATGAGTTTAGCCATCGCCAACGCGCGACCAGTTGATCGGTCGACGGGAGCTTCGAAGTAAACGCCAGGGGAACGGATCAACTGTGAGACAACGACACGTTCTGTGCCATTAATAATGAACGTTCCTTTATCTGTCATCTCCGGGAAATCGCCCAAAAAGATGTCTTGCTTCATGGGCTCCGGAACGTCTGCGCCTGCTAACAATACCGAGACATACAATGGGCTAGCGTAGGTAAGGTCACGCTCGACACACTCATCGATGGTATGTTTAGGTTCACCAAACCAATACTTCAATCCCCACTGCTCTGACTCGGGGCTGCGGCTGGGAAAATAAAGCTTCATCCCTTTGTTATATGACTTAATCGGCGAGACCTCATGGAAAAGGTCCGCCAGGCCTTCACGTTTTAGACGCTCAAAAGAATCAAGTTGTACTTCAATTAAATCGGGAAGATCAAGTTTTACGGGGATGCGGGCAAAGTTCTTACGAGGCAAGGAAGATGCCATTCGTTTCTCCTGAACTGGACTGACTGGACACGGTTAATAACACGAATCTATCCCACTAACCATAGCGGGACAGCAATCTCTAATTATAATCGAAAAGATAGGGTTCGGTCAAGCTAGTTTTGGATATTTTTGAAACCCACTTGCACTATATTTTGTGAGTGGCGACATTTTATCATAATTTTCACAACTTTGCACATAGTACTGGGGTTTATTTTGATGTAGAATTCAGAAATATTTTCAGGAGGCAACATGGCGACATTGGGCAAGACCGTAACTGTAGTCAACGACAAACGCGAAATCTTTGGCTGGGCCATGTACGATTGGGCCAACTCCGCATTCAGCACAACGGTGGGAACTGTGTTCCTGGGGCCCTATGTTGCCAGTCTGGCACGCAATGCAGCCGAGGCGGCTGGTTCAACCACAGCCTCTTTTTTAGGGATTCCCGTGGCACCCGATTCTTTCCTTCCCTACTGCATTTCCTTTTCAGTTGGTATGCAAGTGTTGTTCTTGCCTATCCTTGGGGCCATTGCGGATTATTCTCATTTGCGTAAACAAATGATGCGTCTCTTCGCCACAATTGGTGCGGTAGCCACAATTTTGATGTTTTTTCTGACTGGCGATTTGTGGTGGTTGGGTGGTGTGCTTTTCATTATCGCAAATCTAACCTTCGGCGCTGCCATTGTTTTCTACAACGCTTACCTGCCTGATATCGCTAGCGAAGATGAGCGTGATCGTGTTTCATCGTATGGTTGGGCAATGGGCTATCTGGGTGGCGGGCTCTTGCTGGCACTCAACCTGGCTTTCTTCTTGTTCAGTGACAAGCTTGGCGTTCCAGGCGATTTGGCAGTTCGTATCAATTTGGCTTCAGCGGGTATCTGGTGGTTGGGATTCTCCTTTATCACTTGGGCGCGCGTGCGAGCACGACATGCCTCGCGCTCACTACCAGCAGGTGAAACGTATGGAACCATTGGTTTCAAACAATTGCGTAAAACCTTAGGTGAAGTCAATCATTTCCCCGAAACGCTCAAATTTCTGCTAGCCTATTTCTTGTACAACGACGGCATCCAAACTGTGATCGCAGTGTCGGCCACCTTTGCTGCTGCTCCACTCATCCAAGGTGGCCTGGCACTTGAACAACAGACTTTAACCGCGGTCATTCTGATGATCCAGTTTGTAGCCTTTGGCGGCGCGTTGCTCTGGGGCCGCCTTGCTACCTGGATCGGCGCTAAGCGATCGATCATTGTCAGCCTGGTGATCTGGGCCGGCGTGGTTATCTATGCCTATGGTGGCTTGCAAGGGGATAGCGTCGTACTCCAGTTCTTCATCCTTGGCATGTTCATCGCTCTGGTTATGGGTGGTTCGCAGGCCATCAGTCGCAGCCTGTTCGCACAGATGATCCCGGACGGAAAAGAAGCCGAGTTCTACTCCTTTTACGAGATCAGCGAGCGTGGCACATCCTGGATTGGCCCGCTAATCTTCGGACTGGCCAACCAGCTATTTGGTAGTTTGCGCTACGGCATTCTGTCTTTGATTTTCTTCTTCATCGCGGGATTGATTCTCCTGCCCTTCGTGAAAGTGGACAAAGCCATCGCAGACGTCAAAAAGTACGACGCGGCTCGTTCTTAACCAACACTTGCTCCCATCAAACAGGCCCGGGTCAAAAGCCCGAGCCTGTTTCCATTAACTTGCTGTAAGTTCTGTTACAGTTTTGGGAGGACGATTGTTTGCTGGTTCTGATATTTACCCTTTTTATCAGCATATGAAATTTCACAGGCTTCATCTGCTTCAAAGAACAACACTTGAGCGATCCCCTCATTGGAATAAATCTTGGCAGGCAATGGCGTCGTATTCGAAATCTCCAGCGTGACAAACCCTTCCCACTCCGGCTCGAAAGGCGTTACGTTGATGATGATCCCGCAGCGCGCATAGGTCGACTTACCCAGGCAGACCGTCAGTACCTTGCGTGGGATACGGAAATATTCCACTGTACGCGCTAATGCAAATGAGTTCGGCGGGATCACGCATACATCCGCTTTGATATCGACCATGCTCTGCGGGTCAAAATTCTTTGGGTCGACTGTTGCACCGAAAACGTTAGTGAACACTTTGAACTCATCCGCCACGCGAATGTCATACCCATAAGACGAGACGCCATAAGAGATGACATGGTCACGCACCTGGCTCTCGACAAACGGCTCGATCATGCGCTTCTCGATTGCCATTTTGCGGATCCAATGGTCAGGTTTCAAACCCATAAGTTCTCCTTAAAGGTGAAGTGACAGTCACCTAAAATAATTATTCCAACGAAAACTTGCCACGTTCTTGCAGCGTCTCGCGAATAGACTTCTCGATTCCGAGCGCTTGTGACTCCAATTCGCGTATCTGACTGATATAGTGCTCCCCGGCCGATGGGTCAGGAAGCGCGGCAACGTTAATGCGAACATTGTAGCCTGCCGCCGTTAAACCGGCTTTGGCCATGGCCGCAGCAGAGGCCGCATCACTGATGGCATTGAGATTGGCAGAGGCAACACATGATAGGGCCAGCTCCATCACCTTGACTGCATCCTCAGCTACATGCAGTGGAACGTGCGCCGCATTGAGCGTTGCACTCTGGATGGAGGCTGTCCGTGCAGTTTGTTCCTCGGGGGTATCTTTGGGCAAACGATAAGCGCCCATGACGGCCTCGAACGCCCCAGCATCATCGTCCACGGCGTAGGTCAATTCTTCGCGCAGTTTCTCGGCATGCACACGGATGGCTTGCATTTGCGCTTCGACCTCAGCATACTTCTTCTTGCCAATGGTCAGCCCGGTGACCATGGCAACCAGACCCGCGCCCATTGCAGCTGCATACGCGGCGGCCGAGCCTCCTCCGGGAGTTGGTGTGGGTGCAGCCAATTCGTCAACAAACGACGGGCAGTCACGGGCCGAGTTTGAAGCGGCCTCAGCATACAGCCGGGATTCGAGAATTTGCCCTTTGTCGAATGCATCTAGTTGGGTGTGCCAGACAGCCGCGTCCACCAGGGCCTCTTGCGGGATCAGACCAACCAGTTCACTGTGATGGATACCGACCCCATAACGCGTAGCCTCGCGACGAATAGTTTCAACCACCAGTGCGATGGGCGTTTTTCGGTAGTCGGTCAGGTTCATAGAAACCTGGGCACGGCCTTCCACAAGTAACCCCAGAGCCTTGACATAACGTAAACCACCCGAAGAATGACGAATGGTTTTGGCAATCTTTTTGGCGATTTCGACATCATCGCTGGTGAGATAGACGTTGAAAGCGATCAGATAATTGCGCGCGCCAATGACCGTTGCCCCGGCCGGGCCTAACTGGGATGGACCGAAATCCGGTTTTCTATCCGGATTGGAAACGATCTCTTCCTTGAGACCCTCAAACTGACCACGACGGATGTTTGCCAGGTTGGCACGTTCAGGTTGAGTAGCAGCTTCTTCATAAAGATAAATCGGGATGCTGAGCTCGTCAGCCACGCGCTGACCCAGCCGCTTGGCAATCGCAACACATTCGTCCATACTGACATCGGAAAGCGGCACAAAAGGGCAGACGTCTGTAGCGCCGATGCGCGGATGCTCGCCAGTGTGTTTGTTCAGATCGATCAGCTCCGCCGCGGTTTTGATGGCGCGAAAAGCAGCCTCTTCTACCGCCTGCGGCGAACCGGCAAAGGTCAGCACGGTACGGTTGTGGTCCAGATCAGACGAACGGTCCAGCAGATGGACTTCGTCCACCGACGCGACTGCCGCCACAATCTGGTCGACAACCTCGGGACGGCGGGCTTCGGAAAAATTGGGGATACATTCGATAAGTTGGGACATAGGATTTGTATTCTCTGATTCTACAGCCTTGGTTTATGAAACGGGGCAATTATACCCGTTTCGTTCTGGCAACTTTATACATCGTTCGTGAACAAAGGTAAAATAACTTTCATCATGAAAATTCTCGAAACGGAAAGATTGATACTTCGGCAGGCATCCACCGAGGATGCCGGTGTTATCCTCACACTCTTGAACGAGCCCTCATTCATTCGCAACATCGGCGATAGAGGCGTGCGAACTCTGGATGAGGCCTGCGATTACATTTTAACCAGGCTGATCGCCAGCTATGAGAAAAATGGTTTCGGAATGTATTTGGTCTTGGTGAAAGAAACGGGTACACCGGCCGGGATATGTGGTCTTGTCAAGCGAGACGGATTAGAGGATGTGGATATCGGATATGCGTTTTTACCACCATATTGGTCGCAAGGCTATGCCACCGAGTTTGCACTGGCGGTGAAGGAATATGCAAAAAACACAATCGGGCTGAAACGTCTCGTGGGGATCACCGATCCAGAAAATCACGCATCCGTTCGAGTCCTTGAAAAGATAGGGCTCAAGTTCGAGAAAATGGTCAGGTTGTCAGAAGACGATATTGACCTAAAGCTCTATTCCATTGACTTTAGTCAGTAGGTTGGCTGCCTACTTACCCTCCATGCAAATGACTAGCCTTGAACGCATCGTTACCGAACTCGAACTACGCCGCAATAACGGTGACCGTGGCACGCCCAAGTGGATTGCTTACGATGGCATCGTTTACGATGTGACCGATTGCCCCAAGTGGCATACGGAGATGCACGAACTCTTGCACTTCCCCGGACAGGATTTGACCACAGAACTACCAGACGCCCCACACAAGAAGGATGTATTTACCCGACCGTGTGTGAAAGTCGTAGGAAGACTTGCATAAGGGGACAAAACTTTTTCAAGTTTGAGGGTTTCAGTAGTTAGATTCGCATTCGCGTTCCGAAAGAGGCACCGGCATGGACCAGTTCTTCGCAAAGGATTTCACTGGTGGGGATTTCGTCTTTATGGGGATAGCCCATCTGATCGCACTGTTCAGCATTGTTCTATTTAACATCTACTTGTTGCGTTTTAAAGCCAAAAGTGAAAGCGCCCGCTCAAAAGTCCGCTGGACGATGGCCATCATGCTGTGGGCAAACGAAATCGGTTGGCATATCTGGAACGCATCTGTTGGCCAATGGAACATCCAGACCATGATCCCGCTACATGTGTGCAGCATATTGGTCTGGCTGGGCGGCGTCATGCTGGTGACCAAGAACTACACCATCTACGAGTTTGCGTACTTCATGGGCATCGGTGGCGCGTTACAAGCCCTGCTGACTCCCGACCTGGGCATCTATGGTTTCCCACACTACCGTTTCTTCCAGACCTTCATCTCACACGGACTGATCGTCACCTCTGCGATTTACATGACCAGCGTGGAAGGCTTCCGCCCCACCTGGAAGTCTCTCGGACGTGTCTTTATCGGCATGAACATTTACCTGGTGATCGTCTTTTTCATCAACCAGGCCATCGGCAGCAACTACATGTTCGTGGCCCACAAACCGGAAACCGCCAGCCTGCTGGATGCGTTGCCCGCCTGGCCCTGGTACATTCTGTGGCTGGAAGCTATTGGTATGCTGACCTGCTTGATTCTGTATGTCCCCTTCATGATCAAAGATTGGAGAATGAAAGCCCAACTGGTATAGCTATTAAAACGCTCCCGCTATTCAATCTTAGGATTTACAGCTTGCCAAAGAGCAGACTATTAATCCAACTCTGCATATTCCTTTAGAAATTCTAAATCATTTAATTCACTGTCCGGAAGGCTAATCCCCCAATTACGAGTAACTGTCTTTCTTTGCATAGTTCTCAATTCTTAAGGCACTACCGCGGATAGGTAAATACTTACTCGTAGTTCTACCCTGTAAATCAGCAACCGTAGCTTCCGTATCACTGTACCTAAGCTCTTTTAGTTTTAGCCTTGTAAGGTTTGGTTCGTGATACCCAAATCCTAAGAAATAAATTCTTTCAGCAGATTTTAGGCTATCAAACGCCTGATTGAATTCATTCCGTCGATTCTTTCGCCTCAGACACATATTAAAATGTTTTTGCTGGCTTCTTCAACCAGTTCTCATATTATGAGACGCTCTGTCGAGGTTAAATTGTGCTGTAAGGTTTTCCACCAGATTTTTGCCAAGGTAATGGGCCTAGAGACCCATGAACGTGAATGATAGGAATAAGTGACAATACACCTGCAACTAGCATCATCAGGTTTATTGTGCGAATGTTTTAATGCTGTAAATATAATAATGCTCTAAAGACCTGTCATAGTTGAATGTAATAATTGACAACTTGTTCTCAATTATTTCTTCCCATCCAGTATTGAGCCTAGTAAATAAATATTGGTAGAAACCCTTTGTTCTTAATTTGAAATCGGTTAAATCTTTCCTCATCTTCGTGTACCATTAGTGACAGTGCGATGGATACCTTTCCTATTTCAATGTACTCTGGGCGATGCTCTAAAAATAAATCAGCAGAAGGTTGTTGTGATAGAAAAAGTTCATGCTCGAAATTCATTATTGCGGCTAAGTCTATTCCATATTTATTGCAGGAAATTTTTCCACATATCGTTTTCTAAGACAGCATAAATGTATTCAAGTAGCTCACCGCCTAACGGGTAACCATAGGGCTTACTTGCCCCAGCGCCTAAAACGAGAACAGTTGGTTTTGTAATCATATACCCTCCCTTTATCACTTAAAAATGATATATCCTAGATGGGGAAAAATCGGCCATGTCAATTTCTTGATGGTTCAAAATTGAAAGTAATTTGAGTCGCAAAATTATGAGCTGGTCGTTCAAGTCATAGTGACATTGGAGAAATCGCAACTTTTGTCGTTCATCAAAAATATTTGTATCTCTCACTAAATCCCGTATATTTTCAGGAGAAAACGAACCGTGAACAAACTGCCTATTTCTATTTTTACGAATAGTTTCGCCGTAGCTATTTTCTTCACCAAGTGGGCGCTCAAATATCTCGTAGATGGGGTCTAACAAATCGCTCAATCCAATTGGGTGTAAAACTTTAATTACGGTGCCGGGTCGAGGTAAACCCTTTTCCAAATTTTTTCCTTTATCGAGCAAAAATAGGGCTGTAACGTAGTGGAATATTCCGTTGATATAAAATCTGACCGGTGTTGAATTCTCAAAGGTAAATATAGCCGCTTCCTCAATTCGCTCGAAACAATAATTTAAATCCATCAAGACGCCAACTATACCTATTAATTGCCAAATATTAATCTCTGTCAATTCATGTTTTAATTCAATTGGTTCTTCAAAAATCACCCAACCAACAATGTCCACATCCCGAGCAAAAGCACGGATTACATTCATCATTCTATCTGCTATATCTTTGTTTCTCGGGTCAACAATGAGAGATCTAAAAACAACAGCGTGCGCCATCGAATCACCAATGTTCTCACGGGTGAGATTGTTTGAGATTTTGTACAGTTCCCTCAAATGAACTTCATCAAACATATGTAAATATTATTGCTTGAAATACAAGGCATTGTCAATCCCGAAGCATTGAGATAAACAGCCATTATACGACTCGCTGTAGGCAAAACTCCGAAAGGGTATATCTACCATCACATTTCTCAAACTGAATCATTGCCCGCGCACTCATACTCCAAATCCAACCATTTCACAGCAAGCCTGGCGAACCAAACTAAACGCTTGACGAAATCCCTTCATCGTGTAGAATATATCTACCTGGGGCGATGGCGGAATAGGCAGACGCAACGGACTTAAAATCCGTCGGTGGTGACACCGTGTGGGTTCGACCCCCACTCGCCCTACTGGTTCATGTCATTGCGAAAGCCAAGCGACGAAGCAATCCCCATATCATAGGAGATTGCTTCGCTCTTACTAGGCGCTCGCAACCCCGCCAACTTTCGGCGGGGCATTGGCAATTTGTTCAAAAAAGGAAACGATGTTATATACTCGCCAACAACTGGAAGAGATCGAAGATAAAAGCCTGGCCCCCTATGGCATGCGCAGTAAGGATAGCAAAGGCCGCGCCTACCTCGATAACGAGCCGGACTATCGCACTTCCTTCCAGCGCGACCGTGACCGCATCATCCATACCACCGCCTTCCGCCGCCTGGAACACAAGACGCAAGTTTTCATCATTTACGAAGGCGACTACTATCGCACGCGGCTCACGCACACGCTCGAAGTAGCCCAAATCGGTCGCACCATTGCCCGCGCCCTGGGAGGCAACGAAGACCTGATCGAGGCCATCTGCCTGGCGCATGACCTGGGCCACTCGGCCTTCGGTCACGCCGGGGAAATCGTGCTGTCGCGTTTGATGAAAGATCACGGCGGCTTCGACCACAACAAACAATCCCTGCGCATCGTCACGGAGTTGGAGCAACGTTACCCCGAATTTCCCGGTCTCAACTTGACCTGGGAAGTGCGCGAAGGCATGGTCAAGCACGAATCCGAGTACGACATCTCAGACGCCTCGGCCTACAACCCTGACCTGCGCGGCGACCTGGAAGCACAGATTGCCAATGTAGCCGACGAACTGGCCTACTCCGCTCACGACCTGGACGATGGTCTGCGTTCCGGTATGCTGACACCCCGTATGCTGGAAGGGATTTCTCTGTGGGAAATCCTGACCGATCAAATCAAATGGCGCGGTCCAGAAATGGAAGAGGTCGCCCGTCACAAGCTGATCCGTCAACTGATCGGCATGGAAGTCACCGATCTGATCACAACAACCGATACACGGCTGAAAGAAAGCGGCGCTCAATCGCCGTTGGACCTTCAAAAATTGTCCTATAATGTAATTGGTTTCAGCGAGGAAATGAGTCGCCGAAACCGCGAGTTGAAAGATTTCCTGTACAATAAAATGTACCGGCATTACCGGGTAGTGCGTATGCAAGTCAAAGCCGAGCGACTTATCGAAGAATTATTCAATGCCTATCACGAAGAACCGTCTATTTTGCCAGACGGGTTCCAGGTCTTTATCGATCAGCGCGGCCTCGAGCGCACGATCTGTGACTACATTGCTGGGATGACAGACCGTTACGCTATCGAAGAGCATCAAAAGATCTTCAACCCCCTCGAAAAACCTTAACCGGGTCAATCTCCCTACTTCACAAAAGACCCGGTGAAGAATAGCCGGGTCTTGATTTTTTTATTTTGAAAGAAAAGGAAACAACCATGACAGAACCAACCTATCTAACCGCTGAAGGGGCCGCACGCCTGCGGGCTGAACTCAAAGACTTGACCGGCCCCAAACGCGAAGAGCTGGCTGCGCGTCTGCGCGCAGCTATCCAGATGGGCGATCTTTCTGAAAACGCCGATTACATCAAGGCTAAGGAAGATCAGGGGTTCCTCGAGGGCCGTATCCAGGAGCTGGAATATCTGCTTGGGAACGCGGTCATCATCGAGGACGGAGGCAATAAGGATGTTGTCTCGGTCGGTTCACATGTCACTATTCAAGAAGAAGACTTCCCGGAAGAGACCTATCACCTGGTTGGACCAACAGAAGCGGACCCGTCCAAAGGGATGATCTCACACGAGTCTCCCATCGGTAAAGCCTTGATGGATCACAAAGCCGGGGATACGGTCGAAGCGGAAACGCCGGGGGGCGTGATCAAGTTCAAGAATTCTGAAGATCGCATAAAGTCCGGGAAAGAAGCGCGGAAAAGAAAAGGCTGGGTTTGACACCCAGCCTTTTGTCGTCTTCTTCGTCGGCTATCCTTCTTTTGGCCAGACAGCCAATTCCAATGTCGCTCGCTCGAAGTAACTTTCCGGTGGCAATGCGCCGGTACCATACTCCAGATCGTTGACAGTAACAAGCAATTGGAGCGTGGCGGTTTCAAGAATGATCTGTGCCTGCGGCTCCAGCAGAACCAGTTCACCTTTCGCCTCCAGGCGGGTGCGCAGTTCCGCGTCCTCGAAGGCATGTGCACTCATCAACACCTTGGTGGCAGTCTTGATGTCGTTCTTATCGAACAACCAGACTTCTAAAGCTGTCACCTTTTTGGGGTCGCCAACACCCACTGTTTCGGAAATACCCACGCCATACTCGCCCAGGAAATCACCGCCTTGCGTGTCTATGCTGAACAACTCATCGTACAGGTCATCGCCGCTGACGTATGTAGTCATGGTCTGGGTGACAGGAGGAGCCAATCCAAGGGATTGGAAGTCCGTGCGTTCAGTTTGACGGTTTACTTCTGCGGCTTGCATGGCTGCCGAAGCTTCTCCCCGCGGCTTCAGCCTGATCACATTGTTAAGCAGATAGTACGCACCAAACACGAGTACAGCCAGGAGCAATATTCCGGCCACACTGATCACAATCGCACTTACAGATGAAGGTTGCCCCTCCGTTGACGCAACCGCTTCAATCGGGCCTCTCGCGGCTGTAATCACTTGCCCATAATTCGAGATAGAAATGGGGTCCAGACCTTGAGCGTCTTGCTGCACCCTCAAATAGGTTGCAGCCGCACCTGCTCCGAGATTATCCCAGCGTTTTACCGCAAGGTCTTGATCGCCATTCACTCGGAAAGAATCGATCGCCATGCGCAGGTAATCATCCTGTAAGTCGGCGCGCAAGACTTCAGGCGTGGCATCTGTCCACTGCACCGGCCAGATCCCCCACCCAATAATCAGACCAATGATCAAGCCAGCTATTGCACCCAAGGTGGCTGCGACTGCTGGTTTTTTGACATAAACTGCGAGTACTTGGAGTAATGCGGCCATACAAAATCCCTTCGTGTCTTGTATAGAACAAATCTTTCTATATTATATACTAAACCGTCCTATTCCTATCTAGTAAATTCGGGTATTACGTTATCTTGCAAGAAAGTCTCTTCACATTTGAGACACTGTACTTCGCGTTTATTGGCAATCACCAACAAACCCTGGCAATTGGGACAGGGTTGCGGGATCGGCCTCTTCCAGGAAGTGAAATCACATTCTGGGTAGTTTTTACAGCCAAAGAAAGTGCGGCCCTTGCGCGTTTTACGCTCGACCAGGTCACCGCCATCCTGTGGACAGGTGACACCGATCTTCTCCAGCCAGGGTTCGGTATAGCGACATTCAGGGAATCCGCTGCACGATATGAATTTGCCATAACGCCCATAGCGAATGACCAGTTCCCTGCCGCACTCAGGACAGTTACGCCCGATTGGCTCCGGTCCGGATTTGACAACCGGCATATCTTCCTGCGCTTTTTCAACTTTCTCCGCAAACGGGCCGTAGAACTCATCCATGATCTTGACCCATTCAGCTTCGCCGTCAGCTATTTTGTCCAGGTCTTCTTCCATACGCGCAGTGAAGTTGTAATCAACAATCTCGGGGAAATACTTCATCATCAGGTCATTGACCAGGAGGCCCGTCTCAGTTGGTTCAAGGCGTTTGTCCACGCGCACGACATATCCGCGCGCCTGGATCGTCGAAAGTGTAGGCGCATACGTGGAAGGGCGTCCTATTCCGTTTTCTTCGAGCGCCTGTACCAGGGAAGCCTCTGAGTAGCGCGGCGGCGGCTGGGTGAAATGTTGTTCCGGGATCAAGCGGATCAATTCCTGTTTTTGACCTTCTTCTACTTCGGCCGGAATCTTCACATTCTCTTCTTCCGTCCGTTTCGCTTCTTCGCTCAACGTTTCTTCATAAACCACCAGGAAACCGGGGAATTTGACCGCTGAACCAGACGCACGCAGCAAATATTCGTGCGCACCGGTCTTACCTGTCACCTCAACCTGTAACGTGTCATAGACCGCTGCTTCCATTTGCGAAGCCACAAAACGCTGCCAGATCAAACGATATAGTTTGAACATAGCCGGTTCGAGATATGGTTTGACTTTTTCCGGATCGCGCATCACGGAGGTTGGGCGAATAGCTTCATGCGCCTCCTGTGCGCCCTTTGCTCTGGTTTTATATTGCGGCGGCTCCGAAGGCAAGAAATCAGCACCATATTTTCCTATCACATAGGTACGCGCTTCATTCTGTGCCAATTCGGAAACATTGGTTGAATCGGTACGCATGTAGGTGATCAAGCCGGTCGTTCCGCCCTCGCCCACATCCTTGCCTTCATACAGCCCCTGCGCCAATCCCATCGTGCGTTTGGCCGTGAAACCCAGCTTGCGAGAGGCTTCTTGCTGCAACGTAGATGTGATAAACGGAGCGGCAGGCTTCCGTTTCCGTTCACCGCGTTTTACCTTTGTGATGGTATAAGCCGCCGTTTCCATATCAACCAGGATGGGCTTGACGGCTTCTTCGCTGGGCAGTTCGGGATCGTTCCCATCGATTTTTGCCAGCTTTGCAACGAACGTGGACTTTAACCCTTCTGGCTTCAACTCGGCGCCAATCGTCCAATATTCAACCGGGACGAAGGCATCGATCTCGCGCTCTCTCTCGACAATCAGCCTGAGAGCCACCGATTGAACGCGTCCCGCCGAAAGGCGACTGCGCACCTTCTCCCACAGAATAGGGCTGATGCTGTACCCAACAAGACGGTCCAGAATACGACGCGCCTGCTGTGCGTTGACCAGATCGGTGTTGATATCACGCGGATGAGAAAAGGCCTCGTTAATGGCCGGTTCCGTGATCTCGTGAAAGACCACGCGTTTGGCCAGGTCTGGCTCGATCTGGGCAGCTTCCATCAGGTGCCAGGCAATTGCCTCGCCTTCACGGTCGGGGTCGGTTGCCAGGTAGACTTCTTCCGCTTTTTTCGCCAGTTTCTTGAGTTCTTTTACAACTTCTTTCTTTTCATTCGGCACACGATATTTAGGTGTAAAGTGATTCTCAACATCTACCGATAATTGCGAACGTAACAAATCACGCACATGTCCCACCGAAGCACGGACGGTGTAGTTTTTCCCAAGGAAACGTCCCACCGTTTTCGCCTTGGCCGGTGATTCGACGATCACCAGCTTGCCCTTACGGTTGCTTTTGGGTTCGGGCGGAGTGAGTCCCTCGTGCGCAGGGGTTCTGCCCATGCGATACAACTTCGTTCCACAAACAGGGCATGTACCAATCGTGACTGGCGAAGCCTTGGCGTTAAATGTCGCTTCTGGGTTTTGTATTTCTCGTTTGGTCTTGCATTTCATGCAATAAGCTTCCATAAACTCTCCAGTAAATTCATCTACCAAATAGATAAATTATAAATACTTCTCCTGACGGTGTTTTCTTAAATGTTCAACAACATCGCGTACTTTTTGCGCCTGGTCAGATTTACAGACCAGCAAAACGTCACCGGTATCAACCAGGACCATATCATCCACGCCAATAGTGACAACAAGACGTTCATTATCATTACTATACACAAGCGAATTATGGGTATCTATTGCAAGATGATTAGCATTCTGAGCGATATTCCCATTCATGTCAGGGAGAAGAACTTCCGAAAGGGAATCCCAGGAGCCTACATCACTCCAACCCAGGCCGCCCGCCGGTAGCACTGCAACCAGTTCTGCGTTTTCCATCACGCCATAATCCACGGTTTCGATCTTCAAATCATACCAAAGTGCATCAAGTACTTCATTTTTCCTAGGTGTATCCCATAACGCAGAAATCTTTGTAACAGCATCACCTAATTCAGGCATCTGTTTTTTGATCTCGGTCAAAATATCATTCACACGCCAGACAAACATGCCACTATTCCAGGAATGATTCCCATTGCGCAACAGCCGCTGGGCGGTATGTTCATCCGGCTTCTCGAGGAAACGCTTGACAGCATAGACCGGGTATTTGTATTCTCCATCTAACGCTTCACCTTGCTGGATATAGCCATAGGCGGTGGAAGGATAGGTTGGCGTGATACCCAGCGTCACCAAATATCCCTTTTCTGCAACGTCAAACGCTGTCCGCAATAGGTAATGGAATAAATCGCGGTTACGGATGAAATGGTCAGATGGCAACACTGCCATCATTGCCTTGGGGTCACGCTGCATGAGCACTGCCGCTGCCAGCCCGACAGCAGAGGCCGTCCCGCGTGGAGTTGGTTCTATCAGATAGTTCGCGAGAGGAATTTCTGGAGTCTGTTCCTGCATGATGCTTGCCTGCTCGGCAACGGTCACAACCAGAATTCGTTCAGGTGGAAACAATCTCTCCAGACGCATTACTGTACTCTGGAAAAGTGTTTGTTCGCCCAGCAGGGGTAACAACTGCTTTGGAAGTTCCCGCCGCGAAACGGGCCACAAACGAGTGCCGCCACCGCCAGCCATTATCACAGCATAAGTATTATCCAAATTACTCATCGCTCACCGAATAGTCGGATTGTACCTCACGCACTACCACATAATGCATATTACCCACTTGTCGTACCATACCCTTAAGTTCCATCATCACCAGTGTAGCAGAAACCTTTTCAACAGGTAAACCGGTTTGATTGCGGATTTCATCCACGTGCAATGGTTCTTCGCCAATAGCAGTCAGTAATTTTGCCTCGATCTCATCAGCAGGCAAAGCCTTGCGTGCAGCTTTGTGTTGGCCAACACGGGTCAGGTTAAGCGCCTGCATAATATCATCAACGCTTAAGAGCGGCAATGCGCCTCGTTGGATCAATTTATTCGTGCCTTTACTCTGCGGCGCTAAAATATTCCCGGGCACGGCAAAAACCTCTCGTCCCTGTTCAGCCGCAAATTCGGCGGTGATAAGCGCTCCACTGGTTTCGCCCGCTTCGATAACAACTACAGCCATCGATAATCCCGAAATGATACGGTTGCGCGGTGGGAAATTAGAAGATTCGGGCGGGGTACCGGGGGCATAATCGCTCAACACTGCGCCGTGCTCAAAAATCTGCTCGGCCATAGCGCGATTTTCGGGCGGATAAATCCGGTCGACGCCCGAACCCAACACAGCCAAGGTACGCCCGCCAGCCTTGAGAGCGGCGTTGTGCGCGATCGCATCCACGCCACGCGCCAGTCCACTGACCACAGTGATGCCATTGGCGGCCAAGAAGGAGGCGACCTGCTCTGTCACCTGGCGTCCATAAGGCGTCACCCTGCGCGTACCCACTATGGCAACCGCCCAGGTATCTTCCGGTACCAATTCGCCGCGCAGGTACAAAACCGGCGGTGGCTGTTCAATTTCCTTCAGACGTTCGGGATAAGTCTCATCCAACCACGTCAGGACGTGAATTCCCTTTTTCTGGATTTGTTCCCAGATACGAGCTAAATCCACTTTCTCACGGACGGCGACCAGGCGCTCGATCAGTTTGGTGCTCAAGCCTGCACCCGCTAATTCGGCCGGAGCCGCTCCCCAGGCAGACTCAGCATCGCCGAAGCGTTCCAGCAGACGTTGGAAACGCACCGCGCCGATCCCCTTTACCAGAGTGAAACCAATCCAATAACGTTTGTCTTCCATCAGAGAAGATGCCCCCAGACGGAACTCAGATCAAACCGTCCAGCAGGTGAACGCGCATTTGACGGTCAGCAAGCTTGATTTCCAGAACGACCGGGGGGATAGCGGGCAGGAGAATTTCGGTTCCATCCGCAGCGCGCACCACATAAACATCGTTCGCACCCGTCTCAAGAATATCTACCAGTACACCCAAATCACGATCTTCGTCAGTAACCACATTCAAACCGATCAACTGGTGATGATAGTATTCGCCTTCGGGTAATTCAGGCCGGTTCGCGGCCGGCACATACACCCAGGTATTGCGATACAGCCCGGCCTCTTCAGGAGTCTTGATGCCACGAAAGCGTACCAACATCCCGGCAGCATGTGGACGACGGCTGGCAATTACCATAGACTGGTACTCTTCACCCACAAAAACGGTCAAACCCGTTTTCAGCCGCTCCGGGAAATCTGTTTGGACGTTCATCAGGATCTCGCCCTTGACCCCATGCGGACGGCGCAAAAATCCGACCACTAAATATTCAGGCTCGCCGACCGTTGGCGAGCCTGTTTCAGCCGTGGCCTGTACTTTCCTCGAGGCCATTAGGGTTCCATCACGTCGAGCGTAGCTTGCTTGCCGTCACGTTCGGCGGCTACCCGCAATAACGTGCGGATAGAGTTGGCTACTCGCCCGTTCTTGCCAATAACGCGGCCCATATCATCTTTGGCCACGTTTAGCTCCAGGCGTACGCGGTTTCCGGTTTGGATTTCGCGCACTTCTACCTGGTCGGGGTGTTCCACAAGCGACTTTGCAATAAATTCGATGAGAGCCTGCATGGCATCTCCATTCATAAATAGGGGCACAGAGCGCAATAATCCGCGCGCCTGCACCCTTTGGTTAACCTAATCGCGGCGGGTTTAACCGTCGTGTTGCGGCTGGCCTCTGCCTCAGCAGCTTCTTTTACCAGGGCCTCAACATCTTCGCCCTTTTTGAAGCGTTCCCAGCGTTCCAGCGTACCAGCAGTTTTAAAGAGCTGCTCCACGGACTCGCTTGGCTTGGCGCCATTCTTCATCCAGTGGAAGACACGATCTTCTTTGACCGTCAGGGTAGTTGGCTCTGTGCGAGGGTTGTAGAAGCCGAGAATTTCAAGAAAGCGACCATCGCGCGGGCTTTCTTTATCTGCGGCAACGATACGGTAGGAAGGCTGTCCCTTCAGACCGATGCGGCGTAATCGAATACGAACCATTGAAAACGATCTCCTTCAAATGTGATTGTCAAATTATAGGCGCGGGCTCTAGCCAGGAGAGAGGGGTTGCGTGAAAGGACGCGCTCACAAGCCTATGTCCCGCAGGGCACTATTTTACCAGAGAAATAATACAGGAAAAGAGCAAAAAGGCATCACCCGAACAAGCGGCCCAAATCACGCCCGCCTGTTTTCTTGATGCGCTTCATCACTTTCTGCAACTCACGATACTGTTTGACCAGGCGATTGACATCCTGCACTTCCACACCGGAACCGGCCGCGATACGGCGACGGCGCGAGGCGTTCAAAATATCCGGGTTGCGACGCTCTTTGACGGTCATCGAACTGATAATGGCCTCGCTGCGCTTCATCTGTTTCTCGACTTCCTTCGGGTCCGCCTGGCGCGCGGCTTGCCCCAGTTGTCCGGGCAGCATATCCATCATCTGGCCGAGCGGCCCCATCTTTTTCATCTGCTTCATTTGGTCGAGCCAGTCTTCGAAGGTGAACTGTCCTTTCATCAAGCGCTCGGCCTGTTTTTGAGCAGACTGGGTATCGAAGGCGGCCTCGGCTTTTTCGATCAGGCCGATCACGTCGCCCATACCCAGGATGCGAGAGGTGAGTCGCCCCGGGTCGTATGTTTCGAGCGCATCCAGTTTTTCACCGGTTCCCAGAAATTTGATGGGAACACCCGTCACCGAGCGAATAGAGATGGCGGCACCACCGCGTGCATCACCGTCCATTTTGGACAGGATCAGGCCTGTCAGCGAGACGGAATCGCGGAAGCCTTGCGCCACGTTGAGCGCCTCCTGACCGATCATGGCATCCACGACCAGCAACGTCTCAACCGGCTCGACTTTCTTTCGAATGGCTTTTAACTCATCCATCAGTTCCGCATCAAGCTGGGACCGACCGGCTGTGTCCATGATCATGACGCTGAATCCGCCCTTCTGGGCTTTATCGAAAGCGCGCACCGCCAAATCGGGTGGCTTGACTCCCGTGGCAGCTTCCACCGGGACATCCAGGCGCTCGCCAAGTTGCTGCAACTGCTGGATGGCCGCCGGGCGATAGGGGTCGCCAGCCACCAGCATGACACGCTCGCCTTTGGAGCGTAACAGGCGCGCCAGTTTGCCTGCGGCAGTGGTTTTCCCGGAGCCCTGCAAGCCGACTAACATCAGTACACGCGGTTTGGGACCAGTAAGATTGAGCGGTTCGGGTTCACCCAGGGTGCCGATCAACTCTTCGTTGACAATCTTGATCACTTGCTGACCAGGGTTGAGCGCTTTCGAGACTTCCGCACCCACGGCGCGTTCGCGCACACGGGCAATGAATTCTTTGACTACGCTGTAGTGTACATCCGCTTCGAGCAAGGCCAAACGGACTTCGCGCATGGCGGCATCTACGTCTGCTTCGGAAAGTTTGCCGCGGCGGCGGAGTTGGTCAAAAACCTGGTTGAGTCGTCCGGTGAGTGTTTCGAACATGATTCCCTTTCAGCAAGTTGGAGGATTGTAGTGCGGATGCAGGCTGAGGTCAAGGGAAGAGGCGCGGTTTCGGTTATAATAAAGGTGCTTGCTTGACAATACAACAGTCTACTAGTAAAATCCGGGACGCTTAACAACCGAATAACTGGCCGAGATAGCTCAGTTGGTAGAGCACGCGACTGAAAATCGCGGTGTCGTCAGTTCGATTCTGACTCTCGGCACTCTCGGCCAGCAAGAGTGGCCAAGACTTGCGGGTGTAGTTCAGTGGTAGAACGTCTCCTTGCCAAGGAGAAGGTCGTGGGTTCGAATCCCATCGCCCGCTCTGTACTTTAAATTGGCGTCGTGGCCAAGCTGGTAAGGCAAGGGTCTGCAAAACCCTGATCACGGGTTCGAATCCCGTCGACGCCTCTGAATTCGATCACAGATTTCCCCATAGGGGCACTACAAATTCCACTAATGCCTTAAGAATGACAACGAGTTTCTCTTACCAGGGAACTCGTTGTTGCTTTTAATAGCGATCTCTATCGAGGTCGCTTTTTGTTGTGGCTATCAACATGATTTGATTTAGAAACCCACGATCAGGAAATTTTGCATCGAAGTTTTAAGGGCTAAACGCCTTTAAAACATCTATAATGATTATCAGGTTCTTGTTTTTTTCAGGAGAGTTGGTTTGAGCGTTCATATTCACCAAAACGGTGAAGAATATCAAAGTATATTTGAAAATGCCCGTGAGGGAATTTTTCAGTCATCATTGGATGGACACTTCTTAAAAGTCAATCCAGCCATGGCGCGCATCTATGGATACGACTCGCCCGAAGATATGATCACCTCGATAAGAAGCATTAAAGATCAAATCTATGTTGATGCTGAAGAAAGGGAAATATTCTTAAAATCATTACGGGAAAATGGTCGCGTTGATCAATTCGAAGAAAGGGCTTATCGCAAAGATGGCGGCGTTATCTGGGTTTTGACCAACGCACGTATTGTTCAAGATAGCGAAGGTAATCCTTTATATATTGAAGGGTTTCTTACAGATATCACCTCACGCAAAGAGGCCGAGCTTGCCTTGCAGGCCAGTGAGGCAAGATACCGCGCGCTGGTAGAACGCTTACCTGGTGCCGTTTTTCTCGATGCGCCCGATAATCCTGAAAACAACCTTTATGTCAGCCCAAAAATCGAGGATATCGTTGGATATACCCCTCAAGAATGGATCGATGAAGTTTTTTGGTCGGGTTCTATCCACCCTGAAGATCGTGATCGTATCTTGGCTGAAAGCGAAAAGACTGATAGAACAGGAGAACATTTTCGAGAAGAATATCGTTTTCGAAAGAAAGACGGTCAGTATATCTGGATAAGAGAAGAAGCATCGCTTATAAAAGACGAACATGGAGTTCCTCTTTTCTGGCAAGGATTTCTAACCGATATTTCCTACCAAAAACAAGTTGAAAGTGCCATTAAGCAAAGCGAAGAACAATTCAAGAAAATTTTTCAGGCAAATCCAATCGCTTCTTGCATTGCGCTCCTTAAGGATGGCCACCTCGTTGCAGCCAATGATGCTTACTGGAACTTATCCGGTTTCAAACCTGATGAAGTCCTGGGTCGCACCAGCATCGAGCTTGGGTTTATAGACGCCTCCAGAAGAAAAAAACTGGTTGCGAGATTGCGAAAAGAAAAATCTCTGCGAAACGAGAGAGGCAAACTGGTCACCAAGAGCGGAGAAATCCGCAACACTCTGGAATTTTTCGATCTGATCAGCTTTGACGGGCAAGATTGTATTTTGTCTATGTTTTATGACATAACAGATCAGATCAAAACTCAAGCAGCCCTACAGGAAAACGAAGAAAAATATCGCGAATTATTCGAAGTCCGAATCAGATGCAATCGTCCTGATTGACAATGAAAGTGGAAATATTCTTGAAGCCAACGCGGCTACGACGGCTTTATATGGATACAGTAGAAAAGAACTGCTCCATAAGAAAAACTCTGATCTATCAGCTGAACCCGAAGAAACGCGTCAGATCACCCAGAAAACGCCGATCGACCATGAGAAGGTGGTATCCGTCCCGTTACGGTTTCATAAAAAGAAAGATGGAACCGTATTTCCGGTAGAGATCACTGGTCGCTTTTTCGAATGGCACGGCCGTCCTGTTCATATCGCTGCAATTCGAGATATTACAGAACGGAAAAAAACCGATGAAGCCTTGATAGCAAGTGAGGAACGGTTCCGCCTGGCATTTCAAACCAGCCCAGACGCCATCAACATCAACAGGCTGGAAGATGGGCTTTACGTAGATATTAATGAAGGGTTTACCGGCATCACTGGCTATACCCGCGAAGATGCTATCGGGAAAACATCGGCAGAGATCAACATTTGGGATGATCCAAACGATCGTGTCAAACTTGTCGATGGGTTGAAAAAAAATGGTTTCATCAACAATTTAGAAGCCAAATTCCGCATGAAAGATGGGCGTGTTGTCACTGGATTGATGTCAGCAAGAACAATTATGTTGGATGGCGTGCCTCATATCATCTCTATCACAAGAGACATCGAAACGCTTAAGCAAACCGAATCGACACTACAAAGACAACTGAAAGAACTAACTATTTTACAAAATATCGCTGTGGCCGCATCCTCATCAAAAAGTGTAGATGAGCTACTTCAGCGTGCTACAGATACAATTGCCGATATACTTCATCCCGATAATTGTGGTGTGGAGTTAGTAACAGACCATGGAGATATGTATCAGGCCCATCCATCTTACCGTGGCGCGTCCAAAAAGGACATAAGAGAACCAAAACCAGTATCTGAAGGAGTAACTGGCAAGGTAATTACTACTGGAAAACCAATTCGTTTGGGGGATGTCACACAAGATGCAGTTTATATCAAAATTACACAAGGCATTCGTTCAGAGTTATGTGTACCGATTAAAATCCAAAACCGCATAATTGGTGCATTTAATATCGAATCCAAACAAGACAACGCATATACGGAATCCGATGAGCGATTGCTCAACACGATCGCAGGAACACTGGCTACAGCCATCGAACAGTTACGACTCTTTGAGACATCACAACGTCACTTGCAAGAATTGACTATATTGAACGCGGTATCACTAGCTTGTACTCGCGCAATAAATCTGGATAGCCTTATCGAAAGCATTACGCAGATTATCGGCGAATCGCTCTATCCGGACAATTTTGGCGTGCTTCTGCTGAATGAAGAGGGTACCACGCTTACGCCACACTCTTCATATCGAGGCATCTTTGCGGGAAAATTTCCATTAAACATTTCAATAGATCAAGGCGTTAGCGGCCAGGTTGCCACCAGTGGAAAATCGATTCGCGTTGCAAACGTGAGGGCTCAAAAAAAATATATTGAGGTTACACCGCAGGTGCGTTCCGAACTCTGTGTGCCGATTATGCGTAGAGAACACGTTTTTGGCGTTATTAATGCCGAGAGCCTCAAGATAAACGCATTTACCGAAGATGACGAGCAATTACTTACAACCATCGCCAGTACGTTGGCCACGGCAATAGAAAAACTACGCCTACTCGAAGCAGAGAAAAAACGACGCCAAGAAGCAGAAATTCTACTTGAGGCTACCACTGCGTTAACAGCATCCTTAAACCTAGATACTCTATTGGATTCAGTTCTTGAGCTGTTATCCAGGATAGTGCCGCATGATAGCGCGTCCATCGCTATGGAACAAGGGGGCAAGTTGCTTATTGTTGCCGGAAGAGGCTTTCCGCCAGGGTATGAGCCAATTGGAAAACATCTTGCTTACTCGGAGAAGTGGCTTCGTATAAGTGTATCTCATAAAGCCATTATCTTACCCGATGTACGTCTTGATCCAAACTTTGAACAATGGGAAGGCTCTGAATATATTCGAGGCTGGATGGGTGTCCCAATGATTGTTCATGACAAGCCTATAGGCGTTATCAATTTAGATAGCCGCAGCCCCAATACCTTTACGGAAAAGGACGCGATCGTAGTTCAAACCTTTGCTAACTCTGCAGCGGTAGCTATTGAAAATGCAATTCTTTTCGAAACTGAGCAGCAAAGTCGAAGGAGAGCGGAAGCACTACGTGAGGCGACAGCCGCTTTAACCACATCTATTGAACTCGAAGCCCTTTATGACACCATTCTTGACTCGCTGTCAAAGCTGATACCCTTTGACAGCGCATCTATTGAGATTCTTGATCAAGGATACCTGGAAGTCGTTGCCGGGCTGAAATTGAAAAGCAATGAAGATTACATTGGCAAACGATATCCATTTAATGCTACAAAATGGGATGGTTTGGAATCACATCGACAGCCAATAATTATCCCCGATGTACAGGAAGACGATCGGTTTGTAAAATTTGCAGGGACTGAATACATCCACGGCTGGATGGGTGTGCCCATGTTTGTTCAGGACAGATTGGTCGGTTTTTTAAACCTGGACAGTTCGATCAAGAATTTTTTCACAGAAGATCATGCTGCCTTAGCTCAAACGTTTGGAAATCAAGCCGCTATTGCGATCGAAAATGCGCGTCTCTTTCAGGAGGAAAACCGGCGCTCCCAGATCATCGAGGCAATGGCGAATATTGCCAATGAATTTTCAACCGCCTACGAGCTCATTCCAGCACTCGACAAAATTACTTATCGCGCCTTGGAACTATTGAATGCTTCCTCAGTGGCGATCTATTTGCTTCAAGATGACGACAAAACCGTAAAAGTTGTGACGGCGCAAGGAACATACCGTGAACAACTAATGTCACATACCATTCAGGTAGGCACAGGTATTACAGGCAACATCATTGCAACTGGCAAGCCAGAAATAGTGGACGATATGTTCAATGATTTACGCAGAGTAACGGTCCCTGGCACGCCCGAAGGGGACGCGCAACGCGATACGATTATGTCTGCACCGTTAAATCTTGCGTGGAAAAACAATCGGTGCGATCAATGCCTGGAGAAGACACTCAAGCGGACTGTTCAACGAGTCTGAACTGAATTTCCTGGTCAATATTGCTCATCAAACATCCATGTCCATTGAATCGATTCGTCTCTTTCAAGAAACTACCAGGCGTGCGCAAGAGGCCCACGCAATCGCAGAAGTTGGCAGAGATGTTTCATCTACACTCCAACTTGATATCGTGTTGGATCGAATTGCGCAGTATGCCAAAGATCTTTTGATGGCTGAAACCAGTGCTGTTTATTTGTCATATCCGGAAGAGTCTCTGCTCCGAGCTATTGCGGCTGCCGGGTTAGATGCGAGAGAAATCAAGAACGACCCACTTCTAATTGGAAGCGGCATTTTGGGTAATATCGTTTTGCAAAAGTACGGAGAGATCGTTAATGACACGCAGGGAGATCCACGTGCAATCACAATCAAGGAAACAGAAATTATTCCAAATGAACACCTGATGGGCGTACCGGTACTTTCAAAGGATCAACTAACCGGATTGTTGGCCGTCTGGCGCACGGGTAAAGGAGAAGAGTTTAAGCCTTATGAACTTGACTTTCTCAGTAGCCTTGCGCAACAAGCAGCTGTAGCGATCGAAAATGCTCGACTATTTGAAGCGGAGCAAAGACGACGACGCGAATCCGAAACGCTGCGACAGGCCGCTTTAGCAATTACCACCTCTCTAGATTTGGAAAGTGTGCTCGAAACAATTCTAATTGCTATGAAGCAGGTGGTACCGTATGACAGCGCAAGCGTGTTGCTCCTCAATGGGGATAAATTGAGCTTGACGGCTGCACAAGGTTTTCCAAATGCTGAAGAAATTCTCGACCTTCAGTTCCCGGCAGATGATGAATTGTTTAGCATGGTCAAGAAAAACGGAAAACCCGTAATCTTAAAAAACGTTCAAAAAGATAAGCGTTTTAAGAAATGGGCTGGAACTGACTATGTTCGCGGATGGATGGGTGTTCCCCTGATCCTGCGCAATGAAGTGATTGGTTATATCACTTTTGATAGCCGCCGGGAGGATGTTTACAATGAGCCGCTTTCAATACTGACACAAGCTTTTGCCAACCAGGCTTCTTCAGCAATCCAAAATGCGCGTCAATTTGAAGCTGAACAACGTCACTTCCAGGAGGCCGAAACCTTACGTCAGGCTGCTGAAGTGATCACCTCGACCCTAAATATTCAACAAGTACTGACTTCAATTCTGGATAATCTGAACCGTGTAGTTCCCTTCGATACCGCAGGTGTTTTTCTCATCGAAAACGAGAAGGTACGCTTAACAGCATTCAAAGGAACGCCAGCCGACGATAACGCTATAGACAAGGTATTCCCTGCCAGCAATGCTCTGTTACAAGCAATATGGCACACCAAAAAGCCTCTTATTCTCAAAGATGCCCGGAATGATTCTCGCTACGAAAAGTGGATCGTCAACCAAACGCGTGGCTGGATGGGTGTTCCCTTAATCGCACGTGGTAACATCATTGGTTATATAACAATCGATAGTCTTAAAGTCGGGGTATACAATGATCATGATGCCAACCTTGCCATGACCTTTGCACATCAAGCCGCTGTCGCAATTGAGAATGCCCGCCTGTATGAGCGTGGAGAACAACAAATTCGCCAACTTACGGTCTTACGCGATATTGACAGTGCTATTTCATCCAGTTTCGATCTTCATGTTACGCTAAATCTTCTAATTGGATACGCAGCTAGAGAACTGAATGCCGATGCTATTGCTATTCTGCTCTATAATTCAGATCTCAAGTCGCTCTCGCTCTACACAAGCACCGGGTTAACCAACAAACATAACTTCTCATCCGCTCATATCCGTATTGGAGAGGGCTTTGCAGGTCGTGTCGTACTACAAAGAAAGCTTGTCCATATTGCCGATCTCAACAAAATAACAGATTCCTCACTGGCTCCATATACCGTCGGCGAAAATTTCAAAAGTTATTTTGGAGTACCGTTAATAGGAAAAGGACAGATAAAGGGGGTCATGGAGGTCTTTGCCCGCGAAGAGGTCCATCCCGACCCTGATTGGTTTAACTTCTTGCACACCCTGGCAGGTCAGGCCGCGATTGCTATTGACAACGCCCAACTCTTCAAAAACCTGCAGCGCAGCAACCAGGAACTCACTCTTGCATACGATACAACCCTGGCAGGCTGGGGACAAGCGCTCGAACTACGTGACAAAGAAACCCGGGGACATACGAACCGCGTCGTTGAACTAACCTTTGAACTGGCACGCCGTATAGGCGTCGAGGGCGAAGAACTTACTCACATCATGCGCGGCGCACTGCTGCATGACATTGGCAAGATGGGCATCCCCGATCACATTTTACATAAACCCGGCCCGCTTACCGAAGAAGAGTGGGTTATCATGCGGCAACACCCACAATACGCCTATGATTTGATAAACCCCATCCCATACCTTCGCCCGGCATTGGACATTCCCTATGGACATCACGAACGTTGGGACGGTAGCGGTTATCCACGCGGTTTGAAAGGTAAAGACATCCCGTTGGCGGCCCGCATTTTTGCTGTTGTAGATATTTGGGATGCTCTATTGTACAAACGCGTTTATCGTGATGCCTGGCCTGAAGAGAAGGTGCTTGAATACCTGAAAAATACTGCCGGAATAGAGCTTGATCCCGATATTGTCGAAGGTTTCTTAGAATTACTCGAAGAAGAACGTAACGAAAATCAGGTGGATTAGTACCACCTGATTCATCATCGAAATTTATTTCACACGGACAAAGCGCCGCTTCCCCACTTGCAGCACGCCCGGATGCGGGAAGACTTCATCGCCTCGCTCCAGAGTTTCGCCATCCAGCCGGACCCCTTTCTGGTCGATCATACGTCGCGCCTCGCTCTTACTGGACACCAAACCTGCTCCCGTTAAAACATCCAGGATCGTCGCCCCGGCTGGCATCTCATATTCCGGCATCTCATCCGGAGTTTCCTTCTGCTGGAACAAACGCACAAAGGCCTCTTCGGCTGCCAGCGCTTCTTCCTCGCTATAAAAGATGCTGACAATTTCCCGTGCCAGTTTCATCTTGGCATCCCGTGGATGCAGTTTGCCGTCTTTCAACGCCTTTTCCATTTCATCGATTTCTGCCGGGGTCCAGCGCGATACCAAGCGCGAGTACGTGCCCATGGCAAAATCCGGCACACTCATTACCTTGCCGTACATATCTTCCGCGCCGCTATTTATCGGGACAATATTGCCCGTTGATTTGGACATGCGCTGCACGCCATCTGTGCCAGGCAAGATGCCACAAATCACCCCCACCAATGGCTTCTGTCCGAGCGCTTCCTGCAACTTTACGCCCAGCTACGATGATGTTAAAGAGCTGATCCGTGCCACCGATTTGCACATCAGTTTCCTGTGCAACAGCATCATACCCTTGCATGAGTGAATAGTATGTTTCGTGCAGATAAATTGGCTCACCGTTTTCCAAACGATTCGCAAAATTATCACGTGCCAAAAATTGTTGTACTGTGAAATTCTGCCCTAAGCGAATCATATCTAACAGGGTAAGCTTAGACAACCACTCGCCGTTATAACGGACTTTGGTCTTCTCGCGATCCAATACGCGGAAAGCCTGTTCGGCGTACGTCTTCGCGTTTTCAGCAACCTGCTCTTCGGTCAGGATCGGACGCGCTTTATTCTTGTCCGAAGGATCGCCCACCAGCGCGGTATAGCTCCCAATTAAGAACGTCACTTCATGCCCCAAATCCTGGAACTGGCGCAATTTGCGCATTGTGATAGTATGTCCCAGATGCAGATCGGTAGAAGTCGGGTCATAGCCACAATACACGCGCAACGGACGCTCCTTCCTTTTGGGCCTCTACCAGCCGCTCACGCAGTTCCTTCGCCATGGCTTTTTTCAATTCTTCATCGCCATACTCGGTGCCCTGCATCAAAAGTTCAACTTGTTCGTCAATGTTCATGGGAACCTCCCGCAAAAAATAACGCATCACGTTTTACGTTTCCGTGATGCGTTTATCGAAACGTAAAACGTTGTTCAACCCCGCGCATAATAATACGCGTTATTCAACTCCTCAACTAACACCAGACCGGTCTCATGCAAAATGACATCCAGGATAGCCTGTCCTTCGGAGAAACCAGTACGCCCACGCACCTCGCCCTGGAATTGGACTTCGCCTAGAGTCTTGAAGTCAAAATGAGATTTCTCACCGACAACCTGCACCGACTTACCCCAACGGGCCGGCAAAATCGCAACTTTCTGGATCTCCGGCCAGATCAACCGCACGTGACGGAGTCCGTTCTCAAAGCGGATTCCGTCCGCCTCCAGCCGGATGACTGTGGTTCGATCAAGCCAATTCCCTAACGAAATGCTAACACTCGAGAAAAGCAGGAAAGCCCAAAAGATCCAAGCCCAGGCCGGAATATAACCATCGCGGTGCAGGAACCACATCCCCACGCTGGCAGCCAGCGCCAAAGCCCAGGCGGTCCATTCGCCACGGCGGGATAATAGCTCGGGTCGGAATTCGCGCGTTCTGCTTTCTGGCATAGGCAGTATTATACAACAGCTTTAGAAGTTACTCAGTTTGCGAAAAGATACCGAAAATAAGGGTGGCGTGCGCGGCGGCAGACACCCTTATTTTCGGCCTATTTCATCGAACTGCGTAATTCCTGGGTTTATTGCGCCAGGTTGAAAGTAAACTCCCAGGGACCCTTAATGGTGAAGAACTCGTCGCTGTACACAAGTTGTTCGGCTTCTTCCTGGCTCATCGTACCCGGTTTGCTGACAATTTGCATGGTCATCGCGCCATTGACATCATTACAGGCCAGTGTGATAGCAATTCCACGCTGATTAAGAACTTGTTGAATCTTTGGCATATAGATTGTGCAATAGTCATCCTGGCGAGGGAAGGATGCAATCGCGCCAATACTCACTGTCACCGTCGATAAGTCTGCATCCGGAGGGACATAGAACTCGAGCGTGTCGCAGCGTTGACCGGGCTGGCCATCGCCGGTTGGGTCCTGAGTGCTCAAGAGTGTCGCCCCATATTGGTCCGAGACAACATCCCCATACTTTAAACTGGCCGACCAAATCGTCCAGTCCGAAGCATCTGGCAGCGTGAAGCACACGTCCGCGTTGACCTGTTTGCCTTCTAGCCAGGCACGCTCCACACGGACATCGATTCCGCTGACAAGCTGGTTGGGTGAAATTGATTCTGCCGCCGCAGTGGGATAGGATTCGGCGATAAACGGTGTCGCAGAGGGCAGAGCTGAGGCCTGTTGCTGTTGGTTAGAAAGAGGCTCAGAAGGAACACCTGAAAACGGTGAGGCGCAGGCCAGTGCGGCCAAAACCAACACCATGAATAAAATAGAAACTCGAGAGGGCATTTTTTTATCCTTTTATTGTTTGGGGTCATTTCATATTGGCAAGTGCATTGCCAACGGTTCGGTAGTGTAACTGACCAACTTAAGAATACGATTATTTTTTGAAAATATCCCTAAGGGCATTTTCCAATTCCGAGAAGTGTATATTATACCCCATTTCGAACAAATGTTCTGATTTTGAAAAGCGGCCTTCGGTAATTAGGATGCTCATTTCACCCAATACCAGGCGCATTAAAAATTTCGGGTATGGAAACCAATATGGCCGCTGCAAAACCTTCGCCAAGGTACGCATGAACTCGGCATTAGAGGTCGGCTGTGGTGCAATCAAGTTATACGGGCCTCTTGCCTTGGGGTTTTCCATCAAGAAACGTATCGCTCCAATTTGATCGTCAATATGAATCCAGGGTAACGCCTGCTTTCCGCTACCAAAGTGTCCGCCAACGAACAGATGGACCGGCAAAGCCATCAACCACATCAGGACAGCATCTCTGGCAAGCACAACCGCAGTGCGGCACACCACATGACGCACACCCAATTCTTCTACCGGTTTCGTTGCATTTTCCCAGGCAACGGTGAGTTGCGCCAGGTAATCGTCCCCAGGCGGGGTGGATTCGTCAGCTATGCCCTCCCCTCGCAAGCCATAGTGGTTGATGCCGGAGATTTGGATGAAAACGTCAGGGCGGTGAGTAGCTTCTTTTATAGCGGTAGCAAGCGCATGTCCGGGTTCGACGCGCGAGTCGAGAAAACGCTGTTTTTTGCGCTTTGTCCATGGCCAGGCATATAGACTGAGTCCGGACAGATTGACAACTGCGTCCATTTCTTCCATGAGTTGTCCCCACCCGTTTGTTGTTTTCCCGTCCCATCCAACAACCTGAGCCCCTTTTATCGTCTGGCTGGGATTTCGGGACAACACCCACACCTGATGGTTATCCGCAGTCAAGGATTCTATGAGATGCCTACCCATAAAACCGGTTCCACCGGCAATCAGTACTTTCATCTTAGATTCTCCAAAAGAATGGTTGTGCTATAATCAGCGCTATTGTGGAGGCTCCATGCAAGAGCCAGTACTGGTCTTAAATGCGAATTTTGAGCCGATCAATGTGTGCTCAATGCGACGAGCCATCGGGCTGATTCTGGCAGAAAAGGCGGCGATGGTGGTTAATGGGCGCGGACACATCCACACGATCAACCAGCAATTGCCGCGTCCTTCCGTTATTCGATTAGAGCACATGATCCATCGGCCCCACCCACGCGTGAAGCTGACTCGCCGCGAAGTCTTTCGACGCGACAATTATACCTGTCAGTATTGCGGTCGGCACGATGCGCCTCTGACGGTCGATCATATCTTGCCAAAACACCTGGGTGGACAACATATCTGGACAAATGTGGTGGCAGCTTGCCCGGGCTGCAATCATCGCAAGGGTGGACGCCGACTGGAGGAAGTACACATGAATTTGCTGCATGTGCCGAAAGAGCCACCAGCCAGCGCTGTGTATTTGTATGGACGTCATTTAGATGAAAATGGGGAATGGGAACCGTATATTATCGGATGGTAAGGAAAGTTTCTACCAAAATCTGTACCCTTCTCGAACAAAACGAGAGGGGTATTTTTTATGAAAACTCAAGAGTCATAAAGTCAGTTGCCAGGCCCACCTCGCCCTGATAATGCTGGCGGGCCTCAGCAATTAAATTTTTGTTGGCGTATTTGCCAGTCGGATAGTGAATCAAATATAGTTTACATGCTTCAGCCTGGGCAGCGATTTGACCTGCCTGCTCGGCAGAAGAATGCCCTAACGAAGCCCCAGAAGCTTCATGGACCAAGACATCAGCCCCTTCCGCCAAATGAACAACTTCTATGCAAGGTTCGGTATCGCAGGAATAGGCCAATATCTTTTGACTGGCTTTAAACTCAAAACGCAAACCAAGGGTTGGGATCAAATGTCGCACAGGTGAAGCCTTGACCGTAAATTCATCACAATCCAAAAGTAGGGTCTTCTCGCTGGCAGGCAGACGATGAAAGGAAACCGGGAAGAAATTCGGCCAGTTTTCCCAGGAATACATCTCCATCAACTTTTCCATACGGTCAAGCGTGTAATGCAGCCCATAAATGTTGATCAATTTTCTGCGCCCACGCAACCACATATCCATAAGGAGCAGTGGAACGCCGGAAACGTGGTCAGGATGGAAATGGGTCAGAACCAGGTCGGTCATATCCATAAAATCAACTCCGGCTTCATCCAAGCGATGGGCAGGGTTGTTGACACAGTCGACCATTACGATGCGCTCATCGCCCACCAAAACCATATGAGTATTTTCACTATCCTTGGAAGAAATTGCATTAGAAGAACCAAGTATGATCAACTTCGCCATAAAATTTCCCCACAGTCCCTAAAAAGCAGAAGCCAACAACACAGGGGTAACGTATGTTTCTATCACTGCTGCAATCAGCAGCAAAGGCAGAACCAAGCCAACCGCAATCTTGGTCCAATCCGCCAACGACTCCAGTACAACTTCGCCCAGAGACCGCCCCATCTGCGGTGTAACCAGCACAACGCCAATGCGCAACATGGCAGCACTCGCTAAAACTAAAGCCGGGATTTCAAAGATGCCGTGGGGTAGCAATCCATTAACCGTTAATGTAAGTGGGGAATAGCCTAGTAGTTGGAAGACACCCAGTAAAATGCCAACTGTACTCAGATTCACAAGGTAAACCAACGTGCCGAGCACGCTGAATGAAATCAATCCCGCCAACAAAATCAGGCCGACTGCACGCAAATTATGGGTGAAAATAAAGGGTGCTGAAAAGCTTTGTCCCATGCCAATAAAAGTCGAAGATTGCTCAAACCGTTGTGATAATCCCTGAACAGCGTCGGGCGAGGTCAAATTCACAAGTTTTGGAACAGTTGTTACAGTCCATTGAAAGCCGATCCAAAAAGTGGCGATTGCCAAAAGAACCAATATCCCGACCGGTAACCACAACTGACGCAACGCGCTGCGGACTTCCAACTTGTACCACTCCACAACCGAAGAGGTTTCGCCTTTGAAATACCCCCAAAACGTATGCCAGGCCCAGCGCACATTCAATACATCAATCTCACGACCCAGAAGGTACTCGCGCTGAAAATGTGACAGCCCAACGCGGATAAGCAGTCCAGCCAGGATCAATACGCCTACTACCGCCAACCAAAGCACCTGATTGTTGCCCCAAAATAGTAGAGCGCTTTCCCCCTGCATCAGAACCGCGACAGGGATAACGATGAAAGATGCCAGGAGATTGGCTGCTTTGACCGAAGTAGACTGCACGGAAATCACGATCGCCGCGCTGACCATCAAAACCGCATGCGCAATTGTCAGTGCTAATAGCTGTATCAACACAGACAATTCTGGCATCTCAATGTTTTGATGGGAAACAATGATCAGATAAAAAACGATGGCAGTCAGGCTGGCAGCCAGGGGTGTGAGCACACCGATCAGCAATTTGCCTACATACATCTGCCAGTCCTTCAATGGTGTGCTGAGCAACGGTTCGATTGTCCCGCGCTCTTTTTCTCCCACAAACGATTCCAGCGCTACTACCAGCGAGATCGTGATCGGGAAAAAGCCGATGATCAACACCGAAAACGGCACAAGCCGGTCAACTAACAGCGTGCCACCATAACGGCCCACAAATTCCACCGCCGAACGCGCTACCTCATTCATCAACAATGGAAAGATGAGCGTCAGCACAATTAGCGGAAACAAAATACGCCAATCGCGGAGTTGGTCTCGCAATTCGCGTTTGGTCACAAGCCAGACAGGAGAAAACCAATCCATATCAATCCTTGTCATATCGCGGCAGCAGTTGCAATGGGGCGGAAATTGAGCGGTGCCTGCGCGTCTGCCATCGCTTTGAGATAAACCTGCTCGAGGCTGCGCGAGACTTCCTGTAACGTCACTACCGGAGCCTGGATTTCAGCCAACTGGCGCAACAACAACGGATTAGATTCTTGCGGTCGCTCCACACGGAACCGCAGCCTGCTTCCGTTATTTTCACTTAGCGTCACGCCTTTGGGTAAAGTCAGTCCATCAATCTGCCAGGGCCGAGACAGTTGTACTTCATATTCAACCGGCCCTAAAATCTGTTTCTTTAAATCGTCCAGCTTGCCGCTTAGCAAAATCCGTCCACGATAGATGATGGCAATAATATCGGCCAACACTTCCGCTTCCGCCAAGTTATGGGTACAAATGACAATCGTCCGCTGCGATGATTTCAAGCGCGCAATCTCATCGCGCACCAGCCGCGCGGACTCCGGATCCATGGCTGAAGTTGGCTCATCCAGCAACAGAACAGGCGGTTCATGCATCAAAGCACGCGCCAGGGCCAATTTCTGCCGCATCCCTTTGGAATACTCGCCCACACGTTTGCGGGCCACCTCAGATAATCCAAAATATTCCAACAGGTAATTGCTGCGCGCTTCTCTGGCTGCAGGGTCAAGACGATAGACTTCCCCAAAGAAATCAAGATACTCTCGGCCGGTCATACGCACATACAGGCCATGTTGTTCGGTTAGCACCCCTACCGACGCACGCACATCCGAGGCCTGTTTAACCACATCATAGCCGTTGACCTGCGCCCATCCGCGTGTGGGGTTGAGCAAAGCCGTTAACATCCGTACAGTAGTGGTCTTACCAGCGCCATTCTGCCCTAACAAAGCCAAAATTTGCCCGGGCTTGACTGTTAGGGAAACGCCATCGACGGCTTTGAAATCATTAAACTGTTTCGAAAGATCGTAAGTCTCTATCATCGTTTAGAGGGTACTACGAAAATACTGAACAAAACTTGCAATTTCATAGGCACTACTCGAATACCGCATCTCCGATTTTGGAGAAGCAGTAGACGCGACCAGCATAGTAGTGAGAAATTCCCCTGTCAATAAGACAAGGGTCACACAAACAAAATCTTATAAGAGACGCTAATCTTGACCAATCCCCTCTCGGTGACGCCAAAGCAAAGCCAAGGCCGATAAAACTGCTACCACAGCCACAAATGTCTGATTAGCATTGATACCTGCTAACTGTGAGGCGTCCAACCGCAAGAAGTCCAGGAAGAAGCGCCCTACCGGATAGACAATCAGGTAAACCAGGAAAATATCACCCGTTTTAAGACGATCCCCATAACGGCGCATCAACCAGATCAACAGAGCCATATTTGCCAGATCCCAGAGTGATTCATAAAGAAACAAGGGATGATAATACGCCTGCGATTCAAAGCCCGGCAAACGATGCTGCGGATCAATGTAGATTTTCCAGGGCAGGTTGGTTGGCGCACCATACAGTTCCTGATTGAAGAAATTACCCCAACGACCAATAGCCTGTCCCAAAGCCAGGGCAGGAGCAGAAATATCGGTCCATTCCGCAAAATTCAAGCCGTGCCGGCGTGTATAGAAAAAGAGCGCGATGATTCCACCGATCACTGCGCCAGGAATACCCAATCCGCCATTACGAATATTGATCAAGTCAAATGGATGAGTCAGGTAAAATATGGTTGTTCTGCCTTCAGCGATGGCGGATGGTGATGGTGTAAAAACGTGCCACAAGCGCGCGCCGATAACACCGCCGATAATCAACCAGATAAGCAGATCCCAAATGATTTCCGGGTCATATTCACGGCGTTTGGCCTCGCGCGTTGCCAGCCAACCACCAGCCAACGCTCCTGACATAAGAATAATGCCATAAAAACGAATAAAAATGGGTCCTAATTGAAATCCCTGTGGCATGATAATTTACCTCACAAAATACAATAATTTTTTATTTCATCTGCGCGTGCGCTTGTCGGCGGACAAACCAGATGCGCTGCAAGGCAGTGAAGTTTCCCAGGATAGCTAGAATCCAGAGAGCAATGATCGGCTGATTGAAAACCAGCAACGGGGCTAGCACCAAATAGCGTTCCACGCGTGTTAATATGCCGACTTTGGCTTCATAGTGTAGACTTTCGGCACGCGCCTTGACATAAGAAACCAATATCGAACCGGCCGCTGCCGCAAAAGCCAAAGTGCTGCCCAACGCATTTCCTTGCGTAGCAAAATAATACATTAGGCCACCCAATATCGCCATTTCGGCATAGCGGTCGCTGACCGAATCGACAAAAGCACCGAAGTCGCTCGGCTCGCCAAGCAGGCGCGCCATGGTGCCGTCCAACGCGTCAACAGGTGTCATGATCAACACCAACCAACCACCCAATACCAGCTTCCCTTGAGAGATAAAATAGGCACCGATAAAATTCCCGGCCATTCCCAAAGTCGTCATCATGTTGGGTGTCATTCCCAGGCGGAGAAAAAATCTCCCTAACGGGTCGACTACCCACTTGAACCAGACGCGCATCCGATCGGTAAAGGTCACAGGCACACGGACACCATTATTTTCCACGAAAATCACTCCCATAGCGAAATTTTACTTCTTGCATATTACGTCTACTCTTCTTCATCGTAGTCGTCATCTGGATCAACCAGGACATCCCGCTCCCGGCCACCGCCCTGAGAGGGTCCCACAATGCCCATCTCCTCCAATTGATCCAACAGACGCGCGGCGCGTGGATAACCGATGCGTAAACGGCGTTGCAGTAAAGAGGCAGAGGCTCGCCGCGTTTCCTGGACCAGGGAAATTGCTTCCTCCACCAGGGCATCCTCGCCGCCCTCAGCCGGTTCCTGCAATAACTTCTCCCAGGGCGATTCATCATCTAACGGCAGGTCACTGACCTTTTGCCAATGCGTGATGATTTTTTCGATCTCCTGGTCGGTGACCATAACGCCTTGCGCCCGCAAGGGATTGCCGACCTCCGGGTTGAGGAAAAGCATATCCCCGCGGCCAAGCAAAGTCTCGGCGCCAGTCGTATCCAAAATGACACGCGAGTCGATGCCCGAAGCGACGGCAAACGCCAGACGCGCCGGGAAGTTGGCTTTGATTAGACCCGTCACCACATCCGTGCTGGGGCGCTGGGTCGCAACTACAAGATGGATTCCAGTCGCGCGAGCCATCTGCGCCAGGCGCACCAGGTTGTGCTCGGTCTGATCGGGAGCGGACATCATCAAATCTGCCAACTCATCGATGATCACCACAATGCGCGGCAACGGAGTGCCATCTCCACGGCGAGCCAGCTTGCGGTTGTAACTGTCCAGGTCTCGCGCTTTCGCGCCTTCCAACAACCGGTAACGGTGCTCCATTTCAACCACCACCCAGCGCAACACCCCCATGATGCGTTCGATATTGGTCTCTACTTTGCCGTACAAATGCGGCAGGCCATTATAGCGCAGTAGCTCGACCATTTTAGAATCAATCATCACCAACCGTAAATCTTCGGGGGCATTGTTCATCGACAGGCAAGCCGCAATAGCTGTGATACACACAGATTTACCAGAACCCGTAGCACCCGCGATCAACAGGTGCGGCATGCGCGAAAGGTCAGCTACCATCGGTTGGCCGGAGACATCCCGACCCAGAGCAATTGCCAACGGCGAATTGACCTTGTAAAAGGTTTCTGTTTCCAGGATCGGACGCAAACGCACGACTGCCGACCTTAAATTCGGCACCTCAATGCCCACGTACGGTTTTCCCGGCACTGGGGCCTGAATGCGCAGGCGCTCCGCTGAAAGCGCCAGTGCCAGGTCTTTTTGCAAAGCAGCAATTTGTGCCACGCGCACCTTCATCTGCCGGGCATCTTCTTCGTCGGAACCTGTTTTTTTGATAAACCCGGGTTGAATGGCAAATTGCGTCACAGTGGGACCAACACGAAAGCCGATCACCGTAGCCGGGATGCCAAACTCAGACAATGTCTTCTCTATCATCCCGGCCGTCTGGTTGATCGTTCGTTCGTCCGGGCGAGTGGCTTGTTCGTTGGACAGGATCGTCAGCGCCGGGAAGTTCTCACCACGTGGTGGCGGTTCGGCAGGGCGGCTATCTTGTGATTCCGGCACACGTAAGGATTTGCGAAACTCCGGCGGTAGTGCTGCAGGTTTCTTTTTGGGTTTCGACTTCTCTTTAGCAGGAACAGGTACTTCGTCAACAGTTTGTACAGGTTTGATAACTGGCTCGACTACTGGCGCATCCCCCGCGAGTCGCAATAACCAATTTTCGATATAGGTCCATAAACCAAAGGCGCTCATGCCAGCCAGGAGCCATAAAACGACCAGAATGAGCGTGCCCCAGGTGTTTCCAACCAATCTCGATATCAGGAAAGTAAGCCCCCATCCAATGCGTCCGCCATCCATGCCGGCTGTGGCCCGCTCAAGAGAATTCCCATTGATAGCGGCCAGCAGGCTGAGGGTCAGGAGCAGAGCGAGCTCAATCGCGATAAAGCGTCCGAACGAAAATGTCCCCTGCTCCCAGCGTAAGATGACGAGTCCCGCCAGTCCAATTGAAATAGCAACCAGGTAGCTACCCCAACCGAACCAGTATGAAAGGTTATCTGTTACAAAAGCGAGTGCTACCCCCTTGCTTATGCCCATAAGTCCAAATAAGGTCATGGCCGCGATCGCAAGCAGAATCACGCCAATGGCATCTCGAGCGAAACGGCCGAAATGCAAGTTTAACTGCATCAAGCGGTCAAGCCAATCCTTGCCGGGCTCTTCTACTTGCTGGAACGGTTCGGGGCGCATTTTCAGGTTTGGTTCCGTTTGCTGCGCCCGACTCTTTTTCTCAGGCATCCGCCCCTTCCAGGTTGAGGCTGAGCCCCATACGCTGGTGCGCTGCATCGACGTGCAAAATCCGAACCTGAACTTCTTGCTCTTCGTTCACTACATCACGAACCGATTTACCACCTTCTAGTGGCATCTCCGAAGCATGGATCAAGCCTTCAATCCCGGCTTCTAAACGTGCAAAAGCACCATAAGAAACGATACTGGTAATTGTGGCAGAAACGATCTGTCCGACTGCGAAGTCGGTATCCGCCTTTTCCCAGGGATTGGGAAGCAAGCGCTTAAGGCTGAGCGCCACCCGGCAACGTTCCGGAGAAATTTCCAATACCTGGGCATCGATTTCCTGGCCAAGTTTCACGATTTGTCCCGGATGGGAGACACGTCCCCAAGAAAGTTCGGAGATGTGGATCAACCCCTCCACGCCACCCAAATCGATGAAGACACCAAAATCCGTAATGTTTGTGACAGTTCCTTTAACCGTTTGCCCGGGCTCCAGGGTATTGAACAAATCCATGCGCTTCCCTGGCTCCGCCAGTGCCGCGCGTTCCGAAAACACGACCCGTCCATCTTCAGGCGCACACTCGATCACCTTCAGATGTAATGTGCGGCCGACATAGGTTTCCAGACCTTCTTCGCGGTTTTGCTTTTCTGGATTGGAAGCCATGTCCACCAGATGCGAAAATGGGACAAAACCATACAGACCGTCGCCCTCCACCAGCACGCCACCCCGGTTGTAGCCCGTGACCTGCAAGTCCACGATGCGGTCCTGATGGTACAGGTCGCGGACTTCGCCCCAATCCGGGTTCTGTTTTGGCTCTTCAACTTTAGCAGGCGCCTCTGCCTTTGCCCGCTTGGAGGTTGGAGCGACAAAACGCTCTTCCTCAGCCAACACAGATTCCCACCAGCTTTCATCAATTTCGGGCATTTTTTCTTCACTCTTTCGATAAGCAACCATTAAGGCCTCCTTCCCGACCTCATTTGATTTGTTGAGACTCCGTCTCCATCTCAATAATTGCACGTGCTACGGCCTCTACCGCTACACGTTGTTTCCGATATAAATCTGCCTCCGACATAGCCAAACGGGCAGCCACTTCGCGTACCTTGCGACCCTCAATGAACTTCATTTCAAGAATATTATATAGGATCCACTCTGTTGTAAAGCGTCGTTCTCCCTCCGGCTTGACCTGGTCGACCGCCTGACGCAACAAAGCACGTAAGGCATTGGAGGTATTGCCTTCGTGCTCACGCTCCAGAGCGCGCACCACCCGTAATCCTATCAGAGGACTGTTCGTCAATTTGGGGCCGCCCCAATAATGCGTGAGCGCATCTTTGACCCAGTTCACCAAATCCGATTCTGGTGGAATATCGTTCGAAAGCAAGTTGGCACGCGAGTCATAGCGACCGACAGCACGCAAGCGTTGGAGCATGTCCATTTGCGGCTGCAGATCTTCCAAAGAACGGAACACGCGTTGCTGCAACTGGCGATCTTCCAAAGCAAAAGCAGCCCGGTCGGCTAACAGCCAGAGCGCATCACGCTGATCATGATCTATTTCAAGGGGTTGTCCCGGTTGGCGCGCAACGCCCAAAAGCCCTAATAGTGGAGGTAATTCATCACGGTCCATGTCATTCCGACGACGTTGGCGTAACGGCAAGATCCAGAAGTCCCCCCAAACAAATTCATGGCGCTCATCGCCGTTTGTATGCTCTGCCTTCTGCAAGGCATCAGACAGATCCTGCCGGTCGATCAATCTGCGGTTTCCTGCTACCACGATCATCGACAAGTTATCCGCATCCAGAGCCGAGACAAAAGAGCTGGGGGATTGCATATGGTCGCGTACAGCAGCCAGCACAGTTTCCAGGAATTGTTGCATATCACCACGTGTAAGCAAGCGCTCTTCGATATTTTGGAGCAACTGCAACTCTGCACGGTCTCGCCCAAAGAAAAGCCAGCGTTCCCATAGCGGTGCAACCAGCGTGATCATGTGCTCCAACAACAACACAGACACGACCACGGCCAGCGGTACAAAAGCGGAATATTGCTGTCCAAAGAATACACCACCACCTCGGCGGACAACGGTCATCAAACCAAGCGTAACAGAGGCTGTAACTGGTCCACGCATAATCCACTTGAACAAGCGGCTTTTCACCAAACGATCAGGCCAGGAAACACCAAAAAACGCCACCGCATAGGCCATGACAACGACCAGTCCACCTACCAGCAGGTTGATAAGCGTTGCCGCGCTCCAGAACAAGAGCGGGTACCTGCCCGCCAGTTCATATCCATACAGTAGGTAGGGATATGAGCCCAAAGCGGGAGCTGTCGCCCCGGCCATCAGATACAACATACGGCGTTGCCCGGAACGAGTTAACATGCGCCTATAGGCGCGGGCAAAATTGATCCCGGCCAGAAGCATCGCACTGACATAGTAGAGTGTAAACACTTCTGTCCAGAATGTACGCTTAAGATAAGGGGCAGGTTGCCCGTTCGGAACAAGACTTCCCACCAAATGTCCCGTGCTTAACAACAGCAAGAAAAGGGCTGAGACCAGGTACATCAAGCGCACAACCATCCTACGGCGCCCGCGCGAGGGGCGACCGGCCGTTACCAGGAGAGCATCTGACAGGTGCAGATAAGAAGCAGGCAGGAAGACAATGCCAAGCCACTGCAAACGTAAGAGCAGATCAATCCCCCAAGCCGGCATATCTTTATTTTGTAATGCATCGGTGGTAAAGACCACTACAACACACAGGAGGATAACAGCAAAAGAGCGCGCCACGCGGTCGCGTAAATTAAACGACAATGCATATAGAAATAGGGAGAAGGCGGTGATAGCAATCCCCGCCGTCAGGATTTGATTAATCGTTTGTATCCCCGCCAGCAAACTGTCGGACCAACCGTTAAACATATACCTTCCCAACAACTACATTAAGGATCTCCCAAAAAACAGGGCCACGTCCTGTGTGACGTAGTAATGGTCATTATACCCGCAGAATTCGAATCCGAACTTGAGTGCCAAACGGATAGCCGGATAATTTTTGGACGTCATCTCCAGGAAAATATCTCTATCGCTTCGTTCTGAGGCCCAGTCCTGCGCGGCGTTTAAAAGAGCGCTCCCTACGCCCCGACGTCTACTGTCGGCATCAACAACCAGATCCGTGATCCAGGCCGTGGTGGCATGACTGTGCTCCAAAATACAGGCATAACCCACCGAGACATCTCCCTCTAATGCGATCAGAGTAACAGAACGCTGCAACCATTCATCTGCCAAGGAAGACGGATCGTGCGGGTAGTTTACGCTGATCGGACGCGGTAAGCGCACTTCCCGGAAGCCAGCCAACACTTGACCGTTTTCCTTACGCAAATCCAGTTGCCAGACATAATCACTGGCATTAGCATGATCAAAACCCATTAAACGGGGTATATCGGTGGCAACAGCCGGTCGAATATGAAAGTTACTCAAGAAACGAACCCTCCAAATAATCTATGGTGCAAGCACACGGACAGGGATAACACAGGGTGGATAAGCCTGTCCCTGATTATCAGTAACTTCCAGGCGCAACTGATAATCGCCCGGTGTTAACGTGGCCGTATCCCAAAAACCTACATCAGCATCCTTGACAAGTTCTCTACCAGCAGAGATCGTCGCCCACTCCTCCGTTCCCTGGGGAGCGACCTCATATTTATAAAATCCAAAGTTAGCAACATCCACAGTTCCGACAAGCGTGACTGTTCCGCTAACTTCTTGTCCAGGTTCCGGTGAAGTCAGCATAATTTTACCCGGTATGCAACCATCAGCCGGAGCAGATAAAGAATCGGGGGCGGGAGTCGCATCGGTCAACACTGTAGCAGGATTTCCAGAAAGAGCACCTGCCGTCTGGTTCAATATATCCAGGGTAGGGGTCGCCAATAAATCAGCAGCAGGCAAGGCAGGCACAATAAAAGACGCCAGGAACAATTCTCCGAAAAAAAAGGAAAGGATGAGCAGAGAAATGATCAACGCCTGCCCCATACGGCGCACGGCAAATTCCCGTTCCAAGCCGAAAACGGAATCGCGCCATTCATGCCAGGACTTCCACAGCCAGCGAAACGCAAATAAGCCGCCTAAAGACAGCAAAATATAAATCAGCCCTTCGTAATCGGCCAAAAAACGGTAAACAGTCTCCATGACAGCCAGAATTTGCCTAGATCGTTTTCAAAATGCCCCGAATGATTGTTTCCATTTTTGGTGTAATGATTTTTCCGGCCTCGATCACTTCCTGGTGTGTTGTCACCGTTGAGCCATCTAAATTAGCTTTGTTGCTAATACCCGAAAGCCCTAAAACACGTAACCCGCCATGGCGAGCGACAATCACTTCTGGGACAGTAGACATACCAACTGCATCAGTTCCCGCCAGCCGCAAGAAACGCAGGTCCGCCGGGGATTCAAAAGAGGGACCGCTCAACCCACAATATACACCTTCCTGCAAGGAAATCTCGTGTTCAGCAGCAACCTTCCGTGCGATTGCGCTCAACTCTTTGTCATAGGCTTGGCTCATGTCAGGGAAGCGGGGCCCAATCTCGTCCAGGTTGGGGCCCATAAGCGGATTTAGATCCGCTCATGCCCATCAAATTCAGGTTATCGGTGATGAGCATTACATCCCCGGGGACAAAATCCGGATTCACTCCCCCGGCTGCATTCGTGACAATCATCATTTCCAACCCCAAACGTTGCATGACACGCACAGGCAATGTCACCTGCCCCATGCTGTAACCTTCGTAAAAATGAATCCGTCCTTGCATCACGAAGATGGGTTGTTCCTCCAATTCGCCGACAACGAGGCGACCAACATGCCCCTCCACTGTGGAAACCGGCCAATGCGGTAAATCGCCATAGGGAATAGCCACGGCCCCTTTAACGGAAGCAGCCAGATCGTTCAGCCCCGATCCGAGGACGATTCCAACGCGAGGCTTCACATTGAGTTTGGCTCGAACTGCGTCTGCTACCTGATCAATTTGTTCAAGCGTCAAATAAGTTTGCATAAACCACCTGGATTTAAAATTCATTAAAAGGTATACGCGCAACGGTTCTTAAACAATCCCCGCCACGCGCCGTCCCGAACAAAATTATATCAGAGATTATTTAACAAAAAATGTGCGCCAGTTTGTTCCAACTTTGACAATAATCGGAAAAGTTGTAGTAAATTTAAGCCACCTATGCCAGAACCTTTTCGCCGCTTCGAAAACCTGCTCAGGTTTCTAACCACATTTGTCCTTACCATAACTGCTTTGGGGTTACTCTTCATCCCTGGTCGTATGGATCCTCTAACCGAGGGGATGTCCGTCGCTGTTTGCTTTTTGCTAGGTGCGGGGCTTTATAGTGTAGGGCTCGTAAATCAGTCATCGATATTTATTTTTCATCATAAAGTCGTTCGACAAATTATTGATATCGTTGTTATGCTTTTCCTGGGGGTGCTTAGTTACTTATATTTTCACGCACACCTTATTATCGATGGCATGTCTCTGGCCACATTGGTTTGTGCACAGTTATATCTTTTGATATTCCACGAAAATGACGACGGGACCGAGCAAAATATTTTCGTTTTAGGCTATGCTGGCCTGAATTTGAGCAGCGGGATCTTGCTCCTGTTCGGGTTGGTAAATCCATCTGTTTATCAAAATTTGGGGATGCTGAAAAATTATCTTGGCATTGTTTTTCTGATCGGTGGCATAGCAGGCATTGCTGCCTTCGTTTTTTCTTCCAAACCAGTATCGCGAATTTTAGCCAAGTCCACTGCTATTCCTTGGATATTTTGGGTACTGATCTTTTCCCTGACTTTCCAATTAAACACTGTAGTTATTGCCCTTGGCTTTGCCGTTTTACCTCTTATCCTCTTTATCGACTCCTGGGACAAACTGCGCTTACCCGCCACAGATTATATCGGTCGGAAGGTTATTCTCATTGCAAGCGTTGCCGAATTCTTGATGTTAATCTCCCTGTTTTTCATCGGGTATAACTTACAAAATTTACCTTTTCAAAGCGAGATTTTTGCGAAAGACAGTTTCCCCATCAACAACCAGGATTTTTCTTTCATCATTATGCTTGCAGCCAAGGGATTTACGCTCTATGGGCTCGCGATCGTGGCACTGACCATTAATAGATTCAAAGCTGAATTATCCAACCCCGATTTTGACGAGAAAGAGTATGCGAAATCACTCTATAACGGCTGGAGTCAGTGGATCTCCCGTTCAGTGAACTCGTTTGTTTCATCTTCACGTAATTTACATACCAAAGTTGAAATCCAATCAGAGCAGATCGCATCACTCATTCATCAACTCAACAACGAAAAAAAACGTGTAGCCCAATTGAATCTTTTGGCGGAACTCAGTCAACAACTTGAAACCCAACTGGATCAGCCAGTGGCCTCTCAATTGGCGATCAATACACTGCAACGTGCCCTGGACTGTAACCATGTCGTTCTTTTTGAGAACGAAATAGAACGGCGAGAGTTTTCGATTATGGCTTCGGCAGGTACTTTTCTACCCCCGGGGTACCGCCAGAGTACGTCACAAGGCTTGCTTGGTAGATCTTTGCGCTTGCGAAAAACGCAGATTGCCAATGATACAGAACTCGACCCTGACTTTATAAAAACAATTGCAGCAAACCAATCTGTATTTGTAGTACCGCTAATCCAACATGGACACGTGAAAGCCGTGCTCGAAGTGGGCGATAACAAAGCTAACGCTTTCGGCAGTCATGATGTGCACCTGGCCGAATTGATTGCAACTGAATTGCTTCGAGCCTGGGAACGTTCCAGTTACCACCAAAGGCTTACGAACCTGATCAAGGCCGGTATTTCGCTTTCTCCCCTTTTGGAATCCCAGACAACCATCAAGGAAATTGCCACCATTGCTCGCGAAACTTTGCAAGCACGCTTTACCTTTGTTACGCTCCTGGATCAAGAGGGAAATTTTTCACGCACTGCTTTTTCTGGTCATGCTCCACGTCTGTTAAATTCGTTGAATCAAAACCCAGTCGACGATACCACTATCGAGGCAGCGCTGCACGCTTACGAAGCGTTTCGCATCCGGGATATACGCAAATACCGTAAAGCTTCTCATATTGAAATCGACCATAACGGCTTACGGAGCATGTTGGCAATTCCTATTCGCCTGCATCGTTTGAGCATCGGAGCCATTCTGGCTTTTGGAAAACAAGGAGAAATTTTCTTCAGTGAGAATGACGAATCCCTGGCTGGCCTGCTCTCCTCTCAGGCGGCAACGGCTGTCGAGGCTACCTGGCTTTATCAAGAGCTGCGCAACACGCTTACCACAACGACGCAGCTATACAGTTTAAGTGTGAAAATCATACAAGCTGAAGAATTGCAACAAGCAGCGCGCCATATTGCTGAAACAGCCGCAAAAGTTTCAAATGCCACTGTTGCAGGCTTGGTACTTTTCACAAAAGACCAACAAATCGAAACAGAAGTAGAAATCGATGAAAACGGCGCGCACCCTGGTAAGCAACATCCAATGGACCTGATCCAACAAACCCTCGAATTGGGGCAAATTGTGCATGTGACTCCCGATCAAGTCTCAGCTACGATTTGTTTCCCCTTACAAACGCCTCTTCGCAAATACGGCGTACTCTGGTTGGATATTTCCAATATTCGAGAGTATTTCTCGCATCACGCTTCTAATATGCAAACCTTGGCGAATCAGGCAATTCTAGCCTTGGAACGTTCAATTTTGCTGGTTGAATCTCAACAGCAAGCTGAAGCAATCGAGGCTGCCTACGAAGAATTGGAATTCACCTATGATCGTACACTCGCTGCCCTTATGTCCGCTCTGGATGCGCGAGATCGCGAGACAGAGGGGCATAGTACACGAGTTAGCGAATTGGCCTGTTTGTTGGGCGCAGAACTTGGATTAAATGCTGCCTCATTAAAGGCAATTGAACGCGGTTCCCTGCTCCATGACATTGGAAAAATCGGTATCAGCGATACGATCTTGCACAAGCCTGCTCCCCTGACGCCAGAAGAATGGAAAGTAATGCGTCTCCATCCCGACATTGGTGCACGCATTATAGAAGATATACCTTTCCTGCAGGAGACCCTGCCTATCATTCGATACCACCAAGAACGATGGGATGGAAGCGGGTATCCAGTAGGATTGAGTGGTAAAGATATTCCATTACATGCCCGTGTCTTCGCAATTACAGATGCGTTTGATGCCTTGATCAGTGACCGCCCATATCGTCAACGTATCCCCGTGAGTGAGGCCATGGCCTATATAAAAGAACAATCCGGTATCTTGTTTGATCCGGAAATTGTTTCGGCGTTTGAACGTATGTGGGAAAAGAACAACCTGGAGGAATTCATTTCATGAAAACTCCAATTTTTTTTAGAAGAGACGTAAAATACCAAGAGGATGCTGGATATGTGTATCCCTCAGCAATCGCTACAATTATCGTTTTTTTTGTAATTATTTTGGATGTTCTTATAGGAAATCAGTCCCCGGGAGAAAAGCGCTTTATCACTCTTACTGTTGGCCTCGGCGGCGGTCTTTATATCTTTTTCCAAAGTATGTTAATTGCCCCACGTTTACAAAAATATCGCAGACTTTATATTTGGGTTAATGCCGCAATTAGTGCTCTCGGATTAAGTGTATTGGCCTTCGCGCTTAATGAAGTACACCTTACATTTTATAGTATTCTTCTCATCCTGACCGTTACTTCTATTTCGATTCTTTCCGGCCGTGGTCCTACCTATCTCTTAATTGCGCTGAGTGGCACTGCTTACATTTTGATCCATCAACAGACATTATCAGGTTTTTTGGATTGGTCGATTCACATTGCCCCCATAGTTGCATCCATTGTCATTACAGAGACCATTTTGCGCTTGCGTCAGGCTACGGAAAACCAAATTCACAAACTTGAAACTGTTAACACATTTAGTCAGCAAATCAATTCATCTCTTGAAATAAATCAAGTTCTTTCATTATTAAACGCAGCCCTTCAGAAAGCGATTACCGCAGATTCCTATTACGTTGGACTCGTGGAGAATGGCACCATCCGATTGGATTTATTTTATGATGACGGTGAGTATTTTAGCGACGTGGAAATTCCAATGGATGATACGCTCGCTGGATGGGTGATTAGAAATCAGGAAACTTTATTTTTACCCGATTTAAGTCATGGTACCAGCATAGTAGATATTCAGAAATATATTATTGGAAAAAACAATGTCAGTTTATCCTGGATTGGCGTTCCTATGCGAACCGCACATATCAACGGCTTACTTGCCGTGGCATCCTATAAAGCCAACATGTTCAATCATGCCGATACGGAACTGCTCTCGAATCTAACCCAGCACGCTGCCCTTGCCCTGGACAACACATTTCATCACATGAAAGTGGAAGAACAATCCCGCTTGGACAGCCTGACTGGCGCGTACAACCACAGATATTTTCTCAAAGCACTGCAAGAACTGATTGATGATGTTCATATTGAAAGGAAAGTTACTAGCCTGATCATGCTGGATATCGATTTCTTTAAGCGCTACAACGATTTATTTGGGCATCAGGTTGGTGACCTTATCTTGACGAAACTGTGCAAAACCATCCAGCGAAATATCAAAAAGGATGATTTTGTCGGCCGTTGGGGTGGAGAAGAATTTGTGATTGCATTACCCGGCGCCAAAGGAATTGAAGCGCATCAAGTCGCCAAACGCATACAAAAAACTATGCAGGAATTAGTTCTCAGCCATCCAAAGTATGAAAAAATCCCGGCTCCGACCGTGAGTCAGGGCATTTCTGTTTTTCCAGACGAAGTAGATGAGGTTGACCGTTTCATCTATCTTGCTGATCAACGCCTGTATGAAGCAAAAAAACGAGGCCGTAACCAGATCGAACCAAATCCATCTCATTGGGACAGCATTCAATCCGCAAAAAAATAGACGGTGCTTCGAATTAGCATCGTCAATTTTTATCAACAATACTTATGCGCCCAACACATCCCCGAAAGCAGCAACCGCCTTATCCACGCCTTTATCATCGATCCAACAATGCGTGACCAGCCGGAAACGCCGCGCACCTGAGATCCCAACCAAAACGCCCTGTGCCTTCATCTTTTCTGCTACCTCGTCGGCAGACATGGGAACATCTTCGGCCAGGTTCATGAAGACCATATTCGTCGCAGGCGTGCCTGCATCCAGGACGAGACCCCGCTTCTCACTCAAACCCTCAGCCAGCGTGCGCGCCCGAACATGATCCTCGCCCAAGCGGGGTACCATTTTCTCCAGCGCTACGATCCCGGCCGCCGCCAACACCCCGGCCTGACGCATCCCACCACCCAGCATCTTGCGTATGCGATGCGCCTTCTTGATGAACTCCCTGTCACCGCACAATACTGATCCAACTGGAGCCGAAAGCCCTTTGCTCAAACAAAACGTGGCCGAGTCCACCGGAGCGGTCAATTCGCGCACATTCACACCCAATGCCGCTGCCGCGTTGAATACCCGCGCCCCATCCAGGTGAACCTTCAACCCGCGTGCGTGTGCAAACTCCACCACCTGACGAGTGTACTCTACCGACTGGACTGTCCCGCCGCAGCGGTTGTGCGTATTTTCCAACGCAATCAGACGCGTGATCGGCTGGTGCGGATCATCCGCGCGGATCGCCCCTTCGATATCATCCAGCGCAATCGAACCATCCGGCTGGTTCGGCAACTGGCAGGAATGCACCCCGCCCAGGACGGAAATTCCGCCCGCCTCGTAGCGATAAGTGTGAGCATCCTTGCCCAGGATGACTTCATCCCCACGCTGGCAATGCGCCAGCACCGCCGACAAATTGCCCATCGTCCCCGAAGCGACAAACAGCCCGGCCTCATGACCGGTCATTTCGGCTGCCATCTCTTGCAAACGGTTGACAGTTGGATCATCACCGTAGACATCATCCCCAACTTCAGCTTTTGCCATAGCTTCTCGCATCTCAGGCGTGGGCTTGGTGACGGTATCAGAGCGTAGATCGATATATTCCATATTTTCTCCTTTAGCGCAGAGAATTCAATATTGCTTGTAAATTGTCCGGCAACTGCGCCTCGAACATTCGTGCCTGATTCTCCCCCGGCAACACGATTTTCAAACGTGCGGCGTGCAAAAAATGCCGATCGATTTCAATAGATTGCTTACGATGACCATAAATTTTATCCCCCACAATCGGACAGCCCAGAAACATACAATGTAATCTGATCTGGTGCGTCCGCCCAGTAAACGGATGGAACTCCAACAATGTATGCGCCTTGAATGACTCTAACGTCACATACTCTGAGACCGCCTCGCGGCCTTTGCCCGGCGGCATGATCGCCATCTTCTTGCGATGGCCTGGATCGCGCCCAATGGGCGCTTCCACCCTTCCACTGGGCGTTGGCGGTGCGCCGTCCACCAGCGCCAGGTAGGTCTTCTCCACCTTGCGCAAACGGAACTGGTCTTGCAGCCAGCGGTGGGCGCGGTCATTCTTCGCCAGCAGGATCAGGCCCGAAGTCTCTTTATCGAGGCGATGTACCACGCCCGGCCGTTCCTCGCCGCCGATGCCTTCGATCCCTGGATCATAGCCCAGCACAGCCTGCACCAGCGTCCCGGTGCTGTGCCCGGCGGCGGGATGTACCACCATCCCGGCCGGTTTGTTCACCACCAGCAAATCATCGTTTTCGAAAACAATATCGAGTGGAATATCTTCCCCCACCAAACCGGACGGCACAGGCGGTGGAATGCGCACTTCCACTTGCGAACCCGGCTCCAGTTTTTGTCCGGCTTTTTTTGCCGGAACGCCATCTACCAGGACAAGGCCATCTTTGATAAGCCCCTGCAAACGCGAACGCGAAAACTCTGGCAAGCGCTCGACCAAAAAATGATCCAGCCGCTCCTCCTGCTCTTTCTGGAACTCAAAGATCTCACGCCGGTCTGACATGCGGACTCATTTCTCAGACAGGACGGTTTGTTCCCCATTCCCCTGCGCTTCGGACTCGGCCTGGGCCTGCTTCCCCGCCGCTGTTGGGCGGGGCTTCTCCTTCCGTTCGTTGAGCCACACCGCAAGGATCAGGATTGCAGTCCCCACCGTTATGGCCGAATCGGCCACATTGAAAACGGCGAACGTGCCAACCGAAATAAAGTCCGTGACTTGTCCTGCATGCGTCAGGCGATCGATCAAATTTCCAACTGCACCTGCCAACTGCAAACTCAACGCCAGGCGGAACAGCCAACCCTCCGCCTCGATTTGCGGGTAATAATACAGGATCGCCCCAATGACGATAAAGGCCAGTATCGTAAACACCAAACTGCCATTCTGGAACATGCCAAAAGCCGCCCCAGTGTTATGCCAGTAGACCAGCCGTGCGTATGGCATCAGCCATTCCATTCCCTTCGGTAACCACTGCGTTGCAAAAGGAATATTCGTACGCACCAGCCATTTCGTCCACTGGTCCAACGCGACCACAATTCCTGCAATTCCAACCAGGTTCAAATACATAAGAATATACTTTTTCACAGTCACCTCATGACGAGAATTCTACTCGATGTTAGATGCTTGTTCGGAGGTAGTTGTACTGCATCTTGCTCGCAGTGTAACTGCTCGCGAACTGGGTTAATGTTTACAGGAAAAACATCCGCAGACCAGAAATCAACAAAATTAAGCCCAACATGCGCCGCAGGAAATTAGCCGATAGCCTGCGACTGCCGATCTCGGCCCCAATCCAACCGCCGACCAGTGCCACCGCGCCCCAAATGGGCAGCTGTGATGGCAGTTGCATCGAAGCAGTCCAGTGCCCGAGCAAGCCTGAAATGGAATTGACCAGCACAAAAACGGCAATCGTACCCGCCGTCAGTTGCGGACCCGCCCATCCGGTCAGGAGCAGGATTGGGCTAAGTAGGATGCCGCCACCCATCCCGATCAGGCCAGCAGTGAAACCAATCCCGGCTCCAAGCAAAAGCGAAAGCCAGACAGGCGGAAAGTTTGGCGGATTTCCATTTTTATTGGGCACATCAAACAACATCCGGAAGGCCGCATAAATCAACACCACAGCTACCAGGATGCGATAGATGGGCGTAGGCAGGCTAATCAAGCCACCCAGGAAGGAGAATGGGATGGAGGTCAGGATAAAGGGCCAAATCAGCCGCCAGGAAAAATGCCCGGCGCGCGTGAATTTGTAAACTGCGACGCTGCCGACCACCACGTTGAGTGAGAGCACCGTCGGTTTGATGGTATCGGGAGTCATGCCAGTCAGGCCAAAGATCGCCAGGTAAGCCGAAGCACCGGTATGACCGGCCAGCGCAAATAGAAAGGCTGCCACAAAAACGGCAGCAGAAATGAAAAGCGTGGTCGGAGTGAACGTTACCATAAAAAGAAAAACCAGGCCGCGGCCTGGTTGACGACCCGCACGATTGTACCAGAATATCAGAATGCAATTTTTTCGAAACTCTTATGTCATTCTGAACGACCGTAGGGAGTAAAGAATCCCCGCGCAGAGCGCGGGAGACCCTTCGCTCTGCTTAGGGTGACATATTTCATGTATCATCGAAATTAAGATATCCGAAAGTAACTGGGGTTACTCCGTGAAGTACACACGCGGCACACGGGTATTGATGTTGGTCAGGATTTCATAGGGAATTGTATTCGCCCATTCGGCCAACTCTTCCACGCTGACCCG
>CAWAVQ010000013.1:0-293796 GCA_963785535.1 uncultured Chloroflexia bacterium | reverse complement strand
TTCGTTCGATACCGCCACCGTCGCCAAAGCGGACCTCTGCCTGCGAGCCGCCACCTTTGCCGAAGGCGATGGCACGCTGGTCAACAACGAAGGACGGGCACAGCGTTATTTCCAGGTGCTGGACCCGAAAGAGGACATCCGCGAAAGTTGGCACTGGATCGATGAAATGATGACCGCGCTCAAACATGAGATGGCGGGTCAATGGGGTACCCTGGATGATGTCATTCAGTCACTTGCTGACTTTGAATCGCTATTTGCGCCTGTAAAGGAAATCGCTCCGCTATCGGACTTTCGCATTGTGGGCGAGAAAGTTCCCCGTCAGCCGCACCGCTATAGCGGACGCACATCCATGCGGGCCAATATCAATGTTAGCGAGCCCAAGCCGCCCGATTACCCCGATTCGCGCTGGCCCTCTCGATGGAAGGTTACAAGGGACAACCGCCGTCGGCGTTGATTCCCCGCTACTGGTCGCCGGGCTGGAACTCGGCGCAGTCGTTGAACAATTTCCAGGAGGAAGTAGGCCGCCTGTTAAAGGGTGGCAGCCCCGGGCGTCGTCTGATCGGGGCGTCTGAAAAAGCGGAACCAGCTTATTTCAAGGAAATCCCAGATGCATTCACCCCGCATCCCGATGAATTCTTAACAATCCCGCTCTATCACATTTTTGGCACGGATTCACTTAGCCGCATGGCGCCGCCATTCTGGAACGTTCACCTGAGCCCTATCTTGTTCTGAATGCAGAAAGCGCTAAAAATTTGGGCGTGGAGCAAGGTCAGAAAGTCCAGATCAAACTGGGTGGCTACTCGTTAGGCTTACCCGTCCGCCTGTTGGATTCGCTGCCTGCGGGTATGGTCGGGTTGCCTGTGGGCCTGCCCACCATCCCAGCGACGTTGCCCGTCTGGGGCAAGCTGGACGCGGGAGGAACGCAAGAATGAGCACCTTCATCACTTGGCTGAATATCCTGGGTGTGATGTTGGCTCGCTGACGGCGGCAGCCTTGCTGATCTGGTGGGAGCGGCGGTTGCTGGCCTTCTGGCAGGATCGCTATGGGCCAAATCGGGTGGGGCCATTCGGGTTGCTGCAAGTGGTGGCCGACATGATCAAGATTTTCGCCAAGGAGGACTGGACTCCGCCCTTTGCAGACAGACCCGTGTTTATTTTGGCACCCGCAGTCATTTTGGGGACAGTGTTGATGTCATTTGTAATTGTGCCGATTTCGCCGAAGATTGGTGTGGTGGGCGATTTCAACGTCGGCCTGCTGTTCTTCCTGGCTATGTCGGCGCTGGGTGTGTACAGCGTGATGTTGGCGGGCTGGTCGTCAAACAATAAATATTCCCTGCTGGGAGGGATGCGCTCGGCGGCGCAAATGCTCAGCTACGAGGTTTTTATGGGGCTCTCGCTGACGGGCGTGATCATTATGGTGGGCTCGTTCAACATGCGAGACATCGTCGAGGCGCAACGCAAGATCTGGTTTTGTATCCCGCAATTCCTAGGATTGCTAACCTTCTTGATTGCTGGCCTGGCGGAGACACATCGCCTGCCCTTCGACCTGCCCGAGGCCGAGAGCGAACTGATCGCTGGCTTCCACTCCGAATATTCGGGCATGAAGTTCGGCATGTTCTTCGTGGGCGAGTATCTGGGAATTGTGCTGATCTCGTCGCTGATCGTGACCCTGTTCTTCGGCGGCTGGCTGGGACCAATCTTGCCGCCCTTTATCTGGTTTTTCTTGAAGACTTTTGTCTTTGTCTGTTTATTCATTCTGCTCAGGGCAGCCCTGCCCCGTCCACGCTATGACCAGTTGATGGCCTACGCCTGGAAGGTCATGCTGCCGCTAACGCTAGTCAACCTGCTCGTCACAGGCGGATTGGTGCTGGCTTTTGGGTAGAGGTTTAACCACAGATGAACGCAGATAAACGTTTTTGCTGGGTAGACAACACAGTGTTTTCGTTCATCAAAAAATCATTGTTTATCTCTGTTCATCTATGGTGAATATTAAGGAGTTTCCATGTCCATGCTGATAAGCGCATTCAAAACCATCTGGGCGGTTTTCCTGCACCTGTTCCACAAAGCGGATACCGTCCAGTACCCGGAGGAGAAATCCTACCTGCCACCCCGCTGGCGTGGACGCATCGTCCTGACCCGTGATCCGGACGGGGAGGGCGCTGCGTGGCCTGTCACTTGTGTTCCGTGGCCTGCCCCGTGGATTGCATCTCCCTGCAAGCTACGGAAGACGAAAACGGGCGGCGCTATCCTGAATTCTTCCGCATCAACTTTTCCCGCTGTATTTTTTGCGGCATGTGTGAAGAAGCCTGCCCAACCTACGCCATCCAGCTCACGCCCGATTTCGAGATGGGTGAATACAACCGCCAGAATCTGGTCTACGAAAAAGAAGACCTGCTCATTAATGGCCCAGGCAAATATCCCGATTACAACTTTTATCGCGTCTCTGGCCTGAAGATCGCTGGTAAAGATAAGGGCGAGGCTTTGCACGAAAACGAACCTGTTGACATCCGCAGTCTATTGCCATAGTGCAGCAACCATATGAAAGTGCACAGCGCTATGAAAATTCGTTCTTTGAAAAACGGTAAGTTCCTACGGCTTGGGGTCGTTGCAGTACAAGGAGGAAATAAATGAATTGGTTGTTCTATCTGGCGGCTGCCGTGGCGCTCGTCTCGACCATCATGGTCATCACCCGTATGAATGCGGTGCACGCCCTGCTCTACATGGTCATGTCGCTGCTCTCGGTGGCGTTGATCTTTTTCCTGCTGGGTGCGCCTTTCATCGCTGCTTTGGAAGTCATCATTTATGCAGGAGCTATTATGGTGTTGTTCGTCTTCGTCATCATGATGCTTAACCTTGGGCCACAGTCCGAAGACCAGGAGCGCCAGTGGTTCAATCTGCGCACCTGGCGTGGGTTGGTTTTCATCGCAGGCATCCTGCTGATCGAGTTGATCCTGGCCGTCAGGCTCGGTTACACCAAACCGCTGCCCGCCAGCGAAGTTTCACCACAACAGGTGGCGCTTTCCTTATTTGGTCCGTATCTGCTAGGTGCCGAACTGGCCTCTATGTTGCTATTGGCAGGATTGGTCGGAGCCTATCACCTCGGTCGGCGACAGGACAATGAAGAAAGGAGCGCCTGATGGCAGCCATCCCCCTCAATCAAGTCCTAATCCTGGCGGCTATGCTTTTCACAGTTGGTCTGGTTGGCCTGCTGGTACGCCGCAACGTCTTCTTCATGTTGATGTCTATTGAGATCATGCTCAACTCCGCCGGGCTGGCGTTCGTGGTGGCGGGCGCTCGCTGGGGCCAACCCGATGGGCAGGTCATGTTCCTGTTCATCATTACCATGGCTGCCGCGGAAGTCAGCCTCGGACTGGCTCTGATCCTGCGTCTGTACCAGCAATTCAAGACGTTGGATGTAGACGCTGCTAGCGAACTACAAGGATGACGATGACTTTTTCGGATTTGATTCCCCTGCTCCCGCTGCTGGTCCTGTCCGCTTCGATCGTGACCGTGATGCTGGTCACCGCTTTCAAGCGGAATCACCGCCTGATTTTTTCCCTGACCCTGCTCGGACTGGCGCTTTCGGTCATCGCTTTGCCTTTTGCCTCTAGCGGACTACCTCGCTCGATCACACCATTGCTTGTGGTGGACCAGTTTGCCATTTTCTACATGGGACTGGTACCTATCACCAGTTTCGTGGTCGTGATCCTGTCTTTCAACTATCTTGAAAAAGTGGAAGGAAATAAAGAAGAATATTATCTGCTCACCCTGCTGGCCACGCTGGGAGCAATGGTGCTTGTCATTAGCAATCATTTCATCTCGTTTTTCCTGGGTCTCGAAACCCTCAGTATTTCGCTCTACGCTCTGATCGCTTACACCCGTTTCGAGCGGCACCGAGTCGAAGCAGCCATCAAGTACCTGGTCCTGGCGGCTGCGGCTTCGTCTTTCCTGTTGTTCGGCATGTCGCTGGCTTATCTCGTTTTCGGTACCATGCAGTTCGACCAGATGACCTCGTTGGCAGGATTGTCCCCTGTCGACTTCGGCCTGCTGACGATTGGCCTGGGCATGCTCATGGTCGGGATTGGCTTCAAGCTGGCGCTGGTCCCGTTCCACATGTGGGCGCCTGACGTCTACCAGGGCGCACCTGCTCCCGTCACCGCTTTCGTGGCGACGGTTTCCAAGGGCGGCATTTTTGCCGTGCTGCTACGTCTGTTCGCCAATATTCCACTAACGATGGGCAGCAACCTGTGGAACGTGTTTGCATTGATTGCGATCCTGTCGATGGTCGGCGGCAACGTGCTGGCCGTCATTCAAACCAACGTGAAGCGCATCCTGGCGTACTCGTCCATCGCGCATTTCGGCTACCTGCTGGTGGCCTTTCTGGCCCTCAACTCGCTCTCCGCCTCTTCGATGACGTTTTATCTGGTGGTTTATATTGTCACCAGTCTGATGGCTTTCGGCGTAATCGCGGTCCTGTCCAATCCCAAAAAAGAATTCGAAGAACTGGACGACTACCGCGGCCTGTTCCATCGGCATCGCGGGCCGGCCATCTTTATGGGTCTAGCCTTGCTTTCCCTGGCCAGCCTGCCACCTACAGGCGGACTGGTCGGCAAGATTTTCCTGGCTGCTGCTGGTGTGCAGTCCTCGCTCTGGGTGTTGTTGGCCGCTCTGGTGATTGGTAGTGTCGTCGGCATCTTCTACTACCTGAGAGTGGTGATCACCATCTTCCGCAGCCCTGAAGACGAAACCCCGCCCTGGAGTGCCCCACCTATCAGCCGCTTTGCGGATGTGACGCTGGTTGTGCTCAGTCTCGGGCTGTTGATTTTGGGTGTCTTTCCCAGCCCACTCATGCAAGTGATCCAAACTGTTGTGACCCATTTAGGAGGCTGATGGCAGATATATCTATATTTGTATCCTCTGGATGTGCACTGACACATTTCCCTGTAGCAATTCTTCTGCTATGGTTAAAGAGGAGAAAAAATAAATTTACCGGTACGAATTCGTGGGGACTTTAACGTAGAAAGGAGCAAAATATGACCAAAACAAAGTTACACAAATTAACCGAGCTCGGTCAATCGGTCTGGCTGGATTACATCCGCCGCTCGTTGATCAAATCGGGTGATCTGGCTATCTACATCCAGAAAGGGCTGCGGGGCATGACCTCCAACCCTGCCATTTTCGAGAAAGCCATCGCCGAAACCGACGAATACGACGACCAGATTCAATCCCTGGCGCTGGAAGGCAAAACGGCACAAGAGATATACGAGGAACTGGCAATCGAAGACATCCGTAGCGCCGCAGACATCCTGCGTCCCGTCTTTGACGAATCCAAAGGGGACGACGGCTACATCAGTCTGGAAGTCAACCCGCATCTCGCGCATAATCGCGAGACTACCATCAATGAGGCGTTGCGTCTATTCGAGGCGGTGGACAGGCCAAACGTCATGATCAAGGTCCCTGCCACGGCTGAGGGACTACTGGCCATCCAGGAGTTGATCGCCGAAGGTGTCAACATCAACGTCACCCTGATGTTTTCGATGGCACAATACGACATGGTAGCCGAAGCTTATATCTCCGCGCTGGAGAAACGGACCGCCAAAGCCTATAATCTGCATCGCATTGCTTCGGTGGCATCTTTCTTCGTCAGCCGCATCGACGTCAAAGTCGACAAAATGCTGGACGAAATCGGCACTCCTGAAGCCAAAGCGCTCAAGGGCAAGATCGGTATCGCCAACGCCAAGATGGCTTACCAACACTTTAAGGACACCTTCCAGGGCAAGCGTTGGGATTTCCTGGCGGACAAAGGCGCTCGTCTGCAGCGAGTGCTCTATGGCAGCACCAGTACCAAAAACCCATCCTATTCGGACGTTATGTATGTGGACGGCCTGATCGGCCAGCACACCATCAATACCATCCCACCCAAGACGCTCGAAGCCTTCATGGATCACGGCACAGTCGCTGTCACACTCGACCGTGACCTCGACCAGGCCCACCAGCAACTGGATCAACTCGAAAAGGTGGGCGTCAACCTCGACGATGTCACTCGTGAACTGCTCGATGAAGGCGTCGAAAAATTTGTCAAACCTTACGACAAATTGATCGAAACCATCGCCCAAAAACAGGCACATTTGATCACTGCCTAACACTTCCCAACCGGCGCATCGCACCTTGCTAAACGAACTGTTTACAGGTTATCAATAGTTACCGTTTAACGAAATTAAGCTAGAAAGGCTGGTGCGATACACCTTTAACCAAGAAAGGATTTTAGAAATGACAACCATACTACGAAAAGCAGGCGCCGTCTGGAACGGCGACTCAAGAAACGGTAACGGCATCATCAGCACCGAAAGCAAAGCGCTCTTCGAACAGCCCTATACCCATAAAATGCGCTTCGATCCCAATGAAAGATCCGGCACCAACCCTGAAGAACTGATTGCCGCCGCCCACGCTGCCTGTTTCAGCATGGCCTTGGCCAGCACCCTCAAGAAAAACGGCTATGACCCTGAACAGATCGAGACGTCTGCGATCATCACCTTGATGTCGGAAGCTGGCAACAACGAGATCACCGATATGCACCTGCATGTCCGTGCCTTTGTGCCCGGACTCGATGAAGCCTCTTTCCGCGATCTCATTTCGGCGGCTGACGAGCATTGCCCCGTTTCCAACCTTTTGCGGAACGGGCTGGACATAAAGATCGAAACTGAATTGCTTGAAACTGCTCCCACTCCTTAGGCGGACAAAACTGCTCCCGTCGCCGCAAACTCTTTACGATTGCGGCGACGAGGAACACAAATATGACTTCTAATCGAGACTTTCACGGTCCCAATCTCGGATACATCCTGGAACTGTACGAACGCTTTCAGGATGATCCTGATTCTGTGGAGGAGGCGGCACGCAAACTATTCCAGCATTGGACGCCGACTTCCCCCGCCGAACCCACGCTTCAAGCCACCCCTAGCTTGCCACCGCTATCCAAAGCAGCGGACCTGGCCCAGGCCATCCGTTCGCGTGGCTATCTGGTCGCCACCCTTGACCCGTTAGGCAGCGATCCTATCGGCGACCCATCCCTCACGCTGGACTTCCACAACCTGAGCCCCGACGATCTGCGGGGACTTCCCGCAGAAATCATTCATGTCGAGGCCGAAAATGCCTGGCAAGGCATCGAACGTCTGCGCTCAATCTATAGCCAGAGCATCGGCTATGACTACAGCCACATTCGTATCCCTGCCGAACGGACCTGGCTCTACCAGGCCGCCGAAAACGGACAGTTTCGCACGCCCGTTGATGAAACCCAACTGCTCGAACGCCTGACGCAGGTCGAGGCCTTCGAGCTATTCCTGCATCGACTCTACCCAGGCAAAACCCGCTTCTCGGTCGAAGGCCTGGACATGCTCATTCCCATGCTGGATGAAATCGTCGGGGCAGCGGCCCGAGAAAGCATCTGCGCTATTCTGGTCGGCATGGCCCACCGGGGACGGTTAAATGTGCTGGCCCACGTGCTCCAAAAACCTTATCCCGAAATATTGGCAGAATTCAAAGACCCGCAAGGTCGTGCCACCACCTGGGACGAACTCGGCTGGACGGGCGACGTCAAATATCATATGGGCGGCTATAAATCCCCGAAAGAAAACCAGAAAGCGGATCTGGTCATCCGTATGCCTGCCAATCCCAGCCATCTGGAGTCGGTCGATCCATTTATCCTGGGCATGGCGCGGGCCGCCGATGAAAGCGTGGACGAACCCGGCCCGCCGCATTATTTCGAGAACGCCTCCCTGCCAATCCTGATCCACGGCGATGCCTCCTTTGTCGGCCAAGGCATTGTCGCTGAGACGCTCAACTTATCCCGTTTGGCTGGCTATTCCACCAGTGGTACGCTGCATATCATCGCCAACAACCAGTTGGGCTTTACTGCCACCGACGATGAACTGCGCAGCAGCCAACACGCCAGCGATCTGGCCAAAGGCTTCGAGATGCCTGTTATCCACGTCAACGCCGACAATCCGTTGGCCTGCATTGAGGCCGCTCGCACGGCTTTCGCCTATCGCCAGGAATTCCACAAGGATTTCGTAGTCAACCTGATCGGTTACCGTCGCTACGGCCACAATGAAGGCGACGAACCGCGCTTCACCCAGTCGGTCATGTATCGGGCTATTGACGGGCATCCGACGGTGAGGCAGCTTTGGGCCTCCAGGCTGGATGCGGAAGAACGAGCTGAAGAGATGCTGCAAGAGCGGCTGGCTGAGTTGCAGGCAGTCAATGAAAAATTGGATGCAGAGAAAGAATTGGATGAACCCGTTCCGCAGCCGCCGCCACGAGGCGCAGCCCAAAAGGTAAAGACAGGAGTTCCGCTCAAGCGACTGAAGGAGTTAAACCGGTCACTGCTGGAATTCCCCGAAGATTTCCATCTCAACCCCAAGCTGAAGAAATCCGTCGAGCGGCGGCGCAAACTGCTGGACAAAGCCTCCAGCGAGGTGGATTGGGCTACCGCCGAAGAGCTGGCTTTTGCCACTATTTTGCAGGATTGCATTCCCATTCGCTTGACAGGTGAAGACAGTGCCCGCGGCACGTACAGCCAGCGGCACGCTGCATTCTACGATACCGAAACAAATCGCACGCACATCCCTTTGCAGACCCTTCCCCAGGCGGGTGCGTCCTTCGAGATCCTGAACAGCCCGCTGAGCGAGGCGGGGGCGGTTGGCTTCGAGGTCGGCTACAACGTGCAAGCGCCCGACAGGCTGGTCTTGTGGGAAGCGCAGTACGGTGACTTCGTCAACAACGCCCAAACCATGCTCGACGAGTTCCTGCTGGCGGGACGGGCCAAATGGGGACTGACGCCCTCGCTAGTCATGCTGCTGCCGCACGGCAACGAAGGTATGGGTCCCGACCATTCCAGCGCCCGCATCGAACGTTTCCTAAGCCTGGCTGCCGAGACGAATGTGCGTGTTGCCTATCCGTCAACTGCGGCACAATTTTTCCATTTGCTGCGCCGACAGGCCCTGCTGCTGGAAACTGACCCGCTGCCATTGATCGTTTTCACCCCCAAGGGACTGCTGCGCCACCCGTTAGTTTCCTCGCCCGCCAAGCTGCTGGCCGAGAGTAGCTGGCAATCTGTGATCGATGACCCCGAATTACCCATCGACCGCAAGAAAGTGGAAAATTTGCTCTTGTGCAGCGGACGCATCTATGTTGATCTGGTCACCAGCGACCTGCGGGCAGGCAACCCCGACGATGCTATCGTGCGCGTGGAGCAGCTTTACCCGTTCCCCAGGCGGGCGATCGAAGAAATTGTCGAATCCTATCCACACCTGCAAAGCGTTATCTGGGTGCAGGAGGAACCGCTCAACATGGGCGCCTGGGAGTACATGCGCCCTCGCTTACGGGAACTGCTGACCCGCGATGGCCTGCCGTTGATCTATGTTGGACGGCCGGAGAGTTCCAGCCCAGCAGAAGGTTCGTCCACGTTGCACCGCATCAACCAGCAGGCGTTGATCGAGCAGGCCTTTGAATTCGAAAAACAAATCCAAACCCCAAGCGTAGTCAAAGAAAGAGGCTGATATGACCGTAGAAGTTTTAGTGCCCGAGATGGGCGAGTCGGTACTGGAGGCCACGGTCACCGAATGGCTCAAGCAAGAAGGCGATTACGTCAACGTGGGCGATGTGCTGCTGGAGTTGGAAACCGACAAGGTCAACCTGGAAGTCGGCGCCAAGAGTGCAGGCGTTTTGGAGAAAATCAAAGTGAAGCAGGGCGAAGATGTCAAAGTGGGGGATGTGCTGGCGCTGATCAATGAAAAAGCCGCTCAGCCCGAAGAGTCCGCCACAGAACCCGCAGCCGAGAAAGAAGCGATACGAGAAAGGGAGACGGCTAGCGGAGATGGACATGCACCTGCCCGAGGAACTGTGCCGCAGATCACCCCGGTCGCATCCCGGCTGGCGAAGGAGAAGAGCGTGGACGTTAGCGCACTGGCAGGGACAGGCCCCGAGGGCCGTGTCACCCGCTCGGACGTGGAACAGTTCTTGCAGGAGAGGGAACAAGCCCGGGAAAACCGGGATTCCCCTTCGGGGACGAAGCAGGCCAAAGTCCAGCCCGAAACGTTGAAGGAAACAACTGGAGACGAGAGTCCCTCATCCCGTCGGGAAGAGCGTATCCGCATGTCCCGCCGTCGGCGCACCATCGCCCAACGTCTGCTCGAAGCGCAGCAGACCACCGCCATGCTGACCACGTTCAACGAGGTCGATATGAGCGCCGTGATCGACATGCGAAAACGGCGCAATGAGACTTTCCAGGAGCTGCACGGAGTCAAGCTGGGCTTTATGTCGTTCTTTGTGAAGGCGGCGATTGGGGCGCTGAAGGCTTTCCCGAGGGTGAACGGGGAGATCGATGGCGACGAGATCGTGCTGAAGGGTTATTATGACATCGGCATGGCGATTGGCGCCGAGGAGGGGTTGGTGGTGCCTGTTATCCGGGATGCCGACCGGCTGAGTTTTGCCGAGATCGAGCGGGCGATCAAGGATTTTGTGACCAAGACGCAGGAAGGCAAGCTGTCGATTGAAGATTTACGCGGCGGGACGTTTACGATCACCAACGGCGGGGTGTTTGGCTCGCTGCTCAGCACGCCGATCCTGAATCCGCCGCAAGTCGGGATTTTGGGACTGCACAAGATCGAAGAACGCCCCATCGCATTGGACGGGGAGGTGGTCATCCGCCCGATGATGTACGTGGCGCTCAGTTACGACCATCGCATCGTAGACGGGCGTGAAGCAGTGCAATTTTTGGTGAAAATCAAGGAATTGATCGAAGATCCCGAGAAGTTGTTGCTGGAGGGGTAAAGGACCTCTGAACCACGAAGGACACGAAGAAGCACAAAGGTAAAATCTTTTGGTTTATTTCCTTAGTGACCTTTGTGTCCTTTGTGGTTATTGTTTACCTCGCACCCAATTCGTCAACCCGCCTGAGCCAGCAGCACCTCGCGCATGTGGGGCGTCAGGTTGTGGCTGGCGGCGAAAGTCAAATCCTTTTGGGGGACTCGTACTTCCACTTTTTCATTCTCTGCAATCTGTTTGCGCAAATCCGATATCGCAATTACATCGCCGCTTTCCAGTCTGTCATACATGGATGGGTCATCAAATACCAGTGGCAGGATGCCGTAGTTGATCAAGTTTTTGCGGTGGATGCGGGCAAAGCCCTTGGCGGTGACCAGCCGCAAACCCAGATAACGCGGTGCCAGGGCGGCGTGCTCGCGGCTGGAACCCTGTCCATAGTTCTCGCCGCCGAGGATGGCATGCCCACCCTGCGTTTTGCTGTCCAACGCTCGCTGGGTGTAAGTTGGGTCGACGTTCTTGTAGACGAACTCGCTGATCTTGGGAATGTTGCTGCGATAAGGCAGCACCCGTGCCCCGGCGGGCATGATCTCGTCCGTGGAAATATCGTCGCCAACTTTCAGCAAGATTGGCAACTCCAATTTATCGGGCAACGGATCCAATATTGGCAGGGAAGCGATATTCGGGCCTTTGACCAGTTTCACTTTGCGGGCTTCGGCTGCGGGCAGCGGTGCGACCAACATTTCCTGGTTGATGATGCGCTTGGCAGGCAATTTCACTTTGGGGTAAGCCATGTCAAGCGTGCGCGGGTCGGTGATCACGCCAGTCAATGCCGAAGCCGCGGCCGTCTCCGGGCTGCACAGGTACACGGCGTCTTCCTTCGTGCCCGAGCGCCCGGGGAAATTGCGCGGCACCGTGCGCAGGCTGATGCGTCCGCTGGCAGGGGCCTGTCCCATGCCGATGCAACCGTTGCAACCCGCCTGATGCAGCCGCGCCCCCGCGTGGACGAGATAATTCAGCTCACCTGCCTGCATCAACTCCTCGAGCAACTGACGCGAAGTTGGGTTGACGTCGAACGAAACCCCGTCCGCCACGCGCCGCTCTTTGACTATCTCGGCTGCCACGGCAAAATCCCGGTAGCCGGGATTGGCCGACGAGCCGATGTAGGACTGGTAGATCGACGCGCCTGCAACTTCTTTCACAGGGACGACCGCTCCCGGGCTGCTCGGTTTGGCGATCAGCGGTTCGAGCGCGGACAGGTCGATTTCCTCGTCACGGTCATATTCCACATCCGGATCGGCGACCAACTCGCTCCATTCCGGACCTCGATCCTGCTCCCGCATAAACTGGCGCACCGCCTCGTCCGATGGGAAAGCTGTGGAGGTAGCGCCCAGTTCGGTGCCCATGTTGGCGATGACGTGGCGATCCATTGCGGTCAGCGACTCCAGCCCGGGACCGTAATATTCGATGATGCAGCCCAGACCGCCATCCACGTCATGGCGACGCAGCATTTCCAGGATCACATCTTTGGCGCTGACCCAGTCGGGCAGTTGCCCCGTTAGCTTGACGCCCCAGATCTTGGGCATTTTCAAGTAGAAAGGCTGGCCTGCCATCGCCATGGCCACATCCAGCCCGCCCGCGCCGATGGCCAGCATTCCCAACGATCCGGCCGCAGGCGTGTGACTGTCCGAGCCGAGCAGGGTCTTGCCAGGCACGCCGAAACGCTGCATATGGACGGGGTGACTGACCCCGTTGCCGGGCCGGCTGAACCAGGCGCCAAACTTCTGACATGCAGAACCCAGGAAAAGGTGATCGTCGGGATTCTTGAAATCGGCCTGGATCAGGTTATGGTCCACGTACTGAACCGAGACTTCCGTCTTAACGCGTTCGAGGCCCATCGCTTCCAGTTCCAACATCACCAGCGTGCCGGTCGCGTCCTGGGTCAAGGTCTGGTCGATGTGGATGCCGATTTCGTGGCCGGGCGTCATTTCACCTGAAATTAGATGATCTCTGATCAGTTTTTGTGAAACGTTCATTCCCATCATGTACTCCTAAAACTACCTAATGACTAACCCACTCTAGTGAGGCAAAATCCTATGGTACATAACCATAGCATCAGAAACGGTAAAACGCCATATGCAGGGTCATAGACGGTGGATATAAATTTGGATATATCTTACAACTAACGCCGTCCACTTGACTTATTTCCAATTATTGCATACAATACCGACCAATAATCTACAAAAACGCTGACGAGGACGAGTACGCTTCAAAGCGATTTCCAGAGAGCCGGGCAGAAGTGGTGTGAGCACGGCAAAAGCGCAGGAGCTGAATGGACCTTCGAGTTGAGCGGAAGAACGCTGGTCGAGTAGCCCGAATGGGCGTATCGAGACCAAAGCAAGTAGTCTTCTCCGGGAACTCCCGTTACAGAGTAAGGGTATAACTTTCATTCGAGACCGTACCCGAAAAGAGTGACGCTGGCTTTCATTTCCCTGTTGCATCATGGCAGGGATTTTTGTTTAAGCAACGTAACCTGGGTGGCACCACGAGACTCCCCTCTCGTCCCAATGGACAGAGGGGAGTTTGTTTATTTAGAAAAGGAGCCAACTATGCTGTTAGAAGCCACCATCACCCAAACACTCATTCGCGAGATTTCCGCCGATCTCGAAACGCCCGTCAGCCTGTATCTCAAACTCAGGGGACAGGGAGCCTCTTTTTTACTGGAATCCGTTGAAGGCGGGGAACGCATCGCCCGCTACTCGTTTATCGGAGTCCAGCCGCGGGCGGAGTATATCCTGCGGGACGGACAGGTCGAAGTCAAAGAATTCGGCGAAATCCGCACCCTCACGCTCGACCCGCACACCGATCCCAATCAATTTTTACAGGCCGAACTCGAACGCTTCCCCGCCCAGCAGGTGCCAGGTGCGCCGCGCTTCACTGGCGGGCTGGTTGGCTATCTCAGCTACGAGGCTGTGCGCTATTTTGAGCGCACGCTCGAGGCCGGGATGCAGGCCGCCGGGATGCCCGACGGCATCTACCTGCTGGCCGACACCGTCATCGCCTTCGACCATGCTCGCCGCAGCATCTTCCTGATCGCCAACGTGCTCGACGGCAACACTGAAGCGGCCGAACACAAACTCGACCAACTTGCCGAGAGCATCGACCGCCCGCTGCCCACCCCCCGCAAAGTATCCCCCACAAAATCCGAAACCCGCTCGAACCTGAGCCAGGACACTTTCGAAGCAATGGTGCGCACCGCCAAGGAGCACATCGCGGCGGGCGACATCTTCCAGGTGGTGCTCTCGCAGCGCTTCACCCGCCAGACCAACGCCGACCCCTTCGACATCTACCGCACCTTACGCCGTCTGAATCCCTCGCCTTACATGTTTTTCTTTGATTTCGGACTTGTGGACGGTGAACCGCTATCGCTGGTTGGATCCTCACCCGAGATGTTCGTTCGTTTAGAAGGCCGGACCGCTTCGCTGCGACCCATAGCCGGAACGCGGCCTCGAGGCGCCGATCCCGCCGCTGACGCCGCTCTCGCCGAAGACCTGCTGGCCGACCCGAAGGAGCGCGCCGAGCACGTCATGCTGGTAGACCTGGGCCGCAACGACCTGGGCCGCGTCTGCGAATACGGCACCGTGGACGTCTCGGATTTCTTCACCATCGAGCGCTATTCCCACGTGATGCACATCGTCTCACACGTCGAAGGGACTCTGCGCCCCGGCCTGACCGCCTTCGACCTGGTGCGTGCCGCCTTCCCAGCCGGGACGGTCAGCGGCGCGCCGAAAGTGCGTGCTATGGAGATCATCTCTACCCTCGAGCCGGATGCGCGCGGCGCTTACGCCGGCATGGTCGGCTACTTCGGCTTCGACGGTGCCATGGACACCTGTCTCGCCATCCGCACCATGATCGGGCGTGGCAACTCCGTCAGCGTGCAGGCAGGTGCGGGCATCGTCGCCGACTCGAATCCCGCCAACGAATATCAGGAAACTGTCAACAAAGCCAGCGCCCTGCTGCGAGCCATCGACCTGGTCGAATTGAACATCTAAAAGGAGAAACCTATGCTCGTTCTAATTGATAACTACGATTCCTTCACCTACAACCTGGTCCAATATTTCGGTGAACTCGGTGCTGACGTGCGCGTCTTTCGCAACGACAAAGTCACACTTAACGAGCTGATTGATCTCAACCCCGACCAGCTTGTCATCTCGCCCGGTCCCGGTGAACCGATCAAAGACGGCGGCGTTTCAGCGGATGCCATCCGCCACTTCAGCGGCAAAATTCCCTTGTTGGGCGTCTGTCTAGGCCATCAATGCCTGGGAGCCGTCTACGGCGGCAAAGTGGACCGGGCGCCACGTCTGATGCACGGCAAGACATCCCAGGTCATCCATGACCGGCAGGGCATCTTCGCCGGTATCCCCTCGCCGATCGAAGCCATGCGTTATCACTCATTGGTGGTCTACGAGCCCGTCCCCGCCGACTTGAAAGTCATCGCTACCACCGTCGAAGGCGAGATCATGGCGCTCAAACACCGCCAGCATCCCACCTACGGCGTGCAATTCCATCCCGAATCAATTCTGACCGAACACGGCAAACAACTGCTCAAGAATTTTCTGGAACTCAAAATCCCTGTGACAAAAGGAGAAAATATCATGTTAAAACCCTTCATTTCCAAGGCCATTAACCGCATCGACCTGTCCGCGGAAGAAGCCCAGGAGGCCATGAACATCATCATGACCGGCGAAGCTACGCCTGCCCAGATCGGCGCGTATCTGGTCGCCCTGCGTATGAAAGGCGAGACGATTGCCGAAATCACTGGCTCGGTGCGCGCCATGCGGGCCAATGCCGTCAAGATCAAACCCGAAGCTAACGGCCAAACCATCTACGATGTAGTCGGCACCGGCGGAGACGGAAAATACACTTTCAATATCTCCACCGCAGCGGCTTTTGTGGTCGCGGGCACGGGACGTAAGGTCGCCAAACACGGCAACCGGGCGGCTTCCTCGCAATGTGGCAGCGCCGACGTTCTCGCTGCTCTCGGTGTTGATCTTGATCTCACCCCCGAGCAAGTCCGCCAGGCCATCGAGGAGATCGGCATCGGATTTATGTTTGCGCCCAAGTTCCATCCTGCCATGAAATACGCCGTCGGTCCCCGCAAAGAGATCGGCCAGCGCACCATCTTCAACGTGCTCGGCCCGCTCACCAATCCCGCGGACGCCCATGTGCAACTGATCGGTGTCTACTCCCCCGAACTGACCGAGCCGCTTGCCCACGTGCTGAAAGACCTCGGCTCCCGTGCGGCACTGGTCATCCACGGTGCGGGCGGCGCTGACGAACTCAATCCCGCTGGCCCCAACCGCATCAGCCATCTCAAGGACGGCGCCGTCCGCACCTATGATTTCGACCCGCAGAAACTCGGCATGCAACGATCTACGATTTAGGATTTACGCGGCGGCACGCCAGACGAATTGGCCGAGATGATGCGTGAACTGCTCAGCGGCAAGCGCAACGGCGCTCGCCGGGATTCAGTCTTGCTCAATGCAGCCGGCACGCTGGCCGCCGAAACTGGCGATTTCAAGTCTGCCCTGGCCGAGGCTCGCGCCGCCCTCGCCGATGGCCGCGCCCTCGCTAAAATGAACGCCCTGGTCGAGTTCAGCCATTCCTTCGCCTAACCGATGAGCATTCTCGACAAAATTCTGGCGCATAAACGGGAAGAAATTGCGGCGCTTGATGCCCGAGCCTTACGTCGCGCTGCAGATGTTTCTCCCGCTCCCAGGAATTTTCTCGCCGAACTCAAGCGCCGCCGGAGCGGACCCGGCCCAAGCCTGATCGCTGAACTCAAGCGCGCCTCGCCCTCCAAAGGGATCCTCGCCCCGGGCATCGACCTTTTCAAGGTAGCCGATATTTACGCCCAGAACGGTGCGGCCGCCATCAGCGTGTTGACTGATGAAAAGTTCTTTCAAGGCAAACTGGAAACACTCTACGGCCTGCGCTTCATTCGTCACTCGTCACTACCACTGCTGCGAAAGGACTTCATCATCGACGAAGTCCCAACTCTACGAAACCCGCATCAATGGCGCAGATGCTGTCCTGCTTATCGCTGCTGCGTTAACGGATGATGCCCGCTTCGCCGATTTACACGCCTGCGCCCTCGAACTCGGCTTGACGCCACTGGTCGAAGTCCACAACGAGACCGAAGCCGAGCGAGCCTTGAAGTTGAAAGACATCCGTCTGATCGGCATCAACAACCGGGATTTGTCTACCTTCAACGTCAGCCTGGCTACTACTGAGCGCATCCGTCCCGATGATCTCCGTCGACATCGCCGTCGTCGCAGAAAGCGGCATCTTCACCGCCGCCGATGTCGATCGCCTGGCTGACGCAAATGTTGACGCTATTCTCGTCGGCGAGGCGTTGGTCACGGCGGAGGATATTGGCGCTAAAGTTAGAGAACTATCGGGTCATTGCTGTTCCCCTCTCCCCCGAGGGGGAGAGGGGCTCAGGGGTGAGGGGTTAGCAATGACAATCATCAAAATCTGCGGCATCAAAACCCTGCACGACGCGCTGGCCGCTATCGAAGCCGGTGCGGATTATTTGGGATTCAACTTCTATCCCAAGAGTGTGCGTTTTATCCAAAAAGATGCCTGCGGGCAAATCACATCCGTTTTAAAACGCGAATATCCCCATATCCAGCTCGTTGGAGTATTCGTAAATTCGACGGTCGAAGAAGTACAGAATATTCTCGAGGCTTGCTCATTGGATTTGGCGCAACTTCACGGCGACGAAACGCCGGAAATGTTTGAACAACTTGCGCCGCGAGCCTTCAAGGCTTTTCGGGGTATGCCAGAAAATGTTGGGGATTACGCACGCAATGAAGTCCCGGCTTGCCTAATCGATGCATCTGTCAAAGGCATGTATGGTGGAACGGGCATCACTGCCGATTGGTCAGTCGCAGCGGAACTGGCGAAACGCTATCCGCTTTTGCTGGCGGGCGGCCTGAACCCTGACAACGTCGCGGAGGCGGTGCGGCAAGTCAATACCTGGGGCGTGGATGTGGCTTCAGGTGTTGAGGCAAGTCCCGGGTTGAAAGACGCGGGCAGGATGAAAGCTTTCGTGCAGGCAGTACGATCAGTAACGGAACCGGGATTGGGCCAGGATAAGGTCCAAATCTAAATGGAGAGATGATGACGACAACTTTATTACCCCACAAATTTGGTCCCTACGGCGGACAGTTCGTGCCGGAGACCTTGATGCCGGCGCTGATCGAGTTGGAGGCAGCTTTCGTCTCGGCAATGGACGATGCAGAATTCCGGGCCGAGTACGACCGGTTGATGGCGTCGTTTGTCGGACGCCCGACCCCAATCACGTATGCTCAACGGCTTTCGGAGAAATTGGGCGGCGCGCAAATCTATTTGAAGCGCGAGGACCTGGCTCATACCGGCGCGCACAAGATCAACAATGCGCTAGGGCAGGCCCTGTTGGCAAAACGCATGGGCAAGAAACGGCTCGTGGCTGAGACAGGCGCTGGGCAGCACGGTGTGGCCTCGGCCACCGCCGCGGCGTTGCTGGGGATGGAATGCGTGGTCTACATGGGTACGGTGGATATCGCCCGCCAGGAGCCGAACGTGTTCCGCATGCAAATTCTGGGCACGGAGGTGCGGCCGGTCACTTCGGGCACACAGACCCTGAAAGATGCCATCAACGAGGCTATCCGAGATTGGGTGACGAACGTGCGGGATACGCATTACCTGCTCGGCTCGGCGCTCGGGCCGCATCCCTACCCGACCATGGTACGCGAGTTCCAGTCGGTGATCGGGCGCGAGGCGCGTGAGCAAATGTTGATGGATGTCGGTCGGCTGCCAGATACCATCATCGCCTGTGTGGGCGGCGGCTCGAACGCCATCGGCATCTTCAGCGCCTTCGTAGATGACGAGGAAGTGGAGTTGATTGGTGTGGAAGCGGGTGGGAACGGCATCCCGTCTGGGATGCACGCAGCCCGCTTTGGTGACCCGTCGAAGGGGCGTGTGGGTGTGATGCATGGCACGCGCACGTACGTGCTGCAAGATGAAGACGGACAGATCCTTGAAACGCATTCCGTCTCGGCTGGTCTGGACTATGCCGCGGTCGGACCCGAACATGCCCTGTTGCGAGATAACGAGCGCGCCTTTTACACCTCCGCTACTGACGAAGAAGCACTGGGGGCGTTCTCGATGTTGTGCCAGATCGAGGGGATTATCCCCGCGCTGGAATTGTCGCACGCGGTGGCCGAAGTGATCAAGCGCGCCCCGAAAATGAGCAAAGATCAAGTGATCCTGGTCAATTTGTCGGGGCGCGGCGATAAGGATTTGAATACGGTGATTTAAGAGATGGGAGAAAATCTTAAACACAAAGGACACCACGATCACAAAGGGAAAAACAAACCCTTAGTGTACTTCGTGCCCTTTGTGTTTATGGTTTTAGGAGAAATCATGAGCAGAATTAACGAGGCCTTTAAGAACAAACCGATCTTCATGCCTTATTTCCCGTTGGGCTATCCTGACCTGGAAACTTCGATTGATGTGGTCGAGGCACTGGCTACAAGTGGCGCGGATTTGATGGAAATCGGCCTGTCGTTTTCCGATCCGCTAGCCGATGGGCCAGTCATCCAAAAAGCGACCCAGATTGCGCTGGAAAATGGGATCACAGTCAAGAAGTCCTTGCAAGCGGCGGCCGAACTGCGCAAACGTGGCGTGACCATCCCACTGGTGTTGATGGGCTATTACAATCCTATGCTGGCTTATGGATTGGAAAAGTTCGTTAGTGATGCCCAATCCGCCGGAGTGGATGGGTTCATCATCCCAGACCTGCCGCCGGAAGAAGCCGAAGAGTTCGAAGCCCTGACTGGAAACCTGCCCCTGATCCGGATGCTGGCTCCCACCACCCCAGCGGAGCGCATGGAAAAGGTTGCACGAGAGGCAAAGGGATTCATCTACCTGGTCAGTGTGACGGGTGTGACCGGTGCACGTCAATCGCTAGCAAAGGGATTGGGAGCGTTGATCGCCAGTGTGCGCCAGCACACATCCGTGCCGGTGTGCGTGGGGTTTGGCATCGGTACCCCGGAGCAGGCGCAGGAGGTCGGGGCGCTGGCAGACGGGGTGATTGTCGGTTCAGCTTGTGTGCGTGCTGTTGGTGAAAGCAAGACGCCAGTCGAAACAGCGCGAGAATTTGCGAGGAGTTTTGCGGGAGCGTTGAGAAAGCAGGTATCATCAACTTGAATCATCTCACACAATTTCCATCTATCGCGAATCTTCAAGATATAGGTATTCGGAAATTGGCGTGCTTTCCTTAAATCTGGCAAAATCGTTTAGGAAAATGATATGTCAATCCCCGTAGTTTGCATCATTGGTAGGTCAGGTTCGAGCAAGACTACTCTGATGGAAAAACTCATCCCCGAGCTCAAGCGCAGGGGCTATCGTGTCGGGACAGTTAAGCACCATTCCCACGCGGGCTTTGACATCGACAAGCCTGGCAAGGATAGTTGGCGTCATGCCCAGGCGGGCAGCGATCACGTGGTCATTGCTGCCCCCGACAAAATTGCTTCATATCGGTTGGTAGAAAAAGAACTAATGCTGGATGAAATCGTCGGCGAGATCAAAGATGTCGACATCATCCTGGTCGAGGGCTACAAACAGGCGGGAAAACCGTCCATCGAGATCATTCGTGGTGAATTGGGTATCGAACCCATCGGCACGAAAGAGCAACTGTTTGCCATTGCTGCCAATGTAACCCTCGATGCGCCTGTCCCGGTTTTTGACTTGAATGACGCACAGAGGATCGTCGATCTTTTTGAAGAGGAATTCTTGCAGCCGGAGAAGTGAGAAGGCTTAATCTTTCGTCATATCACCCAAGAAGGTGGGGTTCACAGAGCTATGCTGTTTGTCTTGAGCAAATAACACAATCGTTATTACATCTAGAAAATATCTTGATGAATATTGAGGTTCTCACAAATTGAGCGAATTTCATCTGGACTCAAGCCTTCTCCTATCTCACTCACCTGCAGGTTGAAGTATTCGTACTTGGCAGCGGTCTCAGCATATTCCAGATGGTCCATTGCATGATCGATAGAAACGTCCGAACGCGCCATAACACCATGTTTTTCCCAAATAACGATTCGGTGTTTTCGTGTCTGCTCGACAGTACCTGCCATCAACTCCGGCGAACCGGGGACACAGAACGGAACAACCCCAATACCTTCGGGCAGGAAAATGATTGTTTCCGGCTGCCAGCGTAAGAGATGCGTGTTCAGATATTGGAAGTCTCGATAACGGGGGACGTGGCTCAGGTAAGTCAAGTGTATCGGCTGGGCATGGATAACAGCGTGAAAGTTCGTGCCCGAAGTGTGAACCCGGTCGTTGTGAACGGCTAAGTGCGAATTAAATTCACTGGTTACACGCTCGAAACGGCGCTTGTGGGAAGTGTACATCGCCCCGGTACGGCCACCTTCACCGACCACAATACAAGCCAGATTAGCAGCCGGCTCATCCAAAATTTCGCGCAGACGACACCCAGAGCCACTGACAATGAAGGTCGCATTTGCCAGTTCGGGAACAGGCTGAGGCAATTCAATTTCATCCAGCAGCGGGAAGTGAGCGCGGACTTCGATTGGCCAACGCAAACAAACCGAGATATTACCAGCGGCGCCTTCGCTGGCCTCGATTTCATCTAGACGACGTCCGGCTGCTCCTATTGTATCGAGCAAATTATCAATTTTAGGGTAGGGAGGCTTTAGCATAACCTTGTCGCTTTCTCTGTAACTTGGCCGAAATATCTTTCCAAGTTTGAAGCTTTCACTTCCATAAGCGCTCCAGCATCTCGCTGGTAACATCCAACGCGATTTTCTCGCATCCCGCCTGCAACCTGCCCGGATAACGATAAGCCAGCGGAGTCACTTCTACTTCGTAGTCATCTTCCGGATGCAACTCTTCCGTGTGCAAGTAACTGATACAGCCATCGCTGACACTGGCAAAGAGCGTATGCATGGTTGGTGAGGCGGCCTTGACCTTCATTCCGATCTCGTCCATCGTCACAGTGGGCAGGTAGGTAGGGCGGGCCGAATCGGGCGGTGGGGCGTAGAAGTACAACAACCAGGTGCTGATAGCTAGGATGTTCAGTCCCGCCGAAGCGCTGGAATAGAGCGCCACGCGCCAGAAGGGAAGTTTGTTTTCCTTCATTGGTTTACTTTCCGTATTCTTCTCTCAATCTCTGCGCAGCCTCGGCCAATGCTTCGGCATTCTCCTGAATTTTTTTGATGGCGGCCACAGCATCGTCCACACCCTTGGGTCCGGTACGGAAAACAGCCTCGTCTAACCAGACGGCTTCGAGCTCGCAAGCGCGCGTGGCTTCGGGCAAGTTCATCTCTGCAAAATTGAAATACTCGGGGAAGGCACTCGGCACAGCCAGTTTGGACTTCTGTGGTTGGAACAGAGTGTAATTGTGCATAGCTTCATAGCCCACCCAACAACCCACGCCTTCGGCATCCAGGGCAGCACACAGCACGTCATGCTCCACGCCGAATTCTTCGGGATCGATGGCGAACATGTAGCGGTAGAACGAGCGGGTGGTATGGCGCGGATCCCGCTTGAGCACCCGCACACCTTGGACCTCGCTCAGGGACTCGTCCATGTAGGCGGCCATCTCTTCCCGTTGTTTGGCCTGCGCCGGGAAACGTTCGATACCGACCAACGCCAATGCTGCCGCGATCTCGCTCAACCGGTAGTTGCCACCCACCTGGAAATCCATGCTCTCGTCTTCGGGGCCGCCGCCCAGCGCGTGCGGACGTCCACAGTCGATGATGCTGGCGGCTTTGGCAGCCAGTTCGGGCGTGCGACAGAGCAGGATGCCACCCTCGCCAGTTGTCAAAATCTTAGATGATTGCATACTGAACGAGCCGAAATGACCGATGGTCCCGGCCCCTTGGCCGTTCCATTTCGCGCCGTGAGCATGAGCGCAATCTTCGATCACGATCAGGTTGTGCTTCTCGGCCAGCGCCATGATGGCATCCATGTCGGCCATCTGGTGACCGAGATGCACCGGGATGATGGCCTTCGTCTTGGGCGTGATGGCCTTTTCAACGGCTTTTGGATCGAGACAATACGTATTCGGATCGACATCCACGATGACCGGGATGGCTCCGGCAGCCATCGGCGCAGCCGCCGTGGCCTGGAAGGTGTAAGCAGGCACGATGACTTCGTCGCCCCAGCCAATGCCCGCTGCGCGGCAGGCGACTTCCATCGTCACGGTACCGTTCGCCATCGGCACAGCGTATCCGCCGCCTTGCAACTTGGCAAATTTGCGAGCCAGTTCCGCCGTTTTCGGACCGGGATATGGGAAACCGCCCCAGCGTCCGGATTTGATGACTTCGGTCACAGCGTCAATGTCACGCTGGTCCCAGACGGGCCATTCGGGGTAAGGTTCGGTGCGGGTTTTTGGACCGCCGAGAATTGCTAATTGCGACATAAAAGCCTCCGATGATTATTCTTGTATGATTTCTTTTGCGGTTTGGATGAGAGGCTGACGAAAAGGGTAGCCGTCCACACCAGCCATCTGCATACCGAGCAAGACCGGGCCAACTACGGGCGGACCATCCAGGCGAGCAATGCGTGCTTTGGGCATGTGCTCGAAGATGACCCGGCGCATCGGCTCGGTGAGAAGATCACCGCCCTCGAAGACGCTGCCCGATTGGACGATCTCGACCTCGTCATGCTCCATGCCAATCTGGCGGGCAACCGCCACAGCCAACCAACCGAGTTCCTCGCCTGACCAACAGACGATTTCACGAGCGGCAGCATCGCCTGCCTGGGCCGCTTCAAATATTTTTACGGCGATGAACGGGAATAGATGGTAGTAGTCGCTAGAAAGACCTTCCATCAAGTCGAGTTCGTCTTTTGCGCCAGTGGCATCCAGGTAGATGGCGGTCAGGGCAGTGGGTGGGATACGCTTGATCCAGGCGTAGTTGACCATGTGCAAACCCTTCCAGACAATTTCGATCCCGCCGCCAAATTCCCCGAAGGAAGAACCGTTGCCGACAATACGACCCTCTTCGCCATTGGCGCCTCGTCCACAGCAGTTGACGCCCGATCCCGCCGTGACGTTGACGCCAATACCATGCGTGGTACCGGCCAGCAGTCCGTTGACGCCATCGTTGACCACGTCTACGGGGCAGGACAAGCCGAGACTGGCAATGGCTTCGAGATGCGGCTCTCGATCTGACGGGAAGTCGTAACCGGCCACACCGAATCCCCCACCAGCGATCTGGCCAGCGGTCACGTTTGCCATCCGGCTGGCCTGCTCGAAGGATTGCTGCAAGACATTGGCCAAGCCATCGTAACCAACACCCTGGTGATTGCCACCCCAGGCCTTGCCGAAACCAATGCAGTGACCACTTTCGTCTGCAATCAGGGCATGGGTTTTGGAGGAACCGACATCAATGCCGAGAAAATACTTCATCAATACTCCATCTTTTCCGGTGGTCGAGTAGACACGAGCCGTCGGGTTGATCTTGTCGAAACCAGGCAAGTGTCGTATCGAGATCACCGGATTATTTGTAAAACTCTGGCGACCACTCCGATGGACTAGGTTGCAACAATCCATAAGCCGTCATACCAGCCTCCAGCAGCAAGTTGACCGCCGCTGGCAGTTCCAGTTCGCCACGGAGTGAGGGTTTCAACTTTGGCAACACATCCCAGATGGCGGGCGGCAGGATATAGATCAACGCTGCCGTGAATAGGCTGGGCACTTCGCCCGGAGTGGGTTTTTCCACGATGTGCCGTACCTGCCAACCTCCATCCAAATCTACACTGGAGCGGGCGCTTAGTTCTTCGGGCGGACATTCTTTCAAACTGATCATGATGCCACAACCCTGCGCTTCGTACGCCACTACCAAGTCCGCCAGGGCGTTTTCGGGTAGCAGATAATCTGTGGCCGAAACCAGCACAGGAGCAAAACGGTCGATCCAATCGGGCAGGCTCCTCAGCACCGAGAGCAGGCCATCGCCCGAGCCGCGTAATTCGGTTTGGTGACAGAACACAGCCTCCATACCCCACGCAGACCCATCGCCCACGAATGAGCGGATTTGCATTTCCAGGTGGTGGGTCACCAGACAAGCACGCTGTATTCCGGCCCGCTTCAGCGCCCGCAAGGTCATATCCAGCGAGTTGCTCTCGTTGACAGGTAATAACGGCTTAGGAGTCTGGTCGGTGAACGGACGCAGGCGCTTACCCCGTCCCGCCGCCAGCAATACGGCACTGGTTGGTTTCATCGCAACCCGTCCGCCGTTTCGACCATGTAAACCGCTGCCTGCTCAGCTAGCTCAGGATGCATGGCAGCAAATTGTCTCGCCGATCTCCAAAACCGCCGACTCCGCTGTAGCTCGTTCGGCCAACCCGACCACGCAGCCACCATACCCACCACCGCTGAAGCGACTTCCATATACGCCTGCCACCTTACTGACGATGTTGTGCAAATCGACCAGGACAGGGCTACCGGACTCGTACAGGTTTATGGATGACTTACACGACTGCTTCATCAACATCCCAAAGGTTTCCGCATCGGACTCGGCCCAGGCCCGCCCGCCCTTATGGACACGCTCTACCTCTCCATAGAAGTGCCTCGCCCGCCGCCGCAGGTGTACGGGCAGATAATATTGGTATTCAAGAAATTTTTCGCTGGGTATCTCACACAAACGGCTTGCCCCTACTTTTAACAACGAGGCTACTTCACGGCACTCGACTACTCGATTGTTATACCCACTTTGTAGCAGTTGACGGGAGATCCCCGAATATGCCACCAACCATACCCAATCCCGCGCCATGGCTGAATCAGGGATGGGCGTAACTGTCTCGCTGAGGGTATCGATATGAAGCAGCGCATTCGTTTGCCCATAGACAATGGTAGCAGGGTCGAGAATGCCGATCTGCAAGCCCAGGATGTCATGCTCAGCCTGGAATTCGAGCACGATTAGTTCATCCTGCGTAAGCGACAACCCGTTGACTTGCGCTAACGCCTGCAAATAAGCCAGGATCACCGAAGCGGACGAACTCAACCCAGCGCCGATCAACGTCCCGTTGACAAAGCCGGCAAATCCGTGTTTGAGCGGGAATTTTTTCGACAGCGCCAATGCCGCCGCCTGTGCATAACGTGACCAATGCTGCATATCGGGAGCTCGCCCGATTGGGAAAGATATTTGCCCGAAATGCCCACTGTGCAGGCGGATTTCGGGAGCTTGTAAAGGTGCGAAGGCTAAAACCGTGCCTGTATTGATGGTACGTCCCAGCACCGGACCACCCTGGTGGTCGATGTGCGCTCCCAGCGGACAGATGCGGTAGGGCGAGACGACAGTCCCAACATCGATGGCAGGGATATTTTCATGCCTGCACAAAGCCACAATGGCGTCGGCAGTTTGGGTGGTTAAGGAAGGCAGGTTCATGACAAAAGTTTTCTACTCTTGATTCTCTAATCCCTTCTTGGCTTCCAAGGCTTCACGGATATCCGCCAAAGAGCACATACGGGATGCGCCGTCCCCAGCGGGAGCGTGTGCGGTCGGATATGTAGCCCAGCGCCGGATTATTAAGCGCATTGTAAATGGTGTAAAAGAACCAGGAGGGGAGTACCAGGTCACGGGCAGATTCTTCACATCCACGATGTAGAAAGCGATCACGCCGAATCGCCTCGGAAATTGTCGCCACGCCCAGGCTGACGAGCGAGTACATGATGCGGGTCTTGGTGCTGGTGGCAAACTCGGTTGTGGTGGCGGTCATTTTCGCTCCTTGGGAAATTAACGGTGGACGACGGACCGTGGACGGTTTTACGGTCTACTGTCTTTGGTCCACGGTCAACTACGCATCAAATCCCGGATGGGCCTGTACCCAATCATCTGAATACCTTCATTCTTGATGAAATCTTTGATTTCCTGACTCATGAAGGCCTTGTAATTCGCCACCCGACACTCCCAATCAGGCGTGATGGCCCGCAGTTCAGCCGTGTCAATCGCCGGGTGCATCAGGAAATGGGTGATCCCAACCGGTAGATTGAGGAGTTTTTGTTTGGCGATCTCGATCTGATCCGCCGGGTCTTCCAGTGAGAGAAAATCAACCGCATCGATCATGGGGAAGCCCCGCTCCTCCAATTGTCGGGTCATGCCAGCAAACTTCGTCGCTTCCTCTTCGCTGAATCCCAGCGCCATGAAACCCGGCACATCCAGTCGTGGCAGCATGCCGGGAGTTTGGAAGCGTGTCAACGTTTGCAGGTAACCCGCAATGAATTTGGGATTGGTGATCGTGCCCATGTGGGTGTCGATGTGAGTGACATCGATCCCGGCGGCCAGCGCTCGTTCGGCCTGGGATTCGACTTCGATGCGAACCGCTTCGGGGTCAGCGTTTTCCCAGACGGCTGGTTCCCGTTTGTGGAAGTAACCTTCCGCATCTATCAGCCCCGTGGCCTGCTCCCGTGTCGAGACGGGACCCCAGCGATAGCCATCCCACTCCGAGTTGACCGTCCCGTGGACTCCCAAATCCACACCGGGATTTTGACGTGCCCACTCCGCTACCGCCTGGAACCAGGGGCAGGGAACCATCACCGCCCCAGATGAGATCGTGCCGTACTCCCACAGATCGATGAATCCTTGCAAGGAGGCGTGACACATACCGACATCGTCAACGTGGATGATGACGAGTTTGTCGGTGTCGGAATAACCGAGTTTTTTGAGCAGCGGGTTTGGGTTCATGATTTATCCTTTTGTTATTTCGTCCTGAGCGGAGCGACCAGAGGAAGAGCAGTCGAAGGGCGCTTCGACTACAGAACTTCGCTACGCTCCGTTCTTCCGCTCACCCGTGCCGCGCCCAGGTGCGGGCAGCGAGAAAACTATTTAAAAAACTGCGGCAACCATTGCCTGTTCGTCTCCAGCATATCATCCAGCACGTCCTGCACCTTGTCCGCGCTTGGCCCCAGCGGATGTGCCAGCAGCGCCTGATAAGCGGCGTTCCTGTCGCCATGCACAGCCGCCTGGACGGAGAGAATCTCGTACATCTTGACCGAGGCAATCAGTCCGAAGCAGGTGGGGGGCAACGGCTCCGCAGGCAGGGGTTGGATACCAGCCTTGTCTACCTTGGCAGGCATCTCCAGTACCCAGTCCGCAGGCCAATCTGACACAGCGCCGTTGTTGCGCACGTTGACGGTGTGGATTTGGCCGAGATCGTTGTAATGCGAGTTGATCAGTTGAGTAGCTAGGGTCGAGTAATAAGCGCCGCCACGCTTCATCAGGTCGGCGGGAGGCTCGGTCAAGGCGGGATCGGCATATTCCCGCAGCAAATCCTTCTCGATCTCCATGACTTCCTCGGCGCGAGAAGGCGGCCACTTGTCCTGTGCTTTGAGTTTTTTGTTCGGTGTAGTAGAAATATTGCAGATAGTAATTGGGCATCATGCCAAGTGACTCGAGCGTGCGGATGTCCCATTCGGGCTCTTCTTCTTGTTTAATCATCTCGACGAAGGCGGGAAAAATTTGCGGCCACATCTCTTCGCCATCGACCGTGAAGCCGTAGTGCCAGGTGAGATGGTTGAGGCCGAGCGTCTTCAGCACGGCACGCTCATCGGCGACCTTTTGGCCTGTGAGTTTCTCCAGTTCTTCCAGGATTTCCATTTTAGTAGTGATGCCTACGTTGCAAACCCCCACCGCAGGAACATCGGATGCATGGCGATTAAGCGCTTCGGTGACGAGGCCCGCCGGATTGGTGAAATTTGCCAATAATGCGCCTGGGGCAACTTCGCGAACATCTTTAGCGATGTCCAGAATGATGGGAATGGTTCGCAAGGCTTTTGCCATACCGCCCACGCCCGTCGTCTCCTGCCCGATCAGGCCGTGACGCCGGCCCAGATATTCGTCGCCACGGCGGGCGGGCATCATCCCGACTCGCAGTTGGGTGATGATATAGGATGCCCCCGCAATCGCTTCCCGCTGGTTCAGGGAAAGCACCACCTTGAAGGGCTCACCCTTAGCTTTGACCATACGCTGTGCAAACCCGCCGACGATGTCAAGCCGTTCCTTGTCGATATCCATCAGCCAGAGTTCTGTGATCGGCAAACGGTCGGTCCGGGCCAAAAAGCCGTTAACCAATTCAGGGGTGTAAGTGGAGCCGCCACCGATGACTGTGATTTTCATGGTTCTCCTTATAAAATTAATTTATTGGAGTGCAAAATCTCCCGATTTTGCACCAAAGTCGGAGACTTTGGATTCCATTTATTAGAATCCACAATGCAACGACTGGGGATGCAGCACTTTGAATGGCTCGCCGTGCTCGAAGTCCATGCCTGCGGCCACCTGGTGGGATTTCATATCCAGCGCCATGACCAGCATATCCATGTTATCCGGCTCGAATTGGGCTTGATAACAACGCACGGAAGCGATTTTGTCGTCCCACGTGGAAGTGATATCTGCAATGGTATTCGGTTCACGGGTATAGTAGAAAGCAACTCCCAGAATGTCGTGTCCCTCGTAGGCGGAATCAACTGCGGGGTCGGACGAGGCGATTTTGGTCAAGCCGGCGAACATGACCGCTTCCGCTGTCGCCAGTCCTGTTTGGATGTGATCCTGATGCGCTTCGTAGGTCAGCCAGGGATCGGGGGTGAAGATGAAATCAGGTCGGAGCAGGCGGATGTACTTGAGCACGTCACGGCGCACATCGAAGGTATCATATTTGCCCGCATCGGGATAACCCAGCCAGTATTGCTCTTTGATACCGATAATCTTCCCTGCAGAGAATTGGTCACGTTTCAAGGCTTCGGCGGCCGCTTCGGGCGAGAGCGAATGCGTCGATCACGCCCATCAAATCATTGGTGACAGTCAGATAGAAAATCTCTGCGCCGTTCTGTTGGAGTTGCTTGAGAACGCCAGCAGCAGCGATATCGTTGTCATCGTAGTGTGGCTGGACGCACAATATCCGCTTGGCGGAGAAAATATCAGGAGTAGGAAGGATGGTTTCGACGGTCATTGGATTTCCACAACCTTCCCAGTGCGAGCAGACTCATAGGCCGCATCGACAACTTTCATATTCACTAGCCCTTCCGCTCCGCCAGGGACAGGTGTCTGGCCTGATTGGATGCATTCGATAAAATAGGCCATCTGTGCATCATACAAATTTTGGGGCATATGCGATACACGCGGAAAGGCAAAGCCTGAGTCGATGACATCCAGTTTTTCCTCCTTGGCATTGGGCAATTCCAGTTTGGTGGGAAACAACTGTCCGAACCCCTGTGTGCCGTACAGTTGCGTGGCCGCCTCTTCCCCGTCTGAGTGCGGCTGCCACCAGCCGGATTCGATATACGATATCGCGTCGTTGTCCCAGTTGACGATGATCACGCCCGTATCATCTACATCGAAATCCCTGTAGTACGTGCCAATCTTAGCATACACCGAAACAGGCTGCGGATCGTCCAACAGGAAGCGGGCCGTATCCAAGGCATGGATACCCATATCGGCCATCGCCCCGCCGCCCGCGAATTCTTTCTGCGTGAACCAGCCTGACGGTCCCCAATGCGTATGTACCCCATAACCCTTCGTGCGGATGATCTTTCCCAGCTTGCCGGACTGCTCCTTCAACCAGCGCACATCCGGATCGAAGCGCCAGCAGTGTGCCACCATCAGGGTTGCTCCGGATTTCTCCGCTGCTGCGCACATCTGCTCCGCTTCGGTGGCATTCATCGACATGGGCTTCTCGACCATCACATGCACGCCTGCTTCCAGCGCTGCGATCGTCTGCGGTGCGTGCAGATAATTGGGTGTGCTGACCACCAGCGCCTCCACGCCGCCATCGGCAAGCATGGCTTCTACCGTCTCATACTGGTGCGAAATACTAAAATCCGCAGCGAATTGCGACATCGATTCAGGCCGGTGGTTGACCACCGCCGTCAGTTCCAGGCCGCAGTTCTGGGCGGCTCGGGCATGGATTTTGTTGATGTAGCCCGTTCCCGCAAAAGCGATTTTCATTTCAATTTTCCTTCCCAGCAAAAAAGTGCGGTGTATGCCCAGTCAGTGTAAAGAAGCGTTCCAATTGCGCTTTCGATAAAACCAGCGTAGCGGTATTGACCAGTGGATGACAGAGAAAGAGTTCCCCACCCCAAATCTCGTCGTCGATCCACAACGCAACCTCGTGTTCCGTATCGTTCACCAACCCCATCATGGTCACTGAACCACGCCCAACGCCTAGCAAACGCTCTAAATCCGCTTCCGAACCGAAGCGCAAATGCGAAGCGCCCAATTGTGCCTTCAAATCGTCCAACCGCATGGTTTTTTCGCAACTTGTCACGGCCAGAAAATAATGGCGTTTCTTCTTGTCGCACAGGAACAGGTTCTTGGTGCTCACCGCGGGCAATTTCGGGCGGTGCAATTCTGCTTCCGCGCAAGTGAACACGGCGGGATGCTCGATGCGCCGGTACGCAAAATCATTGGCATCCAAAAACTGCAGAAATTCAGCTTCCGTCATCGGCATCTTATTTCATCCTGACTCGCAAGGTGACGATTTGATAGGGTCGCATTGTAAGGGTGATCGAATCATTTTCCACACCGAGAGCGGATTCGTTTTCCTCGAGCAGATTCGTGACCCAGGCCGCTTCCACTGCGCTTCCAAATCGGACCTGGACCTGCCCTCGTTTCCGCTGGCTCTCATACAACCGGAGGATGATCCCGTCCCCATCTTCGGCCATTTTGACGGTTTCGACAATCACATTGGGCATGCTGACACTGACGAAAGATGAAAGATTAAAGATTGGATTCTTTCCTCTTTCTTCTTTCCTTTGATACACAATCACCGGATCATTCAGCAAATACGCTTCCGCCTGCGTCTTCTCATCCCAGCCCCCTGCATGTGGCAGCAGGCTGTAGACAAAATGATGCTCGCCAAAGTCTGCCATTGGGTCAGGCAGAGTTGGGGAACGCAGTAATGTCAATCGAATAACGTTGTCGTGAATATCGTGGCCGTATTTGCAATCATTCAGCAAGGACACACCGTAATCGCCCTCGCTCAAATCCACCCATTTGTGAGCACAGGTCTCGAAGCGCGCCCAATCCCAACTGGTATTTCTGTGCGTTGGGCGCTGGACGTTACCCCATTGGATTTCGTAGGTCGCTTGTGGGGCGAGCACATCCACCGGGAAAGCAACCTTCAGCAAGGTGTGACGCTCACTCCACTGGACGGTGGTATCGAAGTCCAGGCGCGGCGAGTTGTGGTTGAGCGAGATGCGCTGGACGATTTCGCTATTCTGAAGTCTGCGTTTGATTTCGACCGTTTGGCGCAGGGAACCTAACTCGACCATCTCGATGGAATAAGCAGGTTCGGCGGTCCACATTTTGTCATCGTAGAAGATGTCCACATCCCAGGCGTCCCAATTCTGGGGACGGTCTTCGAAGGCCTGGAACTGGTTGGCCAGCGCACCCTCGGGCAGGATTTCACGCTTGGCAGTTTTGTCGTAGAGGCGGGTGATGTCGCCTGATGGATTGAATTCGACCAGGAGGTAGTCGTTTTCTAGCTTGACCATGGACGATGGACGGTCGACCGTTGTTTGTAGACTATCGTCTGCGGTCGCTTGCAAAGCAGTTACGCTATACGGCTCCAATTCGCCGGCATCGACCCACAGGCCGGAGTCCGCCGGTTGAACGGGAACAGACTGACCGTTCCGTTCGAGACGCTGGAATGAGCTGCCGGGGATGAAGACCAGACCACTTTGACGGAACGAAGTCGGGTTGACCAACAGAATGTCCCCATCCACATGCTTTGAAATCGTTTCGAGGGCGGCATCACGCAGTTGAGTGGCGTCGTCGGTGAGTTGGGCATACTGGGCCTGTGCCTCTTCATAGACTGGGCCGATGCTGGAACCGGGGATGATGTCATGGAACTGGTTCAGGCAAACGGTTTGCCAGGCCTGACGGAAGCCATCAGCAGGGTAAGTATAGGTGGAGTCGAGCAGGGCAGCCTGGGCAGCCAGGAACTCGGCATCATGCAGCAGGAACTCGCTCTTGCGATTGGCGCGCTTAATACGGGCCTGAGTGGTGTAGGTGCCGCGGTGGTACTCGAGATACAGTTCACCGTTCCAAACCGGCATCATGCGGGAGTTGGCCAGCAGGGTGATGGTTTCGAAAAAATTCTTGACGCTGGACTGTTTGACTTGGGGCAACCCGGGGAAATCGCCCATGAGCTCGATGTTCTCAAGCATTTCACGGGTGGGACCGCCGCCACCATCCCCGTAGCCATAGGCCATCAACAAGTCACGATGCAATTCCTTCTGCTGGAAGTTTTCCCAGGTGCCAAGGCTTTCGATGGGATTGGCCATCGAGTTATAGGTACTGGCATAGGGACTGTCGATCTCTTTGACAGTGCTGAAATGGGTCAGGATTTGCGTGCCGTCCAGGCCCTGCCACAAGAAGGTGTCGTAGGGCAGACGGTTGTACTGGTTCCAGCCAATCTTGATGGTCATGAAGTAATCCAGCCCGGCTTGCTTGATCAGTTGCGGCAACGCCCAGGCGTAACCAAAGACATCGGGAAGCCATAGGACGGGGGTTTCGGCTTCGGGGCCAAAGTGTTGACGGAAGAAGGTTCGCCCGAGCAGGAATTGGCGGGCGAGCGACTCGGCCCCGCTCAAGTTGCAGTCGGCTTCGACCCACATACCACCCATCGGCTCCCAACGGCCTTCGGCCACATTTCTGCTTGATAGCTTCAAACAAGGCAGGCTGATCCTGGCGGATGAACTCGTACAGTTGCGGCTGTGACTGGCTGAAATGGTAATCGGGAAACTGCTCCATATAACGGATAACGTTATGGAAGGTACGCTCGGCCTTGCGGCGGGTTTCGCCCAGCGTCCACAGCCAGGCCACATCGAGGTGGGCATGTCCCGTAGCATGGATGATGGCATCCAGGGGCGTTCCAGCTTTTTCGAGGCCAGATTTCAAAGTGGCGGTGGCGGGTTCCACGCTAGCGTAGAAAGCTTCGCCGATGGGATCACGCGTATCGAGCGTCAGGAAGGCGTCATTGAGCGCATTGAGCAGGCCGTGACGAGCAGGATTATTCTCGTCGAGGTTTTGAGCCGTTTCCAATGCCACCCGCACCAGGCTGATAAAGTCGCGCGTCGGTTGGTGGATTTGCACTATCTGGCATTGGCGCATGTATAGTTTGGTGAAGAAGTCTCCCTGCGCTATGCCACCGAAACCAGTCCAACCATGCAGAGCCAGTAAGTGATCCTGTCCGTCAGCCCAATCGGAACGTAGCGGAATTTCCTGGTGATGACGGTCGCAAGTCGCATAGGGTTGGCCATCGATGTAGGCCAGCGCTTCGGGGTGGCTGAAATCGCCCGATTCGCCGAGCGGCAGATAGAGTGCTACCGGTAAGGATGTTTCCCAATCTTCGGGCACGCTGAAGGATCGTGCGCAACATGAAATCAGTCATCCAAAAGCCCCAGTAGTCAGTCGGGTTGATCTCCAACCAACTCGGAATCATCCACATCCGCACCGATGAGCGGCGGGGCCAACGGACCGCCCAATTCACGATAGCGAAAGGAAGGTAGCGGTCTCTGGCGGATGTAAACCAGCGGGGCGATCAGGTCCAGGCGTTGTTTGATCTTTTCAAGGGTCCAGCGTTGTTTATGATACATTTTTCTCCGTTTCGCAGGTAATGATAATAGTCGGTTCCGAAAGTTGTAGTTGAATGTTGGATATTTTTATTCCTATCCTCAACCTGTCAATCGCTATCCGGGACTTGATTGCTTTCGATAACCGTCTATACCATTCGCCACCATCTTTGAGGATTCGTTCCTTGTATCATAATCCACACGTTCTGCATGGCTGGACAAGTCTGGGCCGCGCTGAATATGAATTATTCCTTTGAGCCAGTCAACTTGATACCCTGGATAAAGGTTTTCTGGGCGAAGAAAAAGGCAATCACAATCGGCACGGTGAAGACCACCGAGGCGGCCATCAGTTGGTTCCAGACCATGCTGCGCTGACTTTGGAAATCCTGCAAGCCAAGCGCCATAGTAAAGTTCTTGGGGCTGGTCAGGAAAAGCAACGGGCCGGTAAAATCGTTCCATGCCCACAGGAAGGTGAAGACCGAAACAGTGGCCAGCACGGGGACGGAAAGAGGCAATATGATGCGGGTGAAAATTTGCCATTCCGAAGCACCATCCACGCGGGCCGCATCGCACATCTCTTCGGGGATGGTGCGGAAGAACTGACGCAACAGGAACACGTCATAGGCGTTGGCGAAGAAGGTGGGAATGATGAGTGGCAGGAACGAGTTGCCCCAACCCAGAAAGTCGTTGAAGAACAGATAAATGGGGATCATTGTCACCTGGTAAGGCAACATCATCGTCGCCAGGATGATAATGAAAAGCAAGTCGCGACCGGGAAATTTGAGGCGGGCAAAGGCATAAGCGACCGGCGTGTTCGAGAACAAAGTGCCAACGATTGCAAAAAAGGCGATAATCAGGCTGTTCTTGAAATAGACCCAGAAACTCGCACCAATGCCGGGACGGCTACCACGTTGCATGGCATCCGGGAAGTTCCGCCAGTTGAAACTGATATGCATGATGGGTTCAGCAATTTTTGTCGCCCCTTGCTGGATTTCGTATTCCATTTGCTGACCGGGATTGGCTGGGTCAACAAACGTGCCGACTCCCTCCACAATTTTGACGGCCGCCAACTGTCTGACGCCGTTCTCAGTCTGAACGTTGTAGAGCGGAAGTTGCACGCCGTTCACATCCACGGTGAGATTATCATACGGCAACCAGCGCGGCGGGGTATGGAAGACATCCTGGCTGGATTTGAAGGCGGTCAACACCATCCACAGGAAAGGGATCAGGAAGAACAGCCCAATCAGGTTAATGGCTGCATGACTGGTCAAGGATTGGAAAAAGTCGCGGATTTTACGAGAGCGCAGGCGTTTGTCGGCATCCTGGTCCGTTTCCATGCTAGCGGGGAATTGAATGGATTGATTGGTTGTCATGGCATTATCCCGCGTAGTACGTAAAGCGTTCGCTGACTTTCAACAGCAGGACGGTGCAGATCAAAATAATGATGAACAGCACCCAAGCCATTGCAGAGGCATATCCCATTTTTAGCCAGAGAAACGCATTCTGGTAAAGGTAAACGCTATAAAAAAGCGTTGAATTCAGCGGATAACCGAGGCCATGCGAGCCGCGGAAGACATAAGCCTGCGCAAAGTATTGGAATTGGGCAATCACGCCAGTGATCAGATTGAAGAGCGTGATCGGCGAAACCATCGGCACGGTAACATGCCACAGGCGCTGCCACCAGTTCGCTCCATCCAGTTCGGCAGCTTCGAGCAGGGAGGTGGGTACATCCTGCAACCCGGAGAGATAGATGACAATCGTCCCCCCCATACCCCACATGCCGAGCAGGATCAGGCCGGGCTTGGACCAGCCCGGGTTACTCATCCAGTTAGGGCCCTGAATGCCGATGTACCCAAGCAGGGTATTCAGAATGCCGGTTTGCGGATTCAAAATCCACAACCAAAGGATGGTGCTGGCGACAGTTGGGACGATGGATGGCAAAAAATAGATGACGCGATAAATGGACTGTCCCCGTACTTTTAGATTCAATAATACGGCGCAAAAAAATGATGCCAACAAGGTCAGCGGTACGCCAATGGCTACCATGTAAAGCGTATTATAGAGCGATTGCCAGAATAGTTTGTCCTGCAGCAGGCCTGCATAATTTTGAAATCCTACCCATTCGAGCGGCGCTTTAGGGTGATAAATGCCAAAACTGTAAATAAAAGAAGCTACCATTGGATAAAGAGTGAAGGCTAAAAATCCGATCGTCCAGGGAAGCAGGAACAGCATCCCGATCCAGAAATTGGTGCGCTGGCGTTTCCCCCATTTTGGCAATTTGGGAGGCCAACTCCATTTTCGGCCACTCATGCGTAATTCGTCCATATCATCCTCCGCGAGAAAAAGCAGGAAAAGAGGGCGGCGTTTGTGCCGCCCTCACATCGGACCGGGTTTTACTTTAGCGCGTCCTGTAACTTCGGTTCGAACTCAGCCTGGAGTTGATCCAATAATGGTTTCGGATCGGCCCCTGTGTGTACAGCCTGCTCGAACACCAATCCATAGGCATCGTTGAATTCCAACGAGATAGGAGTGGTGATGATATAGGTCGCGTTCGGGCTGGCCATCAGATCCGTAAAAACCTTGAATTTGGGGTTTTCGGTGAAGCAGGGATCTTGAGCGGCCTTCTTGCTGGTAGGCAGGTTGGCATTGAAGCAGAACTCTTCGGCCACGACATCCGGAGACATCATCCAGGCCAGCAGTTTGGCGGAAGCATCCTTGTTCGGCGCGCCGGACGGGATGACCGCCACGGTGCCCTGCACGACGGCCGTATTGGCCCGTTCGGGGTGGTCAGCCGGTGGCGGGAAGGGCGCTACCCCGTAACTGGCCTCGGGCTTGAAAGCGCTGATGAAGTTTGGTCCGGTCATCCATTCCCCATCAACATACATAGCCATGTTGCCTGTGTAGAAGGGATAGTCGGCTGACATATACGCATCGGCCCAACCGGACGATAAGGCCAGGACTTCATCCGCATTGTATTTAGTATAGAACTGCTGTTGCCAGGTCAGAGAATCGATCATGGGCTGGCTGTTGGCTGTCAATTGCGTGCCATCATTGTTGTACCAGAAACCGCCGAACATATGCACGTACAGGTCACTGTGATCCCAACCCTGGTCAGGCAGGAAACCAACTTGCGTGAGCTTGCCATCCGCATCACGCACCGTCAACTTATCGGCAAATTCAGCCAATTGTTCCATCGTAGCGGGCGGGGTTTCGGGATCCAGCCCGGCAGCCTCGAACATGTCCTTATTCCAGAACAGGGCATACATATCCGTCCCCCAGGGCAGGCACAGGATTTGATCGCCTGACTTGCATTGATCCAGTGGCGCCGCGAAAAAGTCGTTCAGGTCGATACCGCCGGTTTTGATAATATCCGACAGTTCTGTTACCAAACCTTCCTTTGCATAGGATTTGACCAGGTCGCCGCCTGAGAGCACCAGCACGTCGGGTGGTTCCGAGCCGGTCAGCGAGGGCAGAATTTTGTCTTCTTCCAACGGAGCGGTGACTTCCACTTTTATCCCGGAAACCGCCGTATATTTGTCGAATAGTTCCTGGATTTGCTGCGGGTTGTCACCCCACTGGATCCAGACACGCAACATGTCTGGCTGCGTGCTGGCGGCTGGCTGTCCACCGCCAGCACCACAGGCTGCCAGCAACATGGAAGTCAGCGCCAAAACAGAAATCAGAGTGTAAAACTTTTTGTACATTTTCTCCTCCAAAAAGGGTCTATGTGAATTTGCGTTTAAGATGTTCGCAAAAAATATTCCCGTTTCACCTCCTTGCATCGGAAAGGACAAACCTGGGATAACCCATTTACTTGACAGGCGGACATCCGCAGGATTCGCGGATAACCAGTTCTGTCCGCATCAGGACTAACGCATCAGCCTGCTGGCCATTGATCAGGCGTACCAGTTGCTGGACGCTTTCCCTGCCAATCTGCTCCGTTGGCGCACGGACGGTCGTTAGTGCCGGCCGCAGATAGCGAGCAATGGGAAGATCGTCAAACCCAACAACAGCCACATCCTGCGGAACGCGTTTCCCGGCCAATGTTAATGCGGCAATCACACCTGCGGCCGTGTCATCGTCACCGCCGAAGACGGCATCGAAATCGAGGCCATCGATCAATAATTCCTGCATGGCAGTTCGGGCTTCCTCTTCATTAAATCCACCCCTTCCAACCAACGAAGGATCGAATGGAATGCCATGTGCATCCAGGGCTTCACGGTAACCGCGTTCGCGCCATTCCGAATCCTCGTTGCCTTCCGGGCCGCGCAAAAAAACAATCCGGCGGCGATTGTGAACCTGAATGAGATGCTCTACAATCATCTGCGCACCGGATTTGTTCTCGATAGTGACGGAAGGGATATTTAAATCGGACGGGGAAGTCTGGTACAAAAGTACAGTAGGGAAATTGAGCACATGCAAACGGGCCAGTTCTTTTTCATCGATGCTCTGAGTAAAAACGATCAGACCGTCGGTGTTATGTTCCCCCAATGGGCGATGAGCCACCGGTGTAGAGGCATGCGGAATGTGGCTGGTGGCGTGGATCAATAGATCAAACCCGGCGACACGCGCTTCCGCTTCGATGCCTCGCAGTAACGGAGAGAAAAAGGCTCCACCAATCTCAGGTAATAGCAAACCCAACGTCTCCGTGCGATTGCTGGCCAGCACGCGAGCCGCTGCGCGCGGGACAAAGGCGAGTTCGCTGATCGCATCCCGGACTCGTTGTTCTGTTTCCGCGGCAACAGGCGTTGTCCCATTGATCACCCGGCTGACAGTGGCAATAGAAACTCCCGCCTTTTGGGCAACATCTGAAATGGTAGGTTGCTGTTTTTTGGGATACATTTTATGTAAGCGCTTTCAGAAAGCGCTTACATAGTATAGCAAATCTATGATTCAGAGTCAATCATATGCGGAAATTTTAAGAATAGCGTTGACTATCTCCCCCATTTTGTGTCCATCTAACGAAAAGCCTAACGCAGCCCAACAGGGCTCCCCGTTATCAAGGTCACATTTGACTTTATAATGCTGTCATGCTGAAACGACACTTCTCATCGAAATCCGTTCCAGTTGCGCTCTTCCTGCTAACCTTGCTGACCTACGGCCTGATGCTACCCTGGACAGGCTTTTATTGGGACGATTGGCCGTTCGCCTGGATCGAAAAATTCCTGGGACCAGCCGAGTTCATCCCGGCATTTGCGCCGTTTCGTCCCTTTCTTGGCCCAATCTTTTTCGGGACCACCAGCCTGCTTCCGCCAAATCCGCTTGTGTGGCAGTCTCTGGCTTTGGTCATGCGCTTTGCCCTGGCCTGGGTCGCCTGGTGGACGTTCAAAACCATTTGGCCGAACGCGCGCTGGCAAACATTGACCGCTGCGTTGCTCTTCCTGGTCTTTCCCGGTTACAGCCAGCACTGGGTGGCCTACACCCATATCAATCAAGAGTGGATACCCTTCCTTTTTTATCTACTCTCTTTTGGATTTACGGCCAAGGCTTTACGCGAGCCAGATAAATTCAATCGCTATACAGTGTCGGCGCTCATTTTTCTGGTATTGGGCGTTTTCCCTACCGAATACTTCGCCACACAGGAACCCCTGCGGTTTCTCTTCATCTACACGCTGATCGTTGAGCAGTGGTCACTGAAAACCTTCCTGCCAACTTTCAAGCGTGCTCTAAAACTTTGGTTTCCCTACATATTAATTTGGTTGGGGAATGCCGCCTGGTTGGTCTACTATTATCGCTTCGGAGCATATGCGTCATACAGCGTGTCCGACGCAGGGAAAGCCTCGCCAGTGGACTTCTTCCTTGCGATGGGTGCTGCGCTCTGGAAGGCGGGTCTCTACAGTTGGGTACAGATATTGGTGCTGGCAGCACGTTCGCTGAACAATCCATCTACGTTGCTGACATTGGGGATGATCGCGGTCGGTTTTGTGTTGGTTGCTTTCTATCTACGCAAGCTGGATTTTCTCGGGGATGGAAACGGCCGAAGTTGGGCGTGGCAGGCTGTGATGTTCGGTCTGATCGGCATCCTGCTTGGGCGCGTCCCATCCTGGGCGGCTGGACTTCCGTTAACCTTGCAGTCCATTGACGATCGTTTCATGGTCTCGATGATGATCGGTGGCAGTTTGTTCATCGCGGGTTTGCTGGAACTGGTTTTCGGGAAAAGTCGCTTGAAAGTTTACATCGTAGCCCTGATCATCGCTCTGGGCATCGGGGGACAATTTTACACCGCCAACGATTTCCGTCGCGATTGGGCGCGCCAGCAGGAAATCTTCTGGCAGATGGCCTGGCGCATGCCGGGATTGGAACCGGGCACCGTCATCTTGACGCATGAACTACCGCTCAGACTACGAGACCGATATGGGCCTGACCGCCCCGCTCAACTGGATCTATGCACCCAATTACACAGCGCGGCGACCTGCCTTATGCGTTGCTCTATACGCGCACACGTCTGGGTGGTGCTTCGTTACCCACGCTTGAACCAGGCCAGCCAATCTCGTTCGAATACCGTACGGTGAAGTTCGAAGGTTCCACCTCGCAAGCAGTGACGATCATCGTGCCACCGAACGCTTGCCTGCATGTGCTGGATTCCGTGTACGCGGGCGGCGATACCTACGAACGCCAGCCGCGCTTCCTGCGGGAAGCCATCCCGCTCTCGGACCCGTCCCTCATCATTACAGATGCGAAACCGCCTGAAATGCCGGCTTCGTTGTTTGGGGTGGAACCGTCACATATGTGGTGCTACTACTATGAAAAAGCCGAATTGGCCCGGCAAGTCGGTGACTGGCAAACTGTCACCAAACTGGGGGACGAAGCCCGAGCGCAGGGCTTTGTGCCCGGCGATGCATTGGAATGGCTGCCGTTTATCGAGGGGTATGTTATTACGGGCGACTACCAAACAGCCAGGGACATATCCATACTGGCATATCAAGATGATTCGCGCCCGCGTAAAGGTTTGTGCTATATGTGGCAGCGTATCTCTGCCAACGGACAGGGGAATGTCGAAGTGGAAAAGCTGGCTACTACAATGCTGGAAAAGTTCGTATGCGCTCCTTGAAAAATGGTTCTGATTGGCTATCCGCAGCGTCTTGACGCTTTAAACGGGATGTGCTACTATCGCTCGTGCCGCAACCGTATGAAATTGTAGGGTTATACAATTTTCCCTTTGCTGAGTGAGAATATACCCTACATCTTTGGAACCTCGCGGTACTCGTACTGGAGCATTGAAAGGATTGAGGAGAAGACCCATGGCTAACCGTAATCATCGCGCGATCGTGTTCAGCCTGTTCGTGCTAACTGCGATCATTATCTCTGCATGTACACAGCCGTATTCAACTGTGCCGTTGGAAACACCAGTTGCAGCAGAGACCAGCATGTTTGTTTCACCCTTCCCTACCTCCGATAACCCGATGGCGATGGTGGAAGAGCTTTCGACTGGAACTGCTCTGGCCGAGACAGCCGCTGCCCTGACAGCCGGTACGCCGCTGGCTCCGGAAGCAGTGGGCACCGAAATCACACCCGGCAGCGGCGATACGGAAGTGCCAGGGGCCTCCGCAACGGCTACTGCAACTCTCCCCCTCGATAATGTGACACCCGCGGTCACCCAGCCGGCGCCGACTGTTACCACAAATCGCCCGGCATCATACACGCTGCAGAAGGGTGAATTCCCCTATTGTATTGCTCGCCGGTTCAATGTGGATCCTGCTGAATTGCTAAACTTGAATGGCCTGACCAACGGTGAGATTTACTATCCCAACCTGACCTTGACCATCCCTCAAGCCGGCAAACCCTTCCCGGGTACGCGTGCGCTGCGCTCACATCCTGACACTTATACAGTGGCGGATTCCAGCATGACTGTGTATGGCGTCGCCTGCGCTTACGGCGATGTGGACCCGGCTGCGATCGTCCAGGCCAATAGCGGTCTTTCCCTGGCTTCTGCATTGACCGTTGGCCAGCAAATCAGCATCCCGTAAAATAATCTGAAAATCGCCCAGCCCAGACGAGTCTTTCGTCTGGGCTTTTTTCTTACTAACGCGATAAACGGTTCATGCAAGAAGCACCAAAAAGAGGGTAAACTCAGGTATAGATCGATTGGAATTGCATCAGGCCGTTATTTCACAGGAGAGAAGTATGCCCTTTGAACTACTAAAATCCGAAATATTGATGAAAGGCCGTGCCTTCACGATCCGCCGGGATCTATTGAAAACGCCGGATGGCCGGGAAACAAAGTTTGAGATCATTGAACATAGTGGTTCAGTCGTCATCATCCCGGTCGATGAAAACGGGAATGTGCTATTGGTACGCCAATATCGCCATGCCACGGGGCAGGATTTGCTGGAACTGCCTGCTGGAACGTTAGATGAAGGCGAGGCTCCTGAAGCCTGTGCAGCGCGCGAAATACGCGAAGAAACTGGGATGGCTGCAGGAGTGCTCACAAAGCTGGGCGAGTTCTACCTGGCGCCTGGTTACTCGACCGAGTTTATGGTGGTATTCCTGGCCACGGATCTGAGTCATGCACCCCTTCAGGCGGATGATGATGAATTTCTGAGCGTAGAATACCTTCCGGTAGCGGAAGTAATCGAAATGGCAGAACGAGGCGAGATTCCGGATGCTAAATCGCTGGCAGCGCTGTTTTTGGCGAAATCGTCCTTGGAAAAATGGCTGTAGAATCGGGTCCCGCTCCTCACAGAGCGGGATTTTTTGATTTATACTAAAATTGTCCGAAATATGACAACTCGCACTTCGAAACAGGTCTTTAATAACTAACGAATTCATTAGCGGGGGACTAAACTTGTATGGATGAATCGTAAAGGCCCCAGTCGTGATAAAATTCACAGTTGGATATTTATCAGGCCCTTCAGGCCTGTTTACCAAAGGAGTAAGTAATGAAAAGACCGGTAACTACCATTGACGGCAACGAAGCTACCACCTCGGTTGCCCATCGTTTGAACGAAGTGATCGCCATTTATCCGATCACACCCTCCTCCCCCATGGGTGAATTTGCAGATGATTGGTCTGTAAAACACAAGACGAACCTGTGGGGCACGATCCCCTTGGTATATGAAATGCAGTCGGAAGGCGGCGCGGCGGGTGCAGTGCATGGTGCGTTGCAGGCTGGCGCACTGACCACCACCTTTACGGCCAGCCAGGGCTTGTTGCTGATGATCCCCAACATGTACAAGATCGCAGGTGAATTGACCAGCACAGTCTTCCACGTAGCGGCGCGCTCCATCGCTGCCCAGGCGCTCTCGATTTTCGGCGACCATTCCGACGTGATGGCTACCCGGCAGACAGGCTTTGCTCTGTTGGCATCCGGCAGCGTGCAGGAAGCCCATGACTTTGCCGCCATCGCGCAGGCCGCGACGTTGAAATCGCGCGTTCCATTCCTGCACTTCTTCGACGGTTTCCGCACCTCCCACGAGGTGACCAAAATCGTTCAACTCCTGGACGAGGACCTGCGTGCGCTGATCGACGATGATCTCATCCGCGAGCATCGCTCCCGTGGCCTGACCCCGGACAAACCCGTGCTGCGCGGCACCGCCCAGAACCCGGATGTCTTCTTCCAGGGGCGCGAGACGGTCAACCCATATTACGCTGCCTGCCCTGGCATCGTCAAGGAAGCCATGGACAAGTTCGCCGAGGTCACCGGCCGCAAGTACGAGGTCTTCCAGTATAGTGGGCATCCCGAAGCCGAGCGCGTGGTCGTGTTGATGGGCTCCGGCGGCGAGACAGCCGAAGCAACCGTCAAATATCTGGCCGAACAGGGCGAGAAGGTTGGTGCCATCCGCGTACGTCTGTACCGCCCGTTTGCTAATGAACTGTTCGTAGAGGCGTTGCCGAAATCGGTCAAGTCGCTGGCCGTGCTTGACCGCACCAAGGAACCCGGTGCAGGCGGCGAGCCGCTCTATATGGACGTGGTCAACGCCCTGGTAGAGACTGATCACACAAATATCAAGGTCATCGGCGGACGCTACGGCCTGTCATCCAAAGAATTCACCCCGGCCATGGTCAAGGCCGTGCTAGACGAGTTGAGCAAACCTGCTCCCAAGAACCATTTCACGGTCGGCATCAACGACGATGTCAGCCACACCAGCCTGGAGTACGATCCGACCTTCTCGGTAGAACACCCCGAAACTGTACGCTGCGTGTTCTTCGGCCTGGGTTCGGATGGCACGGTAGGCGCCAACAAGAATTCCATCAAGATCATTGGTGAAGAGACCGATAACTACGCCCAGGGTTATTTCGTGTACAACTCGAAGAAATCCGGCCAAATGACCACTTCGCACCTGCGCTTTGGTCCCAAACCCATCCAGGCTCCCTACCTGATCGAAGCTGACCAGGCCAACTTTGTGGCTTGCCACCAGTACACTTTCCTCGAGCGCTTCGACATGCTCAAGTATGCCAAGCCCGGCGCAGTCTTTCTGCTCAACAGTCTGTATGGGCCGGATGAGGTCTGGGAAGAGTTGCCGCGTGAAGTGCAGGAAGCTATCCTTGAGAAGAATCTCAAATTCTACGTCATCAACGGTTACAACGTAGCCGAAGAAACCGGTATGGGCCAGCGCATGAACACCATCATGCAAACGGCTTTCTTCGCCATCAGCGGTGTATTGCCACGTGAACAGGCTATCGAGCAGATCAAGAAAGCCATCAAAAAGACGTACGGCAAGCGTGGCGAAGCGGTAGTACAGCAGAATTACGCGGCTGTGGATAGCACGCTCGAAAATCTGTTTGAAGTCACTGTGCCCGAAAAGGTCACCTCGTCAGCCACACGTCGCGCTCCGGTATCGGATGCAGCTCCGGACTTCGTCCGAAACGTGTTGGGACCGATGATCGCGCAGAACGGTGATGTTGTCCCTGTCAGCGCGATGCCGGCAGACGGCACCTTCCCAACCGGTACTACCCAATGGGAAAAGCGCAACCTGGCGTTGGAAATCCCGGTTTGGGAACCCGATCTTTGTATACAGTGCGGGAAATGCGTCTTCGTTTGCCCGCACGCTGTCATCCGTCATAAGGTTTATGATGAGAAGTTGTTGGCTGAGGCTCCGGAAACCTTCAAACACATGGTCTCAAAATTTAGGGACTTTGGCGAGGGTATGGCCTACACGGTCCAGGTGGCACCCGAAGACTGCACCGGCTGCACTTTGTGTGTGGAAGCCTGCCCGGTGAAGGACAAGAGCCAGGTAGGACGCAAAGCCATCAACATGGCCCCGCAACCGTCCCTGCGCAAATCTGAAGCCGCTAACTGGGATTTCTTCATGGACATCCCGGATTTGGACCGCACACTGATCAACCCCTCCACAATCAAGAATTCGCAGTTATTACGCCCGTTGTTTGAGTTCTCCGGCGCTTGCGCTGGTTGCGGTGAGACCCCATACGTCAAACTGGTCTCACAGTTGTTCGGCGACCGCAGCGTTATCGCCAACGCCACCGGTTGCTCATCGATCTACGGCGGCAACTTGCCCACTACCCCCTGGGCAAAAAATGCAGATGGACGCGGCCCGGCCTGGTCGAACTCCCTGTTCGAAGATAATGCTGAGTTTGGTCTGGGCATGCGCCTGACGCTCGACAAGCAGGTAGAATTTGTCCGCGAACTGGTAGAACTGTTCAAAAAAGAAATCGGAGCGGAACTCGCCGACGCAATCTTGAACGCTGACCAGTCCACCGAAACCGGCATCCAGGAACAACGCGCACGCGTAGAACAACTCAAGAAGAAAATCGAGAAATCCAGCGAACCGCGTGCAAAGGACCTGCTCAACCTGGCTGACAAGCTGGTCAAGAAATCCGTCTGGATCATCGGCGGCGACGGCTGGGCCTATGACATCGGCTACGGCGGTCTTGACCATGTGTTGGCCAGCGGACGCAATGTCAATGTGCTGGTACTCGACACCGAAGTGTATTCCAATACCGGCGGACAGGCATCCAAGTCTACACCGCGTGCGGCAGTTGCCAAGTTTGCCATGAGTGGCAAAGGATTGCCTAAGAAAGACCTCGGGCTAATCGCGATGGCTTACGGGTACGTTTATGTAGCCCGCGTTGCCATGGGCTTCAATGACCAGCAGACGCTCAGGGCTTTCCTGGAAGCAGAGTCCTACGATGGTCCATCTCTGATCATCGCCTACAGTCACTGTATCGCGCATGGCTTTGATATGGCTAAGGGGCTCGATCAGCAGAAGCTGGCTGTCACCTCCGGCGCATATCCGGTTTATCGCTACGACCCGCGCCAGGTGGACGAAGGCAAGAATCCGCTAACGATCGATTCCAGGGAACCGACTACGCGGCTGGAAGATTACGTTTACAACGAAACCCGCTACCGCATGTTGTTGCAAAGCGACGAAGCGCGTGCTGAACTGCTTCTCAACGAGGCCAAGCAGGATGTCAAGTCTCGCTGGAAGCTCTATGAGCAAATGGCTGCCATGCATTACAATGGCGAAACCGAACAGACAGAAAGCTAGGAGACGGACATGACGGATCTTTCTACAACTTATCTTGGGCTCGAGCTAAAGAACCCCATCGTTGCCTCAGCCTCGCCGCTCTCGAAAAAGGTTGAGACCGCAAAAAAACTGGAAGACGCAGGTGTGAGCGCCATCGTGATGTATTCGCTCTTCGAAGAGCAGATCATCCACGAAAGCCTCGAACTGGACCACTATCTTACGCGTGGCACCAACTCCTTTGCCGAAGCCATGACCTATCTACCCGATATCGGTACCTACAACATGGGACCAGATCGATATCTGGAACACCTGGCTGCGGTTAAAAAAGCGGTTTCCGTCCCTGTGATCGGAAGCTTGAACGGCGTCTCCCACGGCGGATGGACGAGCTTCGCGCGCATGATACAGGATGCCGGAGCCGATGCTCTCGAACTGAATATGTATTACCTGGCGACCTATCCCGAATTGACCGGGACGGAACTCGAGGATAATTACGTTGACTTGGTCGCGGAAGTCAAAGCGGCTATCAGCATCCCACTGGCCGTCAAGCTTAGCCCGTTCATCACATCTTTACCAAACTTTGTCCGCAGGCTGGTCACCGCTGGGGCAGATGGCCTGGTGTTGTTCAACCGCTTTTACCAGCCCAATTTCGACCTGGAAGAGTTGGAAGTTGTCCGCACGTTGGAATTGAGTGATTCGCGCGATCTGCTGCTGCCATTGCGCTGGATATCCATCCTCTATGGCAAAGTTACCGCCGACCTGGCATTGACCAGCGGTGTTCATACGGCACAGGATGTGTTGAAGGCCATGATGGCAGGGGCCAAAGTTGCCATGACGGCTTCAGCCATTTTACGAGAAGGCTATGAGCGCGTACCAGTTATGCTCAATGACCTGCAAGCCTGGATGGAGTCGCATGAATACGAATCCATTAAGCAAATGCAGGGTAGTATGAGTCAACAATCGGTAGCAGAGCCGGCGGCGTTCGAACGTTCGAACTACATTCAGATTCTGAGTGAATTCAGGGATTTGCCTTAAAGCCCCCTCCGTCACTACGTGACACCTCCCCCATTTTCCCCTGAAGTTCGGGGAAAATGGGGGAGGCCGGGGAGGGGACTGAACGTAAAAGCCCTCCGTGATCCGGAGGGCTTTTTTTATAAATTCAGATAAGTAGGTTTTTATGCATCTACATTAGCAGGAGTGCGTTGTTTCCGATAGCGGAACGTAATCCGCCCACGCGATAAATCGTAAGGAGACATTTCTACAGCTACGCGATCTCCTAGCAAGATACGGATGTAATACTTACGCATCTTCCCAGAAAGATAAGCCAACACTTCATGACCGTTATCGAGCTTCACACGGAACTGCGTCCCCGGTAAAGCCTCAATTACAGTCCCTTCTACCTTGATTTTATCTTCAGCTTTCGCCATACACGCCTCCTGCTATCTTACTATCGATCCGTATCACGGGTGAACTGTTTGCGCTTGAAACGCCGGGCTGATTTTTTCTTTTCCATACGACGCTGTTCGCTCTTACTAACGAACCAACGCTTGCGACGCACCGTACTCAACACGCCGCTTTTGACAACCTTTTTGCGGAATCGCTTGAGCAATTGATCCTGCGACTCGCCATTGCGTAAATTTACGACTGCCAAATTATTTCACCTCCTTCCTCAGAAGGAAATTAACAGCCAAAAAATCCTCGGCTTTTGCACAGACTCAGCCGAGGATAACCGTCAACTCTGACCAAAAGAACTCTTGAAACGACAAAATCAGCGCTTCACTCTCCTATATGGTGTTAACAGCGGGACAACGAACGTCCTTCAGCCAAGTCTGCATTGATATTATACTATAAGAAGCAACCGACCGCAAATTTAAGCCAGGTTTAATCTCCAATATTCAAGCATTTTACAACAGGCCAAGGCAATTTCAAACCAAGCGTATGTTAGCCCAAAGTAGTAGAGTCCCCTTTAACCAAAGTTAAAATGTCCCCTTTGCGGAAAGCATTAGAAAGGGACCAGAAAGTGAACAAACTACTACAAATGAGCACAAAAGAACTGGATCGTTTAGAGGTCATGCTAAAGCTGGAAGAGAGACGCATGTGCCAAAAGGCAGCAGCCCGTATTCTGGGACTAAGTGTCCGGCAGGTGAAAAGATTAGACATTATTGGTAATAAGCAGAAGCTGCCCACTGACATAAGAGAAACTCAGGATTTGGATGGCGGCATTCCACTCGCAGGTTATGCAGGGCACAAGCCACTTCCATCACCGAATCCGAAAATCCATCTTTGGTGTTACGAAAAACATCCCTTACAATTCGACAGCGTTTGACACCTGCAATCGTATTTTCAACGCTAATCCTGGTTCCAGAAATGATGCTGTTCAAGCAACGATCGACTTCACTCAACTCCTGGCCTTTGGGCTTTTTTTCGGCTGAAACGTGAGCACAGCTTTTGGTTCGTAGCCTTGAAAGCCGGTATCCTTGCCTAAGGTAGAACATCTTGGATAGGAGATGGGATGATCATCTGCCACTCTTTTGTCGTGGGTTTTGCCAACTACAGTTGGACTGAGGTACAACACTTTCTTGGTATGGCTGCTGGTCAACAAAACGTTCTTATCGGTATGAGTTTTCTTCTTACCACTATAGTGTTCCCGCTGCTTTTGGGCATCTTTCGGGCGTTGGCGTCGTCTTTCCGTGCCATCGATCAAGAAATCTGGCTCTGCTTCGGCTACCAATAGGCTGTCAGCCACGGCTTCCCCATCGCGCTCCGGCGTCAGCCCCATTTTGGCTAGCGTTTGTTTCAAGACAGGCAAGAGCAAGTGAACCCAGTAGTTCGCTTGTGGCTGACTGATCCCAAACTGTAGTCCAAGCATCTCTTTGGAAGCCCAGGAAAGCGCGTAAAGTGGTGGTGCATCAAATGCGGGAACGGAGGCTTGTTCTGGGGAACTGGTACAGATCGATGGTTCTCCCCATGATTGGTTCGAAGGGCGTGCACCGACTTGCAGTTTGCTGGTATTTATCGATGATGCCACCGGCAAATTGGGACAGTTGTCCTTTGTCAAAAGCGAGAGTTTTTTCAGCTACAGTCAGGCTGCCAGAGAGTATTTTGAGCGTCAAGGCAAGCCAGTCGCCTTCTACAGCGACAAACATGGCATATTCCGGGTCAATCAGCCCGCCAGCGGCAAAACAGAGGCCCTGACCCAATTCGGACGCGCCATGCAACAACTTGATATTCAGATCATCTGTGCCCATACCCCACAGGCCAAGGGACGTGTCGAGCGGGTCAACCAGACGTTACAGGATCGCCTGCCAAAAGAATTACGTTTACGCGGTATCTCCTCTTGGGAGGCAGGCAATGCTTTCTTACCGGAGTCATGACCTTTACTCTTTTGTATCATACAATGTCGCGGTACCTTTACCCAAAGAACAAGGAGAAGCGATGTCAGAGCATCTTGAAAGAATTAAAAGCAGCGATCATAGACGGCGACTCCGACGAAGCGGGGGAAAGCACACAGGCTGCCCTGGAAGCGGACGTTGATCCCTTGCAAATCTTGAACGAAGGCCTGATGAGCGGTGCGGACGAAGTGGGCAAGCGCTTTGAAAGCGGAGAATACTTCTTACCCGAACTGATGCTGGCTGGCCGCGCTCTGAAAGCAGCGATGGGAATTGTCAAGCCCATCCTGCTAGAAAAATATTCCGGCGCAGACAGCAAAGTAAAGGGTGTGGTTGTCTCCGCCACCGTGCAGACCGATATCCACGATATTGGCAAGAATATCGTTGCATCCATGCTGACCGCTGCCGGGTTTCGAAGTCACCGACATGGGCGTGGATGTGCCGATCAAGTCTATCATCGACAAGGCCGAAGAACTTGGCGCGGACATCATTGCCCTTTCCGCCCTGCTGACCACTTCCATGCCCTTCATCAAAGACCTGATTGGATTACTCAAAGCACGTGGCTTGCGCGAAAAATACATCATACTGGTCGGTGGTGCGTCAGTCACCGAAGAATGGGCCAAAGGTATTGGCGCCGATGGCACCGCGCGCAACGCGGCCGACGCTGTCAAACTGGCCCGCAAATTGATCGAAGCCTGATATGTGCAGGGACACGCTATGGTGTGTCCCTGTTTCTTTATTGGAGAATTCATGCTGAACTATCTCGAAATCCTTGACCGTGCCAACACTGGTCCGTACATCAGCGAAGAGAATTGGGATCTCGAAAAAGTCGCTATGACTGCCCGGCGGCTGGTCAAAAAATACAAAGTCGAATACGACCCCAACGAGATCGTCACCTCCGACCCCGCCATCGCTGATGCAATTTATCAGGCCGGCTATGAGATGGCCGTTGAGTTGGGCGCTTACAGCCGCTCCACCGAACGCATCATCGAAATTTCTCAGGACGAGATTGATGCGGGCATCCACAACATGAAAAAGACGCTGGTCATGGGCGAGGGCAAAGACGCCCGCACTCTGCGCGCTCGTACGCTGGACGATGACCTGCCTCCGTTATTTTTTGGCGGTTCTCCAGGGACGCCGGTACCGGAACGTTACTTCCTGGCCAACGTCATGTCCTACATGCAGGAACCGCTGATCGACCTGGCAACTTGCGGCACGTTGGTCGAAGTGGACGGACGCGAAGTCCGCACCGGCAACCCGATTGAGATCATCTCCACGCGCCGTGAACTGCAATATATGCGCCAGGGATTGAAACGCGTTGGACGCCCCGGCATGGGCATGCTGGCCGCGCAATCCAGCGTTTCCGAGTTGGGCGACCTGGCTGCAGCGCACCCCGATTACCTGCGTCCGGTTGATTCGCACCTGGTCCCGGTGTTGAACGAACTCAAAATGGACAATCGCAATATCTCTCGCGCGGTCAACTCGCTCGAATATGGCATGGTCAATGCCTCGTTGCCGTGCGTGATCGTTGGCGGCCTGGGTGGTGGACCGGTCGGTTCGGCCATCGTCAATGTGGCTTCCTATCTGATCGCCAACATCACCTGCCTGGCAGACTATCATATCCTGCATCCCATCCACGTGCGGCACGTCGCCACCTCTACGCGCGATGTGCTATGGGTTATCAGCGCCACAGGTCAAGCCTTTGCCCGCAACGCGCCCGCCATCATCGTAGCGGACATCTACCCCAAGTCCGGCGCGGGGACCAAGGAACTGCTCTACGAAACGGCAGCCAACGCCATTGTCAACGCAGTGACCGGCAACCATCTCGAAGGCTGTGGCTCCGCAGATGGGAACGCGCCCAATTGTTCCGGTCTCGAAGCGCGCTTAATGGCCGAGTCCGCTTTGGCTTCCCACAGGATGAAGATGTCCCTCAAGGAAGCCAACGAATGGGTCTTGAAGCTATTGCCCAAGTACGAGCATGTTTTCACACCGGATGGCAATCTCGGTCAACCATTCGATGAAGTCTACGATTTACAGACCATCCAGCCAAAAGAACCCTGGCTGAAAATGTACGAAGAAGTCAAAACGGAATTGAAAGATATGGGTTTAAAGGTATAGTGATTGCAACAGGTATCCCAGAGCAATCTGCTCTGATATGTAACCAAACCTAAATTCCTTAAGGAGGAACACCCCAATGACTCTTTCCAGCAATGATCGTATTCAACCTTTTGATTGTCGTTGTGCTTGGTCTGCTCGCTAAGTTTGTCCAACTTGGCGCAGATGACTCGAGCAAGGGCGGCTGGAATTTCAATTTCACCACTTCTGACCTGCTCATCCTGGCCGTGATTGGCGCCATCGCTGGTGTCGTCAACACCGGGACCGGTATCGCCTGGGCGGCCGCCAACTCCGCAGGTGGCCCGTTGGCCGGTGCAGCGTTGCAGGGTGCCTTCATGTGGGCTTATCTGCTGGCCTATTACCTGGTCCGCAAACCGGGTTCTATGCTGATCGTCGGCCTGATCGAAACCGGCATGGAAGCCTTGCTGGGCAACCCCTCCGGCGTCGCCACGCTGGGCTGGGGCTTCACCCAGGGCATTTCCGCTGAAATCGTCATGGCATTTTGCAACTACAGCAAATTTGGCTGGTGGGCTTTCCTCCTGGCCGGTATGGCTACCTCCCAGTTCGGCACCGTTTGGACAGCCTGGCTCTTCGGCTGGGACAGCACCCCCGAAATCGTAGGCCAGTACTGGATGGCAACCCCCATCAACATGATTTCCGGCGCGATCTTCTCCGGTTTGCTTGGCTGGTGGCTTGGCAAGATGATAGAACGGACAGGTCTCGTCCGCGCTACACGCACATAAAGATTCCCATCATCGAGAACACCCCGAAGGCAAGGGCATCAATCACAAGCCTTTATGGGCCAATACCTGTTTGTCCGGTAAAGTTTGTCGGACAAACAGGTATTGGATTGCAATTTTTCTCACGTATCTTTTCTATTAAGATTACGCTGTGACCACTGCTGATCTAACTCCTAAAGAACCCATTGTCGAATTCCAGCGAGTGACTTACACGCACTATGCCAAGACAGTCCCCGCGTTATCAGATGTCAACCTGACCATCAAGCGGGGCTCTTTTACATTGCTGGTTGGTCCTTCCGGCTCGGGCAAATCCACACTGTGCCAGATGCTGAACGGCATCATTCCGCACGTGCTGGGCGGCACGATGATCGGCAAGATCATCGTCAATGGGAAGGATGTCTCCCAAAGTCAGGTGCAAAATCTGGCCTCCTCGGTCGGTCTGCTCTTTCAGGACCCGGAGTGGATGTTCGCTACGCTACAAGTCGAAGATGAAGTCGCTTTCGGACCCGAAAATTTGCGCGTTCCGCCCGCTGAAATCAAAGATTACGTGGATGAGGCCCTTAACTACGTCGGCCTGATGCCGCTGCGCAAGAATCTGGTCTGGGCGCTCTCGGGCGGGCAGGTGCAAAAGCTGGGGCTGGCGGCCGTGCTGGCCATGCAGACCCCGCTGATCGTGCTCGACGAACCGACCGCCAACCTCGACCCCGCTACCACGCATGCAGTCCATGAGTTGATCCTGCGCCTGCGTCAGGAGGGCAAGACCATCATCCTGGTCACCAAGGATCTGGATGAGTTCATGGCCGAAGCGGATGACGTTATCCTGCTCTCGGAGGGACGTGTGCTGGCACAAGGCTCACTCCGTGACATGGTCGAGAAACACGGCGCGCTCATGCTGGACCTGGGAGTTTGGTTGCCGGAACCGACAGAGATCGGTCTGCGCATGAAAAAGGACGGCTTGCTGAATGGCAAACCGGTCCCGCTGACGGTAGAAGAGGCTGCTGAAACGCTGGCAGGTGTCTCGTTCAAGGATGTTGCGAGCAAAAAGGATCAGGTCACGCTCGGCGATGTTTTAGTCCGGGCAGAAAACGTTCGTTTCTCTTACACCAAGCGTATTCAGGCGCTGCTGGGCATTTCGTTCGATATTCGGCAAGGTGAGATTGCGGCCATTGTCGGACAGAACGGCGCGGGCAAGAGCACGCTTTCCAAATTGCTGGTCGGGCTGTTGAAACCGTCCGGCGGCCAGTTGACGCTCTTCGGACGCAAAGCGCGCCAGTGGCACGTACAGGACCTGGCCAACGATGTGGCGCTGGTCTTCCAAAACCCCGAACACCAGTTCCTGAGCGACACGGTGCGCGAGGAACTGGAATACAGTCTGCTGGCACAAGGCATCGACGACCGCTTGGAAGTGGACCGCCGCGTGCAGGCCATGCTGGAACGTTTGGAAATCACCGAGTTGGCTGAGAGCCATCCGTTCTCGCTCAGCGCGGGCAGCAAGCGCCGCCTGGGCGTGGCCACTATGTTAGTGGGTGGACGCGCGCGCCTGCTGATCGTGGATGAGCCTACCTACGGACAGGATAAACGTCTGACCGAGCGCCTGATGGAACTGATCAATTATCTGCGCCGGGAGGGCATCACCGTACTGATGATCACGCACGACATGCGCCTGGTGGACGCACATATCGAGCGTGCCATCGTGATGGCCAATGGCGAAAAAATCTTCGACGGCACGCCCGGCGAATTGTTCCAACAGCCCAAGATCGTAGAACGCGCCGCCCTGCGCCCTACCGCCCTGCGCCGTCTGGTGGACGCGCTGCGCGCCCGTGGCGTCAAAGTGCCCGATGGGCTGAATACTGTGGACTTATTTATCGAGGCGATGGAAATGCTATGAGCGAAATGACGTTGCAATTCATCGACAACAATTCCATCATCAACCGCACAGATGCCATCAGCAAGCTGGCCTGGGTACTGGCAGTCGTCATCCTGACCTTCCAGTTCAATACCAACGAAGCGCGCGCGCTGATGCTAGGCGCGTTGTTGTTTGTGGCAATCTTCCTGGCGCGTGTGCCGCTGATCACCATCATCCGCACCTCGCCACTCATTTTCGGGATTGCGCTGCTGTTGGGCCTGTTCCACTTTTTCATCACACCCGGCGAGCCGATCTTTGTGCTGGGTCCGCTGCATGGCAGCGCCGCAGGATTGACCAAAGGTCTAGGCTACTTCTTCCGCCTGGCAACCATGGTGATGGTCTCCTTCATGTTGATCTGGACTACCAACATCCATGAGTTGATGGTTGGGCTGGTCAAGCTGGGCATGCCTTATCGCTTCGCTTTCGCCATCTTCATGGCGCTGCGCTTTCTGCCGATCGTCCAGCGAGAAGTGGACGCGGTCAAAGCTGCGCACGCCATCCGCGGGCGCGCCTCGCGCTCCCCGTTCCAGCACCGCTTCCGGCTTGTGGCAACGTTATCTGTTCACCGTGATCGTCAATGGGCTGCGCAAAGCCGAGAACACGGCATTGGCAGTCGAATCGCGCGGCTTTGGCGCGTATCCCGACCGCACTTTTGTCAAGCCCTTCCGCTGGACGTTTTCCGGCATCTTTATGGTGTTGCTCTTCATCGCCTTCGGGCTGGCGCTTATCCTGTGGGAACGCGGCATGTTGCCTGTGTAGTAACGACTTCAGTCGTTTGCACACTCTCAGTAACTGCACCTGCCCTGCCGTCTCGCACCGGCGCGCTCGCGGCACGAACGGTGGCGGGCGGTGCCAGGGAAGTAGCTACTACGAATTTATGACTAAATACCACATCCTTTACTGGAAACACATCCCCTCCGCCATCATCGTCCAGGGGGACGGGCGCGAAATCAAGACCTCGCTGCCGGATCGCTTCCAAAGCGCCATCGACGCCTATGCCATCGCCACCGGTCTGACCGGCACGGACGAATACCTGGATGCGTGGCGGCGTGGCGAATGGATCGAACGAGAGGGTACCCCCGAACAAGTCGCCGCGCGGGTTCTTGCGGAGCTCGAAACTGCGTTCGCTAAAATAGAGATTCCCAAGCGAAAGAAATAATCCCGCAATCCCTGCCGCCGTTTTCGGCGGCATTTTCATCGGTATAGAATGCCCGCGGTCACAAATTGTGCCTTCCAGCTTTTGAAAAGCGCAATATGTGACCGCGCTGGGTATAATTGGGGGTCTATGAGCAAACAACATCTCGTCATCTTACAACCCTCCGGGCGCCGCGGCCATGTGGACGAGGGAGTCAGTCTGCGTGAAGCAGCGCGTCAACTTGGAGTGGAAATCGAATCGATCTGCGCCGAGAACGCCACTTGCGGCAAGTGCAAGGTTCTCATCGAAAATGGGACTTTCGAGCGCTACGGTATCACCTCCAAACGTGAAAATTTGTCCGCGCCCAGCGCCGAAGAAGTAGATTTCTTCAGACGCCGGCCGAAAATGATGGCTACCAACGGCTGGGAAGTAGGCCAGGTGCGGCTCTCCTGCCAGGCCAAGGTGCTGGGTGACGTACTGGTCAATGTTCCCGAAGAAAGCCGCGGTAACAAACAGATCGTCCGTAAATCTGCGACAGAGCGCGAGATCGAGATCAAACCGTCCATACGCAAATACCTGGTCGAAATGAGCCCGCCTGACCTGGAGCAGCCCTTCGCAGACTGGGAACGGCTCTCGCTGGGGCTGTCCACTTCGATGAAGCTGGTGCGACGCGGGGAGGAGAACCTACCTGAACCGGAAGACCTGAGCATCGACTACCAGTGTCTGCGCGGATTGGCCGATACCCTGCGTGAGGGCAACTGGAAAGTAACCGTCACCGTCTGGCAGGATAAGGAAGTCATCCGCGTGCAACCGGGTTATGTAGAAGAGAGCTACGGCGCGGCGGTAGACATCGGCTCGACCACCATTGCGCTCTACCTGTGCGACCTGGAGACCGGCGAAATCCTGGCGGCCGAATCGGAGATGAACCCACAGATCGTGTACGGCGAAGACGTCATGTCCCGCATTCAATATACGATCTCGGAGCCGGATGGTCTGGAAAAAATGCACAAAGCGGTCATTGGGACGCTGAACCAGTTGTTGAAACAGGCTGCAAGGTCAGCAAGTAGACAAGTGGGCAAGTCGACAAGTCAGGAAGGCCGTCGCCGCATAACCACCGACGATATATTGGAAATCGTCTTCGTAGGCAACACTACCATGCATCACCTGCTGCTCAATCTGCCGCCTACGCATTTAGGACGTGCGCCGTATGTACCCACCATCCACAAGGCGATAGACATGAAGGCGCGCGAGTTGGGCTTGAACATCAATCCTTCGGGCAACGTGCACGTGCTGCCGACCATCGCCAGTTTCATCGGCGCGGACACCAGCGGCGTGCTGATCGCCGAGGAACCGCAGGTGCAAGATGAGAACTGGCTGATCATCGATGTGGGCACCAACGCCGAGTTGGTATTGGGCAACCGTCACGGGCTGGTGTGCACGTCCACGCCCACCGGACCGGCGCTGGAAGGCGCGCACATCGAGTATGGCATGCGGGCCGCGCCGGGCGCCATCGAGCGCGTCGAAATCGACGATGCTACACTGGAGCCGCGTTACAAGATCATCGGCGAGGAAGAGTGGGGGCAGGGTAAAGCCAAAGGCATCTGCGGCTCGGCCATCATCGATGTGCTGGCAGAAATGTTCCGGGCCCAGATCATCGATACGCGTGGCAGATTCAGGCGCGGGCTTGAGTCGAGGCGGATTCGAGAGGGCGAGAACGGCCCGGAATACGTGATCGCCTGGGCTGAGGATACGTCCATCGGAAGAGACATCCCCATTTCCTTAAAAGACATCCGACAAATCCAACTGGCGAAGGGCGCGTTGTATGTGGCCGCGCGCACGCTGTTGAAGGCTGCCGGGCTGGAGCGACCTGACAAATTGATCCTGGCGGGCGGCTTCGGCAGTTACATCGACAAGACCAAAGCTATGATCATCGGACTGATCCCCGACCTGCCGCTGGAAGATGTGTATGCGGTGGGCAACGCAGCCGGCGATGGCGCGCGCATTGCACTGTTGAACGTGGAGAAGCGCCGCGAGGCGGAGCAGGTGGCGCGCACGGTGCGTCGCTACGAATTACCCACCGACCCGGAATTCCAGAACCAGTTCATGCTGGCACTGAACTTCCCGCACATGACCGACCCCTTCCCACACATCGCGCATTTGATCCCGCATCGGCAGGTGGATCCGATGGCGAAGAAATTGATGGGTAAATAGCACGCGGATTTTGCGGATCAGGTAGATTTACACGGATTTTTTAAAGTTCTCCGCGAGAATCCGTTCAATCCGTGTTGTCCGCGTTCCATTCTGGAGGCAAAATGAACAAATTTTTGGAACGACTGAACGCTGGCGAGATCATGGTCGCGGACGGGGCGACCGGCACCAACCTGCAATTGATGGGGGTCAAACCCGGCACACCGCCCGAAGATCTGGTGCTGGACGATCCCGATACCCTCCTGAAGCTCGAAACCGCTTTCGTGGAGGCTGGCTCGGACATCATCCTGACCTGCACCTTCGGCGGGACGCGTATCCGCATGAAGGATTCGAAATATCAGGAGCGCGCCCCGGAAGTCAACAAACGCGCCGTCGAACTGGCCCGAAAAGCCGCTTCAAGTCGGACCCTTCGACATGCTCAGGGCGGCGCCGAGGTGCTGGTGGCCGGTTCGATGGGGCCTACCGGCGGGCTGTTCAAACCCTACGGCCCGCTGAGCGCCGAAGAAGTGACCGCAACCTACGCCGAGCAAGCCGCAGCGCTGGCCGAAGGCGGCGTGGATTTGCTGCTAATCGAAACCATGTTTGCCTTCGACGAGACGGATGCGGCCTTCGAGGGCGCGCGTTCCGCCACCGACCTGCCGATCGTGGTCAGTTTCAGCTACGACCGCGGCGTGCGGACAATGATGGGCGTAAAACCGGTGGACGTGATCAAAACCTATATGGAAAAAGGCGCAGCCTTGGTAGGCGCCAACTGCGGCACCACGCTGGAAAACATGGAGAAGGTCATCACAGAATATGCCGAGACTGCGCCGGATTTCCCGCTGTGGGCCAAGCCGAATGCCGGCCTGCCGCGCATGGATGTGGAGACCAACGTGGCCACCTACGATGTCACGCCAGAGCAGATGGGCGAGTATGCCAGGAAGTACATCGCCCTGGGCGCACGCGTGGTGGGCGGCTGCTGCGGCTCTACGCCTGAGCATGTGGCCGGGATTGTGAAGGCAGTAAAATAATTTTTCATCACAAAGAACTCAAAGGGCATGAAGGATTTACTTTGTGTTCTTTTTTTATTGTGAGAAACGGAGCGTTAACTCTTTAGGGTAAAATTGCTTCTGGATAATCTAAACGGTATTCTTTGTCGCTCGTGCGTTTCAGTTTACCTAAGTAAGGGAGAACAAAGATGGACAAATTTCTTAAGTGGTGGAATGACTTTTATAATACCAACTCGCAAATGGCATTGGTTTTAATTGGTGCAATAGGTGGTGCAATTGCTACTGCAATTTTCTCTAAACTTCTTCCAACATTATGGTCAATCATTGTAAACTTTATTGCATTTATCGGGGCAAAAATTGGTGGTAGGTTTGGATATAAACGCATTCAAAACAATTATTTAAACTGGGTAGTAGTTGCAAACCAAGATTTGAATCTAACAGGAATAATTGGTTCAGAAGAAAAGCCAAGACTTGATCAAGTATTTATATCTCTTCAAATTTCACAAGAATCAGGAATTCAAAAACAAAGTGATATTGAAACAGATCAATTGAATTCTATACAATCTCTTCAAGAGCCGATATCAGAAGTATCAAATCGTATTTTTCAAAAATTATTTAGAAATATTAGCGAATTCTTTCGCTGGATTTATAAAAATATATCTTCATCTTCAAAAGCAATAGAAGGTGAAATCTTTAGAACAAGTCGGATTTGGAGATTAAAACAGATTAAAGATAGGGATTCTTTTACTTTGCTAATATTACTGTCAGTAGTAATAATACCAATAATAGGTTTTATTGGATACCCAAAATTAGATAATCCTTTTGCTATAGTTGGCTTGTTAGCAATAACATTATTTGATATAGCAGCCTGCACGCCTACCAATAAGGAAAAAGATAAATATTTTTGGGGGAGTTTTATTTCTTACTTTCTTTTTCCTCACATCGCATTCGCGTTTGGCATAATACAGCAAATAAGACTAAAACAAATACCATGGGTACTTATAGGTATTTATCTTGTTGTCATTGTAATATTCTTGTTTGTTCTTTTCATAGATAGACAAAGGGGAAAAAATGAAAAGGTGAGAAAATCAGAAGAAATAGCCGATCTTCTCACTAAGGATCGCATCGCAATTCTTGGCAAACCAGGTTCCGGAAAAAGTACTTATATACAATTCATAGCATTGACTTTAGCGGAAGAAAAGGCGGGGAATCGAAAACATAGAAGGCACGGAATAATGAAAAAGCGATTTGGCCTATCAAAGTGGTATTTACCCATTCTTATACCGCTCCGAAAAATTGCCCCTTTCATAACTAAATCAAATTCCTATGATACTAAGAATTTGTTTGTAGATGCTGTTAGGCAAGAAGTATTTCCTTCACACATATCATCAGAATTTTCTGATGAATTTATTGAGTACATGTTGAGAAATAAAAAATGTCTATTCCTTCTAGATGGAATTGATGAAATAGCAAATGAAAATGATTTTCGGAATATTACAAATGAAATAATGGGATTAATTTCTCGCTATCCTGGAAACAAATTCATCATAACATCACGATATTCAGGATGGAGAGGTGGCCTTGGATCTTCTTTTGAACAATATGATGTCAATGACCTTAGTAACCCAGAGGTAGAGAATTTTATTGATCGTTGGTTTACAGCAATAGAAGAAAACAGATCATATATCATGGGGAAACCTTCTACGCATGCTGCTAAACTGCATAGAACCAACAGAGCAATGGAGAAAGCCAATAATCTCAAAAGAGCGTTACAAAGGAATCCAAGCATAAAGCAACTTTCTGAAAACCCCCTTCTCCTTTCAATTATATGTTTTGTTCATTATCAGAAAATCTTGCCTGACGAACGCATTAGTTTATATAACAAATGTAGCGAACTTTTATTAGACCAATGGGATAGGGAAAAAGGGTTAGTAACAGATGATACAAACTTAACCCCTGCACGGAAAGAAGCTATATTGGAAGAAATTGCATTCAATCTCCATTGTGGGAATATTGGTAGTACAACCAATCGAAAAGAATTTACGGAGGAAGAAGTAATTCCAATTGTAGAACAAATACTCAAAAAATTTCGAATTGATCCAGATAGTGCAAACTCGTTATTTAAAAAGTTGGTAAGCCGAAGTGGAGTATTTGTTTATGTAGAACGATTACAAAACAAATATTCATTTAGTCACTTAACTTTTCAAGAATACTACACAGCAAAATATCTTTACGAATACAATAAAAACATATTTCAAGAAATAGATGAATTAGCAAATAACAAAACACAAGATTTTATGCCTTGGTGGCAAGAAGTTTTACTTCTATACAGTGCTATGCAAAAAGATGCAGCTTGGTTAGTAGAAATCCTATGTTGTGATGATAGGTTTGATCTGGACAAGACCAAATTACAAATCGCTGCCCAATGTCTTGCAGAAGCGATTAGTATCTCAGACACAGGTGTGGAAGAAAACGTACTGAAACAACTATTAGAAATTAGAACTAATGGCAAGGGTTGTGATAAAGTCAATGATATAGCCTCAGAGGTTAGGCATTATTTGCTTCAATATGCAACAACCAAGGGGTTTAATTTGGATGCAATTAGACTTGCATTCAAGAAAGTTCAAAAAAATAATTTGTCTAAAGAATTCATTGGAACGGTTGAGAAGCTACTTCTTGTAACAGACACTTCGAAAGTGTTGAATGTCCTACAGGCAATTAAAGAACTCGGAAGCGGCAACAAACTTGCAAAAAATATTAGTAAAAATACAATAGATGAGTTATTAAATTCTAAAAATCCAGATGTTCAATTGGCAACAATTCATATAGTTTTAGGAATTTTTTCTATACCACAAAGGAAACTATATGCAAATAGAGCACTTGAAATATTATTGACACGTTTGCCTGAAAAATCAATTTCGAATGCACCTATAAACACAAAAAGGCTAATCGAAGTATTAGATGTAGCCTTTGAAGGTTCCACAATGGGAAACCTATCAATTTTTCAACGAAAAATCGAGAAAATAATCTTTCAGACACAATTTGAGGAAAAGGTTAATTACACTCTTTTACAGGCTTTAGTCAAGGCTTTACTTAAGTTGGACAGTACAAATCAATTAAACAATCACAAACAACAAATAATTAATATGTTGTGGTTCGGCGATAGAAAACAACAACTTAGAGCGGAAGTGTTCTTATTCCAAAATTTTGAGGACGATCCCGAAATTGCAAATATATTATTATCGAAATTAGCTTCTCCCATTCGAGCTATCAGGCGACGAGTACTATATTTAATTCAATCGAATTTAAATTTAGACAAAGAACAATTTAGTTCGCTTAATGGTAAAACTTGAAAAAAGAAAAAAGGAATATCCGATAATTACAGAACCTTATTTTGATTTTCTCGAAAAGATCCTTGGAATTGGTAAGGTCGGAATTATGGGATGGGAATGTGCTCTAGCTAATCTAACATTGATATATTTGAGCCCTAATTTGGAAGATGAAAATTGGCAAACTTTCGTTTCGATTTGTAAACAATTGTCAATAAGTGACAGATGGGATTTACTGGATACCCTTACAGAAAACATCGAAGCTACAAAGGTGCCAAAACATATTTGGAATAGCTTATTATTATTTTACAAACAAGATAAGGATAAAAAATATTGGGAAACAGAGTTCGATAAGTATGCCATAAATCTTTTGGCTTTGTCATATCCATATATCGATGATTTGGTAAAAGAACAAGTTATATCTCTCTTTTTGGAAGCAACTCAAAACAAACAATCAGAAGTTTGCATCTTTGCACTCAAAGCACTTGATAAATTAGAAGTTCCGCCAGAAGTCAAGGGTAAATATTATCCAATCCTATTAAAAAACCTAAGTGACAAAAATCAGTATTATGCACATGAAGCATTTTCTATCCTATGCAAATAACAATTTCTAATTAGCACGAAAAAGTAGTTTCCAAACATTTGTGCTTTTACTTATGCACAATCGAAATAACTCTCTACTTGTACTCAAAAAAATAAAAACTGATCTTCATCCCTTCTTCTCCGGCCTGATCAGCGTGACCGTGCCGGGGCTGGAGCGCGAAGGCTTGCAATTCCACGAGGCACACCGCGATGCGGAAAAGATGGCGCGGGCGGCGGCCAGCACATATCGCATCAGTAGGTTTTGAAAAAATGCTTAGAAAAAAAATCTCCGGTCTCATCCGCCTCTTCCGCCCGGAACTGCCCTTCGCCGCCGGGGTGACCGTCCTGATGGGCGAGATGGTCGCGCTGGGGGGGCTGCCTTCCGTGCGGGAGGCGCTGCTGGGCTTCACCTGCGCCTTTCTGCTCTCCGCTTCCGCGCTGATCCTGAACGACGTCTTCGACCTGGAAGTGGACCGCGTCAATGCGCCGGAGCGTCCGCTCCCATCCGGGGCGGTCTCGGCGCGAGAAGCCATCGGGCTGTCCGTGCCGATCATCCTCGGGGGGTGGGCAGCGGCGCTGGCAATAAGTTTTTCCACATTTGTTTTCGCAATTTTCATCTGGGTCATCGGCTTCCTGTACAACTGGAAATTCAAGCGCAGCGGCCTGCCGGGCAACCTGATGGTCGCCACTTCGGTGGCATCCTGTTTCATCCTGGGCGGCATGGCCGTCGGCAGAACATCAAACGGGCTCTTGTGGCTGATGGCGCTGGGCGCTTTCCTGATCGACCTGGCGGAAGAGATCGCCGGGGATGCGATGGACATGCAGGGCGACAGGTTGCTCGGGTCGCGATCGTTGGCGCTGCGCTTCGGGCGGACAACTGCTCTGCGCGTCTCAGCCGGACTCTTCGCCCTGCTCTTGATCCTGACGCCCCTGCCGCTGATTCGTGGCTGGATGGGCATCCAGTATCTGCTGGCGATCATCGTCGCAGATGCGGCGCTGATCCTCTTTACGGTCAAGTTGCTACGCAGCCGGGACTCTAAAGAAGGCGTCTTTGCTATGCGTGGTATCTATCTCGGCTTTACGGCCGGGATGATCGTCTATATTTTGGGACAATTTCTGATATGACATCTCGCAACGATATCCTTACGCTATTCAACAAACAACATCTGGATGCGCCTCCCCTCTTCTCCGGCCTGATCAGCGTGACCGAGGTCGGGCTGGAACAAGAAGGCTTGCAGTTCCACGAGACGCACCACGACCCAGTCAAGATGGCGCGGGCGGCGGCCAGCACCTACCGGGTCAGCGGGTTTGGGTCGGCTGCCGTGCCGCTGGATTTGTGTGTGGAGGCCGAGGCGCTGGGGGCAACGGTCGATTTCAGGCAGGCGAGTGAGTGGGCGGAGTTTCCGCGCGTGGCGGGGTTCTTGTATGATTCCGTGGAAAGCTTTACCACGGAGACACGAAGGCACGGAGACACAAATGATTTTGATTTAAGTCTCGGTGACTTTGTGGTTAAGCATGGGCGAATCCCGATTGTCCTTGAAGCCATTAAATTGCTAAAAGAAGATGTGGGGGATGAAATCGTGATTGGGGCCTGGATGCCGGGGCCATTCACGTTGCTGTCCCTGCTGGTGGAGACGATGGCACTTTATACGAGCATGCGTCGCAAGCCGGAGAAAGTTCACCCAGCGTTGGAGATCGTCACGCAGGTTTTGGCCAGCGTGGGGAACGCATATCATCAGGCAGGCGCGGACTTTTTGACGATCCACGAGATGGGCGGCTCGCCAGGGGCATTGGGACCCAGGTTGTTCGAGTCGATTGTGCTGCCGCACTTGCAGACGCTGACATCCGCACTGCCGAGGCCGGTGGTGCTGTCCGCCTGCGGGCGCACGAACGGGACGATGAAACTGCTGGCAGCTTCGGGCGCGGATGCGCTGTCCGTGGATCAGACCAACGATCTCGCCCAATCGCGGGAAGATGTGCCGGATGTGTTGTTGTTCGGGAATCTCGACCCGGTGGGGCTCATCAGTCAGGGTACACCGGATGAGATAACGGAAGCAATTGCGAGCGCGGTCCGCAGCGGGGCGGATGCCGTCTGGCCGGGCTGTGATCTCTATCTACAAACCCCGCTGAGAGAATTTGCGCGCGTTGGTGAATGCATCCAACAATCTGTCACCCTGAACGGAAAGAAGGGTCCCCGCGCTCTTCACAGGAGATTCCCTTCGGCCCGGTTCAGGGCGGGCTTCGCCGCTATGCGGCTCAGAATGACATAAGCAAATCCAATTATTCTTCCAAATCGAAGATCGTTCCTTCCTGTCCGGGGGTCACGTCAAAGCCGGGAGCAACTTCAAGCATCGCGTCTGAAATCATCCGGTCCAGTTGGTCGTCGCTGTGGGCCGGATCATGATGGAAGGGGACAAAACTTTTTACATTTGCCAGTGCAGCAAATTCAAAAGCCTGTACCATGTTGCTATGCCCGAACCCGACGCGGGATTGGTACTCTTCAGGCGTGTACTGCGTATCATGGATGAGCAAGTTAGCATTCTTGGCCAGGGTATATCCCGAGGTCCATTCCGGGCTGCGAGGGAATGTGCGGGCACCCAGCATCGGCTCGTGGTCGGGCAGGTAGGTTACAACTTTGCCCTTGTGCAGAATGCGATACCCGACCGTCGGGTTGGGATGGATGACCAGTTGGGATACGATACAGAACTCTCCGATTTCGAACATATCGAAGTACAGTTCGTGAAATTGCAACATAGGGGAGAGATCACGCACGCTGACCGGGAATAACGGGGGCGAAACATAACGCTGAAGACGCGATTTCAAACTCAGCATGGTGCTGGCCGGCCCCCAGACGTGCGTTTCCACATCCGGATTCCGTAGAGGTGCGAAGAACGGTAAGCCCTGGAGATGGTCCATGTGGAGATGCGTCAGGAGAACGTCCACCCGCTTCAGATCCGGGGGCAGGTTGAGGCCCAAGCTGCGGATGCCCGTCCCCGCATCCAGGACCAGCCATGTTCCTTCGGGCCCTTCGATCGACACGCAGGAAGTATTGCCGCCATAACGGACCGTATCCGCTCCCGGGGAGGCCAGTGAACCGCGCGTACCCCACAGCTTTACCTTCATGATGGCACTTCCCAAAAGATTGAAACCGCACCTGTTATACGACCTGCCTGTCCGATAAGAGGAAAGGCGGTCAATTCGATCTTCCGCAGTTTCTTGTCCAGCCCTCTAATAAAAAATCCTTTGTGGGCCGGATGGCCGTGCGTCATGGCAATCACGAGCGGGAGATCTTCCGGGAGGATCCGCGTGCCATCCTGTTCCATGGGTTCGAACATGGTGGACCATTCACTGGCGGGTAAGAGACCTGTGTCGCCAAAACGCATTCCCAAAACCGCTTCGGCGGGCTCATTGAAAAAAATAAGATTTCCTTGTGGATCAACAATAAAGATCGGCAATGCCAGGTTCTCAGCCAGGTGCCGGGCCAGAATTACCTCCACTTCCAGTTGGGCCATATTGTCCTCCAAAATCCATACGTTAAAGTCAAACTGTTTCAGCAATTATTCAAATCTACGCAGGCACAACGCTGGGCTTCAGGCATTGTAACGCATCTTGGGCGGATTTAGACCAAACAACAGTCCTATTTGGAAAACGCATTTCCGTGGATTACTTTCCTTCAAAATAGCTTTTCAAATCATAAGGCGAATAAACACCGCGGGAAGTCACCACCGCGCTAACCAGTTTCGGCGGTGTGATGTCAAAGGCCGGGTAATAGCCTTTCACGCCCTCCATCGCCGTGCGCACGCCCATGGCATACAACACCTCCTCTGGGTTGCGCTCCTCAATGATGACGGAATCGATACTCGGGTTCTCAGCCGAAGGGATACCAAACACGTAAAAGGGGATGTTGTTCTCGTGTGCGGCCAGCGCAATCTGGTACGTGCCAATCTTGTTGACCACGTGCCCGTCCAGCGCGATCACATCCGCCGCACTGATGAACGCATCCGGGATGTGCCGCGAGAGCAAGTAGCCTGGCATGTTGTCGGTCACCACCGTCACGGGCACACCCATGTCATGCGCCACACTGGCCGTCAAGCGCGCGCCCTGCAAATACGGGCGCGTTTCCGGGCAGATCAGCGAGGCATCTACCCCACGCTCCTGGCACACTAGCAGCGTGAACCCGATCAATATCTCGGCAAAACATTGCGTCAGGATGATAACTTTATCTGGCAACAAGGCAACCATATTCTCGCCGATTGTCCGCGCCCGTTTATATCTCTCATCCAGGCCTTCGCGCACGAACTTTTCAGTAGAAGGACCGACCGCTTCGCCTACATCCAGTGCCGCTTCGGCGTGCTCGAGCACCTTCTGCACGACAACCGCCATCCGCTTGGATGTAGTCGGTCTCGCTCGGGTTACACTGGTTGCTGCTTCCCTTAAAATAGCCTTCGCCCGTTCTGAGGGTTGGTCTTGCACCTGGTAAGCCGTCATAACCATCGCCTGCTGCGCTGCCAGCCAAGGTCCGCCGCTCTGGGTGACCATCTCTGCGATAGCCTGCGCTACTTCCCTGTAGTCCTTGCAAATCACAAATTCAATCTTACGCGGATACACGCGCCGGTCCAGAATCCTGACAACGCCATCCTGATACCAGGCCACATTCTCATATTTCAGCATGAAGGCTAATCCATCATCGGGTCTGGGCATGTTGCCTCCTTTGTTTCTCTTCATTATGACACGAATTGGAATCTTCCTGAGCGGAGCGAAGCGCACACCTGCCCCGGCGGTGCCGGGGGTCGAAGGACTTTTTCGCAATCGCGTCTTGGCATTCGAATAGAATTTAAAACAAAAGCCTTCCGTTTGGAAGGCTCATACTTGTCATTCTGAACGACCGTAGGGAGTGAAGAATCCCCGTGCTTTGCACGGGAGACCCTTCGCTACACTCAGGGAGACACCAATTATTTACAACCTACTGCGACCAGGCCGTTGGCTCCCTGTCCCAACGATGTTGGCGCAACTTTGCATGAAGTTCCCGGGACAACGGTCCAGCCTCACTGGCAGCAATGTTACTATCTACATGTCTCAATTTTCGCATTCCTGGGATGATTGTACTGACCCGTTTCTCATTCAGGATAAATCGCAACGCCATTTCGGGCATGCTCATCCCTTCAGGGATCAAGAGGACGCAAGGCTTCGGCATGTTCCACGCTACTCTTGAGATTCTCTGGGACAAAATATGTACTGCGCCAGTCGTCTTTTGGCCAGGAACTTTCCGAAGTCAGGGTCCCGGTCAATGATCCCTCATCGAACGGGACACGCGCGATGACGGCCACATCCATCTCCGCACAAGCTGGGAATAGTTCATCTTCGGGATTCTGATCGAAAATATTGTAGATGACCTGCACCGCGTCGATTAATCCGCTGCGCACCGTTTTGACGCCGTTCCACGGTTCCCAGCGATTGATGCTGATGCCAACCGCATCGAATAGTCCCTGTGAACGTAACTCGTCCAGTTTCTTTGTCCAACGATCATCTTCCACCCAGGCATCTTCCCAAACGTGGAACTGCATCAAATCGAACTTATCCAATCCGGCATTCTTCAGGCTACTATGAACATACTTTTCAATGTGATCCGGCGGAAAACAATCGTCCAGAGAGAATTCGCGGCGGCTGGGCCAGATGAAGTTTTTAGGCGGGATCTTCGTCGCCGTATACAACTTCTTCTCAGGATTCTCGCGGACGAGCTTCCCCAACAAACTCTCGCTATGTCCCTCACCATAGCCCCAGGCCGTGTCAAAGAAATTACAACCCAGGTCAACGGCCCGTTGCAGCGATTCTAGGGATTCGCTCATCATCTGAACCGGTCCAGCCGGCCATGCCCCACATCCCATATCCAATCTCGCTGACCTGCCAATCTGTCCTACCAAAGCGACGATATTTCATTGCACGTTTCCCTTTTTAAGCAATCGATTTTGTATTTGCAAATTGATTCTACCATCTGTAAAAGTGCGGGAATGAGGATGAATTTAAGCGAAAAGACCGCGTACTACGGTCTGATTCTTAATTGAAAAGCCCCTTGGCAAGGGATTGACGGAATATCGCACAAACATACAACAATAGCGCTCCGCAAGCTTACTCTAAATTTTATTGCGTTAATTTGCCATATATGGCATAATAATACAATGAAATTTGAAAGTTTGTTGTCGCTAGTGGGAGATCAACCCCTTTTTGAAACAGGGTTACTCCTTGCCGGGGAAGTAGATTCCAACGATATCCGCAGGCAGCTCTCCCGTTGGGTAAGAGCGGGAAAAATCCGCCAACTTCGGCGCGGCCTCTACATGCTGGAGCCGCCCTATCAAAGTGTGGCTCCTCACCCGTTCCTGATTGCCAATGCTCTAGTCCCTGGCTCGTATGTCAGCGAGCAATCGGCATTGGCGTATTATGGATTGATTCCAGAGTACACACCGCGTACACTAAGTGTGACAACTCTGCGCCCGTCTCAATGGGATAGGGGTTTTTACTTCCAACACATCGCTCCTCACTTTTATTTTGGCTATCAATTGGTAACACTTTCTTCGCAACAACGCGCTTTCATTGCAAAACCTGAGAAAGCCTTACTCGACCTTGCTCATCTGACACCCAATTCAGATTCGCCCGAATATTTGTCCCAGTTACGGTTGCAAAACCTGGAAAAGCTGGATTTAGACCAGATCCATGAATTTGCGGAGCGCGCCGGAAAGCCAAAATGGAAACGAGTTGCCCGCTACGTTTCAGAACTGGCAAAGCAAGAAGAAAGCGAATATGAGGAACTGACATGAAAGAATACCTGGCATCTCTGCTTCAACCCAATGCAACCGCCCTGGAAAGGCGCAATCTGGCACGAGAATATTTGCAGGCGCTGATTTTACAAAGCCTACAAAGATCAGGAGCTATGACTACGCTCGCTTTTCACGGCGGAACGGCTTTACGCTTCTTGTATTCCCTGCCGCGTTACTCTGAAGATCTGGATTTTGCTCTTGAAACCAACAAATCAAGGTATGATTTTCGAGCTTATGTGCAAGCTGTACAAAAAGATTTAGAAGCGCAGGGCTACAAGGTTGCCCTGAAAATCAGCGACCAAAAAACGGTCAACAGCGTGTACATCCGATTTCCTGGTCTACCTTACGAGTTAAACCTTTCCCCGCATCGCGATGAAGTCTTGGCAGTTAAAATCGAGGTAGATACCGACCCGCCCAAGGAAGCTGAGTTAGAAACAAGCCTTATCCGGCGTCACGTTTTGTTGAATTTACAACATCACGATAAGTCATCTTTGCTTGCTGGCAAACTTCATGCAATCCTGCAACGTCCTTACCCGAAAGGCCGCGATATTTATGATCTTGTCTGGTACCTGAGTGATAGGAATTGGCCTAATCCTAATTTAAATATGCTCAATAACGCCCTGACCCAAACAGGCTGGACAGGCCCTATCCTTATGTTCGATAATTGGCGCAGCGTCACGCTTACCCAAATCAAATCCTTTTCCTGGGATAATATGGTAAGTGATGTACAGCCTTTCCTGCAAACGCAACAGGAAATTGAACTGCTCACAAAAGATAATTTAGCCAAGCTGCTCAACAGCGATTAAGGCAAGTTGCTCTTTATGCCGATCTATCTACGACAAACAGATCTATCAAAAAACGCCTGCGAAAACAGGCGTTTTTTGTTGGAAGTTCAAATTAGGCAATCCAAATTCTAATTAATAAGAAAAGCCCTTTGGCAATGGATTGACGGAATATCGCACGCTAAGAATAAGTTGACAGATCGCCCAGTAACTTCCCAATCTATTCGCAATCAGAGATATTTTCTACTGGATGATTTTGTTTTTGGAATGTAAAGTCTCACCCGGAAAATCATCGTTATACTTGGTGCATGGCCTCCCCTGCATCAATCCTCAAAGAAACCTTCGGTTACGACACCTTTCGTCCACACCAGCGCGAAGTGATCGAAAACGTGCTGGCAGGGCGTGACACACTGGCCGTTATGCCAACTGGCGGCGGAAAATCTCTATGCTACCAGATCCCGGCGTTACTTTTTGACGGGCTAACCGTAGTCGTCTCGCCGCTTATCTCCTTGATGAAAGATCAGGTCGAACAGTTGCGAGCCTTTGGCGTTCCCGCGCTATTCATCAACAGTTCCTTGTCGTCACAGGATTACCAGCACAACATGGAGCAAGTAAAACGCGGTGAAGTGAAATTGCTGTATGTTGCGCCCGAAACACTTCTCACCCCGCGTATCCTCTCGTTACTTTCCGGACTGAAAGTTGATCTGCTTACGATAGACGAAGCTCATTGCATCTCGGAGTGGGGCCATGACTTCCGCCCGGAATATCGTCAAATCGTTGAGGTGCGCAAGCGCTTCCCGAATACAGTCTGCCTGGCGCTCACAGCCACGGCCACGACCCGGGTACGCCAGGATATTCGCGCAACGCTCGAGTTCACTACTACCAATGAATTCGTCGCCAGTTTCAACCGTGAGAACCTGTACCTCGAGGTGCTCCGCAAACGCGACCCCATCAGCCAAACCATCCGGATCCTCGAACGCCACAAAGACCAATCGGGCATCATCTATTGCTTCTCGCGCCGGCAGGTGGATGAACTTGCTATGGTTCTCGCCTCAAAAGGGTACTCTGTCCTTCCTTATCACGCCGGGCTGGAAGATTTGGAGCGAAAGCAGAATCAAGAAGCTTTCATTCGCGATGATGCTCAGATCATCGTCGCCACCATCGCTTTTGGGATGGGGATCAACAAACCTAACGTGCGCTTCATCATCCACTTCGATTTGCCCAAGAGCATCGAAAGCTATTATCAGGAAATCGGGCGTGCAGGACGGGACGGTCTACCCGCACACTGTACTTTGCTTTTCAATTATTCTGACGTCGCCAAGATAAACTATTTCATCGACCAAAAAGAAGGGGATGAGAAACGAATCGCTACTGGACATTTGGATGCCATTGTCCGTTACGCGGAAGACGAGCTGACTTGCCGCCGAAAACCGCTGCTCAACTATTTCGGCGAATCATACTCCGCCCAGACCTGCTCCAATTGCGACAACTGTACCTCCGCCCCCAGCGAACTAGACCGACATCACGGTTTTCGCGCAGAAGTTCCTTTCCTGTGTCAAACGCGCGGACGAAAGATTTGGCGCGGGTCATATCGCAGATATTCTGCTCGGCTCGAAAAACGAAAAGGTCCTGCGTTGGGGACACGACAAACTGTCCACATATGGCATCGGCACAGAATTGACCAGGAAGCAATGGATGCATCTCGCCCGCCAGCTCTTGACGATGGGATACCTGAAACAGGAAGGCGAGTATCGAACATTGGGTCTTACTGCTGAGGGACTGGATATGCTCCGAAAACGGGAAGCAAGTGATGGGCATAGTGCAAGAAGCGGAGCGTGTCCAAAAAAGCGGGAGAAAGAAAGAGTAGATTTGGAGTACGACCAGACACTGTTTGCATCTGCTCCGTCAAAAGCGCAAAGAGATGGCAGACGAGGGGGGCGTTCCTCCGTATGTCATCTTCTCAGATAGAACGTTGATAGAGATGGCAGCCTATTATCCCCAATCGCATGAAGGCCTGCTCAATATCTCTGGCGTAGGACAGGTAAAAGCGCGTCAATATGGAAACTCGTTTTTGGTGGTCATTAAGGCCTATTGTGAACAACATGGCTTGCAAGAAAAGCAAAAAGAAACAACCCGCGATAAAAGTGACTCAAATCGTCGGTATGTCCTTGTCAGTGAAGCCTATAATGCTGGGGAAACGATTCAAGATTTGATGGAACGGTATCACGTCACACAAGGAACAATTCTTGGCCATTTGACAAGATATCTTTCAGCAGGGAACACACTTCGGAAAGGTGAAGATCTGCAAAAGCTGACATCCACCACACCTGAGCAAAAACAAGCTGTCTTTGCCGTATTTGATGAACTCAGCCCGACTTTTCTCAAACCGGTCTATGATAAGTTGAATGGGGAATGGAATTACGACGAGTTGAAAATCTTGCGCATGTTATATCTGATTTCCCGTCAGGAATGAACCTAATTTTCTTACCGGATTGCAATCCCAACTGGATTTCCTTTGATATCGAGAATTCAGCTATCAGCCGAAGGGCAAACAGATTTTACAGTCCTTTGATCTCCCTCTGCAACGCCGGACGCCGCGCATAGGTTGCGCGCAAATTATCGATATAAGCCTGCCACTCTGCATCCTGGCCTTTTAGATGATAGGCCTTTTTGGCTCGTTCCAGCCAACGGGCAGCGATGGGATAAAGCTTGCTCTGTGTCTGAGAGATCAGTTGATCCGATTGCTTGAGCGATATACGAATCACCCAATCTGGTCGATGAGGAATCACAGCCTCCGCCACTTTTTCGAGCAATTGGAAAGACCATCTATCCTGTTCGGCAACTTTGATAGCAGCATCCCATTCTTTCTCATTCAAGTGAATATCCACCAAAACAGCATTGTTGTTAGCAACCTTTTGGATGAGCGCAGGGCGAAGGTTTGCCCAGTCTTCACCAGATAGACGTTTGATATTGCGATATATCTCGATGCTTGGGGATTCATCGTAGGCTGTGCGGTAGGCCAACAACGCCATATCCGTTCGTCCCTGAGATTCTTCCAAGGGAGCCAGCCAGAGCGCCAACTGGTTGAGATAGTAGCCGCCCATTTCCAATCCCTTTTCAGCTAGCGCAATAGCATCGTTAAGGCGACCGATCTCACGCATTTTTTGCGCCACAGTAAAGGCGTCGCTTGTACTTTCGAGCTTTTCACTGGCCTTGACCGCCTCATCCAGGCGGCCAAGCTCGATCAATTTCAGGGTGTAACGTTTCGCATCTGATTTTTTAGCAAGGCGCAAAAATGCTTCATCATCTCCCTGCCGCGCCATTACATTGAGACGAGCTTGCTTCAAATGATCGAGAACCATCCAATATTCTTCCTCGTACTCTTCCCATTCAGTCTCTTCATCGGGAAGTTCATCCCAACCATATTCTAATGCTGCCAGGATCAATTCGAGTTCATCTTCAGCCTCGATCATTTCATCCAAATTGTCATGTATTTTCTGCATTGTTCCCTGAAGCTCTTCACGGGTGCTGGCATCCAACTCAACGCTGAGAATGGCCTCGGCCAGCGGCATGCCAATATCCTGGATGACACAGGCCAGGTCGCCGTTGTAATCCATTTCACCATCGTAATCTTCCGTCAATTCTTCCAACAACACGCGCAGAATGATCAATGCGCCTTCCGCATCCCCCGCATCCAAAAACTTGATACCGGTTTCGAGCACTTCCTGCAAGTCACCGATATACCCAGGCTCATTCCAGTCATCGTAGTAGTCTCCGCGGTAGGCGTGCTTCAAAATACGGTTGATTTGCCTGCGGTAAGTCTCTTCTGAAACCTGGGTTTGTCGCTTTTTCGCAGCCCCCGAAGCTGTGGGCTGCGCAGCAATTTTCGCTGCCGGGATGGCCAGTTCCAACACATCATACAAATCAGGATCACGCTCCACCAAACGAAGAATCAACGCTATCAGGGCATCTTTTTCCAACCCGACGAGCAGTTCATTTACACTTTCTTGCTCCACAAACTCATCCGGCTGGTGAATGTACATCAGAAGCAACGCCACGATGTGTTTACAATCCCCACCCCAATCATACGGACAGGTACACGAGGCTGATCGCACCCCGCCGCCATCCAATTCCACCTGCAGGCGGTAAGATGGGGCGCTGCTGCCTTCGCATTGCGCCGTCAAAGTGAAGCCGGCGAGCGTAACCTGCAAGGCAGGATTGTATATCGCCCCCGATTTGTAATATGCATGCCCCTTCTGGAAACTCTGGTCGCTGGCCCGTTCATGGATTTGCTTTTCGGTCAATTGAATATTCATTGGGGACATTTCTCCGAAATAAATCGCCAATTGTCTTAAATTTTCGCCAAAAGTCTTGACAAAAAGACCGTTCGACTATATTATTAGAACATGTGTTCTAAAATCTCGACATCTGGTCGTATCACTATTTTACTCGGGAAACAGCAAGCCGAGACCGGCGAACGCATTTCCCCACGCAAGTTGGCTGAAATAGCGAGCGTTCCCAAGGATTTCGTCTATCGTTTGGATGCAGGAACAGCCCGTCATGTCGATTTGGAAGCGCTTGCTCGTCTGTGCGAAGCGCTCAATTGCGAGTTGCAGGACATTCTCGTTTGGGAGGCTGAACATGGCGAATCCCTTTGATTTCCTGCCACTCAACCTGTTCAATCTGTTCAGCACCCAGGGCGCGATCACTCTCCAGCGCCACTATATGGCCATCCTATTACGCATCTACGGACTGGCGGAGTTCAACCGATTTGGTCTGGCACGGGAAGTGGTCGTTGCCGAAATTGTGGATTATTTAAGAAGCGCGGACGCCGAGGGCGAGATCGCTGCTGATATGGCGAATCAGACTGCGACCGAGCCCGCTGGCCTGAGCCTGTCGAAGGATGATCCCGTTTCGATAACGGGTCAAAAATCCGAGGGGGATTACGCATCTTATCTTATCCGTCGTCTGGAAGAATCCGGCTGGATCGAGCGCGAGCAGCATGCCGACTATAGCGAGACCATCGCCCTGCCCGATTATGCCTTCACCTTGCTCGAAGCTCTGCGCAAGGTCGAAGAACAAAAGCCACACGAATTCACGGGGCAGATATACACGGCGCACCAGCTTATTACCGCCGCCGAAACCAACAAAGATTTCTCACCTGCTCTGGCTGTGACCCAGGCCTACGAAAATGTACGCCAGATGGTGCGTGGCTTGAGCGAACTCAACCAGAACATCCGCCGCTACGTGGAACGCGCCACCCGCGAAAAGGAAATCGCCGACCTGCTGCACTTGCAATTCGATGATTACTCCCAAACACTCGGTGCATCATATCACGCCCTGAAAACATCCGACCACGTCTCCCGTTACCGGCGTGACATCATCAATCAACTGCAAACCTGGCAACTCGATCCCGATTGGCTGACCCAAACCGCCGATGAGATGGCCTTACAAAGCCGCCTGGATCCGGCCCAGGCAGAGCAGATCCTTTCCGGGTACCTGCAATTCGTCATTCACCAACTCGAGGGGCTGGACCCGCTGCTCGAAGACATTGACCAGCGCCACTCCCAGTACCTGCGCACCTCCCTGCGCCAGATTCGCTACCAACTGGGCAATGCTGACGGCAGTTTCAAAGACCGTTTGGTTTCCCTCGCCCGCCAACTCTCGGCGATGAATGACGAAGGTGAAGAGTACCTGCCTGAAGATGCTCCAACCCCGCGCCAGCATCCTGTGGACTTGCCCGACCTCCACAGCTATTACACCCCACCCCAGCGCCGCGCTCCGTTCATGCCTGATACCGTGATTGTCCCCACCTTGAATCCAGCAGACCTAGCGTCCCTGCGCAGCCTGACCATGAAAGACGTCACTCAGGCCTTCTCGCCTGAAAAGGTGAACCGAAAAGTGCTCGGTTTTTTCAATGGACATAAGAAGCTACATATCACCGAAATTCCAACCGATGTATCCGGTGACTTGCACTGGCTGACTACCATCCTGGCCTATGCTCACCATCCCGAAGTCGCTTATGGGCTCGAAATCACCGATGGCGAACCTGTTGATATGGGTGCGTATCGGATTGTGCCGTTCGAACTATACAAACTATAAACCTATGGAACTTACCCCTCTCACCACCCTGCCCGAAAAATCCCAACGCGACCTGCCTCGTGTCGTCAACCGCATCCTTGGCCAGGTCTTTCTCTACCAGGATAAAGACGAGGACAAAGATGATTACTACTTCATCCATCGCCACCGGGAGGCATGCGAGACAGCGCTCGAATTGGCGGGCTACAACCTGCTCCATGACGATTACCATCGCATCTTCCAGGTTATCTCCGAATATAGTTACTGCCGCGCTCGCTATAAACTGGACGAAACCCTGATGATTACTGTTCTCCGCAAACTCTACGAAGAGCGCATCGAACGTCTCAGTCTGGCGCAAGATCCGGTCGTGACCATCGGCGAAGTGCGCGAAGAGTACCGCACCATTACCGGCAAGGAGCGCGATCTGGGCATCATCCAATACGAAACCCTGCTGCGCCGCCTGCGCTCCTTGGGACTGATTGATACTCTCGATGGCCGCACCATCGACGTGCGTGACTCCGAAGCCCGCTTGCGCCTGCGCGGCTCTGTTCGCCTGATCCTACCCGTGCAAACCGTCGATGAACTCGAGGCCTGGATCCGCAAGTATCGTTCTTCTGATGAAGAAGAAACTGACGAGAATGAGTAAGGATTTCCTATGAAAACCCTCATCAAAATCCGCCTGATCAACTGGCACCTGTTCGAAAACACCACCATCAACTGCGAAGGCAGCACTTACTTCATCGGCATCAACGGTGCAGGTAAATCGACTGTACTTGATGCCATCCAGTTTGCCCTGGTCGGCGGCCAGCGGGATGTGCGTTTCAACCAGGCCGCTCTGGCAGGCGGCAAGCGTACCCTCGCCAGCTATGTGCGAGGCGAGCTTGGCACCGAGGGTCAGCGCTTCCTGCGCGGTGACGCCACTGGCGTGATCGCCCTCGAATTCCGCAACCCCGATGGCACCTACTTTTCACACGGCGCAGTCATCGACGCTTTCGAAGATGGACGCAGCCCCGATGTAGTCTACTTCATCGTCCACAATGCGGGATTGGATGACCGCTGGTTCTTCCAGGCGGATGCTGCCCCCGGACGTTTATTCGACACCCGTGCCTTCAAACGCCACCTCGATCATTTCGCCCTTCCGCCTGCCTCCCGTGCCCAGGTCTTTACTCGCCTGGAAGATTACCGCGTCCACCTGCTTAACAGACTCGGCCAGCTCAAAGACTCCTTTCCCGCCAAAATCGTCAAAGGACTTGCTTTCAGCCCGCTCACCGACATCCGCTCCTTTGTTCACAACTATCTGCTCGATGAAAACTTGCTGGACGTCAAAACCCTGCAAGCCCAACTTGACACCCTGCGGCACTTCGAAAGCCTGGCCGCTGACGTGCGCGAACGCATCGAGTCCCTTGAACACATCGAAGAACTCGACAAAGAGCGCACCGCCAACCGCCGTCGACGCATCACCAATGGTTACATCTCCCGCCGCTCTCGTGGGGAAATTCACACCGCCGAACTGAAAAACACCCGCCTGAAACTGGATGAAATCCGCCTAGAACTCAGCCGCGCCGAAATACAGCGTGAGCAACTTGCCAGCCACCTGAAATACGCCGAAACTGCTCTGCTGGATGCCAAGATCGCCCTGCAAACTGATCAAACTGCCATCAAACAACGCGACCTGGCCGAAAAACTCGCTGCCCTGGATGCCGAACTCGTCCTCCTGCACCAGCGCCAAATTGAGGCTGATGCTATCATCGCCCGGGAACAGGCAGATGCCAAAAAACTTCGCAAATTCCTGAGCGCTGATAATCAGGCAATTCCTCCTGCCATTGAATCCTTTCCAACGGAAAATACCACACAGAACACGATCCAAGATTACCAATCCGCCCTCGAAACCATCTCCCAAAACTATTCCCGCGAACAAATCATTCTTACCGAAAGAGCCACATCCTTGCGTGAAGAGGCCTCGCGGTTGGAAGACGAAATCCGCAAACTGCGCACTGGCGACCGCGACATCAGCTACGAGAGCGAGGCTCCACAGGCCAGTCACTTACGCCGACTGTTGCGTGCCGAGCTTGGCCTCTCCAGCGAAGAAGTCGTCTTCCTATGCACCGTGCTTAACATCCCGGACAAAGAGTGGCAAAATGCTGTCGAAGGCATTCTGAGACGCAATCGTTTCGCCATCCTCGTTCCGCCTGCTCGCTACGATGCTGCCATGAAACTCTACCGTGAGCGTCGCCACAAGGATGGATTGCATAGTGTTGCATTACTTGATACCGAGCGCATCCTTGCCAACAAGACGGAGCACGGCTCACGCAACACGCTTTCATCCGAAGTAAAAACCAATCACCCCGCCGCCTGCGCCTTCATCGATTTGCTCCTCGGTCACTATGTTAAGTGCAACAGTCTCGAAGGACTTCGCGATCATCGCACCGCCGTGACTCGTGAATGCTTCGTGCGCCGCAACTACACAGACAGCCACATCGACCCGCAAATCTATGGGCGCTGGTTCATCGGCGAGCGTGCTGTGGCGAGTCAGGTGGAAAGTCGCCAGCGGCGCTTGGACGAAATCGCTCATGAAATGATCTCGCTCAACGAGCGCGATTCCGCCCTGCACAAACGTCTCGCTCTTACCCGTGACAAAATCCGCCCGCTTATTGATCTTGAACACACCTTTGAAACACTATCAATTCTCCCCGAGCGGGCCACGCAGCACGAAACACTCACCAAAGAATTAGCCCAACTTGACCTGCACACCACTGAAACCCTGAAAGCCGCCGTGGAACAGCATCAGGCTGAGTACAACCGTCTGCAAACGGAAGCAGGCTCGGTCGAGCGTCGCATCGGAGGGATGGAGGCTGACGCTCAGAATCTGGCTGAAGGCGAAATCCCCCGGCTGGAGCGTGAGATCGACCAATCCATCCAAAATGCCAAAGAATTTCTCGCAGATGAAAACCCTGATGAAGAATCCCGCGCCGAGATCGAGAAAGAATATGCCCGCCGCCTGGAGCGTCAACCGGTAGATGTGATCCAACAAAATGCAGAACGCTACGAGAATGATTATCAGACCGCCGAAGCTCGCAATCGCGACCGTCTGCGCGAAGCCAAGCAAGCTTACTCGATGCGTTACGACTTTGGCTACGATGAAGCGGATGACGCAACGCGCTACACGGCTGAACATGAGAAGCTCGTCAACTCTGAACTTCCCCAATACGAAACCCAAATCGTTCACCAGCGGGGCCTGGCCGAACAGGAATTGGTCGAAAACTTCATTCACCGCCTGCGCGAGCAAATCGAGGAAGCCCGCCAGCAACTGGCCTACCTGAACACCACCCTTTCCCAACTGCGCTTTGGCGGAGAGCGCTACGAATTCATTACCCAGCCCGCTGCCAACCTGCGAGGGATGTACGACATGGTCATGGACAGCCAGAGCGTGCTCGGCGCCTCGCTCTTCGACTCGGACTTTCGCCAAAAACACCAGCAAGCCTGGGACTTGCTACTCGAACGCCTGACGCTCAACAATCAGACAGGTGAAACTCTCTCTGCCGAACTGCGCGAATTACAAGATTACCGCTCCTACCTGCAATACGATATCCGCATCCACTATCCCAATGGAGACCGCGCCTTGCTAAGTCAGATCAATGCCAAAAAGAGCGGTGGCGAAACCACCACGCCCTTCTATGTGGCAATGGCCGCCTCCTTTGCCCAGGCCTATCGTCTCAACCAGCCGCGCCCCTCCGACACCATCCGCCTGGCGCTCTTCGATGAAGCTTTCGGAAAAATGGACACCGCCCGCACTGCCAGCGCTTTGCAATTCATGCGTGATGCCGGCCTGCAAGTGCTGCTCGCTACTCCGCCCGACAAATCCGGCTCACTCCTGCCCTTTGTAGATACTGTTTGCACGGTTGTACGTAAAAACAGCCACGCGTTTGTGATCGAGATTGACAAGAACGAGATGATCGCCGAATTGGAAAAGGGATAACGCAACAGATCATGGAAATCTCTTTTAGCCCTTCGCCCGATGTAGCAATTATTATCAACACACTTCTCGACAAATTCGAAAATCGAGCCATACACCAAACGGAACACACTGCGCGAGCCATCAAAATTCATCTCTCTGATGTATCCCTACCCACTTACTTCTCCCAAACCGATCCTGCCCCACGCCTGATCGCCAATGAACAACTCAATCAACTCGAGCAAACTGACCTGCTCGCACTCACCTGGCTTCCCGGTGAATCAGGTCATCTACTCCAATCCATCACGCTCTCAAATCACGGACCTCTCTACGCACTCATCAACCGCGAACCTGTTTCCAACATTCGTGCTCGTCTCGAAACCATTCTGCTCGCTGACCAATTCCGCTTTTCGCGGAACGGCTGGCGCACCCGCGCTATCCACTGTATCCTAACCAAGTTCCGCGCCGGAAAATCCCCTGCTCCCTTCAGCCTGACCGATTCAACCTGGAATCTCGATCTGCTGACCGCTTTATCAGCCTTATCTACTCTCGAAACGGAGACTCCCTACCGGGTCTTCAGTGTGCGCACCTTCAATGACAGCAAACGTTTCGACGTACTAAAACCCGCTATCGTCCACTTGGCACGACTGGCAAATCCCGAGTGGAAATCACTTCCAGCCAAAGACATCCTCCGAGAATTCAACCTTGTTGCCAATCCCAACTACATCCACATGGCTGGCAACTGGCAACTCACCACTCAAAGCGGAGAGATCCTATCGTTGGGCGGTTTTACCCCTTCGGTTGGATTTCCCGCTGCGCAAATTGAAACCATTCAATCCGTCACTATCCACGCCAACTCCGTTCTTTGCATCGAAAACCTGACATCCTTCCACGAATTTCTTCGTGCCCAAGCAACACACAATATATCATCCTCCAGCGAAGCGGGAGGGGTGCAATATGCAACCCTCTGTCTTATGGGCAACCCATCCCCTTCCATTCGCCGCCTGCTACATCTCATCTCCGAAACGATTCCCATGTACATCTGGTCCGATATGGATTATGGCGGATTCAACATTCTCTCGCAATTACGAAGACGTGTTAACGTCCGAATCCAACCTTACCTGATGGACATTTCCACATTTGAAAAATATGCTCGTCTCTCCCATCCACTGACACAGACAGATATTCGTAACCTGAAACATCTATGTGCCCGACCAGAATTGTTTGATATTCGCTCAACTATCGAATATCTCATCGATCGCGGCTTGAAATTGGAGCAAGAAGCGATCCAGATTTAATGAAACTGAAATGGGTGATGTGCTCTTAACCAAAAAGACGCCCACACATTGCAAGCATCTTTTTGCCAGAATTTCAATTCAGATAATTTGGATAACAATTAAATAGAAAAGCCCCTTGGCAAGGGATTGACTGAATATCCCAGACCAATTTTTGGGCTATAAATTTGCTTTTATGCGCTCTGCATTTGCTAATGGCAGTGTCGTGATGTTTTTCTCCACTGGATACTCATCTTTACCAGGATATACAATCCATAAATGATCAAGCGACAAATCTTTTACTGCAGAACGCATAGAGGATGTAACGCTTGGGGCTTCATTGAATTTGACTTCAACACCATAGCGTTTTCCATTTTGAAAAAATACTAAGTCAAGTTCTGGACCACTATATGTACCCCAGAAATATGCCTGTGCAAGACGCAGAGTTTGCAACACCTGTTCAAGAGCAAAACCTTCCCAGGAAGCACCTGATTTGGGATGACCTAGTAAACTACTTTCATCGGTAATCCCAAGCAAGCTATGAAGTAAACCTGAATCACGGAAATAAATCTTAGGGGATTTAACCTGGCGCTTGCTTAGGTTTTCAAACCAGGGTTGGAGTTGACGAACCATAAACGTGCCAGTAAGAATATCGAGGTATGAGCGAATGGTTTTGTCCGAAAGTCCCATTGAACGAGCCAGTTCCGATGCGTTCCAAATCTGACCATGATAGTGAGCCAGCATCGTCCAGAATCGACGCATGGCAATAGCCGGAATATTGATTCCAAGTTGTGGAATGTCCCGTTCAAGGAAGGTACGGATAAAACCTTCGCGCCAAGCCAGACTATCATCCAATGAATCAGCCAGATAGGCACGCGGGAATCCCCCGCGCAGCCAGAGTGTATTCCTGTTACTTGTGCCAACTTCAAACAGGTCAAAACCGCTCAACTCAATAAATTCAACTCGTCCCGCCAAAGATTCAGATGCCGATTTGATAAGCGTTGGTGAGGCACTACCCAAAATTAAAAACCTTGCCCGATTTTCTGGATTGTCCACCAAGACGCGTAAAACCTGAAACAATTCCGGCATGATCTGAATTTCATCTAAAATCACTAGCCCGCTCAACCCGCTTAACACAAGCTCTGGATTTTGCAAGCGGCGTTGGTCTGGGATGGATTCCAAATCAAAAAAGGTAGCTTGCTTCTGAGTAGCCAACTGACGGGAAAGTGTTGTTTTTCCACATTGCCTGGGGCCTAATAGGGCCGTCACAGGGGAACGTTGGGTGGCAGTACTTAATCTGGTTAGGTATTCTTTTCGTTCAAGCATAAAAGTATTGTATCATGAAAATTCGGAGTCGTCCTCCGAATTTTCAACACCTTAACATTGTTACCCAATCTCTACAAATCTCCCATCCGCTCTCGCAACTCGCTAACCATCTCGCTAACAGCATCCCCATAACCCCAGCCAATCCTGCTGGCGGTACGCTCCAGTTTATTGAAGCGATTGCTAAATTGCGCAAATAACGCTTCAGCATTAGGACTCTCAAACAGTAAATCAACAGCATTGCCAAGCATGGTTTCGAGTGCAATATAGAACGGCTCGTCGATGTCGCCAAAATCGTTGGTAAACTGCGTGCCTCGTTCTACGTGCAGCAACATCAGGTCGAGTGTGCCGGCTATGTCACTGGTGGCTTTCTGGTAAGCGCGGATAACTTTGCGCGATTCGCCAAAACGCGGCATGTGAGGAATACCCTTCGTTTCAACATAAACCGCCCGAATGACCTGCTTACGGGATTTCTCCAACAATTCCGTATCCTGCTGTCCGGGAAAAAGCTGCGTGCGGATGAAGGCTTTATTCTGCGGCGAAAGTCCATACAAGCCTTTGATGATTTCGGTCAACGCTTCATTAGGAACATCTTTGAGTATTTTGCGAATGTCGGTCCAATTCATAAATCTCTCCATCGGGAGTGCGTCGCACCCTCTGCCAGCTAACTAAACAACACCTTCACATCGTCCCTGGTCAGCGATTTGAAGAAACTACCTTCAGACGAGATCAGTTGTTCCACAAGAGCTCGCTTGCGGGTTTGCAATTCTAAAATCTTCTCTTCCACGGTTTCGCGCGCGATAAATTTGTAGATGAAAACCGGTTTATCCTGGCCGATGCGATGTGCCCGGTCGGCGGCCTGCATCTCAACGGCAGGATTCCACCACGGGTCAAGATGGATGACATAATCGGCGGCGGTCAGGTTCAATCCCACGCCGCCGGCCTTCAGGCTGATCAGAAAGAACGACAGCGATGGGTTGTTCTGGAATTCATCCACTACGGTCTGACGGTCTTTGGTCTTCCCGTCGAGATAAGTATATGAAAGCTCCACTTTCTTCATCTCTTTTTCGAGCAGTTTCAGAGTCTGGACAAACTGCGAAAAGACCAGCGCTTTGTGACCCTCGCTTTGCAGGGTTTCCAGCGTTTCCATCAAAATCTCGAACTTAGCCGCTTTCTTGTTGTAAGTCGGCTCGACCAGTGCCGGGTGAATACAGATCTGGCGCAGGCGCAGCAGGCCCTCCAAAATCTTCATGCGGGCGTTGTTCATGCCGTCATCTTCGATCATGCCAAGCAGTTGGGCGCGGTAACGGTCACGGGTGCGGTTATACAGTTTGCGCTGAGCAGGTTCCAGGTCCGTATAGATGATGCGCTCGGTACGCGGCGGCAGTTCGGGGGCCACCTGTTCCTTCGTCCGGCGCAGAATGAACGGGTAGACCATCCGTTTGAGCAAATTGGCCGTGTCCTCGTCCTGTTTGCTCTCGATCGGGCTGGCAAATTCTCGCTTGAAATAATCCATACTGCCCAGTAAGCCGGGGTTTACAAACGCAAACTGCGACCACAACTCGAAGGTATTGTTTTCCACTGGCGTACCGGTCATGCACAGGCGATGCTCGGCGGTCAGCAGGCGGGCGGCCTTGGCACTCTGCGAAAGCGGGTTCTTGATGGCCTGCGACTCATCCAGGATGACGTAGCTGAAGCGGTATTCGCACAGGCTCTCGATGTCGCGCAGCATGGTGCCGTAGGTCGTCAGGACAATGTCGTAATTCTTGAACGTTTCGGTGTCCTTGTTGCGGGCGTTGCCCATGTATTCAAGAAAACGCAGATTCGGTGTGAAGTTGGCGGACTCCCGCTGCCAGTTGGTGATCAAACTCTTGGGAACGACCAACAGCGCAGCAGACCTGGCCCCGGCCTGCATCGTCCCCGAAGGGGGCTCCCGTTGCGACTGAAGAAAGGTCAGCACCTGGACCGTTTTCCCCAATCCCATATCATCAGCCAAGATGCCGCCAAAGCCATATTCTTTCAGGAAATGCAACCAGTCGAGGCCGGCTTTCTGATACGGACGAAGTTCGCCGGTAAAGCCCTGTGGAATTGGCTGGGGCTTGATGTCTTTAAATCCTTTCAGGCGTTCACGTTTTTCATAAAACTCCGCCGGAATATTCGACTGCCCGGCATCTTCGAGCAACTCATCCACCAGCGAAAGCTGCAAATCGCTGATGCGCATGCCGCCGTCGGTATCTTCGGCCATGTTGAACAGGTGCTTGTAGCGTTCCAGCCATTGTTCCGGGATTTGACCTATGGAGTCGTCGGCCAGCTTGATGTATTTGTCGCCTTTCCTGAGCGCCTTGCGGATTTCACGTAGTTTCACTTCCTGGTCGCCGTACATGGCAACCGCGTCCAGTTCGAACCAGTCGATGCCGCTGGTAATGTTCAGGCGGATGGTTGGCGTGTTGGGATTAACCTTGCCAAGCGATTCTTTGTCGCCAAAGATTTCAAATCCGGCTTCTGTCAACGCGGGGATGCTGTGCATCAAGAAATCGAACGGGTGAGTGCGGGCGCGCATCTCAAAGGTGCCGTAGGGGAAGCGGCTACCCGCACGTTTCAACCCGTATTTGGCATCAGTCAGCAACTGGTAGAAATCGGCCTCCTGCCCTGGCTGGCGATGGATGCGGGTCAGAGTCCAGGAACCGGGGTTGTCTACCGTCGAAACGGGAGCAGGATCACGGTCCGCGGGAGATTCGTATTCGCCGTAGCCAAAGCGCAGGTCAGCGCGCAGAGTTCCATCGTCATTGTGTAAATACAGGCGCGGGACGGCGTCCGCTTTCACATCGTCCCAGGTGACCACGTCGCCCTGAATCGGAACGCGTTCGGCGATCTGACGGAAGTATTTTTCGCGGAAGTCATCTTCCTGTGCAATCGGAATTTCGAGCGGGAAGATTTGCAGAACGTCGAGGCTTTCGGGGTTGGCAACCGGGACAAGTTTGTTACCGACCAACGCCCAGGGCGGGTTGTCTGAAACAATGTGCAGACTCTCTTTTGCAGATGTGAAAAGCTGTCCGTTGAGTTCAACGCCTGCTTGCAAGGTGAGATGGTTTTCACCACGTGCCATAGCGGCCTTGATTTCTTGCGGCTGGGTCAGGATCTGGATGCGCTCTTTGATGCTGCGGCGGCCCTCAATGAAAAAGATAGGCAGTTCCAGCCGGGCCAGCATGGGCAGGTAATCGGGGAAATTCGAGAAGCCGTAATAGCGCCCCTGTTGCAGGACGAAATTGAAAAAGGCGATACCTTCCGGCAGCAGATTGATACAGCCTGCCGGGTTGACACTTTGATAGGGCTGTTCGAGATGCTTTGTCCAGCCACGATTTTTATCGAGAGAATTGTTGATGGCCTCGGGAGCATCGTCCATGATCTTGAGCGCACCCCATTGGGATGCCTTGACCACGCGAGGCGCAAGTGAGAAACTGGTGCGCTGGTAGTAATCGTCTTTTTGGAGGAGAAAGATGGCTGCGTAGCGTTGGGCATTCCCGCCACCTTTGCGGCGCGGGGCATTTTGAAGCGCCACCCCTAGTTGATACTGCCAATCATCCTGGACTTCTTCGCTTTTAAGATATTGTGTCAGCGCCAGCATGGACGCGACCATGTGCTTGCAGAAGTTTCCCAACTCTGCATACGGGCAGGTACATTCTGTCCGGATTTTGTTACGGCCAGTCAGGGTGATGATGACTTCGTAATCATCGTTATTGCCTTCCACCTGACAGATAGCGTAATCGTCGTTGTATTCAATATCGTAAACGTGTCCGTCACGAAAGTATTGCTGTCCGCGTTGGATAGTTTTGTAATCAGCGTGTTGGTAGTAGGGGAAGGTTTCAAGTAGTTGAGGGGTGAGCATATTTGGATTTTACCCGACGTTCCAACTATTCTGAAGTCAAATTAAAAATCGCCCTGTCAGAAACCTGTGAGCTGCGTTACGAGAGCAGGGTATTGAAATGCATCGCAAATCTGTCGAAATTTCATTGCAATAATTTGCCACATATGGCATAATAACATAATGAAATTTGAAGGTTTATTATCGTTAGTCGGTAATCAACCCCTCTTTGAAACAGGATTACTCCTTGCCGGGGATGTAGATTCCAACGATATCCGCAGGCAGCTCTCCCGTTGGGTAAGTGCAGGAAAAATCCGCCAACTACGGCGCGGCCTATACATGCTGGAACCACCTTATCAAAGCGTGACACCCCATCCATTCCTGATCGCCAACGCTCTGGTCCCAGGCTCGTATGTCAGCGAGCAATCGGCATTGGCGTATTATGGATTGATCCCAGAATATGCATCGCGTACAGTGAGTGTGACCACCCTGCGCCCGTCTCAGTGGGATGGGGGTTTTTACTTCCAGCACATTGCTCCCCACTTTTACTTTGGCTATCAATTAGTAACACTTTCATCGCAACAACGCGCTTTCGTAGCCAAACCCGAGAAGGCACTACTTGATCTTATTCATCTCACACCTCATTCAGATTCTCCAGAATATTTATCCCAACTACGATTGCAAAACCTGGAAAAGATGGACTTAGACCAGCTCCATGAGTTTGCAGAGCGCGCTAGAAAGCCAAAATGGAAACGAGTTGCCCGCTATGTGACAGAACTGGCAAAGCAGGAAGAAAGCGAATACGAGAAACTGACATGAAAGAATACCTGGCAAATTTGCTTCAAACAGATGCATCCCCTTTGGAAAAGCGCAATCTGACACGAGAATATTTGCAGGCATTGATTTTACAAAGCTTACAAAGATCAGGAGCCATGACTTCACTCGCCTTCCACGGTGGAACGGCTTTGCGCTTTTTGTATTCCCTGCCACGTTACTCAGAAGATCTGGATTTCGCTTTCGAAATCAACAAAGGAAGGTATGATTTTCGGGCATATTTGCACGCCATACAAAAAGACTTGGAAACACAGGGCTACAGAATTTCCATGAAAGTCGGTGACCAGAAAACTGTCCATAGCGCGTACATCCGATTTCCAAGTCTATTATACGAGTTGGGCCTTTCTCCACATCGCGATGAAGTCTTGGCAGTTAAGGTCGAGGTGGATACCGCCCCGCCCCGGGAAGCCGGGTTAGAGACAAGCCTTATTCGGCACCACGTTTTGTTGAATTTACAACACCATGATAAAGCCTCTTTACTTGCCGGCAAACTTCATGCAATCCTGCAGCGTCCCTACCCAAAAGGACGTGACATTTATGATCTCACCTGGTATCTTGGAGACAGGAATTGGCCTAATCCAAATGTAAAGATGCTCAACAACGCTCTTGGTCAAACAGACTGGACGGGTCCAACACTTACAATCGCGAACTGGCGCAATATTACGCTTGCTCGAATCAAATCCTTTTCCTGGGATCAGCTTATCAAAGATGTACAACCCTTCCTACAAGATCAACAGGAAATTGAACTGCTCACAAAAGATAATTTGACAAAGCTTCTCAATAGTGATTAGAAAAAACAGGTGCCTATATTGCATTGAGTAGCATTGAGGAATGTAAACCCAAAATAGAGCATATCAAATCAAACGAAGCATTTAATCAAAAACGCCTGTTTTCGCAGGCGTTTTTGCTACAAGTTCAAATTGGACAATTATGATATTAAAAGGAACAATCCCTTGGCAATGACCTACTCTCCCAGGCAGTCGCCCGCCAAGTACCATCGGCGCTGATGTGCTTAACTTCCGGGTTCGGGATGTTACCGGGTGTACCCACACCGCTCCAATCACCAAGGGACTATTTCACAAAGCTAGTCCTGAATAATAACTGATGCTTTTGCGGAAGAGTATCAAGTTCTCCGCACCACGGGATTGAGCCCTCGACCATTAGTACAACTTAGCTTAACACATTACTGCGCTTACACATGTTGCCTATATAGCAGGTGGTCTACCTGCGGTCTTACTCCGTTAACCGGAATACAGGGATCTAATCTTGAGGCGAGTTTCCCACTTAGATGCTTTCAGCGGTTATCTCTGCCCGACGTAGCTACCCAGCGATGCTCCTGGCGGAACAACTGGCACACCAGAGGTCAGTCCACTCCGGTCCTCTCGTACTAGGAGCAGCTCCTCTCAAATCCCTTACGCCCACAGAGGATAGAGACCGACCTGTCTCACGACGGTCTGAACCCAGCTCGCGTACCGCTTTAATGGGCGAACAGCCCAACCCTTGGGACCTTATCCAGCCCCAGGATGCGATGAGCCGACATCGAGGTGCCGAGCGAAGTCGTCGATGTGAACTCTTGGACTTCACCAGCCTGTTATCCCCGGGGTAGCTTTTATCCGGTAAGCCACGGCCCTTCCACTCGGTACCGTGGGATCACTAAGCCCTACTTTCGTATCTGCTCGACGCGTTGGTCTTGCAGTCAAGCTCCCTTATGCCTTTACACTCTTTGGGTGGTTTCCATTCACCCTGAGGGAACCTTTGGGCGCCTCCGTTACCTTTTAGGAGGCGACCGCCCCAGTCAAACTGCCTATCTGGCACGGTTCCCCGCCCGGATCACGGCGCGGGGTTAGGGTCTAAGCATAATCAGGGTGGTATTTCACCGGCGGCTCCACCGAGGCTAGCGCCCCAGCTTCAAAGCCTCCCACCTATCCTACACAAATCATACCCAAACACAATGCCAAACTACAGTAAAGCTCCACGGGGTCTTTTTGTCCTTCTGCGGGTAGGCCGCATCTTCACAGCCATTTCAATTTCACCGGGTCCCTCGTTGAGACACCACTCCAGTTGTTACACGGTTCGTGCGGGTCGGAACTTACCCGACAAGGAATTTCGCTACCTTAGGACCGTTATAGTTACGGCCGCCGTTCACCGGGGCTTCGGTTCAAAGCTTCGCTTACGCTAACCTCTCCCCTTAACCTTCCGGCACTGGGCACGTGTCAGCCCCTATACATCGTCTTACGACTTAGCAGAGACCTGTGGTTTTGTTAACCAGTCACTAGAGCCATTTCACTGCGGCCTTCCGGCGCTTTGGATAAATCCGGACGCTAGAAGGCACCCCTTCTCCCGAAGTTACGGGGTCATGTTGCCTAGTTCCTTAACGAGGGTTCTCCCGATCGCCTTGGTGCATTTACACCCGTCTACCAGTGTCGGTTTGCGGTACGGGCACTCAAAATTCAACGCTTAGAGGCTTTTCTTGGCAGCAAGGCTCAACCACTTATGCCTTAGAGGCTCGCTCTTGCCTCAGCTCAACTGGCGGATTTTCCTACCAGTCTCAACGCCTTAGCAGATCGCACCCGAATCCAATAACGGGCTGGCCTACCTCGCTGCGTCCCCCCATCGCTCCTTCTGAGTGGTTCCGGAATGTTGACCGGATGTCCATCACCTACGCCTTTCGGCCTCGGCTAAGGACCCGACTAACCCGACGCGGAATAACCTGGCGTCGGAAACCTTAGACTTACGGCGAACACGGTTCTCACGTGTTTGTACGCTACTCATGCCTGCATTCTCACTTCCGTCCGCTCCAGCCGCCCTTGCGATCGACCTTCACCGCTGACGGAACGCTCCCCTACCGTCTTGTCATAAGACAAGACCCATGGCTTCGGTACTATGCTTAGCCCCGTTAAATTTTCCGCGCAAGGTCACTAGACCAGTAAGCTGTTACGCACTTTTTAAAGGGTGGCTGCTTCTAAGCCAACCTCCTGGTTGTTCCAGTAACCTCACCTCGTTTCCCACTTAGCATAGATTTGAGGACCTTAGCCGATGATCTGGGCTGTTTCCCTCTCGACTACGAAACTCAGCTCCCGTAGTCCGACTGCCATGTTCTGGAGTATCGGCATTCGGAGTTTGATTGGGTTCTGTAAGCGGTAAGCCCCATAGCCCATTCAGTGCTCTACCTCCGATACTAAACGCATGACGCTAGCCCTAAAGCTATTTCGGGGAGAACCAGCTATCTCCGAGTTCGTTTGGCATATCACCTCTACCCACAGCTCATCCCCTAATTTTGCAACATTAGTAGGTTCGGGCCTCCACGAGCGTTTAGACTCGCTTCACCCTGGCCATGGGTAGCTCACCCGGTTTCGGGTCTAATCCCAGCGACTATACGCCCTATTAAGACTCGCTTTCGCTACGGCTACGGGTGTTACTCCCTTAACCTTGCCACTGAGATTAACTCGCAGGCTCATTCTCCAAGAGGCACGCCGTCAGGCATAGCACCGCGCACATGATTTCTCAATAGCACCGACATGCTGTTAGCCCTCCGACTGATTGTAAGCTTACGGTTTCAGGTTCTATTTCACTCCCCTAACAGGGGGACTTTTCACCTTTCCCTCACGGTACTTGTTCACTATCGGTCGCCAAGTGTATTTAGCCTTGGAGAGTGGACTCCCCAGATTCCTACCGGATTAGCGTGCCCGGTAGTACTCAGGTACCCAGCGGGAGATAATCGATTTTCGCATACGGGGCTATCACCCTCTATGGCAGGCTTTCCCATACCTTTCCGCTAATCGAATATTTTATAACTCCCATGTGCCGGGCCCTACAACCCCGCCTCTGCAAGCAGGGGCGGTTTGGGCTGTTTCCCGTTCGCTCGCCACTACTAGGGAAATAATTTCTTTTCCTCCGGGTACTTAGATGTTTCAGTTCCCCGGGTTACCTTCCTCAAGCCTATGTGTTCAGCAAGAGGATACTAGAGGTTCGCTCTAGTGGGTTTCCCCATTCGGAAATCCTCGGATCAACGCTTGTTCACAGCTTCCCGAGGCTTATCGCAGTGTCCCACGTCCTTCATCGGCACTTGGCGCCAAGGCATCCACCGTAAGCCCTTAGTAGCTTCTCCACGTGATGCGGAGAAATTGATACTCTTCGGCCTACAAAATATCTCTCGATATTCTTTAGGATTATTTGTTTACTCATCAGTTACTATTCAGTTTGTAAGGTTCTGTTCACCTATTCAGGTGACTCTCACCGTTGACCGGTGAGCGATGCGCTCAACTTCCGTTCAGGGCATCGCTTACCCTTCAACATTCTCCGTTTTTCGACAAAAATGCCCGGCTCATCGCCGGGCAAAAAGAGCCTCACCATGAGCCAAAGAAAAGTTATGTCAGAAAAACCGCATTTAACAAGTTTTTAATTACTCCATTTCGTATGCAACTCTAGTGGAGATGACGGGATTCGAACCCGTGGCCTTCGCCTTGCAAAGGCGCTGCTCTCCCACTGAGCTACATCCCCAAGACAACGTACTTGGTGAAGTGGGCTTGACAGGATTCGAACCTGTGACCCCTGCGTTATCAGCACAGTGCTCTAACCAACTGAGCTACAAGCCCGAGTATGGCTCTTGACAACTAAGAAGTGATAGGAAGCTCATTTCCATCATCCAACGCCTCAACACCGTTGAGACGATTTGGTTTTGAGCGCCAATCTCCGAAGAGATTTTTGCTCGTTTCTCTAGAAAGGAGGTGATCCAGGCGCACCTTCCGGTACACCTACCTTGTTACGACTTCGTCCCAGTCACCAGTCCCACCTTCGACGGCGCCCTCCTTGCGGTTAGGCTACCGGCTTCAGGTGTTACCAGCTCCCATGACGTGACGGGCGGTGTGTACAAGGCCCGAGAACGTATTCAACGCACTATAGCTGACGCGCGTTTACTAGCAACTCCGGCTTCATGCAGGCGAGTTGCAGCCTGCAATCTGAACTGAGGCCGATTTTGGGGGATTGGCTCCACCTCGCGGTTTAGCAACCCATTGTACCGGCCATTGTAGCGTGTGTGTAGCCCCGGACATAAAGGCCATGCTGACTTGACGTCATCCCCACCTTCCTCCGGCTTGATACCGGCGGTCCCGTGTGACACTTGTAACACACGGCGAGGGTTGCGCTCGTTAGCGGACTTAACCGAACATCTCACGACACGAGCTGACGACAGCCATGCAACACCTGTGGCGATGTCCCTTGCGGGAGCCTCATGCTTTCGCAATCGTTCATCGTCATGTCAAGCCCGGGTAAGGTTCTTCGTGTAGCATCGAATTAAACCACACGCTCCGCTGCTTGTGCGGGCCCCCGTCAATTCCTTTGAGTTTTAACCTTGCGGCCGTAGTCCCCAGGCGGTGAACTTATCGCGTTAGCTACGGCACTGATGGAGTTTAACCCACCAACGCCAAGTTCACATCGTTTACAGCTAGGACTACCGGGGTCTCTAATCCCGTTTGCTACCCTAGCTTTCGCGTCTGAGCGTCAGAAACGATCCAGAAAATCGCCTTCGCCACTGGTGTTCCTCCCGATATCTACGCATTTCACCACTACACCGGGAATTCCATTTTCCTCTATCGCTCTCTAGTCTGGCAGTTTTGGACGACCTCTCCCAGTTGAGCCGGGAGCTTTCACGCCCAACTTACCAAACCGCCTGCACGCGCTTTACGCCCAGTGAATCCGGATAACGCTCGCCTCCTACGTTTTACCGCGGCTGCTGGCACGTAGTTAGCCGAGACTTATTCCTGGGATACTGTCCTTTCTCATCTCCCAGAAAAGCGCTTTACGATCCGAAGACCTTCTTCGCGCACGCGGCGTTGCTGCATCAGGCTTTCGCCCATTGTGCAATATTCCCTACTGCTGCCACCCGTAGGTGTATGGACCGTGTTTCAGTTCCATTGTGGGGGGTCACCCTCTGAGGTCCCCTACCCGTCGTTGCCTTGGTAGGCCGTTACCCTACCAACTAGCTGATGGGACGCAGGCCCCTCCCGAAGCGAATAAATCCTTTAGACATCGGTTTCTAAATCCGATGACCACATCCGGTATTAGCCCCGCTTTCGCGGGGTTATCCCAGACTTCGGGGTAGGTCACCAACGCGTTACTCACCCGTTCGCCACTAGGACATCCTCGTACGAATACAAAGAGCCTCGTTCGACTTGCATGTATTAGGCACGCCGCCAGCGTTCATCCTGAGCCAGGATCAAACTCTCCGCAAAAAATTCACTCTTTCGAGTGGATATTACGAAGTTTCACTGGATTGACGGAAGTTGTTGCTTCCTATCACTTTTCAGTTGTCAAGGTTCTGTTTTTGAAGCGGGCTGCATTTTACTCGCGCCATACCAACCTGTCAAGGGTTTTGACAGACGAAAGCGCCGATGCTCTTCGCATCGGCTCGTCAGACTGCAAAACCAACAGGTTTGTGTCTCTGACGCGAGACTGCTTCTCAGTTGTCAATGATCTGCCTTGGGGGACGAGATCTGAATTGAACGTACTGGCAAAGTTTGATTATATACGTTTGCCTGACTTTGTCAAGGTGAATCCGGTACTTGTTAGACAATTAAACCTTAAAAAATGCGAACTAAGAGTATTTAATCCATTTCTTGCCTGCCAGCCAGAGCCCGCAGCAAGGTATTCTGGTCGGCGTATTCCAGATCACCGCCAACGGGTAGGCCACGCGCCAGGCGCGTAACCCGCAGGTTATACGGCTCCAATTGTTGCTGGATGTACATAGCCGTCGTGTCGCCCTCCATGCTGGGATTGGTGGCAAGGATAATCTCTTTCACGTTCCCACGCGCTACGCGTTCGATCAAAGGCCTGATCTTGATGTCATCGGGGCCGATACCTTCGATGGGAGAGAGCACGCCATGCAAGACATGGTATTTACCAGAGAATCCACCTGTCCGTTCGAGCGCTAATACGTCGAGGGCTTCTTCGACCACACATAGGATGGAAGCATCGCGCTTGGGTGACTCGCAAACCTCGCACAATTCGCGTCCTGCAGTAGTGATGTTAAAACACTCCGCACAAAAAGCGACTTTATCCTTCAATCCAGTCAGCGCTTCGGCCAGATCGTCCGAAAAGGAGGCATCAGCACGCAGGAGAAAAAACGCCAACCGCGAGGCAGACTTAGGACCGATGCCTGGCAGCCGCTCGAAGGCATTGATGAGTTTCTGGAGGGGTTCAGGAAGTAGCATTGGCTAGAGAGTAAAGAAGAGATAATTAGAGAGTAGTCACTAATCTCCACTCTCTAAACGCTATTCTCTAAAAAGGCAATCCGCCCGCCAACGGACCGAGCCGTTGAGCCGCCAATTCACGGGATTGATCCAAAGCCAGGTTGACCGCAGAAAGCACCAGGTCTTGCAACATCTCAGCATCGGCATCTTTGATCAAATCCGGGTCGATGACCACTTCGCGGCATTTTTGGTCACCGGTCATGGTGACTTTGATGGCACCACCGCCAGCTGTGGCGGTGACGGTCTCTTCGGCCAACGCGGCCTGCGCATCAGCCAGTTGCTGTTGCATGCGCTGTAGTTGGGCCATCATGCCACTCTGGCCTTTGCCTCCACCCGGAGGACGATTGAATCCTTTTGCCATTGTATACTCCTATAAACCATTCATGCTTCGACTGCGCGCCCCTGCAATACTCATTCGAACACAGGTAAGCTCATGAGCGCTCCGCTCAGCACGAATTAATCTTGCACATCCACAATCTCGCCACCGTTTCGGATGGCGGCAGCGACCATGCCATCCGGGTTGACATCCGGCGGGAGTTGGCCTTTGGCGTTGGTCACTACACACTTAATGGACAAGTCTACGCCAAGTACATCCTTGATGGCGGCCTGCGCAATTTCAAGTTTCTCTTCCATATCCATCAAGGCGCGGACAGTCTCAGACTGGAAACCTAAATATAATTCGTTACCGCGCACTTCCAACGGTTTGCAAGAATTGAGCAACGCCTCGATGCCGGGATGGTCGGGCTTGACGATGGAACGAATGTCACGCCAGGCTTTTGTCACTTTTGCGAGACTAATTGCAGGTGTTTCAGCTTTGGGTTTTGACTCAGCATCTACGGCACCTTCGGTGCTTTTGACAGGCTTTTTCTCCGGTTCGGTTTTCAGCTCCGCAGGTTTAGTCGTCTTGGTCTTCTCCGGTTCGCTCCTGGATGCAGTTTTTGGCGCGGGGGAATCAGCCTTTTTGGCTTTCGTCGGTTTTTCTTCCTGTCTGGTCACTGGAACTTCGGCAGGCGCTTCCAACACTTCCGCAACCGCCAGTTCCAAACTAAGACTAGGTTGCCAGCCACCGCGCGTGTCGACCGCGGCAGCGTTGAAGGCTTTCATCATACGCAAAACCTCGTGCGTAGAAAAGGCTCCGGCGTGTTCAGCCATCGTGATTTTGACTTCTTTGGTAACCTCGACCTGATCACCATTGCCCAACTGGATCAGCATCAGCCCACGTAAGTACTCGACGATCTGACGCGCCAGCGAGCGCGGATCGGCGCCAGCATCCAAGGCGTGATGGATGGCGTCCATAGCGGGAGCAGGCTGGTGGTCCCGGATAGAAGCGACCAAGTCCAAGACCGTCTGGGAAGTGGCAGTGCCGAGCACCGTCTGTGTGAGGGCCAGGTCAATTTTATCTCCCGTCGAGGAGAGTTGGTCCAGCAGGGAAATGGCGTCGCGCATCCCGCCCGCGGATTGACGGGCAATCAGCGTCAGGGCGTCTTCGTCCACTTTGATCTTTTCGGCTTTGGCAATACGTTTGAGTTGGCCGACAATCTCGTCTACAGGCACACGACGGAACTCGTGGCGCTGGCAACGCGAGAGCACGGTGGCCGGGATTTTGTGGATCTCGGTGGTAGCCAGCACAAAGATAGCATGCGGGGGCGGCTCTTCGAGGGTTTTTAGCAGGGCATTGAAGGCCGCGGTGGAAAGCATGTGGACTTCATCGATGATGTAGATTTTATACTTACCTTGCGAAGGGGCAAAGTTGATTTTGTCGCGCAGGTCTCGGACATCGTCCACGCTGGTATTGGAAGCAGCATCGATCTCGATCAGATCAAGAAAACGGTTTTCGTTGACGGCCTTGCAGTGATCGCACTCATTGCAGGGACGTTTAGCAGGATTATCATTGAGACAATTGACCGCCTTGGCCATGAGACGCGCGATGGTGGTCTTGCCCGTACCACGCGGACCGGCAAACAGGTAGGCATGACCAACGCGGTCTGCACGGATGGCATTGGTCAACGTTTGGACAATATGCTGTTGTCCGACGACTTCATCCCATTGTTGGGGTCGCCATTTGCGATAGAGGGCTTGAGTCATTTCGGTAATCTGTGGTCAGTATTCAGTAGCAGACTTTCTCACAAAAGTTTCGTAAATTCATCAACACTCAGGCCAGATTGCCGGATAATCGCTCGAAGTGTGCCACGATCAAGCTCTTTGTGATTAGGCACAACAACTTGGCCAAAAGGTTTATCTCGGCGTAAAATCATGTGACTGCCATGCTGTCGTTTCAGATAAAAGCCTGCTTTACCGAGCGCTTTGACACACTCTTCACCCGAAACGCGAGGCAGTTCACTCATACAGCAACAACCATGGCGTCAAAGTGTTCTTCAGGAATAGGCAAACCGTCTTCCTCTAAGGCGGCAACATAACCTGCAATGGCTTCCTTGATGTTGGTCACCGCTTCTTCACGTGTCTTTCCCTGGCTAATGCAACCAGGCAGACTTGGACATTCAGCGACAAAATAACCATCTTCACCGGAATATATAATCACCTGTCTCATTTTTACCTCTCACGGTACTCTATAAATCGCGCGCAAATTGTCCTGCGGATCGAACAGCCGAGCCGATTCACCCAATTCCCAGATGGGGTCACGCAGACCCATATAAAGGTCAACGACTGTGTCCGAGCCAGAAGCGGTGTGGACTTGCACAGCGCCATTTGTGTAGAGAGTTAACTGCGGGAAGGTGAAGGTGTTGCCATTATCATCTTTGAGTTGCCAGTTCGCCAACCCAAGTTCGCCTTCGCCATTGTAGCGCACAACTACGACTTCGGCACTCAAGTTCCCTGCGCCGACCACGCTGACGATTTCAACCGGTATTTCTGCGTCCGGTGGGAGCGTCTCAAGTGGCGCGACGGTCTCCCCTTGCACAGGTGCAACAGCTTGCGGCGCTACAGGCAAGGTAGCGCGATAGTTACGGTCGTACCAGAACAGGATCGCACCTGTCACACAGGCCGAAATAAAGACGTTCAAGAGTAGGTAAAGGAACAATCGGCGGCGGTCCATGCTGACTTATGATAGCACAAAGTACACGCTGCGGGAAAATATTTTAACCAACTTCGTGCCAAATTCAAGAACACCCCCGCGAGAAAATATCTTATAATATTGCTCGTCGCAAAATTATTTGGTGAGCAGCCGTTAAATACAAAGCACAAACCGCCAATTCAAGATAAAACAATGAACAACACGAATCCAGGTATCTTTTGTCCGGCCTGCAAAATGAAAAACAACGTGGGAGCAAATGTGTGCATATACTGCAATACCCCGTTGAAAGGGCAAATCAGTCAAAAAACCGTGATGTTGCGGAGTCTTCAAGAAGCCACTGGCACACTTCCAGATTCGTACAGCGATATCCTGGACGCCCCGGTTCCGGCCACAGAACCGTATATGGACTTCGAAATCCCATCGAAAGGCGTTATCCTCATCAACCTCGAAAACGGGCGATTGATCACCAAACAGGATGGAGATGCTTTTATCCTTGGGCGTGTCTCTGCCGAAATCAAGCCCCCCGAAACCCTGGTCGACCTGACACAATTTGGTGCCCTCGAACTTGGCATTTCCAGAGTTCATGCCTTGATCCGCCAGGCGAAGGACGGCTATCAAATCATAGACCTTGAAAGCAGCAATGGCACCTGGCTTGAAAACGAGCGATTGGTACCCCAAAAACCATACGCAGTCGACAGTGGCGACCGCATCCGTATGGGTCGATTGAATGTGTTGATTTTCTATCCTAAAGGATCATGATCGGCTTTCTATGAAGCGCAACGTATCGGACATAGCATTGGAATAAAAATCCTGTACTGGATGAGACGTAAGATTCGAATATTGGGGGATATGAAGCTAAGGAAGTTCAGTCATGATGAAATCATCAAAGGACACATCCGTCGAGCTTGGCTCTTTCCCGCTCCATGTGAACACACCGACGTTGCCACTCGAATAAGTGGAATCAGAGACTGAGGCGATCTGCTGATCGTCCACGTACAACGTTAAAGAACCATTACCGCAATCCGCACCAACCCGATAGGAAGAAACGTTCCTGGCAATCAGGTCTGAAGATGCCCATTGATCATTGTTCGTGAGAAATAAGTCGCTCTCTCCCTCGATGGCTTTTGCGATCGCATATTCTCCCGCTGGTGTCATTCCCAAATAATAAAAGTTGCCGTTGGTTGCCTGCTGGTCACACATGATACCGAACGCCGTCGTAGAATCCGTACCATTGTTAGTGGTAGTTACTTCTATATGAACATCCTGATAATCCTGGTCATTGGGTGTGCTCCACACAAAGTAGTTTGTCGGGAATACGATCACTTGTAAGGCGTTATTTGCATATTCCACGGAACTATCGCTGTCCGTGCCAGTACCCCAATTTTCGGATGAAAAATCATCACTAAGAATGACGTTTGAAGCCGGTGTAGGCGTACTATCACCTCCGCCACCAGTCACGGCACGGCAGGCCAGGGCCGCCAATACGAGACATGCAACGGCCAAAATACCTTTAAACTTACCGTTCATATTGCGTCTCCTCTATCGATAAAGAATAAGACCGATTCTATCATCTTGAAAAGGACACAGCATGGTTCATCGGGGGATTCATTCAGCTGAACGTTCCATTACCAGCGCAACCCAATCCCCCATCTGCCTCTGCTCGCTCAATGCCAGCCCCCTGACTTGCCCGGCCTCAATGACGTTTTGCACCTGCTCCCGCAAAATCCCGCTTAAGATAATCACGCCACGGTCCGCTATCAAATTGGCCAGTCCTGCATCGAACAGACGGACGATCACAGGCGCAAGAATATTGGCAACAACCAACGACGCCTGTTTGAATGGGAACCTGCCCTCTAAAACTTCCGCTCACCGAACCCTGACCGAGGATGAATTCCGCGCCAATGCCATTTTTGTCAGCGTTCTCGCGCGCATTTTTGACCGAGTCGGCATCGATATCCACGCCCAGAGCGGCCGTCGCACCAAGTCTCAAGGCAGCAATGGAGAGAATCCCAGAGCCACAACCGATGTCAATGACCGTAGACGGTTGACGGTTGACGGTGGCCTCGGTCTGCGGTCCGCGGTCCACGGCCACAACACTAAATTGTTTCTCGATAAGCGCAAGGCATAGCTGCGTCGTCGGATGCGTCCCCGTCCCGAAGGCCATGCCGGGATCGATCTTAATCGGGATGCGTTCCGGCTGCGGAGAATCCAACCAGACGGGTACGATGATAAGCCGCTCGCCAATCGGGATGGGTTTGTAGTGCTGCTTCCAGGCTTCCATCCAGTTCTGATCCGCGATTTGCTTGTAAACCGGCGCAGGTAACGGTTGAATCATCCCCAAATAATAAAGCGACTCTTCGAGTTTCTGGCGCGTCTCTTCGATACGCTCGTCCATCTCCAGGTACGCACGCACAACGATCGGTCCGGTCGGCGTGCCGTGGTCTTCGTCATCCAGGAATTTGATGCCTTGCTCGGTCATCACGCCGTTAGGCGCGAAACGGGCCAGTACATCAGCGACCGCCTCTGCCAGCTCTCCATCTACAGTCAGGGAAACTTCAAGCCAATTCATTTTTAATCCAAGTCCAATTCAATAGTCAACACAAAGATATTTCATGCGGGCGTGATTATAAAACATGCCAGCACATATTTCAGATATCAAGCGGGGTAATGTAAAATAGTTAGCATGACAGACGAGCAGATAAAAGCCAATTTGATAGAAGCCTACAATCAACAAGCCGAACAACGCAACAAAGGGGAAATACAAGATTGGAAGGTAGTGGAACGTGCGCACTTTCTATCGCTATTACAGCAGGAAAACAAACAAAGGTTGCTTGAAATCGGTGCTGGACACGGCAGAGATAGCGTATTTTTTCAAGAGCAAGGGTTTACAGTAACCAGCATTGACATGTCCCCTGCAATGATCCATCTTTGCCGGGCGAAGGGTATTCCTGCCTGTGTAATGGATATGGTCGAACTGGGATTTGAGAGCAATTCCATCGATGCAGTGTACGCGCTCAACAGTTTCCTGCATCTCCCTAAAAGTGAGTTTCCCGTTGCGCTGGAAAATGTTTGCAATGTCTTACGTACAGCTGGTCTATTCTATCTGGGCATCTATGGCGGCTATGATTTCGAGGGGATTTGGGATCAAGACTCCTACACTCCAAAGCGCTTTTTCTCTTTCCACTCAAACGAAAATCTGAAGAAAATCCTTATCGAATATTTTGAAATCGTCTATTTCCAAAATATACAGCTTGGCGCAGGCCATAGAGCTTTTCAATCTGTCATTCTCAGAAAACGCGCAAGTTGACAAAAAACAATGAGCGGATGGAATGTCCGCTCACTGTTCAATTTCTCGGTTTATCGTCTGTTGCCCAAGTCGGCGGCGTTAGCCACCCAACGTCTCATTCAACCAATCTAAAAAGCCTCTTTCCTGTGGCTTGACCGTGGTGCCAAGCGATTCTGCTAACTGCTCAAACAACTCGTGTTGTTCTTTGGTCAACTTTTCAGGGATGGCCACATTGACGATCACCAACTGGTCACCGCGTCCGTTGCGGCGCAGGTGCGGGACGCCCTTGTGCTTAAGCGTGAAAACTTTGCCTGGCTGTGTTCCGGCCGGAATTTTCAACTTCTCGTCCCCATCCAACGTTGGAACTTCCATTTCCGCGCCCAGGGTAGCCTGCGCCACATTGATGTCCAGGTTGAGCAACACGTCGTTTTCGCGTCGCTTGAAGAACTGGTGTGGTTTCACATCCAGTACCAGGTAGAGACTGCCGTGCGGCCCGCCGAAGACTCCTGGCTGGCCTTCGCCTGCCAGGCGGATTTGCGTACCCTGATCCACACCGGCGGGAATTTGTACCTTTTTCTTGACCGTCTTGCGTTCCAACCCGCCGCCGTGACAGGTATGACATGGTGAGGAAATAATCTCACCACGTCCGTTACAGGTTGGGCAGGTAGCCGTTTGCACCATTTGCCCCAGGAAAGTCTGGCGCACCTGGCGCACTTCACCCTGACCGCCGCAGGTGGTACAACGCGTGGGCGATGTGCCCGGTTCCGCGCCGGAGCCGCCGCAGGTGGAGCAGGTCTCATCGCGCTGGAATTCGACTTCTTTCTCCACGCCAAAGACCGCTTCTTCAAACCTCAAACTGACCGCCATTTGCAGGTCACGACCACGACGCGGCGAATTGCGCGAGCGTCGTCCAGTCGAGAAGCCAAAGCCGCCCAGGATCTCTTCGAAGATGTCGCCAAAGTCCATGGTGGCAAAGTCAGGCATACCGCCCAGATCGCCCAAGCCGGCCCGGCCAAAGCGGTCATATTGGGCGCGCTTCTGCGGATCAGAAAGTACGCCGTAGGCTTCGTTAATCTCTTTGAATTTCTCCTCGGCGTCCGCTTCTTTGTTCACGTCAGGATGATACTGACGCGCCAGCTTACGAAACGCGGCCTTGATCTCATCATTCGACGCGCCCTTCGAAACGCCCAGGACTTCGTAAAAATCTCTATTGGACATAATTTGCAGTAGAATAGAGACAAGACAAGTAGAGAGCAGTAACTGTATTTGGACTACTCTCTATTCCCTAATCTCTTCTCTCTTCGACTACTCTTTCACTTCTCCATCAATGACATCCTCATCGCCACTTTCCTCGGACGATGGGCCTGCTTCCTCGCTTTGCGAGGTTTCGGTTTCCGATGTACCGTTATTTACTTCCTGGCTTTCATACACGCTGGCACCGATCTTCTGGATGGCTGCACCCAACGCATCAGTAGCGGATTTCATGGCGTCAATATCTTCACCATCCACCGCCTTGCGGACTTCGGCCATTTTGGCTTCGATATCCGATTTCACTTCCGCGGGCACTTTGTCGCCAAATTCTCTCAACGCCTTCTCGGCCGCATAGACAGTGTTATCCCCGTGATTGCGGGCCTCGATCAGTTCCTTGCGCTTACGGTCGTCTTCGGCATGCGCCTCTGCATCCTTCTTCATCTGCTCTACTTCGCTGTCAGACAGACCAGAAGAAGCCGTAATGGTAATGTGTTGGCTGCGACCAGTGGCCTTATCCGCCGCAGTGACTTTCAAAATGCCATTGGCATCGATATCAAAGGTCACTTCGATTTGCGGGATACCGCGCGGCGCAGGTGGGATGCCATCCAGGATAAATTTGCCTAATGATTTGTTATCGGCGGCCATCGGACGCTCGCCCTGCAGCACGTGGATCTCTACCTGCGTCTGGTTGTCAGAGGCGGTCGAGAAGACCTGGCTACGGCGGGTGGGGATGGTGGTGTTGCGTTCGATCTGCGGTGTTGACACGCCACCCAGGGTCTCAATCGAGAGCGTCAACGGAGTCACATCCAGCAGCAGAATGTCTTTGACTTCGCCGCCCAGCACACCGGCCTGGATAGCTGCGCCAATCGCTACCACCTCGTCAGGGTTGACACCTTTGTGCGGGTCCTTGCCAAAGAAAGCGCGAACGCGGTCCTGCACGGCGGGCATACGCGTCATGCCACCGACCATCACGATTTCATTGACTTCGGCGGCATTCAATCCAGCATCGGCTAAGGCCTGTTTAAGGGGAGCAATCGTTCGGTCGACCAGATCCGCGGTCAACTGTTCCAGCTTGGCGCGCGTCAAGGTCATCACAAGATGTTTCGGTCCGCTGGCGTCCGCTGTGATGTAAGGTAGATTGATCTCGCTTTGTAAAACCGTCGAAAGCTCGATTTTGGCCTTCTCGGCGGCTTCTTTCAAACGCTGGAGCGCCTGGCGGTCATTGGCCAGATCGACTCCGTTATCCTTTTTGAATTCTTCGATCAGGTAATCCATGATGCGCTGGTCGAAATCGTCGCCACCCAGGAAGGTATCGCCGCTGGTGGAACGCACCTGGAAGACGCCGTCACCCACCTCCAGCACGGAGATGTCGAAGGTACCACCACCTAAATCGTAGACCGCGATGATTTCGTTGTCTTTCTTATCGAGGCCATAAGCCAGCGAGGATGCGGTCGGCTCGTTGATGATGCGTAATACTTCGAGACCAGCAATTTTGCCAGCGTCCTTGGTGGCATTGCGTTGAGCGTCATTGAAGTAAGCCGGGACGGTGATAACTGCTTGCGTGATCGTTTCACCGAGATAGGCTTCGGCGTCCGTTTTGATCTTGGACAGGATCATGGCTGAGATTTCCGGCGGGCTGTAGTCCTTGCCATCTAAGGCAACGCGTACATCGCCATTTTCAGCCTCCGCGATAGTGTAAGGTACACGCTTCCTGGTCCGTTCCACTTGCGCGTCGCTGGATTTGCCGCCCATCAAACGCTTGATCGAAAAAATCGTGTTCTGTGAATTGGTGATAGCCTGGTTACGAGCCACACGTCCTACCAACCGTTCGTGGTTTTTGTTGACCGCCACGACCGAGGGAACCAGCCGCTCGCCCTCAGCCGACGGAATGACAATCGGCTCGCCGCCTGACATCACTGCGGCGACCGAATTGGTCGTACCTAAGTCGATCCCGATGATTTTTGCCATGAAAAAAGTTCTCCTTGAATCAAGTGTCATTGCGAGCGCCCTAAGGGCGCGTGGCAATCCCATGTTTCCACGTTACTCGAGATTGCTTCGTCGCTACGCTCCTCGCAATGACATATGTATTACTGCGCCACCCTCACCATCGCTGGTCGAATGACTCGCTCTCCCAACATATACCCGTTCTGCACGACCTCGATCACGTGGCCGCTTTCTACATCATCGTGCGGCTCGCTCGAGATTGCCTCGTGGAAATTCGGGTCAAAAGGTTGTCCTTTTGCTTCGATACGCTTGACACCCTCAGCCTCCAAAATACCCTGGAACTTACGGGCGATCAACTCCATACCATTCACCCAGGGGCTATCGTCAGGACGATGCGCCAGCGAACGTTCCAGGTCATCCAGCACGGGTAAAACCTTTTTGATGATGTCGCCTTTCATGGACGCATAATCCAACTCGCGGTCTCGCTGGACGCGATTTTTATAATTGATAAACTCCGCCTGCGCTCGCTGCCAGCCATCCAGGTTCTCGGCAGCTTTGGCTTGAACCTCTTCGAGCTGATTTTGCATCGCCTCGATCTCGGCCCGAAGCTGCTCGTCATTTTCAGGCGCTGCCTCCCCCGGGGACAATTCAGCGGTTCTCGATTGGAATCTCAGTCCCTTCTTCGGGTTGTTTTTCTTTGTGTTTCTTTTCGCTCATAAAGACCTTCGTAATTCGGGATTCGTGAACCGGAAATCAGTACAACAATCAAACAACGATTTCCGATTCCCGTTCTTACTCACCACCGATCGTATCGTTTACCAAATCACTCAACAGCCCCGCTACAAAGCGGACTGTTGGAATCGCTTTCGCATACGACATGCGCATCGGGCCAAGCACACCTAACATACCGGTTGCCAATCCTGGAACGCCGTAGCGTGCCAACACCATCGAGCATTGACGCAGCTCTTCCCAGCCGCCCTCGCCGCCAATCAGCACCTGCAAGCCGCCGACCATACTGCTGGTGGTTGTGCGCACCAGCAAATCCTGCAAGATCGAACGTTCTTCGAAAAGACGCAATGCCCGACGAGCATCATCAGACTCGGCAAATTCGGGTTCGGCCAACACGTTGGTCAGGCCATCGGTATAGATGTTTCCAGAAACGCTTTCCGCCGCGCGATGCATATCCTGAACAATCAGGGTCAGGATATCCTGATCCAGCGCATCAGAGCGGGCCGGAAGCGCAGAAATTGCACGTACCGCCTGACCAGCCAAAAGTCCGTTAAGACGCGCAGCGGTTTGACTAAGCCGGTCTTGTGAAACAGGTTCGGCCAGCGTCAAGATTTGTTGCGAGACTTCGCCGCCTGCCATAACCATCACCATCAACACCTGGCGACCCTGGGTGGAGATCAATTCGACATGTTTGAAAAGCGCCTGCTCTGCATGCGGAGCCGTCACCACTGACGCGCCCTGCGATTGGTGCGCCAGAATGGAGGCTGCTAATGTCATCCACTGGTCCACGTCGGGACGCGCCTGGTAGAACTGGTGCGAGATGGTGTGCTGGACGGCTTCCGGCAATTCGGCCTGGTGCATCATCTGGCCGACGAAGAAACGGTAACCTTCCTCGGTGGGAACACGTCCCGCCGAAGTATGCGGCTGGCGCAGATAGCCCATTTCGTCCAGGGCAGATAACTCATTTCTAACGGTAGCAGAACTAAGGTCCAGATGGTAGCGCCCGACGAGAGCCTTCGAGCCAACCGGTTGCGCTGTCTCGATATAGTCTCGTATCACGAGCATCAGGATGGATTTCTGCCGTTCGGTCAAATCAGACATATCTATCTCACAATTTAGCACTCTCAACTTGAGAGTGCTAAAACATCGGCAATAATGATAACATGACCAAAAATGAGCGTCAATAAGAGGAGTGTAAGAATTCCGAGGAGCGACTTGACAATTTCGAAAAGTTATTTATAATCATTATAAATTTAGAACAATTCTAAACAAGGAAAGATAATGATCGACACTTCTACCCTCACCCTCGCACTGCAACAAGCCGGCATGCGCATCACGCCACAACGGACTGCGATCTGTGAACTGTTGACCACCAGCGAGGAACATCCCACCGCCGCCATGATCTACGAGGACTTGAAGCCGCGCTTCCCCTCGATGAGCCTGGCGACAGTTTACAACACGCTGGAATCGTTGGTTGAGATCGGCGCAATCAACGTGCTGGGACAGGCAGGCGACGACACGGTCCATTACGATGCGGACACCGAGCCGCACGTCAACCTGGCCTGTCTCTCGTGCAACAAAATCGTGGACATCCCCAGCGAGCACGTCAGCCACCTGGATGCGGAAATTACCGCCGCATCGGGCTACAAACTGCTCGGAGCGCGCGTGCTGTATTACGGGCTGTGCCCCGATTGCCAGCGCAAGCAAGCAGAAGCTGCAAACTGATCCCATTTTCATCAAATTACACTATGACTACACCTGACCTTTCTATCCCCCTACCTAATAAGGAATCATCCTGTACCGAAGTCCTTTCTGACACCCTACGCGGTTACGCAGGCATCGAGGAAGTGGACTATGACTATACAACCGGCAGCCTGAAAGCCGTGTATGATCCGCGCCTGTTGAGCAACGAAAGCGCGTTGCAAGTCATTCAGAAAGCGGGACAGGCGGCATCCACGCGCGTGGCGCAGTGCGCCCTCAAACGCGAGCACGGCAGCGCGGCCTGTGTCAACTGTGCAGGCGCGTTGGGACGCCAACTGACGTTGCAATACCAGAATGCTGCCAATCTGCCGACCGCCGACTTCAAGAACAACGCCATCGAAGTGCGGCTCAACCAGCCGCGCCTGGCCACCAGCGAAAACGTGGAAATCGAGACCAGTTTCTTCGGACCAGAAACCAAAGAAGAAAAGCCCAAAGGCATCCCAACCGAAAAGCTGGAAGTGGTCTTCACCGTGCTGAACGCCGTGACAGGGCTGTCCGCCTTTATCGGGGCCAGCCTGGGGCTGAATTCCATCGCTGTGGCAGTGCTGTACACCATCTCCTACATCTCGGGTGGATGGTTCGGTCTGCTGGCCAGCATCGAGGCGCTCAAACAGAAAAGCCTCAATGTGGACCTGCTGATGATCGTGGCGGCACTGGGCGCGGCCGTGGTGGGTCAACCCGCCGAGGGCGCTATGCTATTGTTCCTGTTCTCGCTCTCCAACACGTTACAATCCTATGCGATGGACCGCAGCCGCAAGGCCATCGAAAAGCTGCTCGACCTGCGTCCTGCCCGGGCTACTGTGCGGCGCGGCTCGCGGCTGGTGACCATCCCCATCGAAAAACTGACCCTCGGTGACGTGGTGGTTGTCCGCCCGGGCGAGCGCTTTCCTATCGACGGCGAAGTGCTGAACGGCGAATTCGGACGTTGACCAAGCCACCATCACAGGCGAATCGATGCCCGTCCACAAGGAAATGGACGATCCCGTTTTCGCGGGCACGGTCAATGGCACGGGTTCGCTGGAAATCCGCGTCACCCGTCTTGCCAAAGACACCACCCTGGCGCGTATCGTCAAGATGGTCGAGGAAGCCCAGGGCGCAAAGGCTAATACACAGCGCATGCTGGACGACTTCGAGCAAATCTATGCCATTTTCGTGCTCGGCGCGGCCGCCCTGCTGGTCTTCCTTCCCTGGTTGCTCTTCAATCAGGCTTTTTACCCCACTTTCTACCGCGCCATGACCTGGCTGGTAGTCGCCTCGCCTTGCGCGCTGGTCATTTCCACGCCCGCCAGCATCCTGTCCGCGATTGCAAATGGCGCCCGCCACGGCGTGCTCTTCAAAGGCGGCGTCCATCTCGAAAAGACGGCCACGCTCAAAGTCCTGGCCTTCGACAAGACGGGCACGCTCACGCTCGGCACGCCTACGCTGACTTCCATCCATTCGTTCGATAAAAATATGGATGAAAACAAACTGTTGACTCTGGCTGCAGCGCTGGAAGCCCGCTCCGAGCATCCCCTGGCAAAAGCCATCGTTCAGGCGGCTCATAACCGGAACCTCGACCTGCCTCCGTCTACGGGCTTTCGCGCCATGCCTGGGCAGGGCGTGGAAGGTCACTTTGATGAGCGCACGCTCTGGATGGGCAATGAGCGCATGTTCCAAGAGCGCGGCATCGAAATCCCGGCCGAAATCAAGGATAAGGCCCTCGAACTCGAAAAAGACGGCCAGACTGCCATGTATGTTTACTGCGCTAGTTCCGACGAAGGCACATCGCGCTGGCTTGGACTGGTTGCTGTGGCCGACACCCTGCGCGAAGACGCCATCGAGATGATCAAGGCTCTCAAGGGGGCTGGCATCGAACGCGTGGTCATGCTGACAGGCGACAATCCGCATGTGGCCGCCAAGATCGCCGAGCGCGCAGGTGTGGACGAATTCCATGCGGGCTTGCTCCCGCAGGACAAGGTCACGGTGCTGCAATCGCTGCAAAAGAAATATGGCCCCGTAGCGATGGTAGGTGATGGCGTGAACGATGCCCCGTCGCTGGCTACAGCTGACATCGGCATCGCCATGGGCGGCGCAGGCACGGACGTGGCCATCGAAACCGCGGATGTGGTGCTTATGTCCGATGACCTGCACAAGATTCCGTATGCCATCAGGCTGGCGCGTCACTCCAAGAAAGTCGTCTGGCAAAACCTGAGCTTTGCCCTGGCGGTCATCGTGGTGCTGGTTGCCAGCGCTTTCGGCGCGCAACTTCCGCTGCCGCTGGGTGTGCTTGGTCACGAAGGCAGTACAGTCATCGTGGTTTTGAACGGATTAAGATTATTGGGATATCGATTGTAGAATAGCTTGGCGGATTGAAAACCCGTCCTATTCCCCATGAGATAAAAATCGGGCGGCCCGCTTGGGCCGCCCGAAATGTTTATGGGTTGATGATCGGTCTCCAGGCCGGGTCATAATCGTCTTTTCGATCAGTTGTCAGGCGTGTGCGGGTAGCGCCACTGGCAGTCATGTAATAAATATCAGTATTGTCACTATCATCCAAGCCTTCGTAAACCATCCAAAAGCCATCTGCAGAATAACTGACATTTTCGGCCCCAACCAGCTCCCAGTTTGAGCCGGGAGGCTGGCTGGGTTTCCCGATCCTCATAGCGAATCTGCATCAACCAGGGCAAAGCACCTGTATTGATTTGGCGTTGATTGAATAAAATGTACTGGCCGTCCGGAGTCCAGACCGGATAGTAATCCCATAATGTTTGTCCGCTGCGTACTACCTGCTCCTGATTCTGCCCGGTATTCTGTCATCGTCCAGATTTGGAGCGCGCCGACGCGTTTTCTCACAAACGCAATCTGATTGCTGAACGGGGACCAAGCTGGCTGGCTGTTCTCATCATCACTGCCCGAAATTGTCAGACGTGTGACATTCGGATGTGCCGACCTCCATCAGATAAATCTCTTTGTGCCCATCACGCAAGGAGGTAAAGGCAATATGTTTGCCATCTGGCGACCAGGCCGGGTCAAAATCACCACCAGGAGTAGAATTCAACGGGGTTAAATCACTGCCGTCTGCGTTGATCAGATAGAGGCTTGATTCACGATATGAATCGGTATTATGCGAACATGGCGAAGTAAAGACCAATCGCGCACCATCTGGCGACCAGGAAGGTTGGCAAGCCCCCTCAGGGAGATTGGTAATAGGGTGCAAATCAATTCCATCGGCGTTGATCAAATAAATCTGCGATGTTCCCGTCCGTTGGGAGGCAAAAGCAATCTGACCATAGCCACCGCCAACCGGCGTGGGGGAAGGTGTCAAGGTAATTGGAGGTGTTGCGGAAGGTCCCGCAGTCGGCAAGAAAGTGGGGGTAAATGTACGTGTCGGCGCGACCGTGGGAGAAGGCTCAATTGTGGGCGTAAAAGTTGGTTCAGGGGTGAGCGTTTCCGTGGGAACCGATGTTGGCGTAATCGTGGACGTGGGCCGAAGCCAGGGAATATATCCGGCAACATACGTGGAAATAGAAGTAGGCACCAAATACGGATAAAAATATGAAACGCCTCCCGCACCGCCAAGTAACAGCAACAATATCAGTAGAAACGAGAAAAAACACCCACCTCTACGCTTCTTTTTTCTCTTAGGCGGTTTGAATTCGTTCTCTGGCTCGGCTGCCATCAAACCCGACTTTTTATCAACTGGTTTTCTAGGTGGAGTGACAGGCGTATCTTCCGAGATTTCCTGATCATCGGAAGGTGGCGGCGGAACAGTGTAATTTCCCGCCAGGCGCTGCGTCTTGGATTTGGAACCCAGCAGCGCTTTCTTAAAGTCTTCAGCAGTTTGAAAACGGTCAGCCGGGTCGATCGCCATAGATTGCTCGATGGCCGCAGCCAAACGTCGGGATACCTTGCTATTACGCTTGCGCAGAGGCGTGAGCTGGGCATTGTCCATCGCACGCGCCAACCCATCTTCCGGGATGATGCCCGTCAGTGCCGCATATAAAGTTGCGCCCAAAGAATATATATCGGTGCGGGGATCGGTGCGCGCGGTGCCATATTGTTCTGGCGGGGAATAACCCGGCGTCATCGCCCGCGCGCCGGTAGTCGTCGCCTGGGTACCCTGCACAACCTTGGCAAGCCCGAAATCTACCAAAAAGATGTGTCCATCCGGCGTGATCTTGACATTACCAGGCTTAAGGTCACGATGCAGGATCGGGGGTTTGCGCGTGTGCAGATACGCAAGTGCATCACACATCGCCGCGCCGACCATGATGGCTTCCTCTTCAGTGATCGCGCCCACACGTTCCATGCGCTGACGCAAATCCTCGCCATCGATGAAATCCATCACCAGATACTGCCCCTGGTCGCCAACTACGAAATGGTCTGAAACACGAGGCAGGTTGGGATGTCGCAGATTCGCCAAGATGACCGCTTCAAGGCGGAACTGGCGAGCATATTCATCTGTTGTAAAAAGGTTCTCTTTAAGCGCAATATCGACGCCCAGGTTTTCATCCACAGCACGATATACAGACCCCATGCCACCCTGTCCCAGGATCTCGACGATACGATAGCGTTTATGAAGTAGCGTGCCGCGTTCTAAAGTCATTAAACGAAAATTTCTCCAATGAGATAGCTTAGGGCCCCAGACCTGCTGATTATATCATCTTGCCCCCCACAGCTAGGGTCAAGATAATTTCAATTTCGTAAAGAATAGCGGCGCACCCGCTGACACCCAAACACCCAGCAGAGCATAGCGGATAAAACGAAACGCAGATGGGACAAAAGCCTCACCGCGTGGAAAAACCAGGCCCAATCCGTACCAGATAACGAGAATGCCAAGCAAACCAACCACATAACGCACTACGCGCTTCCAAATCGGACCCGATACCTGCCAGCCGCCTCGAGAGGCCATCCACGCCACTCCGGCCAGTAACCCGAACAGGGTCGCCGCCGCAGTAATGATTCCACTCATGGTAAAGGGAGCAATCTCCCCGTTCGCGGCACGAGCCGCGTTGGTAATCCAGACTTCGGGGATTGTAAAGTCACGAGTTGCAAGGACCGCAATCCAACCAAGCAAAATCATGCCCAAAGAAAACAGAAAGGCATAAAGAATTTGTTGTCCAAGAGATTGGACCCTCGCCCAGGCCACAACTGGTTCCCAGTAACGCAGGAAAAGCCATAACAGCAGAGCGCCGATCAACCAACCTGCGAACATATCCAGAAAAAAATGTGCCCCCAGAAAAACGCGTGAAAGCCCAATCATGAGCATCAAAAACACTGCAATCGCCCAGGCCCACCTGCGGCGAAGATCGGCAGCCATTGTTCCCCACACTGCCACCGATTGTTGCGCATGCCCGGATGGAATACCGAAGTAGACCTCTCCCCACAAGGGTTTGACCGCAGTACTTATCCAGTAGGGACGTGGGCCTGTGAAGGGTATCTTGACGATCAAATTCAAGCCACTGCTAAGCAGCATGATAAAGCCAACCCGGATTCCCAGTCGGGTATCCAGGCACCAGTACAGAATAGGCATGATAAGAATGTAAAAATCCTCTGTCCCCAGAAAGCTAAAAAAGCGCATCGGCCAAATCAACCAATCGCCCAACGATTGGAAAGCAATGACCCAGGATAAATCGAGTCCATAAGGAAACATTAGAACATCTCCTCTACATTGACGTGAGTGTCCTGTTATTGTACACTCATTGCATGAAGAGTTTGCCATCACGACGTTGGGATTGGCCGTCGATCATTCTACTGATATTGATGCTGCAGACGGCTACCGCCCGCTTGCTTATCACGCATTGGACAGATTACTTGTTTTTCGCCCAAACGCTGGCGGTGTTGGGCTTGATTCTGGGGTTAGCACTCGGATACAGTCACTTCAAAAGACGAGCCGTGATATTCCTCACACTGGGCTATTCGCTCACGCTCATCCCCTGGCAGTTGACAATGGCAATCAATGATGAGTTACTTTCTGCACGGCTTGCCAGCGTAGGTGGACGACTGTACTTCTCCTTGATTCAGTTCTTCCAGCGTCAACCCGTAGACGATGGCCTGCTGTTTGTGGCTTTCATTTCTATGTTGGTCTGGTTCCTGAGCCTTATATCCGGGTATTGGTGGACACGGTATCAAAACTATCTGGTAGCAATCCTTCCCGGCGGCGTTTTCACCCTGGTCATTCATCTCTACGATCAGTTTTATGGCAATCGCGTATGGTTTTTGGCCGCCTATCTTCTGCTTTCCATGCTGCTTTTAGGGCATCAGTATTATTTGAATAACCGGGAATCCTGGCGAGAACGGCGTGTTTTCCAGATGCAGGAAAGCACCTTTGACCTGACACGTGGCATGGTGATCGCTGCGTCACTATTCATCGTTATTGCCTGGACAGCGCCTGCATCGCAATCCGGTTTTGAATCTGCCGTCAACACCTGGCACCGGCTTACGCAACCCTGGCGTGACATGCAGGAGTGGTTCTCCAATGCGGTTGATGCGCTTGAGGGATCCTCTACAAGAAGGCTGGAAGGGGATTTTTTCGGCAATCAACTGGGCCTAGGAAGCGGTACGCCTCTCTCAGATCAGGTTGTCTTCAGTGTAGAGGCTCCTGATCTCGGAGAAGAACCCCCGCGTTATTACTGGCGCGGCTATGTGTATGACGTGTACCAAAACCATCGCTGGTATGCCACGGGCAGCCATAGCGATGAGTACTCTCCCTCAGAGGCCGACTTGACCATTCCAGATTCGAGTGGAATGATCAAAGCCAACTTTACTTTCAATATACAACTCAAAGAGGCACTTTTATATACACCTTCGCAGCCCGTATGGATCAGCCGCCCGGGCAGAATTCAATATGAAACTACTGCTTCTGGCGAACGAGACTTGTTTGCTTGGGCAGCCGTACCGACTTTGCTACCAGGTGATCAATATCAAGTTACAGCATCACTGAACGATCCATCGATACAGCAATTGAAAGAGGCCGGAACAGGTTATCCCCAATGGACAGACCGGTACCTGCAACTCCCGGAAGACTTTTCGTCGCGTGTCAGTGAACTGGCAAGACGAATCACGCAAAATACGGAAACACCGTACGATAAAGCCACCGCGATCACGGCCTATCTGCGGAACAATATCAAATATGCCAACCCACTCCCTGAGTCGCCCCCTAAGGGGAAGGACCCCATTGAGTGGATACTCTTTGACCTTAAGCAAAGTTTCTGCAACTATTATGCTTCTGCTGAGGTGCTTATGCTGCGTTCGGTGGGCGTTCCGGCACGTATGGCCGTTGGCTTCGCAGAAGGCGCTTTCGACAGCGAATCCAACGTCTACATCGTCCGCAGTCTCAACGCGCATGCCTGGCCGGAAGTGTATTTCCCTGGCATCGGTTGGGTCGAGTTCGAACCCACCGGGAACCAGGATCCGCTGCTGCGCCCCAACAGGCCCGAGGATGCCCAGACACCTGACTCCGCTGGGCAAACGGGCGGCCTTAACAATCCTCTAGGCCAGGATTCGCTGCAGGATCTAAACAGCCGTGGGATTCAAGAAGGGTTGGGCCCGGAGGGCATTCCCGCTCCTACAACAGGGCGACCTATCCCTATTTCAGTGATATATGCAATCATCGCAGTCATCCTGCTCACAGTGTTCTGGCTGATGAATTGCCGCTACGCCTTCGTTGACCAGATCCCGGTTCGGTTGCAGACTGCTTATGAACGCAATGGAGGGCGCTCACCCGCATGGCTTGCCAATTGGGCACGTTGGGCCACGCTCACACCGATCGAACGTTCCTTCGAAACGGTCAATCGCAGCCTGCGCCTGCTCGGCGAGAACCCAGCCTCTTACGCCACCCCGGTCGAACGCGCGGAATCCCTGGTGAAGAAACTGCCGGTTGCCACCAGCGATGTTGAAACGCTTTTGGAACAACACCAGGCATCCCTGTTCACGCCTGACCCAGGCAATGTTGGTCTTGCACGACGGGCCAGCCTCAACATTTGGTTGCATACTCTACGGGGCATCATCCAAAAATTCTTCTATGGCCATCCAATTGAATAACTACAGTTCGAGATCGCTCCAATGATCAACGACAAAACCAAACCCACCACATTGCATCAGCAACTGTTCATCCTCAGCACACAGACGAAGGAAGTACGCGATGCGTTGAAGGGTGAAGAAGCAGAACTTTCAAAAGAGTCGTTGGAAAACCTCGATAACATCGAAACTGTGCTTGGTCAGCTAAGCAAGAAAATGGAGGCTTTCGAGACCGAGCATAGCAATTTGCTCGAACTGGCGGGCATTGGTCAAGTGGTCAATTCCACGCTGGAGTTGGATTCGGTGTTGCAGATCGTGATGGACACCATCGTCCGCCTGACACGTGCTGAGCGTGGCTTCTTGATGTTGCGAGACGAGCAGAATACGTTGACCACACGCATTGCCCGTAATTGGGAACAAGAATCCATCGATCCCAGTGAATTCGCCGTCAGCCGCACGATCATGGAAAAGGTCGTCGAGACAGGCGAACCGGTGCTGACGACGAACGCGCAGGAAGATCCCCGCTTCGGGACGCAGACCAGCATCATCGCATATAGTTTGCGTTCCATCCTGTGTGTACCGCTCAAAGTAAAGGACGAGCTGATCGGTTTAATTTATGCCGATAATCGCATCCGCAGCGGCATCTTTTCCGCGAACGAACGCGACCTGCTGACCGCCTTTGCCAACCAGGCTGCAGTTGCAATTGAAAACGCGCGCCTGTTCTCAACCCTGAAACACACCCTGGCTGAAGTGATCGAGCTCAAGAGTCTGATGGACAATGTCTTTGCATCCATCGCCAGCGGCGTGATCACAGCCGACATCGAGAATCAAATTACCCTGTGTAACCGCGCTGCCGAAACTATTCTGGGGTCTGCCGCAGCCAATTTGATCGGACATCCTTTGAGCGAAGTTATGCCCAACATTGCCGAAAACATCGCCCCGTATCTGGTCTCTATGCGCGACAACGATGAGCCTGTTGTGGGATTGGAGATCAGTCACAACCTGTCCAAACGCGGACTGGTGGACTGGCGGTTGAATTTGTCCCCGCTCAAGGACGCAGACCAGACCACGCAGGGCGTTGCCATCGTGCTAGATGATCTGACCGAGCGCAAGCGTCTCGAGGCCCAACGCCGCCTGTTCGAACGCATGGTTTCCCCGGCGGTGATCAACCAGCTCGACCCGAACAGCCTGCAACTGGGCGGCAAGCGCGTCGACTTGACCGTGTTATTTGCCGACATCCGCGGCTTTACAAGTTACAGCGAGCAAGTTTCCCCGGAGCGGCTGGTATCGATTCTGAACCGCTATTTGGCTGCCATGGCGGAAGCAGTTCTCTCACAAGAAGGAACGATTGACAAATTCCTGGGGGATGCGGTCATGGCCTGGTTCAACGCTCCCATCCCGCAGCCTGACCATACTCTGCGGGCTGTCAAAGCAGCGCTACTCTTGCGCGAAACGGTGGAAGGTCTTTACCAAGAGCTTCCCGAAGATTCACATCTGGCGTTTGGCGCAGGTATCCACTATGGTGATGCGGTGTTGGGCTTGATCGGTACCGAACGCCGTCTGGAATACACTGCCATCAGCGATAGCGTCAACACTGCCAAACGCATCCAGGAGAACTCGGCCAACAATCAGATCCTGATCAGCAAGGAAGCCTATGAGCGCGTCAAAGACAAGGTAGAGGCAAAACAACACGTGTCCATGGCAGTCAAGGGCAAAAGTCAACCTGTGGAAGTATACGAGGTGCTGGGGTTAAAAAAGACAGGCAACTAAAAAATCTGGCAGATTGTACAGCTTATAGTGCTTTTTCACTATCCATCAATTCGGGAGTGCGGGAAAAAGAATAAGTATTACGGCTATAATAATGAACCATGCAAACAAACTCTGACATGGTAACACAAGAGACAAAGCAGAAAGTCTTTATAAGTTACTCGCGTAAGGATATTAAATTTGCCCGACGTTTAGCTGCCGACCTGGAAAGCGCCGGGTTTGATGTCTGGTGGGACATCTCGGACCTGCAGGGCGGCGACGACTGGGTCCGTTTTATTCCAGCGGCAATCGAGGCCAGTCGGTCTTTTGTGGTTTTGCTTTCCCCGGATTCGGTTCAATCCGAGTGGGTATCAAAAGAATACAGCTATGCCTTGCGGCTTCGCAAAAAGATCGTGCCAGCTATGATCAGACAGTGCGATGTGCCGTTTGCATTGAATACGATCAATTATGTGGACTTTATCAATGCTGAATATGCTAGCGCCGTAAACAAGCTGTTGGTTGCGCTGGGCGGCACTCCACTACCTGAAATGCCAGTTACGGGGTTGAAAAAGGTTTATAAAAAATTGCCCCCTGTTGTTACCAGAAATCCATTCTTCTCCATTGTCACAATCAGTGTTCTCTTTGCCATCCTGCTTTTCCTTATTCTCAATCCTTTGACGCCTGTCACTCCCCTGCCAAACACTCCGACCGCAACAGCAACCCTCACCAGCACGCCTCGTCCCGCCGACCCCGATACGGATACCCCCACACCGAGTCCAACCCAGACCTTCACGCCGACCCTCTCAGCCACGCCCAGCATAACACCGACGAAGACTCCGGCACCGGTCAACTTTGTGCTTCCCACGGTTTGCGTTCAGCCAACAGAGTACGATGTGTTCTCAATCTATGTGCGTACCGGTCCGGGTACAGATAGAGGCGTCCTGCCAGCAGCACCCGTAATAGAAGTAGGAAAATGCCCATTAATTGGCGGTCACAATGAAGAGGACACCTGGCTCATGATCGCTTATGGACAGCCCGAACCAGAATTTGTTCCCTACGAAGGCGGCTGGATCCGCAAGGACTTATTCGATCTCAGCACACCAGTATTCATCCCTGAAATCACTCTGACTCCAACACCCACAATCACGCTTACGCCGACCGTTACGCCGACGTTCACAGCAACGTTGTCGCCAACGCCGACCTCGACCTATACCAACACGCCGACGCCCACGTTCACCCCAACACGAACGTTTACCCCGACAGCGACAGATACCTTCACACCAACTTCCACGCCTTCCCTAACGCTTGAGCCGGAAGCGACAGATACACCTTAATTTCGCTTTGGTAAGAGGGGAACTTTATAACGGGTGTAGGAATAAAATTTCGGAAGGGGTGTAATGGTATCAAAAAACTGGACAATTTCTGAAGCCAGCCTAGGGAGATACCTCCGCTAGTAATGAATTCTCCCACTCTATTCGTCTGACTTCTTGCACGTAAGCCACTCCCATTGCTTCCGTATAGTTCCTAGCGCCCCCCTGCCCGCAAGCTGGACAAACCGTATACTCTCGATCTAATTCGATCTCCCTTCAATCCCGTGTCAGCAAGATCCGTTTCTTCTCCCTTTCTTCACCAGCTTCGCATCACAATCCGAACGATGCGCGCCTTGCGCTGTCTCCCACTTCGCTCGCTCTCTTGCATTCGCTGTATCCGAGATCATCTTCGCACGTAACGCCGAGAGCAGCCATCAATTTCCTCTTCAATCTCTCGCATCGTCGCCCGCGAATGTTCCTCTAACCATCGCTCTACACCATCCAGAATCTCTTCGCTTATCCTGCTCTACCCCTGCCTCAATTCTCCTCGTTTCATCACTGCCTCCTTCATGTCCGTAATCCCCCCTATCTTATACCCCTTCCAAATTTTTATTTCACACCTTTCGGGAACCTTTTCGAAAGTTCATCGTCTATGATATGTTTGAAATTAAATCAAGGAGATGAAACTATGCGTAACAAAACTTTATTCGTTTCGGCAATCGTGCTGGTAGCATTGGCTCTGGGCGCTTGCAGTCCCACTGTAGTGGCGAACCCCGCACCCTCCGTCCGCACGATGAACGTGAGCGGCACCGGAAAGGTTTACCTCGCACCTGATATTGCCTACATCAACATTGGCGTGCACACCGAAAAGCCCACTGCAACCGATGCGGTTACCGAAAACAAAGACCAAACCCAAAAGGTCATCGACACCCTGAAAGGCGCCGGCATTGACCCCAAAGATATCAGCACCACCAACTTCAGCATCTGGTCCAACACGCAGTATGGCCCGGATGGTCAGCCAACTGGCACAACCTACGCCGTGGACAACACCGTTTCGGTGACTGTCCGCAAGCTGGACAGCCTGGGCGACCTGCTCGATTCGGTTGTTGCTTCTGGCGCGAACAACGTCAACAGCATCCAGTTCGACGTAGCCGACAAGACCGCGGCCCTGAAAGAGGCGCGTGCTCAGGCCGTCCAAGATGCTGAGAACCAGGCCAAGGAATTGGCCGGCGCGGCCGGTGTGACACTGGGCGATATCCAGAACATCAGCTTCAACGACACGTTGCCCGTCCCGTACGCGAACACCTTCGGCAAGGGTGGCGGCGGTGCAGTAGCGGAAGCGGCTGCAGTACCGATCCAGCCCGGCCAGTTGACCCTGTCGGTGACGGTCAACATGACGTACGAAATCAAATAAGCGCTTCTGATCTGAACCCCGAGCCTGCTCTCGTTATTGAGAGCAGGCTCTTTGCTTTGGCACCCGGCCCCCACCCGCCTGCGGCACCCTCCCCCATCTTCCGCTGGGGTTCGCGGAAGATGGGGGAGGGCTGGGGAGGGGGCGGTATAATTTCTTCAAATTTCCCAAAGGAGCTTTACATGCTGAAAGTCGGATACATTGGACTGGGCCTGATGGGCAAATCGATGGCCCGCAATATCTTGAAAGCCGGATTCCCCGTTGTTGTGCATAACCGTTCCCGCGCCGCAGTGGACGAACTGGCTGCCGAAGGCGCAACGCCTGCCAATTCTCCCGCCGAAGTCGCTGCGCAGGTGGACGTGGTTTTCACCAACCTGCCCGATACCCCTGATGTGGAACTGGTTGCCTTAGGTGAGAATGGCATTATCGAAGGTGCTCATGAAGGGTTGATTTTCGTGGACAATTCCACCATCAAGCCGGGCGCGGCGCGTGCCATTGCGGCCAGGCTGGCTGAGAAAGGCGTTATGTCTGGACGCGCCCGTCTCCGGTGGTGACATCGGCGCGAAAAACGGTACACTGACCATCATGGTCGGCGGCGATGCGGCTGCCCTGGAAAAGGTCATGCCGGTGTTCCAGGCCATGGGCAAGACCATCACCCACGTCGGCGAAGCGGGCGCGGGACAGGTTGCCAAGGCCGCCAACCAGATCATGGTCGCGGCGCAGATGGTGGCAATGGGAGAATTGCTGGTCTTTTCGAAGAAAGCTGGGGTCGATCCCCAAAAGGTGGTGGAGGCCATCAAAGCCGGCGCTGCCCAGTGCTGGACGCTGGATGTCAAGCCGCCGCGTCTGTTCGAAGGCAACCGTCAGCCGGGCTTCAAAGCGTACATGCAGGCCAAGGATTTGAACATCGTGATGGAATCCGCGCGCGAATACGGCATCCCGTTGCCCGGGACAGCCGAGAACACCCAGCTATTCAACGCCATGTTGCAAATGGACATGGCTGAACTGGACAACTCCGCAGTGATCGGCGTGATCGAGAAGTTGGCGGGGGTTGGGTTGTTAGATTGATGTTTGTGGTTTCCCTGGCTTGTTCGGGCAGGACGGGCGATACACCTTCATCTGTCACACTTCGACACCGTTCGTGTACCCCGATATTTATGGGGCACGTGCCGCGAGCGATGGCAGCACGCCGGTGCGAGACGGCAAGCTCAGTGCGACGCTTAGGGTTACTTAACCACCCTTGCAAATAATGGAGTTCGGATGAATTTTCTCAAACGCTTCTGGCCCTGGATTCGCGACATTGGCCTCATCGTGATCGGTTCGTTGGCGCAGGCGGTTGGCCTGCGTCTCTTTCTTGTCCCGGCACAGTTGGCCTCGGGTGGTGTCAGCGGGATCTCGCAGTTGATCAACTACTACACCGGTTGGCCGATTGGTTTGATGATCTTTATCGGCAATGTGCCGCTCTTTCTCATCGGCTGGCGCTTCCTGGGCGGGCGGCGCTTCGGTATCCGTACGGCGATTGCTGTCATCACGTACTCGTTCTTCGTAGATTTTTTGGCCTTGTTCCTCCCCAAAGCCGGTATCACTGACGATATTTTTCTCAATGCCCTGTATGGAGCGGTCGTGGCGGGCTTTGGCTACGGGCTGGTCTACCGCGCTCGCGGCACCAGCGGCGGCAGTGACATCCTGGCGCGCATTCTCAATCACTGGCGCGGTGTGTCGATGTCTGCCAGCTATTTGATGGTCGATTCGGCTGTGATCCTGGGAGCAGGCTTGGTCTTTGGCTGGAAAGAAGCGCTATATGCGCTGATCACCCTTTATGTTAGCGGTCTCGTCGCTGAAACCACGCTCGAAGGTCCCAGAACGGTACGGACGGCGTTGATCGTCACGGCGCAACCGGAAACAGTGTCCGCTCGCATCCTCGAAGATATGTCCCGTGGTGTGACGGTGATGCCCGGAACTGGAGCCTATACAGGCGTAGACCGTCCTGTGTTGTATTGTGTGGTCACGCGTGCGGAAGTAGCGCTGCTGAAGAATATCGTAAATGAAGCCGATCCTAAAGCCTTTATGGTTATCGGGCAGGCGCATGAGGCGCTGGGAGAAGGATTCCAGCCGTTGAAAGCGTAAATCTCAAAGCAAATGTGACCGGATATATTCCAACATGAACACTTCTCTGGCCGCCCACTCTGGCGGCCTTTTCGTTTCAGCCTGTAGAACGATCTTGTTGGTTTGAATGGCTGTATCGATATCTATCCAGACGGGTTGAAAGCCCAGTCTTTTTTCATAAGGATCCAAGCGCTGTTCAAAGGTGACAAAATCAAGCTCACATAAATAATAGTTGGATGTCATCTTGAAAACATCGAAGTTCTTTTTCATGGGGATCGCATATTCAATGATGCAGCCGATACTCTGCAGGATGTGGGTCAGGTTCATGCCGCATTCTTCCTGAATTTCACGCTTGAGCGCATATTTAAGCTTTTCATTCTTACTGACGCCCCCGCCGGGAAATTTATAATCGCCATTGACGGGCGAGTAGACCATCAAGAGTTTTTTCTCGCGAATAACCACCGCCCTGACTGCTGTGCGGTGGTCTGTTTTGCCGCGGATATCGATGCCTGGGTCACGAAAGATTGTTGTCAGGATTTGCATGGTGGGCAGGAGAAATTGATGGGTTTACACTCCGCCGAATTGCATCCCCACCCCGACCACGATCGCAATCTGTGCCAGATGATAAAGACCGATATTCAACATGCGACCATTTTTTACTGGCGAAACGAATTTGTTCCAGGCCAGGATGATGTCCGAGAGATAGAACAGGAAAGCTCCCAAGCTAACCAGATAAGCAGGCCCAGAGGTCCAATCTGGGCGGAAGAGCGTCAACAGGGCGGAGAGCAGCACCAGCGTGATCACCACACTATACACGACAACGGGTATGACCAATTGCGGTTGGTTCGTTCGCACCTCTTCTACGATACGGCGCAACAGACGTACGGCGCTCAAGCCAACCACGATGGCAATTCCAAAGGCCCATGCGCCTAGTGTTGTAGGGAAGGGAACATTAAAGCCGATCAGATAGGCAATGTGCGCCAGCAGGAAAGCAATCAGGCCAAGCATAAAAAAACGATCAATGGAAAGCAAAGCGATATCCCCCGCCAGCGAGAACAGGATGCCGACCCCAAACCACAGCAGCGTTCCTTGAAGACCGGTCGTCACGTAAAGCCAGACAAACAGGCAGATCATCACCGCTGGTTTGGCGACGAATTCCAGTTTGCGCCAACTTTTCCATAAGGCCAGCGATTCAAGTCCAGCGAAGATGAAGGTGAGGATGATTAGAAAGTATATACTGCCCTCCTATTGCATCTGTCATTGCGAGACCTGCTATGTAGGTCGTGGCAATCTCATGTTCTCAAGTTACTTGAGATCGCCACTGTCGGCCTATGGCCTCCTCGCGATGACATCTCAAATTACTTTTTCTTCTTGATCCTGTACCCAAAGCGCTTCATGGCTTTCTCGTCCTTGCGCCATTCTTTCAATACTTTCACGCGTAATTCCAAGAACACTTTGCGTCCCGACATCTCCTCAATTTCGTGCCGCGCTGCGGTGCCGATGCGCTTGAGCATCTCGCCGCCGCGCCCGATGGCAATCCCTTTTTGCGATTCGCGCTCGACGAAGATGGTAGCTGCGATGTAAGCGCCCTCATCGCCACGCTCGGTGAACTCATCAATGCGGACGGCCACGCCATGCGGTACCTCATCCCTCAGGTGCTGTAAACAGGCTTCACGGATCAATTCGGCGGCAATCTCGCGTTCGTACAGGTCGGTGATTTGTTCAGGTTCGTATTCAGGTTTGCGAGCGGGAATATGCTCCATCAGCGCCGCCAGGAGGGAACTCGAGCCCCTCGCCAGTAGTAGCTGAAAGCGGAAGCATCGGCGCGTCTTTCGGGACCAGGGCCTGGTACGCTTCGAGGCGCGCAGTCAGGGCCTCGGCGGGGAATAGGTCTATTTTATTGGGAGCAAGCACGAGCGGAGTCCGACGCGCGAGTCGTGAGAGGCGAGACGCGATCCACTTGTCCTCATCCGTCGGTTCTTCGGAAACGTCCACCAGGAACAAAACCACGTCCACCCCTGGCAGGGCTTCTTCGGCTTCCTGGTTGAGGAATACTCCCAGCTTATGGCGCGGATTGTGGATGCCGGGCGTATCCACGAAGACGATCTGGGCCTCCTCAGTGGTCAGGATACCGAGCTGGCGACGGCGGGTGGTCTGTGCTTTGGGCGAGACAGCGGCAACTTTCTGGCCGAGCAGCGCATTAATCAGTGTGGACTTGCCCACGTTAGGGCGTCCGATAACGGCTACATAGCCGAAGTGAAAATCAAGGTTCATGGGGAGAGTTTATCATAAAGTAGTAACGGTATTTTTTGAGCACATTTGAAGGCATTTATGGGCAATTTGACATTTCAATTATGTTAATTTTGTGCGCATAATCGCTCTTCCCCGTATTGATATGACGGGGTATGATTATTGCCACCATTATAGGTGGCAATTATGATGGAAAATTCCTATTTTAATTTCGATATATTGATCGAACGGAGCACACAGAGATATCGAGCACGAGTAATCGACTCACCTGTTGGCACGGCAGCTACCGAATTCGATAAGCCCCTCTCTGATCTGGAACTGGAAAATTACATTCTTCGAATGGGGCAGACACGTCAGGGAAAACGCTTGCCGTTTGAGTCGAGTGAGCTGAAAGCGGTCAAGCAGTGTGGGGAAAGTCTATTTGATGCGGTATTTGCGGGCGAAGTATATACATGCTTTGCGATGAGTCAGGAATGGGCGCGCGAACAAGGTAAAGGCCTGCGTGTACGCTTGCACATAGATGTACCCGAGTTTCACGATTATCCCTGGGAATTGTTATATAACTCAAAAACCAAACAATTCCTGGCGCTTTCGAATGATACGCCAATCGTGCGTTACTTCGAATTGCCTTTCCCGGAGCACCCACTTCTGGTTGAAACGCCCCTCAAAATTCTGGTGATGATTTCCAGCCCGGAAGGCTTCCCAGCGCTCAATGTGGAAGAGGAGTGGAACAAGCTTGAGAGCGCTTTTAAGCCGCTCATTGAACACGGTCTTGTAGTGTTGGAGCGTTTACAAAAGCCGACTTTGGGTGATTTACAAAAGGCTCTGCGACGCGATCAATTCCATATCTTTCACTTTATCGGCCATGGCAAGTTCGTGATCCATAAGCAAGATGGCGTTCTCTTGATGGAAGATGAGCTGACTGGTCGTGGGCGTCCTGTCAGCGGTCAATATCTGGGGATCCTTTTGCACGACCACCCATGGCTGCGGATGGTGGTGCTGAATGCCTGCGAGGGCGCACGTACGTCCCAGTCGGATCCTTACGCAGGCGTGGCGCAAGCCCTGGTGCAGCAAGGGGTTCCCGCCGTCATTGCTATGCAATTCCCCATCAATGAGAATTCCGCGGTCGAATTTGCATATGAATTTTATGGCGCTATCGCGGATGGCTTTCCCGTCGATGCTTCCATATCCGAAGCGCGCAAGGCGATCTTCACCACTGGCAACGAAACGGAGTGGGCTACCCCTGTCCTGTTCATGAATTCGCCGGATGGGAGAATTTTCGATCTGCATGCGGCACAAAAAACACTTCCCTTGGATATGACGGACGCTTCAGAAGCCGAGACCGGTGAAACTGCTCCCGCTCAAGAAGGAGGGTCGGCATTCCAAAAACGACCGCGCTCAAAATTGGCTGCGTTCTGGAGTCGCCTGGCATTGGGATTGGCTTTCTTCGCACTAGTAGTGATTGTGGGCCTCTGGCTGGCCAGGGCATATGCCTCACACCCGGAAGTCCCCATTCTGAATACATCTACCCCAAATGCGACCTTTACGCTCACCCTCTCGACCAATACTGCTACAGTTCTGCCTTCGCCAACTGCAACCGTTACTTCGATACCTACGCCAACCGCCACACCCTATCCGAATACGGTCAGGGACAGTAAGAATGTAGAGATGGTTTTGATCCCCGCCGGGAACTTTGTGATGGGCAGTAACAGCGGCGAAGTCGACGAGAAGCCAGAGCACACAGTCTATATGGATGCTTACTACATTGATAAGTATGAGGTTTCAAACGAACAATACCAATTATGTGTGCTGCTGAATGTTTGTAGAAGACCCATCGATGTCAGCTCTTTTCAGCGTCTGAATTATTTCGGTAGTCCGCTGTTTGCCAATTACCCGGTGATCAATGTTACGTTTGAGATGGCGCGCGCCTATTGTGAAGACTGGCGCGGCGCACGTCTGCCCACCGAAGCGGAATGGGAAAAAGCAGCGCGCGGTTCGAATGGTTCTACCTATCCATGGGGGAATGAAATCAGTTGCGGTTATGCAAACTATCGCGACAAGGATTGTGAGCGGGTCCGTGATACATTCTCGGTGTCAAGCTTCCCGAATGGGGTCAGTGACTATGGCGTCTATAATATGTCAGGCAATGTTTGGGAATGGGTAAAGGATTGGTACTCCCCGGCCTTCTATCTTAATTCATCGACTATAAACCCCACTGGGCCGGAACACGCGGTGGTTGGCATCTACTACATCAAGCGCGGCGGCAGTTTCCAGGATGAAGGGCAAAAGTTGCGGACAACCAATCGCGAGAAGAATGACCCCACCAATTACGGCAGCAATCTCGGTTTCCGTTGCGTGCGCCCAATATCTAATGAAGCTCCTTAAACCCACATAGGTTGCATCAGGCTAATACGGCCCCTTCCAACTTCAACAACCATTCCTTCGTAGGCAATCCCTCCCCACCGCCGTAGCCGTGCAACTTGCCATCTGATCCGATCACGCGATGGCAGGGAATGACCAGGGGCATGGGGTTGGTGGCGTTCGCGCGGCCCACAGCTCGCGCGGCGGGCGGGTTGCCGATTTCATGGGCAATGTCGCCATAAGTTCGGGTTTGACCATAAGGAATCGCATAAACGATTTGCAGTACCTGTCGCTGGAACGGGCGCAGCAGGGACCAATCGATCGGCAGGTCAAATGCCTTTCGCGCGCCTCGCAGGTACTCGTTCAGTTGTTGAAGTGCGGGGGCTACTTTTTCGAAGTCTGGTTGGATTGGTCGCTTGAAACGTTTGGTCAGGTATTCGCCAAAGTCTGCTTCATCCCGTGACCATTCGATGGCCGTCAGTCCTTGCTCGCTAACTGCAATCCAGATGTCGCCGAGCGGAGAATTTCGTAAAACTCCGATGTATAGTGGTGTATTTTTGTCCATTTTGGCCTTTTTTCTTAACAATCTTGTAAGTTGTCCAACAATCGTAGGGCAAGCGTAGGTTTGGCGTCAAGTTTATTTCGGACATACATGATAAATTAGGGACATAAGGTGATTTCTCTTCTCCTCCTTTCAAGAGAGAACCGGGGTCGGCGTCCCCGGTTCTCGCAATTTAAGAGGAGAAAGTATTGATGGGCGGACAACCAATATGCGATGGCAGTATAATCTTATCACCCTAATTTGAGAGGATACACATGACTGTACAAATTACCATTGTTGGTCTTGGACAGATCGGTGCATCGGCCGGCATGGCGTTAGAGCAGCATAAGACGATACTGCATCGGGTTGGACACGATAAAAGCCCTGAAACGGCAAAAACAGCGCAAAGCGTAGGTGCAGTGGATGATGTGAAATACAACTTGCCTGCCGCGGTGCGTGAAGCAAAGATTGTTCTGCTGAGTTTACCGCTTAACGAGATCCGCGAGACGCTGGATGTGATTGCACAGGATTTACCCGAAGGCGCGGTTGTGATGGATACGGCTCCAGTCAAAGGGGCGGTAGCGGCCTGGATGCAGGAGAAGCTGCCTGAGGGGCGATATTATGTCGGGCTGTCCCCGGCTATCAATCCTGAATACCTGCATCGCAACGAACTGGGCGTTGAGTCGGCCACGGCCGACTTTTTCCAGAATGGACTGATCTCGCTAAACGCGTTGCCCGGTACGCCGGAGGAAGCCGTAAAACTGGCAACCGATCTGATCCATTTGTTGGGCGCAACGCCGTTGTACGGAGACATGCTTGAGACTGATGGCCTGATGACCAGTACGCACCTGGTACCACAGTTAATGGCGGCCGCTCTGCTCAACGCGGTGGTAGACCAACCCGGATGGAGTGACGCTCGCAAACTGGCAGGACGTCCCTTCGCTGCCCTGACTTCAGCGCTGGCTTACCAGGATGAGATCGCCTCCCTGCGAGAGGCTGCGGTGCTCAACAGCGAAAATGTTGCCCGCGTGCTGGATGTGGTCATCGGCTCGCTGCAAGGCCTGCGCAACGACATTGCCGAGGGCAAGCGTGAAGATGTAACGGAGCGGCTCGAACTGGCTTTGGAAGGGCGTCGACGCTGGCTGGCAGAACGAATGCAAGCCAACTGGCCTGAAGGTGAAAGGCCCGATATGTCCAAACTCCCCAGCATACGAGAACGCTTATTGGGTTCGCTCGGAAATTCAAGGAAAAAGTAACACGTGCCATTCTATTGTTATATTTTGGAATGCGTAGATGGGACTTTTTACACCGGCTGGACAACTGACCCTGACCGGCGGCTGAAACAGCATAATAAGGGGACCGGTTCACGCTACACTCGCAGCCGGCTCCCGGTAAAGATGGTTTATCTTGAGCCCCAGCCCGACCGCGCCACTGCAATGAAACGAGAGAGGGCCATCAAGCGCCTCTCTCGTGAGAAGAAAAAGAAATTAATCGATTAGGAGCGGGATATCCCGCCCCAACATTTTTATTCGGTAAACAGCGGCAAATGCCCCAACGCGACGATGTGCAGCCACTTGGCGCGGTCGCCCTCGGTTAAGATAGCGGCCTCGGCCGCGATGGTCGCCCCTGCCTTTTCCAAAATCATGCGCATACCTTGCAACGTCGAACCGGTACTGATCACGTCATCCAGAATGATGGCCCTTTTGCCTCTTAGCAAATTGCGGTCTTTCTCGTCCAGAATGAGGACCTGGGGTTGACCAGTCGTAATAGACAGGGTCTCAGCCTTGATGGCGTCACCCATGTAAGGCTTGTAGGTCTTACGCAAAATTACGTAAGGCTTTTTGGTTTCAACGGATAGCGCATACGCCAGCGGGATGGATTTGGCTTCAGCCGTAACCAGCACATCGTAGTTTACATTTTTGAGTCGCTTGTTCAGTTCTTTAGCGCAGGCTTGGACCAGTTCAGTATCCCCCAGGATATTCAAGATGGCAATTCGTAAACCGGGAGCAACTTCAAACAGGCGTAAGTCGCGTTTCAGTCCGGCAATTTCAATGGGATAAGTTTCACGTTCGGGCATGGTTCCCTCCGGGAAGTGGTATGGACAAGGCGTAGTTTATCACAAATCACTCCGGCAAAGGAAAAGCCGGGTTTTGCAACAGGGGGTGAGTCAAGCGTGTATAATCCTATTATGCTGCCAGACCTACAACTCCATGATGTGGTACGGATGCGTAAACCGCATCCCTGCGGTTCTTATGAATGGAGGGTGACTCGTCTGGGAGCGGATATCGGCCTGGAATGTAAAATCTGCGGTAGACGTGTTATGATGACGCGCCGTGAACTGGCCCACCGTGCCAAAACCATCCTTCCCCAGGAGGAAAACGATCCTCATGAGCCAGAATAACAAACCGCATATCCTCTTTCTTTTTTCAGATACCGGCGGGGGGCATCGTAGCGCCGCCGAGGCGATCATTGAGGCACTTCAACTTGAATACGGCGATGTGGTGACGACCGAAATGCTGGATTTTTTCAAAAGCCATGCGCCTTTGCCATTGAACAAAATGCCAGACTGGTACCCCGATTTGGTCAGGGCTCCGCACTTGTGGGGCTTAAGCTTCAAGATCAGCGATGGACGTCGACGTGCGCGTGCCATTACAGCCAGTATGTGGCCCTATGTAGGTCGCGCCGTGCGCAAAATTGTCAAAGAGCATCCCGCTGACCTGATCGTCACAGTCCATCCAGTAGCAACAACGGTCTTCCTGAAAGCTCTGGGAAGAAATCGCCCGCCATTTATCATTGTCGTCACTGACATGGTTACGACCCACGCCTTGTGGTACGACCAGCGCGCTGACCTGGTTCTTGTACCGACCGAACAGGCCCGCCAGCGCGCCATCGAATACACCATGGATCCAGAAAGAGTGCGTGTTGTGGGACAACCGGTTGCCGAGCGTTACTGTGTCCCGGCTGGAAATAAAGTGGTCCTGCGCGAGAAACTTGGCTGGGAAAAGGACAGGACCGTCATCCTGCTGGTTGGCGGTGGCGAAGGAATGGGACCGCTGGGAAAAACGGCGCGCGCAATTGCCGCCTCTGGCCTGGACGTTGCGCTTGCCATCGTTTGTGGACGGAATCGTCGTCTGAAAAAACACCTCGAATCTCTGGATTGGCAAATTCCCGTTCACATCTATGGTTTTACCCGCGAAATGCCTGATTTCATGCGCGCAGCTGACGTATTGGTCACAAAGGCCGGACCGGGAACGATTGCTAAGTCCTTGAATGCCCATCTACCGATGATCTTGTATGCCAAGCTGCCTGGGCAGGAAGATGGCAATGTCACATTCGTAGTAGAAGAAAAAGTGGGTGTCTGGGCGCCCCAACCCAAACGAGTAGTGCAAACTTTGAGTGAATGGGTGCGAGAACCTGAAATCCGCTTACAATATGTTGAGAATTGTCGCCGTGCGGCGCGGCTGGATGCTTCCCGTCAAATCGCACGTGCCATTGGGGAAACGCTAGAATTGATCCCTGAAAAAGCGATTTTGGAAAATTTAAAAGATGAGAGCCTGGTGAACTAGACCAGGCTCATCTCAAACTCTAATTCTCTGACTGCATGTACACTGTCGTGGTCGGGAAAGGGATTTCGATACCGTTTTTTTCCAACGCGGCTTTGACGAATTCAAGAGCTACATCCTGGGCAGCAAAAGGATTCGTTTTGGCTGTGTCGATCCAGAAGTAAGCGGTCATATCGATTGAAGAACCTGCAAAAGTATGGAAAACTACGATCGGTGCGGGTTCGCTGACAGAGCCAGGCACGCCCTTGATGGCTTCCATTACAACTTGTCTGGCGATAGCGGGGTCAGAACCATAAGATACACCTACGGGTAGTTCGATGCGACGACGATCCGCGCGAGTGTAATTTGTGATCGGATTCGACAGGATGTTTGCATTTGGGACGATCACAATCCGCCCATCCCAGGTGCGCATCTCGGTGGTGCGCAGATTGATAGCCAACACACTGCCACCAATCCCGTTCACCTCAATCGCATCATCTACGCCAAAAGGTTGCTGGATGAGCAAAATCATGCCAGCCACGAAGTTTTGCATGATGTTTTGCAGAGCAAAACCGACAGTAAATCCCAAGATGCCCAATCCGGCCAGGAAAGCAGTCACGTCGAAAAAACGCTGCAAGGTGGTTATGATGCCGATAGCGATAATGCTCCAACGCGTTAGTTGTGCCAGCAATACCGTTACTTCACGATCAGCTTTTTGTTCTGTCAGTACCTTCTTCAGTAAGTTGCTAAGCAACTGCGCAAGGTACAAGCTGACAATAAGAATTAGAAGGGCCGTAAACACATTTGGCAAAGAAGTCACTACTTTGTCAAAAAATTGATTGAGATAGTCTGGCATGTTTCCTCCTTACGGGAACAACTTTCCGCAATCTTAACGCAAAGCTGCACATGAGTCCAATCATTCGTTTTGGAGTAGAATTCAACGTAGTTTTTTCACTCGCCAGCCTGATATAAATGCCCGCGAAGGGTATAATCCCTCTTATGCCCATTTTAGATGCCCACACCCTGGAATTTTTCAGTCGTAGCCCTGAGCAAACGCGACGTGTTGGTATGCGTTTGGGCAATTTGCTTCGGCTTGGTGATGTGATCTGTTTGCAGGGCGACCTGGGTGCGGGTAAGACCACGCTGGTGCAAGGACTGGCCCAAGGTTGGGGTTCGCTCGACCCGGTTTCCAGCCCAACGTTCATTATCGTGAACATTTATAGACGTCCCGACGATGGGCAGCTTTTTCATATGGACGCTTACCGCCTCGATTCCACGCCTGAAGCTGCTGAACTGGACCTCGACGAAATGCTGGCCCAGGGCTCTTTGTTGATTGAATGGCCGGAGCGCATCCAAGCGATTCTGCCCAAGGATTGTATGTGGATATCGTTCGAGTATGTGGCCGAGGAAAACCGTCAGATGCTGATAAAAGCCAAAGGCAGCCGCTACGATGATTTACTGACAGAGTTGCGTCAAAACCTGTTTGGAGGCGACTGATGCTTTTGGCAATTGATACATCCACCAAACAAATGGGACTGGCGCTCTACGATGGCGCGCAGGTGATCGGCGAGTCGCTCTGGCATAGTCGCCACTATCACACCGTCGAATTGGCTCCTGCGGTCGCTGACCTGTTGACCCGCTCCGGCCTGAAGATAGATACCATTCAGGTGTTGGGCGTGGCGTTGGGCCCCGGCTCATTTACCAGTTTGCGTGTCGGGTTAGCCTTTGTCAAAGGGCTTGCGCTGGCGCGGCATTTGCCGATTATTGGTATCCCTACCTTGGATGTGGTCGCTGCAGCACAGCAAGTGCGTGACCTGCCACTGGCAGCCGTTTTGCAGGCGGGACGCGGCCGCCTGGCCCTGACCTGGTACGAGGCTGGTGAAACTGGTTGGCAATCCAAAGGAACAGCCAGCGTGACGACAGCGGATGAACTGGCTGATAGCATTCACAAACCTGCCATCGTCTGTGGCGAGTTGACAGCGGATGAACGTCAACGCCTGGCACGCAAACGCGTGAACGTGGTGCTGCCATCCCCGGCGGCGTGCGTGCGGCGGCCAGCCGTTCTGGCGGAGATAGCCTGGGAGCGCTGGCAGGCCGGGGCACAGGATGATGCGGCTTCGCTTGCACCGATCTACCTGCATGTAGCCGATCCAATCCCTTCATGAGTCTGACCGTCCGCAGGATGAAAGTCGAGGATGTGCCAGCGGCGCACGAAATCGACAGGTTGTCCTTTACGTTACCCTGGCCCGAACGCTCATTTCGGTTCGAGGTGACCGATAACCCGGCATCGCGCTGTTGGGTGGCAGACTTGGGAGGTCGTCTGGTTGGAACGTTGATTCTGTGGAAGATTGTCGATGAGGCCCATATTGCCAGCCTGGCCACCCATCCTGAATTTCGGCGACAAGGAATAGCAAAGCAATTATTGGTGATCGCACTGGAAGACGCGTATGCAGAAGGAGTGCGGTCTGCACTTTTGGAAGTTCGCACTGGAAATAAGGCTGCGCAGACTCTATATCGAAAGTTCGGTTTTGAAGAAGTTGGTCAGCGGGAACGCTATTATAAAGATAACAACGAAGATGCAGTTTTAATGACGCTACATCGTTTGCCTGCTGTACTGGTTCCCCGTTCCGATATCGGCAAAACGGGATAAAGGATGGCGGCTGAACGAAAAAACGATCAACAAAGAGGAAGAATGACGACTAGGGATACACTCATCAAAAACTTGCAAGAAAAAAAAGCTCGTATTGCTGTTTTGGGGTTGGGCTATGTGGGTCTGCCATTGGCGGTTGTGTTTGGGGAAGCGGGATTCAGCGTCACGGGTGTTGACCCAGATGCCCGCAAAGTCGAAGCACTTAACAAAGGAGTTTCTTACATTCCGGATGTGAAGACGGAGACTGTTGCCGCGTTGGTCAAATCCGGGAATTTGACCGCTACAACCGATTTCTCAATTCTGAAAGAAATGGATGCGGTCAGTATTTGTGTACCAACTCCATTGCGAAAAACCGGTGATCCGGATATGTCCTATATCCTGTCTGCTACCGAGAAACTGGCGAAATACGTCCACAAAGATATGGTGGTCGTGCTCGAGTCGACCACTTATCCGGGCACAACGCGCGAGGTCCTGCTCCCGATGCTGACAGAAAAAAGCGGGCTGAAAGTGGGCGAAGACATCTTCCTGGCCTTCTCCCCCGAGCGTGTCGATCCTGGACGGGAAGATTGGACCACTATCAATACGCCCAAGGTGATGGGGGGCATTACCAAGGCCTGCGCAGAAGTGGCAACCGCCTGGTATTCCGGCGCGATCCAGACTGTGTTCCCGGTCAGCTCAGCAGAAGCGGCTGAGATGGCCAAATTGCTAGAAAACACCTTCCGCATGATCAACATCGGCTTAGTGAATGAACTGGCGATCATGTGCGAACGCTTAGGTGTGAACGTCTGGGAAGTGATCGACGCGGCTGCTACCAAACCCTTCGGCTTCATGAAGTTTACGCCAGGACCTGGTTTGGGTGGCCATTGCATTCCGATCGATCCGCTGTATCTCTCGTGGAAAATGAAATCGCTGAATTACAATGCACATTTCATCGAATTGGCTTCTGAGATCAATACCAATATGCCACGCTATGTGGTCGGTCGCGTGCTGGAGGCCATGAACGACCGCGGCAAGACCCTCAAGAATTCGAAGGTCTTGGTGTTAGGGGCGGCCTATAAGCCGGATATTGACGACATACGTGAATCCCCCGCGCTGGATGTGATCGGCTTGCTTCAGAAAAAAGGCGCCATCGTCTCATATCACGACCCGTATATTTCACACATCCATCATGAATATGATGGCTGGCAAATGGACTCCATTCAAGATGTTATGCAGGGCGTCAAGGAAGCCGATGCAGTCGTCATTGTCACCAACCATAAAGCCTACGACTATGCTGCCATTTTGGAGACTGCCAAATTTGTCTTCGATTCGCGCAATGCGCTGGGCAAGTTGGCGATAGGTAATCCAAAAGTAGAACGGCTGTAATTCTTTATTTGCGCGGTACGCAGCATGACTATGCCACGTACCGCGCAATTTTTCAAAGGATAACTCATGGGTAACTATTTTGTCACTGGGGCAGCCGGTTTTATCGCCTCGCGCGTCACAGAATTTCTAATCAAAGATGGGCACACTGTTGTAGGCGTGGACAATATGAACGACGCTTACGATGTCCGTATGAAGGAATATCGCTTGCGCAAGCTGCAAACCATACCCGGTTTCACTTTTCATAAGCTGGATATTTCCGAGAAGTCCATCGTTGAGCGGTTCGAAGACGATAAATTCGAGGCTGTCATCAACCTGGCGGCGCGGGCAGGAGTGCGTTCCAGTGTGGAAAACCCCTGGGTGTATCTCGAGTCAAACGTTACCGGCACATTGAACATGCTGGAACTCTGCCGCGTGACCGGCACGAAGAAGTTCCTGCTGGCATCCACCTCCAGTATTTATGGCGCGAATCCGCCATACCCAACGCCGGAAACTGCTCCCAGTGATGAACCACTCCAACCTTATGCAGCCAGCAAAAAGGGCGCAGAAGCATTGGCGCATGCCTACCATTATCTCCACAATATTGATGTCAGTGTGGTACGCTATTTCACTGTCTACGGCCCGGCGGGACGCCCAGATCTGGCGCTCTTCCGTTTCACACAATGGATCAGCGAAGGCCGTCCCGGTGCAGGTTTACGGCGATGGCGAGCAGTCTCGTGGCTTTACCTATCTGGATGACATTGCACGCGGTACTATCCAGGCGCTCAAGCCGCTCGGCTACGAGATCATCAATCTCGGCGGCCATGAGGTCATTACTATCAATGATCTGATTGTGCTCATCGAAGAGGTGATTGGCAAAAAAGCTGTAGTCGAATATGGCCCGGCCGTTCTGGCTGACATGCGCTCTAACTGGGCTGACGTTACCAAGGCGGGAAAATTGCTCGGTTGGGAACCGCATTTCACTTTGCGCCAGGGTGTGGAGCAACTCTACGAGTGGTATATGGCAGAACGCGATTGGGCTAAGGATGTGCTCACGCCATAAAACGTAAAACAGCTTCCCATGTTTTTTCCAAAGCTCATCAGAATCTTGCGCGAAGACCCCTTGCTAGATAGAGTCATTCGCAACAGCGCGCATCTTTTTACCGCTAATACCATTAGCCTGGCGTTGTCTGTTGTTCAGGGAGCTCTGGCTGTGCGCCTGTTGGGTGCAGCCGGTCTGGGCTTGATCACGCTTGTGGTTGGTTACGCATCCACGGTCAACAGCCTGTTATCGTTCCGCATGAGCGAGCTTGTAGTGCGTTATGGCGGCGAGTACATCGAAAAAGGCGAGCATGCAAAGGCTTCGGCGCTTATCAAAGCTGCTGGTTTAACGGAAGCATTGGTCTCTGTGCTGGCATTCCTGGTCGTCCTGGTTTCGGCCGGATGGGCTTCCCAGACTATCGCTAAGACGTCGGGCACGGCTATCATGTTTATCGTTTTTGCCATTGGTTTGCTGGCAAACTTTAATGCTGAGACATCTATCGGCATTTTGCAGGTGACGGGGAAAATCAGATATCAGGGCACGATCAACCTGATTCAAAGCACTCTTTCAATCATCATTGTCCTGGCTGCATTCTTTTTCGGGAATGCCTTGCTGCTCGTGCTGCTGGCTTATCTGGTGGGCAAGATCATCATGGGATTGGGACTCTTCTTTTCGGCCCAGGGCCAGCTACGCGAGGTGCTTGGTCATGGCTGGTGGAGAACACCGTTAACGTCTCTCGCAGATTCGCGCTCTGCCATCCGTTTTGCAGTTAGTTCCAATATCAGCGCGACCATTATCAAGATTTTTCGTGATAGTGAACCGTTGTGGATTGGATACTTCCTTACAACTGGAGCCGTTGGTTATTACAAGGTGGCCTACACGTTGGTCAGTTTTCTCTCGGTTCCAGCCGATCCTTTGATCGCCGCCACCTTTCCTGAGATCAACCGACTCATTGTGCAAAGAGCATGGCCGGCGTTACGAAGTTTTCTGCGCAAAATCACTACGATCGCCTTTGCCATCAATGTCGCTGCCGCGTTGGGATTTATCTTCCTTGGACGCTTTGCCCTGACTATTTATACCGGCCACGAGGAGTTCACAGCCGCGTATCCCACTATGCTGGCCTTATTTGTCGGTTCTGGCTTTCAACTATACCCTTTTCTGGAACCGTCCGCTTCTGCTCGCGTTTGGCTTACCTGATTTTCCAATTTGGGCGACCCTGACGGCAGGACTGGTCAAAGTCGCGCTTGCTTTTTGGTTGGTGCCGAAATTTGGCATTCTGGCGGCAGGCGCATTGCTTTCCTACTACTATATCGCTTCGGTCGGGATTATGGCTTTGCGCGGCATGAAAGAGACAAGGTCACCGCGAGGGCAGTTGGCGTGAAGATTGCTGTCGTCACCAACTCTCGCATCCCCTCGCTGACGGCCAATTCCATTCAGGCTATGAAAGTCTGCCAGGCGCTGGCACAACTCGGACATGAGATCCGCGTCTTTGCTCCGCGAGAAGCTGCTCCCGTTTCTTGGGAGCAATTGGCCTCCCATTACGGGCTATCCACGCCATTTGAGATCAAGTGGTTGCCATCTCTTCCCGCACTGAAACGCTATGATTTCACCGTCCATTCGATTCTGGCTGCCCGCAAATTCAAAGCGGACCTGGTCTACACCTGGCTGCTCAACCCGGCGGTGGTGGCGCTCTGGCTGGGCTGGCCGGTGGTGTTGGAAATGCACGCCGAAGTGACGGGCAAACTTGGCCCGTGGTTGATGCGCCGTTTCTGGCGCTCGTCTACGCCCAAACGCATGCTGGTGACCACCCGTCCGCTGAGAGATGCTATCGAGACGGTGGCAGGCCAGACGCTCCCGGATGAAGCGGTCCAGATCGCGCCCAACGGCGTGGATCTGTCGCAGTACGAGTCCCTGCCTGAGTGCGGCGGAGGCCCGTCGTCAACTTGGTCTCGAAGACAAATTGACGGTCGGTTTTACGGGCCATATTTATCCGGGCCGCGGCGCAGACTTGTTATTCGAATTGGCGCAGCGTATGCCAGACATCAATTTCCTGTGGGTGGGTGGCACGCCGGACGAAGTGAAGTACTGGCGCGACCGGCTAGCGGAAGTAGGCGCCTCGAACGTGACCATGACCGGCTTCGTGGAAAACAGCCATCTGCCGCTCTACCAAGCTGCCGCAGATGTGCTGCTGATGCCATACGGGCGCTCGATTTCGGCTTCAAGCGGACAGGACATTGCCGAAGTAATCAACCCTATGAAGATGTTCGACTACATGGCAGCGAGACGCGCGATTATCAGCGCGGATTTGCCTGTCATTCATGAGGTACTAAACAAAGACAATGCCGTCTTTTGTGAGCCGGAAAACGTGAATGCCTGGGAAAAGGTGTTGCGTGAATTGCTATCCGATAGGCCACGACGGTTAACACTTGGCGCGCAAGCGCGAGCAGATGTGGCCCGCTATACCTGGCTGGCACGCGCAAAGTACGCGCTGGAAGGGTTTAGGAATTAACCACGAAGGCTCAAAGTCACGGAGACACAAAGCAAAATAATTTGTGCCTTTGCTCCCCGGTGACTTAGTGGTAAAAAGCACTTATGTCTCGTCAATTTTTCTGGATGTTTCCGATCAGTTTTGGCCTTGGGGCGCTGTTGTCGTTTTTGCAGCCCGGCAATTTCTGGATCGGTTGGCTATCTTTCTCCGTTCTCTTCCTTCTTTCTTTTTTCCTTTTTGTTATTCTCCATTGCTGGGCCGGTGGCGGACGTGTGTTGGGTCTGGATGATCGCGCTGGCTTTTGTATTGCGCCTGCTGATCGGAGTGGGAGTGTATCTCGCTCTGCCAGTAAATGGCTACGACGACGTCGATGACCGCGCCGGATTCGTCTTCACCGATGCTCATCGCCGCGACGATCAAGCCTGGGAGTTAGCGCAGTCTGATGATTCTATTCTCTCGGCTTTCAACAAGACCTACCACACCGACCAGTACGGCGGTCTACTGGCGTTCACATCTCTGGCATATCGCGTGCTCTCGCCTGATGCGCACCGCCCGTTATTACTGATCGCGCTTTCAGCCATTGTCGCAACGCTGGGAATTCCCTTCTTTTGGCGTGCGGCGCTGTTGGCCTTTGGTGAGGGAGTGGCGTTGCCCGCTGGATGGATTCTCGCGTTATATCCCGAGAGCTTGCTATTGGGCGGCGCGGCTATGCGCGAGCCATATCTGATTACGCTTGGGAGCGTTGGCTTTATGGGGCTTTGTCGATTGGCAATTCAACCATTCCCGCCAGGCTTTCTTATGGCTCGGTCTCAGTTTGGTAGGTATGTTGTTGGTCTCACCTGTGGTGGCGCTGGTAACGTTGGTCATCTTAGCGGGCTGGTGGTGGATGGCACGCGAGCATGGAAGCCTTTCGTGGGTCTGGTTCTTTGTCATCGTACTGTTTTTCGTCGCCGGGCTGCTCTTGCTGGCCTGGGCGCTTAACCGTCAGGGCAATTTTAGTGGCGGGCCGATGGGCGTGGTAGGTGACTGGTTCCGCGAAGCCGTCAAATGGGATGTCTACCAACTGGAACGGGGTTCCGGCTGGGTGCAAAAGCTCTTCGATGAAATGCCGGATTGGCTGCGCTTGCCCTTCGTGATCATCTATGGCATCTTCCAGCCTGTTCTGCCGGCTGTCTTCATCGAGCCGACCACGCTCACCTGGCGTATCACCGGCATTATCCGCGCGCTGGGTTGGTATCTATTCTGGCCACTGCTGCTCTATGCTTTCATCGCAGCTTTAAAGGATAGCCGTCCGCGGGAGCGCCGTCTGTGGTTATGGATCACGCTCATCTCGTGGCTGTGGATTATTCTGACCGCTTTGCGTGGTGGCGGCGACCAGTGGGACAATCCGCGCTATCGCACCATTCTGCTACTTTGGCAGGCACTCGCGTCTGGCTATGCCTGGGCCTGCTTCCGTACCCGGTCCGATTCGTGGCTGGTGCGCATCTGGTTGATCGAGGGCATATTCCTGGCCTTTTTTACACAATGGTACCTGAGTCGCTATTTCCATATCGGTGGGCAGATTCCGTTCGGGTGGATGGTAGGCCTGATTATCGGGAGCAGCCTGATCGTCCTAGTGGGAGGCGCGTGGTGGGATCGCCGTCGAAGTAGAAATCCCATTGCTTGACGTCATTCAGGGAAGGTTTATAATTCAACAACTGAATTTTGCTTGAGGAGATTTCATGCCTACTGCTCTTATAACAGGGGTCACCGGACAGGATGGTTCATACCTTGCTGAATTGTTGCTTTCCAAGGGTTACAAAGTAATAGGGGTGGCACGCCGTTCCAGCACCGTGACCTATGAACGAATTGATCATCTATTGGATGACATCATTGTAGAACAGGGAGATTTAACTGACCAAGGTTCACTTTTGGCTTTGCTTGAGGAGTATAAACCAACTGAAATATACAACCTGGCCGCCCAATCTTTTGTGCCAACCTCATGGAACCAACCGGCTCTAACAGGTGATGTCACTGCTTTGGGTGTGACGCGCATATTAGAGGCGATGCGGTTTGTCAATCCGAAGATCCGGTTTTATCAGGCCTCTTCCAGTGAAATGTTTGGCAAAGTGGTTGAGGTGCCGCAAAATGAGATGACACCCTTCTACCCGCGCAGTCCATATGGCGTGGCGAAGGTATATGGGCATTGGATCACTGTAAATTATCGTGAGTCTTACGACATGTTTGCCACTTCGGGGATCTTGTTTAACCACGAAAGTCCGCGTCGTGGGCTGGAGTTTGTAACCCGTAAGGTGACGGATGGCGTATCGCGCATTAAATTGGGCATGGCAAAGGAATTGCGCCTGGGTAATTTGGATGCCCGCCGCGACTGGGGCTTTGCGGGTGATTATGTCGAAGCCATGTGGATGATGTTACAGCATGATGCCCCAGACACCTTTGTTGTTGGCACTGGTGAAACCCATTCCGTACGCGAGTTGTGTGAGATCGCTTTTGGACATGCTGGATCTTGACTACAATGAATTTGTGGTTCAAGATGAGCGCTACTATCGTCCCGCCGAAGTGGATTTGCTCATCTCAGACCCGTCTAAAGCGCGTTCTGTATTGGGCTGGGAACCGGCCGTAAGCTTCAAGGAATTGGTCACCATGATGGTGGAAGCTGATCTGGAGCGGTTATCATCCAAAGTCCGTTAAGAAAATATGCCGAACCTTTCGCTTATTGTTCCGGTCTATAACGAAGAAAAGAATTTACCCTTTTTGATCGAGGCTATTCAAAAGGCCCTTGATCCTCTGCATTACACCTGGGAAGTAGTGCTTGTAGACGATGGCAGCGAGGACAGCAGTTTACAGGTGCTGACGCAACTGGCAGAAAAGGCTCCCGATCATTTGCATGTGGTTTCCTTCCGTCGTAATTTTGGACAGACAGCGGCCATTGCCGCTGGGTTGGATTACGCTCGGGGTGAAATCATCGTTCTATTGGATGCCGATATGCAAAACGATCCAGCCGATATTCCGATGCTGCTCGAAAAGCTGGATGAAGGCTACGATTTGGTTAGCGGTTGGCGCAAGAGACGCCAAGATCCGTATCTCACACGTACGCTGCCCTCCAACCTGGCAAATATGCTTATCTCGCGTGTCACAGGTGTGCCCTTACATGATTACGGTTGTACCCTCAAAGCTTACCGGCGCGAAGTGTTAGAAGGTTTCCGGTTGTACGGCGAGATGCATCGTTTTATCCCGGTTTTTGCGAAGTCTGTGGGGGCGAAAATCACAGAAGTGCAGGTTAACCATCAGCCTAGAAAATTTGGTAAAACCAAATATGGTTTGGAGCGGACTGTAAAAGTGATCCTTGACCTGTTCACGGTCAAGTTTCTGGTCAGCTACTCATCCAAGCCTATTTACTTGTTTGGTGGTGCCGGCCTGGCGTTGATTTTCGGCAGCGGCGCGATGTTGCTCTACTTGTTTGTGCGTCGTATGCTATCGCAGATTTCTGTCCTGGGATCGCCACTCTTTCAGGTATCGGTTATGTTACTGATTATGGGGTTTCAATCCGTGTTGATGGGTTTGATTGCCGAGTTGTTGGTGCGTACGTATTATGAATCCCAGCGCAAACCAACTTATCGCATCCGCAAAACTATCAACATTCCCAAAAAAAATACTTAAAAATGAAAATCTTGGTGCTCATCCACGAATTTCCACCTGTCGGCGGTGGCGGGGGACGGGCGGCACGGGATATCTGTCTTGGCATGCTCAAACAGGGGAGCGAAATAACTGTCCTGACTGCGCACCTTAAAGGACTTCCAAAAGAAGAAGTGATAGACGGGATTCGCGTGCGGCGTCTTTCATCTCTTCGACAAGAAGCTTTCCGAGCTGATCTCAAGGCGATGGCAGGCTACGTTCTTTCCGGACTTTGGGCCGGCTTCCGTTTAATTAGGCGCTGGCAACCGGATTTGATCCATGTGCACTTTGCTGTTCCGGCTGGCGCGTTAGCCTGGGCACTCTCGAAACTAACGGGTATCCCCTATGTGATGACTGTCCATCTAGGCGATGTGCCCGGTGGAGTGCCAGAGAAAACGGGTGGTTGGTTCAAGTGGATCATGCCATTTACCCACCCTGTCTGGCGAGATGCAAAGCAAGTGATTGCAGTGAGCGAATATACCCGTCAACTGGCACTCAAACATTACAAGCGCGAAATCAAGGTTATTCCCAACGGCGTAGATCTGGACCGATTGCGGCCGGCAGGCATCCGGGTCCAGAAGCCGCCGCACATTGTATTCGCTGGTCGTTTCATGGAACAGAAAAACCCCCTCCAGATTGTGCGGACTTTAGCTGAGTTGAAAGACTTGCCTTGGCATTGTATGATGATTGGCGATGGTCCCTTGATGTCGGAAATCCAGAAGGTAGTTGCTGAGTACGGTCTTCAAGAGCGCTTTATCTTTACGGGTTGGGTTACTCCTGAACAAGTGTTGGATTGGTTCGATAAAAGTGACATTCTATTTATGCCATCGCTTTCGGAGGGACTGCCAGTGGTTGGTGTGCAAGCGCTGGCCAAGGGATTGGCAATTGTTGTGAGCAAAATCGGCGGTTTTGCGGATATTGTTGATGATGGGAAAAATGGTTTTCTCGTTGACCTTGCTGATTCATCTAAATTTTCCAGCGCGTTAAGAAAGTTGCTCTCAGATGAACCTCGTCTCCAGCGCTTCCGAGAAGCCAGCCTGAAGAAGGCATTTCAGTTTGATATTTTGCACGTCATTGAACAATATGATCGTATTTTTTTAAACTGACCTTCATTGGATGCACGTGTTAATAGTTGCCTAATCCGGGGGGACAAAAGGGTTGTCAATGGGGTTGAACGTGCGATTCATCAAGTTTCGAAGCCCGTTCAGCATCCCGAAATGTGCCATCATTAAGAGACTTACTGTGATTGTGATCAAGAAAAAGATAACATCACCCCAAATGTATTCATATTTGACGGGCAAGAAGACATAATGAAAAACGATAAAGTAAAGATGAGCGAGGCTGGTCAGCAAGATTGGGATCGCAAAAAGGCCCAAGCGATGTTCTTCCAGGATCAAATGCAATCCAATCAATGCGATCATGCCGGCACCGAATAAGAGTACATAGTTCAAATATTTTTCGAAATGATATTCTTGCCGAAATAGTTTGGATATAACAACGATTTGCAGGGCAACTACTCCACCGAGAACGACCCAGGCAAAAACCTTGATAACATAGGGCAGTACAAAATTTCCCAACACGCGTATCCCAAACACGCTGACAATCCAACCGACGATATATGCTAACCCGACCACGATAATTTTAGAAAAAATTCCCTCCTTATCGCCCTCCAAAATACCATATGCAAACCAGGCCCCGCTAAGCATAGCAATCCCCAGGCTGATTGAGCTAATCAACGTCATAGAAAGATTGAGCATCCCGCGCTCAGAAGGATATCCATTCTTTTGAGTGGGTGGTTTCGGAGGCGAGGGTGGTTCAGTCGATGGTTCTATCTCTTTCCCGGATGCACCCACAATATGAAACGGCGGTACCTTGGGGAGCTCTTCTTTTTGTTTGTCAGCCATATCCCTCCGAGCCATACCGAACTGGTTCAAAATGGTTTTTGCATTGTATCACTTTTTCACAAACGCTTACTTTGTCAGAGTTAAAACGTGAAGCACATTGCAAAAGTTCCAATAGATCCATTCAAGGCCAAAACCTTTCTAAACGCTGACCGGGACACGGTTGCGCCGAATCCAGGTCAGCACCATAGCGAGTGGAATTATGGACAGCATCCCCGCCAGCAACGCAATGACTGTGTAGCTTGTCGCTGCAAAGACCAGACCGCTGCCCAGGCTGCCCGTTGCAGAAGCCAGCCCGACCAACAGATCATTCACGCCCTGCGTGCGAGCGCGTTCGGCAGGGGAGAGTTGGTCTGCTAAAAGGGTCGAACCGCCCACGAAACAGAAATTCCAGCCTAGGCCCAGCAGGAAGAGTGAAACTGCCAGGGGCAGCACATCCGGTGAGAGCGGAGCAGCGAGGCAGGCCAGCAGCAGCGTGGCTGCGCCGGTCAGAATAACGGGGCCGCGCCCCCACTTATCTGCCAGCCGTCCGGAAACGACCGAGAAAGCGTACATGCCCAGCGTATGCGCTGAAATGACAGTTGAAATTTCACTGAGTGGGTGATTGTGTCCCTTCATATGCAAGGAGGTGATCACCATGATCGCGACCATCACGACCTGTCCTAGCACCATGGCGGTGACCGCGGTCAGCGCCGCCGGTTCGCGCAAGATGACACTGATCGGACGGGCCACGCTATCGGGAGCCGAGTTGGGATACAACGCAGCCACCTGTTTGCCCACCTCGCGCGGATCAGGTCGAAGACCGAGAAAGATGATAATGGAAGCGATCCCAAACAGGACCAGGCTGGCCATATAGGCACCGGCCAATTCGTCCATGCCGAGGCGCAGAGAGAGTTCGCTCATTGGGCTGACCAGTAACGGTCCGATAATCGCGCCCACGGTCCCGCCCAGTACCACGTTCGAAATAGCCGCACCGCGTTTTTCCGGCGGGTTGACTTCTGCGGCAGAAAACCGTCCCAACAGAACGGCGGCATTGCCAAAGCCCATCAGTGCCATGCCAGGAAACATCAGCCACAGCAGACTTTGATTGGCAGCCATCACCACCATACCTGCACCTGTTACACCCAGCAACAGTCCCGATGCAATCCCATTGCGACGGCCAATGAGATCCATCAGCACGCCCCAAGCAGAGGCTGCCAGCGCGCCTCCCACCAGGAAAATTGCGGAGGGAACCCCGGCCCAAGGATTGCCACCCAACTTGGCTCCCAAAATGGAATTCACGGTTGCCGAGGCGATAAACCCTGCGGAAGCCAGACTCTGGGCAATGAATAAAATAAACGTGATCTTGCGCGCAGTTCGTGATAATTCGGTCATAAATTGTCCTTTTTTGTGAAGGGCTTATTATAAACCTGATAATCGCTACCAAAGTAAGCTGAAATTGTTATCGAATTCGAATATTCCCAGTTGGAATTGAAGATATAATCTTATCCGTCATGATGATTCCCAAAAAGTCTGCATCCCAGCGTAAAACGGTCGGAGTCTTCCTCGCGCAAATCAGTCGCGTTTGGGGAACAGAGTTCATGGCGGGCGTTGAGCAAGCCGCTGAAGAGCATGATGTAAATCTGGTGTGCTTTGTCGGTGGCCAACCGTCTTCCCTGATGAAACCCGGTCAACTGCAAAATTCATACGGGCTTTATGATCTTGTCAAGCCGGATCAATTCGACGGTTTGATCTTGGCTGCGGACATCGCCCACGGACTGAGCGCAAAAGAAATCAAAGCCTTCTGCCGAACGTTCGCTCCTACACCCATGGTTGCCCACGCTATCGAAACCGATGGCGTGCCCCATTTTCTAGCCGACAACATCAAGGGCATGAAGTTCATCATGCGGCATATGATCGAAGTGCATGGCTACAAACGGATTGCCTTCATTCGCGGTGTGGAGGGGCAAATCGAGGCCGAGGCGCGTTTCGAAGCTTACAAAAACGAACTGGAAGCACACAACCTCCCTTTTGATAAAAAGCTAGTGGTAGACGGTGATTTCACTCCCGATAGTGGGCGCGCTGCTGTTCGTACCTTGATGGATGAACGCGGTGTTCGTTTCCAGGCTATCGTGGCGGCGAACGACCGTATGGCTTTTGGCGCATTGGAAGCCTTGCAGAAACGAGGCATCCCGGTACCTGATACCATCGCCCTGACCGGTTTCGATGATGTACGTGAAGCCCAGTCATTGGGCGTGCCGCTTACTACGGTCAGGCAATCGTTTTCTAATATCGGTAAAGAAGCCTTTGAAACCCTGATGCAGCGCGTTGAAGGGAAAACAGTACCTCATTCACAAGTAGTCGATACAGATATGGTCATACGTTGGTCCTGCGGTTGTTTGCCAGAGACTGTGCGTTATGCCGTAGTTCCCCCTCGCGAGGTAGCGCAAACCGGGCGGCTTGAAAACAAACGCGATGCCGCCATTTATGCCCTGCTTTCCTCCGCAAATATCGATTTATCGGATCCCAACCTGGACCAATTCAGAGATGTCTTCGGTCGTATGTGGGATGTTTTTTTAGTCAGCATAAAGGATAGCGCCAAACATAATGACTTTCTGCGCACGATCAACGCAGCTATCGATATGCTGCGCCGTTATGGGCGTGACGCTTCTACCTGGCACAACCTCATCTCTACCTTACGACGCTACGCATTAGCTGGCATTTCCAGCCCTACGGATATGTTACATGCGGAGAATCTATTCCAGCAAGCGCGTTTGATGGCCGGTGAACTCTCCCAGCGTGCGCAGGCCTTTAGTCGCCTGAAATTTGAACAACAAGAAGACGTGTATCAAGATTTCAGTTTTTCGATGGCGCCTGCTATGAGTCTGGAAGAGATTGGCGATGCTATCGCCAAAAATTTTCCCAATATGGGAATTGAGCGCTGGTACGTCATGTTCTACAGTGATGTATCCTCTCCAACTCCTACCAGCGCGCCCCCACCCGAAAATTATCGCCTGTTGTTTCAATATGACGATAGAAAGTTCAATATTCCAACGACTACAACCAATCTGGGTACCGGTAGCCTTGTCCCACGTGGCAAGGAACCCGATGACCATCGCTACACTGCTGTAGTTATGCCACTTGCGCTGGCGCGCAATCGCTTTGGCTTCATGTGGGTCGAAATGGGTCCCAAGGAATGGGATGTGTACACCCGCATCCGCAACCTGGTGAGCAGTGCCTTATTGCGAACAATGCTGGCCCAGCAGCGCGAGCAGGCGCAGATGGAAGTAGAGCGCCTGTTGGATGATGCGCGCGAAAGGGCCACGGAACTAGCTATCGCCAGGGATATGGCGGAGAAAGCTGCTATCGAGAAGGAGAAGCTGTACGATTCGGAGCAGTCTCGACGTCAGGCTGCTGAGGCGCTAGCACGGGCAGCACGTCAACTCTCCTCGTTGGAAAAAGTCGAGAAAGTTCCGGAGCAAATCCTGAAACAGTTGCGGCAGATCCTTCACTTTGATCGCGGTATCCTGTTCCTGGAAGATGTCAATGGGATTCCCAATGTTGCTGCGCACCACGGTATGCCAAAATCTGCGTCCCTAGATGAGTTGCGTTACACAGTGTACAAAGACGAGAGTGACAGCGATATGTACGACGCCGTAGCACGCATGAAAGAGGCTATCCAGATTGGCGATGTTTCGCAACTGCAAGGATGGAAGCAACCGGATTGGCTTCCCAAAGACCTTTCCTGGATGGGTGTTCCACTTTTCTTTCAAGAGAAAATCATAGGGATGCTGGTGTTGACACGCAAATCTGCCTGGGCTTTCTCCAAGGACGATGCGCTCTCTGTAAACACCTTTGCTGTACAGGCTTCCATCGCCATCGAAAATGCGCGCCTGTATGATGAAATCAACCGCTTCAGCCAGATGATGGAACGTATGGTGGCGCAACGCGTCGATGAACTCTCGAGCGCCTATACTACGCTGGAGAAACTGGACAAGAATAAATCCACTTTCATCCAGGTAGCCGCACATGAGTTGCGTACCCCTTTGACCGTCATCAAAGGGTATCTGGGTATGTTGCGCGGAAATGCGGTCATTAAGGATAATGAAGCATTGACCCAGGCTGTAGATGGCGTGATGCAGGGCACGAATCGCTTGCACCAAATCGTCAACAGCATGTTGGATGTCACTCGGCTTGAGAACCAGGTGGTTACCCCGCACTTAGAGCCGCTAACGATTGCGCCTATGTTGCGCTTACTACAAAAGGAATTCCAGGAAGACCTGGAAGCGCGTCATATCACGTTCAGCCTTGATGAGAATCTCTCCAAGCTTCCTACTTTGAAAGTAGATCCGGAATTGCTTCAAAAAGCGTTCAACAATGTGGTTGTCAACGCCATTAAGTACACCCCGGACAATGGCACGGTTTCAATCCACGCCGAATCTGTCGAAGATGAACGACTTGGGCCTTGTGTAGAAATTCAGGTCCAAGACACCGGGATTGGCATCGACCCGGCCAATCTGGATGTCATCTTTGAAAAGTTATACCAGTTGGGCAAAGTGGAATTGCATTCTTCCGGACGTACCAGTTTCAAAGGAGGGGGGCCCGGACTGGGATTGGCCATCGCAGGGGGCATTGTCAAGGCACATGGCGGCAAGATCTGGGCGGAAAGCCCCGGTTATGATGAAGAGAAATTGCCAGGAAGCACCTTTTTCATCCGACTTCCATTGCCAAAAGAATAGCATTTCAACCATAACGCGCTCAAGGGCGCGTTATGGTTTTAAATTCACATGTGAAGCAATAATACTTACTTCAATCCGTGCCAGTTGCCGCTATTGAAATCATCGAAGAAGATTTGACGGTCTTCCTCGTCCTGGATGGCTGCTCCCGCTTTATCGGCCTTATCAATGTATTTTTGTGCTTCCGTTTGCTGTCCGGCCAGGGCCTGTGCACGCGCCATGCATTCGTAGGCGAAGGCAAAGTCGAAATCGGCGAGCAGATCTTTGTATTGCTCGGTCAGTTCCAGACAGCGCTGGGCGTATTGCGTTGCCAATTGTGCATTTCCAAGCACTAGGTTGAACTCGCGCCAACAGCCATACGCCGCGCTGCAAATTTACGCCCGTTCCTACGGCGCGCCAGTGAGCCAGGGAGGCGTGAGCGTAATCTACCAGCAATTCATTTTCTTCTTGCGTGCGCTCCCCCTTATCGAGCAGTTCCCAGGTCTTGCCATTGAAACCTTTGGCAAAGTGAAGATGAGCTTCCGATTCGGTGAAGGTATTTTCTTCAGACATATCAGCCTCCTGTGCTGTTTGTCTGTATAAACACTGAATCTTTGTTCTAGTTTTGGCCTATGGTCAATTCCCCGCGCAGCACAGTCACTGCACTGCCGCCGACTTTGACAGTTTGGATGTCGTCACGTGGACCCACCACTTCAACGAAAGCCTGGCCCGGACGACTCATCCAATGTCCCTGCTCAGCGACGAAGATGGGATTATCTATCAGGTTGTAATGCCAGAGATAAGCGGCCATGCCGCCGGTCGCGGAACCAGTGAAGGGGTCTTCCAGCGTATCAGGCGGGACTCCAAAGTGACGGGCAAAGGTCTGCCCATTTTCTATTCCCTGCAAGCAGAACAGATGCGGGCTGAAGAAATCGCTGTTGTTTCGCAGAGCTGTATATTTTTCGATATCTAAGATGGCCTTTCGCAGAGCATCGTGGCCTTTGAGCGGGATCATGATTTGCGGCGTGCCCGTGCTGACGGTCTGGATGGGAGCGCCGGGAAGCAGGTCAGACTCGTCTAAACCGAAGGCAGGCATCACGTCCGCGGCTCGATGCGTGGACAGGAACTGCGGCTTACGTTGCGACATGACGATGCGCTCCACAGTCCCATTTTGGGCGAAGATTTCCACGTCAATTGGCCCATCGCGCAGTTCGAGCGGGATTTTGAGATAGTCGCCGGGCAAGGACAATCGTCCCGAGTTCGACCAGCGCGTAGACGGTGGCGATGGTGGGATGCCCGGCCAGCGGAATCTCCTCGGCGGGGGTGAAATAGCGCGCACGGAAATGACCGTCGGGCTTCTTGCCAGACAAAAGCCGTTTCAGACAGGTTCATTTCTTTGGCAATGGCCAGCATGGTTGCATCGCTGAGATCGGCGCAGTCGAAAAGCACGGCGCAGGGGTTGCCGCCCAACGGGGAGGTGGTGAAGGCATCCACTTGATAGAGTGAGTAAGTGGGCATAGGAATCCTTTTTGCAATATTATAATTTCAGCAAGGAAATAGTTGCAGAGAGGAAAAATACTTATAGAATTATTTGCAGTGGATTTAATATTTTGTTCTATCAAAGAAATTGTATAATCTTGTTAATTAACGATTCTAAGGGAGAATTAATATGAGTGAGCACGGAAAAATAACAACCTATTACACTGCACGAGGACACATTCGGTATCAAATACAAATATGGCACAAGGGTTTGGGACAGCAGCAAACTATTCGTGGAACATATAAAAATGATGTTTGGATAATAGCACAGAAGAAAATGCAACAATGGGATAGAATGTCTAGAATATATGATAACAAACAATTAGCATTGGAAAAAACATCTCAAGCTCAAGAGGAGTTTCAAATTCTAGATAATTTACTCTTGAGTTCGTTAAAAACAGATAATTCCATAGATTGGGAATCCATAAAAGATAACACAGATTATGAAGAAACAGTGCCAGCAGCACCTATTATTCCTAAAATGGACTTTATAACTAAATTGATCCCTGCATGGCGCGAAAAATTTGAACGCAGAGTAAGAGATCAACAAGAAAAATACAAACAAGAGTTAATAAAATGGGAAAATAGCAGAAGTGCTTTTATTCAAAAGCGGGATGAGGAAAATAAATTAGTTGACGAAAAAAAAGAAAAATATTTGAATGGCGATGTTAGTGCATTTGTTGACTACTGTGATATGGTATTGGCAAATTCAAATTACCCCGGTTATTTTCCACAGGAATTTGAGCTAGATTACATCGTCGAAAGCAAGCTCCTTGTGGTTGAATACCAATTACCTGCACCTGAGCAAATCCCTACATTGCAAGAAGTTACTTTTATACAATCGCGAAATACTTTTAAAGAAAAACACATTGCTAAAACGAAGTTCAACATCTTATATGATAACGTTATTTATCAAATCGTTTTGCGAACTATTCATGAGCTTTATAATTCTGACAAAATTGATGCAATCCAATCAATTGTTTTTAATGGATATGTGAAGTCAATTGATCCAGCAACAGGTCATGAAGTAGAGCCATGCATCTTAACTATACAAGCGAACAAGGATGAATTTAGAAACATTAATTTAGCAAATGTTGAGCCAAAAGTTTGCTTTAAGGCTTAAGGGTATAGGAAGTTCTAAATTGTACGGCCTGGCGGCAGTAGCGCCAATACTGAAAATTGATAAGGAAGATGCTAGGTTTGTCTCATCATATGATGTTGCAGGGGAGTTAGATGAAGCAGTAAATATTGCAGCAATGGATTGGGAAGATTTTGAACACCTGGTGCGCGAGCTTTTTGAAGAAGAGTTTACCAGTACGGGTGGTGAAGTGAAAGTAACTCAAGCCAGTCGTGATGGTGGTGTTGACGCTGTAGCTTTTGATCCTGATCCTATTAGGGGTGGAAAAATCGTAATTCAGGCAAAGCGATATTCGAATACAGTCGGCGTCTCTGCAGTTCGCGATCTTTATGGAACAGTACTCAATGAAGGAGCCACCAAGGGTGTTTTGGTAACAACATCAAATTATGGTCCAGATGCCTATGAGTTCGCTAAGGGAAAACCTCTCGTTCTCCTGAATGGAGGAAACCTTTTGCACCTGCTTGATAAACATGGGCATAAAGCTAAAATCGATTTAAAAGAAGCAAAGAAAATTTTGGGAGGAAAAACTAGATAAAGCAAATCCCCGGTTACTGAAACCGGGGATTTTTCGTACTAGCTTGTCTGCGCTAAATATGGATCGGCGCTGCCTTCCGCGCCGTGCGCCGCTTCCATTAAAACTTCGCTCAAGGTCGGGTGGGCATGCACGTTGCGGGCGATCTCGGCCGGGGTCAGCTCCATCAGGTGCGCCAGGGTCAGCTCGGGCAGCAGTTCGGTCACTTCGGGGCCGATCATGTGCGCGCCCAGGATTTCGCCGTATTTCTCATCGACGACCAGCTTGACCCAACCGGCGTAATCGCCTAACCCGAGCGCCTTGCCGTTAGCCTGGAAGGGGAAGCGTCCGATCTTGACCTCGTAACCGCGCTCCTTGGCCTGGGCTTCGGTCAGCCCGAAGGAGGCGACCTGCGGCTGGCAGTAGGTGGCACGCGGCATCATCTCGTAATCGAGCGTGACGGTCTCTGCGCCGGCGATGTTCTCGGCGCAGACAATGCCCATGGCAGAGCCGACGTGCGCCAGCATCAATTTGCCGGTCACATCGCCGATGGCCCAGATGCCGGGAACGTTGGTCGCCATGCGTTCGTCGATTTCGATAAATCCGCGTTCGCTGATCTTGACGCCGACTTCTTCCAGCCCCAGGCCTTTGGAGTTGGGACGGAATCCGATCGCGACCAGGGCCTGCTCGGCTTCTAGAACTTTTGTCTCGCCCTCGGCGGATACCGTTACCTTCACGCCATCTTTGGTGGCTTCCACTGACTCAACTTTGTGCCCGGTCAGGGTCTTGATGCCGTTCTTCTTGAAGGCCTTTTCCAGTTCGGCGGAAACTTCTTCGTCTTCCAGCGGGACGATGCGCGGCAGCATCTCGACGATGGTCACGTCCACGCCGTAGGAGTTCCAGACGGTGGAGAATTCCACGCCAATCGCGCCAGAGCCAATCACTACTACTGATTTTGGCAGTTTTTCCTGCAAGATGGCTTCGAGATAAGTGACGACTTTCTCGCCGTCCACTTTCCAGGCGCCGGGGACGGCCGCGGTCGCGCCGGTAGCGACGATGATGTTCTTGGCAGATAACTCAGTCGTCTTGCCATCCGCATCGGTAACGGTGACAGATTTGGGTCCAGAAAGATGCGCGGTCCCCATGTGGACGTCGATTTTGTTCTTTTTCATCAAAAATCCGACGCCCTTGACCAGCCGGTTCGAGACCTGTCGGCTGCGCTTGACGGCGGTCGGGTAGTCCAGTTGTAAATTGTCGAACGAAAAGCCGAATTCCTTGCCGCGTTCGCGCAGCGTGTGGGCCACTTCGGCGTTCTTGAGCAGCGATTTGGAGGGGATGCAGCCCACGTTCAGGCACACGCCGCCCAGCCACTGCTTTGTCCACGATAGCAGTTTTCTGTCCGAGTTGTGCCGCGCGGATGGCAGCCACGTAGCCGCCAGGACCAGCGCCGATCACGACTACATCATACGTTTCGGTCATGTTTATCTCCGTTAGAGTTAATTTCAAAGGTACGACAATTATAACAACTATCGCTTGCGGGCCGTCATCAGGAAGATTGGGAAATTTCTTTTTTCCTTGCCGATCATCTTTTTGATGCCGTAGGCGTTCGAGAAATGCACATCGCTAAAACCGGCGGCTTCGACCCGTTTTTGCAGTTTGTCTCGTTCAAATCCGTGGTGGACATCGGTCGAGCCGTCCGTGTGGAAAGTGCCATCTTCCTTGTCCAGGTCAGCCACCACCAGCCAGCCGTCCGGTTCCAAAATATCATAGAATCTGCGCAGGATGCCGTCCGTGTCGTGGATGTGATGCAGCACCATCAACGAATAGGTGATGTGGAATTTCTGCGCTGGCAGCGGGTCCACCGTCAGGTCAAGCCGGACCGGGTGCATGTTCGTCGCTTTCGCGGCCTTGATCTTGTCTGATAGCACATCCAGCATTCCCTGTGACGTATCCGCCAGTGTGATGGATGCAAAGTCTGCCTGCAAAGCGAAACTGAGCAGGCCAGTGCCACAGCCGATTTCCAGCGCAGACATGCCGGATTTGATATCTACCGCCGCGCGGATGGCGTTTGCCACGGTGCGGGCGCGTTGTACTTTCATGGGATCAGAGTCCCAATCTTTTGCTCGTGCGTCGAAATTTGTCATGTTGTCCCTTTTTTGAACCGCAAAGAGCGCACACTGTCCCAGTGTCCTTCGGGAAAGTACGCGAAGATTTTTAAAGGTTTTCCTTTGCGTCCTTCGCGTGCTTAGCGGTTAATTACTCCAATTTTCCAGCGTTTCCTTAACTTTCATCAAGAACCAATCTGCCGAGGCCCCGTCCAGGATGCGATGGTCAAAGACAAACGATAAATATACCATCGGACGGATGGCAATCGAGTTGTTTCCGTCCGCATCGGTGACAACGACCGCTCGCTTTTGCATGGCGCCCACACCCAGAATTCCGCACTGCGGCTGGTTGATAACCGGGAAAGCAAAAAGCGATCCGCTGATGCCGTGGTTGGTCAGTGTAAATGTTCCGCCTTTGACATCATCGGGATTGAGCTTCTTCGAACGAGCGCGGTTGGCCAGATCATTAACCGTGCGCGCCATCCCCAGTAAGGACAGCGCATCCGCACCTTTGATGACCGGCACGATCAGCCCTTCCTTGCCGAGCGAAGTTGCCATGCCGATGTTGATGGCTGAGTGAATCAGTAATCCTTCATTTGTCCAGGAGGAGTTGACATTGGGATAAGCTTTCAGTCCCGCCACGATGGCTTGCATGAAGTAGGCGGTATAGGTCAGGTTGACGCCGTCGCGGGCAAAGGTCGCTTTGTTGGCGGTGCGATGGGCGACGACTTTCGACATGTCCACTTCCATCACGGTCAGCACATGCGGTGAGGTATGTTTGCTCATCACCATGTGCTCGGCAATCTGCTTGCGGATGACGGAGTGTTTGATGAGTTGGTCGCCAGCGGCGGGTGCGATGTGCGAAGTGCGAGGTATGGGTTGAGCGCTGACCGTTGACGGCTGGCTAATTTCCTCTTTCGTCTTTCCACTTTCTACATAGTTAAGAACATCTTTTTTTGTAATTCTTCCATTCAATCCCGTTCCAGGCACATCTTGCAAATTGACGCCATGCTCAGCAGCGATTTTGGCTACCACGGGGGAGATGAAGCCCAGATCACGTGCGGTGTGCGGTGTGCCACGTTCTACGTCAGTCGAAGTAGGCTGAACGCTGACTGCTGACGGCTGAGGGCTTTCTTCTTTTTTCTCTTCCTTTGGCTCTGGCGCACTAGCATCTTCCACCGATTCGCCAGCCTTGACCAATCACCGCCAACACCTCCCCAACCTTGGCCAGTGTTCCTTCTTGCATTCAAATTTTCAGCACGTCCCTGAAGAAGGCGCAGGAATTTCGGTGTCCACCTTGTCGGTGTTGACTTCCAGCAGCGGCTCCAACTCGTTGATCGAGTTGCCTTCCTGCTTGAGCCATTTTGTGACGGTGACTTCTTCTACGCCTTCACCAAGTAAGGGGACAAGTACTTTGGTTGCCATTTCCTCTCCTTTTCACCGCTGAGTTGCGGAGAGCACAGAGTTTTTTATTCTTTGAGCTTATAGACCAGTCGTTTGATTCCATTTTTTAGGATTGGCACATTGAAGTTCAGCAATAGCCCAACGTGCCAGCCTCCAAGTTTCATGTAAGTGAGCGTTTGGGCTTCGTGAATTGGCAGCAAGTTTTCAACAGTTTTCAACTCAACCACAACTTCATCGTTGACAAGTAAATCTATCCGATATCCACAATCCAAATTTTTGCCTTTGTAATGAACAGGCAAAGGAAATTGACGTTTGAAAGGGATTTTGCGAAGCATTAATTCTTCACAAAGACATTCTTCATACGCGGACTTTAACAATCCCGGCCCGAGATGTCGATGGACTTCAATCGCAGCACCAATAATAGCCTCGGTGGTTTTGTTCACGTCTAAAACAGCCTGAACCCCTCTCATATTTTTCTCTGCTCCTATACAAGAATCTCCGCGTACTCAGCGTCTCTGCGGTGAATTATCTCAAACTTGGGTATGCTCCAGGATCAACCTCATGCATCATCTCATAGACCGCATCGAAGATCGTCTCCGCGTTGGGCTTAGACCAGTAATCACCATCGCTGCCATAAGCGGGCCGATGTTGCGCGCCCGTCAGCGTTTTGGGGGCGGAGTTGAGCCAGTAGTAACCGCCCTGCTTTTCGATGACTTCGCGCATCATATAAGCCGTTGTTCCGCCGGGCACATCTTCGTCCACGAAAATGACGCGGCTGGTCTTCTTCAACGACTCGATGATTTTCCCGTGAATATCGAACGGCAACAGGCTTTGCACATCCACGATTTCCACTTCGATGCCCGCTTCGGACAGCTTGTTAGCTGCGTCCTTCGCGATACGACAGCAAGCGCCGTAAGTGACCAGCGTCACATCTGTACCTTCGCGGATCACTTCCGGCACGCCCAACGGCGCCGTGTACTCGCCGATGTTATCGGGTAGTTTTTCTTTCACACGGTAGCCGTTCAACACCTCTACCACGATGGCCGGTTCATCGGCTGCCAGCAACGTGGCATACATCCCTGCCGCACGGGTCATATCGCGCGGCACCAACACGTACATGCCACGCACCAGGTTGATGATGCCGGCCATCAACGAGCCGGAGTGCCAGATGCCCTCCAGCCGGTGACCACGGGTGCGCACGATGACGGGCGCTTTCTGCCCGCCTGCTGTGCGCCAGTGCAAGGTCGCCAGGTCGTCGGATATGATTTGTAGCGCATACAGCAGGTAATCCAGATACTGCACCTCGGCAATCGGCCGCAACCCGCGCATTGCCATGCCGATGGCCTGCCCCAAAATGGTCTCTTCGCGGATACCCGTGTCGCTGACGCGAAACTCGCCGTACTTCTCCTGCATGCCGCGGAAGCCCTGGTTGACGTCGCCCAGGAAACCCACATCTTCGCCGAAAGCGATCAGGCGCGGTTCCTTCTCCAGCAGCTTGTCGAAGGCGGCGTTCATTACCTCGAAGCCCATCACCGTCGGCGAGTTCTTCGAATAGACAGGTTTCACTTCGGGCACGGCCAGCGCCGTTCCGCTGTAGAGCAGCGAGCCATAGCGCTCATCGTTGATGCGGTCCTGCTCATTTTTCCAGTCCACCAGGACTTGTTTGACGGGATTCTCGTCCAGACGCAGGAGACGCAGTGCTTCGTGGACGCTCATATGGATATCGCGCCTCGTGAACGACGGCAGGCCTGCCAGCCGTTTTTGGATTTTTACCAACTCTGAGGCCTGGGACGAACTCCCCGCTACTTCTTCGAGCATGTCCAGGACCTGGGCACGCTCTTCTTTAATGGGACCAAAATAAGCTTCCCAGGCCGTTTTGCGGATGCCTTCGACAGCCTGGCGGTCGCTTTCTTCAAGGGGAGCAAGCTCTTCGTCCGTACTGACGCGGTTCTCTATCATCCACGCACGCATACGCTTGATGCCGTCGAAATCCTGCTCCCATTGCAAACGCTCGGGCGATTTGTAGCGTTCGTGGGAGCCGGAGGTGGAGTGTCCCTGCGGCTGGGTGACGTCGATGACATGCACCAGCGCCGGGATGTGGTACTCGCGGGCGATCTCGGCGGCGGTAGCGTAGGTTTCGAGCAAGGCGGGATAGTCCCAGGCATGGACACGATACAGGTCGTAGCCACGGTCGCACATCTCGGCGGGACAGGGGTCGCGCTGGAAGCCACTCAGGATGGCGCCGATGCTTTCCTTGACCATCTGGAACTGGTTGGGGACAGAGATGCCGTAGCCGTCGTCGTAGACGGTCAGGATGGCGGGGGCGTGCAACACACCGATGGCATTGACCGTCTCCCAGAACATGCCCTCGGCGGTGGAGGCGTTGCCGATGCTGGCCCAGGCGATCTCGTCGCCGTTGTGCGAAAATTCCTTGAATTGGCCCAGCTCGGCCAGCTTGCGATACACGACCGAAGCGTAGGCCAACCCGACGGTGCGCGGCATCTGCGAGCCAGTGGGTGAGACATCGGCAGCGACGTTGTAAACCTGGGTCTGGTCTTTCCAGCGCCCATCGGGATAGAGATAGCGGGTAGCGAAGTGGGCATTCATCGAGCGTCCGCCCGTGGCGGGTTCGTGATCCACATCGGCGTGCGCATATAGCTGGGCAAAAAATTCCTGGATGCTCGTCACCCCAAGGGCAAACATCCAGGTCTGGTCACGGTAGTAGCCTGAGCGCCAATCGCCCTTGTGGAAGGTGCGTGCCATGGCAAGCTGGGTCACTTCCTTACCATCACCAAAAATGCCGAATTTGGCCTTGCCTGAGAGCACTTCGCGGCGGCCAATCAGGGAGGCCTGCCGGGATTGGTACGCTAAACGATAGTCTTTGATGATTTCTTCGGGGGGAAGGGGGAGATGATTGTTGGAGGGTGATTTCTTTTTTGACATTTTTTCAGACCGAAGATCCCCAAAGGGGACTCTGCGGAAGACCGTTGACCGTGTTTGACCGTTCACGGTCTATCGTCCACCGTCTATTATGAGTGGTTCAGTCTGATTATAATGGCAAATTCAACTATACTTGCGCTATGGCAAACTACATCCCCATCTCGCAAACCTACGTTCCGCCAGGCATGATCGACCTGGGGGTTGGCACCCCGGACTTCGCGCACCTGGGGCATGATATGCTGCGTCGTGCCGCAGAAGCCTGTTTTGCGAAGAACGATCCGAGCCTTCCTGCAATATGGCACGGAACAGGGTCATGGATATTTCCGCATCGCGCTGGCAAAATTCCTGAGCCACAGGGTACGGTTTTCCGGTCGATCCCGACAATCTGTTTGTGACCAACGGCATCTCGAACGCGCTGGATATGATCTGCGCGTTTTTCACCCGTCCCGGCGATACGATCTTTGTGGAAGAACCGTCGTATTTCCTGGCGCTGCGCATCTTCGCCGACCATGACCTGCGCATCATTTCCATCCGTACTGATGAAGATGGATTGGTCATCGAAGATTTGGAAGAAAAGTTAGCGCAGATGCAGCCAAAATTCCTGTACATCATCCCAACCTTCCAGAACCCCGGCGGGACTACACTTTCTCAAGAAAGGCGCGAGCGACTGGTGGGGCTAAGCCAGGAACATGACTTTCTCATCGTCGCGGACGAGGTCTACCATTTCCTGGACTATTCTGACCGGCGGGTGAAACCGTTCGCCGCCTACACGGACCTGGAAACGGTCATCTCGCTCAATTCCTTTTCCAAGATCCTGGCACCCGGTTTGCGGCTGGGATGGATGCAGGCGCACCCAGATAAGATCAAGCCTTTGATCGGCAACGGCCTGATGGACAGCGGTGGCGGGTTGAATCCCTTCACTTCTGCGATTGTGCTGGAGCTATTGAATGCAGGGGATTTGGAGAAGAATATTGCTAACTTGATCGCTACCTATCGTTCACGTCTGGCAGTGATGGATACAGCTTTGCGCCGGGAATTGCCGCAAGCGATCTTCAAAACTCCTGAGGGCGGTTTTTTCTTCTGGACACGATTGCCTGGTGTAGATGGAGGAGAACTACGGGAAAAAGCGCGGGGGTTCAACGTTGGTTTCCGGCAGGGTGCCTTGTTTTCCAGCCAGGGTGGCATGCGCGATTACATCCGTCTGTGCTATACGTTTTACGATGAGGAAAAGATCGAGGAAGGCATCCGGCGTCTGGGAGCATGCTTGGAAGCGTTCTTATAATGTTTCAAGCGTAGACAAGCGGCCCGTGACCGACTTGAATGTCAGCGGCGTGACGAATTTCTCGGCGGAAGGGGTCAGGATCACATCCACCAGCGCGCGAGCCTGCGTCAGCTTGGAGGCTAAATCGGCAGCCTTGTAAGCCGCGATAGAGCCGGTCACACCCAGCAGGATGTGTTTGTCAACTAAATTGGGCATCGCTCTCATTACACTTACAAAATAGACGGCGCACCGACATGGGTAGCACTGTAATTTGGCGTGGTCGAGCAGTTTGAACCGCTAAGACCGCAAAGTCCGCGAAGAAAACCATTAAACCTTAGCGTTCTTAGCGCCCTTTGCGGTTCGACAAAGGTCTCAGGCAGGACTCCATAATTAATGCAGTCTTACCCTGACACGTCGCCTACGAAATTATCCGTCAATTTCATGGGTAGAAACTCACCTGGTAACTTTGCATCTCATCGCCCTGGTAAATGAACTTGGCCGAAAAGAACCTGCCTTTTTCAAGCCATGAAAAGAAAATCTGGTCGCTTGGCCACAGGTTGAGCGAAGTGAGCTTCTCATCGGGAATCCAGGCCAACTCCCCTTCGGGCGAATTGATCAACTCACCTTCGAATTCCCTGGCTGTGAAGACGAACACGTACCAATCGTTGCCTTTGAAGGCCGGGAACATAAGCAGGCCATGAAGTTTCGGCTTCCGGATTTGCAGTCCTGATTCTTCCAGCACCTCGCGTTTGACACATTCTTCCGGGCTTTCGCCTGGTTCGAACTTGCCGCCCAGCCCATTCCATTTTCCCTGGTGAATATCATGCGCTTTTTTGTTGCGGTACACCATCAACGTATATCCATCGCGTTTGAGGTAACACAATGTGGCCAATAACATAAGATTCCTCCCAGAAATTCGAGGGATGATTTCATTTGATGCGATGATTATACATGTGCCCCAGAAAAGAGCGGACTTTTGGGGTTTGCCCCCTTGATTTTATGACAATTGACAATTGATTTGGAAGCGTTAAAAATGTATATTATTGGTAAGAGGTGATTTGAATGCGTTTTAACTTATTGCATCCAATGTTTCAATTAATTTCGGGTTTTATACGCCTCGTCGATAAGGTATTACACAAATCGCAGAATCACTAGTTAGGTTGCCATAGAACTTACAATCAAGATAGAGAGATGAAGTTTATGACTGAAGATTACGAATACTTCGAAAATAAACGTCCTGAGAGAACATACGTGAGTAGATCATTTCCATCTTTTCTGTCTGACGAGGACAGAAAACTCCGTATCATTTCAAAGGTTTTTGATGAGCCGGAGTTGCATGAATGTGCTGTTAATCAGAAAGGTGAAATGGTTCTATATATAACGCCAGGGGAAAGACAAGAAGTAAAGGCCATTTTTTACGAAGATACGCGCAAAATACAGAGTTTGACAATACAAAGGTTTACGCGTCAAACGGGCAAGCCACATAAAAAAACTCATTTCACCTTCTCGGGGAATTCTCTTGAAAAAATCTACAGTCTTCTACGAATAATCAAGCATCTAAATCTTGAACCTGGTGAAAAGGCTCGCCTTGATGATGAATTGATAGATGAATTAAATATTTAGTGATGAAGACAAGAAAAAATTTTCCTCGAAAACTTGGATCTTGTTCAGGAGATTGCTGAAAACACTTTAACAAAATCCGACGTAATTGCATTAGCATATCGAAAAAAGCAATTAGAGATTTTTGATAAATTGCTCCATGATGATAATTTCTTTGAAAAAACGGAGCTTAAATGGGGAAAACGAGGGACAGAGGCTGTATGGCAGCAGTTTTTTGAAGATAATCCTTGGATATTTGGATATGGCCTAAATTACATTTACATATCTCAGCTAGATGATCGAAAGCTTGAACAAGTAGTTGCGGGTTATTCGGTTGTACAGAGCGGCAAAAGAGTTGATGCATTGATGAAGACAAGAGGCTTAATAAGTTCTCTATGTTTCGTTGAAATAAAGACCCACAAAACGAAATTACTGCATGATAGGCCATATCGCCCAGAGTGCTGGAGAATTTCGGAGGAACTGGGGGGACGTGTCTCTCAAATTCAGAAGACAGTACAAAAAGCAATAAAAGAGATTCAAACAAAAGTTGAGTTTATGTCTTCATACGGTAACCTTACTGAGGAAACAGCGTTTCTTTATCAACCAAAATCTTTTGTAGTTGTTGGTACTCTAGATGAGTTTGTCACCCGAAATGGTGTTAATGAGCAACAATTTAGTTCTTTTGAACTTTTCCGAAGAAATATTACATGTCCGGAAATCATCACTTTTGATGAGTTATTTGAAAGGGCAAAATTTATTGTTCAACACTCTGAGCAAGAAGATGAATCAGAGAACAATGAACCAGATTTGGATGATGATATTCCGTTTTGAGATATGAATTAAGCACCCTAATAGCGCGTTCTCAGAACGGAGGCAACCGTTCTCTTGGATAAAAGGATGGCCCGCCATCTTCTCGGATGCATCTGACAGGTGAGATTCGTACCGCTAGAAGAAGTTGATTCTGTGCTCGAACAATTTTCATCAAATCAGCGTTATCTCGTTCCACCCACTTGCAAGTAATGTAAACCATCGGGTCGCTGTTACATTTGAAGTCATAAACATAAGGGAGCAATTATGTCTCAAGAACAAAAAGCAACATCGGTCCCACCCGCAATGAAAATTCAGCTTGCTCGCTTATTTGGCAGTAAATCTTCCGTCGCTAAAGTAAATGAGCGAACTCCTCGTGATTGGAAACTTACGCTCAATCAGGTTCTAGATGAATTGGAGCACTACCTTGAGAAGAACGTACACACCGATACTATTCACTACCTCATGCTTCGTTCTGGTCTTCACTCAGCACGGGAGTCCCTGAAAGAAGAGGATTTCCTCTTGGGTTACATTGAAGGGATTACACGCCTGGCGCTTCTCCTCATCGGGGATTACCCAGATCATAGAAAACGAAAACTTGGCCGTAAACAGGCAAATTACTATGAGCTCAGCCATTTTCGGTCACAAATCTGGCTACAAAACTCAAATCAACGACTTAATACACTTATTGCTGCTTGGAATCTCGGAATACTGAAACTAACCAAAAACCCAATGGATGCTTTAGGAGAGTTTAGAGATCAATATGGCTTCAAGCCCGACTACGAGGCTTTTTTTGAATGGTATAAGCAGATATATCCTCAAGATTATGCATCGGTTTTTTAAAGTCAAGAATAGCCTACCCTTTAATGTAAGTGTCAAGGGTGGAGAGCGAAATCGGTGAAAACGCCTGGATTTGCAAGTTGTTAAGCTTCGAGCGGTCAGGAAGATACTTCTTTCGTGGCCGTTTTTCATTTTTAGCTTAACGCCCACTATCTCCACAGGCCGATCTGTAACGTGGAATCACAGGACTGCTTTCGCCAGCGTCTCCAACCCATCCAGGTCATCGAGATCGAGCCATTGCAGCATGACCCGGTCTAGGCCGGTTTCTGCCAATTGGGCCAGTTGTTCTGAAACCTGTGAGCCTGTCCCAACGATGTTGCCTTCTTCCCGTAGTTCTTCTGGGTTGGTATCTCCGTACAGCTTGCTCCTTTCCCTGACCTGCGCATCCGATTTTCCGAAAACACAGCCAGTCATCAGGGAGCGGCGCACATCGCCAGGATTTCTACCACCTTCTTCCAGCATGCCATCCAAAACGCGGTTCAACCTGCGGACTTCATCCGCTGTGGTGAAGACCGCGTTCCATTCATCGGCGAAGCGCGCTACCAGGGGCAGAGTCCGTTTCTCGCCGTTGCCGCCGATCAGGATGGGTGGCCTGCTGGGACGCTCAGGACGCGGTAGCAGGAGCGCATCTTGTAACCTGTAGAATTCGCCTGAAAAGCTGGAGGAGAATCGCTGCGTAACAGACGCGTGACCACTTCCAGGCCTTCCTGCATGCGGCGGAAGCGGTCATCGATATCCAGCAGCGAAAATCCGAATTTCTCGTGTTCGCGGTCTTGCCAGCCTGCGCCCAGACCCAACGTCAAGCGTCCACCCGAAAGATCGTCGACGGCACCCGCCATACGCGCGGTATGGGCTGGATGCCGGAAAGAGAACGGGGTGACCAAGGGGCCAAATTCGATCCGTTCCGTGTTGTCTGCCAACCAGGTCAGGGAAACCCATAACTCCAGTGAGTCAAGGTCCGGTGGGGAGGCGTTTGTGAAATGATCTGAACGAAATAAACCGGCAAAGCCCAGATCCTTCTACAAGTTTTACAATCTTTTTCCAGCGCGGCCAGTTCAATCCGTTCTGGCCTTCGATCATGATAGAGATGTCCATATTTACTTTTCCATACCAAACAATGTCTCTAACCCATGCCAGATATCATTTCGCCAAGCTGTGTAACAGTGAGCGCCGGTGAATTCGCGGTAGCTTACATCATAGCCTTTGGAGTTCAGCAGCTTGTACATCCCCTGGTTGGATTCGAGTAGAAAGTCGAATTTACCTGCGTCCATCCAGATGCGGAGGTCGCGTTTGGGGAAATGCTGGACCATCTCCACGGTAACAGTGTCAAACTGCTCGAAGTGGAATGCTCCGGATTGACTGAGCACTTTCCCAAAAACTTCCGGCATCCGCAAGCCGGTGTAGAGCGCCATCAACCCGCCCATAGATGCGCCCAGCATGCCGTATGCGCCGGGATTCTCTTTGATGTCCAGTAAATCAAGTCGTTCGTGCGCCAGCGGCAACACGTCATGGTCGAGCCAGGCCAGGGTGGCCTCCGAGCAGGCATACTCGACGAAGCGCCGGGGTCCGCCGTTTTGCAGGAAAATCATCGCCAGCGGACGGATGCGCTTTTCCGCAATCAGGTTGTCCACCATGATGGCCAGTTTCCCGCGTTGCAGGTAATCGTTCCCATCGTAGACCACCAGTAACGGGACTGGCCCGTCAGTTGGTGGTCGATAGAGGTGGACGATCCGTTTTCCCTCCTGAGACATCATCCAGGTGGAAAGCCGGTGTTTGGTCAGCGCACCGCGAGGAACGCCTTTCTTCCGGCGGACGAGGGGAGTGGGAGCGGCATCTGGCATATAGAAAAAATGGTTGTAGCCGTTAACGCCGTTCCAGATGCGTCGCTTGTTATGTGGGTCGCGCAAGCGTTCGTTCGTCTCGAGGTCGAGAAAAACATATTCGAGGTAGGCATCGCTTGGCAGGTCAAAGGAATAGGCCCACATCCTCTGCCCGGAACCGTCCGAAGGATCGGTGTCGATGCGCTGCAACGATTGGGGATTCTGTTCCCAATTATGCAGGTCGTCGATCAGGTAGGGCGCCTTCTCCCCTGCCCACAAGAAGGTAACCTTCTTGCCGTCGATCAGTGGGTTACCTTCAGCCTCAAGGCGTTGATGTAATGAGTTTTTGGACATTCGTTCCTCGCAGGATCACTCCCAAGGATTAAGCATGGTCTGGATTAAGATCGGCGTGCCGATTTTGACATTTGGTCGGCGGGTCAGCAACCAGAGGGCCAGGTCAGCGATATCCTCGGGATACAGGCATTTCTCGAGGTCCAGGCCGGGACTGTTCTCCGTCATTTCGGTGACGACCATGCCCGGACAAATGGTGTTGACGCGAATGTTCAGTTCTTGATTCTCGCGCTGGATGTACTCGCCCATGTCATTCAGGGCATGCTTGGAGAGACCATAAGAGCCATCCTCGGGATAGTACTCAAACCCGGATTCAGAACTGATATTGATGATATGACCGGATTTCTGTTCCCGGAAAATCCTCAGCACTTCACGCGCCATCAGGAACGCCCCACGCAGGTTGACTGACATCACTCGATCCCAATCTGCGTCCGTCATTTTGTGGATTGATCGCCGCCGGAGATGCCAGCGTTATTGATCAGGATATCTACACCGCCAAATTTTTCCAGCGCAGCCTTGACAACCCGCTGTACATCCGGGGTTTGAGAGATATCCCCCTGGACTGCGGTCACGCGCCCATTGACCTGCTCGATCATCCGGGCGGTTTTTTCGAGCGCCTCTTTTCGCCGCCCGCAGATGACCACGCTCACGCCTGCCTTTGCCAACGCCAGCGCAATACCCTGGCCGATACCGCTACCCCCACCGGTCACGATGGCGACTTTCCCTGTAAGTTCCATTTTTGTTTCCACTTCTTTTCCTCCAACAATAAAGTTCTAAAAAATGGAGAGTTGGGGAGTTCTGGACGGGCAAAGCCCGTCCAGAACTCCCCAAACCCCAAATTGTTAAAAGTGCGAAATCCCTTAAATATAGAGTCTTTCCGGGTCGATCTCTTCGCGCAGCAGGCGTAGTTCTTCGGCGCTGGGCGGGGCATTGACTTCGACTTTATCAGGGATGACCAGTTCGAAGCCCGTAGCTGCCACCACATCCTCCACGCTCACGCCGGGATGGGTCGCTTTGAGGCGCATGCGCTTGCTCTCGGGCTCGAAGTCCATCAACGCCATGGTCGAGACCACGTAAGCTGGACCGGTGCCTTTCGGCAAGCCAGCCTCTTCGCGCGCCCCGGGACCGGTCAGGTAGCCAGGCGTGGTGACACAGTCCGTTGTGGGGACGAAGCGGCGCGTATCATGCTGCATGATGGCCACCGTCTGCCAGCAGTGACTGCCCACATCATTGCCGCCGCCGGAGCCTGGCAGGCGCGCTTTGGGATGGTCATGCTCGCCGATGATGATCGAATTCAGGTTGCCATAGGGATCGATCTGAGCGCCACCCAGGAAACCATAGTCGATGAAGCCGCGTTGGGCAGTCTCCATGGTGTCGCAGATACCCAGCGCGGAGATGCCCTTGTGCCAGGTGCGCGCTTCGCCCACCGCACGTGGCAGTTCTTCCAGGATCGCACCCGTCCCGCCGAACTCGAAGACCGGGACAAGGTTGGGCGCGGTCGTTTTGGCCGCCAACATGGCCGCCAGCATGGGGATGCCGGTGCCGATAAAGCAGGTCGCGCCATCTTCGAAGAGCCGCGCAGACACACAGATCAACAGTTCGTTTTTAGAGTAAGTCTGTTCAGACATAGTATTATCCTTTGGTTACCACTAAGACACTGAAACACGAAGACACAAATTTTTAAAAATTCGTGTCTTCGCTGCCGTCGGGCGTGTGTGCCTTCGTGGTTACTCCCGTTTTTCTCGGAGTTCGACACAGGCACCCAGGCGTTCTTTCCCGATCAATTCCAGGTACTCATCGTGGTTCTCGATGCCGTAGACATATTTATCGAGATATGCTTGCGCACCCTCGGCGGTTTTGCTCATATCGACCCATTCCTTGATGGCGGGTTCGTCGCGGCCATACATATAAGCCATCTCGCCGGGATACGAACCATAGGGCGCATGCACAACCGCATCCACCAGGAAATAAGGGATGAGGGTGCGGTCGGGGTTCTTGCGGATTTCCTCGGTCGGGACGATCTCCTCGGCGCTGACGATCAGCCGCTTGCAGGCGCGGGCCATCTCCGCTGCGAAACCGCTGATGCCCTCGATCTGGCAGTTGCCGTATTTGTCGGCGCGGTGGACGTGGATCAGGGCCACGTCCAGCATCAACGCAGGCAGCAGAGCGACTTTTATGCCGGTGAACGGGTCTTCGACTACTTTGGCAGCGCTGTATTTCAGCGTGTCGGTGCCGAGCATGGAGCGCGTCGGCAGGAAGGGCACGCCCATGGCGGTCGCTTTCATGCGCCAGGTGATGGCCCCGTTCGACCACTCAACGCACTTCTCGACCTGTCCCAATTCGACCGCTCGCCGTAGCGCCGACGAGGTCCCGTAGACTTCGAGACCGATGTAGGTGATGTCGAGTTTCTTCACCAAACCGGCGGCCAGCCACAGGTCCAGTTCGAGCACGCCCTGTCCGCAGACGCGCAAGTCCTTTTTGTTCTGGCGCACCACCTCGCGCGCCAGGGACATCGGGGCACGCACCGTCCCATACAGTTCGGTGCCGATATAGCAGCCATCGTAGACGAATTGACTGACGGCTTCCTGCTCGCTCATGCGTTTGTCGATCAATTTGCGGGATTTGTGAGTACGGTTCCATTCGCGGAACTCGTCCAGGTCAAAGGGTTGGATCAATTCCCCCTGGCCCGATTGCAAAATGTCCATAGCTCCTCCTCCTTTTTCTAATTCACCAGAGATAAACGAAGATGAACGGTGATTTTTTGATGAATTGCCGATAGATGGTTTATCAAACTATCATTTTCATCTGTGTTTATCTGTGGTTAAAACACCTACGCCAAAAACAACAACGCCACGCCTCCAATCGCAACCAGCGTGCCGAATACCGCACCCCAGTCGAATTTCTCTTTGAATACCAGCCAACTGACGGGCAGCAGGAAGACCGGCGGCAGCGCGATCAAGGTGCTGGCAATGCCCACTTCAGTGTGTTGCAGTGCAAACAGTGACAACGTTGCGCCCAGCACAGGTCCGGTGAAGGCCGCCAGGGTCAGCCAGCCGAACACTTTCGGTTTTGCGCGCATGCTGTCGATGGTTTCCCTGGCTTTCCCTTGAAAGCTCGCCAGCGCCCATAGCACGATGACCGCCGCCAGCATGCGGATGGAGTTGCCTGCGATGGGCGAAAAATTATCCGCCAGGCCTTCCTTCGAGAGCACATAACCGACCGCCTGTCCCGTGGCCGCGCCCAACCCAAAGAGTACGCCCTGGACCGGGCTGCAAAATTGACTGGCTTCACCTTGACTCTTGCCGCAGAATGACCCAGGCGATGCCCATCAGCGTGACGAGCACGCCCAGCATCTGCATGCCGGTCAGGATTTCGCCGAAGAAAACCCAGGCCAGGCCAGCGCTCATCAGCGGGGCCAGACTCATCATCAGCATGCCGCGCTGCGCCCCGATGCACAGGAAACTCTGGAACAGGAAAAGGTCTCCCATTGCATAGCCGATGGCGCCAGAAAGCGCAAACCACAGCCAACGATCTGCACTAGCGTTGAAAGGTAACAGATAGCCATAGAAGGCCCAGTTCAACAGCATCAGGAATACCAACCCCAGGATGACGCGAATACGATTAACAATGATCGAACCAACCTGTTGGGTAGCTTTCGTGAAAAGGACAGAAGTTCCGCTCCAAGAAACGGAGGTCAGCAATGCAGCCAGTTCGCCAATGAAGTTCAATGTTGCTCCTCTATATGATTTCTCGCCGAGCGGAGGCGTTCTTCCGTAGTCGAGGCGGATTATTAGTGGCTAAACGTGCCCATCAAATCCGCTTCGGCCAGGATATGTCCGTCCATGGCACTTAATAACTCCTGCTTAGTTGCGCCGGGCAGCAAGCTGATGGTTGTATCCAGCGCGTATAGTTTGAAGAAGTAGCGATGTGTCCCGGAAGGCGGACAGGGACCCCCATAATCAGCGCGTCCCCACGAATTGTTGCCGACGAATATCGCATTGGGATCCTGATTTTTTCCAGTGATAGGCAAATTTTCCTGCAGCTCTCGCAAGTCCGGGGAAATATTGAATAGAACCCAATGAACCCAGGTGCCACCAGGCGCATCCGGGTCGTCCATGATGAGCGCCAGAGATTGCGTCCCCGCGGGCGGATCGCCCCAGGCCAGCGAGGGCGAAATGTCCTCGCCGTTGCAGGAGTATTTCGCCGGGATCGGTCCTCCCTGCTCGAAAGCTGTACTGATCAAATCGAATGGCAGGGATGGCTCCATGACGCTGGGCGATGCTTCGGGCGCAACGGTAGATGTAGGTGGTGCCATCGTTGCTGCCAGCGGCGTATCGGCAACAGGTGGCGCTTGGGTCTGTTGTGCGGCGGGTGCGGAACAGGCTGCCAGAAGGGACATGCTCAGGCAAAAGGTGAATAAGGTACGGGGTTTCATCTCTACTCCTCTACAGGTCCACTCGCTCGACACCTTCAAACCCCAGGATAAAGTCCGGGCCATAGGCCAGGGATGGGGTCTGGAACCCAGGCCGCAGGTCCCCGGCAAGGATGCGCTTCATGATTTCCACCGTAGTCAGTGCGGTCAGGCTGTATCCTTCGGGTGTTTTCAATCGGGACGAGACCGCCCCCCCGACATCGTTAGAGGCTTCACCCACGATCAGGCTGAACCCGTTTCGCCGCCGCTCCTCGGTCGGTCCGCTTCGCATCAGACGAAGGGCCTGCTTCAGCAATCCCTTGGCCGGACGCGTGTAAACCAGCGGACCGAGCACGCGCATGGCACGCAGCGTGCGGATGGCAATAGGGCGGAAAGGCCATGTAGGTCTGGACGTTGGGAATGCCTGTGCTGTGGTAGGCCGTGGAGACATCACCCCAGCCGATGGATGCAACCTTGACCGGCCCGCGCCCGAAATCGACCTCGCGCACCCGCCAGGCGGGCGGGACTTGCACCAACTCCTTATCCCGGCGGATCATACCGCCGCGCTGCATGTTTTCAATGGCCGAGCGAGCAGTCCCGCGCGAAAAGCCACCACGCACGCTGCGGATGTAAAGTCGCAGATGCGTCGCGGAAAGCAGGCGCTTTTGGAGGTGCATAGCGAGACAATCGCTGGGGACGACGTCAAAACCCGCACCGGGCAGCAACATGACCTCGGCGCGTTTGGCATCCTCGTCCAGTTTGGCGAGCGCTTCGAAGCCGAGGATCTCGCCGCTGATATCCAGATAGTGACGGCGCGTGACCAGACAGGCTTCTGCCATTTGCTGGAAGGTGTGCACGAACGGGCCGGCACAATGCAAAACGCCCTCTACATCGTGTAAAGCGGCGTAGAGGGCGGGGGTATCGTCCAGGGAGAAGACGCGGTATTCGAGGTTCAGGGTTTCCGCCTGGGCACGCAGCCGCGTTTCATCTCGCCCGGCCAGGACAGGCTTGAGTCCCTGCTGGACGGCGAGCTCGGCGATCAATTGTCCGGTGTAGCCGTAAGAGCCATAAATGAGGAACGTTTTCACAAAGATATTATAGCGTTAATCAATCTAGCAGTAGGTCACGTTTGAAACGTGACCTACAACTTTTTCACAAAATGCACCAGGCGTTCGGCTTCTTCATAACCCATCTTCAAATGCGCCTGGATGCTAATGTCATTTTCCAGCCAGGTGTCGGAACCCATCTCGGTCAAACCTTGTGAGCGGGCCCAATCTTCGGCGGCTTTCACCAGCGCCTTACCGATGCCTTGCTCACGCAAGTCTTCGTCCACGTACCAGCCTTCGATGTAGCCGACCGGACTGCTCTCGCCACCCTCGGCGTATTTGCGCGTGCCTGCTTCGAGAAAACCGCCCAAACCACCGCCCGGACGAGCAGCCACGAACACGGGCATCAGCGGGTCGGCTAGCAGGCCATCCATATCTTCGGAAAAGCTTTCGGCCGTGCCATCCGGCCAAAGTGACAAGCGCATGCGCAGCCATTCGGGTTTGTCCGCGTGTGTGGCGCGGCGGATGGCGATGTCAGTATGCTTACTTCTTTTCATCCGGGTTTGCGCCTGACCCGCGGATATTGACCACTTTCTTGAGGATATCGAACCAGAAAGGCGCACCCTGAGCCGCTGCGGCTGCGCTGAAGATGATGCCCAGGATTTTCAGGAACCACTTCGCGGTATTGGTAGGGGCATTGGCGATTTTCTGACAGATGTCAGCGGCATTTTTATCTTTGATGCCCCAAACGACATTTCTACCAAACGGGATAAGCTGGCAAGTTTGATTTGGTTCCAGGGTCACAGGTTCATAGTTCCACCCAAGGGGAAGATTCAATCCTTCGAATTGGGTGTTGAAATAATCCACTGGACCAGTGATTTTGTCGCCTTCGACAGGGATAGTCGGCAAATCAGAATTTGCCTTGGTGAACTCGGTTGCATTGGCAACCAATGCCTCGCGGACAGCCGGTTCCTTCCACAGGTGATCGACCAGGGCAATGGAATCCACGTTCAGGGCCGCCGCCAGGATCAGACCAATCAGGAAAGCGAGAATTTGCGCCTTGCGTTTATACCAACCGCTCAACCTGTCCATCGATTCGTTGAACCAGGTTTCAGAGTTGAGACGCATGGTGGCAAGTTTTTGTTCTTCCTGTCCTAAGTTGGCGGCCGCAATTGCGAAGCGCGTACGGACTGCTTCCAATATGCTCGGTGTGTTGGCGATGCCGATAACGTCGTTCTGCAATTGTGACAGGGACTTGTATAAGGACGGATTGAGCGATTGGAGAGCATCCATACCCTGTGCCGTGCCAATCAAATCCTGGATGTAGTTCACCAATGGGAAGAAGTTGATTTGATCCAGCGTTTGCCGAACACTGGTGACGACGGATTCAATGTTCTCCTGACTGAGATCGAGGTGACTGGCTTTGTCCTGAATCATCTCATGTAGCTTTTCGCGCAGGGTTTGGCCTTCTACCAGTTCTTTTTCAGCTTTGGCAATCAGTTTTTTGTCATTGTAGATGATGATTTCTGCCCAACGTAGTTTCAGGTGAGGCTGGTGCTCCAACACAATGTTCAATAAGTTGAGAATGGAATTCTGAAAGGATGGGTATGCATTCAGAAAGTCTGCACTGGATATGGTTACTTCTTTGCCATTGTCCAGAGTGGTTTTATCGCTGATGATGCCCAGAAAAAAATCCTTCAACTTTGCATGTAAGTCTCCCAGCGCAGCCGAGTGGCTTTCCTGGAATAATTTTTGTGTGAGTTTAAGCAAGTCTTCAAATTTCTGTTCAGGCACGCCACGGTTTGAGCCGAAGAAATAGGTGATACCGTGAATCAATCCACCGATGTAATTCCCGAAGCGTTTGAACAGGTAACCCAGAAATGGCAGAAATTGATCGGGCGCTTGATCGATTTCCCGCTTTGCGGCCAGCAATTGTTGTTGGATGAAGGATTGTTCGGTTCCCGCAGTCAGTACAACGTCAGCCAGAGCCAGGGCAAATTTGTTAGCTGGGATATACGAAGGCTTTCTACCCGTCTTTCTGGATAGCCCCTGGATCAAAGGATGGGCATACAGTTGTTCAGCCCATAGCTGATTATTTCCCAACAAACGCCGGATGGCGGTTTCCAGGTTGTTAGCACGCCATTTCAGGTAGCTGGCAATCCACTCCTGAATGGACATGGTGGCAACACTGAGAATCAGCCACATGAAGATCATGCCGATGGCAACGTCGAGAATGGCTTCCAGAGCTGTACTGTTCATGTTTCCGTCCTTTGCTTGAGTACTTGTCTATCAAGACTGTTCCAGTATAAATAATTTTGATGAGAAACTCAACAGCAATTTCATTTCGCCCCCTATGCAACTGCATAACTCCTAACGTTAAAAAAAGCGAGACAGGCTTGCTGCCGCCTGTCCCGCAGTACAGTTCAACAAAATTAAACCAGGCTCAATACTCTTTCCAGCGGAAAGCTTAAGCTCGAATTCGCTAATAAGAGTTCAATGGTTTTTTCCGCAATGGCTTGCGAAAGCTGGATAGGATACCTCTTTACAGCTTCCTTGATAACTTCAGGAATTTCTTCCTCATGATATCTGATCAAAGCCAGCATCTCTTTTTTAATGCGCTTTTCCATTTCGAAAAGCTCCAACACATCTCTCCAGGGGCCAGTTTCGAAACAAACCGGTTTCCCGATTAACTTGTAGATGCGTACGATGCACTCTCTAACGGGTTCGGTTTCGTGATCGAACTCTTTCCATTTAGAATCAACTCTAAACCCTGCCACATTGATATACTCTTCAATTGCCAGGCAGGCTACTGACAAAACCTTTGATTGGCATGATGTATGGCGTGATTCCACGAGATGAAAGTAGATCGTGCTCCTCCTTCATCCGGTAAATCGAGCTCAGATATTCGTAGCCTTGATTCTGAAATCGTCCGAAGATGGGGGTGGATGTGTAGTTTTGTACCATAATAACCTGATGTTTATGAAATCTTTAGAGAATCCTACTACTCTGAATGTAGTTCAATTCCATGACGTGAAACCCGTGAAAGGGTTACGCAATTTAGCTGACATATTTGCAAACTGGAAGAACCGGTCCGTGGTAATATCTCCCCAATGGATCATCATGACCACGTAAACCTCCTGCGGCCTGCGGATTTATCCCCCGGCGCTACGTGGGCGGACCTCGGGGCTGGTTCCGGCGCGTTTACGTTAGCCTTACGAGAACTGCTCGGCCCCAGCGCGGACATCTATGCTGTTGACCGTGATCAGGGTCGCCTTGCTGAACTGGAGCGGGCTTATCGTGCTCGCTTCGATGATTCCCGAAATTTGCAAATTATCCCTGCCGATTTCACTCGCGAACTTGACACTTCGATACCCTTGCGGGCACAGGCAGGTTCAGCGCAACGCCTTCCCTTGCTTGATGGTGTGCTGATGGCGAATTCCCTGCACTTTTTCCGCAACAAAGAGAAAGTACTGCGGCATGTTAGTACGCTTTTGAGACCAAACGGAATGCTGCTGCTGGTCGAATACAACGTGGACCGCGGCAATCCCTGGGTGCCGCATCCGCTGTCGTTTGAAACCTTCCGTGAATTGGCCCCACGTGGGGGCTTTAGCGAGCCGCGCTTGCTGGCAAAGCATCCGTCCAGTTTCCTGCACGAGTTCTATTCGGCGCTAGCGTATAAACTGAGGAAATAAACACAAAGGACACGACACTTGCACCTCACGAAAGTACAGATGAGGTCACAAAGTTTTTTCCCTTGGTGTTCTTAGTGCCCTTCTAGTGTTTGGAATTGATGAGTTTCTGAATGTGTTTTGTAGTTTCTTGGGGGTGATGGTTTCGATATTCACATGCTTGGCTTCTACAAAGGATGCAAAACGCGCCAATCCCTTACCGAGCGCATCTGCGAAGGCGGAATCATCCACAGGTGCATCCTCTTCCAGCCAGAAGCCATTGATGTGTAGCGTCATGGTTTTTCGGTCGAGCTTGGGATCGAGGCGAGCAACCAGGTCATCGCCGTACAAGATGGGCAGGACATAATAGCCCCAGCGGCGCTGTTCAACGGGTTTGTAGACTTCCCAGATGTACTCGAAATCAAAAACCTGTTTGGCTCGTCCGCGCGCGCTGACGATTTCCAGCGGAGCCAGGAACGTGACTTCATCCTGTGTTGTGGAACCAAGCGGTTCCCAATCAGATGGAATTTTTCCCGCCTCGAGCGTTTCCAGGAAGGGCAAGTTTTCGGTCAGAGTTATCCAGCGCTCTTTCGAGCCTTCGATTTTGACAGATGCGATGAGGCCTTTTTCATACAGCGCGGACAGTCGCTGACTGGCTTCTTCCGAACTGACCTCCCGCCAGATGTCGTCTTTGAAACTGGTGCGCCATCTTTTCTCGCGCATCAATCCCAGGAACGAGACAGTTTTAGGGGCAAAGAAATCCTCAGCCTCCTTGTCGCTGGCGGCATAGTCGAATTCAGGCGGGGCGACGCGTTCACGCAAGTCATAGTAGCGGTCAAAGCCCTGGCGATGGTGGATCATGGTCTCACCGGTCAACCACAGGTAGTACAGTGCAATCGAGGTATCCTTGCGGCCGCGATAATTTCCCGAAACGGGAGCACCTTTGAAGTCCCGGTTGCCGCGCGGACCGTTTGTCCGCAACTCCTCCCGCAAATAGTCCAGTGTCTTGGCGTGCTCACGGGCAAAATCAGCCCCCCAGCGTCCGCTTTCGCCGCGCCGGTGCATGTGCAGTCGCCAGTAAGGCAATTCGGACATAGGATGCATGAACAGCGAGCCGCCGTAATCAAAGAAACGGCGCTCGTCGTAAGCCACCTGATACAGGTATTCGGGACGGTAATCGAGCACGCGGCCCCACAAAGCGATGTCCTGGCTGCGCGCAACTACGTTAAGCGGGTCGAGCTGCAAGGCTTCCATTTGGTGCAGGGCGGCAGTAACGCCTTCGAAGCCCGCAAAGCGACGTCCGGGCCACAATCCCTGTTTGCCGAGGATAAATTGTCGAGCGGTGCGTTGGGTGATGGTGATGGGTGCCATTATTTCACAGTTAACCAAACTCCCAACATGACCACGATCAGCCCTATGACACGCGTTGGCTCCAGCGATTTTTGGACCGCGCCGAGCAGACCGTAGGTGTCGAGCAGTGTGCCAACCAGCAGTTGCCCGGCAACGATAGTGATGATGGACGCTGCGACACCCACGCGCGGGATCATGAAACTGACCGCAGCAATCACGACCAGTCCGAAGACACCTGCCACGAGCGTGTACCAGGGCAGGTTTTTCCACTGGCTTAACTTCCCGCCACCATAGAAAAAGAGTGGCACCAGTGCTGCGACCGCGCCGCCAATATGGATGATAAAAACGCTTTCGAGCGTGCCAAGACGCTGGCTAATCATGCTTGCCATTGGGCTCTGCAGGCCGACCGCGATGCCGCCCATCAGACCGATCAGGATGATCACGAGAACAGGTTGCATGTGGAATCCCTTTTGAAAATAGAACGCCGATAAATGCTGATTTCGATGATTTGGGAATCCGCATTTTCTGCGTTTACACTTCTCTTGCGCTCGGCACAAGTATCAGCGTCCAGATAAATTTCCGAATTGACTTTGTGGTTTATTTCCTTACCCGCGCTGCTTTAACCAATCCAACAGCTTCTCTGTGGGCCAGGTGTTGATCACGTCTTCAGCGGTCAACCAGGCGCGTCTGGCTATGGCAACTCCATAGAATAGCATATCCAGGTTATCTTCGGAGTGGGCGTCAGTGTTGATGCTGATCGGGATGCCCATCTCTTTCGCGCGGCGGGCGTACACATCGTCCAGGTCGAGACGAGACGGGTGAGCATTGATCTCCAGCGCCACGCCGCTTTCGGCGGCCGCGGTCAGCACGGCATCCATGTCCAGATCTGCGGGCTCGCGTTCAGGGATCAACCGTCCCGTGGGGTGACCGATGATGTCCACGTGCGGGTTGCGGATGGCGTTGAGCAGCCGTTGGGTGACCTTCTCGCGCGGCTGCCGCAGCGAGGTGTGCAGCGAAGCCAATACCAGATCGAGCGAAGCCAGGAACTCATCCGGGTAATCCAGCGAACCATCAGCCTTGATCTCGACCTCGGTGGCATGCAGGATGAGGATACTGTCCCCCAGCTCTTTTTGCGCCTCTTCGATTTCAGCTTGCTGTTTTTCGTGATCTTCCATGCTCAGGCCGCCGGTCACGCCTAGGCTGACGGAATGGTCGGTGAAGGCAATCACTTTGATGCCCCGTTTAGCGGCAGCGCGTGCCATCTCGAGCATAGACAGTTTCCCGTCGCTCCAGGTGGAATGGACTTGCAGGTCAGCGCGGATGTCCTTGACCTCGATCAGTTTCGGCAGCTTCCCGGCTTTTGCGGCCTGCACTTCGCCGCGGTCCTCGCGCAATTCAGGTGGAATCCACGGCAGGCCGAGTGTCTTATAAACTTCCTCTTCGGTGGCGCAGGTAATTTCGCCGGACCCATCGGTTTTGGTTAAGAAGTGTTCGGAGAGTGACAGACCTTTAGTGAGTGCCAACTCGCGCAGGCGCACGTTGTGATCCTTGGAACCGGTGGCATACACCAAGGCTGTGCCGAACTTTTCCGGCGAGAGCACCCAGACCTGGGCGCGTACACCGTCTGCAAATTCGATACTGGACTTGGTCTCACCCTTACCGAGCACGCGCATCACGCCGGGCAGGGATGTGAAGGCCTGCATGACGGGCGCTGAATTGGGGGCCGCGACCAGGATGTCCAGGTCGCCGACGGTCGGGCGCATCCTTCTCAAGCTCCCGGCTGGTTCCGCGGCGACAACTCCTTCTACGCCTTTCAGGACTCCGATAATTTCCTGCGCCAGCGGCCAGGCCCGTCCCAGCGGAATGCGACCCGAACGACGCGCTAGCGACTCGATCCCGGCCATGATCTGCGCTTCCGACTTCTCGCCCATGCCGGGCAGGTCGCGCAGCTTGCCGTCTTTAGCAGCCTTTTCCAGGTCAGTCATTTTGGTGATGCCCAGTTCCTTCCAGATCAGGGCGATCTTTTTGGGTCCCAGCCCGGGAACACCCAGCCAATCGGCCAATCCCGGCGGGACTTCGGCTTCGAGTTTTTGCAGGAATCCCAATTCCCCGGTTTGCAGCAGTTCATCGATCTTATCGGCGATGGCTTTTCCTACACCAGGGATATCCTTGAGTTTGCCCTCTTTCCAATATTCGTTGACATCGCGCCCCAGAGAGGTCAAGCTATCTGCGGCTTTGCGATAAGCCAGGGTCTTGTAGATGATCTCGCCCTTGATCTCGAGCAGGTCGGCGATCAGGGTAAAAGTGTCGGCCAGTTCTCGGTTGTTCATAACAATAATCCTTTCGCTGGCTGAATTATACGCTCAAACAAATACCGCCTTGAGACTCAGATGAAAGCGGTCTCTGGTCGCATCGCATAAATGGGTTACGCATGTATCCTATGGCAATCAAATTCAAGGAGATGAAACAATGAAAACAAATCGATTGCTCAAAGGGTTGAAAAGCTTTTTTATGGGGTTGCTCGTGTTTCTGTTTGTACTTTCAACTATAGGTGTGATCTATCAAACTGCCGCGACCGAAGCGGATAAAAAGAACTTCCCGCCGTCAGGAAATTTGATCGATGTTGGCGGATTCAAAATGCACATTTACTGCATCGGCGAAGGAAGCCCGACAGTAGTTCTGGACGCAATGTCTGGCGGCTTTTCATCATATTGGGGCTGGGTCCAGCCTGAAGTGGCGAAGCAGGTGCGTGTCTGTGCGTATGACCGCGCCGGTTTTGGTTGGAGCGAATCTGATCCAGAACCCGAATCGCCACAACGCACGGCCCGAAACCTGCATATCTTATTGACGAATGCTGGCTTGAAAGTTCCATTCGTGATGGTAGGACATTCCAAAGGCGGATTGTATGTGCGTGAATACGCTGCAATGTATCCACAGGAGGTAGTTGGCTTGGTCTTGTTAGATTCGTCTCATCCCGATCAATTCGTGCGATATCCTGAAATGCTGAAAGGAGATACGCCCATGCTTACCTGGATGCCGCTTCTTCAAGTAATGGTGCGGCTGGGCGCTGCACGTTTGTATTTTTTCCACAGTCGTAAAATAGATTTCGCAGCTTTACCACAACAACAACGCGATGAGATTGCCGCAATTTGGTCAACACAGGAGAATTGGCAAAGTGCACGATCTACCATGCTGCTCGGCGCTAAGATCTTTCAACAGGCACATGATCTGGGTTCATTGGGCGATATGCCGTTAGCAGTGATCACTCGCGGCGAAGGTGTCGATGACAGTTGGCGCGAAATGCAAAATGAACTGGCGGCGCTCTCGACGAATAGTATCCATATCACGGTGGATGCTTCTACTCACAGCTCGCTGGTTTTCAACCCCGAACATGCCCAGCAAGTCAGCCAGATCATATTACAAGTAGTGGATGCGGTTCAAACGGGAAAACGTCTCAATCCATAAACCATGAACCCGTCTGGAGACCGTGTTATCAACCGCCTCCAGACGGGTTACAATTCACACAGCCAATGTTATTCTTGTATAACTGACCTATGAAGAATAATTCCCTGCGCATTCCCGTATTGCTCGACATTGCCACATACATCAGCATTGCCGCCATGTCCCTTTTGGGGATCAGTGGATTCTCTTCGCTTAAATTACAACTGATCACCCTGGGCTTATGTCTGCTCTTCGGGATTCTCCATCGCTTCTACTTCGGGACCGTATCCTTTCAGCAGCACCCAGACATTTACTTTGGCGTTCAGACCTTTATTCTGACGCTCGTACTTTCCCTCGGTTCGACTTCCACGGATGCCTTCAATTTCATATTCATCATCCTTGCGGTCCATACGGCGCATGTTTTGCCAGGGAAGAAAGCCACCATATGGATCGTGGTCTATTATGTCATTGTCAGTTTTTTTACATTGTCGGCTCGCGGTGCAAACGGTATTTATGCAGTTTTGTTTTACGGAGTCTCCTATATTTTAGGTGGTTTCTTTGGAGCCGTATTGCAGCAGGCAGAGAAAGCGCGTGACCAAAACCAACAGTTGGTGGATGAGTTGAAGGAGACGCAACAAAAGCTCCGTGAACTGGCCGTGGTGGAGGAAAGAAACCGCCTGGCGCGGGACCTGCATGACTCGGTCAAACAACAGGTCTTTGCCATCTCGATGCAGTTAAGCGCCGCACGGACCTCCATGTCTGCTACCGATAAAGCGTATCAATCTGTCACCGAAGCAGAGCGACTCGCGCAGCAGGCAGGCACGGAATTGACTTCACTCATTAATGCGTTGCGTCCGCCCGCGTTGGAGAGAAAATCTTTGCCAGATGCGGTTCGTGAGCACGTGGAAGAATGGTCGCGGCAAAATCGTGTCGATGCAAAAATGAATATTGATTCAACGGTTACTATGGATCAACAGGTTGAGCAAGCTTTGTTCAGAGTGGTGCAAGAGGCATTAGCGAATGTGGCACGTCACAGCCATGCGGACAAGGTCACAGTTGAATTGAAAACAGAAAATGATGCGGTTGTATTGACTATCGAAGACAACGGTATCGGGTTCGATGCGGAGAAAATTGCCAAAGGCGTTGGCCTGGACTCGATGCAGGAACGACTGGCAGCGATGAACGGAAACTTGGAAATCTCCAGCCAGAAAACCAAAGGCACACGGGTCACCGCAACGGTGAGGAGTTCATAATGTCAGAAACAATTACGGTTTTGCTGGTGGACGATCACGCTGTAGTGCGCCAGGGGGTGCGGACCTTCCTCGAAACGCAAGCAGACATCTCGGTCGTAGGCGAAGCGGGCTCGGGCGAAGAGGCGGTCAATTTGGCAGCGCAGCACGTCCCGGATGTCATCTTGATGGATTTGATCATGCCCAACATGGACGGTGTCGAAGCAACGCGACGCGTCAAACAGGTCAGTCCGCGTTCGCAAATCGTGGTGTTGACTTCGTATCATGAAGATGAGCATATCTTTCCCGCGTTGAAGGCGGGCGCACTGTCTTATGTCCTGAAGGATGTGAGTGCGGAGGAATTGGCTTGATGCCGTGCGAAAGGCTGCGGTAGGTGAAGCGGTTTTGCATCCACGTGTGGCGGCGCGCGTAATCAAAGAATTGCAAGGCAAACGCGCAGATAATCTGAATCCATTTACAGAATTGAGTGAACGCGAGTTGGAAGTGTTGAAGTTGATCGCGGACGGCATGTCCAATGCAGAGATGGCGGCGAAATTGGTGTTGAGCGAAAAGACCGTCAAGGGGCATGTGAGCAATATCTTGAGCAAATTGCATCTGGCAGATCGGACGCAAGCCGCGGTGTATGCCTGGCGCGAGGGCGTGGTCCGAAAGGATTAATGCGCAGAGATTAATTTCGTAAACAGGTCTTAAGCCCTGACCAGATTGCGTCGTGAGACGCATCTCTTAATGTAACGATGTGAGTATGCTCGGGGAAATTACTTTAGAAATGGAGACTCACATGAAAAACTTTATCCAGCGTTACGAATTACCATCTTTCTTTCTGCTCGCATACTTGCTGAGCTGGTTATCGGTGCCTTTTATGCAAGGCGGAGAAACCACGTGGGGATTGGCGCTTGCCGCCCGCATCGTGATCGGTGTGACACTGGGTGCGCAGGGACTACGTGAGCACTACAATCGCATAACGAACTGGCGTGCGGGCTGGTGGTATTTGATCGCTCCGTTGATCGTTATTGGTTATGAAGGAATTGCCCTTTTTATCAATCTGGCATTGGGCGCCAAACTGATAATACCTCATTATGAATCGCCAATTCCCTTTCTGTTGCTTCTACTCTTTGGCGGTCAATGGGAAGAACTTGGCTGGACAGCTTATGCTCTGCCAAAACTGCGCGAACGCTTTGCAGAACGCACAAACGGCTCATTGCTCGCCGTGTTAGTGCTGGGCATATTTCGAATGCTGTGGCACTTGCCGCTCTTTCTGTATGGAAGAATTAATTGGTTCGATATCTTCATTTTCACCTTCCCGTTTCAGATCATCATTGCCTGGCTGTATGATCGCAGTATCAGGAAGGTTCCGGTGGTCATGCTGTTCCACTTTACTTCGAATGTCATGGCAATTGTAATGGCTCCCGTGTTCCTCGGCACAGATCAGGTGACATTCCGTGCATTGTTCGTGTTGGTGGCAACATTGTTTGCAGCCTCACTTGTTTGGTCTTCACAAATCAAAATCAGGCAAGCAAAGGTAGCAGCGAGTTGACCGATGACGCGCATCCACACGTAGCAGCATTCGTCAACACTGGGCGGACAGGATCCAGGTGGCGGTATGCGCCTGCCGCGAGGAGGATTGTGCACAAGAAGTAAATTAGGATAGTTGGAAGTTTTCCACCGACGTTCCGTAGATTGGCATCTACGGAACATTTTTTGTACCCATCAAAAAGATTCTCCATATTGTCTTCATCTGAATTCCACAAGTTCTTCACATGAACTGATTATCATAGTCTTCGTATGATTGCCCTCGATTGGCCCTTTTGGAACCATCGAGAGGAGGTAAGACTTATGAAACATAATCCGGCAAGAATTCTCTTGCCTGTACTCACACTGGCAGCCTTGGTCCTGGCTTCATGCGGTACCAGCGCCAAAGCAGCTTCGATCAATCAATTAGCCCCCGAGGTCAACACAGCCGTCGCCGGGACACTGACTGCAGAACCCACCAATACTCCTATACCCACTTCAACGCCGACCTTGACTCCCACCCCAACTGCAACCCCCACAGCGACAGCAATATCCACTTCGACACCAGTACCTGTTTACTCGTACCCGACCCCGGAAACTGCGTGTTACGCTTCCGCCTATATCACTGATGTGACCATCCCTGATTATTCACAGGTAGCCCCGGGTGAAGTCTTCCGCAAGACCTGGTTGCTCGAAAATACGGGAACCTGTGCCTGGGACCCGACCTATCGGATGGGTTTCGTCGGTGGGTATGATATGGCTGGTTCCCCGAAGAAGATTGGCCAGACCATTTATCCGGGACAAGATGCGTACTTGACTGTTGACTTTACTGCACCGGACACCGCGGGCGAATACACCAGCTACTGGCGTCTGGGTACCAAGGGTGGCGCGCTATTTGGAGTCTCGGTATATGTGGTCATCGATGTTCCGTATGATTTGATTGTTGCGCCAACTGCAACCAGTACTGCCAACGAATACTCCGGTACCAACCGCGACCGCAACGTTGACACCTACGCCCCTGCCCCCTACGAATACGCCGGAGCCCACTCCCACCCCGACTCTGCAACCGCCGACCAACACACCGACGCCGACCCCTGTTCCTACTTTTACGCCCACGCCAGTCCCTACTGAGGTACATCACAGACGTCCTACGCCTACGCCAACCCCGACAGAGCATCACAGGCATTAGTTTCAGGGTTAGAAGCGGGGATGATAGCGAGCATTAGAAATACTGGCTAAGCGCCCTGCAAGGGTAAACCGCCTGGAGAATCCCGCTCTCTTGGGAGAGAGCGGGATATCTTCGGTATTGTAGGAGTCTACTGGTCTACCAGTTTTGGAATGTAGTCCTAGTCGAATATCCAGGGAGCGCCCTGGCCGAATCGAGGAAGTCAACCGGGACGGGTTGTGATAGCATCCGATTATGAACTTGCGAAATTTAGTTCGAAGATTATTTATTGGAGAGGGTTGAGCGCAATGAGTATTTTCACGGAAAAAGAGTTGGATTATTTGCACGAACAGCGCCTGGGTCGTTTGGCGACCGTGGACGCGGCTGGGGACCCGCATGTGGTCCCGGTCGGATTCCGCTACAATCCTGCTACCGATACGATCGACATCGGTGGGCACGACCTGGCGCACACTGGTAAATGGCATCAGGCGGCCCGTCACCCGCGGGTAGCATTTGTGGTGGACGATGTGTTGCCTCCCTGGCAGCCCCGCTGTATCGAGATCCGCGCCGAGGCGGAACTGCTGGAAAATGGCGGCCAGGAACTGGGTCCCGGGTTTGGCGTCGAGGTGATGCGTCTGCATCCCGTGCGGTTGATCGCCTGGGGCATCGACGGCGAGCGTCGCACGGCCAATCAGGGAGAACGATCGGCATAAGCCAAAATAAGGGACGCACTAAGACATCACCCAACCCGATCAACCACTTCCCCATCCTCAACGAGTTTTCGCATGGATTCAATATAGCCATACATCGTCCTATCCGATTCGATGAACGGGATGTGTTCACGGATGAGCGCATACACGCCGCGCGTCCCCTGGCCGAGAGTCTTCTCAGCGCCGATAACCTGCCTGCGAAAGTCAATCCCCTGCGCGGCGGACATCAATTCGATGGCCAGGATTCTTTCCACGTTATCGAGCACATCGCGCAATTTGAGCGCGGAAGTGACACCCATGCTGACGTGGTCCTCCACATTGGCGGAGGTGGGAATCGTATCCACGCTGGCGGGATGTGACAGGACTTTGTTCTCCGTGGCAAGTGCGGCGGCGGTATATTGCAGGATCATGAAGCCCGAATTCAGTCCGCCTTCCTGGGTGAGAAAAGGGGGCAGCACATGCGTGTTCGAACACTCGTCCGTCAAACGCATAATTCGTCTCTCGGAGATATTCCCCAATTCGGCTACGGAGAAAGCCAGGTAATCCATCGCAATCGCCAGCGGCTCACCGTGAAAATTTCCACCGGACAGAACCGTGATTTCATCCCGATCGTCGATGAAGATCAAGGGGTTATCGGTGACGGCATTCAGTTCGATTTCGAAGACCCAGCGCGCATAGGCAATCGCGTCACGGACCGCGCCATGCACCTGCGGGATGCAACGCAAGGTGTAGGCATCCTGCACGTCGAGCGAAGTGTGCTCGCGCGTGAACTGGCTGTCCTTGAGCAAACCCCGCAAATACGCCGCACATTCCGTCTGGCGCGGATATGGGCGCAAATTGTGAATGCGCTCATCGAAGGCCAGATCGGTGCCGTTCAAGGCTTCCAGGCTCAAGCAACCCGCGATGTCGGCGGTCTGGCTGTATCTTTCCGCACGAAGAGTCTGTAGCACGCCTAGGGCGGTCATGACCGAAGTTCCGTTGGTCAGCGCTAGCCCTTCCTTGGCGGCCAATTTGATGGGCTGCAACCCCGCACGTTGGAATCCTTCCGCGCCTGAGAGCACTTCGTCCTGATAATTCACCAACCCTTCGCCGATGATGGGTAGCGCCATGTGCGCCAGCGGAGCCAGGTCGCCACTGGCGCCCAGCGAACCTTTTTCGGGGATGACGGGATGGACGCCCGCGTTGAGCATGTCCACCAGCAATTGCAAGGTGGAGAGGCGGATTCCCGAATGCCCGCGCGCCAGGGTATTGGCGCGGATCAACATAATGGCACGCGTGGTGGGGATATCGAACGGATCGCCGACACCCACCGAATGGCTGACCAGGATATTGCGCTGGAGTTGCTCCACCTGATCGGGCGGGATAATGCGATCTTTGAAGGCGCCGAAGCCGGTGGTGATGCCATAAGCGATGACGCCGCGCTCGAGCAAGGTCTGCACCGCCTGCGCTGCGCGCGTGACGAGTTTCGCAGCCTCGGCGCTGATCTCCACCCGCGGTGTGTTTGGTTGGCCGTATGCAACCGCGGATACTTGGTCAAAGGTCAAACTGGTTCCGTCCAGGTAAATTGTGTTCATCTCTAATCTCAGTTCACGATTCCGGTTCTAATGGAGTTAGCTTTTCCAGCGTTTCTTTGATTGTGTTTTCTGAATGGTGTTTCTTCTGATTTTTTACATACTCCACAATCGAGCGTAAGGTTTTCTCGGAAAAACTCACAACCCCATATTCCGCTTGCCATGCAAATGAATTGTCTGCGTAATTTTCATTGATATGATGCGAACTCGCTCCTTTGAGCTGACCAATAATCTTTGCGACTGCAAGCTTGGGCGGAATAGAAATAGCCACATGGATATGTTCGGGCATGCCGCCGATAGCATGTGGAATGCATTCCAAAGCCGTGGCTTTGCCCCACAGATAACCATACAAATCAGACTCCCAGGCAGGTTCGATGAGCGCTAATCTGTTTTTGGTTCCCCAGGTGATATGATAGAACAATTTCCAGTAGGGCATGGGTGGCTCCTGATGTTTCCAATATTCGGTTTGGTAATTCTACTCGCCCGGACGTCAACGTCCGGGCTAATGGCTTAAGCCCCATTGGGGCTACGGACTACGAACGAAGGGCGGTTTCGCGACATCGTCCCCGTAGGGGGAAGCACCCTGCCGTAGGCCCCCGAAGGGGGTAAGGGGTACCGTCCTTTAGCAAATAACCCGCTGGTTTTACATGTGCCCCGAACGGGGTATGCATGCCCCGAATGGGGTACCCACGGGCGGTTGTGTGAATGATAAATGTTTTCCTTGTCAATCTCACTCGCCCAGCCATGAATGGCCGGGCTAATGGCTTAAGCCCCGTTGGGGCTGGCGGGCGGAGGGCGGTTTACCGTCCTTGAGCAATTAGCCCGCTGGGTTCACCCACGGGCGAGTGTGTGGATGATGATTTTGCTTCTTTACCAATTCTACCCGCCCAGCCATGAATGGCCGGGCTAATGGCTTAAGCCCCGTTGGGGCTGGCGGGCGAGGGCGCTTCAGCGTCCTTCAGCGATTAGCCCGCTGGGTTTACCCACGGGCGATCAAATCTACCACCGACCAGATGCCGAGGAATACAGTATCTTGGGCTTCAAGGGATAGTTGCGAGGCTGCATGCAGGAGGGCAGTGCGGGTTTCGATGACGGCGGAGAGGAGTTCTTGTTTACGAAGTTCGGATTTTTTGGTCATATTTGTTTCTTGCTAACGAAAATTAGGACCTTTTCCCCATTCCCCATTTTCATCATAACCCATAGATTTAGGCCATCCCGCCGAATTCCAGACTGCGTCAAAAATAGGACGCAGTATATTTGCGGGATCATCAGAATAATTTTCCACCATTATCTCGGAAATTATCAATGGATCTCTATCAATTTTATATGTATGCTGTCGCCAGGGGTCTAGTCGCTCAAGGTTCACAGCTAATCTGCAATTTTTCACTCCAGTAAAAGTCAACATGAGCGCAAAAGGTGATGAAATTTGGAATTTCTTGTAAATGTCGATACAGGTTCTCAAGGCATCTATTAATTCCCGTTCAACCACTATGCTGGGTATGTAGGGACCGTTGGCATCTGCATCTATCATCGATTCACTTACGATTTCTATTATTCCATTACGAAAGACCTGAAAATATCCTTCTGATTGCTCATCTCTTCTATTATCGTAAGCAACTATCCCGTCCAAGTTATATCTGAATTTCCCAACATAAGAGTATAAGGGTTTAAGAGATGGGGCCTCCTTTTGTAAAGAACTTACTTGAATTGAGAATCCAGATTCAAAAGCTACAAACGGTACAAGATGTAAGATTACTTTGCTGCTATTACTTAATGGAATTGGTGTTTCGTTAGCAACAATTTTGCTGATACGTTCAAAGCGAAAGTGTTTAATTCTTTCTATTATGGCTGTGGATGCAAGGAATGCTGATTGTAACTCCGTTACATCAAGTGGATATTTTCCTGCCGAATTTCGCGCATAAAACCGCCAATGCCCTTGGAAATTAACTACATGTGGTTTTGACCAACTTTGTGGTATCCGAAGAAAGATGATTGGCTTTGAGCCTTCAATGGGAATTGCTTTCATTGAAATGCCTTGTATTCTTGGTTGAATACTATCTCTTAGCAAATTCTCTAATCGTAGTATTTCGCTGTCAAAATCATCACTTTCTAAACCTGATAGTTCAACTGGTATGCCGCTTTCTTCCTTAATACCAAAAATGATATGCCCACCTACTGTGTTAGCGAAAGAAGAAACATCAGCGAGAAATTCCTTTTTGCTCTCGCGATTGTTTTCAGGCAGAAGTTCCTTGTATTCAACCGTTTTCTGTTCTGAAACGTTGTTTTCAATGAGTTGTCTGAGATCAACCTCGTCAATTTCGTCAAAAACTTTATCCAAGGCCATTTAAACCTCCATTATCAAAACCCAAGTTCCTTTAAATTTTGCGCTTCAGAACGCTTCTTCCCGCCGCCAAGCAACTCCTTCCAGAAATTATCATCATACCTTCTCGATTTCACCGGCAGCGGCATGGGGACGCCCCAGCCGAGCAGCAGCACTTCTTCTTTGGGCTGCAAGCGCGCCAGCATACCGCGCAGGGCGTCACGCCCCGAGAGCCCCGAAAGCACGGCATGCACATCGTCCTCGTCGCCCAGCCAACCACTGATGCGCGTCCCCAACTGCGACATGACCTCGTCGTAGATTTGTGAAGGGCGCTGGTCGATGATCAACAGGGTGACGTAGTATTTGCGCAGTTCGCGCGCGATGGTAGCGAAGGTGGTCTGGGCGGCCATCTCGCGGTTGAGCAGTTTGTGGGCCTCCTCCACCACGATCACCAGTTGGCGTGGCTCGGCCTTCCCGGATGTGCGGAACTCGTTGGTGCGCTGTTCCCAAACACGACGGATCTGGCGCGTCAGGAAGTTGCTGACGAACAGGTAGTCCAGGTCGCTTTCGAATTCGCCGAACGATAGCACCACGTGCTGGCCGATCTCCAGCGCCTTGATGACCTCGCCAACCGCGTCCGAGGCGGGGTTGGCCACGATGTAGGGTTTGTTGAACAGGCGGCGAAGCTTGTCGTGCAGGCCTTCGGCAGCAGCCACGTTTACGCCGTGCGCGCCCGCCCAGGCCGCCACGCTGTCGGGGTGCGGTACTTTCTTGACCTTGCCGGTGCGCTCGTCTTCCACCTCGATCTCTTCGCGGTTCATAGCCTTGAAACGGCTGAACCAGTTTTTCGCGCCAAAGGTTGTGATTAAGGCCTCCAGCGTGGTGGGTGTGGTCTCGCGCAGGTTAAGTTCGCGCGTGAGCAGTTCCACGTCAGCGGGCAGAACGTCACTCGTGGCGATCTCCAGGTTGAAGTCCGGGGCTGAACCGCGGATGGTGGCTCCCGCTCCCAGCCCGACCACGCGCACCTTCGATCCGAACTTGGTCTTCAGGCCAGTCACGCGCAGTCCCGTGTCCGAAGCGGTGTCGTCGTAGCCGTACTCGTTGTGCATGTCGAACACCAGCACCGAAGCCTTGTTGTAGTGCATCAGCCCGGCCAGCACCAGGCGCGTCAAAAACGACTTGCCCGTACCGGTAGCGCCAAAGACGCCCGACGAGCGCTGGACGAACTTGTCCATGTCGATACAAACCGGATGTCCTTGCTCGCGCGTATAGCCGATGACGAAATTGGACTTATCGGACGGGTCGCCGAAGATCTCGGCGATGTCGCCCGGTGCGGCGAGACGAACCTGCGCATGGTGCGGCGGCACGGTCTTAACCGGACCCGGTCTTGGCTGCCGTTCCCCAAGCGACTCAAGCCACTTGGCGTATTCCGGCGAACCCGGCTCCGGGCCGCGTTCCAGCATCAGCGCGGGCAGCACTTCCAGGTTGGTGTAGAGCGTCTGTCCGTGCAGGGCTCTGGCAATGTCGGGAGGTAAACGCTCTTCGGACTGCTCGTCTGCAAAGCGTGGATCGGTGGCGCCCAGCAGCAGGTCCGTAACCAAGCCGTAGTATTGCCAGGCTCCGCTCTCGATGACCACGAAGGCGCCCTCCTGCACTTCCTGCGCGGGTACAGTCAATCGCACGCGGAAGTTTTCTTTTAATCCGCCACCGACGATATATCCAATTGATTTGTTCTCAGCCATAATTTTTCTCTTTCACCACAAAGGACACAAAGGAGCACAAAGAATTAAAGAACCATCCGTTTGACGCCTTCTTTGAGACGCTTGACGTTAAAGTTGATCAAAAAGCCCAGGCGGCAACCCGTTATCTTCAGGTAAGTCAAAAGTTGAGCATCATAAAGCGGATGCATGGTCTCGACAGCTTTTAATTCCACAATTACGCTTTTCTCAACCCACAAGTCTAATCTCAGGCCGGTCTCCACAAAAACATCATGATATTTCACCGGAACAACCGCCTGTGTGTCTACGTTCAGATTTTGTTTCCGCAACTCATAGGCCAAGCAGGCTTCGTAAACAGATTCGAGCAACCCAGGACCAAGTTCAGTGTGGACCGTGTAGGCAGCATCTAATACTTTTTTGCCAATTGCCTCTACTTCTAGTGGAATCGGCTTGAACGATCTCGAAGGCTTCTTTATCTGGGCCATCATTTGGTTTTCCCTTTGTGTTTCTTCGTGCTCTTCGTGGTCCAAAATCAAACCACTTCTCCTAACGCACCCAGCACCGACATCAACGTTGGGTAATCATCTCTAAGAAGAGTGATTAATTCTGTCACCGCGCCACTTTGCCAGTTTACGTTTTTCGTTTTTTGGTTTGCTGCACTGGCTTGTTGTAAATGCGCTGCCAATACTTCGCCAATGGGAATGTCCTGTGCCCGCAAAATGTGACGGAAATACCCAAACCGTCCCGCGGATGTAAACTTTGCCAAATCATCGTCATCGCACAGGTAGATAACATCCAGACTCAACGGCGGACGCGGCGGTAGCAGGTGGAAAATTGCCCCATCCTGCTCGTAGCCGACTGCCAGCACAGACATCTCGACCGGCACGATGCGACGCTCGCGGTTGTCGCGCATGACTTCTTCGCTGACGTGGTCAGCGGTTACCAGTTGGCGAACTAAGCCGTCATCGTCGATGTGGATGTCGTAAATCAGGCCGTAGACCTGGTAGCCGTCCCCCAGCGGGGCGCGCACCAGCGCGCCAAAGGCCGGAACAGTCAATTGCGAAACGCGGCAGCCAGCGATGAAGCCGGTCGTGCCCGCGCGCAGTAAACGTCCGATTTCGATTTGGTCAGACATGGTGCCTCCAAATATTACTTATAGCTTTTCTTGCCAGATAAATTCTTGGCTGATTGCTTTCCAGATATTTCGCCTAATTCGCCATTATTATTTCGAATTTCAATTGCTAACATCTGATCGATTTGGAATTTTTCCTGGTGTGTCACAACGGCGATTTCATGTGCACGGTGAAGCACATAAGGAAATGGCTTATGGCCTAAGATTTTGGCTTGAGCAATCAACACTTTATGCAATATGTTTAAGGCACTAGTATCATTTGCCACCCAAAAAGGAATATCTACTCTTACAATGGATGGCTTATTTTTATCGCCAACGTTCAAATAGAAAAAGTGGATTGCCAACGTACCCGTATAGGTTTCTGCTGATTTTGCTTGTAGAGCGAAAACTGCTGACCTTGCTTCTTCCGGTAAGATTTGACTGAATATCCATTGGTCTGTTACGCCCAAAAGCGGACGATATTTTTTTAGCCCACCCATTTCGTCTTTGGGAAGAGACGCAATTTCTAATAATCTTGTTGCCCAATTTGCGCCTGGCTTATCAACGTAACCTGCTGTAATTATGCTGTTTTGCTTTAATGCATTGAGTATATCTAGATAGTCTTGGAGACTCTTTTCAAATTCTGTTCTATTTTCATTATCCATTGCACCCCAAAGTTCAAGTTGGCCTTCAGTAAGTGTAACGATATTTCCTGAAAAAATTTCTGAAATTTCGAGAAGCTTTTTGCGTTCTGCGATATCTCGTTGTAAAGCAATTTGACTTTCACTAAAGTAAGTGTCATCGAATTCATCAAGGAAATGCAACTTTGTATCTGTGAAAATTTCTGGAGTTTTTCCCGAGCCGATTTGCATAGCAATAGCGCCAACATTTATTACATAATATTGCACTTGATTATGTCTATCCGGAAAAATTTGGGACCCGTCGGCAGCGATTAGAGTTGCGTTTTCAACGGAGTCAGGCGGGGGGTAGGATGAAGCGATAGGCTCGTTTAATGGGTAGGCGCAGCGGATATTGGGGTCGATGCTTTTAGCCTCGTCCACTTTGGAGCGCAGCGAATCCAGTTCGTTTGCATAAGCTTTGAGCAGATCGTGCGCTCGGGTGCGACGCTCTTCGAGCGTCTTTTTGCGCTCGCGTGCCCCGGCTCCGATCTCCTGGATTTTTTGGTAGATTTCCTGAAAGTTGACTGGCATCGTATTTCCTAGAACAAATGTGCAATTATTTTACACCATAAACGAGCCAGATTTCAAGCCTGCCATGCTCTTCGCTAACTTCTTTTATCGTCTCGAAGTCTTTAGGGAGACATCCCACGCCGGGGATAGGGTCAGGCTCTGGTTCAAACCACAGACGAATATTCTCTTCCATTTGGGGCTGCTCATGTTTCCCGGCCTTCAAAGGCAACGATTGGTACGTGTTCGTCTTCACGGCCAGGGAATTCGAAGGTGACTTGATCGATTCGCCCGAAGGGGAGTTGGCATGGATCCCCGACGAGAAGCTTATATCGCTCAACCTGTGGCCGAGTGACCAGATTTTCTTCCCCTGGCTTGAAAAAGAGGGGTTCTTTTCGGCCAAATTCATTTATGACGGTGACCAAATGCAAAGCTACGAGGTAACGTTCTATTAGCCTATTCATGTTCTATGTCATTCTGAGGAAACGAAGTGACCGAAGAATCCCGCCGCTGGTGGTCGAGTAGGACGTAGTCCATATCGAGACCCAGCGGCGGAGACCCTTCGTTGCACTCAGGGTGACATGTTTTCTAGGTTTTTGAAATTAGGCAGCTCTCGTTTGTAGTGCAACTGCTCACCAACTGGAGCTTGCCGTCCATTTTATAAGTATAATGAGAGCGATGCCCAATTTAGTTGACAAACACATCCTGCTGGGTGTAACCGGCTCCATCGCAGCTTACAAGGCTGCCGATTTGGCGTCCAAGCTAACGCAGGCCGGCGCGCTGGTAGATGTGATCCTGACCCCTTCCGCCGAGAAATTCGTCACGCCGCTAACCTTCCAGTCGGTCACGGGGCGGCGCGCCTACACAGATGCCGACCTGTGGGGGGGTGAAGCGCACGTCCTGCACGTCGGGTTGGCGCACCAGGCCAATTTGCTGGTCGTTGCACCCTGCACAGCCAACACGCTGGCCAAGCTGGCGCATGGGGAGGCCGACAGCCTGCTGACCGTCACGGCTCTGGCTGCGCGTTGTCCGCTGCTGATCGCGCCTGCCATGGAAAGCAACATGTACGCCCACCCGGCCACGCAGGAAAACCTGGTCAAATTGACCGGGCGCGGCGCATATGTAGCCGGACCTGCGGAAGGGCATCTGGCATTCGGCCAAAGCGGACGGGGACGCATGCTGGAGACATCCGAACTTTTAGGACATGTCCGCCTCGTGCTCGGACAAAAGGGCTTGCTGGCCGCTAAAAAGATCGTGATCACCGCCGGAGGAACTCACGAGCCGCTCGATCCCGTCCGTGTGATCACCAACCGTTCGTCGGGCAAACAGGGGTACGCGCTGGCACAGGCCGCCATCGACGCCGGCGCGCAAGTGTGCCTGATCTCAACTGTCAATTTGCTGCCTCCTGTGGGTGCGCGTGTCGTAGAAGTCCGTACTGCGCAGGAGATGCTGGAGGCTGTTCTGGCGGAATCCGCTGCCGCTGATGCTCTCATCATGGCCGCCGCGGTAGCGGACTTCCGCCCGAAGCATATCGCTGAGAACAAGATGAAGAAGAAGGACGGGATTCCGCAGGTCGAGCTGGAGGCCGCGCCTGACATCCTCGAAGCGGTGGCAGGCCTGGGGTTGGGAGAGAAGCGACCGCGGGTAGTCGTTGGCTTTGCGGCCGAATCCCGCGATTTGTTAGAAAACGCAACAATTAAGTTACAATCTAAGAAACTGGATATCATCGCCGCCAACGATATTTCTGCAACAGATGCGGGGTTCTCCGTCGATACCAATCGAGTGACCCTTTTGTATGCGGATGGCAAAAGCGAGCCTCTGCCACTGATGAGCAAGTCTGAAGTGGCCGAAACCATCGTAGCTCGCGTCGCGGCGCTTTTGGAGTAGCCCATGCGCATTCTGGTCATGTCAGACATCCACGCCAATTACACGGCCCTCGAAGCCGTGCTGAAAGACGCCGGCCCGGTCGATGAGACCTGGTGCCTGGGCGATCTGGTGGGGTATGGTCCCGATCCCAATGCCTGCGTGGAGGAAATTCGCGAAAGACCCATGTTGACTTGCCTGCTGGGTAACCATGATGTAGCAGTGATCGGCAAGATGCCCTTCGAATCGTTCAACGGGGACGCACGTCGTTCTCTGGTGTGGCACGAGCGTGTGCTCTCACCCAGCAACGCGGATTTTTTGCGCACCTTGCCCGAGAATCCCAAAGTGCGCGGAGATGTGACCATGGCGCACGGCAGCCCGCGCGACCCGGTGTGGGAATACATTATCAATACACTTTCAGCCCGTTTGAATTTTGATTTTTTTGATACCAACTGGTGCTTTGTGGGACATTCACACATCCAGTGCCTGTTTCAACTGGACGAACAGCGCGACCGCATTACCCTGGAAGCGCCGCGCATCGGGGAAGCCATGCCGCTGACCAAACGGGCAATCCTGAATCCTGGCTCGGTTGGCCAACCCCGCGACCGCGATCCACGCGCCGCCTATGCCATCTTTGACCCGGAAGCCAAAACCTGGGAAGCGCGTCGCGTGGAATATAACATTCCCGAAGTTCAGGAGCGCATCCGCCAGGCGCACCTCCCGGAAAAACACGCCGTCCGGCTGGCTGAGGGGGGACCCCCCTCCAGCCCCCATCTATGGGAGTGGTAGGGCGGTGGGGCCGGAACTTTTTAGCGGTTGATTGCGTCCTTTGGGTAAGAGATCACCTTACCTACCCTGAGAGGAGAAGACCATGAAACGCATTTTCTTCATTGCACTGGCCGCCGCACTCATACTGACCGCGTGTGGGAGAGCAGCAGCCCCCGCACCATCTGCACAAGTTAACAGCGCTGGGGCTCCCGCCGCGGCTCCAGAGATGATGTACGAGGCGCCGTTGCAGGCCCCGGCACCCGCCAGTGATGCTATTGCTAACTCTGCCGGAAGCGGCTCCACGGCCGCCAGCGTCGAACGGCTCGTCATCCAGAACGCTGACTTGAGCATCGTGGTAGCCGATCCAGCAACAAAAATGAAATCTATCGAGCAAATGGCTGAGAATTTGAAGGGGTATGTAGTTTCATCCAACTTATATCAAACCAGTACCAGTACGAACGTTAAGGTTCCAGAGGGCCAGATCACGATCCGGGTGCCTGTCGAGAAATTGGATGAGGCGCTAGAGACGATCAAATCTGACACAATTGAGGTGCAATCCGAGAATCGTTCTGGCCAGGATGTAACCAAGGATTATGTCGATTTGCAATCCCGCCTGAAAAACCTGGAAGCCACCGAAGCACAATTGGTCAAAATCATGCAGGATGCCACCAAGACCGAAGATGTGCTCAACGTGTTCAACCAGTTGACCTCCATTCGCGAACAGATCGAAGTGGTCAAAGGACAGATCCAGTATTATGAAGAATCGGCCGCCTTATCTGCCATCAGTGTCAGAGTCGTCGCCGAGGAATCCGTCCAACCGATTGAGGTTGGCGGCTGGAAAATCACCGGTACTGCTCGCAATGCCTTCCAGTCTCTGATCGACTTCGCGCAGGGATTTGTCAGATTCCTCATTTGGCTGATCATCCTGATCATCCCGGCCGGGCTGGTTATCCTGGGTTTGCTATGGGTCTTGTGGAGAATATTCCGCTTGGCGTGGCGCAAACTGTTCCCACACAGGGCGAAGAAAAAAGATGAAGAGTTGAAAGTAACAAGCGATTAAAGTCGGAAAAGGCCGAGGCCTGACAGGTTGCAAAAACAGCCCGTCAGGCCTTTTGATTTATAATCGTTCCCGATGGATAAACTCGTTCAAGAGGCACAAGCGTTGTTCAACGTCCATTTGACCGGACGGCAGATTATCGCATTAACCACCTACGAACGCGAACTGATCGAGTGGAACCAGAAATTCAACCTGACCGCCATCCGCGATGTGGCCGGTATCCGCACCAAGCATTTCCTGGACTCTTTCTCCTGTGTGCTGGCCTGGAAGGCCAATCCGCCAACGAACATCATCGACATCGGCACGGGCGCGGGCTTTCCCGGCATCCCCTTGAAAATCATCTATCCCAATACAAAAGTGACGCTGGTCGAGTTGGTCGGCAAGAAGGCCATGTTCTGCCAGCACATTGTCAGGCTGCTAGGCCTGGATGGCGTGGACGTCATCAAAGCCCGCGCAGAAGATCTGGGGCAGATGCGCGAACACCGCCAGCGATACGACTGGGGGATTGCCCGCGCGGTCGCCAATCTGCGTGTTCTCTCGGAATATTTGCTCCCGCTGGTTCAAGTCGGCGGGAGGATGTTGGCACAAAAAGGGGAAAGTGGTCCGGCGGAAGTTCATGCGGCGGACAGCGCTATCAAATTGTTGGGAGGAGAAGTGCGGCAGTTAATCCCCGTTACGTTGCCGGGAGTGGTCGAGGAGCGACATCTGGTGCTGGTCGACAAGGTTGCAGCTACGCCACCGGGATACCCACGCAAGCCCGGGGTCCCAGCCAAGAAGCCGTTGTAAAACTCTAACGCTTGGGACGGGTCTGAGACCCATCCCGAACTGTAGGAGCGTTTAACAGGAAAATTCGTCTACAATCGTGATCACGTCTTCCTTGTTGGGGATGATACACAGGAACTCAAACGGTTCGTCACCGATATTGTCATAAAAATGGGGGACGCCTTCGGGAATAAATACCACGTCTCCTGACTGGACTTCGAAAACCTGCTCGCCAATCCCGATCTTTGCCCGCCCCCCGAGTACATACTGTTCGTGCTCGACGGTATTGGTGTGCAAAGGCATGCCACCGCCCGATTTCATCGAGAATTTGCGCAGTGCAAAGTTTGGGCCCTCCTGAGAAGAAATCAACACCTGGATGGTGGTATCCTTTCCAGCAGAAACGTTTTTGGCTTCCACTTCATGTGATTTTTTGACGGACATTTCTACCTCCGTTCGATATTAAAAGCTGTATCAAAGAATTCTACCATTCGCGTGGCATACTCTTCCGGCCTGACATTCGGCCCGCCACAATGATAAGCATCCGGGATCGCCCATAACTCCGAATTATCCCCGGCATAGCGGGCATACGTTTTCAAATGATTTGCTTCGCTGCCGGTGAACGGCTGGGGAATGTCGCTTCCCACCAGCATGATCGGACGCGGCGCAATGTCATCGATGATCTCGATCATCGGCGCAGGAGGGTTGATATCTAGCTTCACTTCGTACATCCAATCCAACATATAATTGGCTGCCACGAGCAGCGCGTAGATCGGATTGGTCGGCTTCGAAATATCCTGCGCCCGCACCGTGGACGGTCCATCCGCCCAGACAGCCCCAAGCTGCGGATAATAGGCCGCACCTTGCAAAGCGATCTGCCCACCGGTAGAACAACCCGCAATGCCAATCTTGTCCTGATTGATTTCCGGCTTTTCACTCAGGAACGCTAATGCGCCACCCACATCTCGCGGGTCTTCCCAGCCATACGAGCGATATGTTCCCTCACTCTCGCCGGAGGCACGTTCATCATACATCAGTACGCCATAACCAGCTTTCGTCAGTTGTTCGGCATGCCAAGTCATGGCCGTACGGTTGCCGCCATAGCCATGCAACAAAATGACGAGCGCGCCGTTCTCAGGTGGCACATACCAACCTGCCATCCGCAGACCATCTTCGCTTAAAAAAGTCACTTCCTGCACTTCAAAGGGTAAATCTGCCGGGATTTCCACCTGGCTGGGCGCCGGGGCAGTTTCCGTATACACCGAAAGAAGATTACGTTCGATCATGACAACCAGGGAAATCGCCAAGAATGCACCTATCCCTACGCCAAGCAGTTTCAACACATACAGTGTTGCAAAACGTATTTTTCCACCTAATGTTGCCGGGCGTGGCACGGGTCCAGATTGAGCACGGCGTTTCATGGAGCGCCAGAGACGCCAAATGATGATCGCAAAAATACCAACAATCAAAGCTACTTCAAATAAAGGCCAATATTGTATCCAACTCATGCAGCTTCCCTCGGCTGGATGGTTCCCTCTTGCACTTTCCAAATTTCAGCAGAACGGGCAAATTCCGGGGTGAACAGATTCAAGTCAGTCGTCGTGAACAGCACCTGTTCTCGCTGCCCGAGATATGTTAGCAAATCAGCGCGACGCTCCAGATCGAGTTCAGCCATTACTTCGTCCAGCAGGATGACTGGCCACTCACCCGTGCGTTCCTTCATCCAATTCACTTCAGCCATCTTCAATGCCAACAATGTGGTGCGGATTTGGCCCCGCGAACCGTAATTTCCCAGGTCGATGCTGTTTGCCAGGAATCGTAATTCGTCGCGATGCGGGCCGATGGTGGTCATGCCGCGCGCGATCTCCTCTCTGCGCAACTGCGCCAGCCGCTCCACAAATCCCGCTCGGATCTCTTCCAGTTTCAACCCGGAACGGTCAACCGGCGTATCTATCTTCAGCCCCAACTGCCCTTCCGGCTGCGGAAGCGGATCGAAGGCCGGTTCATAGCTCAAGCGCAGCACTTCCTTGCCGCGTGTCAACTCGTGGTGGACACGCGCTGCCAGACGTTCGATCTCCTGCACAGCCTGGATGCGCCACAAGATGATCTGCGCCCCCAGACGCGCCAACGCTTCATCCCACACCCCAAGCTGCTCGCCCTCCTGAGCTGCAGGGCCGTACCACGTTCACTCAAAGCCTTGAGCAATGCGTTGCGCTGACTGAGCGCCTGGTTGTAATCACTCAAGGTCTGCACATAAGACGGGATTGCCTGCGCCAGCATCAGGTTCAGATAGCGACGGCGCTCGTCCGGCCCGCCTTCCAAAATCTGCGACATCTGCGGCACGAAAACGACCGCGTTGAACTGTCCAATGACCTCGCTCAACGAGCGCTTCACACCATCCAGCAGCACTTCCTTGCGCAGACGCACGCCATTGACACCGGTCGGCTCCATAATCAGGCGCGCTTCCAGGCGGTGATCCGACTTGCCACGCTGGTAATCCGCCACCAGGCGCCCGACCACCACCTGCTTGCGTGCTTCACGCGCTGCAATGAAATTGACCAGTTGCCGGTCTGCGTGCGTCTGGAAGGATGTGAAAGCTGCCATAAAGTACACAGCTTCCAACAGGCTGGTTTTCCCCTGGGCATTGCTACCTACCAACACGATAACCCGCCGGGGCATGTCCAAGTCCAGGCGGGCAAAATTGCGAAAATTGGTCAGGGAAAGATGTTTGAGATGCATCGTTACTTGATAAGCCAGCAGTCGTACTGCTGGCGGCGGCAGTACAACTGCCACCACATCCGATGGGTGAGGGTCAAACCTTATCTTCTACCGGCTCCTCCGGCTGCCAGACCTTCGTAGCATGGTCGGTGAAGAGCACGCCGTTCACATGATCGACTTCGTGTTGGAAAATACGTGCCAGCCAGCCTTCTGCTTTGAGCTTCATGGGCTGTCCGTGACGGTTGAAACCCTTAAGGCGGACTTCATAAGCCCGTTCTACTTCACCAACTAAGGCCGGGATGGAGAGACAGCCTTCGACGCCGACCTCCGTTTCTCGCGAAGCCTTCACAATTTCGGGGTTGACCATGATATATAGTTTTGGTTCAACTTCCTTAGGCTCTTCGCCCTCTTCCACTTCTTCTGGTTCGGCATATTCCACGACGATCACGCGTTCAGATATGCCCACTTGCGGTGCAGCTAGACCCACGCCGGGTGCGTCGCGCATGGTGTCGACCATGTCGTCGATCAGGGTTTGTAAATTTTTATCAAAGTTGGTTACCGGACGCGCCTTGCGACGCAGGACCGGCTCCGGTAAAGTTACTATTGTTCGTAATGCCATTTCATGCCTCTAATGTAAAGTTTGCGAGTCCGATTTTACTCGGTTTTTTGATTTGTGTCTTTGAGTTCTTGTTCGCGGCGGATTTCATCTACGTTCCGATGATAGGTTGCCATCCAATCCGCCATGCGATTTCGTTCTGTCGTCCGTTCTTCCTCTCGCTTGGCAGAGATGCGCGCCAAGCGACGGCGGTCCACATCCGATTGGACACCTGCTGGGTCTAACACATCTTCGAACGCAAATTGCGCACTACCGATATCGATATAAACAGTTCCAAAATTCAGGATATAGCCGAGAAACCCCAAACGTTCATAGCGCGTGCTCAAGATGTTATCGATGGGTGCAGCGCGACGTTCCTCCGTGCCAAAAGGTTTACGGTCAATGTCGAGAATTTGATCGCCCGTCACTCGGAAGATGTCGTTCGTCCAATCGATATATTGGTAAATCCACCAGATAAGAACCGGGACCATCAAGAGCGGCAGCGACACGCTAATCGTATCCAGACCGCGACTACCATCAGCCATGGTCTGTACAAAGGCCAAAGTAGGGCTGGTCACCAATGTATATATACGAGCGACCAACAAGCCTAGCAGCCCCAACAAAATCAGCGACGGGAAAAAAACCTGGCGAATGAGCACAAACCAATGCTTGCGATAGGTAATGACAGCGCCTTCTTCCAACCGCATTTTAAACAGGTTTGCAAAAAACAGCTTGAAAAAATTAGGCTTATACAGGCGTGGTAAAACGACTTTCTTCTCTTCCTTGGGTGCTTCCTTCTTCTCCTCAGGCGGCTTTAACAAACCGAGACGCTCACGCAAAGCGGTTTTGAAGGCCTCTTTCTCTTCCTGTTCGGAAACCTCCTGGGCGCGATGCCAGTATTCTTCCACCATGTGCGCTGCCTGATAGGGATGAAGCACATGCCTGAACGGGATTGCTCCGACGAACGTGCGCACGAGTACATTTCCAAACCCAAGCGACCGTCCGACGAAATCGGATTCAACACCGACAGACAAAATCTGCGTTAGAGGTGCTTCACTGCGGCTGTCATATAGTCCGATGATTTTTTCCAGCCAGACCACACGCTGATTGGTCACAATGTAATAATCATTGCCCCAGTCGATGTAACTCCAGACAATCCAACCCAGAACCGACACCAATGCAATCACGCCAAACGATATGGCGGCAATCGATCCGGATAAGCCCCCCCAAAGGAATAAAAAAGCGGGGATCAGTAAGGACAGGATCGGCACGACCAGAACTTGCGCCAGGAAAAACGAGTGCTTCCGTGCTAAAAAATATACAACCTCATCCTTACGCAGCCACTTGAAACGCACGGTGCGCGCCAATTTGCGGCTGGCTATGGCAATTTCGATATTAGGTTTTATGTTTGGATATGCTTTTAGTATTTCGGCAAACCTTTCGCCTGAAATACTAAAGACCATAACAGGTTCTAAAGCAGAGATGCTCGCAGTACGGGGTCCGCGTGGCCCGAGCATCTCCATCTCGCCAAAGTAGTCACCACTTACCAGGGTCGCTAATTCCTGTATACGCCCCTCACGCCGACGATATACCCGCACCTTGCCACTATAGAGCAAATAAAAGCTATTGGCCTGTTTACCCTGCTCCAGGATCACCGCACCGGCATCGTAGGATTCCTCAGAAAACCTTTCCCCGATCTGCAACAACTGATCGTCGTTCAGGTCGTGGAACAGGTGAATTTTCCGTAAAAATATCGCGCGTTTGGTAGCGTCCATTTCGATTTTATTCTAGCATGAATCATGCCAGCCGCACGATAGTACAACCGAATGGCTTCGTATCCGGCGGATTCGGCATGTTCCCAGTCAGCAAAGCGTCCACAGCGTTTTTTACATAAAATTGGGTGGCTTCACGTTGCCGGAAGGCGACATCATCGAACGCGCCGCGATACCGCAAGAGACCGAATTCATCCGCAATGAAAACATGCGGCGTGGTCTGCGCTTCGTATCGATCCGCGACCGAGTGGTCTGCATCCGTTAAAACCAGTTTGATCCCACGCCGTCGCGCTACTGAGGAAATCTGTTCTGGGGACTCGTTCCCATTCGAAGCGATTGACAGTAAAACAACGTGTTCCCCCCAATCCTCGAGATATTCCACAAGTTCCCGGTCCGCCCGCTCGGCATGTGGACATTCCGCTGACCAGAAATTGATTACCACGATCTTGCCACGATAATCACTCAACAAGTGGATGCGTCCATCCAGATCAGGCAGGGTAAATTCAGGGGCAAGTTGGTTGAGTTTGGGAGGCATATCAGTATTATAAACCGGGCTATCTACAAAGTGCTGCGTAAATCGCTAAACGGGAGCACTCAAATATTGTTAGCAGGAGTGCAAAATCTCCCGATTTTGCCACCAAAGTCAGGAGACTTTGGACTCCCCTTCAACTTTTTAGTGCAAGCCGCTAAACAGAAATTTACATTATCTTGATAGTGTTTGCATCAACAAGTTTCGAGATTTAGGCAAAGAGCAATAAAAGTCGAAAAATCAACGCAATGACGATATGGATAGAGGCCTACCCAATCGGACAGGCTTACGTTAACAGCTATATTATGATCGACAATTTTTTGTCCCGTTTTATTACTTCATAGCCCCTATTCGGTTATCAGCTATTCATCCGCCACGCAGCGGAAGCCAATCTTGGACGACTGCTCTCCATCCCGGTTTGGATCATCGTAACGCGCGGCCGGGTCGGGGCCAAGAACCGCGCCCCGCTTGGAAACTCGCAAATCTGTCCATTCGTCCTGAAACGAACCGCCACGAATGACGCGCAAATAAGTTGAAGATGTGGCTGGACCCGTAGGATTGAGTTCCGGCGAGGCTTTGTAATAATCGGTCCCGTAGAAATCAGCCACCCATTCCCAAACATTGCCAGCCATATCCATCGCCCCAAAGGAGCTGGCGCCAGCGGCATACGAGCCAACCCGGCTAGTGTCATCGATCAGACGGTTGAAGTTGGCATACACCTCGCTTGGCGGTTCATCGCCCCAGGGATAGTTGCGGAAGTCATCGCCACGCGCGGCGCGCTCCCATTCGGCTTCGGTGGGCAGGCGGCGCTCGGCCCAGGTGCAATAGGTACCGGCCTGCTCCCAGGTAACATGGACAACCGGGTAATCTTTATATTCTTCGTTGTTGAAATAGGATGGACGTTTATTGGAAGCCCAGTTTTTCGGCGAGGTACAGGAACCGGCTTGCACGCACAACATGTACATGGCATTGGTGACTTCCAGTTGGTCGATCCAGAAGGCATCTAACGAGACATTGTGAGCGGGGAGTTCATCCTTGCCGTCGGCGTGGACATCCAGGCCGCCCATGCGCACGCTCCCGGCAGGCACGTAAACCTGCGGCATGCCGTCAATGGGTGAGGAGCGTTCGTTTGCCAAGGTTGTACTTGTGGCTGTGGGAACGAGGGTTGGCGGTTCCGCTTCAGGAGTAGCCGATTCAGTTGCGGCGACTGTGGGAGTAGCCTGCGTAATTGGGGTTACGGTGGCAAGTTGGGGTTGAGTAGGAGGCGCGAGAGTCGTTTCGACGGGGGCGCAGGCGGCCAGCAGCAATGTCAAGAAAATGAAAGCAATGTGTTTGTTTGTCATGGGCTGACATATTGTAGCGCGTTACGAGCGTCCACATAAGGGGAATCGTTGATGGAAAGCGCTTTCTGCCAGGCGGCTTTGGCGCCTTTGAAGTCGTTCTTGCGGTAGAGCGCCCATCCGTACCAAAGCCAGGTTTCTTCGGACATATCGGTGATGCCGCGCGCATATTCGGTCAGGACCAGCAAATCATCGATGCGGTCGGCGTGGAAGTAAGCCCAGAACGGGCCGAACTGGTAGCGGAACATGCGCAGAGGCAGGCCGATGGCACGGGATTTGTCGTAAGCCAGGGCGGCCTCGTCATAGCGCTCGAAATAGACCAGGTCGCTGCCCAGGTTGAACCAGGCGAAGGCGTCGTTGGGATCAGACACGGTCGCGGCCTGGGCCTCATCCAGCGCACGCTGGCGGTTGGCATCCGCATCCCAATCCGCGCCGAGTAGGGACTGGAGTTCGGTCTCGTTCTGCGGGAAGTAGATCACCATGTACAGGTTATTGAACGGCTCCCACTCACTCTGGAGTTGATCATAAGAAACGGTCCGGTCTGCACCGTGATAGGAATCCTGAACGGTGAAAGCCTGGGTTGCATCATCATAGCCGGTCAACAGGAGATAGTGCGCGGCCCACAAGTCGTCGTTGGGACCCAGGGCGTCATTGGGATCGAGCTCCGTGACGCCTTCGACCATGACCGGATAACGCGCAGCTAGCAACCTTTTGAGCGTGGTCAGGTCGCCGGCCACGCGATATTGGATGTTCAGCCAGCCCGCGAAGTTGCGCACGTAATAGGCCAGTTCTTCGGGGTTGACGTTGCGGTCTTGCAAGATCGGTTTGACCTGCGCTGCGATGTCTTCCTGGCTGCCTTCCCAGCCGTACATGTGCAGGGCCATCGAGAGTGTGGCCGGGCCGCAATTGTTAGGGGTTTGTTGTTCGTAAGGCGGACTGGGGAGCGAGGCTTGTGCAGGCAGTGGCGCGCTGGTAGCGGTTGGTGTCGCAGGTAACGGAGTAACGGTTGCTGTGATCTGCACCTGGACAGGCGGGGTCTCGGTTGGCGGTGCGGGGGTGACCGGCAGTGCGGTCGGCACCGGGCCGGGCGGGTCGATCACATTTTTTGCGTAAATGGTGTATTTCTCTAAACGCCAAGCAACGGCGGATTTGACACGCGGGATTTGATAGACCAGGATCGCCAGCAGGAACAGGCTCGCCAGCGCGATTAAGACGGTTTTCGTACGTTTCGACATGAGGCGAGTTTATCACGAGAAGATGAAAGGGGGTTTAATCTTTTTTGAGGATGTAGAGGGTGCGTCGCACCTTGTTTAGGGAGTTATTTCGACGATGGTAGCATTTCCCATAAGCGGGTTTCTTTCTTCGGTCAGGTGCGACGCACTAACGATTTTGCACTTCCCACTCTTTGACACGCTCGAACAATTCCGGTAATGGTTTCAAGTCCGCCACCGGGACAGCCAGGTTTTTGGTGCGCGTTTTGCTGTACTGGAACACGCGGCTACCGAGGCTGGATCAGGCTGCTTTTGCGACGGAATTCTTCGCGCGGGATGTAGCCTGTCAGGATAATTTCCATGCCATAGACCCAGATGTTGCCCCAGCCAAACGGGTCGATAATATACACTTCATTCATGTATGGGCTGTGGATGCCCACTCTTGCGCCGGGCAATTGCTGGACATGGACAGATGATAGCGAAAAGAACGCATCGTCCACCCGGACACGTTTCCGTGGGGGGAGTTCTACCCTGCGCGTCAGGAACTCACGACCCTGGGCCTGCCCGCCAATTTCGAGGGTGAGTGTCTGGTCCGATTCGGATTTGAGTGTCAGCGGGTTGAGGGGTTGCCAATTCACGGGTTTGGACCAGGCCTTGGTCATGGCGTGGATCAAATAGGTGGGCTGGCCTGCATCCAATGCTTTGCTCAAATCACTTTGTGAGGCGGCGGTGAGACCAGACAGAAAGGCAAAGAGATACAGGTCATCATCGCGGTGACCGTCAGCAGCATACTGGTCGAGCGGGACCAGCGCCGGAGCTTTCAGGAGCAACTCCGGCTGAGTCCGCAGCGAGCTGATCTGCTGTCGGTGCGAGATGAGAAAGGACTTGATATCACAGCGATGTCCACCCAGCGAGACGTCGTAACGGTCCGGGTCGGTGAAAGGAGTGGCGCCTTTGACATCGTAGGGGATGTCAGCCTGGCTGAGATGACGACGGAAGGCCAGTTCGACGGCCACGCCTGCCACGATGCGCCGCAGTCGGGCGAAGGACGAGCCGCCCATGCGGTCGTAGGTGTAGGGCAATGAGCGGATAGCGTAGGCGATGCCGCCCTCGCTCAGGTCGGGGGTATAAGGGATGCGTAGAAAATCAGTGGGGGTGATCATGGTATATATTCGCGCTGAGCGGAGGGCCGAATGCTAATGAGGTCCGTAGTCGAAGCGTCCCTGATGAGGAAAGTGTCGTTTCTCAGAAAATACCCTTCGACTGCGTTCTTCGTCTCCGCTCCGCTTCGCTCAGAACTCCGCTCAGGGAGAATTACGTTTGCCACGGTAACTTATCCAAATCCACATTACCGCCGGAGAGGATCACGCCCACGCGCAGGCCGCTCAGGTCGATCTTGCGTTCCCACAGCAGGCCGACCGGCACCGCAGCGGATGGTTCAACGATAATCTTGGCACGCTCCCAGATTAACCGCATGGCCGCCAGGATGCCTGCCTCGCTGACTGTGACGATCTGCTCCACGTGCTGTTGAATGATAGGAAAGGTCAACGTGCCGAGCGAGGTCAGCAGCCCATCGGCGATAGTCTTTGGGTGTTCAGACGGGATGATATGCCCCGCTTGCAACGAACGATAAGCATCATCTGCATTTTCGGGTTCGGCCCCCAGCACGCGGACGTGGGACGCGAGTTCCTTTGGTGGCGATGGCGGTGCCGCTCAACAATCCGCCGCCGCCGACTGGCGCGATGACCACGTCCAGATCAGGGACTTCTTCGAGCAGTTCCAGTGCGGCAGTGCCCTGCCCGGCGATGACGCGAACATCGTTGTAGGGATGCACCACGGTTGCGCCGGTTTCTTCCACGATCTGTTCGGTCGTAGACTCACGCGCTTGCAAGGTCGGCTCGCAGAAAGTGATCTGCCCGCTATAGCCCGCCACGGCTGCTTTCTTGACCGCCGGGGCGTTATCCGGCATGACGATATAAGCCGGGATGCCGCGCAGTCGCGCCGCCAGCGCTACGGCCTGGGCGTGGTTTCCGGAAGAGTGGGTTGCCACGCCACATGCGGCTTCTTCATCCGTGAGCGAGAAAACCGCATTGCATGCCCCACGAAATTTGAAAGCGCCCACCTTTTGCAGGTTTTCGCATTTCATGAAGACCTGCGCGCCGACCTGCTGGTCGAGGCTGGCGCAGGTCAGGACAGGAGTACGATGCGCATAAGGCCGGATGCGTTCGGCAGCTTGGTGGATGGTGGGGAATACGTTATTCATCTAGGGGACTTGTATCAGGCAATTTAGGTTGAGGGTTTTTCGAGATCGTACCAATTTTTACACCAGTAAGACTTGTGTTTACACTGCTTATATGTGCTTGCATATCATCGCGGGAATTATTGAGCATGGTTAATGCTCTTGAAAATCTCCCGTTAATTTCCTCCTGTAAATTGTTAAGGCTACTTTGTGCAGTTTGTAAATAGGCATCTAGCTTTTGTAAGTCAATGTTTTGCTCGGACTTAAGTATTGTATGAAACACTAACAGCAAATAGGGTACGAACATACTATAGCTAACCAACACAATACCAACTCTAAAAATATCTGGATATATGCTCGCACATAGTTCATAAATTGCATCGGGTACAACTGCGACACCAAATGTTGTGGTAATGCTAGGATCAATATATTTTCTAACCTCTTTTGCCTTTTGAATTACAGCCCTTTCTATCTCAGCTTTTAACTTTTGTTGTTCGTTTGGATCTTCCGAGTTTATGAATTGCTCAAGCAAGTCAGTAGCTGTCCATTTACTGTCTATAGGTAGAACAAGATTATTGGGAAACCTGAGACCGAACTCGACCGTTTTTCCATTAACTTTAAAATTACGAACTTGCCATTCGACTGGAAGTTTGGCAAAGATCAACTCTACTATGTTTTCCCCAGCTGAACCTTTAGATTGTGTGCCAGCAATAATAGTTTCAAGTCTGCTGATCGACTCCGCCGTCTTCTGCTCAATTTCTTGTCTCGCCTTTGTGTTAGCTTGTAGAACAGCCAGTTCCTGTTGAATTTTTGCAACCTCATCCGATAAGCTTTTACCAACCTGGTACAGAGAGTTTGTCGAGTTTTTCGAACCGCATTAACTTCATCTGTTAGTTCTTGCCGGATTCTAGAAATTTCATCAGATAATCCTTTCCCAACTTGATATAAAGTGTTTGTAGAATCCTTCCGAACAGATCCGACCTCTGATGTGATAGTCTTTTCTGCATTAACAAGGTCTGTGTTGACTTTCCCAACAGCTTGAGTAGCTAATTGTTGATTTTGTTGAAGATTGGAAATTCTTTCGATAAGGATATTTGTGTTATTTTCCCCTTGTTGAATTTGTTCTGATAAGTTTTGTAGAGATATAGACAGACTATCTGATTTGCCTTGTATTTTACGTATCTGAAAAATCAAGAGAACTAATATTGCTAATAGGACAATAACGAATACAACGGCAATTCCTATTCCGATTATTATGCTTGCATTCATAGCACCCTCACTGTCTGCTCTAGAACGATTTCATTCTAAAGTTTAGGCGAATTTTCATTCAAATCATATATCACTACTATTACAACAAACAATGCCTGTATTCTTATTCATTCCTGAACTACAAACAATAGTTTCAGTTGAATGCTCTTACGCACTCCACCCCGCCTCGGACAGCCGCCGGTCGATGTCATAGGCAGCGCTGATCAGCGCCAGGTGCGTGAAGGCCTGCGGGTAGTTGCCCAGGTGCTCGCCGCGCGGACCGGTCTCTTCGGCGTACAGGCCCAGGTGGTTGGCATAGCCCAACATCTTCTCGAAGTACAGGCGCGCCTTTTGCAGTTCTCCGGCACGCGAGAGACATTCCACGAACCAGAAGCTGCACATGTTGAAGGTACCTTCGGTCCCTTTCAGGTTGTCGACGGGCGTATCTTCGATGCGGTAACGGTAAACCAGCGAATCGTAGACCAGGTCCCTTTCGACGGCTTTCAGGTGCGAGAGCCAGCGCTGGTCGGTGGGACTGATGAAGCGTACCATCGGCATCAGCAGGCTGGAAGCGTCCAGCGCCTGCGAGCCGCGATACTGGACGAACGCGCCCAGCTTGTCGTCCCAGAAGTTGTCGAAAATATCGTTATAGATTTCGTCGCGCACGGCGTGCCAGCGTTCGAGCGGAGCGGGGAAGGAGCGCTTCTGCGCCAGGCGTAGCGCCCGGTCGAGGGCCACCCAACTCATCAGGCGCGAGTACAGGAATTCGCGTTGCCCGCCGCGCACCTCCCAGATGCCGTTATCGGGTTTCTGCCAGTTGTCGCACAGCCAGTCCACCAGACGCACCAGGTTTTTCCACAGGTCATGCGAGATCGGTTTCCCGTACTTGTCGTACAGGTAGACCGAATCCATCAATTCGCCATAGATGTCCAGTTGAAGCTGACTGGTACGCGGCGTTCCCTACCCGCACGGGCTGAGAGCCTTTATAGCCTTCCAGATGCGGAAGCTCGAATTCGGTCAACTCGCGGCGTCCGTCCAGACCATACATGGTCTGGAGTGTGCCGTCCGGAGCCAGATCATCGCAGCGTTCTTCGATCCATCTCATGAAGGCAGCGGCCTCTTCGGTGTATCCCAGGCGGATGAAGGCGTAAATGGTAAAGGACGCATCGCGGATCCAGGTGAAACGGTAATCCCAGTTGCGCTCGCCGCCGATCTGTTCCGGCAGGCCGAAAGTGGGCGCGGCCAGGATCGGTCCATGATGCCAGGAAGTGAGCAGCTTGAGGGTCAGCGCCGAACGGTCCACCATCTCGCGCCAACGGCCCTGGTATTTGGATTTGCCAACCCAGGCACGCCAGTAATTGACTGTATCCTTGAAGGCTCTCCCCACGTATCCTGGATCGGACGAATCGCCGACCGTTTCCTCGGCGTTTTCGAGCACGAAGGAGGCTACCTCGCCGGTCTTCAGAGTAAATTCGCTGACGACCGCGCCGTCTTCCTCGCGCAGGGGCACGCTGGAGCGCAGTCGCAGAACGGTTTTGTCGTCCCCGTTGGAGGTAAAAATGGCTTCTCCATCCCGTATTTCGACTTTGTGGGTGGCGCGCGCATAATTGAAAGCCGGCTTGCAAACCATGCGGTATTTGATCTCGCCCCGCACGGTCTTGGCCCGACGGATCAGATTGTGCGCTTGCTCGGTGGCCTCCACTGGCATAAAATCCGAGACTTCAGCCACGCCCTCATCCGACAGAAAGCGCGAGAGCAGGATGTTAGTGCCCGGGATATAGAGTTGTTTCTGGCGAGCATCCTCAAGTACCGGAGCCAGCGAAAAGTAGCCACCCTTTTCGTAATCAAGTAGTCGCAAAAAAATAGATGGGGAATCAAACATGGGGAAACACATGTAGTCCACTGACCCGTTCATACCAATTAAAGCGACCGTGTGCAAGTCGCCAATCACGCCGTAATTCTCAATGGGTTGGTAATTCATGTTTTCCTTTCGGTTATTCCCATCTAAAGTCTTCTCGCTGAGCGGAGGGCCGAATGCTAATGAGGCTCGTAGTCGAAGCGTCGATAATCCCTAAAAATACCCTTCGACTGCGCTATCGCTCCGCTCAGGGCAAACATTACTCATTCCGGAACTGCAAACAATAATGATGGAACGTATTGCTAACCCAGGCGCTATTCATGCCGTAGGGAGCCAGACGCTGGTTATCTTGCAGCCAGATTTTTTCGTCCTTGAGCGTGTAGGTCTTGCCAAGCTCGCGACCAAGGTCCCAGGCCAGGGGGTAGATTACCCCGCCCTTCTTGACGTTCTTGACGATAATCGTCAGATAAGCTTTCTCGCGTAGTAAGGATTGTAATCCTTTATAAATTCCAACCAGCTTTTCCAGAAATTCTTCGTAATCGTGCAGGTTGCCCACGTCGTTGGGATCGTCCGAGTAAAAGACGTCTAGATCGTTTGTGTTGCGGCGCTTCTTCTGAGTTTCTGCGCCTTTGGCATGCAACATATTCCAGTACGGCGGGGAGGTGAGCACATAATCGATCAGTCGGGATGTGATAGTCGCTGGCATGGGAAGCGTCACCATTGATGATTTCAGATTTCAGATTTTTGACAACCTCCCCCAGTTGTTCCCGTTCTTCCATGACAATTTGTCCAGCAATCTCAGCGTATTTGGGATTGAGTTCGATACCGTACGAGTTACGACCGCAACGCAACGCCGCCACGAGCGTGGACCCTGTACCTGCCATCGGATCGAGGACCGTTTCCCCTTCCTTGGTGAAGAACTCGATGAATTCCTGTGCCATGGTCTCCGGGAATTTGGCCGGATGCACCAACACACCCTTCTTACGCGGCGGCGGGTTGTGGATGAACCAGGATTTCTGGAATTTCAGCCAGGATTTAGGGTCGAGGTTGTTGAGTTTGTTTGGACGGGGCATAAGGGAATTATACACGCGGGTTCATCCACCAAGGATGAACAAAGATAAACGCAGATAGGTTGATAAACGTTTATCTCCGTTTATCCCCGGTGATCCTTACGGATTTGGCGTTCGCGTCGGCGGGAAGTAATCCACGGAGCGCACCTTCAGGTCCGAGAAAGTGACGGTGACAGGCGTATCGCCTGCAGCGCGGGCAAAAACGCCCACCGTACCGGATGACAGGTTCAGGTCGTTGATGCTGAACTGGTAGCGACCGTTCAGGAACAATCGCAGTTCTGACCCGGCAGCCCAAACTCCAATGCGGACTTCTCCCGGCGCACCGGGCGGCACGTCGCCACTGGGAATGGAGTCTTGCAGGTCGTGCTGTTCCCGCAGGCTAATGCGTTCGGCGTGTGTCTGTCCGTTGCAGGTCAGGGCAAAGCGGTAGTAGGTAGCAGCGCTGGCGCGCACCAGGAAGCCATATTCGTCCGCGCCGCGGCACAGGCTGGGACGGGCGGTGATCTCGGCGTAGAAGTTTGCCAGAACCATCTGTCTCTGCAAACTGACCATGTACACACCAGGCTGAACAGCCAGGGTCAGGCGCCTACGACTGACCGAAGCGCTGCCCTGGTCAGAGACGGCCGTATTCCACTCTTCGGGGTCCGTGAAATCGTCGCTGGCGATCAATTCTCCCACGCCGATCAACATGTCGGGGGTAGGCGGTTGGGTAAATATCGGTTGGGGCGTAGGCGTGGCAGTTGCCGGGAACCAGATTACGGTCGGGGTCTGAAGCGGGGTCGCTGTGGGCGGAGGTGGCGTGGCTGTCACAACCTGTTCCAATCCTAAGCCAAGACCGGAACAGGCCGTGAGCAGTAGTCCACATGTGATGATGAGAAGTCGGGGAAAAGTCATGTGCATTTGGTGACAAAAATCCAGCCGGGGATGTTGTACAATAAGACAGCAATGGAGCAACTATTGCTCGCTGGTGACTATATCCGCAGGTTGTACGGATAAACGCAGAGAATCTGCGAGATTCCGTCCTATCTGCGGATATTTTCGTCATCCATTCTAGCACAAAGGAGAAAAACATGACTGAAACACACGTCCTTGTGACAGGTGCTTGCGGCGAGATTGGGCAGGCGCTGGTGCAAGGGTTGGCGCAACGCGGAGGCTATCGAATTGTCACCGCTGATTTAGCGCCGCTGCCGGATACGATCGCTGCGCTAGTCTCGGAACATGTGCGGGGAGATTTGGTCCACAAAGTTAAAATTTTCTACGATTATGATTTCGACGTGATTTTTCACCTGGCCGCGTCGCTTTCTTCCAAGGCCGAGGAAGCTCCTGAAATGGCGCATCGCATCAACGTGGAGGGGACCATGCAGATGCTGGCGATGGCAGCCTACCGCTCTGAGAAGTATGACAAGCATGTTAAGTTCCTGTTCCCCAGCTCGATTGCTGCGTACGGATTGCGCAACCTGGAAGAGAAGAAAACCGCCGGGCGTGTGAAAGAGGATGAGTATAACGCGCCCCAAACGATGTACGGCTGTAACAAGTTGTATTGCGAGAAACTGGGGGTGTACTACAGTAGATTTTTGGGACAACGTCACCTTGAACCGAATCCGCCCACTATGCTGGACTACCGCGCCATCCGTTTCCCGGGCCTGATCAGCGCCTCCACTGTGCCCAGCGGTGGAACGAGTGACTACGGACCCGAGATGCTGCACGCTGCCGCTCAGGGCCGCCCTTATGCCTGCTTTGTGCGCGAGGACACGAAAATCTCATTTATGGCCATGCCGGATGCCGTCAAGTCGTTGCTGATGCTGATGGACGCACCACGCGAAAACCTGACTTGCCCGGTTTACAATATTTCCGCTTTCAGTCTGACGGCGGGCGAGTTCCGTGACCGGGCGTTCAAGGCTTTCCCCGGCGCGCAGGTCACCTTCGAGCCGAACGTGCGCCGGCAAGGCATTGTCAATTCGTGGCCGGAAGACCTGGACGATGCCAAGGCCCGCGAAGAATGGGGCTGGAAGCCCGATTACGATGTAGAGCGCTTCTTCAACGAATATTTCCTGCCAGAGATCAGGAAGCGGTATCAGTAGATTTTTACTCGCTGAGCGGAGACCGCAGATCGTAGTCGAAGCGCCCTTCGGCTGTGCTCGACTATCGTCTCGCTCCGCTCAGGGCCCTGAATAAACCCTGATATAATCCGCGTACTTATGAACCCAAAGCGATTTCTTGTCGTTTTTCTTCTCCTGGCCCCTCTTTTGCTCTTCGGACTCATGCTACCAGCCCAGGCTTCTCCCGCTGCGCAAGTGCAATTTCCATCCCCGACGCCGGGGGCCGATGGCCGCATCATTTACATCGTGCAGCCTGGAGATACTTGCTCTAAGATCGAACTGCTGTATCGTGTCACGATTGAGCAATTACGAGGCTTGAATCCGCAACTGGATGACAATTGCACGCTCATCGTAGGGAATGAACTTATGCTCGGTATCGGCGGCCCGTCTGCGCTTTCACCGACCCCGGGACCCTCACCGACGCCCGAACCGCCCACCGTCACGCCCACGCCACCGGCCGGGACGACTGAAATCTGTGTGCTGCTATACGATGATGCCAACGGGGATGCGCTGCGCCAGGACACTGAGCTCGGCGTTGCTGGGGGCGCGGTCAGTGTTAGCAATACGGCTGGCACTTTTTCAGAGACGAAGGCCACCGTCTCCGAGGTCGACCCGGATACATTGGAGCCGGTGCAGACCTGCTTCACGGACGTGCCGGAGGGCGAATACAACATCAGTCTGGCCGTGCCGGAAAATTACAACCCGACCATGGAAATGACATATACCCTGGCTGTCAAGGCAGGGGATCGAGCATTTATCCCGTTCGGCGCCCAACCCAAGACGGAAACAACCGCTCAGGAGACCCCTGCAAACGGCGGAGGCGGTCCTTCCCCCATTTTTGGCATCTTGGGCGGATTGCTTTTACTCGGCGGGCTTGGACTGGGCTGGTATGCTTTCCAACAACGCAAACCGGCCAGCAGGCTCAAAGGCGGCGGGTATTTTAAGAAATAATCTCCTGGCGATATATACCGTTTGGTTTACGCAGGGTCACCGACTCTGCGTTTTTTGTTCTGCGAAAAATGTTGGCAAGGGGAAAATCTAATGTTGGTGCGGATGCTCGTGAGAATGTGCCTTCGTACCGGAGGCGTGTTCGACCTGTCAACAACCCGGTTCGCCATCGTGCCCACAACAGCTTTGCCGCAACAACACACGCCGCCACAGGTTGCGAACAAGTTTGTATGTTTTTTCATGGAATGGCATAGGTTGGTCGAGATTGGTCAAGAAAGCCCGGAATGATTTTTGAGACATGCGTTGTCCTTTCACACAAAAAGATTATAACCCTGCTCCTTTTTCCAGCCCCAACCTAGTCGTTTGACGGATGCCAACTGGCGAACGGATGGCTATACTGGTATAAAATAAAATTGGACAAGGAGTAAACATGTCTAACGTACTGGTAGAACTATCGAACGCGATGGCGGCTGCGGCTGAGAAAGTTGGTGCATCCACGGTGATGGTCAACGCGCGCCGGCGTATGCCCGCCACAGGCATCGCCTATTCCGTAGACCTGATCCTGACTGCCAACCATGTGGTGGAACGCGAAGAAGGGATTATTGTTACCTTGAGCGATGGGACCGAGGTCCCGGCCACGCTTGCCGGGCGCGACCACGGCACCGACCTGGCGCTGCTGCGTTTGGAGCGTCCACTGGCCAGCCCGGCCGAAACGGCTCAGGAAGCCAAAGTTGGCCAACTGGTGCTGGCGCTGGGACGCCCGTCAGAAGCGGGCATCGAAGCCAGCTTGGGCGTGGTCAGCGTGGTGGGCGGCCCAGTGCATACGCGCCACGGCGCCATCGACAAGTACATCCGCACCGACACTACCCCCTTCCCGGGTTTCTCCGGTGGTCCATTGGCCGATGCCGAAGGACGTGTGGTCGGCTTGAACACGTCCGGGTTTGGGCACGGAGTGGCCATCACCATCCCAGCCGACCTGGCCTGGAATGTCGCGGAACAGCTAGCCAAGCACGGTTCGGTCCGACGCGGGTATCTGGGCGTGCGCAGTCAAGGCGTGGAAATCCCCGAGGCGGCGCAAAAGGCCTTGAAACGGGAACAGACTACCGGTCTGCTTCTGATCGGGGTCGAAAGCGGCAGTCCTGCCGAAGTGGCCGGCCTGATGGTCGGTGACATCATCGTCGCTATCGATGGCCAGCCCATCCACGACCACGATGAACTGTTTGCCCGCCTGTCCGGTGACGTGATCGACAAATCCACGCCGGTGGAGGTGCTGCGCGGTGGTCAACCGCAAAGCATTAACGTGAAAATCGGAGCGCGCCAATGAACCCCTCTTCCCTGCTCGATATCAATACGGCCCTGGACGAACTGCTCGCGCGGGTGCGCCCGGTGTTGGCGGTCGTGCACAATGGACGGCGCGGGGCGGGGGCGGGTGTATTGGTCGGGGATGGACTGGTGCTGACCAGCCATCATGTGGTCGCTCGCGGACGGTCGTTCAAAATCACCTTAGACGATGACGCTTCATACGAGGCTCGCGTCCTGTCTCGTGACCCCGAAACGGACCTGGCGCTGTTAGGAATTTCTGCGGATGGTCACCCTTCAGCCGTTTTCGCTGAACAAGAGCCACGGCCGGGCGAAATGGTCTTCGCCTTCGGGCATCCCTGGGGCCAACGGGCCGTGCTGACCGGCGGTGTGCTTTCGGCAGTCACGTTGGCGCACACGAGGCGTGGTGAAATTCCGGTACTACGCACAGATGCGCGTCTGGCGCCGGGCAATTCGGGCGGCCCCCTGTTGAACGCCGCCGGGGAAGTGATCGGGCTGAACGCCATGATCTTCGGCGGTGACCAGGGCATTGCCATCCCGGCCAGTGTCATTCGTAAATTCCTGGATGCAGCGCGTGAGAACATGCAACCCGAACCTGTGCCGGAGGGCGTGCTTTGATCCGTGCCGCAATCCTGGCGTCTGCCTTGGCGTTGCGCGTTGGCCTGCGGGAGGTCTTTCGCGGGCTGGAGGATGTGGAGATCGTGGCGGACGCATCCGCACTGGATGAATTGCCTGAGGTGGATGTATTGGTACTGACCTCCCCGGATTATCTATCCGACCTGGATGAGGATGCCCCGGCCGTGCTTTTGTTGACTGATGACCAGAGCGCCGCTGCCCAATTAACGGACCTGCCAGTCTGGGGTGTGTTGTCGTTGGATGCCAGCCCCGAGGAACTCTCGGCCGCCGTACGCGCCCTGGGCGAGGGACTGTGGATTGGCTCGCCGGCTCTGTTACAAGATTTGCTCGAGCGCCAACCTGCTTTTGCACTTGAGGAAGGCGAACCAATCGTTGATCCGCTGACCGCTCGCGAGCGCGAAGTGCTGCAATTGGTCGCCGAAGGGTTGGCCAATAAGCAGATCGCCCTGTCGCTAGGGATCAGCGAGCATACGGTCAAATTTCATCTGTCGTCGCTGTATACCAAGCTGGGAGTCACCAGCCGCACGGAGGCCATCCGTGCAGGGGCACGGCGAGGCTGGGTGGTGTTGTAGCGGGATGTGAAGTGGGGCAGCTTATAAAAGCTGAAGTTGTGACGTTTTGGGTGGATAGAAAATGCCAATAATCACAAACGGATTCGGCGCGGACATCGCATGAAACTTCAGGGTGGTACCAACAAAGAGATACAAATCTTTTTCAGCGAATTCTTCGAGATACTTTTGTTTTACTAATTCCAACGCGGCTTGTTCATTTCCATCGGTGCGATAAAGGCAATTCCAAAACAGTGCACCGATTTCCCAATCTTCGATCATCATTTTGCGCGGTTCTTTGTCGCCTTCTGAGAAAAAACGATAAGAGAATTTATAGGGTAACTTCTTGACAAGCTTCTTATGTCCGCGCTGAATGGGCAGTTCAAACATGTTAAGTTGTTTGAGTTGATCTTTCCATTCCTTTTTCCATTCACGTTCATCTTCCTCAATGACAAAATCTACAATGCGAGAAGGCTTCAAGGTAGCTAAAGATTTTCGTTGATTAGGGTCTTTGGCAAGTTCAATGAGTTCGTTCATCGAAGTGAACACTTCTTTTAGAATATAGCTCTTTCGTGCTGCCCATTCATTGTCTGTGCCAATTTGTTGGAGAATCTTTATTTGCTCGTCCACACCGAGTTTTGGGCTGTAACTTTCAGGGCGAAAATCTCTTGTTTTGCGTACCAGATTAAGTTCTACCCAAGAATATTTTGGGTACTTTTTCTGATCATCTTGTAAAAAACGAAATGGGATTGGGTAAATCCGAATCCATTTTTCACCGTCTAATAAGCCAGCTGTACAGACTAACTCTGTATAGCTGCGTGATGGTAAAGGATATGTTTTGACAGTGATTAAAACTTTGGCATTTGGAAGTTCATTGGGCAAGTATGTCATATTATCCCCCTAAAAAGTTTATAGATGGAGAACAGGTTTGGGTAATGGACTCTTCTTCTGTAAATATTCGATCAAAGTGTTTCGGTGGCAAAAATGATGATCGGCTTCAAAACAAACTAATGCAATGCGTGGATATTCTGCAATTAGGCTAAGAAGTCGTTTTTGTGCTTCTTCATGTTCAGGTAACAATTTGGTTTTGTATATTTGGAATAGGCTCTCGTGAGAGACGCTATCTCCCAATCCCTTACGCATAGAAGATGGTATGCCCAATTCAGGAATGTGGACATATTTTATTCCTGTACTTTCAATATATTGCTTGAAACTCTTTTTTGAAAATCCATATTTCATGGATTGCGGGTTGTTTCGAACATCTACAACTAAGGTGATATTGTTGGTAATGAGTTTGTTCAAAAAGGCATCGATAGATAAACCTTCATACCCAATTGTGAACACAATAGGTTTTGTGTCTTTGTTCCAAGCAAATTGAATTTGGTTCAATTCATCAGCGTCAAATAGTCTTTCAGCGATCTTGCTTCGGGCTGCAAATTGCGGAAACTCGCGATAAGTCTTTTTGACAAGTTTGTCTCCTCGTAAAGTACCGATATTAGCCTTGAAATTCAATAAAGCTCTTTTATCAACAGGTTCTAATTCATCTAAATAGGAATGGCCCGTATTGATCTGAAAATCATCAGTTTGTTTTAGTAAGCCTAATTCAGTTAAACGTCTCTTATCAAAGTAAGACATAAAGCTAAATGGCCCATATTTGTATGGGAAAAAATCATAGTGATTTTTGCTTGTGGTTTTACAGAAATTAAATAATAACTTCTCGCAGTCCGTTCTTTTGAGACTGCCACCATAAACTTCAAGCAAGGCAAGGAGTATTTTTCTACGATAATACATTTATAAACAAATTATACAGCAAGTTTGTTCTAAAATTCATAACAACAATATATTTGTGGATGGCTAGACAACGAAACGTGGATGGTATTTATTCTTGTTCAGGCAATTCAATCTTAAACATTGTACCTTTGCCAGTTTCACTCTCAACACTGATTGTTCCTCCGTGTGCCAGCACAAGCTGCTTGGTGATCGCCAATCCCAGGCCGCTGCTGCCTTCCGTCCGTGCGCGGGACTTGTCGCCGCGCCAGAAGCGGTCGAAGATGTAGGGTAGGTCTTCGGCGGGAATACCTGCGCCGGTATCTTCCACGGTAAGGCGCACGCCTTCAGGAATGGCTTTAGCGCGCAGGGTAATGTGTCCGTTTTCGGGCGTGTGGCGCAGGGCATTGGTCAGCAAATTGACGAGCACCTGGCTCAGGCGGTCGTAGTCGGCCTCAATCTCTGGGGACGGGTCGGGAATATCCACGTGCAAAGCCACGTTTTGGGCGGCAGCGCGGGATTCGAATCCGGCGGTGGCATCGGTCAATAGGTCGGCAAGCCGGAAGCGGGTAGGATGAAGCGGGAGTTGCCCGGCTTCGGCCAGGGAGAGCGTCTGCAAGTCGTTCACCAGGCGCGCCAGCAAACGGGTCTCGTCCAGGGTGTCGGTGATGTTCTCGGCGGTCGGCTCGTAGACCCCGTCCAGCATGCCTTCTAGGTTACCCTGAATGATGTGCAGCGGGGTGCGCAGTTCGTGAGCGATGTCGGCAGTCATATTGCGGCGCTGCTGCTCGGCGCGCTCCAGTTCGGCCACCATATTATTGAAGCGATGTGCGACCCCTCCCATGGGGCCACGATTCTCCTCAGACAAGCGCACGCTCAAATCACCATGGGCAATCGCATCCGTAGCCGCCATGATATCGGCGAAAGGCGTGCCCAGCCGGCGGAAGGCCAGCCCGCCTAGCAGGAAAGCCACTAATATGAATGTTACAGGCAAAACACAGATGTTGGCCAGTAAAGTTATCGGTGAATAATCTGGATTGGTCTGGCGATAAAGAATGAAAAGGATGATGCCAATCGCAGTCAGGAAAAAAAGGGAAATTCCGCCGAAGATCATCGCAAAACGCCAGAAGATAAACCGGCGATGACGTCCCCAAGGCGGCCTGAAACGATGAGAATGTTCGCGCCAATCGTGAGGTCTCATGCCGGTTCCCCTTCGACGAAACGATAGCCTACACCATAGACGGTTTCGATGAAACGCGCCTTGGAAGCGGATTCAAGTTTGTGACGCAGGTTCTTGATATGCAGAATCGACGCTTCGATCCACGCCCGAGGCTGTTCCCCCGTATAGGTCGTCCATCAATTGCTGACGGGTCAGGGTCTGCCCCGGATGACGTGCCAGCAAGACCAGCAAGTCGAATTCGCTGGGCGTCAAGCGCAGGGAATTGCCATCCAGTGTGGCGGTGTGACGAGTAGTATCTACTTCCAGTCCGCCCACACGGATGACGGCCGGGGCTCGGACTTCCCCTTGTGCGCGGCGTAGCAGGGCACGCACGCGCGCCACCAGCGCACGCGGCGAAAAGGGTTTGACGATGTAATCGTCCGCGCCGATCTCCAATCCGACGATCTGGTCGCTCTCTTCGGAGAGGGCAGTCAACATGATGATGGGCACGTCGCTCTCAGCGCGCAAGATACGGCAGACCTCGCGGCCGTCCATGCCGGGCAACAGCAGGTCAAGCACGATCAGGTCGGGATGTACGCGACGCGCCATCGCCAGCGCGGAGGAACCGTCCCCGGCAATGACCACGCGGAAGCCGTTCTTCTCGAGGTAATCGCGTGCCAGTCGTACGATCTTGGGTTCGTCATCCACGACGAGAACGAGAGCAGACATAGTTGAAGTTTACCATTTCTGGTGTCATTGCGAGCCCCGCCTCCCTTAGCTTGCCGTCTCGCACCGATGTGCTCGCGGCACGTGCCCCATAAACACGGTGTACACGAACGGTGTCGAAGGGGCGGGATGTGGCAATCTTAATGTTCAAGATAATTTTCATTTGAATCTTAGGATGAGATTTCCAAAGTGCCCGAAAGGGTATGCTCGCTCGCAACCCCGCCGAAGTGCGGCGGTGCAACGACATATTCGGTATTACTGGCACTCACAACCAGCGCCTGGTTTGCGCTTTATAGGTTCTCCACTCTGCGTCAAATGTCGTTGCCAGTCTCCGCTCCTCGGCTGAAATAAACGTGTTATTCATCAATAGTGCGAAGGCAAAAATCACGATATAGGGTGTCAGCGATCTTATTAGAACAGCAACCCCTAAGAGGATCAAAATGAACCCGAGATACATTGGGTTTCTACTGATTCCGTATATGCCAGTCGTGACCAGGGAGGAAATTCTTCGAACGGGCAGACTGGGGTTTCAGCCCGGTGAAAAGCCTTGTCGGCCATGAGGTTGATGGTTATACCGATGGCGAGAGGAATGATGCCGAGGAGATTCCATATAGGCGGGACAATAAGTATCACCGGGAATAAGAAATGAAGGGTGAGCATGATGAAAATGGAAATTAATAAGTATGTTGGTGGTTTTATCTTCGGGACTTTCATTATGACTCCTTTGTTATGCTGATACTGTGACTACAGGCTCTGGCGGCAGTTGCCCTGCCGCCAGAGTTGTTCTTCGTCACTTATTTCTTCTCTTCTTGCTTCTCATCCTCCTCACCTTCGCGTGCCCAGGGTGGGGTTCCCCAGGGGCTACCGTATCCCTTCCAGGGACCGCGTCCGTGCATGTGGCCGTAGCGCCAGGCCCAGGGGCGGAAGAAGATCAGGCGCATCAGTCCAAAGAACAGGAAGATGAACAGGACGAACCCGAAGATGCCGAACGGGAAGAAGCCGAAGTGCGGGTGAAATCCATAGAATGGATAGCCATACCCGTAGCCGTAAGCTGGAACAGGCATTCCCTGTCCGTTTTGGGCGGCATTCGAAATGGCGGTTGCCACTTCAGGCGCTTGGGCGATACCCTGGGTTACACCAGCGCGGTAAGCCATTACGCCTCCGCCGATCATCAGACCAACCAGTAATAAGACACCGATCAGTCGTAAAGCAAAAGAACCTCTATTGAACATGTCAACCTCCTTCAGGTTTATTTTGAATATTTGGTTCCTGTGAGCTTAAGATAGCAACCAATTGTGGAGGAAATATGGATGAGATCGACAGACATTGTGGAGGCCTGGTTCAAATTCGAGTAATATTGATATGAAACGCAAGATGTTTTATCCGCGAATACCCCATTTGGGGCACACGTCTACGCTAATCTTCACCAAGCTCTTGGAAAATTCGCGTAGATTGCCGTCTCGCACCAGCGTGCTCGCGGCACGAACGGTGGCGGAGATTACAGATGACCCAGCCCCATGCAATAGGTTGTTTATAAGATTTATGGAGAAAGAATGAAAACAAAAGAAGAAATTGTTGCCGACTGGTTGCCGCGTTACACCGATACCCCACTGGAAGAATTCGGCAAATACATTTTGCTGGTCAACTTCGAAGATTACCTGCGCATGTTCTCGGAGTGGTACAACGTCCCCATTCACGGGCTCGAGAAACCCATGCCCAATATCACCGCTGAAGGTATCACACTGATCAACTTCGGCATGGGTAGCGCCAACGCCGCCACAGTTATGGACCTATTAAGCGCTATCCAGCCCAAAGCCGCGCTCTTTTTAGGAAAATGCGGTGGGCTTAAGAAGAAAAGCAAAATCGGTGACCTGATCTTGCCGATTGCAGGCATCCGCGGCGAAGGAACGTCCAACGACTATTTCCCGCCCGAAGTTCCGGCGCTGCCGGCTTTCAACCTGCAAAAGGCCATCTCGACTACCATCCGCAACCACGACCAGGATTACTGGACTGGCACAGTCTACACCACCAACCGACGCGTATGGGAGCACGATGAAGATTTCAAAGAATACCTGCGTCAGATCCGTGCCATGGCAGTCGACATGGAAACTGCCACGCTTTTCAGCACCGGCTTTTACAACGAGATCCCTACTGGCGCATTGCTGCTGGTCTCAGACCAGCCGATGATCCCTGAAGGCATTAAAACTGCCGCCAGCGACCAGAAGGTCACGCAAGATTATCTGGACATGCACCTGCGCATCGGCATCGACGCGCTCAAAGAACTGATCAACAACGGCTTGACTGTGAAACACTTGTATTTCTAAAAAACAGGATTCACCCCTCAAACTAAATACTTGTCGCAACCTGGTTACGACCCTTATGCTTGGCCACGTACATGGCTTGGTCAGCGCGTGCGATCAGCGTTTCCAGGTCGGGAGTATACTCATTGTTTTCAGCTATCCCGATACTGACCGTTACACTGAGATCACCTTTCTCAGTCGAGACAGTTGTCCGGGATACTTTCTTTCGTAAACGTTCAGCTACAGTCTGGGCGACATGTCGATCCGTTTCAGACAGTAAGATAACGAATTCTTCGCCCCCGTAACGTCCCAGGACATCCGTTTGACGCAACGATTCTTTGCAGCATTTGGCGACCGCTTGTAAAACCTGATCACCGATTACGTGGCCGAACTTGTCATTGAAATCTTTAAAATGATCGATGTCCAGCAACATCGCAGACAAAGGATGCCCGTACCGCCTGGCACGCGAGAATTCTACAGGAGCTATACTGAAAAAGTGGCGGCGATTATTCAAGCCGGTCAACCCATCGATCGCAGCAAGCCGCTGCACCTCGTCAAATAGGCGGACATTCTCGATTGCAATCGCCACTTGTTTGGCAAAAATAGACATGGCTGGCAGATCATCTTCATGCAAACTCTCGCCCCACAACCAGAGCACCCCTTGTATCTTTTGTTCAATCATCAAAGGAAAGTGCCCTATCGAACCCCCCTTATACACACCGGTTGACCGCAATATTCTAGTGATTTTTGACCGAGGGAATCCACCCAGGATCTGTGCTACCGCGCCGATCGAATCAGTCAAGATAGCCGGATGCGGATTCCGGGTGAGGTCAAGATGAGCGGACAACCTCTGTGCAGAGGTGTGAAACTCTCCCATTTTATAACCGGAGACACGTTCAAATAGACGAACAACCCGTTGAGGAAGCGATGTGTACCGGATAGTCAGTTCCGGCCTGTCGGAGGATGTAAATAAAGCGACCAGACAATGCAGGTCCAGTTTTCTTAGTTCATCCCCCAGCGTTTGCATGACACCTTCAATATCGGGGGCCGATCCAATCCGCGCTGCGACCTGACCCAGTGCTGCGATCAGTGCATTGGAACGCGTCAATTTCTCGGTCCATTGATGCTCGATGACGGTGGCTCGTAAACGGTTGATCGCCATCGCCAAATGACCGGCCAGGGTCATCAAGAGGCGTTCATCCGTTTCTGAAAACGCATTCCGCTTTGCGCTTTCAGCGTTGATGACACCGATTACGTGCTGCCCGATTTTGAGCGGTACCGCTAATTCAGAACAGGTTCGAGTGTCCACATCCAAATAGTACGGTGTCATGGCGACGTCTGCGATGCGCTCCGGCAAACCTGTCTCGAGCACACGCCCCACAACGCCTTGCTCGAACGGCACGGTTATTTCATCCCCCGATGATTCTTTGTGAATGTTATAAGATGGATGAACCCGTAATGCGCCTATACCCTCGTCTACTAATAATATGCCAAAGTTGTCAGGATAAAGAGTCTCGCCGATGATTTGTGTGACGCGTTCAAGAAGTTTGTTCTCATCGGTGGCTTCGGTAATCGCCAAAGCAATAGCATGCAAGGTAGCCAGTTCATCGAATTGCCTGCGTTCTGCAGAGAACAATCTACTCCTGGTGAGAGCTAATCCGGTCAGGTTGGCGACAGCAGAAAGCAGATCGAAATCGCCCTGATCAAAGGCATGAGGTTCTTTTTTTTCGGCAGCGAAAACTCCCCCCACTTTGTCATCGATCCAGATCGGCACATCGACTTCAGAGCCGCTCCCAACGCCGACCAAATACAACGGTTCCTCTGGTGACATCTGGCGTGTAGTGTAATTGCCCATCTACTATCGGGCGTTCGGTGATGCCACGGCCAGGAGGAATACAAACATTTTCCGGATTGTCAGGCCACCCGTGCCGGCCTGAAGTACACGGTCACCACTTTTTCATCCACTAAGTATAAACCAAGGTAATCATAGCCAAGTGCATGGCTCAATCACCCCCTGGCAAATAGTCTCCTCCTCTAGGTGCGTTCCTATATCATTACTCAATTGGAACAGGGCTGCCTGTTGCCTCGCCTGCCGCTGAGCATCTTCGAACAAGCGAGAGTTTTAAGCTGTCCACTACGAGCTGTGCGATGCTTTTTTCATCAAGGGTATCAGCCAGTTCGGTGCTTAACTGAAAGAGCGCTGTCAAATCCTTATTGTTACGTTGTGTTTGTTGGAAGAGACGAGATGTCTTGATGACTGTGCTGGCCTGAAGCAATACTGTCTCAATCAGACGCATCTCTTCTTTGTTCAAATCTCGATTCGCCTCTGGATAATCGATGCCGACCGTACCAATGACTTTGTCTCCTGCGAAGAGTGGCAAGAGGTGCAGACTCTGTGTTCCGCGCAAGGCCATAAGCTCGTGAATTGGTGCAGTCAGAGGATCGTGTTGGGCATCTTTTATGAATAATGGCTTATGCTCGGCAAGTATTTTTTCCGTAGCAGGGTTTCCGTTAACGGGAATAACCAGTCCGAGGTCACCGTTGCTATCCGGGCTCGCAGGCGCATCCGCCGTCAGTATCAGCCCGGTTTGGTCGCCGTTGATCAAAGCGAAGCCAACATGCAATGCCGAGAGGGCAGAAAGGATTTCGTCTGCGATGAGCTGAAGGCTTTCTTGAAGATTTAGGGAACCCGAGATGGCAACAAAGATCCGATTGATCAGCATCAATTCTCTTAGGTTGCGTTCTGCATTTTCTAAGGACAGGCTTTTGTCCAACGCTAGTGAGATATATCGAGCCGCCATCTCACCCCGCACGATTTCATCCTGGGTTAAGTGGTGGGGATCGTCAAAGCCCAAAACGAGCGAACCAAGTTTGCGGTCCGTGGCAATCAACGGCAGACATAGCATGGAGCCCCGGTAAAGATTCCTGGCTTTTTCGGCATTGCAGTAGGTAGAACTGGCCACATCCTCAATCGCCAAGACAGATTGTGCTTTCAGCACAGATGCGGTCAGCGTTTTCTCGCCTGGCGCAAAATACAGTTCGAGAAATGCATCCCGGTTTGGCCCGTGCGCTTCTGCCGGTATGGTCAATTCTCGTTCATCGTCCCACAAACAGATATAACTGGAATCTGTGCCGAGCAACTCATTTGCCCGCTTTGCCAGTATCTGGAGCATTGCTTTAAGATTATCTGTTGCAAGAGCTGCGGAGACGATGTCATTTAAAAGAGCAAGAAAATTTGCAAAAACTTCTTGCTCTCGTTCGAGGTTTTTGCGCCGCCCAATTTCCTGTTTGTATCGTCGTGACTGGGTTGATAACTGCCCGACAACAAGTGCAACAAAGAGCAGGATTATGTTCCCTGTGAAAACGTTCTGGGAGAGGAAAGCAGCGACGAATGGATATTCATACTGTGTTACCAGTAAAATTGCATTTAGAATAACGGCTGATAAGAACGCTAACAAACTCCCAACAATGCCAAAATACCAGCTTGTGACCACAACTGGGAGTATTGAGAATGAAACTGCAGCCGGCCCCGCTAATGTCTGAAGTGCAAAGAACGCCAAAAAATAACCCACCCAGGCACTCATCACTAGCGCCCAACGAAAACGAGCCGGTAGTAAAATGGAACTGTCCTTCATCTCCTGGCCCAACTGGTTTAGAATCTACGCAATTCGCGAACAGATACCTTATTTCGGCCTTTCCTACTCAACTGTGTAACTCCTTGTATAAAAATTGACATTTTTAGAATATTGTATAAGAAACTATTCAACGCTAACATTACAACTTAAACACAGGTAACTGGCACTTTTGTATAAAAATATTGTTTCTGGAAAAACTATGACCATTGCCATCACCCGCCAGGTCAGCCCGGCCATCAACCAGTGCGAACTCACCCATATCGCGCGCGAGCCCATCGATTACGAACGGGCCTGCGCCCAGCACAAACAATACGAGGATGCCTTACGTTCTTTGGGGGTGAACGTCATGACATTGGATGCCGAAGCGAACCTGCCTGACTCGGTCTTTGTGGAGGATGTGGCACTGGTGCTGGACGAATGCGCCATTATGCTGAATCCCGGCGCAGCCTCTCGACGCCCGGAAGTTGCTTCCGTTGAAAAGGCTTTGGTTCCCTACCGGGAGATTTTCCACATTCAGCCGCCCGGCACCGTGGATGGTGGCGACATCTTGCGTGTGGATCGGACGATCTACGTTGGCCTATCCAGTCGTAGCACGGAAGATGCGATAGGGCAGATGAAAGCTATTCTTGAGCCGTGCAGCTATCAGGTCCAGGCGGTGAACGTGACGGGTTGCCTGCATCTTAAGTCTGCGGTCACGCAGGTCAGTGCTGATACGTTGCTGATCAACCCGGAGTGGGTCTCTAAAGAGGCATTCCCCAACATGCGCTTCATCGAGGTGGACCCGTCCGAGCCATATGCAGCCAATGCCGTGCTGGTAAACGATACGATCATCTACCCGTCATCGTTTCCGAAGACGAGAGCCAAATTAAAACAAGTGGGGATTAATTTGCTGATCGTGGATGCGGATGAACTTGCCAAGGCTGAAGGCGCGGTGACGTGCTGTTCATTGATCTTCAACGCCTAGAACTTACTTGCCTAAAATGACACGATTGCGGCCTTTGTGTTTGGCAACATACAGGGCCTGATCGGCACGAGCAACCAGGGTTTCCAGGTTAGGACTGTTTTCGTTATATTCGGCTGCCCCCAGGCTGATAGTGATCTTGATTTCGTTTTCCCTTACAAAGAAAGGTGTTTCTTAAATCATCCCCCGTAATCTTTCTGCCAAATCCATGGCAGCTTTGCCATTGGAGCCTGATAGGAAGACGACAAACTCCTCGCCACCATAGCGCCCCACGATGTCTGTACCACGAACGGTGCTATGCAGTTCAGAAGCCAGGAACTGTAACACCTGGTCGCCGACCGGATGTCCATATTTGTCATTGACGTTCTTGAAATGGTCAATGTCGAGCATAATGGCGGAAAATGGCCTTTTCAGGCGAAGTGAACGCGAGAATTCGATATGGCCGATCTCGAACAATCCACGTCGGTTATAGAGGCCGGTGAGCGGGTCCGTAAGGGCCAGGTTCTGCACTTCTTCGAACAAACGCGCGTTCTCGATTGCTATTGCAGCTTGCTGCGACAATAAAATACATAAATTGATTTCTTCGGTTGAAAATGTTCGTTTATAACGACTTTCCCACAGTTCGGAAAAACCGATGAGTTGTTCTTTAATATTAAGGGGTACATACAGAATTGATTTGGCCCCATATTCTTGCATATGTTCGCGCTCTGAGGCTGGGATCTTTGGATCATCCACATGAGAAATATCATATTCTCCGATTTGCATGCGTGTCACAAACTCGTCTTCATCACGACTCTTTGGATAAGCTTCTCCCAAATCAGATCTTTGTTCCTCTTTACAGGCATTAGAACTAATATATTCTGCAATTACGATAAATTCTTCGGTCTCTTTGTTATATTCATTGATATAGGCACTAGTAGCATCAATGGCTTTGCATAGCTGTTCAGAAAGTCGCGTTAAAATGGTCTTTTTATCGAGGGCCGAAGAAATAATGACACTTGCATTTCGAAGCATGGTTTGGTCTCGTAAACGGTTTTGAGTTTCTTCGAACAAGCGCGCATTCTCGAGGGCCACGGCAACCTGATCCGCAAAGGCCGTAGCCAATTTGGCATCTTCCTGCGAAAAATCGTCTGACCGTTTGCTATCAACAGTTAGCAGGCCAATGATCTCGTTACGAAAAATAAGCGGAACGCCCAACCAAGAGCGGATATGGGCGCTGTCGGGAGAATCTTTGAAATCGGGATAGACCGCGCTCACTTCGCCCAATAAATAGGGCTTCCCGGTTTGCATGACAACGGTGTTTGGATTGTCATCCGGGATGGGAAAACGAATCCCAAGCACTTCTGATAGATCATCCCAGCCCCTCCCACCAATGATTTCTAGCTCCTTTCCACGCAACAACTGTACGGAAGCACTGTCGTAATGGACCACCAGCGCAAGCTGTTCCAGGATACGATTAACAGCTTCATCAGAATGCAGGGTGGAGACGATAGCAGCACTGGCTTTGCGTAACGTTTCGGCCTCGTCTGCCCGCTTACTGGCATTTTCTACTGCATTGAATTTTTCGAGCGTCAGGGCAATTATTCCGGCAGTCTGTTCACCGATAGAAATTTCTTCAGGCTGAAAACGATGCACATCCGCGTATGCAAGCAAGATAGCGCCCAACTTTATCTGTCCTGCGATGAGTGGCAAAGCCATAGCCGAGCGGAAGGGGAGCAAAGAAGCGATACGAGAGCTTAAGTAAGGGGTATTTGAAATATCATCAAGGATCAAGGTATGACCCACGGCAAGTGCTGAGGCAGTCAGTGTTGGTTCATTGGGCTCTGCATTCAGAGATAGATATGCTTCGCTATACAGCCCATAAGCTGCAAAAGGTGTAAACTCTTCGCTGACTTCATCCCACAGAGAAAGGAAGCAACCATCAGAGTTGATCACTCCTCCCAAATTGTTCACGATGGTTTGGGCCATGGAGCGCCGGTCGGTGGTTTTGAGGGCAGAAGCAACAATTTCGTGGAGCAGATTGAGAGTTCGTTGGCGACGGCGCAGAGTATTTTCGTTGCGGGCTCGGATTTCTGAAGCGCTAAAAATTTGAGCGGCTGTCTGTAACGTATCCAATTCCGCTTTGCTCCATATACGTTCATTAGCATAATCTTCAAGCCCGAGGAAGCCCCACCAACGCCTTTCCACAAAGATCGGCACAATGACGGTTGAGCGTACCCCTTTTTCGATGAAGGAAGCTTGTTCTGCCTCGGGGAGTTCCCGGACGCGTGCTGCGACCAGTCTCTCCTGACTGAGTTCCGTGTACCAACTAGCCGGACTAATATCTCGAACGGAGATGTTTCGAAAGGCTGGATTGTTAATTTGCGGTTCAATCCCAGAGGCAGTCCACTCATAACACTGGCTGGTGAAAACTTGACCATCTTGCCCTTCATAATTTTGGAACACAAATGCTCTGCCTACTTCAGCGGCTTGACCAATGCGTTCCAGAAAGGCTGGAATGTTGGTTTCCCAAGCAGTGGCTCGCAAGAACTGTTGGGAAGCCTGGGTGAGGGCTTCCATGATAGCTTCGCGGCGTCGCAGGTCTAGTTCGGCTTGTTTTCTCTGGTGAATATCTCTGAAGATGACCAGATGACTGGCATCTGTATTGTCCACACCCCACTGCCCAGCAGATAAAAGCGAAACACGAATGTCAAAGAATCGTCTTTCGCCATTCAGCATGAACTCTTGTTCCACATATGACTCTTTTTGCACGATTAAACGTTGCAAAACTTCTGCGCAAGAGTCGCACACGGATTCTATGGGCTGTCCGATAGCTTCTTCCGCCGTGGTTTGAAGGAGTTGCCCGGCAAGGGTGTTGAGGTAGAGTATTCGCTTACGAACGTCGATGACAACAACACCATCTTGTAACTCATGTAATATCATAGACGGCGCTGTTGGCAAAATGCCGAGCAAACGGTAACGCAAGGTCCCCCATGCCATCAGCAGCACGGTTGGAATAAATGCAAAAGGAGTAATATCAATGCCAGGGAGAATGATGTTACTAAAATACAGGAAGTTTCCCACCCATGGGAATAAAACGCCCAGTAATACAATCCCTGCCTGAAGGTTATATGGTCTGGGGGAGCGAACAACTTCCAAAATCAGGAATACAAAAGCAAGGACAATAAGTGTATAGGAGTAGGCGACTTGCAGCCACATCCAAATGCCAAAATCGGATGCCAGGAATGTAAGCCTCCCGAAATTTCCAATGGAAGTGGCTTCCCAAATCAGATGGTGATACTGATTTGTCCAGGCTAGCATTAAAGTGATGACAGGAATGATCCAGAGCAATGCTTGATTGCGCTTTGTCAACAGGTTGCTGTGCCCCGTATACGCAGCACAAAAGAAAAATAAAAAGATCGCAACGCTGAACGCACCGATAAACTCGATCTTTACCCAGAACAATTTTCCGCTCAGGCTCGGTGCCAGAAACTCGAGACCATACCCCAATGACCAAACGGCAACACCGAACATCATCCAGGCAAAAGGCGTGATAGCCAGGCCAGGGCGGCGCCCCCAGATCAGTAACCCCACCCCTGCATATAGTGCCGAAAGTAATATCAGGCTGATTGGGATAAGTTGGGCATTCATGTTATGAACGAGTGACTATTTTAGAATATCCTAAATAAACTACAATACATTTTTACATTAAAATCTGTGCGGTTTCATTCTCTTGCTTACGGCCTCTCCTGTAAATCGATCGGTGATTTTGTAATAAATGGGCCCTTCGCGAAGAGCCGATTCAAATCATCCTCCAACATTTTGCGGGTTGATAATATATTGCCACCAGTTATTGTGAATGCCGTTTTTCCGTCCGGCTACGTGTGGGAGATGTTTGAGCCACCACTGGTGGTGCAAGCGGATGTCCCCACTGCCCCATTCGCTGGCGGTCACATAACGAGTGTCACCCTTGAAATCGGGGAAATTCAGCAGCCAGTCGTAACACTCGCTTTTGACAGTCGAAGGATTGTTCCAGTCGTAATCGCGTTCGCTATTGGGGGCAAAATGGATGCTGCCGATCGCTGCTTTACCGGGAGCAATTTTCTCATAGCGTGTGTAGCGCTGCCACAGGTTGGCATCTCCTATTAGCCGTTCGAATGTTTTGGTCATGATGGATTCTGCCCGGTGCCCGAAGGATTCCAGCATCTCGCCCACGCCGCGCTCGTAGGAGAACCCCATGATGACGAAACGTCGTCCGGATGCTTCGGTATTCTTCAACGCCGGGGCGTTGCAAAAGAAGGCATTCGGCCCGCCCATCGTGGACTCGTAAAACCCGGCGTGTGGAAAACCGAACACCCAGACTTCATCGATCTCATTCCTGGCGACACGGCTCAAGATGTCGAACTGTTCGATGACAGCGTAATAGTCCACTTCCTGCGGCATGTGCGGCGATGAAACGTTGCGCAACACGTCCATGTAAGTCTGCGGAGTATAGCGGAATCCATCCACTTTGGCGGGGAACTCGTTCACATCGAAGCGCTCGACCACCTGATAGCGCGCCATGCCGTGACTATGTTGCAGGATGTCGGCCATAAAACCGGTTGCCAGGTCTTCAGTACGTTTCCAGCCCAACTGTTCGGACAATTTTTTGCCGCTGGTCGCATCCATGACCGGGTTATAGACGATCACCAGGACTTTGCTGACCGTGATCTGCGCCGGCTCATTTGGATCATCTGCCGGTACATTCGGGACCTGGGGCTGCTGAGGGGGCGTCGGCTTTTTCATGCCAAACAGGGATGCAATGAAATCCAATAGCGAACTCAAAAAACTTTGAGAATTTGACATGCTTCCTCCTGCGCCAGCCACCGCCCGGCTGGACGACAGACCCGATCTACGGCATATCTGTTGCGAAATAGACCTGGTCATCCACCGCCAGGAACAGCACGCGGTTGGGATTGACCGTCATCGCACCCGCCGGTCCCTGCTTAAGCGAGGTGCCGGGTGAGGGATAGATCTGGTTTTGCAGCTCCAGCGTGCGCGGACTGAGACGCATCACGCTGCGGTTGTCGGCGTCCAGGAACAACAAGGCCGAATCGGGAGGCGAGGTCAACATCATCTGAGTGAGATGCGCCTGCCCGAACAGATCGATATCCTTGTAGGCTGGGATGGAATTGACCAACGGGGCCGGGTCCTGACAACGGGTGGGAACGGTATCCAAGCGGCTGTACGAACAAGTGGAGATGTGACCGTCAGCGTGCAGCAAGTACAAATCATCGCCGTTGACAACCAGGTCAATCGAATCTTCGATCTCTGGGATCTGTCCACCGAAGAAGAAATACGGTCTGTCCAGGAAAGAAGCATCTTGCCCGGTGTAGACCCAAAGAGCGCGCGAGGGCGCATCCAGCACATACAGGTTGCCGCCATCGTAGGTAAAACCGGTCACGCGCCCCCAGTTGGTATCCGGCACGGGCAGGGGAATGGCTTGTCCGACCTGCCCCGGCGCACAATACAGCAAATTGCCACTGGCATCGATGCCCAGAACAGCCGCATTGAGCGAGTTCAGGCGTGGCAGAATGAGAATATCCACAATTGGCCCCACGTGATATTCGCCATAATCGCCCTGTTCGCAGCGGAAGGCATCGTCCATCTGGAAATTGCGCCCGACCTGGCTGGCATGCAAAACACGCCCTTGTTGCGCATCCAACATGTACAGGTCAGTCTCGTTGGCAGCCAGGCGGCTGATCTGCCCGTTGATCCCGCTGGGGAAGGCCGGATAAAAACTCAAACGCTGGATGCCCAGCAATTTGTCCAGATTGGTTTGCGCTTCGTTCCGCAAGGCTTGCGATTCTGGTGTGTTGCGATAGACTTCAGCTTTGTCCAGATAGAACAACACCGCCTGCCAGCCATCCCGTTGACGAGCCGGGTCTGTGGCACTGACGGCCTGCGTGCGGGCATTCTCGGCCTGCAAATACAGATTGTCATACTGGTAGCTACGCCCGAAGTTTAAATACACCGTAACGCCTGCCGTCACCACCAGCAGCGGAACCATCACGGCAATGAAAATCATAATGAAGGAAGATGAGGGTGTACTGCGCCCGCTCCCCGGTAATACGCTGGGCATGAATTTACCCAAAGTGCGGGTGAATGCGTCTCCCATGCGACGCGAGGCCCGCATCCCGCCCACCAGTCCGCGGGCCACTTTGCGGGTAGCTTCCGATGGCTGACGCGGCTCCTTCGGCTCGTCCATGATGGGCTCGTCCATTTCGCGCAGCGGCGGCGCTTCTGGCTCAGTTGGCGAAACGCGCGGGATGGAGGCCGGGAATTCGGGCAGGATGTCCTGGATCTCAGGTAGACCCTGATTTTCTGCCTGCGGAGGAATGGCGTATGCCGAGGGTGTGAATTCGGGCTCTTCATTTTCTTCTGGGAGAGACTCGACATCAGGACTCAGTTGGGGAGTCCCAGCCTGGGGCACAGAATCCGATCCACCCAGCGGTGGCAGGCCCTCGGTCTCAGGATGAGGCGCAGATGGCTCGCTGCTAGGCGTAGCTTCTTTTGGCATCTGTCCAGCCGGAAGGACAGGGCGCAGCACGGTCAGATTCCCCGTCCCCTCCATCGCCCGGATGATGACGGCATTCACATCGTCTCGTGAGCTGGTGAACAGCCGTCGTCGGGTCGCTTCGAGGGATTCGCGCAATACCTGGCTGAGCGCCCTTTCCCATTCGGCGGGCGGCTTGCCGGAAAAGATCAACCGGTCGCCAGGTTGCAGGTCGGTTTGCGTGAAATAGGAGGTGGCGGCCTGACTCAGGCCAAGCCCTTTGCCGGAAAGCGCCGGGTCATGCGTATGCGTGATGGCCTCCTTCCCCAGCGTATAGATGTGCGTGGGGCCGGATTGTAACAGTGTACATTGTGCACCACGCAGGGCCGCCAACACCAACCAGCCGACAGCGTACTGACCACGGGCAGTGGAATCCAGGTTGCGATCTAACAAAGTGCGATTGAGCTTCTCGGCGGCGGTGCGCATGGCCGTTGTTAATGCGCCAGGGGTTTCGAAGAAGCGACTAGCCGTCTGGCTGGTCAATTGCAGATATTCGGCGGTCGATAGGGTAGCGTTGCCTGTCAATACCAGATACACGATCAAACGATCGTTCTCGCGGCCACGCGCGGTTTTGCGCGGCGGCGTCATGGCCAGCAAGCCCGGCAGGGCTGGTAGTTCCTGGTGGTTCAGGCGGTAAAGCGGGAGGAGGGTGAAGTCAAGTGTAGTCACGGCGTAAGATTGTCGATTAGGTTGCCATCATTATACTGGTAAAATCTGAACGTCAAGACTTACACAAATCAACCGCCATACCCTACCGGGCACTTTACCCGTTCCGGGCACCTAGCCCACAACACTTGCACCGAACGCAAGTACGCTGAGAACGCCAAGGCTTATCTGAAAATCGCCAAGTTTTCTTGGCGAACTATGAAATTGCCTGGTGCTTCCCCGGCACCGCTCGCCACCGTTCGTGTCCCCCATGAACACGGGGTACGAGACGGCAGGGCAGATGTGGCAACTTGGCGGTTAGAATGCACGTTGGACTCTATGGAATTCACACTTCATCACAACTTCTCCGAACTCGATCCAAATGAATGGAACGCTTTACTTTCTGAAAGCGTCAGCGACGTACCCTTCCTGCGATACGAATATCTCAACGCCTGGTGGTCCACACACGGCGGTGGCGAATGGCCGGAAGCCGAACTGGCTCTGGTCTCTGCCCGCGAAGATGACCGGTTGATCGGTATCGCGCCCATGTTTTTGACTGAACATGACGGTTGGCAAGCCTTGATGTTGCTCGGCAGCATCGAAATTTCGGATTATCTGGACTTGATTGTCCGTGCAGAGGATCTGTCCCGCTTCGTCTCCGGAACCCTGGACTTTCTCGCCTCGGACCCAGCCTTGGCCTGGTCCGCACTCGATTGGTATAACCTGCCCGATAACTCCTCCACCCTGGCCGCGCTGGAGGCCGAATCCGTCAAACGTGGCTGGAGCTTCAGCCAGGAACCTTTTCGGCCTGCTTTGTACGTGCCTCTGCCCGGTGACTTCGAAGAATACCTGGCGGGCATCGACAAGAAGCAGCGCCACGAGATCCGCCGCAAGATGCGCCGTGCGGAAAGCGGCGAGCAGAGCATACGCTGGTACATCGTCACCGATGAAGCCACGCTGGAAGACGAGGCCGAAGCCTGCTGTCATCTGATGGCCCAGGATCCTGCCAAACAGGCCTTCCTGACCCAGACCATGCGCACCCAGATGAAGGCCATGATCCACGCCGCTTTCAAAGCGGGCTGGCTACAACTGGCCTTCTTGGAAGTGGATGGTAAAAAAGCTGCCGGGTATCTCAATTTCGACTACGGCAACCGCATCTGGATTTACAACTCTGGCCTGGATTTCGACTTCAGTGAGCTTTCTCCCGGCTGGGTTTTGCTCGGGTACCTGCTGCAATGGGCCAACGAAAATGGACGTAGCGAATTCGATTTCATGCGCGGTGACGAGAAATACAAGTACAAGTTTGGGGGTATCAAACGCGATGTGCTGCGGGTGAAGGTCGAGCGATAAGGATAATGACTTTAGTGTTAGGAGAACACAATGGATTACATGGATTTTGATGACGGCCTGAGTGAGCAACAATTGCTCGAAAGCGGGATCGATGGCCAAGCGATAGAAGAGGCAGTCGGGTCCATGCTACGCGCTTTCGGGGAAGACCCGGGGCGTGAAGGATTGAGAAACACTCCCAAACGCATCGCACGCATGTATTCCGAATTGTTAAGTGGTTACCGCGTCGACCCGCACCGTATTGTCAATGATGCGCTCTTCAACGTCACGTACGATGAAATGGTCATCGTGCGCGATATCGAGTTTTACAGCCTGTGCGAGCACCACATGCTGCCGTTCATGGGGCGCGCTCATGTGGCTTACTTCCCCAAAGGGAAGGTGCTTGGCTTATCGAAGATTCCGCGCATCGTGGACATGTTTGCCCGCCGCCTGCAAGTACAGGAACGCATGACGCGCCAGATCGCCGATTTTATCAGCGACCTGCTCGAGCCGCATGGTGTGGCTGTCGTGGTAGAGGGGCTGCACCTTTGCATGATGATGCGCGGTATCAAAAAGAAGGACGCGCGCATGACCACCTCTGCCATGCACGGCGCTTTCCGCAAAAACGTGATGTCCCGCCAGGAATTTCTGGATAATATCTCACGCGGCGCGGGTCCGCTGGAAGTTTAGGGTGAGCGAGATTTGAAGTTGTTCAAAAAGTCTTACCACAGAGAACACGGAGTTCACGGAGCTTTTAAAGAATTTTCTCTGTAATCCCTGTGGTAATAGGCCTTGCTCAAACTGCACTCAAGACGTCCGGGCGGGCCACGATCCAGGTCTGGCGGCGCATGTGTGCGGCAACCTGGGCTAACTTTTCATAATTGAGGGGATGATGAAAATCTGGCAGTAAATCTGCCAACGGTACCACCACGAAGGCATTCGACCAGAATTCCCAGCCGAACGGTTCGTCATCGAACAAAACGATGTCAATGTCGATGGTGCGCGGGGCGTATTTATTTGGTCCACGCACGCGTCCCAATTCCGCTTCGATGGGACGGATGACCTGCTCCTTCAAATCGCGGGCTTCCAGGGGGGTCAGAAATAAGAGACAGGCGTTCAGAAAATCCGGCCCGTTCGATCCAAAGGCGTGCGATTCCCAGGCGTTGGAGATAGCTTTGACCTGTCCGTGTTGCCGCAGCAGACGGACGGCCTGGGGCAGGTTGCGTCTTGGTTCGATGTTAGAGCCGATATTCAAATAGGCTTCGTGCAGTTCCTCCATTGTGTTTCCACTCACACTCCCTTTCATTTTGGAGTTTTTCCCCGTTCCGTTTACTCCAAAGTCTTCGTGCGTTCGACCTCCACGCCCACCGACTTCGAAAAGCGTACGGCTCCCGGCTTTTCCACGCGGACGATGGCCCGCTCCACGCCCTTTTCGCCTAGACAAATGTCGGCCAGATCGTTGGCCAGCGCCTCGACTGTAAGCCGGGCCGCGGTTTCGGCGTGGGACTGGGCCTTTTTGGCCAGCGCGCGGTAGTCCACACAATCCGCCAGGTCGTCGCTTTTGGCTGCCTGGCGGGTGTCGGTGAAGACGGTGATGTTGATCAGGATTTCCTGCGGTTTCTCGCGCTCCCAGTCGTTGACGCCAATGATCCCGCGTGCGATTAAATCTTTGATGATGACTTTGTCCATGATTGCTCCTATTTGGCGCTGAGCGGAGGGGCGGTATTCGCCCGCCCTGTAGTCGAAGTGCGGGGGGGTGGAAATATTTTTTATTCGCGATCAGTTGTACTGCATCTTAAACCAAGATGGCTTGAACTCGCCCTTCGACTGCGCTTCGCTCCGCTCAGGGCCAATCTAAATTAAATGCCTTCCGCCATCCACGTGGATGATCTCTCCGGTGACGTAGGACGGGCTCCCCAGCAGGAAAACCAAAGCCCGCTGGATTTCTTCCTCTTCGCTCCAGCGCCCGAGCGGGACGTTCTTGATCACGTCCGAGCCTGCTCCACCGTCCGCAGGCGGGAGCACGGCCCCCAGCGCCAGCCCGTTGACCGTGATGCGTGGCGCCAGCGCAACCGCCAGGGACTGGGTCAACGCGGCCAGCGCGGCCTTGCTGACCGTGTAGGGGAAATGGTCCGCGCGGGGGCGTAGGGCGCGCCAATCCAGGATGTTGACAATGCGACCTTCCCTGCCTTCGGGGAGTTGCTCCGCAAAGGCCTGGCTGAGCAGGAAGGGCGCGGTCAGGTTAACCGTCAGGTGACGTTCCCAATCGGAGAGAGTCGTTTCGGGCAGGGAAAGCGGCTCGAAGATGGCGGCGCTGTTGACCAGCGCATAGAGCGGGGATATCTCATTCGCCCGGGAAATGGTTTGGGAGGCCTCAGCAGGCTGGCTCAAGTCCGAAGCGAGCACCCAGGCGCGGCGTCCCAACGCTTCGATCTCTTCCCGCGTTTGCGCGGCTTCTTGCGATGAATGTCCATGATGGATGATAACGTCCGCACCGGCTTGAGCGCATCCTAACGCGAAAATACGTCCAACGCGCCGGGCGGCACCGGTGATCAAAACGGTTTTGTCGAGCAGGGGTTGTTCGTCCATCTCAAATCGATTTTATCATCTCCTTTTCTGAGTCCAAAATCTGGAGATTTTGGCATTTGTGTGTTTTCACAAACCAATGTCAGGAGACATTGGACTCCGTTTCTGCTGCTATAAAACAAAATTCACACCTATTATTGACAAATCGGATAAATTTCATATAATTTAATCAGATACAGGAATATATTCTTTCTAAAACAAGAAATCCATTATGACTTACGTACTCGATGAAAAAGACAGCACCCTGCTCACCCATATGCAGAATAACGCGCGCCTGACCAGCGCCGAGTTGGGCAAACTGGTAAACCTTTCTCCTTCCGGCGTGCAAAAACGGTTGCGGAAGTTGGAAGAAAATGGCATCGTGGAGAGATATGCCACCATGCTCAACCGCAAAAGCCTGGGATACGATCTGTTGGTGTTCGTGAAGGTCATCATCCAGGGCCATACCGTCAAACTCATCGCAGAGTTTGACGATGCCATCCGCAAGATGCCAGAGGTCCTGGAGAGCCATCGCATCATCGGGGATGCCGATTATCTGCTCAAGGTGGTGGTCCGCGACCGGGAACAACTGGATCATTTCCTGATGGAACAATTGCTGTCGCTTGGTTCCGTTGCACGGGTGAGTTCTTATCTGGTGCTGAAAGAGGTCAAGGAAACTACCAGTATCGGGTTGAATGACCACAAGTAAACTTGCAATCTATGCAAGGAGAATTTCTGAATAATCAAATATTGTTTCAACATGTCATTCTGAGCCGCGTAGCGGCGAAGAATCTCAGATTTTCAAGGGAAATTCTCGCCAAAATGGAGATTCTTCGTTCCCTACGGTCGCTCAGAATGACACACAAGATAGTTTTCAAACACAATTGTAAGAGAACGTGCCGTTTTATCCAAAAGGAGCAAAAGTATGACCACAAACCAAACCCCACCTGTCTATACGGGGGATATCGCCGAGCAGCATCTCGACCCAAGCCAAGAATACACAACCGAAACCCAGGAGATCAGTTTCTCCGCCGAGCAACATGCAATTTGGGGGGAACTATACGCCGGAATTCACCAACCTTCCTTGTTCGAACACATCTGCCAGAAATATAAAGACGGTTTTGAATTGCTACAGCTCGATCCGCAGCACATCCCGAAGGTTACATATCTGAACGAACGCATCCGACCGCGGACGGGATGGCGCATCGAGCGCACGGCCGTCCGTTACACCTTAGCGGATGACTGGTACCAAAAGTTCGCGCAGCGCATCTTCCTGATTACCGATTACCTGCGCACGCGCGACCAGATGGAGTTCACGCCCGAGCCGGACATGTTCCACGACATTTTCGGCCACCTGCCGTATCTGACCCAGACATTCTACGCGCGTATCGAAGACAAATTTGCTCCAGCCTACATGAAGGCCACCCAGGCCGAGAGGGAAGTCATCAAACGCCTGGCCTGGTACAGCACCGAGTTCGGATTGGTGATGGAAGACAACCGTTTCAAGGTCTTCGGCGCCGGGATCATTTCCGGGCGCGCCGAACTGGCCAATACCATCATGGAGTTCTACCGGTTGAACCGAGACAATGTGATCGACTACAACGGGGATGTGTTCGCGCAACTACAGGAACATTTCAACCGACATAAAGAGGATATCAAGCGCGTCATCGCGGGCGTCAACGAATTGCACCAAAAAGGCGAGATGTCCTCGCAAGATCAAGGCTGGAACGTGGTCCACGCCTTGTACAAGAAGCTGGGCATTTCTCGTAAGGGATACTTCGGTGGCGAGGTCATCCTGGCCCCGTTCGATGTCGAAATGATCGCGCAAATCCCGAAGACAGTGTATGCCTTCAATCCGATGTTCTTCGTGTGTGAGTCGTTCGAACAGATGGATGCCTTGTTGGATTCGTATTTGAAGCCGATTGCAGAGCGAAGCAATTAGCCGGTGGTCGAGTAGCCCTTAGAGTTTGTAGAAGGGCGTATCGAGACCACAGGTTTCAAAAAAACTTCCGTTTCCAGGTTACTTTTGGTCTCGATACAGCCTCGACTTGCACTCGGCCTACTCGACCAAGCGAGTGTTTTTGTCATGGCACAAATTGCAAACCGCCCAACGCTCCCAGGCAGGAAGCATCCGGCGGAGCCGCCGGGTCATCCAAAAACGCCAGCGTGATCGAAAGCGCGCAGCGTGAGGAGCGTGTCACCCAGTGGCCGTTCCCGCGGAACTCATAGAAGTATGAATTGGCGAGATGAGTGGCTGTCATCCGTCCCCACTCGGGCGGGGTGATGGGATCGAATTCCCCGGCCAGGATCAGGGTCGGGATATCGCTCGTGACCGGTTGGTTTTCGCGCGGGTTCGGGGCGATGCCGGTCCAATCCTGGCAGACGGTGAACAGATACTGGACGCTTTGGGGGAAGAAAGCCGCGATTTCGGGTTGCACGCCTTGCGCGGCTGTATAGGCGTCATTTGCCGAGTTGAAAGGCACTTCTTCCGCACACTGCACGGACGTCCCCATCCCCAGACGCGCTGGAAGTGTCGAAGTACAGGGAAAGGCGATTCCGCAGAATCGAATACTCCCCATTTTGGATTTGATAGATCATCTTGGGCATATAGGCTGTCACAACCGGATTGTATAACCCGCCAAACAAAACATCGATCAGCAGATCGCCGGTCAGACTCACCTGATAATTGTTTCCGTTAACAGAGAGAGGGACTGTCGCCGGGCTGGCGTTCAACTGATCCACCAGTTGATAAAAGACTGCCCGCAAATTGGGATAAGAAGTGTTGCAAGTCGGGTCGGCGGCGCAATCGTCAAACAGGACATTGAAGGCCCGTTCAGCATTGGGAGCTAAGGCAGTGTACAGATTGACTTCGAGCGGATAGGTTGAGTCGAGCACCACACTGCGCACGGCCCCCGGATAATCGCGCATGACCGTCAACGCCAGGCGCGTGCCGTACGAGTCGCCGTACAGGTTCAGTTGCTCGTAGCCCAGGGCCAGACGCAGATCGTTGAGGTCCGCGGCGCTGGCAGCGCTGTTGTAGGCGGACAGGTCGATGCCCTGTGCCTGCAAACGGTCACGGCAACGATGGAAGGCATCCACGATGGCCTGGAACTCTTGGTCATCGGACAGTGCCCCTGAGAGCAAAGTAGGTGTCAGCGCGTTACGCTCCGGGCAATCCAGGCGCGGAAGGGAATAGCCCGTGCCACGCTGGTCGAAGAAAATGAAATCGCGGTGGTCGAGGACTGCATCCAAACCTTGACCGAAGAGATAGCCAACCACGTCCAGCGACGAGGAGCCCGGCCCGCCAGCCAGGTGCACCACCGGGTCTGGCTCCGGCCCCTCGGCGAAGCTCTGGAAAACGGCCACATGCAATTGGATCAGGGCGCTGTCCGGTTTGGCGCGGTTCTCCGGCACGACCAGATATCCACAATACACTCGATACCCTCGCAGGTACCGGGAAACGCACACGGCGCAGGATTGAAGACCGGCTGGTAAGGTTGGGTCGGCACGGGAGTTGGAGGCGCGGGCGTATCGGTCGGCAGAGCAGCGAATGTCAGTGCAGGAGCGGGGGTATCCGTCGACATGACGGTGGTCGGGAAATTGCAGGCGAAGATGGAGATGCGATAAGGCGAGCAGGGCATAAAGCCAGGAAAAACGGTGATTACGGTTGACATCCATCTTATACAAACCATTCTTCGCTCAAGTCTTTCCATTCGGGATTCATAGAATCGATCAACGCGATTTTCTTTTTCCTGAGCCAACCCTTGATTTGTTTTTCTCGTTTCAGTGCAACTTGGACGCTGGAAGTTGCTTCGTAGTAAACGAGAAATTGGATATTGTATTTGCTGGTAAACCCGGGAATAAGTTTGTTCTTGTGCTCATACATACGTCTCATCAGGTTATTGGTCACGCCCGTGTAGAGGGTACGTGATTTGTTGGTCATGATGTAGACGTAGTATTCTTTGCTCATCGATATTTTGTATGTCATTCTGAGCGAGCGAAGAATCTTGACATGACGAGCGAGACTCTCGTCACCTGACGGTTCCTCAGAGTGACATGACTTTAATATTCTCCCGCAAAGCGCTCATGCACCCACAGAAACTCCTGGCGTTTGTTCAGCACGCGGACAAGACCGCCGAAGCCAGGGTCTTTGGCTTTGAGCAAGGTGTGGAGTTCGCGCAGTGCCGCGTTCTCGGCACGGATGGAGGTTCCATGCGGCAGGTCAACGGAATCGCCTGCATCGATAAAGACTTCAGTTTTCTGTGCACCTCTCAAGACGCCATTAATGACTTCTTTGCCGAAGTCAAGTTCGTTCTCGATGGCTTTGTAGGCGGTTTCATCCATCACCAATTTGACCGCAGAAGCTGCGATGGGCAGAACGATGCTCAAGGTGCTAGTAATGGTTTTCAAAACGGGGGCGACTTTTTTGAACCATTCACGTGTGAGTTCAAATTCATAAACTCCTTTGGTGCTATCTTTGCCATTTAGCACTGGCAGGGGCCAACGTGAATGTTCGCACCAAAGGATCAATTTGAATTTGGTGCTCGTCCATTCTTTGGGATTGAAACCAGAACGATCCACAGGCACGAGGCTGAACAAACGCGGACCTTCCTTGGCTTCGTCGGTGAAGACTTTGATAAGGTTGTTGTAGGATGACTCGGCTTTGCTGAGCAGTTCTTTTTGACCGGCATCGAGCGAATTGAAGCGACCGATCATCGTGTCAGTTCGTTGAATCAAAATGCTGCGCAAGTCGTTGAGTTGTGCAAGAACTTTTTGGCTTGCAAAAAGTTCGCCGGCAGGCGCAGGTTGGGCAGCGGGAGCGTTAAGTAGAAGACGATCAATGTTTTGCCATTCGTTGCAAATGGGACAGGGCATTTCGGGCCTGCCGCGCTTTTTGTTTTCGATCAGTTTGCTGACTTCAAAGAGGCCCTTGCAGTCTGGTGTGGCTAATACACGGCACGGTGACATCACAACGCAAGCCTTCCCAGAAACTTTCGACGAGATATTTGACTTCATCAGTCAAGGTGTTGAGAAAACCTTGTGGGTATGCAGCGCGGACAGTGATATGCACATCGTTGCCAATGTGGCGCAATAAGGCGCGCCCGTTGTAATCGGCATCGAGAACCAAGCCGCGCTGCCAGTGAACACTTTCGGGATAGTGAACGCGACCGAGCGAATAGCGATGCAAGCGCACGATGAGTTGATAGAACAATCCTTCAGCGGTTGCGGAACGTCCGTTTTGGGCATCCACGATGCGGCAGATTTGGGTTTGTTGAATATCACCTGTTGTGAGTTTGGGAGTCCAGGCTTTGGTGAAAACTTCTTCTTTGGGAGTGGTATCGGGGACGAGTTGGGCGATGAGGCTGACGGGGTTGGAGTCTTCGTCTTTGGAAAGGCCAGCTACTCGGTAAGAAAGATCGAAGCGTTCCATCAATCGCAAAAAGATACGATGTAGACTTTCCGGGTAATGAGTTTCAGCGGGGCGAGACGGGTCATTCCACAGTAAGCCAAGGCGAGAGAAATCGACCAAACCATGTGCCTTGCGGGTGACTTCATCGTCGAGCACATAACTCATGGCGGTGGCCAGCCAGTCGGGGCGCAGGATGACGATGTCGCGCAGGGCGGGGTCGTTTTCGTAGTGGGTGAGGTGACCGAGGCGGTGCGAGATGGTGATGAAGAGACGCGCGATCTCATCGTCCATGTGATGGGCGCGGCAAATGGAAAGAACTTCATCGAGAGGCAGGTAGGGCGCGCCTGTGGCTTGGAGGGCAGCGCGGACATCAGCAAAACTTTTCGGCACGGAGCGACCGACTTCGGGCAGGTCCGCGGCGGTGCGGGCAATGGCTGCTTTGAGTTCTTCGATACCGTGCCGACCACCCCTTACAGTGGGATTGCTCTCTACATGGAAAAAATCAACCACCATGTCCTTGCCGAAGAGGTCCCACAGTTCCTGACGGTCGATATCTGGCTGGCGCTGGTGCGGTCCGCCGTGCGTGGCGACGACAATGATTTTTGCGCTCGGCTCGCGGCGTTTGACCAATTGGATCCATTCCTTGACGAAACCCTGCTGGGGACCTTCGCGCGGCTTCCATACGACCAGATAGACGGCGGGCGCGCTGAAGAATAACTGGTGTGTGGGACGATAGACGCGCTGTCCGCCGAAGTCCCAGCCATTGAGAGTGATTTGTTTTTGGGTATCTGGGTTAGTAAGATAGATAGGTTCGATTTTAATGCCGTGCGTGGATGGATGTTCCTGCCATTCTTTATCGAGCAAGGCGTCCATCAAGCAAGTCTTACCTACTTCACCTTCGCCAATGAGAATAAGCTTAGCCTCATGAAGAATCATTGAATTGGCTTTTGCACGCAAGTACGCTTTTATAGCATCTGTGCCTTGCTTATAGGCTTCAGCAAGTTCGGGATTAAGCGGGTTGTCGTTAATTGATAATGTTCCCCATAAACTTAACTGTCTGGTCGATCCTGAAAACCTATTTCTAAACAAACTGATCCGACTGTGTGCAGCACTCACCCCTTCATCTTCAAAATCTTCATCCTCGAAATCTTCAAAATCTTCATTGTCAAAATCTTCTTCGTTAAATTCACCTTCCTCGCTAAACCGATTGAAATAAATTCGATAATAGTTACCGCGAGCATAAAAATTATCGTGTTCAACCTGAAAATTTTTTGAAAGAATTAGCTGTGATAATGGCGAAGGCAAATCTCGCAATTGGTTATTACTCAAGTGTAAGGTTTGTAACCACTTGAGATCTGCCAGTCCTTTTGGAATTTCATGAATGCGATTTGTAGAGATATCTAAATATTCCAATCTATCAAGTCTGTAAATAATTTCAGGCAATTCACTAAATTGATTATCAAAGAGATTAAGTATTTGTAGTTCGGCAAGTTTCGATATTGATTTGGGAAGTGATGCTAATTTGTTATGAGATACATCTAGCAATTGCAACCCTTTAAGTTGACCTATAGATTCAGGTAGCTTAGTTAAATTATTGTTTACTAAGATTAAAGATTTTAAGTCCGTGAGCCGCCCAATAAACTCGGGTAATTCATTAAGTTTTTTCTCGTTGCTATCATAATACTCGCTTAGGTCAAGTTCTGTTGTACCCGACAAAAACGCTTCTTCGATTTTCTTTTCTGCTTCGAGGTAGGCTTGGTCATGGGGCATGGGTATCTCTCTTTGTAGGGGTTCGATATATCGAACCCCTACACAAACGCCGAACCCCTACGATTCGGACGGCGGATTATTGCGTGGGTTGTTGTCGTCTTCATTCCACAACATGGGGTTGGCGTTAATATAATCGGTTTTGTTTTGCAGGTCTTTCTCGTCACGAATTATATGTTCGTAATAATTTCTTTGCCAGATGCCAGTGGCGTTATGTTTGCGAGCGATAATGCGGGAGACAGCGGCTTTATATGTCCGAATGATGGTTGGTAATGATCCTGCCACAGGTTTTTGAAATTGTTCTTGCGTAGGGGCACGATATATCGTGCCCCTACCATCAACATTGTGAATCACAATAATCCCATGCACATGATTTGGCATGACCACGTGTGCGCCCGATTCCACATTTGGAAAATGTTCAGAGATGGCACACCAACATTCATCTGCAATTTTGCCGAGATCGTTCAACATCATTTCCTCATTCACAATTTCGCCAAACAGACAATCGCGGTGATAGGTCACGATGGTCACGTAATATGCGCCCTCCTGCGAATAATCATATCCAGGCAAACGAATGGAACGGCGATGATGTTTTTGAGGATCGAATTTGGGCTTTTTGTTATCCGCCATGTTTGTATCCATTTATGAAAGAATCAATCCCTCGCAAATCTTCCACAATTTTTCTTCGTTCTTGCTCATTCCGAAACTCGCATTCCAGCTCTTGGCGCTCTTCGAAGAACTTGCCGCTCACGCCTTCCAGTTCGGGCGCGCTGGCCAGCCAGATGGCGGTGTCCGCGCCCTGGGCGCTGGTGCGCCCGCCGGAGTATCTGCGTCAGGCGCTGCTTCAAATCCGCCGGGGCGTTGCGGTAGAGTTCCGTTTCGGTGATCAGGCCGGGCGTCATGGCGTTGGCGGTCACGCCGCTGCCGTTTAGTCGGCGCGCGAAGGCCCAGGTCAACATACGGTCACAGGCTTTGGATTGGGCGTAGGCCTTGAAACTCTCGAACGTCGCGGCGCTCGAAACCCAAGTCGTCCAGGTCGAGGTCACTGGCAAATTGCGAAGCCACGTTGATGAGGCGCGCAGGCGCGCTGGCTTTCAGCAGCTCGAGCAGTTCATTCGTCAGCAGGAAATAGCCCAGCACGTTGGTGGCGAAGGTCAGTTCGATGCCGTCGACGCTGTCCACTTTGGGCAGCGTGCCGCGGTTCATGGCGGCGTTGTTGATCAGCACATCCAGACGGTCGTATTTGCGGCGGAATTCGCGCGCAAAGGCGCGGATGGACTCCTGGCTGGAGGTGTCGATCGGCATCACGTCCACATTTGACGAGCCGTTTTGGCGGGTGATTTCCGAGGCGACCCCTTCCCCCTTTTCGATGTCGCGGCAGGCCAGGGTCAGGTCCGCACCCAGGGCGGCTAATCCCAGTGCAATCTCTTTTCCAACGCCGGAAGTTGGGCCGGTGATGATGACGCGTTTGCCTTGCATGGAATTCATCGAAACGCTCCTTTGTATCTGTAATCCATTTTACCGTCAAAAACGAAATAGCAATTTAAAGTCCTTCCCCTTATTGACTCCACTGCTTAAAGTGACTACAATGTAGTCACTTAGTACTCGTTCAAAATCAGGAAATTCTTATGACAGAAGAAATCGGTATTCGAGAATTGAAAAAGCGTATTTCCGAAGTGGTGCGGGCGGTCAGGGAGAAGCGCGCGCGCTATGTCGTCACCCAGCGCGGTAAACCGGCTGCGCTCATCATCCCATTGGATGCGGAACCTCCTGTAGACAAGGGCGATGAGGTCTGGGAAAACTTGATGAAAATCCGGGATGAATTGGGGAAAGGCTGGCAAAGCGAAAAAAGCGCAGTAGAGATCCTTTCGGAGATGCGGCGTTGAACGAATCCATTACCATCGACGCCAGCGTTTTTGTCAACGCTTTCAGCCCAAGCGAAGCCGGCAGCGATATTAGCGTGGAATTGATCGATCATCTCCGTCAGGATGGCGTGCCAGTCGTTGTCCCTAGCTTGTTGTTGCCTGAAATAGCCGCATCCATCGCCCGTAAGCAGGGGCAGGCCGAACTTGCACTTCTGCTCACCGACCAGGTTCACAAACTGCCTAATTTGACCCTGGTGCCCCTCGACGAAGCACTTGCAGATTCATCTTCCGAGATCGCCGCCCATCACCGACTGCGCGGCAGTGACGCGGTCTACGCGGCGGTGGCGCTGCGCTTTGGCAGTACCCTGGTAACCCTGGATAACGAGCAGAATGAACGCTTGAAGGATGTCTTATCCGCGCGTTCCCCAGAGCAAGCCTTGGAGATGTTGTAAGCGACGTTTTCGTAGTGCCAGGTTCTCGCATTGCATGAAAAGCAGAGCCCGACGGCGTGAGGCCGTCGGGCTATTGGGTTAAAGCCTTCCCGCCTACCCCAGGAAGATCAGTTCTTCCGGTTTTTCGGACAATTTGATCCGGCCGTTTTCGTCCACGCTGATCAGGTTGTCGAAATGGGTAAAATGCAGCTTGTTCAGGATGAAGACTTCTTCGGGCTCTTTTGCCAGAAAGGCTACGAACTGTTCCGCATCGAAACCGTCGTGCTGCTGGAGGAAAGTCACGATGCGGCGGAATAGTTTCGGCAGCAATACATCCTGATCGACCACGTCCGCCAGGCCAGTGACTTGGATGTATTTATTGGTTGTGTCCGCAACCCATAATCCCTTTTTCTTCTTGCGCGCTTTCTGGGTCTGGCTTGAGAACTGTTCGCGCAGGTCGTAGAACAACCCGTCATAGAAGGTCGGATAGGCCAGGCCGTCTCGCAACATTTTGTAGTTGACCGATTTTCTGGTCAGCTTTTTATCCACGAAGATTTCCGCTCCATCCTGAAAGCCTTGATCGCCACTGAACACGAAGGAAACCGGCCTGCCATATTTCTCCGCCATCCTGGTAATGATGAAGCCTGGAGTCCCGTCCTCGGCGGAGACCACTTTAGAACGGGAAGCGTTCCAGACCACATTGGAAATCTTCAGGTAGGAAAATAATTTTGTGGTGGCCGCATCAGCGAACTCCACGGGCTGGTGCTGACTGTTGTAATGGGTTTCGAGCGTATCGATGGCCTCGATCCTGAGTTGCGCGTGCATTTTGGAATTGAGTCGGACTTTGCCGTCCAAAAGCAACCAGTTGGCATCGTCCAGCGCCTTGAATCGGACCGAATCGCCATCCGGTGAATATCCAACCACATGAAAGGTACCTTTGATGACTCTGAAAGACATATCAGCCTCCTTTTGCTGGTGAGTTCAATATACAGCATTTTTCAGAATGGTTCAATACGAGATGAGCCTGGCATTCTATTACGAAGAAATATGAAATTTAGGAGTCCAACGTCTTATCATCCCCGATGGGGGCCTGACGTTGGTGCCAAAGTCCGGAGACTTTGGACTCCTGTTGTCATCTTTCTGATGGAAAGTCCACGTAATTAGCCACTCCCGAAGAAATACGCTTCCCCTGAAACCCTGTAAATCGGATAAAATCAATCTGTAATTATGTGGCGTAGTAACGACTTCCCTGGCACCGCCCGCCAGGGTAGGTGTAGTCGTTGCAAACAAGGAGCGAGGCATGACAGAACCGGTCTATTTCCAGTGGCAGAACCAAATTTTGTGCGAAACGATCTATCCCATGCGCAAAGAGAAATTGCGTGATTTCCTGGTCTATTTCCAGGAGGTTGACTTGTGGGCGGAATACAAGAACAAAAATGACCTTACCAGCGACATCCAGGAATATACCGAAGCGCAGAAACTTGGGGCGGCTGCGGCCCTCAAGCAATACTCGTCTATGCGCGATTATTTCATGCGGCCAGACGCCCGCGCGGAGTATCTGTCTTACAAACCTATCGACGAAGCCGAGCTGACCGAGATCAACCAACTACACGGGGTTTTCATCGATTCCTGGCCAAAGGATATTCGCGGGGAGAGAAGTTTCGTCGAGATGGAGATCCAATCTTGGACGAACCATTTGAACCTGCTGCGCGATCGCATCAAGTCCCGGCAGCGCCGGCAAGAAGCCATGGACCCCAACCATCCCAAGTATGCCCCGGAAAAGGCGGAGTTGCAGGGTTGGGAGAATGTCACCCAGCCGATGGCGGAGCACGAACTCGATCAACTGCACGCCTTCCTGGACACGTACGACAAAATCGAAAAGCGCAAACTCGACTGGTACTGGATGGAGAAACGGGGGCAGGCTCCGGCGGGTATGACCGAGGCAGAGTTCCTGGTCCAGTACAAACCCGATCAGCCGCCCACGGCCAGGGACATCGTCAACTGGAAGGCCGAGGCCTATAAAGAATCGCTGGAGAATAAGAACCAGTACGAACTGCTGGATGAAATACACCAACGCTTCATGAGAGAACCTGAGCGCTATCCACTTTGGCTGCAATACATGATCGTTCATTTTTCGGGTATGCGTTATGCCAGCGCGCATGGTTCCTGGGCCGACCCCAGGGATTTGCTGGTCCGCTTGCATGCCCCCAAGATCGAAGAGGAAGTCAAAAATCTGGATGACGAAACGGTCGCAAAACTCTGTGCGGAAAAGGCTGCTGCCTACGAATCAGCCAGCGGCGGCACACCCAGGCCGAAACTGGCCGACGCGCAGGAAAAGGAGTGGCGCGACCAGATCGGCTGGTACCTGCCCAATCTCAAAGCCAACAGTCCCAGCACGCGCCGTCTCGGATTGACCCAGATGCGCAAAGCCGAGGAGCTCTATGAGACCAGGAGCAAGCCCACGCAGGAGGTGTTGGACACCTTGCGCTCCATGAAGAACCAATTCCCGGGTTGGGCCTGGAAAATCATTGTCAAGTTAACGCTTCTGCGCCTGACCGAGGTAACTGCTCCCGATTGGGAGAAACTCACACCCGAAGAGGAACAAGAAAGCTACTCGCAGAGAGAGCTATCCGTTGCGGTCGATCATCGATGCCTGGGCGAATTACGATGCCACCGCCTGGCGCGAGGAACATGGCCGCACGCAAGAACTGATCGTCACGCGTGCGGTCTGCAACGAGACCGCCGAACACATCCAACACCTGCGCGGATACCTGCCCCCCGGTGGCCTGACTCCCAGACCGAAATGGTATCTCACCAACGAAAGCGACAATAAATTGCCGGGGCCCCCACCTCCTTATTTTGTCAAGGCAAAGGCAGCAGAGCAGTACACACCGGGCGCCAGCGTGCTGTGGTTGCGCTTTGTAGATAAAATGCCCAATCTCCTGGCAGGTTGCAAAGCCTGTGGAAACCAAGGCTAAGGTTGGCTTGCTTCCAGATAGCTTTGCGAATAGGAAGAAGAATGACGGCGGCAAACGAGGCACCGATTGGAATTACAAAATGGGTGAAGTGATCACCCGTGAACGTTTTGTAGTCAACGAAGATGCGAAAAAAATGAACAGGAAGGGAGCCCGGGAACAACAGTTCCTGCGCTGGATCCACGAAGCGACCGTGGTCGAGGTGGCCGAAACCGCCGATGGCACAACGGTGTTGACCTTTGAAACCGCCCTGCCCGATGACTACAAAGGGACTTCCTCCATCGGTATGTTCAAGAAGCCGCTGGGCTATTTTCTGTCCGATTTCATGGTCGAGGGCAATGAAGATTCCTATAACCGCTCCTTTGTAGGCTACGTGCCGGAAGGCCAAATCCCCGTGGAGCACCTCAAAACAATGCTGGATTGGAACAAAATTTTGCGAAAATAGAGATTTTCCTCGCTGCCTGCGCCAGTTGGCCGCAGGCACAGGTGAGCGGAGACCGAAGGTCGTAGTCGAAGCGTCGCTGCAAGGTGGTAGCGCGAAATGAGCAAGAAATCGCCCTTCGACTGCGGGTTTCGATACGGTCTGGGAAGAACGCCCAACTCTACTCAACCCTCCGCTCAGGGTCAACTGTGTTAACCATGCCGATTATCATCGATCCCGAAAGCAACGAACTAGGGGCCCTCCTCAACTGCTATCCTTTCGGGAATGAGGAGGTCGTGTTGGAAATCGGTTCCGGCGATGGCCGCATGACGTGGACCTATATCGACAAAGTAGCGCACGTCACTGCCCTCGAACCGGATACGGACAAGCACGCCGCGGCGTTGGCAGACCGACCAGCCTGGTTGAAGAAAATAGAATTCATCAACCTGGGTCTGGACGCGTTTGCCAAGCAAAGCAAAGAGAAATTTGACCTGGCGATCCTATCCTGGTCGCTCTGATGAATGGAATCCGAGAGCATGGTGCATGCTCTAGAACAAATCCATGACTTGCTCAAGCCGGAGGGGCACTTGATCGACGTCCACCCCACAGGTGAACTGGTGAAGTTCATCCGTCCGCTGGAGAGATACGAACATTTTATGGGTTACCTCCGGGAAACGGACGATTATATCGAATACCAGCAGGCCGATGAAGCCCTCGAAACTGCGGTCTCGAAGGGCTTATTCCAGGTCTGTGAAACAAAGGAATTCAACTTCCATACGTACGCGAACTCATTTGAAAACTTGAAAACTTTTTTGGAAGAAAACTGGAGCGATGCCGTCATTCCCGATGACGTAATTGCCGAAGCGCACAAGCTCGATGCAGAACATGGGAAACATACGGTGTTCCTGCGTGAACAAGCTCGCGTGACGGTGCTAAAGGCTGTGAGCAAAGAGCGCTAACTATTCCAAGCGCTTCAACCTACGCCCCAATCTGCTTCCGTTAAATCACAGGCGGCCAAATTAAGTTGGCCGCCTGCGTTACTTTATATCGCCCTGAGCGGAGCGATAGCGCAGTCGAAGGGTAGTGTTTACACAAATTTGCGCTTCGACTACGGGCCTCATTACCATTCGGTCCTCCGCTCACCTGTGCCTGCGGCACTGGCGCGGGCAGCGAGGAAAATCCTTATTTTTTCACATCCATTATTCATATTACCTAACTTTTTCCCCCACACATTACGGACTGGCGAAATCAACCGTGAAATAACCTCCATACGCGCTGGATGACAGATAAGCGTAGCCGACGCCCATTTCTGTTGACTGGGTACTCAGGATAGCATCGCGGTGCAGCTTGTCGCCCATCCACCAATCGAAGGCTGTTTGCGAGCCGCCGCCCGCATAGATGATCTCTTCCGAATAAGAGGCGGAATATCCCGCCGCAGCGATGCGCGTATTGACATACGACCCGTCCGAGCCGGAGTGGCTGAGCATACTGTTGCAGGCCATATCAGCGCTGTGTCCCTGGGCAGCGGTTGCCAACAGCGAATTGACTGTCAAAGTGGGCAATCCGTTTTTTTGGCGTTCCGCATTGATCAGCGATTCGATCTGGCTGGCATAACCGGCATTCCCACTGAAATCACAATTGGCGACAGCGCTGCTTGTATTCCCGGATGTTCCTCCTGAACCTGGAGTCCCAGAGGGTGTGGAAGCCGGTGTTGTGGACGGGTTTCCGACGATGACCTTGACCCAGAAGGTCTTTTCCGTACCAACGTTGATCGACTCACCCTCGGCGTCTTTCAGAGTGAAGTAACCGGAGTAGGAGCCATCGGCAGTGGGCGCGGTCAAATCCACTGAAACATCCACCGTGGAGCCGGCCACCGTGTCAGGGACAGGCGCAGAATCAGGCGCGCCCATGCGGTCACCGGCCAGGAAATTGATCGTGTACCCCGACCAGTGACAGGTTCCGCTGTTTTTGAAGCGCCAGGTTTTGGTGAAGGTTTCTCCAGCGGTGACACGTGTGTCATCAGGAATGGTGACATCTTCGAGTAGCACGGCTTGCACTTTGCAATCAGGCGCGGAGGTGCCAACGGAGGTGACGTCCAGGGTAACTGTCCCGGTTGCGTCAAGAGTTGCCGGAGTAACGGTCGAGGGTAGGACCAGCACTTTTGTCGGTGGCAGGGTAGAGGTCACGAATTGAGGCGGGGCGGTAGGAGTCCCGGGCGCTGTTGAGATGGAAAAACACCCGCCCAGGAACAGACTGATCGTCAGGAAAAGTGTCCAGATCTTTTTCATAAACCGGATTGTACTGTGGAATCAGTAGCCGGTGCAGATATTCCCGCACCGGCTATTGGAATTTCCCGGTTACTTCAGGGCGTAGCGAAGACCACTACGTAATAACCGTAATTGTTGTAGAAAGCGTAGCCAACGCCAATTTCGGTGTAGTCGGTACTGATCAGGTTCTTGTTATGGTTTAGATCGGTTTTGTCATTTTTCCACCAGGTCACTACACCATCCGGAGTGAGCGGCGGATAGCTGCCATAGACGTTTTCGGTCACCTTAGAAGCTACATACCCGGAAGCAGCTACGCGCGTTTGCGGCGTGGAGCCATCAGAGCCGTTATGATAGAAAAGCTGGTTGCAGGCCATATCGTTGGCGTGCGCCTGGGCCGCCTGCGTCAACTGTGGGTTGACCGTGTACGCGACCAGGTTATTTTGCGAGCGGTAGACATTGATAGCATCCGCTACCTGCTGAACCCGGGTATCATCAGTAGTGAAGGCACAAGTGACGCTCGCAAAACTGCCCCCACCAGTGCTACTGGCCGGTGTACCGGGCGTACCGGCAGTGGCTGTACTTGTCGCACTGCTCGCTGCTGCAGCCGTGGTTGCGGTGGGAGCGACGGTTGGCGATCCGGTTGGGGCAGCGCCCACATCGATGATCAACCACAGACGAGAATCATTGTCAATCTGCATGATCAAGCCATCCGGATTTTCGATGACAAAGTTACCGCGATACGTGCCAGGCACACTGGGCGCAACCAGATCGACGGAGATGTCCGCCGTTTCGCCGGGGTTTGTGACTGGCAACGGCACAGAAGCCGGCGCACTCATGGCCTCTTCAGAGTAATGGGTCAACGTGTAGCCCGACCACCAGATGCAAGTGCCGGCATTCTGGACACGCCACGTTTTTGTGAAAGCCGCACCTGCGTTAATGTTGGTATTATCGGGGATGGTCACGTCACTGATGAACGCCGCTTTATTGGTACAGTCCGCTGGGTTATCGGGCGCAAACGGGGTAGATGTTAGCAAAGGAGTAGGGGTATCTTCTGTTACCCCTGTCACGGAGATGGCCGACTCTGTGGGCGTGGATGTGTCCGTGGGGGGCGCAGGCGGTGCCGTGGTCGCCGGAACGGCTGTCGGTGTCTCGGTAGCTTGTGCCGCCTGCCCTCCGCAAGCGGACAAAACGATTCCTACCAGCAGGATGATAGAGAGTGCTCTTTTGGACATGTTGGCCTCCTTTTTACAGGCTTATTGATTTGGGCTGTGAAAAAGTAGATTATTCATGAACTTCCACGCTGCCTGTTCCGGGCGAACGATTAAATTATCCGCGATGGACATTAAAGAAATGTGAATCGTCAAAACATCATCATCTGACCTTGTGTCTGCTCCACCGGATCGCTGATGAGTTGTTCTTCAAAGCTCTGTCTGCTTAACACCGGGATGTCTGCCAGGGCACGCAACAGACGGAATTTGACAATATGCCAGCCTTCCAGGCGTTTGCGTAGCCTGGGGTCGCGATTTTCCTTGTAGGTCAGCAGACCGGCGCGTCCACCGGGCAACACCAGCAAGCACTTCTCCAGCGGGTATTGGCTCTCAAACAGGATGCGTCCAGTCACAGCCGAAGCGAGCAGGTAGAAAACACGCGCTGTTTCGCCTTGTTCTTTCCAAAGACAAGCGTTTTCGCCAATCTGCTCCGTTGAATATTCCAGTCGCTCGCCAATCGTTTCGAGCAATGCGGCCATTGTCTTCAATTCCGAACGGCGTTGGGAGGCGCTATCTTCTTCACGTAAGCACCAGCGACCAGCCGCTTCCACGCCATACGACTCCAGCACGGCCCCCACCAGCGCCTTGGAGGGCGTCAGCAAGCCGGGAAATTCGGGGTAGATGCTCCGCTCCAGTTCTAGCAGCGTGCTGGGAGGATGTCTTTGCAGGTACGTCACCACCGATCTCTCCACCCGGTCTGCCAGCGATTCAGTACGAGATTCGCCCGCCTTCAAATCCCACAGGCCGACCTCTATGCTACGTTCTTCAGAATCCATCCGTTCTAGACGGACATCGGACCGAATCGCTTCTTGAATATTGGACTGCACTTCGCGCAGGGCCTCATCGAAATCCTGTTCCGGTCGCATCAATCCGTGACCCTGAACCTGCGCGGCGAGACCCGCAGCATACAACTGAAGATAAGCGGCTGGTTCCCCCAGTTCACTTAGGTGTTCTTGCATGGCCTCACGAATGACTTCCGGGTTGACAACGCCCTTTTCGCGATGCAAACGTTCCCCACGTTGCCACAGCAACTGGATGGGGTCATGCACGGTACGCATGGCCTGCGCACGCAAATCGAAACCAGCAGTGCTGGCAGCCATCAATGTAGCAGACAGAAAGCCCGGCTCTGCTTCTGCCAACAACCCAAAGAAAGGCGTGCCAAGTGGCAGCAGGTCAAAAACGTGATGCAGGGCAGCATGCAACGCATTGGCCTGCCAACCCCAATCGTAGCGGCGGCGACGAAGCGCCACTTTGAACGGTTCGGCCGCTTCGCGTCCCCACAACCAGCCGGCCCACAGCGCAGAAAGCGTCCAGAAGGCTTGGTTGGGACGTGGGATAACGCCGATCACAGCCTGGATGGGTGCGTTTTTGACGACCTCGGCCAGGCCCTTGATACGGCCTTCGTAAAGCAAGATGCCGCCGCTTTCGGGCAGCTTTTCGCCTTTGTCCGACCAGCGCAGGCAGGGCACAGGTTCGCCGGTCCCGGCCCAGATAGAGATGGCTTCCTCCAGCGCCAACCAGATGTTCCCTTCGCGGAATTGCGATGGTGTGGAAAGCTGCTTGGGTCTGGGTCGTTCGGTGGGGTGCGACCAGAGCGTATTGCCGCGGTCACAGGCGGATAGGATCAGCGCGATCAGTGCGCGACGGCGTTCTTCCGAGATTTGCAGGCCGTCCAGCCGGTTGATAAGCGTTGCCAACGCATAGATCGTGCGTGGCAGGTAGTGCTGGATGGCTTCTTCGGCATATTCGCGGTCGGGATCATCCAACGGCGCGACCCGTTCCAGTACGCGCGCACGCGCCAGCCCGGCCGTCTTGGCAATTTCAGCGGCACGCTCCACATCTTCTGGAGTGACCAGCTTCTCGCCACTTTCGCCACATTCCTGGCATTCGAAGATACGCCCGAAAGGAGCGCCTTCCCCTTTGCGCCATAAAAACGCTTGCGCCGGAACTTCCTGCTCGCAGGAAGCGCATGGCGTTAAATACAGGGCCTGTAAATGCTCTTCGAGTTTTTCATCGCCCTTGCGTGAAACAGCCAGGTCTGCGATGGCAGCTTTGAAGCCCGACTCTGGCAGGGAAGCAGCCCCCATTTCGAGCATGAAGCGCGTGATAGGATTGTTGGCAGCTACCAGCACGCGATAGCCAGCGCGCGCCGCTTCCAAAGCAAGACACGGCGCTGACCCGAAGGGATCCAACAGCCAACCGCCTGGCTCAACGTTTTTTTCCAGCCAGGCAGAGATGACGCCATCTTCCAGCGGCGGCAAGAAGCGCGCTAACGGCCCGGGGTTATCTGGTTTGATACCTGGAATTAGAGGAAAAGTATCCACTTAAAAATAGTATACAGTCCCCTGTAGAAAAAGCAAGCAGGATAAAACCACAAAAGCATGAAATCACGAAACAAAGCTTTGAAGGAGGAGTCCAAAGTCTCCAGACTTTGGACTCCCAACGACGGGAGTCGTTGGACTCCATCTTACTAAAGCCAATATTTTTCTTTGTGCCTTTGGGTCTCCGAGGCCTAGTGGTAAAAAACTACCTTCGCCCGGCAAAGATCTCGAAAAGTGGCACTGGCCAATAAAGCGTGGCTATCTGGGTAATCTGCATTTGTTCTGCCAACAAATCCCGCACTTCGAGGATGCCCCGTTCATGATAATCCCCCGAGTATTCGGGGCCAGCTAGCGCACGACCGAGCTTGTAGAAGATGTTCTCAGTTGGGCCGGAGATGACGATTTGCGCTCCTGGCTTGAGTAAAGCTCCCATATCGGTTAATGTACCAGGCAGGTCTGCTACGTGCTCGAGTACATCGGTGGCAACGATCAGGTCGAAAGAGGCTTTGGGTAGGTCTTTCAGGGTCACTTGGCGCGCATCATGGACTTGCAGATTGGCGGGAAAGGCTCGCTGGCGACTGACCTGATTAAACGGGTGCAGGTCGATGTCCATGGCGGTGACGCGGGTACTGATCCCACATAAAAAAGGCAGCATCACACCGCTTCCACAGCCGAAGTCCAGCACCTGCTCGTAGGGCGCGTCCGCTTCGACGTAATTTATCACTTTATGCAGGCGTTGCCAGAACAGCCAGTTGATGAACGGGTTGCGATGTGAATAAGCCGGGAAACCAGCCTCGTCAAGCCGTCCCTGCTCGGATTCGGCCAACACCCGTCGAATTACGGCGCGGAAATCGGTTTTGTAGGCGTTGAAGTCAGATTGTTTCATAAAAAAGCTTTTGACCACGAAGTCATTAGGACACAAAGGCACAAAGTTCTTTTACTTTCGTGGCTTAGCGACTTCGTGACTTTGTGGTAATTCTATACAAGTGGTTGGCTGTGCGGGGACTTGGGTGCGGAGTTCATGTCGATCTCGATGGCCGAAAGCAAAATCTGGATGCCCAGGATGAGCGCCAGCGTAGGCAGGATGACTGTGCCGGTAGGGGCGGGCACACCCAGCTTGAGATATTGGATCCACTTGAGGCTGCCAAAGATCAACCCAAACAGAATTAACGGGATGCCGGCCAGCAGGTAAACAGATACCATCGAAAAATCGAATAAAAAATACCTGAGCAGCAAGCGGCGAAACAGGGTGGCCAGCAGCTTGGCCGGGAACTCGACCAGCACGCGCCAGATGGACATGCTGGAGCGTTCGCCACGATAACGGGCCGGCATGGGCACATCCAAAATGAAAGCGTCCAGCAGGTACAGGTTGGCTAACATGGAGGTTTCGAAGAAATAGCCGCGATCGATACGTTCGAGCGGCAGTTGTGCCAGTATCTCGGCACGGATGGCAAAATAGCCGTTGGTCGGGTCGAAACAATTCCAATAGCCGGTGGCAGCCTTGGTCAGAAAACTCAATCCCAGATTACCAACACGCCGCACTAGAGGCATGTGTCGCAGTGACTCGAAATCGCGGAAGCGGTTGCCCTTGGCATAATCGGCCTTGCCTTCGAGCAGTGGCGTGACCAATGCGGGAATGTGCGCCGGGTCCATTTGGTGGTCGCCGTCGAGTTTGACGATAACCTGTGCACCGAGTTCGAGCGCTTTCTGGAACCCGGTCCGCATTGCGCCGCCCACGCCTTGATTCTGCTCGTGTCGTACCAAGACGATGCGTCTGTCACGGCTGGCGAAGGCCTGTACCAACTCTGACGTGTTATCCGGCGAGGCATCATCGACCACGATGATGTGGCACAGATAATCGGGCAATTCCTTCAGGACCGCTTCGATTTTATCTGCAACGTGATAAGCCGGGATGACGACGGCCAGGTTGAACTTGCGGAAGTCGATGCTCATGATAGGAAATGTAAAGCGAGAATAATCTCGCTTTACGGCGACTCCAGGATCAATACTTCATAGGGAGCCAGTTTTAATGGCTGGATGTTTTCAGGGATGACATTCCTGGCGGTGGAATGCAGTAAGTTCCAGTTTCCTTCCGGAAGGTTCTCAAGAGTTGTCGTGCGATCTTTGAAATTCAGCGCCACCAGAACGGTCTGCTCTGAAGTCTGACGCAGATAAGCCAGCGCATCTCTGGGCTGTGTGGTCAACAACTTGAAATCTCCCCGATGCAGGGCGGGCTTTTCCCGGCGTAGCTTAATGATCGCGCGGGTGAAATTCAGTATGGAATCCGGGTCCGCCTGTTGGGCGTCTACGTTGCGTACTCGATAATTCGAATGCACCGGCAACCAGGGTTTTGTGGATGAGAACCCGGCATGGGTTGAGGCATCCCATTGCATGGGCGAGCGGCAACCGTCACGTCCTTTGTAGAAAGGCCAGTATTTCTTACCGGGTGGGTCGAGGATTTCATGACGTTTCAAGGGAATATCACGCATGCCAATCTCCTCTCCATAGTAGAGAAAAGGCGTGCCGCGCAGAGTCAGCAACAGGGCCATCAAGACTTTGGTGCGTGCATCGCACTCATCCCTGGTGTGACGGGTGGCCATACGCCGGGCATCGTGATTGCCGAGTACGTAATTGGGCCAGATACCATGCTGGGTGTAGAGCTCTTCCCAGTCCAGGATTGGTTTGATCAGCCTGGTTGGATCGAAGCGACTCCACATGAACTCAAAGTTGAAAGCTGCATGTAATTTGTCGTTGCCAGTATACAGCATGGCCTTTTCGCGGGTGTCAATGAAAGTCTCACCAACGGCATAACGTTCAGGGTAGGAATTCAAGATGCCACGCAATTCTTGCAACAAGGGTATCATCTCAGGACGGTCACAATCATAAATGTGCTGTTGTTGATCGAAAGGGCGTAGCCCGGGCTTTAAGGGATTGTTGCGCAACTGCTCGTCCTTGAAGTACATGTTGAACACATCCAGGCGAAAACCATCCACGCCGCGCTCGAGCCAGAAACGGACCACATCCAACATGGCCCGGCGGACTTGCGGGTTACGCCAGTTCACGTCCGGTTGCTCGAGCGCGAACATGTGATAGTAATACTGGTCGCGTTCTGGGACGTAGGCCCAGGCACGACCACCGAAAATGGATTGCCAGTTGTTGGGAAGTGCCCCCCTCCGGCTCCCCCCATTTCCCCGGGAAATGGGGGGAGAGTAAGAGGGGGGCTCCCAGATATACCAATCGGCCTTAGGATTATCGCGGCTGGAGCGTGATTCGATGAACCACGCGTGCTGGTCGGAGGTGTGATTGAGCACCAGGTCGAGAACGATGCGGATACTACGTTTATGTGCCTCGGACAGAAGCAGGTCGAAGTCTGCGAGCGTACCGAAGCGCGGATCGATATCCACGTAGTCGCTCACATCGTAGCCAAAGTCCTTATCTGGGCTAGGGTAGATCGGCGAGAGCCAGAGCGCATCCACACCCAGATCGGCCAGATAATCCAGCTTTCCAGTGATGCCGGGTAGGTCACCCAGCCCGTCATTGTTGCTATCAGCAAATGAGCGCGGATAGATTTGATAGATGATTCCGTCGCGCCACCAGAGAAAATCGGTCATTTGTTGGCCTTCTGCTAAGTTTTTGCAAGTATATCATTGAGACGTTTTAAAGTTAAAAGTGTTACAATCCAATAAGTGAAAACTTAGTAAAGTTATATCGTCGGACGTTGTTTGCATTTAGAGCATGTTTTAAAACTTAGTAAAGTTATAGGGCTTATGGTGAATTCCGGGGAACGAATTGTCGTCGTTGAAAGTGATCCCAATATTAGTGACTTGATATCTCGCCAGGCTTTACAACCCTTAGGATATCAAGTGACGGTGGTCACATCCGCCTCTGTAGTTTTGCAGCAGGCGCTTCAGACTCCCCCTGACCTGCTGATTGCAAATCTGAATTTGCCTGGCCTGAATGCGAAAGACTTGCTGGTGGCCTTGTCTTCCCAAGGAATTGATGTGCCGTTGGTTGTCCTCGCCGAAAAGGGGCAGGAAGAAGATATTCTACAAGCTTTTCGTGTGGGCGCAATCGATTACCTGCACTGGCCCGCGCGCGATGCAGAGGTAGTCTCTGTAGTCGAGCGTGCCTTGCGGATGACTCGCGAAGGGCGCACCCGCGTGCGATTGGACAAACAACTGAAGGGCGTCAATGCCGAATTACAACGCAAAGTCAGTGAACTGACAACGATTGTAGACATTGGCAAAGCTGTCATTTCTATCACCGACCAGCGACGCTTGTTTACGCGGATTGTAGAGGGGGCTGTCAAAGTAGCCGAGGCAGATCTGGGTTGGCTGATGCTACGGGATGAAGCCAGTAAGGTTTTTCTATTGACTGCGCAGCTTAACCTGCCGGATAGCTGGGTCAAAAAAATGAATCAGCCTTTGGAAGATGGCATCAGTTCCCTGGTGACGCTTTCAGGTGAAACCTTACTGATTCACGGCAAGCCATTGGAAAAATTCAAGGTGGCTTCACTGGGAAAGTCTGTGGCGGTTGTACCGATTAAAGTGCAAAACGAGGTAATCGGTCTGTTGCTGGTGCTGCGCAGGGCCGAGCGTCCCTTTGATCGCTCCGATCAGACTTTGCTCGAGGCGGTTGTAGATTATGCCTCGATTTCGCTTGTCAATGCGCGTTTGTTCCGCGCCTTGGAGCAGGCTGCCGAAGTTGCCAAATCTGGAGTAAAACAGCAGAATGCCTTGTTGGAAACTGTCCGAGAAGCCGTGCATGCTGAGGTTCAGGCGGCTAAATCTCCAATCGAATCGTTGTTAGTGCAAACAGTGGGCCCGTTGACAGAACAGCAACGCCAGGTGTTACAAACGGCACATGCGGCATTACAGCGCCTGGCTCAGGTTACGGAAAAAACCATCCCACCTTTGACGTCGACATCCAAAAAACAGTAAAGAATTCTATGCCGAAACGCGACCTGGTCTTATTAGCCCTCGATGATGACACGATTCTACAGTTGATGCAACGTGCGTTGCAAGCTGCCGCTTATGAAACTGCCCTTGCGTCTGACCGCACGGTGTTAAACAAAATCATCCAGGAAACGGTACCCGCGTTGATTATGTTGGGGGAACAATTCGATGGGCTGCCAGGAGTGAAGATCGCTCGCGAAATTCTCGAACGTTTTCCAACCATGCCCATCTTGATCTATGCCGAGCAAGAATCACTGGTTTTATACAAGGAAGTCTTGCAAGCGGGTTTAAGCGGATGTCTGTATCCACCTTTGCGGAATGATGATATTACCGGGTCTGTTGAACGCAGTTTGCAGCGTGCCCGCAACCTCGGGGATTGGCTGCGACGGGAGGTAAAGCGGACAACTGCCTCGCTTGAACGTCGTGCCACGTTGAGTGAATCGGAGCTAAAACGGTATGAATTTATCTTTGCCAATATTCAGGATGGTGTTCTCATTCTGGATGAAGCAGGCAGAATCCAGTTAACCAATAGGACCATGGAAGTGGCTTTTGACTTGCCTGGAAAAGAGGTCAGGGGGAAAATGGTGTCAGATGTGATCGATCACCCTGACATTGTTTCGTTGCTCAAGCGGGCGCAATCGCTGCCTTTGAAATACCACGAAATCAACTTTGACGATGGCCGCATTTACAACGCGCAATATACCCCAATCGGTGGTTTTGGCTCCGTTATTACCATGCAGGATATCAGCTATTTGAAACAATTGGATCGTATGAAAAATGAGTTCGTGCATACGATTTCACATGATCTGCGCTCCCCTTTGACATCCGTATTGGGATACACCGAATTGATCCAACGGGTAGGGTCCATCAATGAACAGCAGATTGAATTCCTTGACCGCATCCGCTCCAGTGTGGAAAGTATCACGGCCCTGGTCAATGACTTGCTAGACCTGAGTCGCCTGGAAGCAGGCTTTGATACCCGCCGCGAATTCGTCCATCTCGAGAATGTCTTGAAGTTTGCGCTGGACACAATGGATGGTCAGTTCAAGGTTAATGACCTGAAACTACAATTGGATGTTGGGAAAGAATTACCTGAGTTACGAGGCAATCCCATCCGCTTGCGTCAATTGTTGGATAACTTGCTCAGTAACGCTGTCAAATACTCTGCAAAAGGATCAACCATAAGCGTCTCTTTGCAGGCTGAAGATAGCCAGATTATCTTTCGTGTTAAGGATGAGGGAGTTGGTATTCCGCAATCTGAGCAGGCGCGTATTTTTGAGAAATTCTATCGTGCTAGCAATGTGCCGGATCAGGTGGGTGGTTCAGGTCTGGGACTGGCGATCGTTAAATCGATCGTTGATTCACATCAAGGGCGTATCTGGGTTGAGTCCGCGATGGGAAAAGGGACAACTTTTTTCGTTGTGCTACCCGCGCACAACCCGGATAAAATTCCAGTCATAAATGAACCTGGTCATTAAAACGGGAGCTTGCGCGCTGCGAGCTCCCGTTTTCTTCGTTAAATACGCCTCCGCCGGTGGAGAGCCGGCGGAGGCTTTCGCCAAAGGAGGAGACAGTGAGGAGCATCTTGGAGGTGTCTTGTTCCGTCTCCATTTCAATAATAGTGTACAAGTTCTTTTGTGTATATCGTCAAATGTCACTTGTTGTATGTGAGATTATTCACAAATAATGCCTGACAAAAATTCACGCATGATCGCGATCCCCCGTGCTGCATCTTGATAAAACTTCATAGACAAAGCCGGTTGGGAATTTCCGGTAATCATCTTTGAAACTGTTCTACCGGCCTGGGCCAGGCACAGCACTGGCTTATCCTGTTGCAGTGCAAACCCGATCTCATAGCCGACACCGTGCGAAGGCACGCTCACTTCGGCGATTAACGCATCACAGGCACGGATCCAGGTCACATCGCGCTCATAGACCTCGCGGGGCTCAATCACCCTCTCCAACGACATAACATTTGATCTGGCCAGGTGTGCGGTTGGGATTTCGTGCCCATCTGATAGCAGTGCATTGGTGAATTCCTGGTAAACGGACTCGAACTCGCGTCCGCCAGTGATAGAGCAGGCAAAATAGATGTTCATTTGTGAGGTAACCGGGAAAGAATGGATTTGTCACGAGGGCGCGCCTTCGCGTCTCCCCCGCGGCTGAGGCGCATGCTGTCCAGTTCAGCGCTGAAACGTAGCCAATCTCTTACCAGAATGACAATATGCGGCGTTTTATCTTTAAAGAAAAAAGGGGAAAGGAACCAACGTAAAACAAATGGCGGAACCGGATATTCACTTAAGTTGATCACAATGGCCGTCATAGTGGAAAGCGGTGCAATGATCTCCCGTCGCCAACTGGACAGGCTGGTTGGCGGAAACAATGCGCGCATCTCCGAAGTTGTTGTTCCGCGAAAGCGCCGGTAAGAAATGTTAACGCGTAAGAAGGGCGTGACCAGCCGCAAGTAATTCGGGAAGGGTCGTACATAGGCAGCTTTGCGGATGATGAACAAAAAAAGCGTAAAGACAAGTGCCAAACCGCCCAATCCTATAGTCGCGTTTACCAGATAAGGCTGCGCTTGTCCCTCGGATGTGAACGAGACACCCCAGGCCACAGCAAACAACGCTAGTGACAACGTAAACGTAGCTGGCCACCAGCGGTTGAGCATATGTGTGTAAATGACGAGGGGATAACGGCGTCCGGCTTTTGCCATGGAACTAAATAACGCTTTCCTTCCCGAACCGGACTACTCGCTCGCTTCGTCCGGACCTTTTGCCTGCGCGCCGTTTAATTGGGCGCTCAACTGTTCGATGGCCTGTTCCAGGTGCTCGCCGCGCAGGCTGAAGGTGATGTCGCCCCGCGTCTTTTCGATGATGCTACGCGCGATGTCTGTCTGGCGGCGCAGACCGTTGGTGATGGCATCCGGGTAATCGATGGTGACCAATACAGAGTAGATTTCGTCCATGTAGCCAAGCAGACGTTCTGCTTCTTCGGAGTAACCGTGCCGCAAAATGTCCAGGATACGGCGGCGCAGCTCGCCGACCACTTCTGCCAGGCCGTTGAGATAGGTCGCGTTAACGACACCCAGTTCCTCGGGAGTCAGAAGCGCTTGGTTCCGGATCAGGGCACAGGTGACATTGGCTTCTACAAATTCCTTGAGCGCATCCTGAGTGTATCCGGCAAAGAACAGGTCAGGATGGTCATGCAAGTCGGTAATCAGGGTTTTGGCCAATTGGTGCGCATCGGTCAGGTGTTCGTTCATTTCATCCGTATCATCACGATGAACCGCACGGATAGCCAGCGAGCAAGCACGGATCAGCTTTCGAGCCTGCGCCAGCGCTTTGTCTCGGGCCGCGGTACGGGTGTCAAAATCGTTACGGATTTCGTTCGCAATCTGTTCCAATTTGTGCATGTTACTCTTTATCTTCTTTCGGGGGTTCCGGCGGTTGGTGCGGACGGAAGAGGCTATCGGCCAGCGTCGAATTGACCGGCACGCGTATCTCTCCAAACGAGGCCTCATAACGAGCGATGTTATCAGCCAGGGCGCGCAAAAGCAACTTGGCGCTCAAGGGTGACATCAGCACCCGCGCGTTGACCGTGGCACTTTTCTCGCCGGGCAGCAGATGAGCAAAATCAATAACGATGTCAGCGGGGGAATGGGCGATGCGTGCCAGGTTGGAATAAACCGTACTCAGCCCCTGTGGATTTTCAAGGTTAGGGCCGGTGGGCTGTTTCTGGGGAGTGGTCATATTAGGTTAATTGTCTTTCTGTCTGACAAGCCTTGCAGGAATACCGTATGGGTTGGCTACAAGACTTGTCAGGCTGTAAACAACTGTGCGCTAGAATGGGATATCGTCTTCGGGTGGCAGCATGTCGCCCGCGTCCATCTGACCGCCACCGCCACCGCCGCTGTTTGACTCATATTCACCACGTGATGACAGGAACCGCACAGTGGCAGCGGTAACTTCGAAGGAGGCGCGCGGCGAACCGTCTTGCCCTGTCCAAATGCGCGGCCCTCCCGTACCTTGATCGGCTGTCAGGCGGCCCTCCACCAGCACTTTCATGCCCTTCTTGACATACTGGTTGCAGACTTCAGCTTGTTTACCCCAGGCTGAAATACGGAACCAGACAGTCTCTTTAACCTGCTCGCCACTGGAGGCCGTGTATTGACGGTTGGTGGCGACTGAAAAAGAAGCAACTGCTGCGCCCGATGGGGTATACCGCATTTCCGCATCGCGGCCAACGTTTCCTACAACTATTATGGTGTGGTACATGGGGAAGATTCTCCTCTGGTTTTTAGTGAACGCCGCAGTCGCGACGTTTTTATTGACAGTTCCATTTTACACCACTCGTGTCAAATTTGACACTTTTTCGTGGAACTTTTCCAAGATCTCTTGCGTCTCTAATGCGATTGTTAATATCTGTTCAACAGAAGAGGTGTGGGGTGTTTCGGATGGGCTAGCCCATCCGAAACACCCCACTACCCCCTCTTTTTGAGATGTTAAGGTCATTGTTAATACATTGGAGGTGCATAATGAAATTCTCAACTCAAATTACCCTTATCGTTTTGGCTTCGATCATCCTGGTGCTGGTGGCTTGTCTACCCATCACGATGCTGGCCCTGCCCCTGATCCGCTCGGATCAAGCCTCTACACCGGATACCTTTGCGACCATTCAAGCCATGGTCACGCAGACGGTAGCTGCCCAGACGCAAAATGCGCCCACGCAGACACCCTTACCACCGACCGCTATCCCAACCAGCACGCCGGTCCCGGCCACGAACACGCCGCTTCCGACTCCCACGGCCGTCACGTACTGCGACTGGGTATCGTTTGTCAAAGATGTTACTGTCCCTGATGGGAGCATTCTGTCTCCCGGTGAAACCTTCACCAAGACCTGGCGCTTGAGAAACCGTGGTACTTGCACCTGGACCCCTGACTATATGTTGGTCTACACCAGCGGTGCCCAGATGGGCGGCACGACTGCCGTGCGCTTACCCGCTTACATCGCTCCCGGGCAAACCGTGGATGTCTCTGTGCCCCTGACAGCTCCCGATTCGTCAGGAAAATACGTCGGTTACTGGATGCTGCGCAATCCTTACGGCGCCCTGTTCGGCTATGGCGAAAATGCCAATCAAGCCTTCTACGTGGACATCAAAGTGAAAGTAAAGGATTTGCCACATGGCACGGTCACAGGCGAAATCTGCTATCCAAGCGAGTTCAACCCACCTATGACGCTCTATTTCGAGCAGGTTGGTACAAGCCAGATCATCCAGTTTTCCATCCCGGAAAACCACATGACCTTCAGCGCCCTGCTCCCGAACGCGACCTATTACGCTTACGCCTGGGCGCCAGGCTACAACCTGGAAGGCGCGTACGTCAACAACGATGGTACCCTGAAAGCATTTGTGGTTCAGGGTGGACAGACAACTTCCGGAATCCGGATCTGTGATTGGGGTCCTGACCATCACAGCCGCGCACAATAGCGATACAAAAATAGAGACGACCGGACTGGTCGTCTCTATTCAAATCACAAGAGTAATGAGTGGAATCTCCATTTCCTGCGGCGTCAGTCCACCGTGATGGCCATAGAAACGCTGCTCGAATTTATCCTTCTCATACCACCAGACCGACTCATAGCGATGAGGCAGGATCACCAGGTTCCCGACTCGCACCCGGAATTTCGGGGAAATCTCCGGGCCAAAATAACCATTCTCCATCAACCATTTGGTCTTGACCACTTCAGCTTTGCCATTTAACCCTCTCGATAAAAATTCTTGCGCTTCATCCAGTAACTCATCTTTCACGTATAAAAACATATCCCGTGCCGAGCCGGCTGGGACGATCAGTTCCCCGGCTTGATTCGTTTTGAGAAAGCGTTCGATGCCTTTGAAACGTTTGTCCTTGTTCAGGAAAATCGTTGTTTTTGGATCCACTTCGGAGGCGCCGTGGTCAGCGGTTATCAGAAGCAAAACCTTCTTTTTGCCGTTGAATATGCGAGGAAAGAAGTATTCCATCATGAGCAAAAAAGCTTCGATCTCACCCTCGGTCTGCGGCGCGGCCGGGCCATATTTGTGGCAGGTGCTGTCGATGTTGTCGAAGTAAAAGTGGATATAAGTTGGGGCCGTCGAGTTCTCGATCGTCATTCCCAGATTGACCAGCGCTTCAGGCAACGTTTTGAAGGAGTTCGGCCTGGCGTCTTTCGTGACTGCGTTCGAGTAAGTCGAAGGTGTGTAATCCCGCATCCCGAAAACATGCGATTTCGTGCCTTGTCTCCCCAATTCCTGATACAGCGTCTGGCTTGGATAGAGCCTGGCGGCTTTCACCATACCTTTGAGCGTATCCCGTTCCTGATCCCCGGCGTAGGAAAACAACAGCGGCGCGATGACCCGGTCCAGCAGCGGCTCGTAATAGAACCATTCGAATACGCCACTTTGCCCTACCGGCAACCCGCTATGGATGGTTGTCAAGTGCGCCGCCGTGGTAGAAGGGAATTGCGAGGTGAGCTTTTCCACTTTCCCGTGAGTCGTCAGCCGTTTCAGGAAGGGCATTTCTTGGAACTTCTCGAAAAAGCGCCAGCCGAAGCCATCCACCAGGAACAACACTACCGCATCGTATTCGCCCGAAGCGCAAGCTTCACGGATGCGGGCTGGGATGCTGGCAAAGCCGCCCGAGTCGTATCTTGGTTTGATAAAGCCTGGATATTGCATAACCACTCCAAAAGAAATCACCACAGAGAGCACGGAGTGCACAGAGTTATTATTTTCTCTGTGTTCTCGGTGATCTCCGTGGTGAAACCATAGGCAATTCTATTCTTGCATCAATCTTGCCGCTTTTCTTCCAATCTCCACCGCAAAATTCGTTCCCCGGTCCCACGGGTAAACCTGGCTCATCGAAGCAAAGTAAAGTCCATCCACCGGTGTCTCGATAGGCGGGATGTTCTTCGAATGGTTCACCAGCGGCACAGGCTGAGCATAATTCGTTTTGAACACCCAGACCTTTTTCACCCAGTCCAGCTCGAACTTCGGGTTGATGCGTTTGAACGCCGGGGCAAAGCGTTCCAACAGTTCATCATCGCTCAGCGAGAAATACTCGTGTCCCTGCTCCAGGTAATCCCCGGCGTACAGGATATGGTCGCCGCCGAAATGTTCCGACGAGACAAAATTAGTATGCTCCACCAGCGCCAGGAACGGGAAGCCTTCATCCCCGTTCGAGCCGGGAGCCCGACGGGGCGAAACGGCTTTTGGCAGATTGAACCAGTAGTAGCCCTCTTCCGAAAGCTGGTGCTTGACCGACAGGACCATCACCACTGCGCCCATCGACTTGAGTTCCAACAAGCCCTTTCAAATAGGACTCAGGCAGCTCAGGAGCCAGCTTTGCCATCAGGTTGGGAGACGTGGTGACCAGCACCTTATCGAATCTCTCGCTTCCGACCGACAACCCATCCTGCTCCCGTTTAATAGAGTTGACCTTTGTCCCCAGCCGAATCTCGACTCCTGCATCCCGCAAAATTTCCGGCGAAGCGATCCGCAAAGGCCTGGAATCCGCCTTTAAACGTACCCAGGTTCGTGGTCCGGGCTTTGAGACGCGCCCACATCCAGGACATGTTGACGTCCCTGTAGTACGGTCCAAATTTTCCAATTACCAGCGGTTCCCACATCTGCTCGTAGACTTTTTTTCCGGCCCATTTTCGCATCCACTCGTCAACCGTATATTTTTCCAACGGCTTCCAGTTGTTTGCCAGGCGCAGATACAAGCCAACCAGACCAAACCGGATTTTGTTCAAGCCAAAGCCAAGGCCCGGAAAGAGCAGCGCTTTCAGGATCGAGTCGAAAGGATACCATTTGCCCTTGTATAGCATGACGGTGTAGGGACGTGGGAAGATCACCTGGTCTCTCAAGCCGAGTTCTTCGATCAAGCCCAACATGTATTTGTCGCTGGCAAACCAATGGTGATAGAACTTCTCCACCGACCAATCCCAATTGGGCTCTTTGAAGCCGCTGGCCAGTCCACCAACAAAATCAGCGGATTCGAAAATGGTTACTTCATACCCAGCTTTGCGCAGGTCATAGGCAGCGGCCATGCCGCCGAAACCGGCGCCAATAATCGCAATTTTCATAAATTCTCCGACACAGGCAACCATCAGGTTGCCTATGATTTTTGTCTTCTTTGGAACTCCAACCTGGCCGCCAGGATTCTGAGCTTACCCCAATCTTGCCGGATAACGTACACCATCGCCAGGGTCCGCAGCCAGCGCAGTTCACAGGCCGGGTTAGCTGCCAATTGCTCATAGACATCTAGGGCCTGGTCGTCTGTACGTCTGCTTTTGGCATATTCATTCGCCAGTCGCTTCAAATAGTCTTCGTTTCTCAAACGTAACTGGTCTGTCTGACGAAGTTCCTGGCGTTTTTGTGCAAGCCGTGCGCTGATTTTTTCTACAGCCTGCTCCATCTGATCCACAGTAAAAGGCTTGAACAGGTAATCCCGAATCCCGAGAGACATGGCTATTCGTAAGATTTCAGAGTCTTTTTCAGCAGAGATAATAATGCACTCAGTATTGGGATCGATTTTCAAAATTTCCTTGAACGCAGCCAAACCGTTCATGCCTGGCATGTTGATGTCAAGTACAACGATGTCCGGTCCTTTTTCTTGTGCCATCTGGACAGCCTGAAAACCGTTGGAGGCGATGGCAACCACTTCCACATCCGAGATCATGGATAACATCAAACGAGTATTGCGACGGGTTTCTTGAATGTCGTCGGCGATGAGCACCCTTAATTTTCTCTTTTGGGAACTCTCAACTTGCGTCATAAATACCTGTGCCTTCCAGGCGAATTACTCCTCATCATCCTATTGCTTTTGAAAACAGGACGGGTCTTCAACTTGCCGTAATCATTGTTTCAAGTTACGAGCCTGACCTGCATGTAAGTATAACCCAGCCTGACTGATGTTAAACCGACTCTGTTTCGACGCGTAAGGAATCGCTCCACTTGATGCCCTCGCGCGTCAGGAAATAGGCGCCCAGCAATGTGATTGGCAGCCAGAGCGCCACGTGCAAAACCAGCGTGTATCCGGCTGCGGTAGCCTGGTCCACGCCATAGGCGGCCAGCACGGCAATCCCAGGTGCGTCGAAGGTGCCGATATAACCCGGCGCGGACGGGATGGTGGTCGCCAGGTTGACGATGCCGTTCATCAGCATCAACGCGAAAAAACTGACCTGGAACGGGAAGGCGTGCATCACAAGCCAATATTTGCCGGTTTCCAGCAGCCAGATGATGACTGATGTGAAAAACACCATCAGCACGTTGAAGGGTGAGCGCAGGGAAGCCAATCCGTCCAGGAATTTGTGCATGATGCCGCTGACCTTCTCGCGCAGGCGTTCTGGCAGGAAGCGGTCGATGAACCACTGACCAACTCGCACCGTCACCTGCGGGAACATAGCCGCCAGCAAAAAGATTCCCAGCGCGCCCAGGAATACGCCCGTGCCGATAACTGCCACCTGCTGGATGTTGCCCACAAAGCCAGATGCGCCCGTCAGCTTGGCCAGTTCGGGCAGGTTGACGAACACGAAGCCTAACATCACCACGCCATCGAAGATACGCTCGACGATGATAGTCGCCAGCGAGGCCGAAACCGGTACCTGTTCTTTGCGTTTCAGGATGACCGCGCGTAACACTTCCCCGGCGCGTGCCGGATAGATGTTATTACCCATGTAGCCAATCGTCGTGATGGGGAACATCGTTTTGGTAGGGATTTTTTTGATCGGGCCGAGCAGGTAATGCCAACGCCAGGCGCGTACCCACACAGCTACAAAATAAACCGCTACACCCGGCAGCAACCAGATGTAATTGGCCTGCTGAACTGTAGTCCAAAACTCATCCAGGCGCAGACCACGCAGGGCTAACCAGATAAACAGGATGCTGATCAGCATCCCAAGCCAGAAATGCCATTTTTTCATCGGGCGTGATTGTAACTCATTTGGGTACAAATCATGCACCCGTACCCACCCCCAAATTACCCCCGCCTGATTTGGAGGGGCATGTTTACCTGTTAGGCAATTTTCGCGAGCGGATTGTGATCGTCAACTTCGAGTCAGGGGATTCCTACACTCGAGCGCGTTGATACAAATAACGCAACGAGCGAGGATTGAACAAGACCGAGATGCGGATGGCACAGACCAGACGAATTCCTTTCCGTGAAATACAGATAATCCTCCATCTCATCTGTGAAATCTGTGTCCAAAATTTATGATCTCGCTTTTCTCAGGCCGCTATTATCCCAGCACCCCAACTACCTTTTCTACCTCATCCAAAATCTCACCCGATTTGACTAATGTCTTCATCTTGTTGTGATCGTTGTAGAGTGGCCTGTCCACGTGCAAGTGCTCAACATGGTTGCGGATGACTTCACGTGCCTTATCCGTTCCTTTTCCCGGCGTGAACTCGCGGAAATCCAGTGCCTGGGCAGCGGCCATGAACTCGATGCCCAACACGCCATAGGCGTTGTCGAGGATCTGGCCGTTCTTGATAGCAGTATTCATGCCCATCGAGACGAAGTCTTCCTGGTCGGCTGCGGCGGGGATGGACTGGATCGAAGCAGGGACAGACAAAATGCGTTGCTCGACGATCAAAGTGTCAGCGGTGTACTGGCTGAGCATGAAACCGGAGTAAAAACCGGGTTCGTGCGCCAGGAAGTCGGGCAGGCCCACAGATAGGGTGGGATTGGTCAAGCGGTTGAGCCGCCGTTCGGACAGCACGCAGATCATCGTCAGGGCCGCTCCGGCCATGTCCATCGGCAACGAAACCGGCGTGCCCTGGAAGTTCGCGCCGGTCAGCGTCAACCGGTCTTCCGGGATGAAAATCGGGTTATCGCCCACGCCATTCAGCTCGATCTCCACCTGCGAGCGCGCATACGCAATCGCATCCCGCGCCGCGCCGATCACCTGCGGGGTAGAGCGCATCGAGTAGGCATCCTGCACTTTGGTCTTCATCACCCCGCTAGTGAGGTCGGAACCATCCAGACACTTGCGGATGTTGGCCGCCGACGTGACTGCGCCCTGAAAGCCGCGCAGTTCATGCAGCTTGGTATTGTAGGGCTTAAGATTACCCAGCAATGCCTCGATGGACATGGCTGCCGCGATTTCGGCCTGCTTGAGCAGACGTTCCATATCGTAGATGTGGATGGCGGACATGGCGGTCAACAAGTTGGATCCGTTGATGGCGGCCAGACCGTCTCGCGCCTGCAAACCCGGGATTTCGATCCCGGCCCGCCGCAGCGCTTCGGACCCCGGAAGCCGCTCGCCTTCGAAAAAAGCTTCCCCTTCGCCCATCAGCAGCAGCGCCGCCTGGGCCATAGGTGCCAGGTCGCCGGAGGCCCCCACTGACCCCTTTTGGCAAACAACTGGTGTGACGCCTTTGTTCAGCATCTCCACCAGTGTTAGGGTGATCTCCGGTCTGCAGCCCGAATTCCCATGCGCATGGACATTGATACGTCCCGCCAGCGCACCGCGCACATATTCGATGGGTGCTGGCTCCCCAATCCCGGCGGCATGGTTGTAGATCAAAAACTTTTGGAACTCCTTGACCTGCTCGTCGTTGAGCATGGTCTCTGAAAACTCACCGATGCCCGTGTTGGTGCCATACATGACTTCTTTCCTGGCGAGTTTTTCCTCCAGCATGGCGCGGCAGACTTTGATCCGTTCCAGGGCCTCGGGAGTGAGTTCCACTTTTTCGTTATCGCGCGCAATCGCGACGAGTTTTTCAATCGTCAGGGACGAACCGTCGAGGATGAGTGTCATAGGAAACCTCCTGTTTTGGATATACTTTATTGTACCCCGTGTACCCAGTTGACCTGATCATAATTGATATAGGAATTTATGCAAGAAGTAGTTACTGCATAAGGTTTTAAATGATATACATTTGTAAGGGTGCAAGTACCCTATTTCATGGTATTAGTTATTATCCAACCGCTTTTTGTCGTTGTTTAATATCGTACGCAGTTGAATGGGAGGGGCCCGAAAATAGGGGGTGTGAATGGCGCTCACACCCCCTATTTTCGGCTCCTTTTCGCGAACTGCATAAGTCCTAAATGCAATAAATCCTGTAATAAGGTAGGTGAGTCCGAAGTGAAAAATGGATCCAAAACTTCAAAGTGGGGAAATAAGAAAAAATGCTGAAGGAAAATATGCAAAGAACTGACAAATCAGCCTCCTATTTTGCCAGCATGATAGATTACATCCCAGATGCGTTAATCTTTACCGACAATCAATACAAGGTAATCGACTGGAACGCAGCGGCGGAACGCATTTATGGATGGAAAGCAGAAGAAGTGCTCGGGAAATTGCTAAACGTATTTCTCCAAACCAGCTATCAAGACACAAACCAGAAAGAAGTCATCAGAAAAGTTAAGGAAACTGGCAAGTGGTCTGGCGAAGTAACGCAACTGCGCAAAGATGGAACGTACATCCCCGTCTGGTCTTCCGTTTCTGTGGTCAAAGATGAGCAGGACCAGTTAATCGGTTTTCTTGGCATCAACCGCGACATCTCGGATAAAAAGCAGGCCGAGGCAGATCTGCGTGAAAGTGAAGAACGATATCAAACCCTCGCCAAAATATCTCCTGTGGGCATCTTTCGCACTGACCTAAACGGCGACACTACCTACGTTAATCCAAAATGGTGCGAGATCTCCGGGTTATCCCCTGAGGAAGCACTGGGGGATGGTTGGCTCAACGTAGTCCACCCTGACGATAAAGAAAATCTGGTCAAAGGCTGGCAGCAATCAACCCAGCGAAAAAAAATATCCATTGCTGACTATCGTTTCGTGCGCCCAGATGGGGCGACCGTCTGGGTAATGGGACAGGCGGTCCCAGAAACGAATTCCGAGAATCAGATCGTCGGCTATGTTGGCACGATCGCTGACATCACCGAGCGAAAACATGTGGAGGAAGAGCTACGGGAAAGTGAGGAACGTTTTCGCAGTTTATACGAGAATGCCACGATCGGCTTGTACCGCACGACACCGGATGGGAAAATTTTGCTTGCTAACCCGACCATTGTCAAAATGTTGGGATATTCATCCTTTGAGGAACTGGCACAACGCAACTTAGAGCAGGAGGGGTATGAACCCGGGTACGAGCGCGACACATTCCGCAAGAAAATCGATGATGAAGGGGCGGTACTAGGCCTCGAATCAGCGTGGACGCGAAAAGATGGAACTAGTATTTTCGTGAGAGAGAGCGTCAAAGCCATTCGAGATGCCGAAGGTAAAACCAAATATTACGAGGGAACAGTTGAGGACATCACCGAACACAAGCGAGTGGAGGAAGAATTACAAGCCAGCGAAGCAAAATACCGTAGTTTGATCGAAAGCTCCAACTCTATCATTGCAACGATTGATATTGATGGTCGATTCAATTTTGTAAATCAGATTGCTGCCTCACAGCTCGGTGGCAAACCAGCCGATATTATTGGTAAGCTTATGAACGAATTGTTTCCGGCGGAAGTCGCCGAAAGGCAATTGTTGGATATCCAGCGGGTTATAGAAAACAATGAGGGGTTGACCACGGAAGCGCCTACTATCGTAAATGGTCAGGAACGATGGTATCTCAACAACATTCAACCGGTGCGAGATTCATCAGGTCGAGCTATTCTTGCAATTCTTAACTCACAAGATATCACCGAACGTAAACAAGCAGAAGCGGCGTTACGTGAGAGCGAAAAGCGGTTCCGTGATCTGTTCTTGGCATCGCCTGATGCGGTGATGTTGATCGACCCATCCGATCCTGAAATCGACTGGCCAATCGTGGACTGTAACGAAATTGCCTGCCAGATGAACGGGTACACCCGGGATGAATTGATCGGTAAATCTATTAACATCCTCAACATCGACAGGGAAACGCCACGAAGGCGCGCCGCTTACCTGGAACGTATCAAACGCGCAGGTGTATTGCACCTGGAATCCTTCCATCGCCATCGTGATGGTCATATCTACCCTATCGAAATCTCGACATCAGTTGTCATTTCCGAGGGGCGGGAACTGGTGTTAGGCATCGATCGGGATATCACCGAGCGCAAACAGACCGAGAATGCTCTGCGGGAAAGCGAAACTCGCTTCCGGACCCTGGTAGAACAGGTTCCTGCGGTCACCTACACCGCATCCATCGATGAAATAAGCACCACGCTTTATATAAGCCCTCAGATCGAGCATTTTGTTGGCGTCTCGCCTGATGAATATTTAAACAATCCCGAAATCTGGGTCCAACAACTACATCCCGAAGATCGAGAGCGAGTCCTTGAAGAGCTCCATCGAAGCCAAGCGTCTGGAGAACCCTTCGTGTCCGAATATCGTATGCTATCACGCGATGGTCATATCGTTTGGTTCCGCGATGAGGCCTGTGTCGTTCAAGATGATGATGGAAAAGCGCTATTCATCCAGGGACTCTTATTCGATATTACCGAGCGCAAACAAGCGGATGATGAGTTAAAGCGGCAGAAAGAATTGCTCCAAACCATCGTAGACAATATTCCTGTGATGATCGCATTTATCAACCCCGAGGGACACACACAGTGGATCAATCAACAATGGGAACATGTGCTTGGTTGGTCCTTAGAAGATGCAACGGAACGCGATATTTTGGTTGAACTATATCCGGACCCCCAAGAACGTCAACGAGTTATAGATTTCGCGTTGAGAGGGGAGGGCACATGGGAAGATTTTCGCACTCACGTCAGAGACGGTCGAGTAATCGATACATCCTGGGCCAATATCGTGCTCTCCGACGGTACATCTATCGGTATTGGGCAGGATATCAGTGAGCGTAAGTTTGCGGAGCAGAAACTACAAGAAAGCGAGCATACCCTCAAGCTCTTTGTCGAATATGCTCCGGCTGCGATTGCCATGTTCGACCGCGATATGAAATACATTGCGGCCAGCCATCGTTACATCACCGATTACCACCTGCCAGACGAGAACATCATCGGGCGTTCCCATTACGAGGTCTTTCCCGAAATTCCCGAGCGCTGGAAGGAAATTCACCAGCGGTGCCTGGCAGGAGCAACCGAAAAAACTGAGGAAGATCCCTTCCTACGAGCAGATGGAAGTCTGGATTGGGTGCGTTGGGAAATCCATCCGTGGTACAAAGCTGGGGAGATCGGTGGCATCGTTTTGTTCTCAGAAGTGATCACCGAGCGCAAACAGGCGAAGGAAGCTGTAATCGAAAGCGAACGACAGATGCGAGCACTGGTGACCTCGCTGGATGACATCGTCTTCGAATTTGACGAACAGGGAACTTATCTCAACGTTTGGACCGCTGATGAAAGCCTGTTAGCCCAACCCAAAGCTCAACTCCTTGGACAGCGGATTGAGGAAGTCATGGGAGAGAAAACTGGTCGTCCGCTTGCCGAGGCTGTGAAGCGTGTACTGGCAAGCGAGCATTCCGAAAGCATGGAGTATTCCCTGGAAGTCACAGGCGGTCAACGCTGTTTTTTGGCACGGATCAGCCCAATCCTCATTCAAGATAAGCAAGATGAGCCTTCCAAAACAGTCTCCATAGTCATTCGAGATATCACTGAGCGCAAGGAGGCAGAAGAGGCTCTGCGTGAAAACGAGATACGTTTTCGCAGCTTGATCGAAAATAGTTCCGACGAGATCTCGATCATCACCGCCGACGGTAAATTGCTGTACGAAAGCCCGACCGCCAATCCCACACTGGGATATCCATCTGGGGAATTTCTCGGCCATAATCTTTTCCAGCTAATCCACCCTGACGATTTGGAGCGCGTCCAAGACCAGTTTGCTCGAATCATACAAGACCCGGACTTGCATCCGCGCGATCAATTCCGCTTACGACATCAGAACGGGAATTGGCGCTGGGTAGAGGCGGTAGGAACGAATTTGTTATCTGAGCCGAGTGTAAGAGGAATTGTTGTTAACTATCACGACATCACCGAACGTAAGCAGGCCGAAGAACAGGTCAAGCTCCAGCTGAAACGGATGCGCGCGTTGAGTGAGATCGATCGCGCTATTGCCTCCAGCCTTGATATGCGCCTGTCGCTGGATATCTTGTTGAGCGAGGTACTTTCTCAATTGAACGTAGATGCAGCTTCGGTTTTACTATTGGATGGCTATAGCCATTCTCTCGAATACGTGGCAGGGAAAGGTTTTCGTTCTTCACAGGTTCGCCAATCCCGCATGCGTCTTGGGGATGGTCTGGCAGGAAAAGTCGGACTGGAACGCAAAAGCCTCCACCTGCCCAATCTCGATGAGGCGGCCTCGCAATTCAAACGCGCTGAATTGTTCAAAGAGGAAAAATTTGTAGAATACTTTGGCGTTCCCCTTATTGCGAAAGGTCAGCTTAAGGGTGTATTGGAAGTCTTTCATCGCGCTCCTCTGGAACCCGACCCGGAGTGGATGAATTATCTGAAGACGCTCGGTAGGCAGGCCGCCATCGCCATCGATAACGTGCAGTTGTTCGAGGGCATGCAGCATTCGAACCTGGAACTCATCACAGCCTACGATGCCACCATCGCAGGCTGGTCCCAGGCCATGGATTTACGCGATAAGGAGACAGAGGGCCACACCCTACGGGTGACCGAACTGACTCTAAAGCTGGCGGAAAAGATGGGGATCAGCCAGCAGGAACAGGTCCATGTCCGGCGCGGTGCGCTTCTACACGACATTGGTAAACTGGGCGTCCCGGATCATATCCTGCTCAAACCCGGCAAACTGACCGACGAGGAATGGGTCATTATGCGTCAGCATCCCGTCTATGCCCTCAACATGTTGATATCGATCAACTATTTGCGGCCTGCGTTGGATATTCCCTATTGCCACCACGAAAAATGGGACGGTAGCGGCTATCCGCGTGGATTGAAAGGCGAACAAATTCCTCTCTCGGCACGCATCTTTGCCATCGTAGATGTGTGGGACGCTCTGCGTTCCGACCGTCCCTATCGGGCAAGCTGGTCTGTGGAAAAAACACGAGACTACATTCTTGAACAATCGGGGAAGCATTTCGACCCCAAGGTTGTGGAGGCTTTTCTGCCCCTGATCGAAAACGGATAGAATTTTTGAGCAGAGATAACAGTCTCTGACAGACACTTTCGTCACATCGAACACCACCCGTGCCTGCTCCCGATAAAAAGTCACTATCGTTCTTTTGGCAAGTTCGCCCTACAACTTAAAACAAAAACTTCCGAAGTCAGTTGGCAAAGACTTCGGAAGTTTTGTCACTTTTACATCGATCAGTTTCTTTCAAGCTCCAAACCGCTGCGTGCCCAAGAGGTTGTTCCACCCACCACGTTGTAGACGGTCTTGAAGCCCTTTTGCCCGAGCAGGCCGAAGCGGATTGGCTGCGGCTGCCGGTTGCGCAAATGACGGCCACAGGTTTCTCCAAGTCGAGTTCACCCAGGCGCATGGAAAGCTGCCCAAGCGGCATGAGCAGCGCGCCGGGCACGTGTCCCTGTTGGTATTCCCAGGGCTCGCGCACGTCCACCACCACCGGGCGGCTGCCATTGCCATGGATGAGCAGGTCGTTCAGTTCGGCAGGCTGGATATCCTGAATGTCACCGACGGTGAGGGGCAGGCCCATTTTCTCCCATACATCCAGTCCTTCGGCGAGATAGCCGACCACGTTGTCGTAACCCACCCGCGCCAGGCTGTAAACTACTTTTTCGTAATCCGCCGGATCAGAGAGCAGCAAGATGACAGGCACTTCCGGCGGGAAGACAAAGCCGATACGGTTGCTCAACTGGTCGTCGGCTTCAAGATGGACAGAACCGGGCACGTGCGCCTGGACAAAAGTCTTCCTTCGAGCGCGTATCCAGCAAACCTGCACCGCGCTGGAAATGCGGGATAGCTTCGCGGATACTAAGCGGCTTCGGTTCCACATCCCCAAGCGGCTTGACGCCTATCTCGATTCAAGGACTTGATACGCTTGTGGTTGCCAGGTTGTTCAGGCAGATCGCTGGTTGCAAAAGCGATGAATTCATCCAGTTCACGCGGGGCCAACGCCGGATTGTATTTACGCTCAAACCCGAGCGTGGTGCTGCGCATCGAACCGATGGACTTTCCGCACAGCGAGCCTGCACCATGACCGGGATAAACCAACAAACTATCATCGAGCGGCAGCAACTTCTCGAACAGGCTGGTATGCATATCGGCAGCCAGCCCGTGGGCCGCTTCCGCGCCGACCAGATCCGGGCGGCCGATGTCGCCCACAAACAGCGTGTCACCGGTCAGCGCCAGCCAGGGTTCTTCAGCACGGGTGGTATCGGAAATAAGCAGGGTGATGCTTTCTGGCGTATGACCCGGGGTGTGCACCACCTTCAAACGGATGTTCCCCAGAGCGATGACCTCGCCATCGTGCAGTGGTTTGTGCTCGAATTCCGCGCCGCTGGCTTCGTGCAGGTAGATATCCGCGCCGGTACGGCTGGCCAGGTCGGTGTTGCCCGAAACATGGTCCGCGTGCAGGTGTGTCTCAATGATGTGGGTGATCTTCAGACCGCGCGCTTCAGCCGCATCGAGGTATTTCTGTACGTTGCGGTCCGGATCGACCACGGCCGCAACGCCCTCCGTTTCGCACCCAACGATATAAGAGGCGCATCCCAAGCCTTCCACAAAGAATTGTTGTGTGTACATGTGTTTCTCCAAATACATCTAAATGGTTTATATGGTTTGACCGATAGTCGCGCATTTACGACTTACGGTTTTTCTACCGTTCAAAAAATGTGTGGCAAATTGTCATAAAGCAAGAAGAACGCCAACAAAATGACGAGCCAGGCAAATACCTTTTGCAATTTTCCAGCGGGTAGACGTTTGTTGAGCCTGGCTCCGGCAAATGTGCCAAGTAAACCAGCCGCAGTGAAAATGGCTGTTAGCGTGAGATTGAAAGAGCCATCGCCAGCGTGACCGAGAAAGCCCGCCAGGCTGTTCATAGCAATAATGATCAGGGAGGTACCCACGGCCATCTGCATCGGCAGTCCAACCAACATGACCAACGCCGGGACGATCAGAAATCCGCCGCCCACACCCAGCACACCGGTCATCAGGCCCACTCCCGCACCACTGGCGATCACCACTGGCAGCGAACGCGGTTTGGAGATTTCAGCCGAGCCGCTATCCCCACGCGTGAGCATAATCCGCCGACCAGCAGCATGACGATGGCGAAGGCAACCAGCAGCACGGCTTCCGGCAACATTTTCGACAGTCCCGCCGCCAGATAAGCCACCAGCATACCCGCGCCCCCAAAGGACAAGGCCACCTTCCAGTTAAGCGTGCCTTGCGCACGATGGAAGGAAGCGCCCATCAAACTGTTGGCGCCGACGATCGCCAGTGAGGTAGTTACGGCGGCCTGCGGGGTTTGCCCCACCAGATAGACCAGTGCAGGCACAGTCAGCAACGAACCACCGCCGCCCATCAACCCCAGCGAAAGGCCGATGCCAAATCCCAGAGCCAGGTCCAGCGTCAACTGTGCCATGCGTTCTACTTATCCTTTTTCACTGGCAATTTCGACCAGCCCCAGGCCAGCATGCCACCCTTCATATTCGAGGCTGAATAGCCTGCTGCAATCAACTGCCTTGCGGCCGACCTGCTGCGATTGCCCGAACGACATACACATACGATCTCGCGATCTTTTGGCAATTCTTTCATGCGACGGCTCAACTGTCCTAATGGGATCGATTTCGCGCCGGAAATATAGCCTTCGCGCAGTTCTTGCTTCTCACGTACGTCCAGCAAAAATGGGCGTGCCCCATTCTTTAGCTTCGCTTGAACTTCTGCCGGTTTCAGCGTCGGCACTGCGGGGCCAAACAAAGTCGAAAAAATGCTCATGGTTTTATCTCCAAAAGGTATCCGTTCACCAAGTTAGATGCACCAACCACAAAAAGGTTACAATTATCACCAGATTTGTATGATTAAGTCGTATGCCCTATTATAGGAGATCGTTTTCCTAATTCAAAGCGCCAGTTTGCCAAATCGGATACAATCAGGTTAATATTATTTAGGACTTAAGCAGTTCGCGAAAGGTGCCGAAAATAAGGGGGCGTGCTGTGCACGCCCCCTTATTTTCGGGCTTCTTCTATGCAACTGCGTAACTCCTGATTATTTCAGAGAGGAATCAATGAACGAAAAAGAATACGTACCCAACCGAGCCATGTCCATCCACGCCCATCCGGATGACCAGGACTTTACCGTTGCCGGGACGCTGGCCAAATGGGCTGCCGCCGGATGCGAAGTTGTCACCGTCATTGTTACGGACGGGTCCGCCGGTTCGAACGCTCCCGAGCATGACGCCGATTACAAGCCGACTCTAGCCTCCATCCGTGAAGGGGAACAACGCGCCGCGAATGCCATCCTCGGTATCAAGGAGACCATCTTCCTAGGACAACCAGATGGCGAACTGGAACCGACCGTTGCCCTGCGCAAGGAAATCACCAAACTGATCCGCCGCTACAAGCCGGACGTGGTCGTTACCGGTGACCCGCAAGCGGTCTTCTACGGCAACGGCTACATCAACCACCCCGACCATCGCGCCGCCTCACAAATCGCGCTGTATGCGGCCTTTCCATCGGCCGGGTCGCGCCTGTTGTTTGCCGACTTGCTGGACGAAGGCTACGAACCGCATGACGTGAAACGCGTTTACATCCACGGCGCCGAAAAGCCCGATACCTGGGTGGATATCAGCGAGACGCTCGATACCAAGATCGCGGCGCTGAAGCAGCACGTCAGCCAGGTGGACACGCACGATGTAGATGAATGGATGTACAAATGGGCGGAAGAGGAAGGCCAGGAAAAAGGCCTGAAATATGCCGAGGCCTACAAAGTGATGATCCTGGAAGAACAGGATGAGAAACCGGAGAATTAATCAATTTGCCATTGCGAGGAGCGACACTTGCACCTCACTGCGTTCGATGCAGTGCAGGTGAGCGATGTGGCAATCTCGGGTTTGATGGTAAGTTGCGGTTGCCATGCTCCTTTCGATGCTATGGGAACAGATCGAATCCCCACCCAAGCTCTGGGGAACAGGAGGAAATGACTAATGCGTTACAAACTACTCGGCCATAGCGGCCTGCGCGTCTCGGAACTGTGTCTCGGCACGATGACTTTCGGTGAGACCTGGGGCTGGGGCGCTTCCAAAGCTGAATGCAAGCAGATGTTCGACCAGTTTGCTGAAGCTGGCGGAAACTTCATCGACACTTCGGTCAATTACACCGACGGTGAGAGCGAAACCATTCTGGGCGACCTGCTCAAGGCCGACCGCGACCATTTCGTGGTGGCTACCAAATATACGCTTACCAAGCCGGATGATAGCGACCCGAACGGTGGCGGTAATAGCCGCAAGAACATGATGAAATCGGTCGAACGCAGCCTGAAGCGGCTCCAGACCGACCACATCGACCTGTACTATCTACACATGTGGGATTACATGACCCCGGTCGAGGAAATCGTACGAGGGCTGGATGACCTGGTCAAGCAAGGAAAAGTAACCTACGTGGCCTTCTCCGACACCCCGGACTGGATCGTGGCCGAAGCCAACACGCGCACGGAACTGATGGGCTGGTCGCGATTCGTGGGCATGCAAATCCCCTATTCGCTGCTCAACCGTGCCGTGGAACGCGCTATCCTGCCCATGGCCAAACATTGGGACATGGCAGTTATGCCCTGGGGCTTGCTCAATGCAGGCATCCTGACCGGTAAGTTCCTGAAAGAAGTCAATGACCCGACGCGTATCGACCCAGAAAAACTCGACTTGAGTGAAAAGGCCATGTCGGTCGTGCTGGAAGTGCAGAAAATCTCGGAGGAAGTTGGCCGACCGATGTCACAGGTGGCTATCAACTGGATACGTCAGCAGCAGAACAAGGCGCAGATGATCCCCATCCTGGGCGCACGCACGGTCGAGCAGTTGCAGGACAATCTGTCAGTGCTGGAGTGGCAATTGAGCGAGGAGCAACTCAAACGGCTGGATGAAGCGAGCGCGATCGAGATGGGGTTCCCACATGGCTTTCTGGAGGGCAATCGCTACGTTTTCGGCGCAACCTTCGATCAGATTGATAACCATCATAAATAAGCATGCAAAACATGACTCGTCCCGAATTTGATCTTTTGGGATGAGTCATCGATTTCACGACATAAACTCGTTTTGCTCTCACCCTGCCTTCCCCGCAGGCGCCGCACTGAGCTTGTCGAAGTGGGGGATGGCAAAAACACGCTTTGTGTTCAAGAAAGCTTAAAATTGGGGTAAATCATGTTTGATTCGTCTGGATCGATCAGAACAGGAAATAGCCAAGGATGGCTGCCGTCACTGTAACGGTGATATTGTCCACATCTTTAAAGGGCAGGGATTCGACCAAGGCGCTCACAAGCGTGATGAGGGTCAGGGGCAACACAAAGGATGCGAAAGGCCGGGCGAATACGCCTATACCTGTATAGATGGCCAATACAAAAGCCGAAAGCAACCAGCCGCCAATTAAGACTCCCAATGATCCCGCTACCGTTTTCTCCGGGCTATAGGGCAGTTTGGATGAATTAAAGCGCCGCCCGACCAAATCCGCGATGCCATCGCCACCGCACATGATCATCAGGGCGGTCATGCCAACCGGCGAATCTTTCCAAAAGATGAGGGTCAGGAGCACAAACATGATGCCGTAATAGAGCGGCCCACGCAGGATTTCGCGAGGGTCACCCGTACGCGACATGCCCTTGACCGAGGCTTCGTCTTTCATGATCCCCAATCCCACCAGTGCAAATTGGACCGTGATCGCAAAAGGTACCAAGGCTGCCAGCCAACGCGCTTCAGGGACATCAGGAAAAAACAGCCAGCACAACACAAAAATTGGCCCGGTACCAATGTGAATCAACTTACGGCTCAGGCGCGACTCAATCCAGCCGCGATGGGCAAAAAAGTCCATCAGGCGCAAGAAGGCCAGTGCGATGATGAAGGTCAGGATAGTAGCGAGGAGGGCGTTCATCGATTAATTTCGTATCAAAACCAATAGATCAATCTGTGACGATGGAAAAAAGCGCGGATCAGGCAATACCCGTATCCCAGGCCTTCTTTGTGGAAAATGAATTTTGACTTCCCGCCTTGCCGGACCCCTTGCGCGCCCGGCACATACGATACCTTGCCACCGATAAGGATCGATTTGAAGATGATTTCAGGGCTGATGTTGAAACGGTTCGAACTCAACCCCACCCCAAGCAGTTCCCGGCGGCGGAACATTTTGAAGGCATAGGTGGAATCGGGAATACGATATCCAATGGCAATACGGACACCGATGCGGAAGAAGAACTGGAAAAACTTATAACTGAACGGGATGGTACTGTCATCCCCGGAGCGGATATAGCGTGAGCACTGCGCCAGGATGGCCCCATTTTCCATCTCGTCATACAGTTGCGGGATGAGATGGACAGGGTCCACGTTATCAGCCGATACAAAAATGCAATAACGACCTGTGCCATAGGCTGTGCCATAACGGACGACCGCACCGTAGCCGCGCCGGTGCAAGGTCCGCCTGATAACTTTGACGGGAACCTGTCCACTGTGTTGTTTCGCCCACTCGCTCGCAACAGCGAAGGTTTCGTCCTCGCTGATATCATCCACTACGATGATCTCATAGATAAACGGCCTATCCTTGAGCGTCGAATAGACATTCTCAAGCGTGCCGATGATATTTTCTACTTCATTCAAGCAGGGAACTACAATTGTCAGGTCGATTTGCGAATCTGCATTTGTCCCTGATTCGGACAGGGCCAGGGGATCTTTAGGGAGGTCGTTTGTCATGTAGTATTTCGTCCTATAAGATTTTTTACTCACCTACAAGTTCTTGGGGAGCGAGATTATTTTGTGAACTTTTTCGCTGCAAGAAATAATGAACTGTAGCTGCCACCAAAATTAGAAACAGCGCCGGGAAACTGTTGTTCAGAAAATATGGCTTGTATTTGAACGGATAGAGCAGCGTTGCATAAGAAATCGAGAGGATCAATACAAGCAAGATGGAAGCGATCTTATTCCAGGACGAGCCATTTGATTCCGGCACACTGCCCAAAAAGATCGCCATGGGCGCTACCAACATGGGCAAAGTGTAGTCAACGCTGACCGGGATGATCAGCGCGCAGAGCGTGCAGACCAGCAGCAAATACGGATTGAAACCGCTCTTCCCGTTTCGGTATATGTGAAAAATGATGGATAGCACGCACAGGGCAACGATCAGCAACAAAGACCATTCGAACAATTTTGAATTTTGCTGCAAGAAGAGAACAGCCTTTTCAGACAGCAAGCCATAGCCATCCTTCACGAAATTGAACACAAAATTACCCAAAGCGTGATTGCCATTCCACAGAAAGGTCGGGGTCTCCACCCGGAATAACAAGGCATTCACAAAATTCACGAGATTCTGGTATCCCAGCACAAAGAGTAAGGCCACGTTAAAGAGATCCCAGCCCGACCATGCGCTTGATGTTTCCCTGCCAGTCTCTCCAGTCTTTGATGAACATCGGCAAGAAAAATATCGGTACGATTTTCAAATGCACCGAGAATGAAAAGAGCACATACGCCAGATACCGGAATTCATAATGCCGGTGAAAGAGATAGATGGCCAGCAAACATAACAGGAAGGCTATGCTATAGTACTGGCCTCGTTCCAATTCGAATTGGAATCCATAGGAGAAAAGCCCGGTCACGGATAAAAGCACCATCAGCGAAAAATCCTTTTTGGTATTGAACCAGATTGGGATCAGCAGTGTGAGAATGATATAGCTGAAAATTGTCAGGAAAGTTGTAACGAAGTAAGAAGTTGGATAACCAAAAAGCGTGAGCGGTGATAGTAGCACATAAGTCAGCGGCGGGTAATGAGACTCAGGGTAAGGAGACTGTCCGGTTGTGACCCAGGATTTGACATAATCCAGGGTGTAATTCATGTCAGACCCGATTGGGTTTTTGTTGGGCAGGAACCGATTGAAATACACCATCGAACGGTCCGTATTCAAAAAGACGGGGGACACAAATAACAGGACGTAGACGATCAGGAACCCAATCACGAACCAGACCCCCACCGGTAAATTGAGCAGGCGTTCGAACCCCGTCCGCAGGCTGCTCCCGATATCGACATGTTTTTCCGGTACCTGTAACGCAACCGTTAAACCCAAGAGCGCAAGCATGAGTCCCGCCAGGATGCCCAAAATTTGCGCAGCCTGAATGCCGTCATCGCCGAGCCCAATGTAATCCACAAGAACAGAAAATAAGGTTCCAAGAACGCCGATGATGGCAATTGCATACCCAATTTTTCTAGTCGACATCGAAATGCCCTTCACGCCGCAGTATGCAAATATCCATGCAGCAATCTGACGACCGTATCACTGACGTTCTCGACCAGGTATTCAGGCGGAACATACCAGCTATTTTTCTGGTTAAGCACAATTCCCACACAGCGTAGAATGTTCTCGCTATGCGCGCTGGTCAGGATGTTGCTGCCGCATTCCAGAGTTTCGGGGCGCTCGGTCACATCTCGCAAGGTGACGTTAGCGACTTTGAAGATCGCGCACTCTTCCTGGACGGTTCCGCTGTCGCTTAAGACGCAGGCTGCATTTTGCTCGAGCTTGATAAAGTCGAAAAAGCCAAACGGACGCAAAAAATGGACATCGGGGTTATTGTTGATCACGCCAAAACTTTCCATGCGAGCGCGTGTGTGCGGATGGGTGCTGACAATCACCGGCAAATCATACTTTTCCTGAATGCGTTCCAGCGCCAAAGTTAACTCCCGCAGGCGTTCTTCGATGTCGACGTTTTCGGCGCGATGAAGGGTGACCAAAAAATATTTGGCGGAGGCAAGTTCCAGGTCCTGCAAGATCGTCGACGTCTGGATCTGGGCCTCATAATGTTGGATCACTTCGTGGATCGGATTGCCCGTCACAAAGATGCGTTGTCCCGGAATGCCTTCGCGCAGCAAGTTCTGGCGGCTGCGTTCCGTGTAAGGCATCAACACGTCGCTGCTGTGATCGATGATGCGCCGGTTGACTTCCTCGGGCACGCGATCGTCGTAACAACGGTTGCCGGCTTCCATGTGGTAGACCGGGATGCCGTAACGTTTGGCAATGATGGCAGACAAGGCGCTGTTGGTATCTCCCAGAATGAGCAGCTTATCGGGTCTTTCTTTTTCAAGCAGTTTTTCGGTTTCCGAGAGCATGATGCCGAGCTGCTCTCCCAGGCTGCCCCTGGCGTTCATGTAATGATCCGGCGCGCGCACGCTCAATTGCTGGAAAAAGACATCGTTCAAGTTTGGGTCGTAATTCTGCCCGGTATGGACCAGCACATGTTGACAGGTGCCGTCCAGTTTCTCGATGATACGGCTCAGGCGGATGATTTCCGGGCGCGTGCCCAGGACGGTCATGACTTTCATTAGTGTGAATAAATCTCCTGTACTATTTTCCTCGCTGAGCGGAGTTCTGAGCGAAGCAGAGTGGAGACGAAGAACGCAGTCGAAGCGCAATATACTCGAAAGCCACCCTTCGACTACCACTTCGGCTTTCTCTCAGTGTCCGCTCAGGGCGAATGTTTTTCTGTCCCATACCATTTCTTGTATCCCGACCATTCCTCTGCCAGCCCGCTGAGCATCTCGTCCCAATCGGGAGCCTTCCAGCCGGTGGCAACACTGAAGCGTTTCCCGATCAGGCTGCGGTCGCAGTAGAAATTGTCATCCGGCTCGATTTCGATATCGTCCCAGCCGAGCTTGGCTCGCAAAGCGACCAGCAGATCGTATTTCGAGATCGGCTGGCTGGCAACCTGGTACAGGCCAGTCAAGTCTGGTCTAGTCTCGATCAGATCGCTGATGAGACCGGCCAGTACGCGCGTCGAGAAACCGGAATAAATGGCCTGCTGGTAACCTTTGATGCGCTGACCGCGTTGAAAGGCAAACCAGCTCAACAGACTCGAAAAAGTGTTCAACTGCCAGCCGATGATCGAAGTGCGCAGCGTCAGGCAGTTGGGACGCTGCAACTCGCCCAATAGCTTGGAGCGCCCATACAGGTCGACCGGATCGGGCACATCCGCTTCCGTATATTTGCCACGCAAACCGGAAAAAACACAATCAGTGGAAATTTGCACGAGGCGGGCCTCCCGCTCGTAACACAGGTCAGCCAACTGGTGCGGAAAGAGCGCGTTGACCTGAATGGAGGGGATGGCCTGCTTGGCTTCGTCGCGTTGCTTGACGATGCCAATACAATTGACCACCACATCCGGCTCCACTTTTCCGAAAGCGCCTCGAACGCTGGCGACATCTTCGGCATGGACTCCGCCCAAGGCACGTTCCTGGACGATGAAGTCGTATCGTTTGAACCTGGCCGGGTCCTCGCGAAAGGTAGCCCAGGTCTCCATGCGATCAGACAGGACGCGGCACAACTGGTGACCCAGCATGCCGCTCCCGCCGAGCACTAAAACGCGCATTCGCAACTCTCCTGGCACATCGGGGCAATCATACTCCAGAATTGAGATTATCTACCTTTTTCCAAAGGGCATATTCTAACGTACTCTTTATGGAACCACCTCTCGCATCAGGGTACGTTTCTTCTTCGCACACAGCCGGAGCTTTTTAACAATACTCCCCATTATGAAGTAAATGGGGAGTATTCTCTCATACGATTCAACCGTTGACGCAAGCACTACTATTCAGAGGCTCCCCCGGAGGAGTTTCTGCTGCTTTCGATGGATTGCAAAGCCAGATACCTGTCGCCAAACTTTTCCAGTTTTTTTATTTCGAGATCATACTGGTCGAAGTGGCGTTCCTCATCGTCTACGAGACTTCTCAAAGACTTTCTTGGAACCCGAATCCGCATTTGCGGAACATTCATTGGCCCACAGGTTGTAATCTTTGACGCTGCCCTCTTCCATTTTGCGGGCCAGTTCGAGCATGGCCTTCACGTCGTGGATCTTCTGGACACTTTCCGAAGTCACCATTTCCACTTCACCGCCCAGGAACAAGATGCGCTCGGCGCAATGTTCAACGTGGCCCATCTCCTCGATGGCGGTCTTTATGAAAAGGCTGGAGAGCAGTTCATAGCCCTGGTCTTCGCAGTGAAAGTGGAAATACATATATTGGTGTACTGCGGACATTTCATCGCCAACGGCTTTATTGAGCAATTCGATACTTTTTTCGTTCATAGCAACCTTCCTTTCTTCATTGTGAAATTCATTTCAATCCATTATAGCAAACTTCTTGTCTTTAGTTTCATTTGTCGGCGGATATGAAGCACAGACGTAGCGTTTCCTGCACGCCGTTTTTCTTTTGATGTCATCATAATTTATATTTGTTAGCAGAATTTAAGATAAGAATTAGTTATCATAAACAATCAATATCAGGTAAAACAGGTAAGAGGGCCACCCTTTAAATCGAATCGCTATAGCCCCCCAAGTAGGACGTTAGAAAATTTTTTGGATTTTTCTACTGCTCAATCTTGACTGTCTGGTTTTCTAATTGTAGAAGCTGCCTTACTCATTCGCCCCAAAATTAAACCGACAATCGCAAGAAAAATGCCACCATAAAGAAAACCTTTTATGAAATTAATATTCATAGAATTTACCGTTTCAAGCGAAAGTTCCCCCTGAATAATAATAGCCATGAGTACCACAAAAGCTGTTAGGATAACAAGCCAAAAAATCCATGCAACCACGGCCCATAAACTTTTTCGAACTTCTTTAGCTTTCTGAATGTCCTTTACTTCCTTAACTTTTTTTACTCCATTAATTCTTGCCTCAACTTTTATTTCACCATCAAATTCTGCCAGCAATAACTTAAGTTGAAAAGAATCCTTTCTGTTGATTAGAAGGGAAATTAATCCTATATGATTATCAAAGGTATTAAATTGCAGATTAAAGTCATCCGGTTCAGTTTTTACTATTTCGAAACTTAGAATTTGTGTATTCTCCCCAAAACTAAAAGTAAGGGGGCGTTCAAAATCAGATGATTCTATTGGGACATTCCCATCATTCAAAATTTCAAGAATTAAAAGATGAACTTTTTGTACAGAAATATCATCGAATAAAATTTTTATTTTCCCCTTGATTTCTTCATCTAAAGCGATAAGTGAAGTATTAGCAAGCACCCCATAAATAAGAGACTTTCTTTTGCGTTCAAGGAAAAAGATAATAACGGGAACAGCAATTGTTACAAAGACTGTTATGACACCTAGGATAAATAATGGGTCTATCATTTTTCACTCTCCCCCTATATTTTATCCCAATTAATATTATTTACTCTCTAAACTGGTGCTAGAATTTATCTATAGGGCATTGATGGAGAAAGGGAAGTCTATTATGAATAATTGGATTTTTGAAATATTGCTTGCAACAATATTTTTTATTCTAGGAATATTTTCATCTGATGTTAGGAATTACATAAAAAAAAGTTCTCTATCTTGGCGTAATGGTAGGATAGAAATAATCAAAGAGGATTACGAGCAAATTAAAGATTACAAAGAAAATTATTCGATATTGGTAGCTGAATCAATTAGAAGGTTAGCAAATGTCGCTAAAATTTTTTTGTTCCTTCTTCTTGTAATAGGTGTTGGTACCCTTGTAGGTCTTCGTGGTGATTTGACCTATGGTGAATCGGAAACAAATAGATATATCATAGCTGGATTGACAGGTATTGTTCTTGCACAGTTAACAGATATTACTAGGCTTATTGATAAAGTAAAGGGGTTTGAGAAGTACAAAGAAGAAACAATGAAGAAATTAAAGAAACTGGGTACTACTATGGATGAAGAAGAATCAGAACCTAATGAGTAATCCAATATCAGGAGGCTAGGATGGATAATTGGGTTATCTTTTTTGAAAAATACTCAAATCCTTATTTGCTCTCGCAGGTGTGTGTGTAGGTGTTATTGCGAGTTTTGCAGGTATTATCTTGGGTTACTTTTTTCAGAAGTGGAGTGATGAAAGAAAGAGGGCATGGGAATTAGAGGATAGAAAAAATAATAAACGTACCGAAATCCGCGACATGAGAATAAAGGAAGCTAGAGAATTCCTAGATACCTATGTGAATGTTTTACAAGAAATTACAAACCTTGAAGGTTCAATAACCGAAGAAGTGACTGGGGTTGCTCTTAGTCCATTAATGGTTCAGCCAGATACATTTGAGAATAAATTAAGGAAATATCAACAAATGTATGAATTATTAAGCGATACAAAAAAGAAGGCAATGAGCATTCTTATCTTAAATGATATGGAACTTAATGAACAATATACAGGACTTGCTTCATTCGTAATCGATGAGATGGGAAATCTTGCAAGACTATTGAAAAGTGTTGCTGATGGAGATGTATATGAGGATAGTGCTGATTATGTGAAAAGGGTGCTTACCTTCCATGAAAGGGCATTAGCATATATTCAAGTTATGCAAACTAGACTAGATGAGATTGCAGGAACAACCTTATAGATTAGAGAACTCTGAATAAAATACTCCCCTTTCGGGGAGCTTTTGTTAGTCACCTACACTGCTTCTATATTTCTCTCCTAAATCAGCACTTGTTTGTTTAGCATACCTTGCTATCATAGAAATAGATGTATGCCCCATTAGACGCGATAGAGTTACTAAATCCATTCCATTATTTAGACAAGTAAGGCAAAATGAACGTCTGAAATCGTGCAAAAAGTGGGCCCGACAGGATTCGAACCTGTGACCAAGCGATTATGAGTCGCCTGCGCTAACCACTGCGCCACGGGCCCATGTTCAGTAAACAGTGACCAGGTATCAGTGTTCCATCCAACTGGCTACTGATTTCTGGTCACCGAACACTGCTCAGAGCGGGAGACGGGACTCGAACCCGCGAATGTCAGCTTGGAAGGCTGATGCCTTACCACTTGGCGACTCCCGCGTCGGGTTGTATTCTACCGTGAGGGAGGGGGTTGGTCAAGAAGAGAATGATCGAGGCCAAAAGCTGGAAAATCGATCAGAGAGACCTTGCAGAAATATTAGTAACTTTCTTTATCTTGTCTCGTCATGGTATTGACGTTCAATAAAATCCGGGGCGTATGAAGGATGAAATAGACATTTTAGCGGCTGCCAATTCCTTAGATCAAGATGCACTTGCAGCGATCTTTGATGAGTATGCACCAGCTATATATAAATATCTGCTTAGATTGGGTGTATATCCACAGGAAGCAGATCAGATAGTTGGCGATGTATTTGCACGCCTATTAGACAAACTTACAGAAGGGAAGGGCCCTCGTACAAATTTGCGGTCTTATTTATTCCAGATAGCCTATCATCTTGTGGTAGATCATGCGCGAGAAAGGCAGCGCAGCGCACCACTGGATATGGCTGATTTGGCAAATAAAGAGAGTAAACCGGTTCAATCACGGGCAGAAGAAAAAATGTTGCTTGAGAAACTTTCTATCGTAATGGAGCATGAGCTAACCGAAGACCAAAGGAATGTGATCGTTCTACGATTCCAAGAAGATTTCAGTCTGAAAGAGACGGCTGAAGTTCTTGGCAAAAACGTGAATGCTGTAAAGGCGCTCCAAAATCGCGGTATCGATAAGCTTCGTCAAGCGATGGGCCGTTTGAACGAGGAAATTTAATATGTTCGAACGATCCCTTAATCCTCAAGACATCATCGGGCTGCTTTCAAAGCTCAAGGCTGGGACGCCAGACTATCCGACCGATTTGATGGCTGCCAGAAAAGCAGCCTTCATAAAACAGGCCGTAGCCCTGAAAATCCATGGGCGTGGTCATAGCGGAAAAGGCGGCGGCGATAGCGGTAGCGCCGGATCTGGTGGAAGTGGCGGATCGGGAGCATTGGGGGGCATGTCTACTGCTCAGAGCATCTTACTGCAGGCAGTGATCGGGGTTTGGATTATTGCGGCTATGCTTACGGCCGCCTATGTATTCCGCAACCAAATCATTGATTTGTTACAAGATAATCATCTCATCAGTGTGGAAGTGACACAGGTGCCTGGTATTGATTCTACGCTGGCCGCCCCAATAACACCCGCCACAGAAGTCTCGCCCACGCAGGCTACACCTGGCGCGCCATCCAGTGAACCAACGGCCATTGGGACCGTCATCCCCGATGGCCCTTCGAGCATCCAAAATACGCCGGATGGCACCGAGGACAACCAGGGGCTGCATTTAGGCCAAACCCCTGGACCGCCAGATACGCCGAACCACGACAAACACGACCCGCCTGGCAAGCCCGATAAACCCAAGAAATAATTCAACTGTCTGTTTTGCCCATCAGGCAGCAAAAGCGGGGATTTGTTTTTTGGACTTAACTCTAACTGAGGAGGCTGCTGCCTTCCCGGTTGGAGTTTTCCCTGTTAATTGTGTCCAACTGATATAGGCGAAATCATCAAGAATGTTCGTATGCCAACTCTTCTAACATGCGAGCATGGATGCCGGGCGTGGTTGCGACCACCGACTGCGGAAGGGAGATGTAATCATCCTCACCGAACACGTTGGTCACGCGCGCACCGGCTTCTTCGCAGATCAGGCCGCCGCCGGCTACATCCCAGGGCTTGAGGGCCAATTCCCAGAAACCTTCGAAGCGACCAGCGCCACGTAGCACAAGTCGAGGCGGCAGAGCCCAGGCGGCGCACGCCCTGGCTCAACTTCCCAAATCTGAC
>CAWAVQ010000012.1:0-124582 GCA_963785535.1 uncultured Chloroflexia bacterium | reverse complement strand
ACCGGGATGATGAGTTGATGCCAAACCACCCGTTGTGGTACGTTTTAGGAGATCTACCCCTGCCGTAACAAACCGCCTCCAATTAATTCCACTTTCGAAATGAGCTGCTGCTTGCCCTTGCCAATGAGGCGGATCAGGCCGATCGGGCGGATGAATTGTTTGTCACCACGGGTGGCAATCCATTTTTTGTCACAGAAGTATTGGCAAGCAGAACCACAGCAGTACCATCTACAATTCGCGATGCTGTGCTGACGCGTGCCGCACGGCTCTCTTCCCCTGCGAAAAATGTGTTGGAGGCCGCAGCAGTGATCGGTCCGCGAATAGAGCCGTGGCTTTTAGTGAATATCATTGATACAAAATCTGCAACCATAGAAGAGTGTATCGCAGGCGGGATACTTCAGGTTCAAGGCAATGACTATGCCTTTCGTCATGAACTCGCCCGGCAGGCCATTCTCGAAAAAATTCCCCCAGAAAGAAAGCTGGCATTACACCGCAGGATACTGACAGAATTAAAGGAATCTTATCTGACACGCAATGACCTGGCGCGGCTGGCAAACCATGCAGAAGGGACAAAAGATGTCTCAGCTGTGCTGGATTACGCGCCCGCCGCAGCACAACAGGCTGCCGCGGCTGGAGCACATCGTGAGGCAATTGAGCTTTACGAATTAGCTTTGCAATTCACCGACAGCCTGCCGCCAGCCAGGCAGGCGCAGATGTTGGAAGCCTACACGGTTGAATTGCGCTTCGCGAATCGGGTGGCTGAACGCGTGATTGCTCTTCAGAAGGCAATTGAATTATGGCATTTGATTGGAGACCGGCTGAGAGAGGCCGCAAGTTTAAGCACCCTGGCTGAAGCATACTTCACGCTCGGGGAGACCACCAAATCGGAAGAGGCCAATCGATCCGCTCTGTCTGTGATGGAGGGCCTTCCATCAAGCGCGGAACTCGCACAGATCTATACGATGCAGTGCTTTGTTGGTATGGTCCAGCGGGATTGCGTAGAAGCTGTCACTTGGGGCGAGAAGGCTATCGCGCTGGCTGAGCAGTTCGAGGATTATGAAACGCTGGCGCGCGCCCACAATTACACAGGTTGTGCCATGTTAATCATAGATTATGAGCGTGGTCGGGAACTTTTGGAACGTAGCCTGGCCATCGCACACAAAGCCGATCTGCATTGGGCATCAGAAGGTGCCTATAACAATTTGGGATGGATGTTAGTAGAAGTCTATCAACTTGATGATGCCGAGTATTATTTGACAGAAGGTCTTGCCTATGCCGCCGAACATGATGATGATTATCATCTGTTGCAAATGCTGGTATGGCGAGCCCTGGTGCGTTTGTATCAGGGGCGCTGGAAGGAAGCTCTTGAATTCGCAGCGAGGGTTCTTCAAAGCCGGTATGTGGACATCGAAGGCCGCACGTGTGCCCTGCTAGCCTTGGCCCGAACCCGCATTCGGCTGGGTGACCCACAGGCAACGGTAGCACTCGAGAAGGCCCTGGCCCTCTCAGTACAAGCCAACGCGCTTCCACGCCTTGGGTTGGCTCGGGCTGCTCGCGCCGAATTGGCATGGCTGGAAGGTAAGCATGAGCTTGCTATAGAAGAAGCGCGCGCAGCATACGATCTCGCCGTTCAGAAGAAACATCCCTGGATCGCAGGCGAACTTGCCTTCTGGCGCTGGCGTGCAGGTGATGAAATAAATCCTCCCTCTTGGATTGCCAAACCTTTTGCTATGCAAATCGCGGGTGATTGGCATGGCGCAGCCCAGGAGTGGGAAAGGCGCAGTTGTCCTTACGAGCAAGCGTTGGCCTTGATGGATGGCGATGAATCTGCTCAAATCGCTGCATTGGAAATCTTCGAGAGGCTTGGTGCACGGCCTGCCGCTGAAAAGCTCAAACAAAAGATGCGTTCGCTGGGAATTCGCGGTATCCCACGCGGACCCCGACTTTCCACACGCGAAAATCCTTATGGTCTCACCGGTCGCGAGATGGAGGTCCTTTCCTGCCTTGTTGAAGGTGCAACTAATAATGCAATTGCTAAAAAGCTTACTCTTTCAACCCGCACAGTAGAGCACCATATTACCTCTATTCTCCAAAAAATGGATGTCCGATCCCGTAATGAGGCTATTACGCTTACGCTAAAAACTAATCTGATTCTGACCGATTAGCATCCAAATTTTCCCAGTCCTTCGACCAAACTAGGTATTGACTTCTACCAAGATAGGTGGATATACCGATGAATTTCAACTTAAATAAGCATACGATATGTTCAACGTTTAATCGGTTCAATTAGAAAAGGAGTAAATCATGTTGAACAATCGTAAGATCCAAATTCTTGGAGCGATCGTGCTGATTGTTGCTGCCGTTCTGGTTACCCTCTCGGCAGTCAAGGCCCCTGCCCCGGTCGTTATACCCGTTACCAGTAGTAATCCGGAAGGCTTGGCCCAATACCAGCCCAGCGAGCGAAACTCATATGCGTCCAATCCGAGTGACTTGGTCAAGTATTATCAAAATGGCCTTGTTAGAAACTACCCAACCGAGCGCAATTTGATCAGCTCCAGCGATAACCAATTCAACTATCAGCAAGGCCATTGGTTCGGACAATAAGAGATATAACGGATTTTCTCCTCCGAACTGTAAGTCCAGCATCGAATAGTCAACGGCGGAATGAATAACCGCCGTTGACTATTTAATATCTCAACTCAAAATTGACAAGTAGAGTCAACTCATTTACACTTCTTTTATGGATATAGACCTGGATCTTTACCGGCACGAAGTGCGGGTTTCCACGGACCCGTTGGTGCGGCTTTCAGCCATCGACATTTCGCCTGACCGCCCGCAACGGACATTGGTGTTCATCCATGGTTTCGGGGGATACGCCGGGCAATGGGTATACCAGCTTCAAAAATTTTCACTAGCAAATCGCGTTATCGCGCTCGACCTGCGCGGGCACGGTCTCTCGGACAAACCCTCCAGCGGCTACGATATGCCTACCAGCCAGGCCGATCTCGAAAAAGCGCTTGAAATCTTAAAGGTCAACACACCATTCGTATTGATTGGGCATTCCTTCGGCGGCGCACTGGTCACCGAATTCGCGCTCAATCACCCTGAACGCATTGAGGGCCTGATCCTGATGGCGACAGCCGGGGAGTTCAACCTCAATCCATTCTTCAGATTTGGGCTCAATCTGCCCATCTGGCTGCTGCGCATGATCGGGCCTTTCACACGCACCTGGCTGGCTGCTCCGCCGCGGGCGCTTAAACCCTTTTACCACGAGAACCTCGCCCAATGGGTCGGCTGGGAGAAATTCGCAGCCTTGCAGGTGCCCACGCTCGTCGTCCGAGGTCACCGCGACCTGGTCTTCGAGCGCCCGATGTTCGAGAAGGTGACGGAATCCATTCCGGGAGCTGAAGAAGCCGATATCCGCACATCCGGGCATCTGGTCATGCTCGAACGGCGCGAAGCGGTGGATCGCGCGATAGAACGTTTCCTGGAAGGCGAGTCCCGGCGCTCCTGGCGGGACGAACAGCCTGCTTCCGTCAAATCCAACCGCGAGGCGCTCGAGCGGGAACGCCCCTGGTTGGCCCACTACGAAGAGGGGGTTCCGTATACCATCGGTATTCCAAATATCCCGGTGCATCACCTCTTGCGCTCAGCGGTACGCAGGTTTCCACGCAATACGGCCGTCATCTTTGAGGGGGGGCGCCTGTCGTATCGGAAGCTGAACCACGAGGTCAACCGTTTCGCCAACGCGCTGCTTTCATTGGGACTTGGCAAAGGCGCGCGCGTAGTGTTGCTCCTGCCTAATATTCCGCAAATGGTGATCGGTTTCTTTGGCACGCTCAAAGCGGGCATGACGGCCGTCTTTATCCCGCCCCTGACCGAGCCAGAGGAGTTAATCAACATCATCCGCGATGTGGAAGCCAGCGTGCTGGTGACCATCAAGCCTGCTGCCGGGTTGGCACGCCAGATACAGGGCAGCACCGGATTGCCCCATATCGTGCTGACCGGACCGGGCGAGTATCTCCCGCTGCCGAAGAAATGGGTTTCACGCTGGCGCAACCGTGGGTTGAGCGCTCCAGGGGCGATCCGCTTCCACCGCTGGCTGGCAGGCAAAAGTCGACGTTCGCCTACGCTGCAGGTAGAGCCCGAAGACATGGCAGTCATCCAGTTCACCGGAGGGACCACGGCTGCGGCCAAGGGCGTCATGCTGTCCCATCGCAACCTGGTGGCCAACGCCTTGCAAACCCGCCACTGGATGCCGGAAGCCCAGGAAGGCCAGGAACGCTTTCTATCGGTGCTGCCCTTCTCGCACTCTTATGGCTTGACCACCGCTCTGACCGTTCCGGTGACGTTAGGCGCAACCCTGATATTGGAAGCGCAGTTCCAAATCAAAGGCATCTTGCAATCGGTCAAGAAATATCACCCAACCATCTTTCCCGGCGTGCCTAACATGTACGTGGCCATCAACAGTTTCCGCGGTGTGCGCAAATATGGGATCGACTCGATCAACGCCTGCATCAGCGGCTCCGCGCCCCTGCCAGTCGAAGTGCAGGAGGCCTTCGAGAAACTGACTAAAGGACGGCTAGTGGAAGGCTATGGTCTGACCGAAGCCTCACCGGTCACACATGCCAACCCGCTGGACGGGAAACGCAAGGTCGGCAGCATTGGCGTCCCGCTGCCCTCTACTGAAGCGGCGGTGGTCGATCTGAGGCGCGGGCGCAAGGAAGTGCAACCCGGTCAGATCGGTGAATTGGCCGTGCGCGGCCCGCAGGTAATGATAGGTTATTGGAAAGATAAAAAGGCCACCTCGAAGGTCATCAAAGACGGTTGGCTGCTGACCGGCGATGTGGCGCAAATGGACTCCGATGGTTATTTCCGCATCATCGCCCGCAAAGCGGATATGTGGTATCCTGCCAAGCCGGGCGAGCCTGCTTTCCCGCGTGACGTGGAAGAAGTCATTTACGAAATTCCCCAGATCAAAGAAGTGGCTGTGGTAGCCGTAGCCGGCAATCCGTTCGCCTTCGTGATCGCCGGCAAGGAACGCCCCACACCCGAAGCAGTGATCGCCTATTGCAAACGCCGCCTGCCGCCACAACTCGTGCCGCGTTTTGTAATCTTTATGGAAGATTTTCCGCGCACATTTATTGGTAAAGTATTACGGCGTGAACTCGCCAAACGCTATGAAAAACGTCTTGGTGAATAATCATTTACCAAAAGGAGTCCGAAATCTCCCGATTTCGGATTTTCAACGTCGGACCCCCCGCGGGGATGATAAGACGTTGGACTCCGCATAATCAAAAAAGAAAAAGTTCAATGACCTCCTTAAGATTTACAGTTAACAGTGTCCGGGCTGGCGCAGGCACGCCTATTATCCTGGTGCATGGGTTAGCGGCCTCCCTACACGATTGGGACTCGCTCATGCCCGAGCTCGCTGCTCGTAATTACGCCGCTTACGCCCTGGATCTGCTGGGACACGGAGAGAGCGTAAAGCCCTCCAAAATCGATCAATACACTGGCGATTCCGTTTTTGCGCACATGCTTGGTTGGATCGATTCGCTCGAACTGGGGCAGCCCGCTATCTTGATCGGGCATTCGCTCGGCGGCTATTTGACCTTGCAATTCGCCGCGCAATATCCCAAGCGCGTACGAGCGTTGGTGTTAGTCAATCCATTTTACACACAGAGTCAATTGCCGCCCCTACTGCGCTTTTTCCTGCGCCGCCCGCTGCTGAATACGGCTGTCATCAAGGGCACCCCTTATTGGCTCTTTCGCTTGTTTGTGGATGTATCCAGCCTGCAATTTGGGAACAGCAATGAGAAATTTCATATTCTGCCAGAAGAGGTGCGCATGCAGACCGCGTTAGACTATAAACGGGCTGCCCCGGGTATATACAACATTCCCCGCACGCTGCGTGACCTGATCCCTGAACTGCCACGCGTCACCCAACCGACTCTGGTCATCTGGGGCGCACGCGACCAAACCATCAACCCTAAGACCTTCCCGTCTCTGGTCGAGAAATTGCCCAACGCACGTAGCGAAGTCATGCCCATTTGCGGGCACGTACCGCACCAATGTCACGCACAAGCATTCAACGATAAAGTATTCGATTTTCTAAATTCTCTGAAATCAAGATAACGGGTCCAAGTCTTCGGTGTAAGCCAGGACCTTGTTTTTCCCCAGACGCTTGGCGGCATAAAGCGCTTGATCAGCCCTTTGAAGCAATATTTCCCCGGACGAACCATGGGCAGGGAACATAGCGATTCCGATAGATACGCTGGCGCTAACTTTTTCATTTTCATGAATAATAGGCTTTGAAAAAACGCTCTCTCGTAACTTTTCCGCTCGTTCAAAAGCAACATTTTCGGCCACATTACTCAGCACCACTACAAACTCATCGCCGCCATAGCGGCAAGCTATGTCCCCGGCGCGGATATTCTGCCGTATGACATTCGAAATATGCACCAGGAAATCATCCCCGGCTTTATGGCCATATTTGTCGTTGATATCTTTGAGATGATCGCTATCCAGCATCAGGATCGCCAGGGAAGTTTGAGAACGCGTTGAGCGAGCAAACTCCACTCCCAACATTTCGTGCAAATAGCGACGATTGAATAAATCGGTCAGTGAATCTCGTATAGCCAGTTCTTGTAACTGTTCCTGCAGCAATTCAACTCGTTCGATTTGAAACTGCAAAAGCTGGTTCGAATTGCGTAATTTTATTTCTGTGTTTCTGCGGAATTCTAGCTCGGACTGAGCCTGTTCGAATAGCCGGGCATTTTGCAAAGCTACAACTGCAAGATCGGCAAAGCGCCTGAGCACCGACACATCATCTTCTGAAAAGCTGGTATCGTCTTCATAGCCGTTGGCAACCCCGATCACTCCTACAACCTGTCCTTTCAGGATCAAAGGCATGCCAACGATAGCACGGATCAGGCCTCGCGAAAAATCTTTAATTCTATCGGGCCAAGTATCATAATCGGAAACAACAACGGGGCTCCCTGTTTTCCAGACAACGCCTGAAACGCCCTCTCCCATGACAACCTTGGTCTTGAGGGATTCTGTTAACGCACCAATTCCCACCACAGGCTCCAGCCAGCCCGTTTCCCGCAATATATCCAGATACCCGTGCTTCGTCCCCAACAATTGGCAGGCTCGCTCAACGATGTTGTGAAGAACAGTATCCAACTCCAGGCTAGAATGCAAGTCAAATGCGGTTTCCTGAATCGCGCGCAGCATCAGGTTCTGTGTTCCTAAGGATTGCTCTTGTTTCAGGCGCCATGCGCTTTGTCGTGAATGTGTACTCTCCCAAATAAGCGCGACCCTGCCTATATATTCCCCATTGGGTCTGTTGATAGTTGAAACTGCAAACTCCCCATAATAAACCTGGCCATCGTCACGACTCAAGCTGAACTCGTTTCCACCTATCTTTCAGAATTTCATTGCGATAGGTTGATGATGACCGCCGGGGAAATACCGCATCTACCGACCTGCCTATCAAGTCAGTTCGTCTCATCTTGAGCAAGTGTTCCCCGGCCTGATTAACTCCAATAATTTGATTGTTGGTATCCAGGAAAAGGATTGCTTCGGGGAAATCATTTAATGGGGATGCCATTTTAAAAAATGATCACAATCTATAACGTGAGATGATGAACCACACTAATAATATTATACGATGAAAAGCCTTTCTATATATACAGTACACTGGTTGGACCTATTTTAGTGTAACAACATCGTTAGATAAGCAAATCTAATAAGAGTTACACATGAAAGGGGGCGAGTCCACAACATGATAACCCCAAATTTAATCGAATGCAAACGAATGCTGATTTACGCTGACAGAAAGGGGAAATCAGCGTTTCACCTGCCCTTGCTGGCGGCACAAGGATCTGCCTGAAAGTGTACAAATTCTCGCTTCATACGGCCGCCCCCGGTAAGAAGTCCATAAATATAAAATAGCCAGTTAATATTTTAAGGTAAATCACCCATTCGTCCTCTTGAACGGATTTTGTATCTATGTTAAAATTTGGTTCGGAATTAGCCATATGTACGGGGATGCAGAGCTAAAACGCCCATATATGGCGGCAACAAGTGTTCTAGTAATGGAGAGACCCATATATGCGGTGTCCGTATTGCCAACATAACAATTCTAAAGTGCTCGATACTACCCACGATAGCCAGGGAGGCATCCGCCGCCGAAGGGAATGTCAGGATTGCGGGCAACGTTTCAGTACTTACGAACGCGCCATCCTGGCCACGCCCCTGCTGATCAAGCAGGACGGCGCACGCGAAGAGTTCGACCGCGAGAAATTGGCGCGCGGCGTGCGCATTGCCTGTGCCAAACGTCCCGTCTCTGCAGCGGACATCGAACGGCTGATCGGCAGCGTGGAAGCCAGTTTACAAAAAATGGGAAAGTCGGAAGTCTCCTCGCGCGCGGTCGGAGATTTGGTAATCGCCGCGCTGAAAGAACTCGACCACATCGCATATATCCGTTATGCCATCGTCTACCTGGGCCTGGATGACCTACATTCCTTACGCAGTGAAATAGACCGCTTGTTAGAGAGCTAACCAGATCGGCAGAATCTCCCTTTTGTTCGGAGACGGTGTTTCTGCCGATTTTTCGTCTAAATTGAAATCCGCTGGTCGAGTACCGTGAAGTGGAGCATCGAGACCAATAATCAATCTTGAAACAAAAGATTTTTTGAAACCCCCTGGTCTCGACCCCGTACCTGCGTTCGGTGCAGGTGTGCGGCAGACGAACACCGCCCACTCGACCAACAGAATGCTTTGGTAAATAAAATTTATATTTTAGGAGAGATGCAATGGTAACAAAAGCAGATGCACCCAGTAAAAAAACCTTACTCCCCACTCCAGCGATGCCAAAGAAGCTCCCCAAAATCGAATTGACCGAGAACGCCCGCCAGGTGCTGATGCGCCGTTACGTGCGCCGTGGCGCCGACGGCCAGCCGGTCGAAAGCGTGGAGGAGATGTTCTGGCGCGTGGCCTATCACATTGCCAAGGCCGAGGAGACCTGGGGTGGGAACGTGATGGAGCGTGCCATCGAGTTTTACCATTTGCTGACCAGCAAGAAGTTCTTTCCCAACTCTCCGACCTTTACCGGAGCGGGCACACCCTTAGGCCAACTGGCGGCCTGCTTCGTGCTGCCTATCACCGATGACATGGGCCGTGATACGGCCGGCATCTTCCAGACCTTGCGCGACGCCGCCTTGATCCAGCAGACCGGCGGCGGGAACGGGTTCTCGTTCTCGCGGCTGCGACCATCCGGGGCGCTGGTCAAATCGTCGGCGGGACAGGCTACCGGGCCGGTCGGCTTCCTGCGCGTCTACGACCATGCCTTTGGCGAGATCGCGCAAGGTGGTTGTCTACTACCTGAAACCCTGGTCTTCACCCAGAAAGGCCTGTTACGCCTGGACGAAATCGTCAATCCGGAAGTTCTAGGCTGGCAAGACCATAAACTAACTATTCCAACAGATGAAGGCCCGAAGAACTCTCCGCGCGGTTACAACAATGGTGTGGCACCAGTCTTACGCCTGCACACGCGTGAAGGCTTGAGTCTGGCAGGGACCTATAATCACAAGGTCAAGGTCATGACCCCAGACGGACCTGCATGGAGGAAATTGCAAGACCTACGCCAGGGAGACTGGGTTTTGGTCAGCCTGGGACAACATTCAGGAACAATGCAGGCATTGAGAGCGCCAAAGCAAAAACACGGCAATCAGGTTTGGCCCAGCCTGCCAACCATACTAGACGAAGAATTGGCCTTTTTCTTGGGTTATTTAGCCGGAGATGGTTTCGTCGCTCAAGCCGAACATGATCATCGCGTCGGCGCTAGCGTGGCACATAGTTCCTACTTGATGCAAGAGATGCCCGCGCTGATGGAGCGGCTGTTTGGCGTCAATATCCATAAACAACAAAAACGCGGGGATGCATCTGTTACTTTCATTATGGACAACCGGGCCATCAAAGAATTTCTATTGCTTAACGACCTTGACAAAAAAAATAGCCGGGAGGTTGCCATCCCGCGTCTGATCCGCCAGTCATCCAAACGGATTGTTGGCGCGTACCTGCGCGGCCTGTTCGAAGCGGATGGCACACTGATTTCATGGTTATCCAACACTAACAACAACTTCATCTCAACTTGCACGAGAAACAGCCACCCTGTTGATTGGTCTGGGATGTCCGGTGAAGATTTGTTCGGTGACAGCTGGGATCGATCATTGGGGAGATTCCGAAATCTACCAGATTCGCATCACATCCAGCGTTGGACTACAGGCCTGGCGTGAAACTATCGGTTGCGACCAGCGCTCCCGTTTCGTAGCCGCACATGCCTGGGAAAGCGACCAGCGCCGAGAAAGCAGTTATATTCTTCCAGAGCCTGGCTACTGGTTGGAACCAGTCTTGCAAGAAATTACGCTGGAACAGATAGACCGCCAGGAGCGTGGGCAGAACATCAACTTCCGGAGTACCACCCCCAAGTTACGACGCCAGTTGCTGCGCTATTTGCGCGGCGACCGCCATCTCACTCGCTCAGGATATGATTTGTTGGCAAGTGAATATCCGGAGTTCGCCCAAAAAGCTCTCCCTGTCGATAATCTTTGGTTCGTTCAAGTCAGCGGAACCGAGGAGCTTGGCGAAAAACTTACGCTTGATCTGGAAGTGGAAGACAACCACACTTATCTGGCTTACGGCATGGTCACCCATAATACGAGACGTGGGGCCAATATGGCTGTCCTACGGGTGGACCATCCTGATGTGATGGAATTCGTCAAATGCAAGACGGACGAGAACCATATCACCAACTTCAACATTTCGGTCGGCATCACGGACGCCTTCATGCAAGCCGTCAAGGAGGATGCCGAATGGGAACTGCGTTTCCCGGACGTGAACGACCCCAAATATCGCGAATACGGCAAAGGCACGCTGGAACAGGCCGAAGCCGCCGGGGTGCCGATTCGCACTTATGGCAAAGTTAAGGCGCGCGAACTGTTCCAGAAGATCGTCGAGCAGGCGCACCACAACGGCGAGCCGGGCGTGCTGTTCCTGGACGCGGCCAACCGCTCCAACCCCGTCCCGCACCTGTATCCGCTCGAAGCGACAAATCCGTGTGGAGAACAATGGTTAGGTCCCTACGAGAACTGCTGCCTGGGCTCGGTCAACCTGAACGAACATTGTGGACCGGATGGAACAGTCGATTGGGAAGGGCTGCGCCAGTCGGTAGTGACGGCCACGCGCTTCCTGGACGATGTGGTGGAAGCCAACGCCTACGTGCCGGCGGTGGAGAAGTTGAAGGAAGCCGCCTTCCGCGCACGGCGCATCGGGCTGGGCATTATGGGCCTGGCGGACCTGATGTATCACGTGGGCGTGCGCTACGGCTCCGAGATCGGACAGGAGTTCGGGGCGCAGGTCATGGAGTTCGTGCGCTATCACTCGATGCAGACCAGCATCGATCTGGCGGTCGAGCGCGGACCGTTCCCGGCCATCCAGGGCAGCATCTACGACATGGACGACATGACCTGGCAGTCGCCCAAGGCGCTGACCCCCTATCAGCATAACTGGAGCAGACCGGAAGTCCAGTGGGAAGCGATAGAGGACGGCATCCGGGCGCACGGCATCCGCAATGCAGCCCAGACCACCGTCGCGCCGACCGGCACCATCGCCACCGTCGCTGGCTGCGAAGGCTATGGCTGCGAACCGGTCTTCGCGTTGGCTTACATCCGGCACGTCAACGACAAGGGCAAAGACCTGCAACTGACCTACGCCAGCCCACGTTTCGAAGGGGCGCTGAAAGGGGCCGGGCTGGGCCAGGAGAAACGTCAGGAAGTGATCGAACAGGTCATGCGCGAGGGCACCTGCCAGGGCATTCTGGAAGTGCCTGAAGAGGTGCGCGAGACGTTCGTGGTTTCGGCGGATATTTCGGCCGAGGAGCACGTGCGCATGCAGGCCGCGCTGCAGGCCTTCGTGGACAACTCGCTCTCGAAGACGGTCAACTTCCCCGAGACGGCTACCGTGGACGACGTGGCGCAGGCCTATATGCTGGCCTGGGAACTGGGCGCCAAAGGCATCACGGTCTACGTGACCGGCTCGCGCGATAAGGTGGTGCTGGAGACCCAGGCCACGGTCGAGAAGAAGCAAGCCCCTGGGACCGAACAGCCCACCTTCTGGCACGACAGCAAGAAACCGCGCCCGCGCGCGCTGGCCGGCAAGACCTATAACGTCGAGACGCCGCTGGGCAAGGCTTTCATCACCGTCAACGAGAACGGCGGCGACCAGCCCTTCGAGGTCTTCATCAATACGGCCAAGGCGGGATCGGAAACGGCGGCTGTTTCAGAAGCGATCGGGCGCATGATCTCGTATATCCTGCGCATCTCATCGCCGGTGGAACCTTTGAAGCGCCTGCGCGAAGTGGTCAGGCAGTTGGGCGGCATCGGCGGCGGACGTTCGCTGGGCTTTGGTCCCAACCGGGTGCGCTCGTTGCCGGATGGCGTGGGACAGGTGATCGAGATGTACCTGCGCGAAAAGGACGGCGTGATCGATAAACCATCTGAAGAGAAGATTGGAGGCAATGGCGGAAATCCCCTTTCGGGGACAGGTGGCGGACACTCCCTTTCGGGGGCAGGCAGCGGACAGAACGAGCCGACCCAGCACACGCTCAAGATCGGCGACCTGTGCCCCGAGTGCGGCGAAGCCGCCGTGGTGAACGAAGAAGGCTGCCGCAAGTGTTACGCCTGTGGATTTAGTGAGTGTTGACCCCGCCCCCACCCGCCTTCGGCACCCTCCCCCATTTTCCACTGGGGTGCGTGGAAAATGGGGGAGGGCTGGGGAGGGGGCCGGGCCGTTAGGAGTACCTTATGAAATCAGGACAATGCCCCAAATGCAAGAACCAGACGGTCTACAAGTCCAAATCAGGCATCGGATACAGGAGAAGGGACGCCTTCTACGTGTTCACTTCCGCGATGACGATGCCGACCCCGACGGAGGATTATGTGTGCACGACCTGCGGTTATTTCGAAACCTATATCGCAGACCAGGGCAAGTTGAACGAGGTGGCGCAGAAGTGGGAGAAGGTGCCGTAAATATGGGATTGTCGTGGTCAACAAAATTGCGCCGAACTGGCGCAATTTTGTTACATCGCGTCATATAAATTTCTAACAGGATTCTTATGGAAAAGATGTTCTAAACATCTTGACGGGCAGCATTTATGGTGATAACCTTCTAAAAGCCGTATATGTACGTAGTAATATATGATCTACCAGTATATGTGGCGGCAACATTTGTTCTGTTTTGTTTGTAAGGAAAATTCAAATGACTAAAAAAGACCGAACCGTTTATCGCCGCAGCAACGGCGATTGGATCAACAAACGAAACGACTCTGGTAGAGCGTCAAGTGTACACACTACCCAAAAAGATGCGGAAAATGCCGCCAAGGAAATGCTTAAAAACCAAGGCGGCGGAGAGTTAACAATCCAAGGAACTAATGGGCGATTTCGGAGTAAAGATACTATCCCACCCGGGAACGATCCAAATCCTCCAAAAGACAAGGAACACTAAGAAACAAGCGAACATGGTAACTCACCCATTGTTCAAAGATGTACAAGAGAACCTAATACATGGCAAGTCAGTTTGTTTTTCCAAAACCAAAAAGTTGGGACACATTTGAAGATATAGTCTGTGACGTGTTTTCCAGAAACTTTAATAGCTACAATTTTCAACGTTATGGGCGAAGCGGACAAAAGCAATTTGGCGTTGATATTGCGGGGATAGTAAATGACTCTCTTATTGGTATTCAGTGTAAACATTATCCAAGTGAAAATTTATCCAAGAAAGAAATAGATAAGGAAGTACTAAGAGCAGATAATTTTTATCCACTATTAAGTGAATTGATTATTGTCACGAGTGGGGATCGAGATACAGTAACCACATCGTATGTTTTGGAATTATCCCAAAAAAGAAAATCTAACAGCAAATTTCCGATCACTATAAAATTTTGGGATGATATATACAGTTGGCTTTCTGAATATCCAGACATTTTGTATAAATACTTTACCAAGTATTTTCCTTCTTCCGAGTTAGAGAAGTTAACCGGATTGGAATTCCTGGGAAACAAAACAACTGCCAACTGGCCTATACAAGAAGAAGTAATACAAGAAAACATAAGACATACAATGAAAGGGATTACTAAAATTGATCCCTATAGAATAACACTTGGGATTTCAACATTTGAAGATGTTCATCATAATGGTTTGGTGGATTTGGATGTTTCGTTATCAGACTGTCTTCATGAAGAAACGCCCGAAATTGGATTCACAAAGGCTGCAAACATTCTGAGAGAAGTAAAAGAGATTATAAAACCTCCTTTTTACTCAAAAGATTTTTTCGTTTTTTTGCAGTCACGCTTGTCCTATGCTTTGCTGTTTGGCTGGATGTTTAGAAGAGTTATTGGGTACAACTTCAAGGCATATTCATCTAATCAAGTTTGGGTAACTAATGGGCTTCCACTAATGTTTACTCATCTACAAGATTCCCCTCCCGAAATGCTTAACCTGAGTTCGAATGATTTGGTTTTTGTTTTGAGCATTAGCCGAGATATTGATCGCCAAGTCCGTAACTATGTTGACAACTGGAAAATAAAACCCAAGGCGATTGTCTCATACAGTTACTTAACGAGTACTTCCGTTACCCCTGCACTCGCTATGACCATGGCATTAGAAATTAGCCAAAAGATAAAATCGTATAAAGATAATTGGGGATTAAGAAAAATACATCTATTTCAAGCTGTACCGGCAGGACTTGCAGCACTAATAGGGCATAACCTAAGCGCGATTTGTCCTATTTCTGTTTACTACATGGATAACTTAGATTTCGAGTTCCGTATTGGCGGAACATTGACAAATGATTTGTGAGGCAAAGATGTCTAAACTTGAATCAAAATTCGATGAATTTCTACACAATATTGAACCAGATGAAAAGGCGGTTAAATACGCCATTAAAGCACACGAGCCGTTGAGAAAATACTTATCTTCTCAAGATGAAGATTTTGCTAAGTATTTTGTCGATTCCTTTTTATATGGATCATACAGACGTCATACCGCTGTGGGCGATATTAAGGATGTCGACATTGTAATCTTGACAAACTTTACTGAGGACGAAGAACCGAACGGTGTTCTAAAGAAACTTAAAAGCGCTCTTGCTCGTTATTACAAAGATCCGAAAAATCCAGAATATCAACGGCGTTCCATTAGGGTCGATGATCCTCTCCCAGATTTAGATACCGAAATGACATTAGATGTTATACCAGCGATATCAGTCACGGATAACGATTCTCCACTGAAAGTGCCTGACCGCGAAGTAAGTGAATGGATTTGGTCTCATCCTAAAGGACATATAATTCATTCTAACGATCTCAATTCAGATACTTTCAGTGATGGCAGGTTTGTTCCACTTGTAAAAATGGCGAAATGGTGGTGGAAATTTCAATGTGAAGTACATCAACCAGATGTAGAGCGTCCAAAACCTAAAGGCTTTTGGTTGGAGTGCTTAACCGCGGAGAATTTTGACAGGACAAAAGATTGTTATGCAGATCATTTTATTGCTTTAATGCAAAACGTTTACGCCAAGTATGGAGACAAGGAAAATGTCCCCGAACTAAAAGATCCTGGGTTGAAAAATGAAAGCATCAAGACGAGCATGACTAAGAAAGAATTTGCAAAATTCATGGAAATCCTAAAGAATAGTTTAGAAATAACAAATGATGCTGCAAATACAGAAGATGATGCGAAAAGTTCTGAAAAATGGCGTGAAGTTTTTGGACCAAAATTTCCTTTAGTTAGAAAGCCTTCAGGGTCATCACCCAAAAAAGATACTCCAGAAATTGTGATACCTACTAGTATTACAGCGCAAAGTTGCGAGCAGGCAGGTTGAGTAGTCTGGAATAGGAAGGCATGGTATCTTTCTCCAACCACGGCCAAGTGGAAAGGAGACAAAGAACACCATGCCTGCGGAAATTGTAACCCAGACTTGTCCTGCGCCCGAATGCAATTTGAGTCAGGAAGATGTTGAGCGATTTTTGGACGAAATGACGAAATACATGGAACGGTTTGAACCTGCCTTTCAGCGAGTGGAACAATTGAAGCGAAGCAAAGTCTATGTACACGGCTTGCTGGGCAATGCCACGCGCAAGAACGTCGAACAGATGGCGCTGGGTTTGGGAGAGAAGGTGCGAAGTCAGCAATACTTTGTGGGGCAAAGCCCGTGGGAAGCGGAGCCTGTGATCGGCATTCATCAACAACTGATGGGTGAAATGCTGGGTGAAGAGGATGGGGTAGCGCTGATTGACGAATTGAGCGCAGTAAAGCAGGGCGATGGTTCGGTAGGCGTGGCGCGGCAATATTGCGGATCGGTGGGCAAGGTGGCAAACGGGCAGGTGGGCGTGTACTTGGGGTATGCCAGCCGCAAAGGCTACAGTTTGGTCGAGGGCCAATTGTTCATGCCCGATGAGTGGTTTGCCTGCGCCAGTGCCGCAGACACAGGTGAGGCGGAGCATGCCGAGCGACGCAAGGCGTGCGGCGTTCCAGAAGACTTGGAATACAAGACTAAGCCGGAAATCGGGCTGGAATTGCTGCAAAAAGCCAAAAAACGAGGTACTTTGCCCTTTTCCTGGGTGGCGGCGGACGAATTGTACGGGGATTTGCCCGCTTTTCGGGACGGAGTGGCCGACTTGGGGAAGTGGTATTTCACCGAGATCAAGAGTACGACCCCGATCTGGCGCACCCAACCCAAAGTGTATGTGCCCAAATGGAAGGGGCGTGGTCGTCGTCCCACCCGCTTGCGTTTGCGCTATTCGAACCAACACCCGGTTCAGGTTAGAAACTGGTGAGGAATGTTCCCAAACATGACTGGGTTCAAGCTATTATCAAAGAAGGCAGTAAAGGCCCCGTTGCTTGTGAATTCGCTTTCCTGCGCGTGACCGAGTCGCGCGGCAACCTGCCCGCAGGCGAAGTGTGGCTGATCATCCGCCGCAATCTGGATGACCCGTCGGTGATCAAATACTATTTCAGCAATGCTCCCGTCGATATGCCTTTGAGCGAGTTCGTCCGCATTAGCGGCATGCGTTGGCCGATCGAAACCATCTTTGAAGAAGCCAAAGGCGAAGTTGGAATGGATCATTACGAAATGCGCAGTTGGTTGGGATGGCATCATCATATGCTCCTGGTCTCTCTCGCTCATCACTTCCTGGTTCGTTTGAGAATTCGTTTTCAGGAACAGTCGCCTGCTCTCACGATTTATCAAGTCCGTCTGTTGCTGGCCGCTGTCCTGCCAGCGCCTGTCTTTGATATTCAGGCCGCTTTGGAGCGAGTGCGGTATTACCAGAAACGCAATTTTGTCGCTTATCGTTCTCATCGCAAGGCGAAAGTGGCTCAACTGGCTACTCTCGCTCCGAACCTTGCGCTGTAATACTAGGCCCTGGTCAAAATAGAATGCTTGGAAATACGGATATTGATTGGTTGGAGGCAAACTACGCGGGCATAGAGTATATCTCTTCAAAAAATATTCTAAAGGGATGTCTTTGGTTTAGAATGGCCTATTCTCCGTTAGCCGGAAGAGGAATCATTGATCCAAATAAAGAAACAGAATTTACAGATGCATATACTATTGAAGATGTGTACGAAATAATAGTTGTATTTGATGAAGGTTTTGAACTAACTAAAGTATGGGAAAAGGGTGGCAGAATTCTGCACACCAAGAAAAAATGGAATCTAAGCTATGCTGATGTCCATATGTATGAGGACGGTTGATTATGCTTGTGTCCTTAGCCAGAGGAAAGAGTTCTATTCACAAATGGGTTGAACCTGAAATGCTGACTTTAATAAACTTCTTATTCCGTATTTTTATTATCAAAGCTATCTAGAAAGATTTGGCAAGGAACCTTGGAAAAGTAGTAGTCATGGTGATTTAGGCATGTTGGAGAGTTACGATAGACAATTGAACGACGACCAGCCGCTGGAATTAGTAGTAAATTGTTATCTAGAGAGTATAGAGCCCCCTTTGAAACATATTATTTTGGCAAACAAGCCATTAAATATTCTTTGTTTATGTGGAAGTGGCAGGAAAATTAAGAATTGTCATGAGATTGCCTTCAGTGGTTTGAAAAAATTACAGAGAGACTATTTAGTTGTAAAAAGAAGCAACTTTAAGCGAAGAAACAAAAAATAAAAATTATTCCGAATCCTCTTATTTGCATTGGTCTGATTGCGCTTGCATCCTCTAGCTAGCTTGTAGTAACATCCCAAGAAGCACAATACATTTTTGAAAAGCTATCAAAACATCTGCCGCCCCAAATCCGCGTGATATGGAACAGTCCGCGAAAGCACACCCAGGGCAAGGTGATGCGCACGCACTCCACTCTCATGTACCAGCCGGAATCCCCATACCGCGCTGGTCTGTCCTTCCGGGGAGGTGCAGAGTCCGGTTAATGCAACGAAAAAGCGGACGAGGCGCCTCGTCCGCTTTTTCGTTCATTCATCAGAACTTGCAGGATATAGTTATCCAATTACAAGCTCTCAAATACAGTGTCATTTGTAGTGCCCTCGATAAAAAGGCCGGTGGCTTTCTTGATCAGCTCCCAGTAATCGGGGTCCGTACCGAAGAATTGCTGATACTTGTCGAGGGTCGCCAAGTCTTCGAAGTCAACCTGCCAAACCAACATATTTAACGTCGCCAAACCGCAATGAAAATGCCTGCAACTTGTAATTGGGCTGTTTGCTGTTCACGTAATCGGTCACTTCCTTTGCCCATTGTACGGCTTCTAAACTCCTAGCTCCTGAACCACGAATGGAACGTTGCCAGCGGATCATGTTTATTCTCCTGTTTTAAAGCGGATTCCAACATGAGCAGCGAAAAATATTGAGTGATGCTAAACTGCCGATTTAATCAATGGATTTGTGTGTGCTTTGGTCGGTCTCACCTCCTCTCTTCTTACAACCATAACGCATGAATTAGACAGAATAAGTCATATTCACTTTAGTCAGTATACAGAGAATTTCAATCGAATACAATAGGCAATACCCCCGCGGGTGTGTAGCAAATTTTCGGGAGGAAGGGTGTAAGATTGGCAAGATTAGTGGTGCGAAAGGAGGCAGAGATGAAACGTGGAGACTTGAAGCAGGGCTGGAGCGGGATGAGTGAAGAGATGCTGGATGAGGTAGCGCAATGGCGGGAGGAACACCCGCGGGCGACAATGCGCGAGATCGAGGATGAGATCGATAAGCGTCTCTCGGCCTTACGGGCAAAGATGGTCTCGGATACAGCAAACGCGAGCGAACGAGCGAAGTGGGAGACAGCGCAGGGCGTGCAGTGTCCGGATTGTGGAGCAAAGCTGATCAAGAAGGGGAAGAAGAAACGGGTCTTGCTGACGCGAGATGGGCGAGAGATCGAGTTAGATCGGGAGTATGCGGTTTGTCCAGCTTGCGGGCAGGGGATTTTTCCCCCTGGATGAAGAGTTGGAGTTGTTGCCAGGCAAACTGACGCCGCGGGAGCATGAGCGGTTGGTGCGCTTATCGGGCTGGCTGGCGTTTGAGCGGGCAGCAGAATTAGTGGAAGAATTTCTGGGGATTGCGATTGACAAGAGTATGGCGCAGCGCTATACGGAAACAGCGGGGGCGGTATACGTACGAATGCAGGAAGAGGAAGTGATACAACTGGAGCGGGAGATGCCCGAGGCGCCTGCGGGAGCGGAGAAAATGCAGATCAGTGCGGATGGGGCGATGGTGCCATTACTGCATGGGATTTGGGCGGAAGTGAGAACGCTGGTGATTGGGGAAGTAGAAGCAAGTAGAGGAGAACAGGGCGAAGGGGAGGTCCATGCGCGCAATTTGAGTTATTTTTCTCGCAAAGTGAACGCGCAGGAGTTTCAACGCCTGGCATTGGTGGAAGTCCAGCGGCGGGGTGTCGAAAATGCCAAAGCCGTGGCGGCTGTCATGGATGGGGCGGACTGGGAGCAGAATTTTATTGATTTTCACTGTCCACAAGCGGTGCGCATCCTGGATTTTGCGCATGCCGCGCAGCACATCAATCCGATCGGGGAACACCTGTATGGCGAACATACTCCGCAGAGCCAGGCATGGTTGAAGGAGCGTCTGCACCTGCTCAAACACGAAGGCCCCGAAACTCTCCTGAACGAGTTCGAAGCGCTGCAACGGAAACTTCCCGACATCCAGGTGATCTCCAGCAACCTGGCCTACTTGAAAAAACGAAAAGCGCAACTACAATATCCGCTCTTCCAAGCCCAAGGCTGGCCAATCGGCAGCGGGATCGTGGAAAGTGGCAACAAGCTAGTGGTGGAAGCACGCTTGAAAGGCGCAGGCATGCACTGGGCAGAAGCACACGTCAACCCCATTCTGGCCCTCCGCAATATCTTGTGCTCCAATCGTTGGAAAGAAGAATGGCCAAAGATCGAAGCGCGCCTGCGCAAACAGACCCGCCAAAAACGTAAATCCGTCCATAATAAGCATCATCCCCCGCAACCAACCACCCTGGTCGCACGCGCCTTGCTAGGCGATTTTGGAGATCCTTTCCCCGAACAAGTCACACAGGAACAGATTTCATCCAAGCCAAAGAAAAATCCCTGGCGAAACTTCAAGCATGGCAAGGCTCTTTACCAGCGCTCATCCCCTCCGAAAATTTAAACCACACCCTCCCCCCGCTTCGCACTCGACCAGACCAATCGCTGGATTTATTCAACAGTATATATTTCGCCCCAAAACCCGTGTGACCTGGGAGCAGTTTGCACGAGAACACTCAGGGCAAAGTGATACGCGCGCACTCCACGCCGCGTGCATGTTTCAGCCGGAATTGCCATGCTGCGCTGGTCTGTCCTTCCGGGGGCTTGAGAATATCCACGTCATACTCCGACCCGTTCAAGTCAGCGAAAAACTCTCCCTGTTCGTTCACGGGATACCCGGTAAATCCCACCGTATGAGTGTGCTTCCTGTTTTTTCCTTGACTTAACCCCATATCCCTTTCTATAATACACAAAGTTTCAAAATATGTGTAATTTGTGTAGAGACATGTTGAAGGAGTCCGTGAATGAGCGGTAATGACGAACGACAGAAGCAAATTCTCGATGCAGCCGCAGCCGTCATCATCCGATTGGGATATGACAAGACCACCATGGGCGACATCGCAGAAGAAGCGGGCGTGAGTCGCAGGACTGTCTACCTGTACTTCAAGAGCAAAGAGGGGCTTTTCGAAGCGCTCCTGTACCGCGAGTACATGCAATACTCCCAAACCTGGTTGGAACGTATCGAGGCGGACCCGCGCGGTGGGACGATTGGCGGGTTCTACCGGGCGCTTTTTCACTCCGTGAACAGCCGTCCCCTGATCGCCGCCCTGATGCGACGCGACCGGCGCGTCATCGGCAATTACCTGCGCAAGCGAGACAACCTCTTCGCCCAAATGTATTCCGGGGTGAACACGCCCGCTTTCTTTCAGGAACTGCAAGCGGCGGGAGCGATTCGCCAGGATATCGATGCGGCCGTGATCTTACACATTGTCGAAATGCTATCGTATGGCCAGTTGACCATCGGGGATTTCAAAGCGCCTGACCAGTCCCCGCCTTATGACGCGGTTATGGAAGGCCTGGCCGACATCATGGATCGTGCGCTGCAGCCGGAAGGTGGCGGCAATAGCGAAGCGGGCAAAGCCATCATCCGGCAAATTACTGATGCGGCGCGCGCGCAGTTGGAGCACATCAAACAGGCAAGAGACGCGCAGCAGGCGATACACCCAGGAGCGACCAATGACAACCGATAAAATCCAGTTCACAAAAGAAAAAGAGACGATGCTCATGACCTTGAGCGGTCGAGCCACGCAGAGCCAGTGGGAGAATCCCATCTTGCGCGATCCCTGGGCCGAAGAAGCCATGCGACATATCGATTATGACCTGAGCCAGCAATTAACGGGAGTGGCTTCATGGAGCATGTGGAAAGATATTGGACCTACCATCATTGCCACGCGCGCCGCGACCTTCGACCAACTGACGACCCGCTATCTGGCCGATCACCCGGACGCGGTCGTGCTCCAGGTGGGCTGCGGGATGGACAGCCGCGTTTTCAGAATCGACCCACCTGCTGGTGTCCAGTGGTTCGACGTGGATTACCCGGATGTGATCGACCTGCGCCGCCAACTGTTCCCCGCGCGGAGCGCCGCCTATCACCAGATTGGCGCGCCACTGGACGATTTGGGCTGGCTGGACGATGTTCCGCGGGACCGGCCCGGGCTGCTGATCGCCGAGGGGGTGCTGCATTACCTGAGCGAGGCGGAAGTGAAAGCGCTGCTCAATGCGGTGGTCGCTCACTTTCCCGGCGGTCAGATGATCTTCGATATCTGCAATTCGATGATTGTGAAACGGGCGGGTTCGAACGTCGGAGGCACGGGCGCCACCTACAAATGGGGCCTGGATGATCCCCAGGACATCCGGCAACTCGAGCCAAAGCTGGAACTGATCAAGGAATTCAAACCGAGCGAACAGGTCGCATTTTCCCGCTTCCCGTTATGGTGGCGGGCCCTTTACCGCGTGCAAGAGTTCAACCCCACGCTGCGCAGGATGGAGCGTACGCTAGTCTATCGCTATTAGGAAACAAGCGCGGAATCACGAACTTGAGCAGTTTGAATGGGAAATTTACGCAAGTGCGCTCACGGCATAGTGATGCGCGCGCACTCTACGCCTCTCTCATGTACCAGCCGGAATTCCCAGGTCGCGCTGGTCTGTCCTTCCGGGGGCTTCAGGACATCCACGTTATACTCCGACCCGTTCAGGTCAGCGAAAAACTCTCCCTTTTCGTTCACAGGATTGCCGGGAAATTCCACTCCTAGCGCGCCGTCCAGGGTGCCGTAATATACATAGGGAAGCTCGCCCGGCTGTAAACCGCTGGCGATCAATTCCGCCCGGTATTGGCCCGTTTTTTGGATCTTAAAAGTCACGCCGGGAGCGGGTTGGCATTCGGGGGTGCTGTCAGGTGTCCAGGCTGAGACTGTGCTCACCGGCACGCCTGTCACTGTGGTTGGCTTGGCAAGCTGCACCAGGCACAAGATGCCAATCAGCACGATCAAAAAAACGATCCAACCTTTCATCGCAAATCCTTCTGCTTACCTTTCCAAAGAAAGTATACAGCGTCCGGCCTTTGGGTTCAATCAGGACTGGTCAGGCAAACTGATCCCGAAATAAATCCGGGCAGACCATCCGGTCATCGTATCCGGAGGGACATTTGTGAGGCGTATAATGGTGGGCAATGAAAGAAAATCATGAGTGTCTCCTTACCAGGGGTGGATAGTGCCGTGGGCTCAATGGTCTCCGTGGTGAAACGCCTTTTAGCCCATCTTATTCACCACTTCTCCCTCCCCAACCAGTTATGGGGACCTCGTAACCTGTTTAAAATTATAAGGAATACGAAACATGACTATTGAAACCAGTACGGAAACCCATCTCGCACCCAATTGGCGACATGTGGGCGCATTTCTCGGCTTGACCTTTGGCCTGACCTATCTGCTCAACCTCGTCATCTACTTGCGCGGTGGTCTTAATACCCCGGGGATGATTGCCATCCTGCAATTACAGATGCTCTTGCCTGCGTTCAGCGCCATCATCCTGGGTCTGTTCTTTTTTCCCGAAAGTCCCATCCATCGCAGTCACCCCGCTGGACGGGGGCGTTGGTTCTACTATTATTTCCTGCTGCTTACAGTGATCTATGCGCTTGGCTCTCTTGGCGTATTGCTGGCTCCATCAAGGCAGGTCATAGCTGTGTTGGCAAGCGTCCCTTTGCTGCTGGCGCTGGTGGGGCTGCTCATACTGATCGTGCTCCGCTTCGTCGCAGGCCGCGAGGCGATGGCCCAAGTCGGACTGGCTTGGGGCAATTGGCGCTATTACGTTTTCCTTGGCTTGGGATTCATCTTGTATTACATCCTGCAAGCGGCGCTTAATGCTGCTTTCGGGCTGGGTTCAGCTAAGCTGACCCCGCCTCCCGCCCCGTCAGGTCTGAGTCCGAACCTCTTCCTGATATTGGCCGGGGTGCAGTCAGTGCTGCTAGCGCCGATCCTGGCCATCGTCATCGCCTTTGGTGAGGAATATGGCTGGCGGGGATACTTGCAAAACGAGCTGATAAAGTTGGGAAGGGTACGCGGCGTACTCCTGCTGGGTGTGATCTGGGGAGCCTGGCATTGGCCGCTCATCCTGATGGGCTACAACTACCCGGGGCACCCGCTGCTCGGTCTACTGTTGATGGCGCTCTACACCATGGGTCTTGCCGTTGTCCTGGGCTATGCGGTGCTCAAGACGGGCAGCGTTCTGCTGTCCGCTTACCTACACGCCCTGAACAACCAGGTTGTGGCCTTCATCGCAGCCATGGGCTTCAAACCATTCGATAACGCTTTCTCGTTTGAGATTGGCATCTTCGGGATAGCGACTCTGGCGATTGTCGCCCTGCTTTTCTTGCGTGATCCCATTTGGCACAGCAAGGACGAGCCCAACAGTGAAACACCTGTGATGGATCGACATCAGGAGTAGTGTAAAAATATCTTCCCGATTCTGGTGTTTGCGAGTAGCTGCACTGCGAGCAGGATAGAGAAGGAGCACGCATCCTTTCCACGCTGTGTTCTTATTTGATCTCAAGCGAAGCCATCATCGCATCCAGTTGTCCTAAATCGGGGCTGAAGGCGCCTGGGGACTGCCCGTTGAGCATGTCGACTGTATCGGACAGGTATTTGGGAAAGTCCTCCACAAAATTCTGTGGCGGGTTGTCCAGGTCGACATTTCCATCCACGGGCAGCCCGGCCAGGTTGACCGGCAAGACCGCGGCCACGTAATACTTGCCGTCGTTGGTCAGTCCCTGGAAGGTGTAGTGCAACTCGTAGTTGTTGATGGGTAGGATGCCCTGGTCGAACTGCGTCAGGTAGCGCACGCCCCGGCCGTTTTTGAAGTCCAGGTATGCCACCTGGGTATGCATCACCTGCGCAGCGTTATAAAGCGGCAGATAGGGCATGCGATCGCCCGCCTGCTGACTTTGCAACAAGGCCTGTAAACTTCCTGCGACCGCACCTGCGCTCTCATTGACGCCCAGGCCTGCTACCGGGAAAACAAAGATCTGTGCCTTCAGCAGGTGATTCGCGATCGGATAGCCCTGTAAGGTCAATAGCGTATACTGCGGCATCGCTTCCCACCACGGGCCATCTGAGCTGGGAGTTACCGCCGTAACGACCTGCGAAGTGAAAGCCTGCGCCACACCCTCGACGTTAACCGTCACCGAGATCGAATCCTGACCGGATTCCTCGACCGGCGCCTGAGTTGGCGGGTCGCTGGGCGCGGGATCGGTGGGAACCGCGACGGGAGTCTGGCCGGGAGCATTGGCAGGCAGGCTGCAGGCCGAAAGCATCAGGACCAGTGCCAGCAAGGTGCAAGAAGCATACAAAAAGGAAGAATGAGTCTTCATACGAAACATGGTTGCGTTCCTTCGAATGAGTAGGATTGGCTGAACTTCAGCCTCTACGGCTCAGGACGAAGAAAGCTCTCCAATTGTTCCAAGTCCATGTGACCTGGGGCGGTTCGAGTGACGCCTATCTGTTGTTTTCGAGCGCGTATGCGCTGGCCTGCTCCATCGTCATGGCGTGGCCTTCGTCCCATGCGGCTTTAAATCTTTTCCTCCCTAATTTTGCACGCAGAGAGTTGATGTTTTTTTTATATCTGGCCTGGTCTACGGGATCAATGACCGAGCCGATGGATGAGCGCAGCACGGCTGCAGCGCCGAACATGCGCACTGCTTTCTCCGACTGTCCCTGCGCCATAGCGATCCCTGCCAGGCGCTCGAGACACCAGGCACTGCCACCCTTGTCCCCTATTTCCTGCCGGACTTCCAGACTCTCGCCCAACCGTGCAACCGCACGATCCCAATCTCGCTCGCGCATGGCGACCCAGCCCAACATGCCGAGCGAAACACCAACGCCCCATTTGTTGCCGAGCTGTCTGCGCAGTTCAAGGCTTTCCTGCATGAGTTGTGTCGCACGAGTGTAATCGCGCAGGCGCAGCGCCACTTCCCCCAGACCAGATAGCTCAAAGCCCATGCTCCTCGCATCCCCCAATTCACGCGACAAGGATAATGCTTCCTCCAACCGAACGTTCGCGAGATGAGCATCTCCTGCACGCAGCGCACTAAACCCCAGGCTGATCAAGGCGCGAGCCGTACCATGTTTGTCCTTTCGTTCGCGCCAGATCGTTAGCGCCTCCTCCAAAAAACGAGACGCAGACGTATCACTGCCCCTTTCTGTCGCTGCATTTCCTAACTTAAGGAGCATGGATGCAATACCCTGCTTATCTCCAATTTCGCGGTAAATTTCAAGGCTCTCTTGGGCAAGCAAATGCGTCGCCGGATAATCACTTTGACGGTAGGCAAGCTCTGCGGCCCGAGCCAGCAGCTTAGCGCGTGCAGCCGTTCGCCCTTGCGCAATTTGCATGGACAGCACGGCAGACAGTTGCTCGCGTCCCTCGCTAAAACGACCGCGCATTTCCCAGAAGTATCCGAGCGCCCCAGCCAAGCGCAAACACGTTTCACCCATGCCGGGGGCCGTCTTGCTCCACTCAAGCGCCGCGCGCAAGTTGTCGTGCTCTTGTCCCATGCGATCTATCCATCGGACTTGTTCCGCGCTCTCTAAACTTGCTTCAGCAGCCTCGGCCAGCGCCAGGAAAAAACTGGCATGCCGGCTCCGTACCGTTTCTTGCAGGCCACTTGCTTGCAGTTGCTCCAGGCCAAACTCACGCAGCGTCTCCAACATCACAAAACGCAGCTCACCATCGATGCCCTCGACCTCGCGCAGTAAACTCTTGTCCACTAGCGATCCTAATTGATCCAACGGGGGGGCAATGACCGCTTGTTTCCCCGCTAGAGCCTCGACTGCCTCTAGCGTACAACCATCCACAAAGACGGACAGTTGCCGGAATAACTCCTGCTCATCTTCATCCAACAGATCAAAGCTCCACGCAATGGCGCTTCGCAAGGCCTGTTGGCGCAGCGGCAAATCGCGCGCTCCGCCCGTCAAGAATTCGAGACGATGTTCCAACCTGGCGCGTATCGCGGAGGGTGCCAACATTTTGATGCGCGCCGCTGCCAACTCGATGGCCAGCGGCAGCCCGTCCAATTGGGAGCAAATTTCGGCCACGGCCTTGGCCGTATCGCTCGTGATATCGAAGTCCGGCTTGACCGCCTGCGCGCGCTGGACAAACAATTCGACCGCGGCATATTGGGAGAGAGATTCCAGCGACGGCAGTTGCGCGGGATTTGGCAACGCCAGCGGCGGCAGGGAGTACTCGCGCTCGGCGCTGATACGCAACCCTTCGCGGCTGGTGACCAATATCTTTAATTCACCGCAGGCCCCCAACAGTTCCGCGACTTGCGGCGCTGCCTCGATCACCTGCTCGAAGTTGTCAAGCAATAGCAGCAATGATTTGCTTTGCAAATAATCCTTCAGGTTGTCAAGGATAGAGCGTCCCGCGCTCTCAGTTATGCCTAACGCCTGCGCGATGGTCGAAGCGACCAGCCCGGGATCCGTGATGGTCGCCAGCGCGACAAAGAATACACCATTGTGGAAATGCCCGATCATTTCAGCGGCAACTTGCAACGCCAAACGTGTCTTGCCACTGCCGGCCGCTCCCCTCAGCGTTACCAGGCGCGTGTTTTCTATCAGTTTCTTGAGTTCCCCTAACTCTTTTTCACGTCCAACAAAACTTGTCAATTGAACCGGCAAATTATCCAGCCGCGCGTCAAGCGATTTGATCGGTGGGAAATCAGTGGGCAGCCCCGTAATGACGAGTTGATGCAGATGCTTGGGCTGGCGCAAATCCTTGAGGCGGTGTTCGCCCAGATCACGCAGTGTCACACCCTTGGGCAGTTTGTCCCTGACCAACTCATAAGTTCTCTGCGAGAGCAGCACCTGTCCACCATGCGCAGCGGCCATGATACGCGCCGCACGATGTACATCGAGGCCCACATAATTCGACGAACTGATTTGTGGTTCACCGGTGTGCAAGCCCATGCGCACACGTACATTGACATCATTCGGCCAGGCATGGGCCGTCAGCGCACGTTGGGCCCCCGCCACAGCGTTAATGGCCTCCACGGCGCTCGAAAAGGCAACAAAGAACGAATTGCCTTGGGTGCCCACCACGCTCCCATTGTGTTTCTCGCAAGCCTCGCGCACAAGCTGTTGTTGCTCTTCAAGTAAGGCAGTATATTCATCGCCCAATTGCTGCAAGAGCCGCGTCGAGCCTTCGATATCGGTAAATAAGAATGTAACGGTTCCGGTAGGAAGATTATCCATCGCTGTTTTCTAATGCCATTTCAATTGCCTGCTGCTCGGCATTCAGCAGCCAGCGCTTCGAATTTCGAATTATATAACCAATTAGGTGAAGAATCCTATTCTTTTCACCGCGAAGAGCGCTACACTTGCGCCGCATGCAAGTGCGGTGAGATCGCTAAGAAAAAAACAAAAAGCTTCGCGTCCTTGGCGGGCCAAGTACCCGGAACAGGTATTGCGGTTCGTGAATTCGGAATTTCAAGCAAAATCGCGTCGTGTTTATGGATAGCGCGGTTTGTATCCAGCGTGCGAACGTTGTAAAATGGAGTCAGGGATGGGATACGTCAGATCCGATCCCCTGGCTCGTTTCTTATTGTTTGAAGGAGGTGCCTGTCATGGACGATCAAGAGCTTTGCAAACTTCTCGAACAGCTTCACAGTGAGATCGAGGGGACCCAATCCGTGGATGAAAAGGAACGCGCGCTGCTACACGATCTGGATGCAGACATTCAGGAACTGCTGGAGCGCTGCGAGGCCGAACAGGTCGAAACCCATCCGTTGATGATCCGGCGGCTGGAAGATGCCATCGACTACATGACGGTCAACCACCCTACCCTGACCGCCATGCTATCCAACATGTTGAACACTTTGAGTAACGCGGGGGTTTAGCATGCATAAAACAAGAGACCACCTCAACGGGTGGTCTCTTGCTTTTCCACATCGACATGTCAAAGGCCGCTACAATACATGTACCTCTTCGGAAACGGCCCCTTCAAACCGATGTCGAGCCAGGTAATATAAATCTTATCTCAAAATCAGGCTTGTCTGCGTTACTAGCGAGCGGCTAAGCCGACCGAGCCGGCTGGCGTGCTGACTTCGCCCAGTGCGACAAGACTTCCGTTAGCCCGCACCCGGAAAGCGCTGATGGTGCTGGTTCCGGAGTTCAATGAATACAGGAACTGGCCGTTGTTACTGAGCGCCATATCGATTGGGCTGCTGCCGTCGCCTGTCAGGCCAGCCTGAGCCTCCAACAGAGTCAAATCGCCTTTCTTTCCGATGCGGTAGCTCGAGATCGAACCGCTGCCCGCGTTGGTGGTATAGGCATACTTCCCATTCTTGGAAATGACCACCCAGCAGGCCGCCGTCTGGGTCGTGCCGACCGAGGGGCTGATCAATTTGAAATTGTTCCCATGGACTCTGTAAGAGGAGAGCGCGCTGGCACCAACTGCGCCACCAAAGGCTTCCGAAACGATCAGATGCTCTCCTTTGTCAAAAGCAAAACCAAAGGGCGTCGCACCTGCGGAAGGGTGTGTTTCCGGAGCCTGGGCGCGTCCGCGTCTGACCTGGTAGGTATCGATCAGGTTGCTCGCTTTCTCCGTAACGACCAACACGCTGCCATTCTGGTTGAAGGAAACCTGCGCCGGTCCCGGAGCTGCGCCCGCGCCGCCATTGCTGAGTGGCTGGGTTGAACCGTTCAGCGCCGATAGTTTGCCGTTCCTGCCAATGATGAAACCGGTAATGTTCCCGCTATCCCCGGCGTTCAACACGTACAACAGGCGACCATTGACCGTCAAGCTGGTCGGCATAACCCCGCCGGAATCAACTACATCCACCAGCCTCAAGCCATGCTTTTTCACAGAGAAAACCGAAATCTCATTGCTACCTGCATCGACGGCAAACAACAGTTGGTTATTGTCACTGAGCGCTACGGCCCCTTGGGAACCGAGTCCCCGCGCCGCTGCCCAGTCCGCCAGTGTCATAGGCGTTCTGGAATGAAAGGGTACCATTCGCGGCGCGACCGTACACAAGGACTTGGTTGCCATCCGCCGCGTTATTGATGGTGTAAACGACACCGGGCGAATTGTTCGATTTTGCTGCGACCGGGCTGGCAAAACCAACCAGCAATGGAATCAAAAACATCGTTGCCGAAAGCAAGCGTATACCAAAACGAGTTCACAATCTTTAAACTTTTCATCACTAAATCTCCTTGGTAAACTTTTTGTCTGGCTCAACATTCCCATCGTATGTCAAAGATATTATGGAAACCTTACCTGGGGGTTATTCTTTTCTTACTAAACTATTGAGTTATGCTAACGATTTGATATCTCCTGACATTGGCTCGGCAAACAACGGAATGATCATGCAAGCAAAATACTTCTCCTTTTCTAACGAACCGTACAACATCCAGAAAACGTGCGATAATGGAAATATCAGAACGAAGGAGGTAGGAATTGAAATTCATCATCAATGCATATAGCGGAGTTTGCATTTTATGAATTCCAAAAAGATATTGTCCTGCGGAGCCTTGGTCTTTGGCATCCTGGTATTCGTCATAGGTTCAGTATTTGTCGTTATGTATGTCGGCCAGGCTATCCTCGCCAGGCTGGGCGAACCGGATCAGTCACTGTTATTCTGGTACCTTCCGTTCCTGTTTATCGGGATCATCGGAATCGGTCTGGGGATTGGTATGGGCGTTTTAGGAGTCATTGGCTGGCAAAGAATTCGAAGCCAGGAGGAACACGAGCGCATTGACGCTCTACCAAATGCGCAAATCGGGGAGAAATGAAGAAGCACCGACCGTTCTGCTAACCCGCTCGCGCCAGAAAAGATGTTGATAAACTATAAAAATGTGCCATAATAGTATTATCAGTAGATTACGAAATGGCTGGTAGAAGCCCGAAATTATAATTCCGGGCGCCCTCTCAACTTTCGTGAAGTACTGATGATAGGATCACTGAATGCAAGATTTTAAATTGCCCAAACCCATCCCGAATCTTCTGGTTCTCATCGCCTTGACCAGCGCGGTCTTGTTCGGCTGGCTGGCTGGGCATATCCTGCGCTTTTCCATCCCGGTCTACCAGCTTCAGCACCCCCCGATCCCGGAGTTCGACCCGAACATCAAGAACGGTTACGAATTCGAACTGCAGGGCATACGACGCTTGGCCGTACTGACCGAAAGCTCCGTGGTGGGTGTCATCACCGACACAGGAGTGTTCAACCTGGAGAGGATGCCTCTCGAGCAATGTCTGAGCACCACCTATTACACCTCCCTGCCCGCCAAATGCCACAATGCGAATGGGGACCTGGTACGGGTGGGAGAGGCCGGGTCGAACATTATCTTTTTTTCCCAAAATAAGTAACTTGCGAGGCGGACTTGCGGAAAGGTGATCATATGAATAATTGGCATCGAAGTCAATTCCTTTAATCAAAAAAAGCCCCCCCGGGAGTTGGGAGGGCAGAAGGAGAGATGATCTGAGGCTACCAGGTCTACCTGTTTTCGGTGATGTTTAATTTTATCCTCGATGTAATCTCAGGTGACAGTAGCTGTAGCATTCAAAACTGCTTTGAAGGGTAAGCCTGATAACCTCAGACAATAATAGCTTAGCACGTCTCACTGCATAAAACATCTACGCTTCTGAAAGGTAGATTGCAAATCCATAATATGTGAAAACTGAGGATGCGGGATATGCTTTCATTGATAACAGTTCACACACAATCCCACATTCCGTGCTCTTAAGTGTATTTTTGTTGTATTTAGCCGAATGCGGAATGTGGGACGATCATACTAAGGTAGCCTTTCGAGCCCACCGCCAAGTCGATAGAATAAAACGATGGGATTTTGCAAAATGCGGATGGGAAGTGATGAAATTCAGAATTCAAAGTCGAGTCAGATCGAGTCAAGTGAACAAATCTACGGAGCGAGTGAAACACAAGACAATCATCATCAATGAGGTGCTGGAGTTCGACAACCACCCAACGGGGACGAAATCCAAACTACCATTGCCTGCCTGCCCAAATACGAAACCTATATAGTGCAGTTTCTTGAAACGCTTGCCATCAAAAAGTTGATCGATTGAAACATTGGCAAAGCATTATGGGAGCGCGCTATATGTCTATTCTTCACTTCTAAAGGGGATTCAGGAACTTTTTTAGCAGCTATACGTCTTACTTTGGTACGAATGGCTCTTACCGTCTTGTTAGATAATGGAGAATAGAATGTTTCACAAAAAGGTTTTTAATGTATTACTGGTTGTCACTACTGCGATGATTCTTTTGCTTTCTGCCTGTCAAGCGCGACCGAGCAGATCCCAGACAAAAGAGATTACTCCAATCGGGCAAGCGACAGAATCGACAGCATCGACCGGTTCGAACCTGCAACCTATGGAAACACCGGTCCCTACTCAAGACCTTGCTGTTCAACAGCCTAGCAATGCATGGAAGGATTATCGCGATCCCCGCTATGGCTATGGTTTGGCTCTGCCCTGTTTCTGGCAAGTCAACCCCACTCCTACAGATGGTTATTCGGGAGTTATGACAGCCCATAGCTGGAGCGATGATTTTTTCAATGCGAATTCAGTCAGAGGCAATTGGATAAATAATGTTTGGCCCGCTGGTGCAATAAGTTTACAAGTTTGGGGAGAGGAACAGGTTGACCCGGTTCTCTCTACACCTGAGACAATCACTAACTACTACAGTACTTCCGAAACTGACAAAATTGTTTCGCTCGAAGATTCCTCATTTGGAGGCAATAACGCAACCATAGTAACCCTTGCCAGTATCCTGCACCCGGAAGAAATCAGCAAGGTGATAGTCTTCCGCCTTGCGCAGGATAAAATCTTATTCTTCGCCTTCAATCCACAAACCAGTCTTGACTTGAAGGATGCACAAGGGATTCTAAACTCGCTGGTATTTTCGAGTGAAGAGGTGATCGTCATTCCAGCCTTCGATCCAAGCACCCCGCCTGGTGGTTCTTCGATTTTGTGTGGGTCGTAAAGCCAATATCCGTTTCAAGGCAAGTAAAATCAATAGGATGTCAAATCCTGTACGATACAATTCCTCGAGATGTTCGCCATCAAATGGTCTGATTGAAATGGTCGGATGAAACGAAGTGACTGCCAGCTTAGAGGTGACAGTCACTTTTGTAGCTTAGACTTTCCAACGAAATTTTCTGGCGCGGAAGAAAGCAAAAAAACGCTATCTTATCCCAAGCGCAGCCAGGGTCAGGAAAACCATTTGGAAGAGGAAGTTGCCGACCCAGTGATACACCATCGCCAGTGGCAGACTTCCCAGTGGCCCAGCCGCAAAGGCAAAGACCAAACCACCGACCAGAATTCCGGGATATAGCCAGCGTTGATAGACGTGCTTCAGGGTGAACAGCACGCCGTTGACAACCCAATCCCATTTGCCAAAAACACCTCGCATACGCGGCAGTAAATAACCGCGATAATAGATCTCTTCGCCAAAGATGTTGAACACCAGCCCGATCACAAAGTAAAGCAGCACGAACGGGTAGTTTCCTGTCAGGTTGATGTCAGGGAATACATCGGCAGCACCTGCGACTTCGACGGTAGGGTTGCTAGCAGCGGGCCACCACACAGGCGGCGTAAAACCTTGCACAGATGCCAGCCGGCCGTTGACCGGTCCCATTGCCATGCTGAGGCCCATCCCAAGGATCAATATGACCAGAGCCAACGCCCAGGCTTTCCAACCCTTTGGCCAGCGCAGGCGGATGCGATTCCGCAGCGATTCGATCGTAAGTTTGTACCCCTCTCGTCGAAGCAGAAGCAACCCGGCAATCAGTTCCGCACCGCTCCCCAGGACGATCACCAGCAATTGGAACCAGGTTGGGATCGTGCCCCCATCTAGGATAAACAGTCGTCCGAAGCCATAGATCAAGGCTGTGTACCAGACTGCCGGCCAGACAAACAGCAAGAGGATTGCCCCAATTCCAAGCTGCGGCGCATCGACCCGTTCAGGGGTTCGGCTCAGTTTATACGTGGATGTAGCCATTTTCGTATTACTTTCCTATCATTTGTTTACGACCTCTATATTGGGCCACTGAAATATAAGCAGCGCTACCAAAATGGCCAGGTTAATCAGAATGCCGATTCCGCCCTTATTGTCCAGGTGTCCCCAGCCACCGTCCCAAAACAGGAAGTAAATCGCGCTAGAAAATATGGCCAAAGCCACGACCGCCGGACGCCACCAGGCTTGCTTGGCAAATATCCCGACCCCTCCAATCACGAAACCAATCGCCGCCAGCACCAGGAAAGTGCTCGCCAGATTCCGGGTTGCCGCATCTCCAAGCAGCCGGGAAAACGCCCATGACCCATCGGGCCAGACCATCCCGGGTTGCAATTCGAAATACCTGCCGCTTTGTCCGAAGTACAACATATGGACCAGGCCATGCAATACAATGAAGGTGCCGAATAGAATGCTAATCATGGAATTTCTCCTTTTTTTCTCGCTTCCCGCGCTAGTGCCACAGGCGTGGTCGAAGCACAAATTTATGAAAACGCCGTCCTTCGACTGCGCTATTACCCCTTTGGGGCACAGGCGCTCCGCTCAGGAAGAAGGAATTCTTCGTTCCATTCTCCTGAGTTCGTGACCGAATCCAGCAATGAACGAGATTACATACAAAATGGCAGAAGACAATACGAAGATAAGCGCCGTGTTTTGAATGGTTTCAGGGTCTGTGAGCCCGGGAAAAAAGCCGAAAATGGCCATCTCCAAACCGATCAAGATCGCGAGGGTAGCCAATACCAGCGTAACGATCCAAAGTTTAGAAAGAAACAGCCAGGAATTGCGCGGCAACACTTTCCGCCACCAGGTCAATGGTTTATCCATGCGTGTGGCGAAAGCCCAGGCCGGGATAAAGAAAGCCACCTGGCCTATGCCGCCGCCCACCAGGAAACTCAGGATGAACAATCCTAGGAAGACAATGCACCCGTGTTTGTCGGGCAGGAACCAGATCGACCAGATCACAATTGCCAGCCCCACGATCATCGAGGTGATACCGGTGAGCATGAAATTCGGAATGAGGGAGAAGGCATCCTCGGTGCCCAGGGGCCAAAACCTTTGCGCTTCGCCAATGGCATGAATGAAGAAACCGTCGGCGGGCGTGTTGCCTTGCAAGACTTCGAAAAAGCCGTGGTTCATACCAGAGAATAATCCGAAGAACACACCGATGGTTGTGGCGATGACACGTGTCGCATTAACGTTTGGTTGAGGTGATATTTCCTGGTCCATTTACAGTTCTCCTTTTGAAAACAATCGATATTACGAGCGATATACTGTCAAGAGCACGAACCCTTGCTGGTGCAGGTATCGCAATAATCCGATCAGTCCCGATTGGTCAGCGTAAATCTCCAACAGTGTGGTAGCCGGGTTTGCTCGTATCACCTTCATCCGAAGCGGGCCAGCTACGTTAAAGTCGTTTTCATCCACCTGACCCTGCACCTCGATCCGGTAAGAACAGATGTCTTGCATAGGCTCCGTCTCCTTATCCTGTGAAATCCATCAGTGTCACCCTTATTTTGCCCCAACCTGAAGCAGCGCAGACCACATAAAGATGTAGTCTGCCCCAGAAAAATGATGTAGGTTTTTGTCGAAGGGAAACTTACAGGATACGCAGTTGGCGTGCCCTCTCAATGGCTTGCGTGCGGTTGTTCACATTGAGCTTGCCATAGATAGCTTTGACGTGAAAGCGCACCGTGTTCTGGGAGATGAACAGCCCGGCAGCGATTTCTTTATATTTCAAGCCCTTGAGTCATCAAGCGCAGTACTTCCAGTTCTCGTTCGGTCAATGGCTCGATCAGGTTCATCAACGCGGTTGCGGCAGATGGAACGGGAGCAGGCCGTTTGCCGTGCATTAGATGCGATTCCGAAAAAGCGTCCAGGATGCGCTCGACATAATCCGGTCGGACATTCCCCCCGAGTTGCCTCCGTTTGATCAGTTCCGCCAGGTCCCTGGCTACGGGTGATCCATGCTCCACGAAAATGCCAATGAAGCCATCCGGTTCGGCCAACTCCAAGGCCTTGACATAATCCGCTGTGCTGGCTGGATAGTCCCCTAGTATGTCATGCAACTGGGCGCGCAGCAAAAGCGTTTCCAACGCAATCAGCAGTTGTTGGCTTTTGAAAGCCCTTTCAACCAGATGATCCGCAAGCTCGAGCCCAGGCTCCAAAGAAGCTGGATCATTCACGCTTCCAGCCTGGTATAGAAGCACGCGCAAACCACTGTTATATAACAGCCCAACCGGATAGGAAATACTCTCACCGGGCGGGAGGTCAGGAAAAGAGAAATCGACCCTGAAAGGAGAAACCCTGGCTTTGAAGCGCCATTTTGGCGGCATCAGGGTGATTCTGGGCAAGGTAAATGTGAACTTGCTGGGCAATGACTTCCTGTTGCACATACTCAGGCGCTTCCACCGGGACCAGGTCGGCCGCATCTTGGATTTCGCGAGCGGCGGTTTCCAGGTCTCCTTCGATCTGGGATAGGCGTGAGAGCAGCACCCGGCAAAAAATCGTAACCGTATTCGAGCCACCCAGGGTGCTCAGGTGCAAGTGCCCGCTGGAAGTAACGGCGCGCCTCCTCGATTTGGTACCATTGATAATGCGCGTCACCCAGCGAGGCATACACCACCGCGCTGATAGGAGGCAGCACTCCGGAACGTTCTATCCGCTTGACCGCTTTGGAAGCGACCCCAAAGGCCAGATGTAACTGACCGTGCTCGAGCACCATCCCGGCCAGGCCGACCGTGCTCATCATCTCAGCAACGGGATTTTCCGCTTTCCGAGCAAGCTGAATGGACATCTGGTATTTCTCGATGGCCTGCGAATAATCTTCCTGGAACTGGTACACGCTGGCTTGTACATAATCGAGCCAGGCCTCGCACGCAGCTAGTCCTGCTCCGCAGCGAGTTCCAACGCCCGGGTTGCCAGGTCCATACATTTTGTCATATCGCCCTGCATATAAAGCATCAAGGATTGCAAGACCAGCCATTCGGCCCGGATCGATCCATCTTCACCCTGGAAATCTGCAAAGGTGGACTGCAACTGTCCCAGATATTGTGAAGCCTGGGCATAGGCTCCACGCAGCACATACATCCAGGCAAAGGCCAGGTTAGTTCTGGGGCTTTGCAAAGCCCATTCAGCGGGTATCGCTCGTGCCCAATTACTGACCGTCTTGGCATATCCCTGCATGATCATCCCCAAGGCATTACTTTCGAGTAATTCCACAGCGCCCCCATAATCTTCCGCGGCCAGCGCGTGTCCGATCGCTTCGCTTGCCATACCTGCCTGGGCATACCAGCGACTGGCACGTTGATGTAATTCGGCTGTTTCGGCCTTCTGGAGAGTATTTTGAAGGTTGCGCAACAGGTCCGCAAACAAATGATGATAACGATACCATCTTCCCTCATCGTCCAGGGGAATCAGGAACAGGTTGGCGTTGAGTAACTGTTCTAGAAAGGCATGACCGTCTGTACGACCGGTGACCACGTCGCACAGATCGCCATTCAGTTTGTCCAGGATGGAAGTTTGGAGCAAAAATTGCTGTAATCTTCTTCCGGCTGTTGACTGATGACCTGCTCGGTCAGATAGCTCAGAATGAAACGATGACTGCCGCTCAAGCTGGCGATGAAACCGGAGGGATTTTCTCGTTCCCGCAGGGACAGCCCCGCAAGTTGTAACCCAACGATCCAACCTTCAGTCTTATCTTCTAAGACGGCAATATCCGTCTTGGATAGGGAAAGGCCCATTGTCTCGTACAGGAAACAGTCGATATCCTGCCTGGTAAAGCGTAAATCCCTGGCGCGAATTTCGGTCAGCCGGTTATACGCCCGCAGTTGAGCCAAGGGCAGAGGCGGATCCTCGCGCGTGACCAGGACCAGGTGCAACGATTGAGGCAGGTTGGTCATCAGATGCTCCAGGACTTGAAAAATGAAGCGGTCCTGGATCACATGAAAATCGTCCAAGACCAGCAAGAACCGGCCTTTTAATTCAAACATGTCGTTGATCAGGGTGATGCTGATGATCTCAGCTGGAGGAAGTTGCCCAGAACGTAAAATGCCTTTGATCTCCTGACCCAGTTCCGCATTCACCTTTTGCACTGCAGCGATGAAATAGGCGAAAAAGCACCCGGGATCATCGTCTGAAGGGTCCAAAGACAGCCAGGTAACAGGCCAGTTGTCCAACGTATCCACCCATTCGCTGACGCAGGTTGTTTTCCCAAAACCAGCTGGCGCCGATACGAGCGTAATTTGCCGGCCAAGTTCCAGTCCCTCGTTCAAGCGTTGGATCAGATGCAGGCGTTGAACCCATTTTGCAGGGGAAGAAGGACGGTGTAGTTTTGTGGCCAGCAAAGTAGATTTCAACACGACCCTCGTTTCAAATGTCGGCTCAAAAGGTGACGAAGGATAATTGTATTATATCGTCACCCCTATCTGGCTTTAATCGAAATGGCAAGACCTACAGGCTGCTTAGCATCCGCCTCTTCAGTGCTTTTACAATGAAATAAACAAGACTTATGAGCTGATTGAGAACATCATCGCGAATATGCTACAATCGAATCAACTTTATTGGTATTTGATGATGAACTGCAAAAACTGCAATACCCCGAGTCCGCCGAACGCCCGCTTTTGCCCCAATTGCGGACAGCCTCTCACGACCGAAGCTGCCCCTACGGCGCAAACAACGGGCGTTTTTAATCAGGACCGGTATTTACCGCGCGAACTGGCTTCTAAACTGGAAGCGTTACGCGCTACTGGGGGCATGAGCGGCGAACGCCGGATTATCACTATGTTGTTTTGCGATGTCAAAGGCTCTACGGCCGCCGCTGAGCAATTGGATCCCGAAGAGTGGACTGAGATCATCAACGGCGCCTTCGAGCACATGATCCGTCCCATCTACAAATACGAAGGGCTGGTCCCGCGTTTGATGGGCGATGCCATCCTGGCCTTTTTCGGTGCGCCTATCGCGCACGAAGATGATCCGCAGCGCGCCGTGCTGGCCGGGCTGGAGATACAGGCAAGCATTCAACCCTATGTGGAAGAAATCCGCAAGCGCTTTGGCATCAATTTTGCCTTGCGGGTCGGCATCAACACTGGCTTGGTAGTGGTCGGCGAGGTCGGCTCAGACTTGCGCATGGAGTACACCGCCATCGGGGACGCCATCAACCTGGCTGCACGCATGGAACAAACCGCCGTGCCCGGTTCAGTCCAGATTTCCAATGAGACCTACAAATTGGTCGCGCCGTTTTTCGAGTGTGAATCGCTGGGCGGCATAGAAGTCAAAGGCAAGTCGAAGCCCGTCAATTCCTATCGCGTGCTGTCCATGAAAGAGACGCCCGGTCAATTGCGCGGGTTGGAAGGGTTGTCCTCCCCGCTCGTCGGGCGCGAAGCAGAAACATCCGCGCTTGAAGAGCTTCTAGCCGCGTTGCAAAATGGAGGCGGAGCAGCCGTCACGCTCCTGGGCGAGGCGGGGCTTGGCAAATCATCGCTCGTAAACACCATACACTCCAATCTGGACTCCACCTCCATAGCCTGGCTGGAGGCGCATGCGCTTTCCTATACGCAGTCCGTCAGTTACTTTTCCTGGCGGCAGATTTTCCGGTCATCGATTGGCGCAAGTGAAAGCGAGCCACCTCCCGAAGTGCGCGCCAAACTTCGAACTGCCTGGAACCAACTTGAGTTGTCCACCGATGAACTTCCCTTTCTGGAGGCTATACTGGCAATCGAAAGCCAGGAGAGTTTGCAAAAGGTCACGGGGTATCAGGGCGATGCCCTGCTCCAACGTATTATTAGCGCGGCTCGCGCTTATCTGTGCGCTGCCGCTAGAAAAACGCCTCTCGCCATCGTCTTCGACGACCTGCACTGGATGGATGAGGCCTCCCTGACCTTGCTCTCCAACCTGGTCGACCTGGTAGAGAACAATCCGGTTTTGTTCCTGTGTTTGACACGACCGGAAAGGGACACCCCCGCCTGGGATTTCACTCAACGCCTCCAACGGGAGCTGCCAGCCTGCTCCCGTCAAATCGAACTTCAGCCGTTCTCGAGCGAGACCACCAACACCTTGCTGGTCAATCTGCTCGGTCCACGCGATCTACCTAAGTCCCTATATGACCAGATCATCCAAAAAGCGGAAGGAAATCCGTTCTTTGTCGAAGAAATCATCCGTTCCTTGATCGAAACAAGACAGATCGTTCGAACGAACGGCGATTGGCACGCAGCAGAAAGCACCACCAAAATCTCCCTGCCAAAGACCCTTTCCGGCGTGCTCAGCGCCCGCATCGACCGCTTGCCCGATGACGCCAGACAGACCCTGCATTTTGCATCCGTTATCGGACGTTCGTTTGACATGCACACGTTAGCGGTAATGGCAAGCCCGGCCAACAGCCTCGACATTCAGATCCAAAAATTGGAACACGCTGGTTTGATCCAGAAAATGACGGGCAGCCCCCGGGCCGAGTACACCTTCCGTCATGCGCTGATCCAGGAGGCAGCCTACAATTCCATCCTGCTCAAACGCCGCCGCGAATTACATACACGTGTTGGCGAATACCTGGAAACGACCTATGCAGAGCGCCTGAATGAATTTGCTCCCATCCTGGCGCATCATTTTTATGCTGCACGAGATTCACGCTCACTCAAATATGATACGCTGGCAGGAGAGAAAGCTGCACGCGTGTATGCCAACGCTGAGGCTGCGACCCATTTCAGCCGCGCCCTCGAAGTTGCTCACCACATCGAGCTCGAATCCCAACAAGTCGCTCATCTTTATACTCAACTGGGCTCCGTGCTCGAACTGAGTGGCCGGCATGAAGAAGCGCTGGAAACCTATAATAAAATGCAGGCTTTTGGGCAGGAGAGAGGTGAGCGCTCTATCGAAATGTCTGCCCTGATGGCAAAAGCAACTATATATTCGACATTTACGCAATTGCATGATGCGGACCTCAGCGAGCAAACCTTGATCCAAGCTCTCGAAATTTCTCGTGAGATAGGGGATCGCGATGCACAGGTGCGTCTCAACTGGAATTTGATGTTGAATTATTTGTTTTCAAAACGTCTCGATCAGGCTCTACAATATGGAGAACTGGCGCTCGCCCTGGCACGCGAGTCCGATAACCGCGAGTACCTGGCATTCGTCCTGAACGACTTATGTCGTCTTTATACTTGTCGAGGAGAATTCGAAAAAGCGCATGCAGTGATCAAGGAGGCGCGCGCGCTATGGATAGCGCTGGATAATCAGGTCATGCTGGCAGATAGCTTTGGATCGGAGGCAGAAGCCTACTTCAACGCGGGCGAATTCGACCGGTCTTTGGAGTACAGCCAAAAAGGGTTGGAGATCAGTGAAAAGATAGATAACCTTTGGGGGCAGTCTTATGACCGTATGCTCATGTCGTTTGCCTATTTTGAAAGCGGCCAGTTAGGGCGCGGTATTCAAGAGGCGGAGCAGGCCATCCGGCTCGGGGATGAAGCCTATCTGATTGCGAGCAATAGCTTGCGCTCAGAACTGGCCTGGGTGTATGCGTATTGCGGCGCCTTCGAAAAAGGCTACCAATTGATCGACTATGCCCTCCAGGAAGCCGATGCAAAACAACCCGCCTGGAGGGCATTTTCTCAGGCAGGCAAAGTGCGAATGCATTTGCTTCAGGGTGATATTGGATCGGCTAAAGAGACCGCCGGTAACGCGCTTCTTCAGCCGATCTCTATCCCTTATGCCCGTTACACGATTTTTGTTTCTTTGGCGAACATCGAACTGGCTGCTGCAAGAGGGGCGCATGCGAGGGCACTCACTTTGAGTGAAGAGTTATTGAATGAAGTATCTCCGCTCGTACGCGTGGACGTCCCCGAAGTGTTACGTTGGAAAGGCAAGGCCTTGTATGCTTTGGGGCGAACTCGAGGAAGCTTACCAAGTCTTGATCGAGGCTTGCTCTCTGGCTGAAGTCTCCAATTCGAATCTTCATCTTTGGGGTATCTTGGGAGACCTGGCACAGGTCAACTCAAAGCTTGGAAACCATAAGGAAGCCGAAGACAACCTTGAACAAGCACGTAAAATCGTCGTAGGGATTGCGGAATCCCTGCAAGAGGTGGGACTGCGTGAATCGTTCCTGAAGCAGCCCCGGGTCCAAGCCTTGATGCGTTAGTCGTAAAGAGGTTAAGATGTCAATCGAAGAGAACAAGGCCGTCGTCCGTCGCTATCAGGAAATCTACAACAGCAATCATCTGGATGCGTTGGCTGAAGTGGTTTCAGAAAATTTGCTCACACCCAAGATCCTGCCAGGCCTCCCGCATGGCATCGAAGGTGCAAAGGCCGCGCATCGAATCATGCTGAGGGGTTTTCCGGATTATCAAACAACGATTGACGACCTGATTGCCGAGGGCGATAAAGTGGTAGCGCGCATCACGATGACTGGCACACATTCGGGAAAATTTATGGATATTCCCCCAACAGGAAAACATGTATCATTTACGGGAATATATATCGCGCGCATCGAAAATGGCAAGATCGTCGAACATTGGGGCGAGGAAGATGGTGTCAGCTTGATGCAGCAGCTTGGAGCGCTGTCAAATCCATGATTTAATAGAGCGTATGAATACAAATATCAAGGTCAACAAAGAACGTCTCATCGGCAGGTTGGATGAACTAGCACAAATCGGCGCACTGGAGGGCGGCGGGGATGCCCCGCTGTTGTCTGGCGGGGTCAGCCGGTTGGCACTCACTGATGCCGACCGGCAGGCACGCGACCTGACGGTCTCGTGGATGCGCTCGCTGGGCTTGACCATACACATCGACCAGGTTGGCAACATGATCGGCATCCGGCCGGGAGACGAGGAGTTGCCGCCGGTGATGCTAGGCTCGCACATCGACACGGTCACGGTGGCAGGCCGCTATGATGGCAGTTACGGCGTCATGGCAGCGCTGGAAGTTGTCAATGTGCTGAATGACCAACAGCTCAACACACACCGCCCGTTGGGTGTGGCCGTCTTCACCAACGAGGAAGGCGTGCGCTACACGCCGGGCATGTTGGGCAGTGCGGTTTACTCGGGAAAGTTGCCGGTTGCAGAAGCGCTTGCCATCCGAGGCTTCGATGGCAGCCTCTTCAGCCAGGAATTGGATCGTATCGGCTATACCGGGCCGCTGAAACCCGGTGCAATTCGTCCCTACGCTTTCCTGGAATTGCACATCGAGCAAGGCCCGGTGCTCGACCAGCAAAACATCCCCATCGGTATCGTGGAAACTGTAACGGGCATCACCTGGCTGGAAGCAACCCTGACCGGAAGCGCCAATCACGCCGGGACCACGCCCATCGATCTGCGCCGGGACGCAGGGCTGGCCGCCGCGAAATTGATCGAGTCGTTGCGAGAGATCGCCATCTCCATCGGCGAGAACCAGCGCGCGACCTGCGGCATGATCGCCTTCGAGCCGAACGCCATCAACGTCATCCCGGGTAAGGCTGTCTTGAGTGTTGACCTGCGCAACGCGGACGGCACAGCATTAAATCGAGCTGAAGAACTTCTGCATGCTCGCGCCAAAGAGATCGAAGCCAGCGACGGTGTAAGCATCACCATTCGTGCGTTGGAGCACGTGCTGCCAGTGGAATTCGACCCCAAAGTTGTAGACACCATCGAGCAAACTGCGGACGAATTGAGAATATCATCTCGCCGCATGATCTCTGGCGCCGGGCACGACGCGCAGTTGATGGCCGGTATGTGCCCCACGGCTATGATCTTTGTTCCCAGCCGCGATGGGATCAGTCATAGCCCGGCCGAATATTCATCACCTGAAGAATTGGAAACCGGCGCGAACGTTTTGTTACATGCCGCGCTTAAATTGGCAAACCAGAAAGAGTAGAAACGTATGGCAAAACTTATCACCGCTGAAGAACGTATCGTGCGTGCCCGCAAGTTGATCCAAAAGGCACGCGATCTTCCTGTGCCTGAAGGAGCGGGCAAAAATGACTTCTCCTATATTGCCGGGGTTAAAGACTTGTTGCGACAAGCGCGTGATATGGTCAAATTCATCCCAATGCGAGCGGGCGTCTCAGCCGAGATGAAGGCTGAAGTGCAAAAAATATTCGAGGAAGCAGATCAGGCTAACCGGGAAATCCTATCTTAGCGCAAATAACAGGTAGGTCCTGCGATGAAATCGCCTGCACGTTTTTACCGCGGAGACGCAGAGTTCGCGGAGTTTTTGGGATTTTCTCTGCTAAGAATGGCCCTCATCTTTCGCAGGAATAGTGTCCGAAGTGCCATGCCGCATGAAACGCCCGCGATAATGGATCAAAAGCAACAGCAATACAAATTGGATGGTAGCAGGCGCAATGGTCGAGAATTGTTCGAAGTAAAACTCCAGCAAATCAGCTACCGTCAAGAACAACAAGAGCACAAAGTAAACCAGGCGAAATCCCTGTATTTCCCGTTTCGTTGAGAATAGACCAATCCCAATAAACAACGCCAATCCTAGGGCGGCTTTCAAGGCTATTTCACCCGTTAACCAGGCCAGGCTGGTGGTGCCGGTCACGCGCCCATGCGTGATCTGGTCTATCAACAACTGGATCAGATAGGCGGGTGAGGGCGAATTGCTGGTTAACAGCAACAACGTCAGTTCCCACAATGACCAAATCCCTAAAACGGCCAGGCCACCTATCAAGACAGCTTTCATGCGTCCGCGCGTGAACCAGCGTTGGTCAAAGTCGCGCAACGATTCGAGCAGACGCGCCCACCAGCCCTGCTTGCGCTGCGCAATCGGAATATGTTTTGATTCGATAAATTGCAACAGTTCCTCAGCCAGGTTGGAAAACTCATAATATTCGGCATTCTGCACGATGTAATGCAATCTGTCTTCCAATTCTTTGCGCTCCACCGCATCCAGGTCGCGGTCCAATACTTCTTCGAAGGTGTCCAGGACACGATACAGTTCCGAGCGGGCATCACGTCGGTTGGGACGGCGCACCTCCATGTAGAAAATGACCACTAGCAGGAAGAAGGCATAGATAATAGAAGCCGCGGGCGGAAAAAAGTAGTCGTTGGTTTGCGTGATGAACTTGCCTACTTCGTCCATGAACAACCCCACGCCCACGCCGGCCAGAATAGCGCCCACCCGGTACACCCAGCGATTGGCATAGATCAGCATGAGCAAGGCGCTAATGAACAACAACAGACCGCCCCACAGGACATGCGCAATATGAAGAGTCTGGTTGCCTAGCTGCGGATACCCAGTCAGCTCGAGGAACAGGCGGGTCAATGAAATACTGGCTGCAAAACTCAACAAAAGCAGGAAAAGATAGAATTCCGCGCCTTCTCGCTCAACAGGTTTGCGCACACGCGTGATCAATGGTTGCATGAGAACTCCTATCCGTACTGATAAAACGAACGACGCCTGAAAATAGTATACAACGTCCAGTCATCCTCTGCTCACTCTGTTCCCGCATTCTCTAACCGTTCAAGTAAAGCGGGTAACTGACCGATGTGTTCAAGCTGGTAGTAACGCGCCCGCCCCGCTGGCGGCGGAGCGGAGTTTTCGTGTTGCCAGGTCAGTTCGTGCGGGATGTAGACTGCATACGCGCCCAATTCCAGGAGCGGCAAAATGTCCGAGCGCAGGGAATTCCCTACCATCAGGAATTGTTCGGGTTGGATAGCATGCTTTTCAAGCAGGCCTTGGTAAACGGAGACGGTTTTCGTACTGACAATCTCAACATAGCGGAAGCGGTCCTGAATACCCGAACGAGCGATCTTGTTCTCCTGTTCGAACAGGTCACCTTTGGTCAGCAACATCAGGGCATACTTCGTTTTCAATTGAGAAAGTGTCTCAAGAGTATGTGGCAACAAATCGACTTTCGCGTGCAGCATTTCCTTGGCCACATCCACCAACGTTTGCAGTTCTGATCCCGAAATACGGCCTTCGGTCAGTTCTACGGCGGTTTCGACCATTGAAAGCGCAAAGGCTTTGATACCGTAGCCAAAATGCTCCAGGTTGCGCATCTCGGTCTGGTACATGCGTTCGGTGATCCATTCTGCGGGATGATAACGCGCCAACAATTCTACCAGCCTGGCCTGTGCATTGACATACAGGTGCTCGTTCTCCCAAAGGGTATCATCCGCATCAAAAGCAATGACATCAAAGTTAGACATGTTGAGTAGCTCCGTTTATTTGTGGTTTTACTGCTTCTCGAATATGATCTGAACTTGTCTTTAACAAATGGTCATCAAAAACGGGGATTCTATTACGGATATTTACGCAGTACCCTGTAAAAAAGACCGCACCAGGTTCTTCCGCGAGAAATGGCCCAGTGTAAAGACTTCGATGAACATCGGGCCGCCGAATAAGCTTTTGGCAATAGCATCTACACCTAGACCTTTGCCATGCAAATCCAGAACGCGCGCACCTATTTCTTCCAGATAGGTAATTTTCTCTATCAATTCTTTCCCCGGATTGTCGCGCACATGAGCACTGCCGGGAAACAGCCTGGACAATGGCAAGCCCGCAATTTTCTTCAAAGATCCGATCACGTCCCAGATGCCAGAATCGGCGGACAGGGCGCGCTCCCTACCACCGACGAACAAGTCACCACTGAACAGCCAACCGCGTTCAGGCTCATAAAGACAAATGTGATCGGGACTGTGACCGGGTGTATAGATCACCTGGAACTTGAAATTCCCTGTGCGAATCATTTCCCCATCTGAAAGTTGCTTCCCTTTCGACGGCTGCGGCCAACCCCATATCAGTCGCCGATAAGGTTGCAACGGCTGCTTTTCGCGCGGCGACTCCAACACTGGCAACGCTAACGGATGCGCCAGGATTTCAAGTTTGCCGTGTTCTCCCTGCAAAAGACCGTTCGCGCCGATATGGTCTTCGTGGGTATGCATATTAACCAGTTCGGGCCAACGGCTTATCGCGCAGATAAGCCGACAACTCGGGAGCGCTGTAGGCGCAACCACTGTCAATCAACAATCCATCCACCAGATAGGTCGTCGTCCAGTAACGCCCGCGCCCGGCCAGGGTACGTGCCAGGTCAAGGCGAGAGACGGGTTCGTAGCTGGTAGCCTTAAGCATGGAAGATATTTTATCCTGAGAAATAAGAATTGATTAGAGAGCGAGATTATGCCATACTGAGTATACAAAATGGGATCGAAAAGGCCATAGACTGGCAAGTAAGAGATTACCCACCGCACACGTCCGGGTGATGAGCAAAACAGGTATGACCAAGAAACAAAAAAGCTGTCTTCTTACTCTTTTACCGATATTAATCCTGCTGGCAAGCTGTGCTCCGGCTATTCCCGGGCGGACGGCGCAACCAGAAACACTTCCCACGCAGGTGCTACCTGATACAACGACAACCCATACGGAGGAACCAGCCATGAACCAGGCTTCATTTGCGAACGTGCTTTCCGTCCAGGTCACTGGCGACCCGGGCGCGTACCAATTTGCGGTGGAAATTGCCAGCCCGGATACCGGCTGCGAACAATATGCGGACTGGTGGGAAGTTGTCAGCCAGGACGGTCAATTGCTGTACCGGCGCATCCTGTTGCACAGCCACGTAGACGAGCAGCCTTTCACCCGTTCAGGCGGTCCGGTGGACATCGCCGCGGATGAAGTGGTCTACGTCCGTGCGCACATGAACACAGTTGGCTACGGCGGCGCGGTCTTGAAGGGCGCGGCTCAGTCTGGCTTCGAACCTGTCGAGGTGGAAGCAGGCTTTGGGTCCGGCTTGGAGCGGGTCCAGCCTCAACCCGAAAATTGTGCCTTCTGACAGATTTTCAGCAATATTGCAAAGAGAAGTGCGTGGATTCCCGCTCGAAGAGAACCACATCGAAATCGCAAAGACCGTTCTGGAGCGGCTACGCCTGCTAGAAGTTGCGGCACCAGGATAAGAAAAATCCCCTCCAGTGGTTTTACGCTGAAGGGGATTGGGTTTACTTTTCTTCTATGGTAACGCTCTCGATTTTATCCCCCTCATAGTTGGGATTTTGTTGTGGATCACGCAAACGAATATTCATGACCACATCCATGCCCTGGACAACCTGCCCAAAGATGGTGTAATTACCGTTCAAATATTCCTGCGGGCTAAAGGTGATAAAGAACTGGCTACCGTTGGTGTCGCGCCCGGCATTGGCCATTGCCACCACGCCAGCCTTGTTGAAGGTCAGATCACTGTCTTCGTTCGCAAACTCATAGCCGGGACCACCCCCGCCCGTTCCGGTCGGGTCGCCACCCTGGGCCATGAAATCAGCCAACACCCGGTGGAAGGTGGTGCCATCATAAAAGCCTTCGCGGGCCAGAAAGACAAAGTTGTTGACGGTGATGGGCGCCTTGTCAGGAAAAAGCTGGATCACAAACTCGCCACCATTTTCCATTTTAACGGTTGCAAAGTATTGTTTGGTCACATCAATCGTCATTGGTGGTGGGGCGCTATATTGCTTGGCAGTGGTAGTGGTGGCGCCACCTTTACTTTTGGGCAGAGAAAACCATGCAACCAGAACAACAGCAACCACAATCACTCCAATAGCTACCAGTTGTGTCGTATCCAGTTTTTTGCGTGCAGGAGCGCGTTTTTTATTAGCTTTGGTACTTCTCTTTCTCGACATACCGAATTCTCCTTTCATACAGCCGTATGGCGTTTGCTCGAATTATAAATCAAGGAATGTTACAATGAAACTCTCATAACAGGAGCCAACATGAAGCCTTCCCGTCTGCGCGGCCGCTATATTCGCATTCTGACATTCTTCGCGGGGGTTATCGCCCGCTTCATTCTCTGGGAAATCATCATCCGACATCTAGGCCTGCGCGGTTGGGTACGCCGTACGCGCAGCGAACGTTTCCGGCGCGAGGCCGTCCGTTTCCGTATACTGGCTATCCGCATGGGGGGCGTGATGATCAAGGTCGGCCAATTCCTGTCTTCACGTCTGGATGTGCTGCCCCCCGAAGTGACCGATGAATTAGCCAATCTGCAGGATGAAGTTCCGGCAGAAGACTTCGAAGACATCCGTGAATTGGCTGAAGCTGAGTTAAATGCTCCGCTAACGGAAACCTTCGCCAGCTTCGACCCGGAACCGCTGGCAGCCGCGTCCCTCGGTCAGGTTCACCGGGCCAGGTTGAAATCGCAGGAAGAGGCGGACTTCCGAGACGTGGTCGTAAAAATACAACGACCGCACATCGCCTCGATCGTGGACGTGGACCTGTCTGCGCTGCGAAGGGTCGGATCCTGGCTGATGCGTTACCGCCCCATCCACGAACACGCAGATGTGCCCGCCCTGCTGAAAGAATTTTCGACCACCCTGTACGAGGAAATCGATTATGAACAGGAAGCCGATAACGCTGAAACGTTCTATCAGAATTTCGCAGACGACCCGGATATACATGTGCCACGCATCGTACGCGCACTGAGCACCCGCCGCGTGCTGACTCTGGAAGATGTGTACGCTATCAAGATTACCGATTACGCTGACATCACCGCCGCCGGGATCGACCGGGGTGAGGTGGCAGAACGGCTGCTGGGCACTTACCTACAACAAATCTTCGAAGATGGCTTCGTACACGCCGACCCACATCCAGGCAATTTGTTTGTCACTCCCTTACCCACAGAAGACGGGGAACCTGTAAAGTGGCAACTGACTTTCGTAGATTTTGGGATGGTGGCGCGCGTGCCCGATTCGATCAAAAATAGTCTGCGCGAATTGGTCATTGCAGTGGGTACACGTGATACGGCGCGCGTGGTGAAAGCCTATCAGATGCTGGACATGCTGCTGCCCGGCGCGGACTTGAGATTGATCGAACAAGCTGAAGCGCAGGTTTTCGACCGTTTCTGGGGCATGTCTATGAAGGAAATTCGCAGCATCAGCCCGGATGAGGTCCGTCAGTTCGCGCATCAATATCGCGACCTGATGTTGAGCATGCCTTTCCAAGTCCCTCAAAACCTGCTTTTCCTGGCGCGCACAGTGGCGATCCTTTCAGGCATGTGCAGCGGTCTCAACCCGGATTTCAACCTGTGGACACAACTGGCACCTTATGCCCGCAAACTGGTGGAAGAAGAGACCTCATCCGGTTTGGATTACTGGCTGGACGAACTGGGCGAGATGCTGCAAAACTTGCTGGCCCTGCCCGGTCAGACCAGCCGTGTGTTAGCACAGGCTGAAGGCAGCGGGCTGCTTGTACAGTCGCCGCAGGTCAATCGCGAGTTGCGATCCCTGACCCGCTCCGTAGACCGACTGACAGGGGGGCTACTCTTTTCCGCATTGCTCATCGGCGGGATTATGCTGGTCAACAGCGGGAGTACGATTTACGGAGGCGGCTTATTAGGCGCGTCGGGGCTGGCTTTGTTATGGATTTTGTTTGGAAATAAGGGAAATAAATAACCACGGAGAGTATCGGGGGACAAAACCCGCCTCTCCGTGGCAAAAGTAATGTGGTTGTGACGTTAAGCTTTTTCTTCCATGTGCTGGATGGCAGCGTCTAGCATACTGCGCCAGGCCAGTAACATTTCACGCCGAGCACCCCTGCGATGCTCAAGAAAACCTTCAGGGAGTAAAAGCTCCATGCTCTTGCGCATCTCTTCGCGAGCAGCACGAAAGTGCTGGCGTGCTTCTTCCGGGACCCGGCTTTCATATTTCTTTTCGCGAGAGGTCTTTTCAGCCATGTCTAACTCCTTTTGTATGGTTACATTATAGCACGTCCGTGTTAGGGCGTCGCTGTAGCCGTAGCTGTAGGTGTCTCTGTCGCTGTAGCTGGGGCAGAAGTTGCAGTAGCTGCTCCGCCGGTTGCGGTGGGTGCTGAGCCTTCAATGTTTATGATAACGAAAACACCATCGCCAAAGAAGTTGCCATTAGCATCGGATAATTGCCAGGTTCCTTTGAGTTCACCGGTCTTATCGGTAGGCGCCACCATCGGAACGGAAAACTCATATTGACGTCCCGGTTCCACTCGCTGGTTTAATGTCACGGCAACGCCGCCCAGGGAATCCCCGCTAACGACATTGAAGATAAAGCCCGCTTCCCAGGCACAGGTTCCAGTGTTCGAAACCGACCACGTCTTAGTGAAAGATTGTCCCGGCGTCATCACTGTATTATCCGGAATGGTCACATCCTTGACATACGACAATCCATAACAGGCCGCCGATCCCACACCGCTGGCAGTGGTGCTGGTCGCAAGGACTTCTGCCGAGGTTGACGGAGCCGTAACAGTAGCCAGTTGGATAGGCGTATTCGTTGGGGCAGGTGTGGAGGTCGGCTGTGCCAGGGCAGTCTGTGTCAATTGCGCCTGATAGGTCATCACGGCCAGGGTCTGGATTTGTTCCAGGCTCAGAGTAGGTGTGGCATCGGCACTACTGCCACCACAGGCGCTTAGAACAAGGGCCGCGAACAAGGTCAGCATAACCACGAGTTTCTTCGTTTGCATACAAAATCTCCTTTCAACACAAAACAAGCATCTGCGCATCTACAAGTTGATAAAGAAAAAGCGCCATTGCAAGCTGTAATTCCAGGTCTCATTTCTTTTGTTCGGTTACAAGCAAGAGCGCTATTTTAACCGAATATGCCCTACGTTCAGACTTACGACTATCCTACGACTGTCCTACTGTGCATTAATGAGAGATTAAAACAAAACCAGGCGAGTGCATTAGGACCCGCCCGGCACAAAACGAAAGCTTCATTATCAATCTGCGACCAACCAATCCTTGGCGGCAAACTCCTCATCGAAATATTTCAACTGTTGCCCGGTCAGGCGTGTCAACAAGTCGGCCAAGGTACGTTTGACACCCGTTACGCCCAATACGGCCGTTTTACGGATGTGGTCTTTCGTCATAGCTGAGGAGGCATTCAAAATTGGCATCAATTCGGAGGTCATATTGGTATCCCGGAAGTCTGACAGCACCAGCATAGAATTTTTCGGCTGGCTGATTACTTCCACCTGTACTTGAGTCAATTCCCGTTTAACCCCTTCAGTATCATACATCATGCCGGAAAAATCCTGAAAGAAGATTTTCTTGCCGCGATGCTCAATCCACCTGGAACGCATGGCTACCTCCTATAGTGTCTTTCCGCGCTCAAAGTAGAGCGCCAGGCCGGTTGCAACCGCACCCGTCAATTCCCAGACCCCTACCCCCCAGAATTTGGTCGGTGCGAAACCTATCACAACCAAAATCGTAAATACAGTGAAAGTCACTCCACGAAACGGCACTGTCCAAAGATAAAACTTTTTCATATCATTCAGGGCCGCCAGTACATAATACACACCAATATTGAAGGAGGCCATAGAAGCAGCAGCTATGAAAGTCAATGTGTAATCCCCGGCGACACGTTGCGTGCGTTCAACGATTTCAAAGCCCAACAGTGATAGTAATGTTTCCGGGCTGACCAAACCAACCACCCCAAAGAGAATGGCCAGCACGCCAAAGATGAACATAGTCCAACCGGATGCGTCGCGAATCTTCAATGATGATAGTGACATTATGTTCCTCAATTTTTAGATGATGTATTATACATTCAGTTCGATATTAAAAGGCAACAAATATGAGAATTTAGTACGCATCAAACCACGCTCAAGCCTGCCACCGTTTACAAACGCATCCCATACTCAATTCAATACCGTCAAAATTCCTGCAAGCCTCTTGACAAGCAAACTAAATCCTTGTATATTATAATAATTATTCAATATCATGAATAATACAAATAATTCAATCTAAATCATTAAAGAGAGAGAATGAACGCAATCGAAGTCAAAAATTTGCAACGTGTCTACCGTGCCCACATCGGTGTGATCAAACGTTCGATCAAGGAAGTCGTGGCCGTGGAAGACATCTCCTTTGACATCAAATCTGGCGAACTTTTCGGTTTGTTGGGTCCAAACGGCGCCGGGAAGACCACTACCGTCAAGATGCTGGCTACCCTGCTGATCCCCACAAGCGGGAGCGCGGCCATCCTCGGTTATGATGTGGTCAAGGACGCCAACGAGGTCCGCAAACATATCGGCTTCATCTTCGGCGGCGAGCGCGGACTATATTGGCGGCTCTCCGGCATCGACAACTTGCGCTACTTTGCCAGCTTGTACGGTGTAGAACCCGAGGTTTCCAAAAAGCGCATTCCCTTCCTGCTGGAGATGGTCGGCCTGGAAGGACGCGGGAATGAGCGTGTGGAGGGCTACTCACGTGGCATGAAGCAACGCCTGCACGTGGCCCGCACCTTGCTGCATGACCCAGAAATCCTGTTCCTGGACGAGCCTACCATCGGCCTCGATCCGGTTGGCGCGCGCGACTTCCGTCAGGTGATTCGCAACCTGCAATCCGAGCAGAAGACCATCCTGCTGACCACCCATTACATGTTCGAAGCGGATTCACTCTGCCAACGTGTGGCAGTCATCGACAAAGGCGTGATCGTCGCGCTGGACTCACCTTCTGAGCTCAAGAAGCACGTCGCCGATTTGTCAGTGATCGAGATAGAAACCTTCGGCACTTCGAAGGAGGTCGTTGAACGGGTGCGCACTCTCTCCTTCGTGGATGCGCTCCAGGTTCAGGAACAGGATCAACGTCAGATGTTGCTGATCCAGACCGCTCGTGGGGCTGAAGCGGTTCCGGACGTCATGAACTCGCTGAACGGTACCCGCGTCGGGCGTGTCATCGTCCGTGAGCCCACACTGGAGGATGCCTACATCAGACTGGTGGGAGGTCAGGCATGAACTTCAAGAATCTGTTCAAATACTGGCGCACTGTGCTGACCGTGGCCGAAGTGACCCTGCGCCACCAGATGAACGATAGCTTTATCTTGTTTGCCATCCTCGTCCAACCGTTGATCATCGCTGTGCTGGCATTGTTCATGCTCAAAGACACCGCCCAGAATGCCGCCATGTTTGTGGTGGTTGGCAGCGGTCTGACCGGTTTGTGGAGTAGTTTGCTCTTCATCTCCGGAAACAGCATCAATAACGAACGCTGGCAAGGCACGCTCGAGACACTAGTGGGTGTGCCCACACCTTTTGATGTGATCGTCTTCGGCAAGAACCTGGCCAACGTGGCCCAATCCCTGCTTTCGATGATCGTAGCCTACCTGCTGGCAGCGCTATTCTTCGGCTATTCCCTGCACATGGACCAGCCGTTGCTGTTCTTCATATCGCTGTTGCTAAGCGTGTTCGCCTTTATCAGCTTTGGACTGATCATCGCCCCCATTTTCGTTATGTATCGCGAAGTGCAGCAATGGCAGAACGCGATGGAATATCCGGTTTACATCCTGGCCGGGTTCCTGTTCCCGGTGCTGCTGCTGCCCGGATGGACCACACCTATCTCCTACCTGCTCCCGCCCTATTGGGCGGCCATCGCTTTGCACGGGACCTCGACCGCCAACGCGCCCATCCAGCAGACGCTATTCGCCTGGGCCATGATGATCGTCTTCAGCATCATCGACCTGTTCATCGCCAGCCGTCTGTTCAAGTTCATGCTCTACAAAGCGCGCGTGGATGCTACATTGGATGTGCAATAGGATTGGAGTCCAACGTCTCCAGACGTTGGGAATTAACCAACGCCAAAGTCAGGAGACTTTGGACTCCTTCTACAGGACTGATAATGAAAACCCTTACTTCTAACCTCCGACTTTTCTGGCAAGGCACGATCCTTTCTTATGCCGCCCTGTTTGCCTGGTTACGCCCTACCACATATGCAGCTTCCAAAATCGTGATGCCATTGACGCAAATGCTGTTCTTCACTTTTTTGGGCAGCTTCGCCACCGGACCGAGTAATGCGCAATTTTACGTGATCGGCAATGCAGTGCAAATCGCGGCTGTCAGCGGCATCTTCGGCGTGACCATGAGTATCGGCGGGGAACGTTGGTCCGGGACGCTGGTCTATCTGTTTGGCGCGCCTGCCAACCGCATGACGATGTTCTTCGGACGCGCCTTCATGCATATCATCGACGGCACGATCGGTGTGATGATTGCCTTCCTGTGGGGTGTGATCCTGTTCAAACTGGACCTGAGCCATACCAATTTGTCGGCACTGGCGCTGACCATCATTGTCACCACCTTGAGCACCTGTGGCCTGGGTTTACTGATGGGTTGTCTGAGCCTGCTGACCGCCAACGTGATGTTCGTCAACAATACGGTTTATTTCCTGCTGCTGATCTTCTCCGGCGCCAACGTGGAACTCAGCCAACTACCCTCATGGATGCAGGCTATATCCAGCGTGCTGCCACTTACACGCGGTATCGCATCCGCACGGGCGTTGATCGCTGGTGCAAGCCTGCAGGATATTCTGCCACTCCTGGGACAGGAGCTTGGAATCGGTTTGATCTATGGTTCGCTGGGATATTTCATGTTCAAATGGGTAGAGAATTCCGCCAAACGGCGCGGCACGCTGGAAACGATATAGATAAAAAGACGACCCAGTGAGGGTCGTCTTTTATACAGAAGCAAATGTACCGGAGACAAACAAGGATGGACAAGGATGTTCTTTTCAGGTTTATCTCCGTTCATCCCTGGTTAAATCTTCAAGTGCATACTCACACAGAAATCCCCTGCCACAACTGATACAACCCAAATCCCGCCAACATCAGCACGGACAGCCCAAGCATGGCTTTACGAACCTGGTTTCCAAAACGGGCAGCTTGTCCAAAGAGCAACACAACCGCGAAGTTGAGCCCGATCATCGCGAAGTAAAAGGCCAATATAATGGACAACGCATTCGACGGATTTTCTCGCCAAGCCTCGATAATCAGCGGTCCGATCACCAGGCTCCAAAAGAGATAAGGCCCGGGACTGAGAGCATTCATCAGCGCAGCCCGAAGCAGGTTTTTCGGTCCGGTTTGGGGCGCGCTGTTCGCATCTGGGGCGAAGGTTTGCCAGGCTCTGTAAGCACCCCAAGCCAGGTAGAGCACGAATAGGCCTCCCGCGATCTGCAGCAAGCGCTGGAACCAATCCGGCACCTGGCTGAGTACCAACAGCACCAGCGCTACGATGGGACCATCACTGATCAACGGCGCAAAAGCCGCAATCCAGGTGCGACGCCAGCCCTGGCTGAGTGTTTGACTGATCAGATAGGTCTGGAACGGACCCGGCTGCGCCCCAGCGGCGAAACCGAGCGTCAAGCCTTGTAAAAGAAAAGTCAACATCGTGCGATTATAGCCGAAATAAAATGCTGAGGATTCTTGGCGGCATAAAAAGAGACTTGGCGCCCTTCGCGGTCTTGGCGGTTAATGAAATGCGCAATAAACGTATCAAGAACCGCTGATTTCGTTGTACAATATTCCCAAGAGTAACCCAAAGGATGGAGCAATGACCAAACACCTCGTTGTAGTGGCTGGGAACATCGGAGTTGGCAAGACATCCCTGACAGAACGCATCGGCTCGCGCCTGGGCTGGTGGACCGGCTACGAATCGGTGGCAGACAATCCCTATCTACCCGATTTCTACGCCGACATGCATGCCTGGGCCTTCCATTTACAAATCTTTTTCCTGGGGCACCGGGCCGACCAGTATCTCGAAGCCGCTCACGACCCTCGTTCGGCAATCCTCGATCGCAGCATTTATGAAGACTTCCACATCTTTGCGCGCGCCTTGCAGCATATGGGCAACATGGCTGAACGTGATTACATGGCCTATAAACGCCTGTTTGACCTGGTCGTAGATAGCCTGCCGCGTCCGAATCTGTTGATCTATCTTAAAGCGCCGGTGGAAGTGTTGATGGAACGCATCCGCCGCCGCGCACGCAACATGGAGACCGGTATCACGCCCGATTACCTCTCGCTGCTCGACTCGTTCTACGACGAATGGTTGGAGGCCTTTGACTGGTGTCCGGTGCTCACCATCCGCACCGATAACCTGGACTATGTGCACCAACCGGGACATCTGGAAACGGTCATAAGCCGCGTCCAGGATAAGCTGGCCGGCAAAGAAGTCATGGACTTACGCGGGACCTAAAGAGTGAATACATTATTATCAGTAGATCACGAAATAGCTAGTAGAGACCCGAAAATAGGGGAGCGGGCGTACGCCCGCTCCCCTATTTTCGGGAATTCTTTTGAATTTCGTGAAGTACTGAGTATGAATACAATGGAGACAAATATGTGCATTAGAAGTATGACCACCAGCCCCAAACTCAGCCGGAATATGAAACCATGAGCGCAAACCTATTATCCAAAATCCCGCTTTTCAGCGTACTGCCCGTTGATGAACTCGATCATCTGCAAAGCATGTTGCAAATTAAAAATTTGCAACCGGGCGAGATCCTTTTCCGCGAGGGGGAACCTGGGGAACACTTTTATATCCTAACAGATGGCAAACTTGATATTTTGCTCGGTGTAAACACCCAGGAAGAGCTGCTGCTCAACACGATCGGCCCCGGCGAATATTTGGGAGAGATGAGCCTGATCATTCCGGGAGGCGAGCGTACCGCTACCGCCCGAGCCAACCGGGCTTCCATCTTGCTGGCCATGAGCCGCGATGAATTCAACGAGCTACTCAAACAATATCCTGTGCTCTCCCAATCCATGGTACGTGTGCTCAGCAAACGGCTGGACTCCACCAACTACGCCACTTTCCGAGACCTGACAGAAAAGAATCGCCAGCTTCAAAAAGCCTATGACGAGTTGAAAGCTGCTCAGGAACAACTGATCGAGAAAGAACGCCTCGAACGGGAACTTGAAGTTGCCGCCGATATTCAAATCAGTATCTTGCCCGATGTGTTGCCCGCGCCCCCCAACTTCGACTTTGGTGCCTGCATCGACCCGGCTCGTCAGGTTGGCGGTGACTTTTACGATGTGTTTCGCGTCGGTGAGAATAAAATAGCTGTCGTGATCGGCGATGTGGCTGATAAGGGTGTCCCATCGGCCATCTTCATGGCCCGTGCGCATGCCCTGATCGCCGCCGAAGCCGACACGATCAAAGACCCCGGCGACGTGATGCGCAAGGTCAACGGTCATATTACGCATCTGGAAAAGGCCACCCAGTTCGTGACCGTGTTGTATGGTGTCTTGAACATCAATAGCGGGGAATTCCACTATGCGCGCGCCGGGCACGAACCGCCTCTGATACTGCTGCCAAACGGGAATGTAGAACGCCTGCCGCACAAGCCCGGCATGGCGCTCGGCCTGTGGGAAGACATCACCCTCGACGAGGCGACCGTTACCCTGGCACCCGGTTCTACCTTGCTGCTCTACACTGACGGCATGACCGACTGCCGCGACCCTGACGGCGTGCCCTTTGGGTTGGAACGCATCCAACGCAACCTGGGCAGATGCTCGGAGACATCCGCGCAAGAAATCTGCAACCACCTGCTACGCACCTTGAAGAAGTACCAGCAAGGTTCAAAGCAGGATGACGATGTGACCCTGGTCGCCGTCCACGCGAAATAAAAAGAATGTACGTTGGAGCCAGCCTCAATAGTAGCTGGCTCTTTTTTTTATTACTCGGCGGCCACGATTTCGATCTCTCGCCACGCCACCCAGGATGGACTGATCTCCGTTTCAACCCTGACGTATTGAATCCCATCCACGGGGGTATCGGGAGTAAACACCAAAGGCTCTCCGTCCGTTGTTTCGCCATCAAAGGTCACCAGCAAGATAAACTCATTCCCCGTACCGGGACCTTTTGCCAGCAACTTGTGAACTGTCCTACCAGCCGGATACTGGCTGGGGATAAGACGAAACTCTTTAATGGTGTACGCAGATCCAAGGTCAATTTCGATCCACTTCGGAGGGCCGTCTCCGGCGCTCCACCACGTCCCGGGGTCACCGTCTACCGCCATCCAGGCAGGATTATCCGCGATCTGCCGGGATACCTGGACAGCCTTTTCCAAAGCCAGGTTTGCACCTGCTCCTTCACGGCGAAAACCCAGAGAAGCTTTGTCTTCGAAATAGACATTGATAAAATGCGTGAACGTGTACTCTGCGGTTTCCGGCAAAGCATAATCCGGCTTGTCATTCCACGATTGGAAGAGCACATGGGCCGGTCTCCCGCCGGCTTCAAGCTCATATTTTTTCACGCGCTCGCCCGCCGCCTCAAGCCAGGCCTTGTCCGTTTTATCGATGAAGTTCCCGGTATAAATGATCCCAACCTGCACACCGATCTCACGACCGTACTCTTCAATCGCTTTCACTTCTTGAGGCCAATTTAGTCGGTCCCAACCAACATCCATATGCAAAAAGGCCGGGTAATACCCATTGACCTGATTGAAAACGTCCAGCCAGGCTTTATAAGCTACATCATCCGCAGCACCCGATAAGGGCTCGGTATCACCAATGATCACATCTGGAAATTCAGTCCGCATGATTCGAATATATTTGTCAACTTCCGCCGCGATTTTTTCAGCAGGCCATTGGCAGGCGTTCTCACCATCATAAAAATGAGCGAAATAATAAGGCTCATCCATCGCGATCAAATCGATCACGCCGCCCGCGCTTTTGATACGGCGGGCAATGCGCAATCCTTCCTCAGTGCCAGCAAAACCTTCTACCGCCTGGCCGCAGTCCCCTGGCGGGTCAAGCGGACCGGCCTCCACAGCTAGCGCCAGGCCGCGTCGCTTCAAGTCTGCAACCACCTGCTGCAATTCCATATCCGTTGCCTGATAGGCTACCCATTCCCCATACAGTTTGAAAACCTGTATATGCCCAGCAGCATTTTCCCAGGGAGCATCCGGCTGAAAGAGAGCCATAAAATCTTCCGCACCAATAAAAGGGCGGTCCGGATTTACCGACAGCGGCGGCAATGGTCCGAACCAATAGAGTGGCTGATGAGTCAGATCAATCGGGTTCGGCGTGGGAGACGGTTCTGGTGTGAGTGTATCCAGAGGCGCAGGGGAAGAAGGCGTATTGGTCGCTGTTCCCTGTTCGGGGACACTCGCAGGCGCATTGCAAGCATTCAGTAACAAAACAATAAGCAATAGCCAGACACTGAACCTTGGCATGTCCATCCCTGATTTCACGTAATCTGAGTCAGCGCTGAATTCGATGTCATGCAGCAGGTCATCCACATGCTCGATCCCAACCGAGAGCCGTACCAGACCGGGGTCGACCGCGATTTGCGAACCGGCAGTAGAAAGATGTGTCATCGCCGCCGGGACCTCGATCAGTGACTCGACACCGCCCAGCGACTCGGCTAGCGTGAATATCTTTGTGCTTTCTGCAACCCTGACGGCAGCCTCTCGGCCACCCTTCATAATGAAGGAAATCATCCCGCCGCCGTTCTTCATTTGCTGCACAGCTATCTTGTATTGTGGGTGGCTTGGATGAAACGGATACATCAAACGTTCCACTTTGGGATGCGTGGACAAAAATTCGGCCAGGGCCGCCGCATTGTGTGCATGGCGCTCCATGCGCAGGGGCAGCGTCTTGATACCGCGCAAGATCAGGAAACAATCCATTGCCCCCGGTACCGCGCCGACCGCATTCTGCAGGAAAGCCAGCCTTTCGTACAGATCTCGATCCTTGACCACCACCGCCCCGCCGACCACGTCCGAGTGGCCGCCGAGATACTTCGTAGTCGAGTGAACTACGATGTCGGCCTCCAACTCGAGCGGACGTTGCAGATACGGCGTCGCAAAGGTATTGTCCACTACCAGCAGCGGATGATTGGGATGCGCGTGCACCATCTCCGCCACGGCGCGGATGTCCGTCACACTGAGCAGCGGATTGCTGGGAGTCTCCAACCAGACCAGGCGGGTTGAGGAAGTCAAAGCCTCAGCCAACAACTCGGGATCGGTAGTGGTGGCAAACGTAAAGTCCAGACCGTAGCGGCGCAGTACCTTGTCAAAGAGCCGGAATGTGCCGCCGTAGACATCATCTCCGGCCAGCACGTGCGCGTCCGCATCCAACAAACGCAACACCGTATCTGTAGCGGCCATACCGGACGCAAATGCCAGTCCATAGTTGCCGCCCTCCAGCACAGTCAGGCAATCTTCCAGGGCCTTGCGGGTCGGGTTTTGGGTACGGGAATACTCGTATCCCTGACGAGGCCGGCCGACGCCGTCTTGCGCGTACGTGGAGGTCTGGTAAATAGGCGTCATAACAGCGCCGTTGGCAGGATCGGGTTTCTGCCCGGCGTGGATGGCAAGCGTTTCGAATTTCATGCTACGGACCAATCAAGCGCTGATGTGTGGCACGCATACAAGCGTCCATCACAACCCGCAAACCCGCCTCGCGCGCAGCCTGCGCTGCTTCCTCATTAGAAATGCCTTCCTGCATCCAAACAACCTTCGCCCCGATCTTGATCGCCTCTTCGACCACTGGCGGCACATCTTCGGGACGGCGAAAAACCTGCACTACATCGACCTTTTCCGAGATGGATGATAAATCCGGGTAAGCCTTTTCCTGAAGGATTTCTGTTGCCGTTGGATTCACAGGAATAATATGATAGCCCTGGGCTTGTAGGTATGCAACCACCCCATAGCTTGCTTTCATAGGGTTAGAGGATAATCCCACGCTGGCGATGGTTTTGGTAGACAATAAAATGTCTTTCATCATTTCTTCGTCATTCATGTATGTTTTCTCCTTTGTACTAAAGAGCGCCTTGCGCTCTTATCCCTTACCCTTCTGTTTGATTCGCTTCGGGAGAATAACCTTGAATTTCGTCTCCCCCGGCTTCGACTCAACCAGCAACAGCCCATGGTGCCGATTGACGACGATGTCATGCGTCACGTGCAAGCCCAGGCCAGTTCCCTGCCCGGGCGGCTTGGTCGTAAAGAACGGTTCATAAATTCGGGATTGGGTTTCTTCAGGGATGCCGGGACCGTTATCGATGATTTCGACCACGACCTGATCGCTTTCTTCGTACGTGCGTAGGATGATCTCTCCTTTGCCGTCCATGGCATCGATGGCATTATCGATGATGTTCGTCCAAACCTGGTTCAGTTCGCTGGCATAGGCCTCGATGCGCGGCAGGTCCGGCGCATACTCGCGCTTGACTGTCACACCTTGCTTCAATTTGTGTTGCATGATGACCAGTGTATTTTCCAGCCCGTCGTGCACATCCACTTCAAGCAGCGGCGCCTGGTCAAGATACGTGTAAGACTTCATCGCCCGTACGATCTGCGAGATGCGCCCGGCCGTGTTTTGGATCTCATACAGTTGCGTGACGATCATACTACCCGTTCCCAGCCATTGGATGGCAGTGTGAAACATCGCCAAACTTTTCAACTTTTCAAGAGACGCACTGTCCCACCCGAAATTGACCATTGCAGGTGCAAGCTCCCAGGCGGATTCGATCCCGCTCGCTTCCAACCAGACCTGAAGCTGGTCCACTAAATCGATCTTTTCCAATGCCTCAAGCTTGAGTGGTTTTTCAAAGCGACGGGTCGCCTCTTGCATAAAATCATCCAGCCAGTCTGACAGGTTCTCCTTGAAAGCCAGGGCTTCGAGTTTGTGTGTCAACCCCAACCATTTGGTCGGCGCTCCCAACAGTAGCGCCGCGCTCCGCTGCGCCGCGGCAGCGGGATTGTTCAACTCGTGCGCTAATCCCGCGCTCATCGTGCCAAGCGCAGCCATTTTCTCTTGTTGGTGTAATAGGGATTCGTTCTGGCTTAAACGCGCCATGACCCAATGCAGAACAGCCATCGTCGCAGATGGGCTGGTAGAAAGTAAGTTCTCAAAGGCTTCCTGGGAAATACATAACGTTTCACTGTCGGCAACCGCAACCACGGTAGCAGAGCGTGGTGCATTCGAAAGCAGCGCCATCTCGCCAATGATTTCCCCCGGCTTGCGCACATCTATTTTGATCACCGATGGCCCCGATTGCTTCTGAATTTCGAAGCCGCCTGCAAGGACAACATAAGCTGAATTACCTGGCTCGCCTTGCTTCATCAGCGTTTCACCCGCGCGCAACGACACAGGCTTGGCGTTATCCACCAAATGCTGTAACTCCTGGTCAGACAGGCCCTCGAAGAGCGGTGATTTGCGTAGGTCTTGAAGGTTCACAGTGCCTTCAAATATTCCTTCATCATCGCATAAGCCACCGACCCTTCGCCCGCAGCAGAAGCCACACGATGGTTGGTTCCAAAGCGCACATCGCCCGCCGCAAAAATGCCGGGGACGTTGGTCTCGAACAAAAGCGGAGGCCGGTCAAGGGTCCAGCCCCGAGGCGGTTTGTTATTCGCCATCAGATCTGTGCCTGTGTAGATGTATCCCTTCTCGTTGCGTATCACCAAATCCGCTACAAGCTGGCTCTGCGGACGCACACCGATGAACACGAACAGGGCTACGGCATCGAAGGTTTGCATTTCGCCCGTCACAGAATTCTTGACGACCAGTTGCTCGAGTGTGGTCTCGCCTTTAAGTTCCATCAGATCGGTGTTCAGCAAAATCTCGATTTTTTCGTTCGCCTCCATCGCGTCAACCAAATACTTCGAGGCTTTTGGCTGTGGTCCGCGAACCAGAACCGTGACCTTACTGGCGAAGCGGCTCAGATATAGCGCACCTTGTGCCGCCGAATTCGCACCGCCCACCACGAATACGTGCTGGTCTTTGTAATAGATGGCCTCGGTGTAGGCTGCACCGTAATAGATGCCCGCGCCAGTCAACTGGTCACCGCCTGGCATACTCAGCATATGGAAGGATGCCCCTGTTGCCACCAACACCGCGTGGCAGGAAATCTCCGTTCCGTCGGCCAGTTCGACAATACGATATTCATCCTTGGTACAGACTTTTGTGGCTTCCTGTGCCGAAAGGATTTCTACCCCAAAGCGTTTGGCCTGCGAAACCGCGCGGCGGGTGAGATCGTCGCCCGAGATGCCGCTGGGGAAACCGAGATAGTTCTCGATCCTGGGGCTGCTACCCGCCTGCCCGCCCGGCGCTGCCTTTTCGATGACAAGACATTTATACCCTTCGGAACCCGCATATACGGCTGAAGCTAATCCTGCGGGACCGCTGCCCACTACTACGATATCGTAGAAAGGCTTCTCGGCGCGGGTTTGCAGACCGACTTTATCTGCGAGGGTTTTCAAGTCGGGTTGGACCAGTGAATTTCCATCAGGGAAGAATATCACCGGAAGTTTGGCAATGCTTGAAGCTGTGTCTTCAACCAATTTCCGGGCATTCGAATCTTTTTCGATGTCCAGCCATTGATAAGGGATCTGATGTCGGGTCAGGAAATCTTTCACTTCATGGCTGGACAGCGACCACATTGTCCCTGCGATGCGTATGCCCTCATATGGCAAATGGACATGCATCTTCCAATCTTCGATCAATTCGTCCAGGATTGGATACAGCCGTTCCTCCGGCGGATGCCAAGGCTTCATCAAGTAGTAATCCAATCCGACTTCGTTGATGGACGAGATAGCCGCTTCCGTATCCGCATAGGCCGTTAGCAACACACGTTTGGCTTGTGGATAGGTCAGGATGGCCTGTTCAAAAAACTCCACGCCGCTCATTTCTGGCATGCGCTGATCGACCAAAAACAGCGCAACCGTCTCGTTGCGCTGTTGTAATTTTGGGAGATAGTCCAGGGCAGCCCTGCCCGAATTGATCGGAATAATGCGATAGTCCTGGCCATAGCGTGCCCGCAGGTCGCGCTCAACGGCATTCAAGACCGATGGATCGTCATCAATCGAAAAAATTACTGGTTTTGCCATTTTTATGCCTTTATCTGAAGTGGATACAATTGGTTCGACGGCGAGTTTTCGATGTTTCAACTAAAGTGTACCTGAATACAGTTACGGATTTAAACTTTGATTACTCGCACCGGAACCTTCTCACTGATGCCCTTGAGTTCCAGCACGCGTGCTTCCAGACCCTCAGCCTGCAACCCTGCAAACTTAGCCGTTTCCTCACTAACGAGGATTTCGCCCGCCGCGGCTTGCGATGACAATCGTGCGCACAAATTCGCTGCGCTCCCCAAGACTGCAATTTCATTGACGCCCTCTGCCGAACCGACAGCGCCAACGAAGACTCTACCCGTATGCACACCAACCCCAACCGGGATCCAGGGTCCCTCATCCGTACCATGTCCCGTAACCTTCAGTACTTCTTCTGCCGCCTCAATCGCAACTTTGGCATGCTGTTTCCCGGCAAAGCGGGGCACGAATAGCGCGCTGACCTGATCTCCCATTAGACGGTTAACCATCGAATTTTGATGAACCAGCACATGGCTGGTCTCTTTATAGAAACGCTGGATGAGAGCCTTATATTCCGCTGTCGGGGTTCTCTCCGCCAACGGCGTCGAGTTGCGCACATCGGCAAAAAGCATCGAAAGTTCAACCTCTGCGCCACTCTCTTTCCTGCGCACAACACGTTCGCAGGAGCTACACAATAATGAACTAAAACTGGAAGGAGCTGAACCGTTGAACCTTAGCAGCAAGCCACCGATACCTGCCATAGGCATACCACACTCAACACAATGCGGATCGCTAGGCAGCCATTTATAAAGCATTTGTTCAAATTTTGTAAATATCCTGAAAGCCCGAGGAGGCTCGACACGCCATTCACCCGTTAAGTAGTGATACCAGATCTCATCAAAAGGGATCATGCTATAAAAGAAGTCAATCATCTCTCGGCTCCCAATGATCCAACTGTTCGAACTGCAACCTCCGTCATCAACCGGTAAAGCAAGGGATATCAACCAAAAATCGTCGGCTCATGGTAGCACACTCTCCCGATTGTATTTCCTGTTATGCTGCGACATGAGATTGATTAAGATGTATACAGGTTGATTTATCTGAATTATTATACCTTACACTCGCAGACACTCACCGGCAAATCAAAATAGGGTATTCAAACTTGCGAAGCAAATTGTTAACCATGCTGCCGATAATGACCTCTTTGAAAGCAGTACCGCTGTAGCCGCCCATCAGAATCAGGTTTATTTTCCGTTCCTTGCTGATCTCCAAAATAGTATCCATCGGACCATCAGTCACAATGTAATCAGCCTCGAGTTCGTGTAATTCAAGATAAGCACGAGCGTAATCCTGTGCTTCGGAAGGCGCGTTGCCGCTTCCAGTTAGCGTCATCACAACAAGGCTGGTTTTCCAGCGTTCCGCTATATATGCAGCTACAAAAAGGGCTTCCTTCGATTTTGCGCTGCCATCGAAAGCCAGCAAAGCCCTGTCTAACGGGCTTGTTTGAGCCGGTACTGTCAGAATAGGACGGGCAGAACGCCAGATAATCGAGCGCAGGCCAGAGCCCAGGCTGGAAAGACCCGGTTCTGGCGGGCGCGACACATTTAACACGATCAGGTCGGTTGGTAAAGAATAGGTGTTGATTTGATCAGCAATCTCTCCCTGTACGATTGCCAAACTACCGCTTACACCCGCCTCCTGACATCGTTCGTTGAAGCGGGATTGGATTGCTTTCGCTGTGTCATCGTTCAAACCCAATTTAGGGGGCAAGACATGTAATCCTCGCAAGGATACTGGTTCTTTTTGGGCGACAATGATGGCTTGTTCCAGCGCCAGGAACCCTTCATCAGAGTTTCCAACCGGGACCAGGATCTCCCGAAAAAGATGGTCCGTATAACGGTCGTATAGTTTCGATTGGCGCCAGTGTCCCGGTTCAGCCTCATCCTGCGCAACACGTGGATTCTCTTTTTGGGCCAGATCGATGGCCGCCTCATCAGGGCTGAAGGACCAGCCTAATTCATCCTGCAAGGTTTTCAAATGCTCGGAAACCCACAAATACAGATCCGTTTCCGTTCGATCAGGGAACCAGCGTAACAAACCCCGTTCGCGAATCGGTTCAATGAATGGGGTGTAGACTGTTTCATACCAATGCTTGACAGCCTCCTCGTAAGGAATATAACGTTGCAATTCTAGGCCCATAAAATGTCGGTGGACTTCGATATGCTCCAAGAGTTTCTCATATTGGCCTGGAACCGTCACGCTTAAATCTACTTTTGGGAACAAATTATTGATTTCTGTTTTTTCAATGAACTCGGCATATTCCGCCTTGATGATCAACTCATCCGGTTGCAAATCGGGTGAAATAGGAATGCTCGTATTAACTTCGATTACATGGGCTTCGATAAACTCAAATCCTTCCTGTCGCGCAATCGAAACACGGTGGTTACCATCCAGCACAAAATAAACCTCGCCCACCTTGTACACTTCAATGGGTTCCAGGCCGGTTTCAACCATAGCCGCCTTTACCCGCGCCCAGCGCTCCTGATCCTCGGGTTTGCGCGGTAAAAACGTACGCGTAAATTCAGTATAGCGACCTACGCTGCCAACAATTGCATCAACCGGAATCTCCTGGATACCACGATCAGAGCGTGCACGAAGCTTCAATTTCCGCGCAACTTCTTCATAGGAGAGCAATTCATTTGACTTACCAGTCAGTCGCGCAAGCGCTTCCTGTAAGGAACCTTTCAGACGGGCTTCGTTAAAATCTTGCAAAGCAGATTGGTAGTTTATATTGTTAATCGACATACCTCAATGATACCCGAATTGAAGTGAAATCGAAGTCGAATGCGAATGAGAGTTTTTTTGTCCAAATAATTAAGTTATAATGCAGCATAATTTTATTGATCCAGCTATAAGGGATGGTACTATGGATGAAAAGACCCAACACGGGTATCTTGTCATCGCAGATATCTCCGGTTTTACTTCTTATTTGGCAAAAGTGGAACTGGAGCACGCTCACGAAATTCTAACTGATTTACTTGAAACGATTGTCAAGGAATTTAAAACTCTTCTGACCATCTCGAAACTGGAAGGGGATGCTGTATTTGCCTATGGGCCCGAAACACGAACGCCAAACGGTGAGAGAATTTTAGAACTCATTGAAAATACCTATGTGGCCTTTCGCCGGCAACGTGAGACTTCCCGACGCAATACAACTTGTACTTGCAACGCCTGCAAGGCTATTCCAACACTGGATCTAAAGTTTTTTGTCCATCACGGCGATTATATTGTGCAAGAAGTTTCTGGCATCCATGAATTGGTCGGTTCGGATGTTAACTTAATCCACCGTTTGATGAAAAATCACATCACAGCGAATACTGGCTGGAAAGCCTACATACTATTTACAAACGATGCCTTCCAACACATGGAGGTACACCCTGAAGGGTTGCACGAACAATTCGAGACCTACGAGTTCCTTGGAGATATCCAGACCTTAAGCTTGAATTTACATGAAAGGTACCAAGTCATCACTGAAGCACGGAAAGTGATTGTCTCGCCAGAAGAGTTAGATCACTCGTTCGTATTTGATTTTAAGGCTCCTCCACCTCTAATCTGGCATTGGTTAACTGATACAGAAAAGAAAACTTTGCTGGCAGGCGGCAATGCTATTTTTACGGCAAGAGCTCGTCCCAGTGGGCGTACTGGGCCCGGCGCAAGCAATCATTGTGCGCATGGGAAAGATTTAAAAGGATCGTTAGTGGAAACCATTTTAGACTGGCGACCGTTCGATTACTATACATGCGAATCCGTAGACGGCAAAATGATCATGCGCCAGACCTACGAACTTGAGCCAAACTCAGATGGAACAGAAACGCGTCTTCATATCCGTACAATGATGATCTCTCCTTCTTTACCGCGCTTTATTCGTCGCCCTGGGCTCAAGATTATATTTTCCAAAATATTACTAAAGAACTGCCAAGCTGTGGCCAATTATATTGCTCAGGAGACGGACACAGAAACGAGCACAACTGTCGTTCAATTCGCCGCATAGACCATTTGCGATCATGACCAACACCAGCACCGAATATGGCTACCTGGCATTAGCGGATATCTCAGGATACAACGCCTTTGTGGCCGGGACTGAGTTCGACCACGCCCAGGAAATCATAACCGACCTGCTCGAATTCCTGGTTGGAAGATTACACCCACTCCTAAATATGGTTCAAATCGAAGGGGATGCTGTTTTTGCGTATACGCCGGAAAAAAAGGTCCTGCGCGGGGAAACATTGTTCGAATTGATCGAGAATACGTATACTGCTTTCAAAAACCAGCTTACCAGTATCAAACGACACCAAACCTGTAATTGTGCGGCTTGTCAAAACGTCAATAGCCTCGATTTGAAATTCTTCATCCATTTTGGAGAATATGTCGAACACAGCATCGATGACCACCACGGTTTGTTGGGCTATGCACCGATGTTCGTCCGCAAGCGTGAGTGGAAAGAGCCGGTGGCTGCCTCTACTGATTGGCATGGATATGCGCTTTTCACTGAAGCTTCGCTTTCAAAGCTTGAACTTGCAACCGGATGGTTTGCAGGTTGTGGAGTTTGCTGACAGCCCAATCAAAACATATGGCCTGAACCTGCAAGCTCGTTACAAGAACTTACAGGAAATCAGTAGGGTGGTTGTAACACCCGAAATAGCGGATGCAGACTTGACGTCTGAGTTTGACGCGCCGCCGCCGGTCATCTGGGAATGGTTGAATGATCCGCAAAAGCGCAATTTGTGGTGGGAGTCATACACGCGTTGGACAAAGCGTCTGAGGCCCGGCGGGCGCACCGGTCCGGGGGCGGTCAATCACTGTGATCACGGTGTGGGTGATATGCTGGAAACCGTGCTGGATTGGCGGCCATTCGATTACTACACAGTCGAAATGCAAATCACACCGGGGCATTTCAATCTTTTACAGACAACCTGTCTGAAAGCGCTGCCGGATGACAGGACCGAAGTAAGTATTTATTACCGCTTGCAAAACCCGCGCTTACGCTGGATGGCCAGGATTTTCAGCAAATTTGTAGCCTGGTTTCTCAATATCGAATTTAAGCATCTCAAACGCTTATCGGGCACTAGATGAAACGTCTGGCCGAAGTTCTGAAAATACGCCCGGGCGAGGAGCGTATGGCCAGCCTGATGATCGGCTTGATGCTGTTTGCTTCTGCCGGATACACCGTGGGCAATACGGGTGTCGAGGCCCTGTTCTTCGCCCGCTATGGGGTGCAATTTTTGCCATACATGTATATGGCGCTCGGACTGTTATCGTTTTTCATTACACTGGGTATCACCGCCTTGCTCGGCCGGGTTCGTCACGAAACGCTTTACGTGGTGTTGCCGGTCGTTGTAGTTGTGGTACTGGTTGGCGGCTGGGCATTCCTTTTCACCAAATTGGAAATTATCTACCCGATCTTGTGGCTTGGAATGGCAATCGTCGAATCACTGAATAGCCTGGTCATCTGGGGCTTTGCCAGCATGATGTGTGATACACGCCAGAGCAAGCGCCTATTTCCGTTATTTAATACCGGTCGTATCCTTGGTTCGGTAATAGGCGGGTTTGGCACGACCTTGCTGGTTAAATGGATTGGAACCCCGAACCTGATCCTGGTGATGGCTGCCGCCACGTTGGTCATCTTCGCTCTCGGTAAAACCCTGATCGGATGGGGAGGCAGGCCCGAGGTTCGCACCCGACACGCGCGGCGGGCCCGTCCAAGTTTAGTTGCCGAGATGCAGCAGGGCTACCGCTTCGTCCGCAGATCGCAACTGATGCAATTGGTGTCTGTTGCGGCGATACTGTTCTCTGTGCTCTATTTTTCGATTGCGCTGCCCTTCTCGAAGGCCGCTACCGCTCAATTTAGCAATGAAGATACGCTGGCCAGTTTCCTGGGAGCGTTCAATGCCTTAAGCACGGCAGGAGCCTTTCTGGCCTCGCTTTTCCTGGCTAACCGCCTGTTCGCACGTTTCGGCATCATGCCGATGCTTATGTTGCTTCCGATCGTTTATTTGATTGGGTTTGGCGCGCTGGCCATCTATGAAGTTTTTGCCGTCATCGTGGCCTTCCGCTTCATCCAGATGCTTTGGTTGAACGGGATCGCAGATTCTGCCTGGCAGGCGTTGTTCAGCCCCGTTCCGGCAGAACGTCGAGACCAGGTGCGGGCATTCATCAACGGTGTTCCTTCGCAAGCGGGCACGTTTATCGCCGGCGCTATCTTATTGATTGGTGAGCAATCTTTCTCACCACAGCAGCTTTATATACTCGGCTTTGTTGCAGCAGTTGCTACATGTTATTTCATCTGGCGTGCGGGTAGCGCTTACAAACTTGCACTGGTCGATGCCTTGCGCGCTGGACGTCCAACTTTGTTTACTGAGGAAGATGAACCGTTTGGCGGTTTTCAGCAAGATGCGGCCACCGTCGAAGCGGCCTTGCAAGGGATCAAGCATACGAGTCCGTTAGTGCGACGCACCTCGGCAGAAATCCTCGGCAATATGGACGAATCCCGAGCGCGAGAAGCATTGGTAGCCGCATTGCAGGATAGCGACAGTGAAGTGAAAGTGGTTTCTTTACGCTCCTTAGCGCGCACCCAAGCAGCTTCAGCGCTGCTCGAGGTTTTAACGAAACTGGACGACCCGCAGGCAGAAGTACGCGCCCAGGCCATCGAAACCCTGTGTACGCTGGCCAAATACCCGCAAGGTTTGAAAACTCATCTGGAGCCTATGTTGCATGATTCAGACAGCCTGGTCCGCAGCCGGGCTGCAGTAGGGCTGCTTCGATCCGGGATGCACGCGGAAGCCAGGGATTTGCTACGCTCCACGGCGATGATTGGCAGCCTGGATGACCGGGTCAACGCTCTCCAGGCTATGGCAGAATGGGGGGATTCGGGGGCTTTGCCGTTGATCGAGGCAGAACTGAGTGACCAATTTGCTCCCTCACCAGTCCGCCGCGCGGCGGCCATTGCACTGGGTTCGTGCGGTCCAGAAGCTACAGTGGCATTGCTCGACACCCTGTCGGACCATGACTTGGGAGTCCGCGATGGCGCAGTTCGCGGGCTGATCCGGCATGGATCCAAAGCGCTAGATGGAGTTCTACTAAAACTCTCCGACCCGTCTGCAGAGGAAGGCGCTTTGCAGGTGCTTGAAGGGTTGCCACTTATACCAGCCACTGAAACGGTGCAAGTCTACGCGCAAACCCGCATTACCAGCGCCTTGCGATATAACAATCTCTGGCGTTCGGTCAAGGCCGCGGCAAGAGACGGCCCATTGGAATTGCTGGCCGATTCCCTGCGTGATCGTGCCCGGCGCGATAGCTTGAATGCCCTGAAAGCGTTCGGCCTGCTGTCGGACCGGGAGACGATCTCCGTCGCCATTGAGAACTTGCGTAGCCAAGATCCCAACCAGCGCGCTAACGCGCTGGAAACCCTGGATACCATCCGGGAGGCCAGCGCGATCCGTCCGTTGTTGGATATCTGGGAACCGGCTCAAATTCCCCAGACAAACGGGCATATAGCTGAAATCCTGTCAACCATATTGGACCGCGAGCCGGATGAGTGGCTGCGTGCTTGCGCAGCTTTTGCAGCAAGGTTAGAAAAATACCCCAGGGCGAATGAATCGCTCAATAGACTGGCGCAAGCGGACACAGACCCATTTGTCCGTGAAGTTGCCGCTCAGAATCTACAAGATGGTGAACCTATGGACACGATCACATCTCTCTCGATCATGGAGCGCATCCTGTTGCTCAGGCGTGTGCCGCTCCTGGCAGATCTTTCTCCGGCAGATCTGAAACGCGTGGCTGCCATCACAACCGAACATCACTTTTTAGATGGCGAAATTATCTTTGAGCAGGATGAACCTGGGGATGAGATGTACGTGGTCGCCGCGGGAGAAGTACGCGTGCTAGTCAAAAACGAGAATCACGACAACAAAGAAGTAGCGCGGCGAAGGGCCGGTGAGACGGTCGGTGAGATGTCGGTGATTAGCGGCAGTTTACGCAGTGCAACGCTCGCCGCAGCGGGAGATGTCCATTTGCTTTGCCTGGACCAAAAGAGCTTCGAAGGCCTATTGCGGGAACGGCCAGAAGTCAGCCTGGCGGTCATGCGTATGTTGTGTGAGCGCTTACGACAGGCCACGCAGCGGGACGATGCCCAGTATGATTGATTGCACGCCCTGACAAAATGTGGAATAGAGAAAGTAAGACCGCGAACGGTAATTGTCGTCAGAAATAAGGGAGCGAAGATATTAAGCTGCCCATCCCATAACATAATTGCTATAACGAGGAAACAATGACAAACAGAACAATCTTAGCTGTGCTGGCTCACCCCGATGATGAATCGTTCGGCATGGGCGGCACGCTGGCCCTATACGCGCAAAAAGGATATCAAGTCCATCTCGTCTGCGCAACGCTTGGTGAAGCCGGAACCGTAGATGACGAGTATATGAAGAACTATGACAGCATCTCTGCGCTGCGCGAAGCCGAGTTGCACTGTGCAACGCAAAGCCTGGGGCTGACCAGCTTGCATTTGCTAGGATACCGCGACTCAGGGATGCCCGGAACGCCCGAAAACGAGCACCCAAACGCACAGATCAACCACTCGGTCGAAGAGGTAGCGGGAAAAGTCGTCAAGTACATTCGTGAGATCAAACCCGATATTGTGCTGACCTTCGACCCCATAGGTGGATACAAACATCCTGACCACATCCACATTCAAAAAGCGACCACGCTGGCCTTCGAAAAAGCGGACGACGCTTCTTTCCACCCCGAGGCCGGCGCACCGTTTAAGCCGCTGGCTCTTTACTATCACCTTTTTCCGCGCGGATTCTTGAAATGGGCCACGCGCCTGATGCCTCTATTCGGTATGGACCCGCGTAGGTGGGGCCGCAACAAAGACATCGACTTGAAATCTCTCGTTGAAGTAGAATTCCCCACTCATGCCCGTATTGATATCAGCAATGTCGTACAGGCCAAGCGCGAAGCCGGTGCCTGTCATGCCTCTCAGGGTGGGATTATGATGCGCCGCGGTTTGATGGGCTTTGCCACGCGCGCGCTCGAAAAGCACGAAGATTACATGCGCGCCTATCCGCCAACCAATGGGAGAACAAAGGTTGTCAACGACTTGTTCGAAGGGATCGCTTAAAACGGTTCTCCGGAAAGCTTGATTTTTTAGAATATTTATTCTATAATGTTGACAAATCCTGTCCACTTTAAAAAGGAGATTGTCATGACCAAGCGAAATATTGTCCATATCGAGATCCCTACCAAGAATGGGAAAGAATCCGGAGAGTTTTATGAGAAACTTTTCGGATGGCATATCGAACGTGATGAACAAATGGATTACACTATGTGGGACCCGCACGAAGGTCCCGGCGGCGGCTTCAGCCCCGTAGGTGAACACGTCAAACCTGGCGACGTGCTCATCTACGTCAACAGCGAAGATATCGAAGCTGATCTCAAGAAAGCCGCCGAACTGGGTGCAACCATCCAGCAAGAAAAAATGGAAATCCCTACGATTGGCTGGTGGGGCGTGTTCAAAGATCCGACCGGTAATAGCATCGCCCTCTATACCAGCATGAACCCTTAATACAATCGGTAAACTTAACCGTTATTACGGTGTTCAAAAGCTCTGGCGAGGCAAGCTCTCGCCAGAGCTTTTTTGTTATCTAGAAATCGAATAGATCAGAGTTGGGAGATTATCCCCGTCAATGCCATCCACTCTCTTCTCAAGGGACATGCCAATCTTTTCTGCTACTTTTTGAGAGGGGATATTATCGGGGTCGATTAAACAGATCAGACGCGACAGTTTCAAGGTCCCAAAAGCATAGCGCAGAATTCCATCCGCTGCTTCGGTTCCCAATCCTTGTCCCCAATATTCTTCAGCAAGTGTATAAGCTACCTCCACTTCATCCTGTTCTTCAATTGTCCACGGGAGCAAGCCACAGCGACCGATGAATTTTTCAGTTTCCTTGTGAATCGTGGCCCAAAGACCAAATTCAGGATATTTGGGATGCCCATATAAAAACCATTCCAACTCTTCCCTGGCTTCATCACGCGAGCGGGGCGCGTCGGGGATGTATTTCGTAATATTGGGATTACTGTACAATGCCCAGAGATCATTCAAATCTTCCATGATTTGATGTCTGAAAAGAAGTCGTTTTGTTTCCAGAACAATTGCCATAATTGCTACTTCAACACCAATTGGATCGCCTGCTCCATCTTCATAGACCGTCCCTCCGCCCAGAGCAAGTTAGCATTCGTTTCATCTAGCAACGAGCGTACATGTGCCACCATCTGATCGTACTCAATGCGCTCGAAGTCTGTCATAGGCGAATTGCTCCTCTCGCGCAAGGCTTCCGCCGCGCCAAAAAGCCTTAACGCGCGTTGAGGCTCTTCTTCTGTAATCGCAATGGCTGCAAAAAACTCCAATTCATGGGCGATAGCACCACGATTGCCTATATCCTGCCAACCTACGATCGTTTCCCTGTAAATCGATTTTGCTCCAGCCAGATCGCCTGTATAACGGGCAATATGACCGAGTTGGCTCTTGACCGCCATCTGAAAGTTTTTAATTCGCAATTGATTGAATACATCTAACGCGTCTTCGAATAAAGGTATGGCGTCTTCGTAGTTTCCCTGTTCGCTCTCGCTCCTACCCAACCCCATCAAAGACATCCCGGCTTGGATGGACACAGGCGCTTCTCGTCTCAGTTCATTGAATTTCGCTATATATTTCCGTTTTTCATCTTGATCGCCTTTGCTGATGGCGATCCTGGCTATATTCTGATAGGCCATCCCTAACCCCCAACTGTCATCGATCTCATCGGTAAAAATCTTCAAGCCTTCGTATGCGAAATCTTCTGCTTCAGGCTCGTCGATGAATGTCGATACTGTATAGAGCAACTCCAGGCTGTACCCCAGGATATGTTTGTTGCCGATGGCTCGCGAAATCGAGATCGCTTCGTGCAAAGCCTGTTTGGAGAGGGGCAAGTACCCTTTGCTCAATGCAATCATACCCTGCGCAAAGTATGCCCTGGCAAGCAAATCCTGTCGTTGTATATTGGCGTTCCCTTCGGCGGGCGGCAAGGATTGGACTTTTCCGATAGCCGATTTAACCATCGTCAAGCCCAGGGCTTGATTGCTAAGCCAATCTGAAACCAGGCAAAAGTTTGCGGCCAAACGGATGGCTTCTTCGATATGGTTTTCAAGACCCCATTCCAGCGCAACACGCAGATTTTCAGCTTCTTCGTCTGTCCTTTCTCTCCAAATTGAAACAGACGAAGAGCGGAATGCATCCCACAACTTTTCTGAGAGATCATTGAAATAGGCAAAGTGTCGATCACGCGCCGCCGACATCTGCTTCGCATCGAACAGCTTTTCCCGTGCATATTGCCGGATCGTCTCAAGCATAAAATATCGCATCTCACTTTTGTTTGCGTCTGTCGCCACCAATGACTTGTTGACGAGTTGTTCGAGATTCTCCATTGTATTGGGATCATCCGATATGGTTTCGATGGCATCCAATGTCCAGCCGCCTACGAACACGGAGGCGGTACGCAGGAGGACTTTCTCCTCATCCGAAAGCAGGTCGTAGCTCCAATCAATCAGAGCGCGCAGGGTCTGTTGGCGCGGTAAGGCGGTGCGGCTCCCGCCCACAAGCAACCGAAAAAGATCATCGAGTCTAGATGCGATTTGCTCGGGAGAAAGCAGTTTGGCCCGTGCTGCGGCCAGTTCGATCGCCAGGGGAATACCGTCAAGACGGGAGCAGATTTGGGCAATGGATGAAGCGTTCTCATCCGCCAGATGGAAGTTCGAGTTTACAGCATGGGCGCGTTCCACAAAAAGTTGCGTTAACTCCGCATCCGCAAGCGAAGGCGTAGAATAAGCCATCTCGCCCGCGATGCCCAGGGCTTCGCGACTGCTGGCCAGGATTTTGAGTCCCGCACAATGATGCAGGAGGTCATCAGCCAGGCGCGCGCAGGCATCGATGAGATGTTCGCAATTATCCAAAATCAGTAGAAGTTTTTTGTCGCGCAGGTAATCCATGAGCATGGATTCGAGCGTAGCATAGGGATCCCGCAAGCCCAAAACTTGCGCCAGGGCCGGGATGATCTGCTCCGGTTCAGTCAGCGGGGCCAGCTCGAGCAGCCAGACCCCGTTCGGGAAGGAGGCCAGTTCCTGTGCACCCACCTCGATGGAGAGACGTGTCTTGCCCGTGCCGCCAGAACCTGTCAGCGTAACGAGGCGAGCCGAGTCGAGCAGAGATTTGAATTTCGGCCATTTCCTTGTCCCGGCCAATGAAGGAGGTGAGTTGGGTTGGCAGATTGTTAGGGATTGCGTTCAGTGATTGCAGCGGAGGAAAATCGCTGGGCAGGTCTGGAGCGTTGAGTTGGAAAATGTTCTCTGGGCGGCTCAGGTTCTTGAGACGGTGTTCGCCCAGATCGAGCAGGGATGTGTTCTCCGGCAGATGTTCGCGTGTCAGCGCCGCCGTAGCCGCAGACAGCAAGAGCTGCCCTCCGTAAGCAACACCCATGATACGCGCGGCGCGATTGAGCGTGCCACCGTAATAATCACCATCTCGTAGTTCCGCTTCCCCCGTGTGCAGGCCCATGCGGACACGCAATGAGAACTCGGAGGTCTTGCCCTCATCAGGGCGCTTCGCGAAGACCTCCGAGTTCTGCAATGCGTACTGTGCATCAATAGCAGATTTGATTGCGTCAATAACTGTAGCAAAAACTGCGTGCACGCCATCGCCTGTCGTTTTGATGACATGCCCATGATTTGTTTCAATGACTTTCCTCAATATTTCATCATGCGCTGCCAAGGCGGATTTCATCGCTTCGGGATATTGTTCCCAGAGTTTTGTTGAGCCTTCGATGTCAGTGAAGAGAAAGGTCACTGTGCCAGTCGGTAAGGTACCCATAAAAGGTTTCTGCAAGCTAGAGTAATAGTGTTTACTTTTGCTTCTTCTTTTGCGGCAAAAAATCAAACGGTGGTCTTTGATTAAGTCTTATGAGATGCGCACCCATCTCGCTGACATACAACACTGAAGCAGAGCCAGTGTCGCACCCCAGGCGCTGGAAATGGTCGAGTGGCATGCCCAAATAATGAGCCACGGCCAGTTTGATCGGGTCAGCGTGAAAGACCACAGCCACGATGTCCTTCGGTTTATGGCTGGCAGCGATTTCGTCCAGAGTGGAGACGATGCGCATCTGGTTCTGGAGGAAAGACTCTCCTTCCGGGAAGGTAAAGCGCGAGGGCGCCTGCTGGACGATCTTCCATTTCTTCAACCTTCTCAATTGTTTCAGGGTGCGTCCCTGCCACTTTCCAATGTCAGTATCCATCAAATCGGGGCGGAGTTGGACTTCGAGTTTGCGGTCCGCAGCAATTGGTTCGGCCGTTTCGACGGCGCGTTCGAGCGGGCTAGAATAAATCGCTTTCAACGGAACTTCAGACAACGCTTTGGCAAGCTCGGCAGCCTGCTGACGTCCACGCTCGTTCAGATGGACGCCAGGTATACGACCAGCCATCTTTCCAGTTTTTACGAACTCATTCTCGCCGTGACGAATTAACAATAAAAGCGGCATAGCAGGCTCCTATTTTTTGGTGCTCATATTGCGGGCAAAGTGATCTTTGTGAATAGGGAATACCCCCTGCTCCGTGGAGCGAACCTCCTCGATGGACAGGAAAGCGCCAGGCAAGTTACGGTGGAAAATGTCGATCACAGCGGGCAGGTCGGCGCGTTTTACCGTGGAATAGATAATCTTGACATCGCCGGTAGAGCCATGCCCATCAACGGTAGTGATCCCAAAACCAGCATCTAACAGATTCTGGAGCAGTTCCTTCGGATTACGGCGGATGATGGCGCGTATGGTGAGAGTGCCCATCGCCAGTCTGCTCTCGATCATCATGCCAACAAAGGTACCTGTAGCGAACCCACCTGCATAGCCGACATACGCGGCCACATTCTGGGCATGTTTCACGATCGATGAAACCGCCACGATCCAGATAAATGTCTCAACAAAACCTAACACGGGCGCCACATTGCGCATACCACGCGAAGTGAAAATAATGCGCATTGTTCCCAAGGTGACGTCACACACCCGAGCCGCGAAAATCATCAATGGCAACCCGACCCAGACATACCAATCAAGAGCAGCGAGGGTATCGAGGAAAGTTTCCATGTTTCAATTGTATCAGCCCGGAAGGCCCACGCGGACAAATTCGGTCAATTCGCTCACGCTGAACTGCTCGATACCCAACTTGTCCAGGGTGCGTCCACGCCGCCAGTAGTCGGTGCTGTGAATGAAATTCGCCAGGCGAATCATGCTTTCCATCCCACGAACAGAGACGCCATAACGCATACCCAGTGCCGCCATGGGTACCAGGCTCATGGGCACATCTTCAAAGATATAGCGATGTTTGAGCGTGTTGGGCGCGCTAATCCCATAATAGCCGGGCTGGTTGTGGATGGCTTCATGCAGATCGTCCCCAACTGTGTCATAAGCGAGCTGCAACCATTCCATCCCGGTCCGGGCGCGGATGCCCAACGACGAGGCAATCGTGACCCGTTCACGATCCAACACTTCGAGGATGCGCGCCACACTGGGGGTTACACCATCGATGTAGAACTGAAAGTCACCATGTGTGCCCTCGATGCGACCCGCGTTCAAAATGGTAATGGCTGGATGAAAAATGGCACCCATGTTATTGAGACCGGTGTGCAGTACGTCAATTCCATCAATATATTGCGGATAGGCTGGCTGGATTGCTTCCAGCACCTGCTCCGTCTTTGTGGCAGGCAAAGCTGCTAGCGGAACGGCCTCTTTAATGCGGAAGATACGCGACTGAGCCGGCCCGTCCGCACGGCTGGCGTAGATAAAGGTCTCGGCTTCAGACACGATGACTTTGGCCTTGCATTTTGCATCGCGCAGAGTCTTATCGAACTCGATAGCGCCGCAGGTGCGGCCGGGGTGCAAGATAATGATTTGCCCGTCTTTCAAATGGGGAGCCATATTCTTAGCAACATCCACATGCGCAGAAGACGGCACCACCACCATCAACACTTCCGCATGTTGCACAGCCTCCTTAATATCGGATGTCACCAATGCCAGTTTCCCAAAACCACGCGGGCCACCCTCGCCGCTATCCAGGTCGATCCCATTACGAGCCTTGATACCCGCGATATGTTCGGACGTGCGGTTGTAAAGAGCAACCTCAAACCCCATCAATGCTAAGTGAGCAGCCATAGCCCTCCCACCGTGACCAGCTCCGATTACAGCGTAGGCTTTTATCTTTTGTCCTTGGCATTACGTTCTCCTTTCGGGGTCTATGTGAGATATGCTCCCAAGCGTTCACCTTCTGAAAGTGCCCTCCCCGTGGCAGGCTCAACCGCCACGCATGAGCCGCGCTCGTCGATACGTGTGACGATTTCTCCGCGTGCGAATTTATTATTTTTCAACTGGGGCGCGTCCAGGATGCCCAAAGATACGGATTTGGCCAATGAAGTGGGATCAGTCAACGGGTCCGAGACAGAAGCGGGGGCCAAAGACTTGATCGCCTCAAGCGTAACCTGAGCCTGCTCCACCAATTCAGCCTTTCTCGCCATCACTTCCGGATCCACCGTTAAGTCTGGCTGTCCCATGGCGTTTTCAATAGCACGGCGCGCCATCTGCGAGGCCGCGATGATGTCGTCTGCGGTGGCAGCATGGTCGGCCTCCGTATGCCCGACGATGTGGATGATGTCAGGCTTGAGCGCCATTTGCAGGTAGATGCTGGCCGCAAGATGTGCCCGCGCCGCGTTGATCTCAACTGGATAGCTGAGCAAGCCAGTGCGGGTTTGCTTGTAAATGCGGAATTCAGCCTCACCCCTGCCCCCCTTCGACGGGCTCAGGGCAGCGTCTCTACCTTCAAGGGAGAGGGGAACCACTAGCTCCAACACTGCCAGCATCTTGGCCAGGTCCATCTTGTCCGAAAGCTCCGCCGGGCTGTTGAACATGAGTTGGGCGATGTAATCTTTTACCCCAAAAGCACGCGCGTTGTAAGCCGAGAGATAGGCCGAGACCACGTAAACGACATCAGGCGCATCACGCATGCCCCAGTGATGCGGCTCGTTCAGCTCCACGGGGATACCGCGCTCGCCGTAGAAGGCCATCACCTTCTGGTGCTCGCGGATCGAGCCTTCCATATCCCAGGGACCGCGCCCGTCCATGGCATTGAACCAGAAGAGCGGAATGGCGCACCAGGCAATATTGATCGTGTCCACGTACATCTCAGCCAGTTCGAGAAAATCGTCCGTGCCGGAATATGTGCGCAGTAAAGGAAAATTGCCCCGCCGACTGGCCTGATAGAGGGCGCGATAATCGTCCGCGCTGCGTACTGGCACGCCGCCTGCACCCGTGCGACGAGGGTTCTGTCGTTCCGGGTGGAAGAAATTGGCCTGCGCGTCCTGGTCGATGCCCAGCGAGATCACGTCCAGCGCCTTGGCTTCAGCGATCTGCTGGATGCCTTTGAGCGTGGCCTCCATGGTGGGCAGCCCGAAATGATGGCGCAGGATCGGATAGGGTGACTTCCAACGGATACGCTCGACCGTTGTCCGTGGGAAATCCTCGGCAGTCATCTCACGCGTCTGTCCCTTGAGATAGGCCAGCACTTCTTCGACAGGTTCCGTCCCGTCAAAAGAGCGCTCGAAGAAACCGATCTTGTCTGCTCGTTCGGCAACGGGCGGCGTGCCCCCAAACACAAAACGCACTGCCTAACTCATGCAATTCGGAGGCTTCTTCCGCAAACTGGCCGAGCAAGCGTTCTCCCGTCTCGGGCGTGAGACGATACGAAACGCCGACCAGCACCTGGTCACCGTTTGATTCGGCTTTCACCTTGCGGACGGTATCCAGCATCGTTTTGACAGGCACCGCCGGACCGAGGAAGACCGTCTTCCAGCCAGCCTTCTCCGCCAAACGTAAAAATTTAGACACCCCAGCAACATGGACACATTCGCCTAACGCACCCGCGATGACAGTTTTCATTGATGCCTCCTTCCACCAATAAACGATGAGAGACTGTAAACCTGCCCACAGTCACTTAAGTTATGAAGTTCTACGATGATCTAAAACCAGGAAAATAGACCAAACAAGGTAAAAACCGGGGGATGTCAGACGTACAATGATGAATTTACTTGTGTTGCCTGTCGTGTCCCCGAGATTTACAATTTGATTATAGCATACCCCCTTAAAGTGCTCTAAACTTTTTTTCTAAATTTTCAGCTTTACCTGGGATTTTATCATTAGAGCGTAGCATTCAGATTCTATTGAATCTCATTCCGCAATCGCCGGGGACTACCCTACGGGCACACGTCAAGCCCCCGGCTAAAAGTAAGAAGCCCTTGCGGGGCTTATCCCCTAGGGGATAAGCCTGCGAAGCAGGCTTTGTAAAAATAGCCCAGACGTTTACGTCCAGGCGGGCTGATTGATACAAATCTACAACATTTGAATGCTCCCCGTTGGAGCAAACGGGTCACAATCACCAGTGTGGTGCTAAAATTTGTGTTAATGAAATATTGAAACTCAGCATTGACGGTGGGTAGTTGGTCAGCGCACCGATTGAATTGTAGTGTCCAACTGTGGAGTCCATATGGAAACAAACTCATTTACGATGAAAAAGATCCTGGTCACCCTGCGTGATTTCATCGAAAAGGAAGTCATTCCGCTCGAAGCGTTGCTATTGAATCATGAATACGATACGTTGATGTCGGAACTAGATCAAAAAAGAAAAATCGCCAAATCACTGGGGTTTTGGCTGCCACAAATTTCGCAGGAATATGGCGGCATGGGGTTATCCCTGGTCGAACATGGCCAGGTCAGCGAAGTATTAGGGCGGTCACCCCTGGGTCATTATGTCCTGAACTGCCAGGCACCCGATGCCGGAAATATGGAAATCCTGATGGAGCATGGCACGCCGGAGCAAAAAGAAAAATATCTCATGCCGCTGTTGGCTGGAGAGATGCGCAGTTGCTTCTCGATGACCGAGCCAGAGAACCCGGGCTCCAATCCAACCTGGATGAGTACTGTGGCGGTGAAGGATGGCGACGATTACGTGATCACAGGCCACAAGTGGTTTTCGACCGGGGCGGAAGGAGCGGCTTTTGCCATCGTCATGGCCATCACCGATCCGCAGGCGGAGAAATACAAACGCGCCAGCCAGATCATCGTCCCAACGGACGCGCGCGGCTTTCGACTGGTGCGTAAGACCTCGGTCATGGGAGAACGCGGGGCAGGCTGGGCCAGTCACTGCGAGATCATGTACGATGGCGTGCGCGTCCCGCAAAACAACCTGTTGGGTTTGGAGGGAGCGGGCTTCGCTATCGCGCAGGAGCGCTTGGGACCAGGCCGTATCCACCATTGCATGCGCTGGGTCGGCATCTGCGAGCGCGCCTTCGACTTGATGTGTGAGCAGGCCGTCCGCAGAGAGGTGGCTCCAGGGCGTCCCCTGGCCGAACAAGCAGACCATCCAAAACTGGGTGGCCGAATCGCGCGCTGAAATCAACGCAGCCCGCCTGATGGTGCTGGAGGCTGCCCATAAAATAGACGAGCAGGGCCAGTACGCGGCGCGCGAAGAAGTGGGACTGATCAAATTCTATGTGGCCGGCGTGCTGCAACGGGTACTGGATCGCGCTTTGCAAGCCCATGGCGCGCTGGGCATGACCGACGAAACGCCGATTGCCTTCTGGTACCGCCACGAACGCGCCGCTCGCATCTACGACGGTCCCGATGAAGTCCATAAACGTTCGGTGGCCAAGCGGATCTTGCAGGGATATCAATAAGACGGAGAGGAGTCCGGAATGCCGAGCGATCAAAATACAGATACCATTCCCGTTCGTGCAGATGAACGTTTGGATGAAGAAAAACTGGCGCGCTATCTCAACGGGCGTCTCCCTGGCGCCACGCAGCCTCCGCTCCTGCGTCAATTCGGCGGCGGAGCCGCCAATCTCACCTACTTGCTCGATTATGGCACGCATCAATATGTGCTGCGCAGACCACCGCTGGGACCGGTAGCCAAATCGGCGCATGACATGGCACGTGAATATAAAGTACTGTCCGTGTTGTACCAGGCATTTCCACATGCCCCGCGTGCCTACTTGTACTGTGACGATCCGTCCATCATCGGGGCGGACTTTTTCGTGATGGAGCGACGCCGTGGCGTGGTGGTGCGCCGTTCCATGCCGCTTGCATTTGCAGCGCTGCCCGACGCGGCACATCGCATGAGCGCGGCTTTGGTGGATGCCCTGGCCGAATTTCATGCCGTGGATTACCGGGCCATCGGCCTGAGCGACCTGGGCCAACCAGAAGGGTTCATCACTCGCCAAATCGAGGGTTGGTACAAGCGCTGGCAGGCGGCCAAGACCGAGGAAGTCGCGGATATGGAGAGCGTCTATCGCTGGTTGCAAGCTCACCAACCACCCGCAAGCGACTATTCGCTGGTGCATAACGATTATAAGTTGGACAACGTGATGTTCGACTCGACCGATCCGGGAAAGATCGTCGCCATATTCGATTGGGACATGTGTACGCTGGGCGATCCCCTCAATGACCTGGGGGCCTTGCTTTCTTATTGGACAGAGTCAACCGATCCGCCCTATTTCCAGGGCATGGCGATGATGCCCACCAGCCCGGGCTTCATGACACGGAGCGAATTGGTAGAACGCTATGCGCTAAAAAGCGGTCGCTCCGTCCATGACATCCATTTTTACCATGCCCTTGGGCTTTTCCGACTCACTGTGATCATCGCCCAAATCTACATCCGCTACCATCGTGGCCAGACGCAAGACCAACGCTTCGAGGCCTTCGGTAGGATGATTCCTCTCATGGCACGCGCCGCGCTGGAAACGGCAGAGACGTAATGAGAGTAATAAGGAAGGCCAGGCGTAGGTTTCTGGGATGATGGATGGCTTTTTTAAAGCGGCTTAATCTGCTCATCCGCCATTTTCAGGAAGAGCAGGTAGGTAAGCTGCTCGACGTAATCGCCATAGCTAACGCCGTCATCGCGCAGCACGTTACAGTAATTCCAGAGACGTTGGACAATGGTTGCGGATTCGTTAGGCATCATAATTCCTTTAGCAAGGGTTGGATTACATCAATAAACTTCAGCATGGTTGCTAAACCCCAAGATTGTGCTTCTTCTACGTCTTCAGGTGTTGCTATCGCTAACCTGAAAGGGATTAATGCTGAAATTCGGCTTGCTCTTCGCTCCTCCAATTTATCCCACTTCAATGATAAGCCAATTTGAGATTCGATTTCTTTACTACGGGTTTTCAAGGATTCAAAGAATTTTTTATTTCTCTTCTTATCGCCCACATCTATATAAAGTTCTACCCTCAAAGCACCTCCACCAACCCCCTCTCTGGGCAAAGACCAACCAAATGAAAATCCTGTTCTACCAGCGCCCAATGATAGCCAGTTTTTTGTAGAGGGCCGAGTTGAAGTCAAACCAGGGCGTTTTTCTTTTAGTAGTTCAAGCATTGTGTTGAAAAACTGCGGGTAAAGGGCAGATACAGATTGACGAAATACTACTTCTCTTTTGTCTAAATCAGCATCATCAACAAGCCATCCAGAATTTAACCAAGCCAGTGATTGAACATGGGTTGAATAATCATTATCCCACCAACTTCGGTGTGTTTTTGCAGAAGGCGGAAGTGAATCCTGTAAGATTTCTTCAATCTCATCAAATCCAATTCTCAAATTAGTTTCCCCTGCCTCTTTCTGTTCTTCAAGCCATTTCTGCAACGCTTCATACTTTCCCTGGGTTCTTTTTAACTTGGAAATCTGAATCTCCCCCTTACGAATTTCTTTCGCCCTTGCACCAATAGGCTTGGGCCTGCTTGAGAGCCAGTCCCTCGCACGTAATAGGGCATCATACTGGATGGGTTCTATGCGACCCCGAAAATGTGCAAGTTGATTTCGAATTTGCCCAACTTAATTCATTAGTTGGAGAAACATTTCCTTCGGTTCAAAGTATTTAGAAAACTTTCCCCAATTCTTTTCGGTTGTAATTAATTGAATATGATCTCCGAAGCTAAGCTCAGTGTATTCTTTTGCCGGCCTAGTGGTATCCTGTCGGTGAGCGCGGAAAGCATGCAATAATGCTGCGTCTAAAGAATTATCATCTGGATAAAGCGCTTCAATAAAATGTCGTAAAGTAACTTCAATGTCCTCAACTAAAATCAATCCTTCAGATAGATCTCGTAGAAAATGTGTTGTGTCATAAGCGGTCAATATTCCTATGGGTTTGTCCTGACCGACGATAATAATGGCGTAGGTATTTTCAAGCAGATCAAATACTTCAAAAATATCAACATCCTTATCTACAGTATTTGGCTTTGTCTGGCAATGACCAACATCAAGGTCTAAGATTGAAACCATTCCTGTCGTGTGAAAGTATGTACTTATAATGCTCTGCTCAGTGATAATGCCAACTAAATCGTCATTTTCATCAACGATTGGCAATTGGCTAAAGTCATTCTTTACCATCAAAGACAAAGCATCACGAACCTTTGTATCTCTTTTTATTGAGAGTACGGGGCCTTTGTTTTGAAGCAGTTCACTCACAGGAAACAACATCTTACGATCCTCCAAAGACAAACTCAGATACTAATCTTATCACCCAACCTCCCCTCAATCCCGCTTTGCGGGACAGGTCGCAGACTTCAACACCGCGCCCCGCAACCTCTCCGCATGGACCATATCATCCCCGCAGGGGAGCGCCGCATCGAGTTTCTCCTCGATTGCTCCCGCACTCTTGCCGTTACGTTTGAGTATCTCCAATGCTTCCAACTTGAACTCTTTGGTGTAGGTCCGATATTTTCCTCCGTCCATTGTTTTTCTCCTGATGTTTTTAGTCTATTCCATCAGGACATTTTTTGTGTCCATTTTTTCGGGGAAAGTCCAAAAACGGTCCGGTGCGCGCTGGACAAAAACCGGCGCTTCTGCTGTGGCAAAAGCCAGGGCTGCTTGGCTTAGCCATCAGTGGGATGATTTGTCTTGGGTCGCTTGATTCTACAGAATTTGAATGCTCCCAAGGCTTCAGCCTTATAAGACCAATAAGACAATCATGGTATATTAATTATATAAAGATTACGATTAATTTTCGACAAATATCATTGGTGCGGTTTCAGGGAATCTGTATATACTTTGGATAATTTAACAAGCGCGACAGAAAACCGCTTACGGCCGTAGGCGGTTTTCGTTTTCACGGAAATGGAAGTTTGGCCAACTTGATTAGTGCAACGAACCAAACCACCAAGTAAGAATGTAGAGCTTATGCCAATGCGAAATCAATGAGCCAATATGTGGAAGGAGACGAATTTGATATTCTATAACTTAATGGACGGACAACATTCTATCTTTGGACAGGCGCAAACCATGGATGGACAAACGGTCGCCCGCCGTGCGCCAAGGGAAATGATCTGATCTCTTGAGCTGAATATGAACCTTTTGAAGAGCAAGATTCAAATCCCCGTACGTTCACCGAGAATTGTTTCGCGTCCGCACCTAAGAGATGTGCTTGAGAAGGAGATCGTTCACCACAGACTTACCCTGGTCTCTGCACCTGCTGGTTTTGGCAAAACGACCCTGCTCTCTGAATGGGCGAACACCAGCAAATTGCTCATCTGTTGGTTATCTGTCGAAAAAGGGGAGAACAATATAGAACGCTTTCTGCGTTATCTCCTTGCAGCATGGGAAACGGTCCAGCCCAATATCATGGAAACTCCTCTTGGCGTCCTGCTTGAAGCGCAAAAACCGGACATAAAATCCACACTGTATGCTTTCATTAATGCAGTGGTCGATACATCAGAACATTTGATTTTCGTCCTGGACGACTATCATCTCATCGAAGAAGTGGACATCCATGAAGCGCTGACTTTCCTTCTCGATCACGCACCGCCAAATCTTCATTTTATCTTGACAGCACGAGGAGACCCGCCTCTGCCTCTGGCACGTTACCGGGCGCGCGGTGAAGTAGTGGAGTTCCATACCGATGATCTACGTTTCGGCCAGGAAGAAACCAAAACATTTTTGAATGAACGGATGCAACTTGATCTGGACAGCGAACAAATAAAATCACTGCAAAACCAATTGGAGGGATGGATCGCAGGTTTGCAATTGGCAGCATTATCTGCGCGACAAGAACCCCATAAAACCAGCAAACAGATCGTCAGCGGCAAGCACCGTTTTATTGCAGACTATTTGAATGAAGAAGTATTAGCCAACCTCTCACCATCCATACAGCAATTCCTACTTCAGACCAGTATTCTTGATCGCCTATGCGCTTCATTATGTGATGCCGTTACAAAAGGGGAAAACGGACAAACGATGTTGGAGACTTTAGAGCATGATGATCTCTTTCTCATGCCGCTCGATGAAAAGTGGGAATGGTTTCAATATCATCAAATCTTTACAGACTTTCTCCATGAACAGTTAATTGAACGGTACCCCGATCTAATCCCTGACCTTCATCGCCGGGCAGCCCAGTGGTATCTTGCACACAGTCTTCCCGAAACCGCCTTCCAAGCACGCGGTGAACAGCAATGATATTGAGACTGTAACCCAAATTTTCGAGCGTCATTTTATTCCCAAGTTGTTGGGTGGTGAAATAAGACTTGTACAAAGTTGGCTCGACTCCCTCCCCGATACATGGCGCGCAAATTATCCAGCTTTCGTCTTTGCACGTGCAGCTCTTTCGCTTATGAGAGGTCAATTCGAAGACTGTATCCATTATCTGGATGAGGTCGAACGGCTTGCTGTCTCACGCGATAAAGAAATCGATCGTTACCAGGCAAAAGTGGCAGCAATGCGTTGCAATATTGCCTGTTTCCAAAACGATCTGAGGCTTGCGGAATCCTTTGCGGAGGTTGCATTGCAAACTCTACCTGAGGATGAACTCAATCTGCGCGCTGGCGTGTATGGAGCGCTTGGCGATACCTATCGCCGAAACGGACACTGGGAAGAAGCAAAAGAGTCTTATCAGAAACTGCTGGACTTTACGCATACAGACGCTTTTCGGATTGAAGCTGTACACCTGTATGGCGCCCTTGCCGATCTCGATCTGCGGCAGGGACATCTACAGAACGCTGCAAAATATTGGCAGCAGGCCTTGGCCGCCATTCAAAAGCGCGAGAATTGGGGACAGTATCCGCTTCCGCTGATTGGCTGGGTATATATTCGACTTGCCGAACTCTATTACGAATGGAACGAACACGCAAAGGCTCAGGATCATCTATCTCAAGGATTGGAACGCGCTGAACTTGGCGGTGACGTTCAGGCAATGATCGCAGGTTATCTGATCGCTGCCCGTTTGAAGTTGACAGAAGGTGACTTTGATAAAGCGACTGAATATTTGGAGCGTGCCCGACCCAATGTGGAACGCACACAGTTTCCGCACTGGAGCGGAACTTTCGAACGCCTCCAACTGGACCTGTGGCTGGCACGCAACGAATTAAAAGCTGCATCTTCCTGGGCTGATTCCAAATTAAAGGAAAGCACTGTTAAATCGCCAGCAGACGATAAATCCACTCAACTGACTATAGTCCGCGTGCTGATCATCAAGGGAGATAACGAAGCGCTTGATCGCGCAACGACATTGCTCAAGGGGATTGCTCTCCGCAGCCAAAGACGAAGGCAGGATGGGAATCCAAATTGAAGCTCTGGCGCTTCAGGCAATCTTACGTCAGAAGCGCGGCGAGGAAGCGCTTGCCATGACATCTCTGGAGCATGCGCTTGAGGCTGGCTCGCCCTGAAGGATACATCCGTCTCTTCACCGATCTTGGTCTACCAATGGGACGGTTATTGCAGGAAGCTCATGCCCGTCAGGTTATGCCCGATTATGTGGATGAGTTGCTTTCAGTCTTTGGGGATGTTTCATCTTCCGAGTCCATTCGATCAACTCTGCCCGAACCGCTGACCTCTCGCGAAGAAGACATTCTCAAGCGAATGGCGGCAGGGCTGACCAATCAAGAGATCGCTGATGAACTGGTGATTTCTGCCGAGACGGTTAAAAAACATACAAGCCATATCTACCAAAAATTGGGGGTGCATAGCCGCACCGAAGCGGCTGCCAAAGCCAGAGAACTCAATCTGTTCACCTAATAAAAATCCATACCCCTTTAACATCAGAAATACCCCATTGAATACCCCGTTCGGGGCATGACGTTGGGCCCTCTTCGTCCTATGCTTGAAGCAGACGAAAAAAAATGCAAGTGTTATGGAGGTACTCAATGTCAGAACAAAACAAAATGCTCATGCGTCGTGCTGTTAAGGAAGTATGGAATGGGGAAAATTTCGCTGCTGTCGATGAACTTGTTACCAGCGATGTCGTTCTTCATTTAGCCAAGCCGGGCGATGAAATCCACGGGCCTGAGGGTGTCAGGCAATTCTACGTCACATTACACGCAGCGTTCCCTGATATCCACTTTACGATTGAGGATCAAATTGCCAATGGAGACAAGGTGGTGACTCGCTGGAGATGCCACGGCACACACAAGGGTGAGTTCCAAGGTATGCCCCCCACCGGAAAACAAATCAACGTGGCAGGAATTGACATCGACCGCATCGCCAGCGGCAAAGTCGCGGAATGTTGGCCGATCATGGATGAACTGGGCATGCTGCAACAGCTTGGCGCTTTAAAGAATGGAGGTGGCTAATGTCAAAGCAAAAAGGCGAAAATGCTGTTGTAATTGGGGCAAGCATGGCAGGTCTTTTGACCGCCAGAGTATTGGCAGATCATTTTGAGCAGGTCACTGTGATCGAGCGGGATATATTCCCGTCGCGGGGGGCAAACCGTAAAGGCGTACCGCAAGGCAAACATACTCACGTCCTATTGGAACGCGGGCGTCAAATTATGGAATCCCATCTTCCCGGTTTGACAGATGAATTGATGGAATTGGGAGCCGCAAACATCGAGGATGTAAGCAGGGATGTACGCTGGTTTCAAGGCGGCGCTTATTACAAGCCCGGGGTCAGCGGTATCTCGGGCGTTGGTGTCTCCCGTCCCACCTTGGAAGGTTCGGTTCGCGACAGGGTTCTGGCGTTGCCCAACATACAAGCCTTTGAGAACTGCAATGTTCTAGGATTGTTGACAACGGATGATAAATCCCGTGTTACGGGTGTACGCTTCAAAGATCGCAGTGCAGACAATACTGAAAAAACGATCACTGCTGACCTGGTGGTTGATGCGGGCGGACGTGGTTCACACAGCCCTGTCTGGCTGGAAGAACTTGGATACGACCGTCCATTGGAAGAGGAAGTAAAGGTTGGAGTGGGATACACCACCTGCTACTATCGTCGAAAGCCGGAGCATCTATCAGGTCTTAAAGGAATCTCTTTTCTGACTACGCCGCCAAATAAACGTCTGGGAGTCATGCTGGCGCAAGACGGGAATCGTTGGGTGGTGACACTCGGTGGTTATCTGGGTGACCACACATCCACGAACTATCCTGAATTTCTCGAATCAGCCAGGCAATTGCCTTCGCCTGAAATTTACAACGTCATCAAAAACGCAGAACCATTGGGGGAGCCGGTGGCCTATAAGTTCCCTGCCAACCTGCGCCATCATTATGAAAAACTGTCCCGTTTCCCAGATGGGTATCTGGTGATCGGCGATGCCTTATGCAGTTTCAATCCGATTTATGGACAGGGAATGACCGTGGCAGCTTTGGAATCTGTGGCGCTGAACGAGTGCCTGCAAAAGGAAAAGATCAATTAGCCAAACGTTTCTTTGCCAGAGCCAGCAAGATCATTGATGACTCCTGGAACACTGCAGTAGGAAGCGACCTTGCCTATCCCGAAGTGGAAGGTCAACGGACCGTAATGATGCGCTTTCTCAATTGGTATATTGGCAAGCTCCAGGTTGCAGCACATACGGACGCGCAGGTTTTCATCGCCTTTCTAAAAGTGATCAATATGGTTGCTCCAGCACCGACTTTGATGAAACCCAATATCGTCTGGCGTGTGTTGAAAGCGAATTTATGGTCAGGTCCGCGGGAAGCCAACACGAGTGAAGAACAAGCTGTGTGGCAATCAAATAATGTCACAATGGATCAATAGCGAAAGGAGAACAATCCATGAAACATTCAACTCATACCTATAACACGATTGTGATCGGTGCGGGACAATCCGGGCTCGCCACAGGTTACTTTCTTCAACAAGCGGGAGTAGACTTCATCATCCTGGATGCCAACAAACGCATCGGAGACTCGTGGCGCAATCGCTGGGACTCATTACGTTTGTTTACCCCGGCAAAATACGATGGATTGGCTGGGATGTCTTTTCCTGCTCCGCCGAGTCATTTTCCCTCCAAGGATGAAATGGCTGGCTATCTCGAAAACTATGCCAATCACTTCAAATTGCCCATTCGCATGGATACCAGAATCGAACACCTAAGCCGAAAAGGAAACCGTTTCACTATCGCGACAGATAATATGAATTTCGAAGCAGATAACGTTGTGGTTGCAATGGCAACGTTTCAAAAACCCTATATACCGGACTTTGCCAAAGATTTTGATCCCAGCATCCGCCAGATGCATTCCAGTGATTATCGCAACTCCAGCCAATTGCAGGGAGGAGGCGTTCTCATCGTTGGAGCGGGTAACTCAGGAGCAGAAATCGCCATGGAAGTATCAAAAAAACATCGGACGTGGATGTCGGGGCGGGACACCGGTCACGTGCCCTTCCGCATCGAAAGTACCGCCGCACGGCTAATCCTGCTACCACTGGTGTTGCGAGGACTTTTTCACCACTTGATGACCATCAATTTCCCGCCCGCTCGAAGGTTGCGTCCCAAGATTATTTCCCAAGGCGGGGAACTCATCCGCACCAAGCCCAAGGATCTAATTGCGGCTGGGGTCGAACGTACACCTCGAACCACTGGTGTTAAAAATGGACAACCCCTACTAGAGGATGGTCGCGTTTTAGACGTAGCCAATGTTATCTGGTGTACAGGCTTCACACCGGGCTTTTCGTGGATCGATCTTCCCATTATGGGAGAGAAAGAGCCGAATCATCGACGCGGAGTTGTTCAAAGTCAACCCGGACTGTACTTCGTCGGCCTGAACTTCCTCTATGCCTTCTCCTCGACCATGATCCAGGGCGTCTCGCGTGATGCGGAGTACATTGTCCAACAGATTACGGCGCGTTCGGGAAATAAAGTCAAAGCAACTATGGAAAATGCGGGACAAGAGCACCAAGTGAATGCCATCGTAAGGGAGAAATTCATCCAAGATGAAGTCAATTTAGAATCCTGACTTCCAGGAAAAATCTCACTACTGCGAAGATAATATGGCTACTTTCAGATACGATTTTCTCCTCGAGACAGGATCAGTTTTATGAGAAAGACCACCGACGTATCGGTCAACGATCTTAACTCAACTTTAAGTGGTGTCAGATATCATGGGCCAGTACTAGTGGGTCGTTTGGCAGGGGCATATCCATAAATGATAAAGGACTGTAAACTGGATTATTCCATCAAGCAGGACCAGCGAGTCATGTAGCAAGAGCCAAACAGATTCGGACACCAGCAACTCGTCCTTACTGATCGTATCGATCACCTGCTCGTTCTTCTTTTGGATTTCGACCAGCGTTTCTCGCAACGCGGGATCATCGAAGGGCGCGCAGGCTTTGTTCACTATTTCTTCGGGAGATTCGACTTTGGGACAGGACGTCTGGATCGACCGCGTCCAACAGGGCATGGACCATGTCTTTTAGCGGAAGCCCGCCTGAGACCCGTTCGATGCGTTCCCGGTCCCCCGGCTTGCTCCCGCGCTCCAGACGTGCCAGCCGCCCCGCCAGCGACGTCAACGTATCCCCCCCATCGCCACCCCGTTCAGCAGCTTCTCAAAAGGGACGTGCATCTTTCGCTCCAGCGGACGCATGTCGGTCTTATCTTCCTCGCACACCCCGACCGCATCCACGATCACAAAATGCGACTTGTGCCCGGCATCCGGCGTCACCTTCTGCAAATCGGTATTCTGGATCACGCGTGTGCCGCGGCCCTTCATCTGCTCGAAATAGCCCTGCGAACGGATCATGCGCAGGAAGAGCAGGCACTCCAGCGGCTTGATGCCGGTGCCGGTCGAAATCATGTCCACTGTCACCGCGATGCGCGGGTTGTAGCTGTTGTGAAAGCTGGCAATCAGGTCTTCGGGCTTCTCGCCGGTGGTGTGGTAGGAAGTTGAACTCGTTCTTGGGAAGAAGTTGCGCATTCCCTGGGATGAAACTCAAAACGCGTGAGATGGTTTTTCCAGTTTTGAAGATTTATAATTGTTTCATTCTCCGCTGACGGATTTCTCATGCCCAAGTTCAAACTCCTCCCCATCTTGGAAGCCCTCTTCGCTGTGCTCGTCTGGGGAGCATCATTCATTGCTACAAAAGTTGCACTTCGCGATATTTCACCCATCACCGTGGTGTGGCTGCGCTTTGCGATGGGAGTGGTGATTCTGGGCATTGCGGTCATGGCCCGCAAACAATTTGCCCTGCCCAAACGCAACGAATGGCTCTACTTTGCGCTGTTGGGTTTTCTGGGCATTACCTTTCACCAATGGTTGCAGTCCACCGCCCTGACGACCTCACGCGCCAGCACCACCGCCTGGATCGTTGCCACCACGCCGGTCTTCATGGCGTTGTTAGGCTTGCTGATCCTGAAAGAAAAATTGAACTGGTTGCAAACAGGGGGCATCCTGCTGGCTGCGACGGGCGTCATCCTGGTGGTTAGCAACGGAGACCTGGCCTCTCTCGAGTTGGGTAAATTCGGCGCGCCAGGCGACATCCTTGTGCTCATCAGCGCCTTCAACTGGGCGGTGTTCTCGACGCTTTCGCGGCGCGGACTGGCCTCCCACCCGGCGGCACAGATGATGTTCTATGTGATGACGTTCGGCTGGATTTTCACCAGTGTTTTATTTTTCAGCAGCCCAAGTCTGCGGGAAATCCCGCAACTGACACTCAATGGCTGGCTGGGTGTCAGCTTCCTGGGCATTTTTTGCTCGGGCCTGGCTTACATTGCCTGGTACGATGCGCTGCAAGCGCTACCTGCCGCTCAGCTGGGAGCCTTCTTATATTTGGAACCGCCCGTAGCAGTGATCGTGGCTGCCCTTGTTTTGACTGAATCGATGACCTGGGCAGCACTGCTTGGTGGTGCGATCATTCTTCTCGGGGTTTGGCTGGTCAACAGGAACCACAACCGCAGATCCCCAAAGGCCATCTCGCCCCGGCGGGTTCGCGGCCCGAACGGGAGGACAATGTGAATAAGATAAACACAGATTTGGAATCAAAACATACGCCGAACGCAAGCGTACTCCCCATTGAGAACGGTTATCGCTTGACAATTCCGGGCGTGGACAAAACCAGCTACAAACTGGCGCAACTTGATGATTACGCGAAGTTCGCTCGTAAACGATTTCCCGCGCTTCCTCCCCAGACCCTGAGCCTGCGTGCCCGCGCTTCAACCGAATCCATTCCCGGGACGTGGGGCTTCGGGTTATGGAATGACCCGTTTGGATTATCGATTGGCTATGGCGGAAAGCCTTTTCACTTGCCGACCCTGCCGAATGCGATTTGGTTCTTTCATGCGTCACAGGAAAATTATTTGTCATTTGGGGACAAGCCAGGGAATGGATTTTTGGCGCAGGCCTTTCGTTCCCCCTCTTTGCCGCTAGGCCGTTTGGCGAAGGTAGGAGCTATGTTCCCTTTCTCGCGGAGGCAGGCACGGGCCTTGATGAGCGAAATCGTGGAGGAAGACGGGGTCCGTTTGGGGGTGGACGTGACTGAGTGGCATGGGTACAGGTTCGAGTGGCGTCCGAAGCGCTCCGCTTTTTGGGTGGATGAAACGCTCGTGTTGGAAACGCCTGTAAGTCCGCGTCCACCGTTGGGGCTGGTCATCTGGATCGACAACCAATACGCAGCCTTTACCCCCGAAGGAAAAATCGGGTTCGGCATCCTGGAGAACACCGAACCCGCATGGTTGGAAATCGAAGATTTGAATTTAGGTTAGAGGACAGGCCAGAAATTGGGAAGGAACACCCGCAGTAAGGCGTCCAGAACCAAAGACAGAACGAGTAAACCGCCAAAGTTGCGATTATGGAGAAAGGCAAAGGCCGAGAACCAGACCGGCCAACCAGGCCAGCCTTCAGGAGCTTGGGCAGGTTTGGGAACATTCAAGACCTTGATGGCTTTCCAGGCATCTTTTATGGCGATGAAGGTAATCAACAAGATGGGTGTAAAGTAATGCGGCACAAAGACAAGATACGCGATGACAACATAAATCATAATGATGGCAAATTGGTTTGTACGGCGAGCGAAGGCTTCTCCCACACGGACAGGGAACGTGCCAACACCTCTTTCTTTGTCATCTTCGCGTTTATCGATATGCTTGGACATGTTAATACTGACCACACCTAAGCCATAGGGAACACCGGCCAGCACCACGTTCCAATTCCACTGCCCGGAAAGCACAAAATACACACCTGCGATCATGATCGGGCCCCAGATGAGGAAGATCATGAGTTCGCCCAAGCCCCAGTACTTGAAAGGATAGGTATAGGCCAGTAGCACAATCGCGCCAAAAGCAAACAAGCCAATCGTTATGGGGTTGAATTTGGTGTAAAACAAAGCCCAGATACCTGCCAGTGTAGCGAGAAAACCACTGACAACGAACCAGCGTATCTGAGTACTTTTATCCCAAAACTTCTGCACCAGGGGATGAACCCCGTACTGTGTGCGGAAGTAATTCCCTTGATCGAGCCCACGCGAGAAATCAGTGAAATCATTGAGCAAATTGTTCGCGCCGTGGGCAATGAACAGCCCAAAGGTGAGGATAACCCAGGGTCCCCAGGAAAAATAACCGTCACGCCAGGCAAGCAACCCAGCGATCACACAAGAATATACTGTGACCAACGTCACAGCCGAGCGGGTAGCGATCAACCATTTGGAGACGACATCGAGCGCGTTCCACTCGTTTTTGTCGTCCATTTTGATCAATTCCCAGGATGCTTTTCTCCACATTGCAAAGTTGATTTTCATTACGTCTCTCTCCTTTCTCAATAGAAATTATACAACCTATTGTGAAAAAATAAACAGAATTAGCATGGTGATGGACAAAAAAACAGAGCGGGGATACCGCTCTGCCCTATCCGGTCAATGCCAGAACGTTGGAAAAACCACTCGCAGGACCACATCCAGCAAAACACCGAGCATGAACAGGGTTCCGAAAGAGCGATTGTTCCAAAAGCCCATGGGAGCGAAATAGAGCGGCCAACCACCCTGGCCATCCGGAAAGTCAACGGGGCGTTCAGCGGGCTTAGGTCTCAAGAGCGTTGGATAGACCTTGAAGAAGGTCGGCAACGCAAACAGCACGATAGCCATGATCGGTGTAAAAAACTTGATGGCTACTAAATAAGCGGTGATCAAATAAGGGAGGATCATCATCGCCAGAATGCTATAACGAGAGGCTTTCTCGCCAATGAGCACAGGCAGGGTATGGATTTTCTTGGCACGGTCGACCTCGATTTTGTCGATATGTTTGCCAAAGATAACCGTTGTCACTCCCAGCACATAAGGCAGACTGGCTAAGACCACATTCCAATTCCAATAGTATGTAAGTACATAATATCCGCCGCCAATCATGAGCGGTCCCCAAACCATGAGAACGGCAATTTCACCCATGGCCATACCTTTAAGCGGCCAGGTGTAAAACAACACAAAGAAAGCGCCCAGGCCAAGCAACTTCCAAATGGTGGCATCCCAACCATCGATAAAAAGCAGGTAAATGCCAGCTGCCAACGCCAGCATACCAGTTACCGCAAAATAGGTCAGATGTTGGCGTTTGGTCATCAGCCCACTGGCGACAGGCTGAGCTCCATAGATCGTGCGATAGTAATTATCCTTATCCACCCCGCGAACAAAATCCGTGAAGTCGTTGAAGATGTTGTTGGCAGCATGAGCCATAATCAAGCCAAATGTCAAAATCAACCAGGGCAGGATACGAAACGACTGATCACGCAAGGCAAATAAACCCGCTAGCGCAGCAGAAATAAAGGTCATGATGAGGACGGCGGCACGAGTAGAGATCAACCACCTGGAGACTACATCCAATTTATCCCAGTCGTCTTTGCTGACGTCGGGAATCACGTTTAAAGCTTTACGCCACATAGCAAAATCAATTTTCATGGTAAGCACTCCTATTTGGATAGAAACGGTCAGATTATATCAAATGCTATATCAGAAAGGGGCAAGCTGTCCAGACAATTGAAAAAGTGCAAATAGTGTCATTTTTTGTTGGAAACAGTAAACCAAACGGTTGTTCAGACAATCTGGAAAAGCTATTTGTGATATTAGTCACAATTTAACTATGACATCCCGCACTTTCAAACTTGTGATAAAAATCACATACTGTAGATAGCGTACCAATAAGCCCTTCGCCACAGCCTGCGCTAGGCTGTGAAGTTTTAACCTATGAGCAAAGAGGAAACCTATGGCCACACTCCAAACGCTCGACCCCAAAAAAACGATCCCAAAACAAATCGAAGACCTGACATTGCTAGATGAAGTTTCTGCCCGCACGGCTGGCGTCTCGCGACTTGAGATGTGCATCCAGTGCGGAACATGCGGTGGCTCCTGCCCGTCCGCCGCGGATATGGATAACACACCTCGCATGTTATTTGCAATGTTGCGCGCTGGCATGAGGGAGGCGGCCCTCAAAAGCAACACTCCCTGGGTCTGCGTCTCGTGCTACCACTGCGTGGTACGCTGTCCGCAGAACGTGCATATTGCAGATGTGATGTATGCGCTCAAAGGCATGGCTATCGAGGCCAAGCTCTTCCAGGATTCAACCGCCCCTGATTTTTCGCAAACTTTCGTGGACATGGTTGAAGAATATGGGCGGGGCTTTGAATTTGGATTAGCAACCCGCCATTATTTGAAACACTTCCCACTGCGCTTACCTGGCATGGTCCCGATGGGATTGGGCCTGCTCAGCAAAAAGCGCATGGCGATTACCCCAAACCGGATCAAAGGCATTAAACAATTGACAGCCATCCTCGATCGCGCCAAGGAAATGGAGGCAGAAAATGACTGGCAATAAATATCTTCTATATCCGGGCTGCTCGATGGAATCCAGCGCCATTGCCTATGATGCTTCCCTCACCAGGGTGGCAGAGGTCCTGAAATCTTGAGCTGGAAGAAATCGAGGATTGGAACTGTTGCGGCGCGACCGAGTATCTCGGCATCAGCTTGACGCCCGCTTATGCGCTCATCAGCCGCAACCTGGCCTTGGCAGCCAAACAAGCCAACGGCAGTCATACCGTGGTTGCCCCATGCAGCGCCTGCTATCTCAACCTGGCCAAGGCCGACTATTACATGCAAGAGCAGCCTAAACTCGGCAAGATGGTCAATGAAGCACTGGCTGCCGGCGGTTTATCATATAAACCCGGAACGCTGGACATCCGTCACTTGCTGGACGTGCTCGTCTACGATATTGGCCTGGATACGATCAAGAGCAAAGTCACCCGTCCGTTGGCGGGGTTGCGTGTCGCACCGTACCTAGGTTGCATGGTGCCACGTCCCGATTATGAAAAGCGCTGGTCCGATCACGAACATCCGGTCGAACTGGATCTGCTGCTCGAGGCGCTGGGCGCGGAAGTGATTGACTTTCCACTCAAGACCCATTGCTGCGGCGGTCACATGACCCAAATTGGGCCTGATACCGCTTTCGAACTGATCCGGCGGCTGGTTTCTTCTGCCGAGACCTACGAAGCCGACATCATGGCTACCGTCTGCCCGATGTGCCAGATGAACCTGGATGCCTACCAGAACGAAACCAACCAACACTTCGGCACCAATTACCAGATGCCAATCGTGTTCTTTACCCAATTGATGGGTCTGGCTTTCGGGCTTGAACCCAAAGAACTTGGTTTCGGCACGGAATTGGTCAGCGCCAAGAAAGCATTGGCAAAGATCGGACTGGAAGCACCGGAACCGGTCGAGACGGCACCCGTGCGACGACGTAAGGCAGAAGGGCTGCCCATGCCAAAACCGCTCCCAACCAAGGGGCCGAAGATGGCTGAGAAAGATGAGGTGGCGAAATGACGGCACATAACGGTAGCAAACCTGAAGTCCAAGAGCGAATCGGGGTTTACGTCTGCCACTGCGGTACAAATATCGCTGGCACGGTAGACGTGGTCCAGGTTGCCCAGTGGGCAGCCAGTCGTCTAAAAGCACGCGGCGTGGTCATCGCCCGTGACTATAAGTTCATGTGCTCCAGTCTAGGTCAGGAGTTGATCGAGAAGGATATCAAGGAGCAGAAGTTGACTCGCGTGGTGGTGGCAGCCTGTTCGCCACACCTGCATGAAAAAACTTTCCGTACAGCCTGCGCCCGGGCGGGACTGAACCCGTTCCTGTGTGAATTGGTTTCAATCCGTGAGCAGGTTTCATGGGTCCATACCGATAAAGTAGTCGCCACCTTGAAATCCCAGGCGATGGTTTCAGGTGGCGTGGAACGGGTTATCCACAACGAACCGCTGGAACCAATGACTGTGTCGATCAATCCGGCTACGCTGGTGGTAGGCGGTGGGATTGCAGGCATCCAGGCCGCGCTAGAAATCGCGAATGCAGGATATCACGTGTATATGGTAGAACGGGAGCCATCAATCGGCGGGCACATGGCTCAATTCGACAAAACCTTCCCAACCCTGGATTGCGCGGCCTGCATCTTAACTCCGAGGATGGTGGAGGCGGGCACGCACCCAAACATCACCCTGCTAACATGGAGCGAAGTCGAAAAAGTGGAAGGCTACGTGGGTAACTTCAACGTGACCATCCGCAAGAAAGCTCGCCACGTGAATACTGAGTTGTGCACGGGCTGCGGCATCTGCCAGGAAAAATGCCCGAAGAAAGTGATCGATAATGTCTACGAGGCTGGCCTGGGATATCGCAAGGCGATCTATACGCCCTTCCCGCAAGCAGTGCCCAGATACCCCGTGATGGATGTAGAAAACTGTATCTACTTCGAGAAAGGCACCTGCAAAGCCTGCGAGAAATTCTGCCCGACCAATGCGATCGATTTCACCCAGGAAGACGAAGTCATCAATGTCGAGGTCGGCAACATCATCCTGGCGACAGGCTATGACCTGTTCGATGCTCGAAAAGTGACTAACTATGGTTACGGCAGACTGGCAAACGTATTCACCTCGTTGGAGATGGAACGCCTGACTAACGCGGCTGGACCGACGAATGGCAACATCGTGTTGCGGGACGGGAAGACCGTGCCAAAAGCGGTTGGCATCATCCACTGCGTCGGCAGCCGTGATCGCAACTTCAACAATTACTGTTCGGTTATCTGCTGTATGCAGAGCCTGAAATTTGCGCATCTAGTCCACGAGCGGACCGGCGCGATTGTCTACAACTTCTACATCGATATGCGCACACCGTTCAAGGACTACGATGAGTTCTACCAGCGGGTGATGGAAGAAGGCACGCTCTTCGTGCGCGGTAAGGTAGCCGAAGTCACCGACGCGGCCCGTCTGCCTGGCGAAGAGGGCAAGTTGATCGTCCAGGTGGAGGATACCTTGGCTGGCAAGCAGCGCCGCATCCCCGTGGACATGGTCATTTTGTCTGCGGGCCTAGAGCCGCGTGCCGACTCGAAAGAAACCGGCAAGCTGTTCGGTATCTCATGCTCAACCAACGGCTGGTTCACTGAAAAGCACCCGAAGCTCGACCCGGTAGCAACTATGACCGAGGGTATTTACATCGCCGGTTGCGCGCAAGGCCCGAAAGACATCCCTGCCAGCGTAGTGCAAGGTGCAGCCGCATCAGCGCGTGTGCTCGGCAAGATTGAGCAAAAAGAGGTGGCACTCGAACCTATCCGCGCCAGTGTGATCGAAGAGAAATGCTCCGGGTGCCGCATCTGCAACGACTTGTGCCCGTTCAACGCCATCAGCTTCCATGAGGATACGATGGTCTCCGAGATCAATCCGGCGTTGTGCCAGGGCTGCGGAACCTGTGTGGCGGCCTGTCCTGCAGGCGCTATCTACGGTACCGGCTTCAGCAATGACCAGGTGCTGGCGCAGATCGAAGGCCTGTTGATGCTGAATGTCGGTGACGAAGCGGTTCCCGCGTGAGGAGGCAACTATGAATGAACAATTTGAACCCACTATCATCGGTTTTACCTGTAACTGGTGCTCCTACCGCGCCGCAGACCTGGCTGGCACCGCCCGCATCAAATATCCACCCAACATCCGCCTGATCCGCTTGATGTGCTCGGGCCGTCTCGACCCAACCTTCGTCTTCAAGGCCCTGGCCAGCGGTGCAGACGGCGTGATGATTACGGGTTGTCACCCCGGCGAGTGCCACTATCTCGAACAAAACTACAAAGCACTGCGACGCTTCCATCTGATCCGCCGCACGTTGAAAGGCTTTGGGATCGAACCCGGACGGGTCAAACTAGTTTGGGCCAGTGCGGCGGAAGGAGCCAAGTTTGCCAGTGAGACGGCCTCCTTCATCGATGAAATCCGCGAGCTCGGCCCGCTCCATTGGGGCAAGAGCGATGGGCATACGCCCTACGGTGGCGAACCAGATTTTGAACTGGCTCCGGTATCCCCTGAGGAGGTGCCCGCATGACAGAAAAACCAAAATTCGCAATGTACTGGGCAGCATCTTGCGGCGGCTGCGAGATCGCCGTGCTCAACATCCACGAAAAAATCCTGGATGTGGATGCCAACTTCGATGTGGTCTTCTGGCCGGTCGCCATGGACGCCAAGTACAAGGATGTCGAGGCAATGGAAGATGGCTCGATCTTGCTGACGCTCTTCAACGGCGGCATCCGTAACGACGAGAACGAACACATTGCCAAACTGCTGCGCAAGAAATCACAAATCCTGGTTGCCTTTGGCTCGTGCGCCTGTGAGGGCTGTATCCCTGGATTGGCGAACCTGAGTCCGGCTGGCGAGATCGTCCACACCGCCTTCAACACGGTTTCGACGGACAACCCGCATCAGATCTACCCCCGAACCAGCTTCGACGTGCCCGAGGGCGAGATCAACATCCCAAAGATTTACCCCACGCTGCGCACCCTGGACGCAGTGGTTGACGTGGACTACTACATGCCCGGCTGCCCGCCCGAGTCCCACCAAATCGGCGCAGTGATCGACCTGGTCATCCAGGTGCTGCAGGGCAAAGCGGAACTACCGCCCAAAGGCGCGACCATCGGCGCAGGCAACTCCACCGTGTGCGATGAATGCACGCGGGTGCGCAACGTCAAGAGCGTCAAAGCTTTCCGCCGCATCTATGATGAGGAAATCGACCCTGAACTATGCCTGCTGGAACAAGGTATTCCGTGCAACGGTCCCGCAACGCGCAGCGGATGCAATGCCCGTTGTCCGAGCGCTGGAGCGCAATGCATTGGCTGTTACGGACCGGCCGAGGGTGTCGTGGACTATGGTGCGCGCCTGATCTCAGCCTTTGCATCCGTGATCGATAGCACCGATCCCGAAGAGATCGACGCCATCCTGGATGGTATCCCCGACCCAACCGGGCAGTTCTACCGGTTCAATCTGGCAGGTTCGCTGCTAAAAGCAAACAAGTCTGCCTTTGAGAAAGCGTAGGTGACAACATGACTCAACGAATCACCATCGACCCGATCACCCGTCTGGAAGGTCACGGCAAGATCGAAATCTTCCTTGACGACGAAGGCAACGTTGCCAACACCTACTTCCAGATCCCCGAACTGCGCGGCTTCGAGCGCTTCTGCGTTGGCCGCCCGGTAGAGGAAATGCCGCTACTGACCAACCGCATCTGCGGCGTGTGTCCTGAAGCACATCATATGGCCGCCGCCAAAGCCGCCGACATGGTCTACCACGTCGACCCGCCGCGCACGGCCAAGATGCTACGCGAACTGCTCTACTCGGCCTTCTACGTCACCGACCATGCCACGCATTTCTACGCGCTGGCCGGCCCGGACTTCGTCATGGGACCGGATGCGCCCGTGGCAGAACGCAACATCCTGGGCGTCATCCACAAGGTTGGGCTGGAGATCGGCGGCAAGGTTATCAACGCGCGCAAGGCCGGTCACACCGTGGTCGAAATGATTGGCGGGCGCAAAGTACATCCCTGCACCTCCATCCCCGGCGGGTTGACCAAGGGCATCACCAAGGAGCAACGCGACGAAATTCTCGAGTTGGGCAAATGGGCTGTGGAATTCGGTCAATTCAGCCTGAAACTGTTCAACGACATCGTGCTTGGCAACAAAGAATACGTGGATCTGATCCTGGGCGACATCTATACCCACCGCACCTACTACATGGGCATGGTGGACGAGAACAACCATATCAATTTCTACGATGGCAAAGTACGCGTGGTTGGGCCAGATGGCAAAGAACTGGTCAAATATGCCCCGCAGGATTACACCCAACACATCGCCGAGCACGTAGAACCCTGGACCTATCTGAAGTTCCCGTATCTCAAGGATGTCGGTTGGAAAGGCTTCACCGACGGCAAAGACTCGGGTGTGTATTGCGCTACACCGCTTTCACGCTTGAACGCTGCCGATGGTATGGCCACCCCGCTGGCGCAAGAGGAATACGATAGGTTCTACAAGACGCTGGGCGGCAAACCCGTCCATCAGCGATTGGCAACCCATTGGGCACGTCTGATCGAATTACTCTACGCGGCCGAGCGCTGGGTAGAACTCGCTTCCGATCCCGAAATCACTTCGGATGACTTCCACACTATCCCCAGCGAAGTCCCGACCGAGGGCGTGGGCATCGTGGAAGCGCCGCGTGGCACGCTCACCCACCACTACATCACCGACGAGCGCGGCGTGCTGACCAAGGTCAACTTGATCGTCGGCACTACCAACAACTATGCGCCAATCAGTATGTCGATCAACAAGGCCGCCAGCAGTCTGATCAAGAAAGGCACAGTCGTAACCGAAGGCATGCTCAACATGGTCGAGATGGCTTTCCGCGCCTATGATCCCTGCTTTGGCTGTGCCACGCATTCCCTGCCCGGGAAAATGCCTCTACAAGTCACCATTCGCGATGCCAAGGGTGAAACGGTAGAGGTGCTTAAACAATATTGCTAAAGACTGGAGGAGCATCCGCTAAAGGTGAGGGCTGCGGGATATGCCTGCGGCCCTCATCCTCGGAAAATATGGAGTCCGAACTCTCCGACTTCGGCGCAAAATCTCTAGATTTTGCACTCCGGAAATAAAAGTTATGAAAACACTGGTTGTTGGATTGGGTAATCCCATTTTAGGCGATGACGGCGTCGGCTGGAAGGTGGCCGAGGCTGTCAAAGAACGTCTCGATACGGAAACCGGTTTTCGCCTCCCTGTGCGACCGAGCAACTCAAAAACCGTCCACTACCTCTCCCCTGTTGAAGTGGAATGTCTCTCCTTGGGCGGCCTTAGCCTGATGGAACACCTGCTGGGATATGAACGGGCGATCATTGTCGATTCAATGGAAACAGGCCAGGGTCAAGTTGGAAGCGTGCGGACGTTCCCTCTTGCTTCGTTGCTGGACCCGATGGCTGGTCACTCCGCATCAGCCCATGACACATCCCTGATCACTGCCCTTAAAACCGCCGAAAGCATCGGTGCGGACATCCCCAAACAGGTAGATGTGGTTGCAGTCGAAGCCCAAAATGTGTATGACTTTAGTGAAGAACTTATCCCCTCCTGTAGCCGCAGCCGTACCCAAAGCGGTGCAGGCCGTATTAGATTTACTTCAAGGAGCCCCTCATGATCTCTCCTGAACTCTTACGCCGATTCCCTTTCTTCAGTTTCATGGATGATAAGCAACTCAAAGCAGTCGCCATGATCGCCGAGGAAAAAACATACGAACACGAAGACGAAATCGTGGCATATAACAGCCCGGCGGAAAAGCTTTTCTTCCTGGTAGAAGGCACTGCTTCCTACTATTACATTGTCACCAGCGAGCACGACCCATACTACAAACAAGAATATTTCATCAGCGATTTCAACCCTGGCGAAATCTTCGGCATTTCAGCCCTGATCGAGCCGTATGTGTTCACAGCCTCTGTGCGGGCTGAAAAGTCCTGTCACCTGATCGAAATCAACGCCTCGGCACTACGTGCCCTGAGCGAAGTAGACGCTCACCTCAATTGCGGATTGATGCGCGCTGTAGCCAAGGCCGCCATGGAGCGCCTGCAGCATACTCGCGTTCAACTGATCGCTGCAAAAGCATAGACATTGCAGCATTCTCCATAAGACATCCGATGGCTAACGACATCGGATGTCTTTCCATTGCCATACAATAGCCATCTCATCCCTTTTGAATAGAAGAGATGGTTGATTTATTTATCCTATTTTACGGTAAAACCGATGAACATCCCGGCCTGGTAGTGACCCGGCAGATCACAGGCCGCTACATACTTCCCGGGTTGTAGCGTTACGGTTAGATCCTGAACCGCGCCAGGCTCCAATTTGGCGATTCCATCAATACGTGTCAAACCCTGGGCAGTTTCATCTATATTATTGCTGCTATCCAAGGGAAGATTACCAGGAACCAGATCAGTCTTGAAGATAATAAATGAATGGGTGTCAGATGTACTTGCATTGGTAACGTGAAAGGTGACTTGCCCGGCTTTGATCGTGGCGGGCATCTGGATGCTGTAAGAATCCAGTGTGACGTTCGGCGGGCCCTGACTGGCGCCACAGGCAGCCAAGAGCGGAACAGCCACCAAAACCACGGCAAGAAAAGAAATTATCTTTTTGATTTTCAGTAACATTTCGATTCGCCTCCAAAGGTTGTTAGCCTTATTCTACTCATTATTCCACCCCTGTAAAATCCCGTCCTTAATCCAGGCTCTTGTAAGCATTAAGGACATCTTAAATCATAACCGATTTTTTGGTTATTCCTTTTGGGAGTGCTTAAATTCCAAAACATAGTTTTTGTCGCCCTGAGTGAAACGAAGGGTCTCCGCCGCAGAGCGGCGGGTTTCTTCGGTCGCTACGCTCGCTCAGAATGACATATATCCTCGATGTTAGGCACTCCCTTCCTTTTTATCAGGTATCTTTCCGCTCACAGGTATAATAGGGGAAATTCCTCGCCAAAGGATTCCACATGGATGAATGCATCTTCTGTAAAATCGTCAGAGGGGAAATGCCCGCTGCCATCGTCTACAAAGACGAGCAGGTGACGGCCTTCCGCGATATTCACCCGGTTGCGCCCACCCACATCCTGGTGGTTCCCAACCAGCACATCTCATCTACAAACGATGTCCTGACCCAGGATGAGCAACTTCTGGGACACATATTGACCGTTGTCAAGCCCATCGCCGAGGAGCAAGGCATCGTCCAAACGCGGTTACCGCTTGATCATCAACACCGGCCCGGATGCCCGTCAGGCGGTCTTCCACCTGCACCTGCACATCATCGGGGGGCAACCTATGCGCCATCCGATGGGATAAATAAATCAGCACCACAAAGCCACCAGGACACTAAGTCACGAAACTTTTTTATTGCGTGTCTTTGAGACTTTGCACTTTTGTGGTAAGAAACCTACCATTTTCAGTTAACCACCGGTTTGGTTTTGACAGATGTTCCTGCGAGGCATATAATCCCCGCACCCCTTTTTTGGATTGGTAAATGAACAATTCTCGTAACCTGGTCATTCTCTTTTAACGCTTGTTATCATGATGCTGGGCTTCGGCATCATCATCCCTATCCTGCCGGATATGGTCGTCGGTCTGGGCGGTGGCGGGATCGCCATGGGTTTATTGATGGCGATATACTCCGCCATGCAATTCCTGTTTTCACCCATGTGGGGCACGCTCTCCGATCGCTTCGGCCGCAAACCGATCCTGATGATTGGCGTGTTCGGTAACGCTGTGACCATGCTGTTTTTGGGCTTGTCCACACAATTGTGGATGATGTTCACGGCCAGGGCACTGGCGGGCGTGCTTTCTTCTGCCACGTTGCCGACCGCGATGGCCTACATCAGCGACAGCACGGACGAGAAAAGTCGCGGCGGCGGGATGGGCGTGGTCGGTGCGGCCATGGGACTGGGCATGGTGCTGGGTCCCGGCGTGGGTGGCTTGATGAGCAATATTTCTTTGCAAGCGCCGTTCGTTCTGGCCACAGTACTGTCATTACTGGCAATGATCGCCATCTGGATTTTCCTGCCCGAGTCGCTGGCAACTCATAGACGCGAAAAAACGGCCAAGTTACAGGGACCGCAACTGAGCGCGATGTGGGAAGCACTTATCGGACCCATCGCCTTCCTATTCATAGCGGCCTTCATGATCAGCTTTGCGATGACCAACTTCGAAGGTATCTACGCCTATTATGCCAAAGAGCGTTACGCGTACGACCCGCACACCATCGGCATCATCCTGACCGCAGTTGGGCTGGTCTCGGCATTGGCGCAAGGAGCGCTGACAGGCATCGCCACACGCAAATTTGGCGAGGTGAATGTTATCAAGGCCTCGCTGCTGGCCAGCGTAGCCGGTTTCTTGCTGATGCTGACCGCCAATACGCTCACGACTGTCATCCTGACAACTTCCGTTTTCGTGCTGGGCAACGCCATGCTGCGACCGGCCGTCTCATCGCTGATCTCGCAGCGTACCACGCAGGGACAGGGCATCGCCATGGGGCTGAACAATGCCTATATGAGCCTGGGGCGCGTCATCGGTCCGTTGTGGGCCGGCGCGATTATCGACATCAACATTCACTTTCCCTTTATCACGGGTGCAATCATTATGCTGATCGGCTTCTTTGCCAGTATGGTTTATCTGCGGAACGAAATCCCCTCGAAGGCAGAACCTGCCATGGAGGCAACTGATTAGTCTCATTTCAGAATCACTTCGAGCGCCTGCGGGCGCTTTTTTCTTGCCAGATCCGTGCAGCTTTCCATAGGGACAATTTGGGTTAGGCTGTGCCCTTTACTGCCCAGGCTCTTGCTCTAAGGGATATCGAACCATTATCTTCAATTGGTAACGTCTCACGCAGTTTGCCTTCAAGCTTCTGCCTGTCTTTTTGGTTCAAACTCATAGTGTAACCCGGCGCAGGACCGACATTTCCTAAAAATGGTACCCAGTAATCATCAAAGTTCTGAAAAGCGGTTCTTACTTCAATTGGCATTGCTTCAACCTGTTTCAGACCGGTTTCTAGGACCAGCGTTTCAAGCTGCCCTTCCTGGCAAAGCGGGAATCTCAACCCTTCGTCAAACTCTTTGGCAGTAGGATCGAGGCTGACGGCCGCATCCCAAAAATAGCGTAACATTCCCATTCCATCTGCATAATCCCACAGGAATACTCCGATGTTACCGCCTGGCTTTGTCACTCTTATCATTTCCGCGATCGCAGCTTCAGGACGGGGCACAAAATTGAGCATGATTCCCGAAACGACGGCATCAACGCTATTCGATCCCAGTTCCAGAGCTTGAGCCAAGCCTATTTGAAAACGTACAATTGGGTTGGTAATTACTTGTTGTGCATGAGCGATAAATTCACCGGACGAGTCAATCGAAAAAATTTCTTTCGGTTTGCACCTTTTTAGGATAAGCTTTGTTAGCGCACCGGTGCCACAACCTAAATCTAGCCAGCTACTGTCAGGAGGGATAGCAAGCCAATCGAGAAATCTCTGTGCAACGAGAGTGCTCCAGCGTCCCATGAACCTTTCATAAGAGTCCCCACTTGACCAGGTATCATTCTTATTTTCCATTGCTAGCGCGGGTGTCGACTCAGCGGTGACCTGTCGCCCACGAACCAAATGTGGCCGAACGGGTCTGTAAAGCCACCCTGTCTGTGTGTGCCCCAAGGCATCTGGCGATCCTGCATAGTATCCAAGCTACCGAGGGCGCCAGCTTCTAGTGCACGAGCGACAAAGGCATCGGGATCGTCACAGAACACTTCAACGCGTGTGGACGTCATCCCAAGCTTCGAGGGACTCTCCCAACCGTTATTGGCTGGTTCGCCCAGAAAAAACGGCGCACCAGCAATCTCCAAACCGGCTACCGATCCCAGGCTCCATAATACCGTTGCGCCAAGTGCACGCTTGTACCATTCGACAGCGGTCGGCGTATCAGCGACAGCCAACATCACAGATATGATTGGTCCTTGCGGTTGCATCGTCATACAATCTCCTTTCCATCATCTGGTAAACAGGACAAGATAATGCCCCTAACGGAACAGGCTTGAGCGTAGGAGTAGTGTAAAAACAGCTTCCCATTCGAATGTCTGCGAGCAGGATGCAGTATAACTGCATCCAAAACAAGGAACTTTTTTTACACGAGTACATAGTGTACTCTCAAACCCGGCTTTATTTCAATTTCATTAAAGCACCTACGCGTTGACGCAGCAGTGGTTCACGAATTGCCTTTGCTTCCAACTTGCTCGCGCCGAGAAACGTGACAAAGCGCGCGAACCCACGCGCCAGGGCCCCCGCAAACGCCTCATCTTTGCCGAGAAGCTTGTCTTCTAACCAAAAGCCCAGGATGATGAACGTATCCGTTGTCCGGTCGAGTTTGCTGTCGAAGCGGGCGACAAGCCGGTCACCCCACAAAACCGGCAGGGTGTAGTAGCCGAACTTGCGCTTGCCCTCGGGCTTGTATACCTCCCATACGTAGTCAAAGCCAAATAGAACTTTGGCCCGCCCGCGGGCGCTGACGGGATCGAGCGGCGCCAGGAAGACGACCTCTTCCGTTGTGGTGGTCTCCAACGGCCTCCAGGCCTGCGGCACACGCCCCGCGTTCAGATCGCGTAGCAGTCCCTCGTCACTGGCGAGCGCATAATGCTGCGCCTTCCAACCTTCCACCTGCACCTCGAGGAGGTCGCCGTCCGCCAACATCGCCTCGCGTACCTGCTTGAGCCGGCTAAATGGCACGCCGCTCGAATATGAAGCATAGGTACGTTGCAGCCGCGACAGGCCGGAAAAGCTGATTTCCTTTCTGATCAAGAAGCGGTCTGCCTCATCTTTGTCACTTTCGCGAATGAGATGCGCAGGCGCAACGGCTTCAGTGAGGGCATACACGCGCTCGAAGTTCTCGCGGTGGTGCGTCATGATTTCGCCGGTACGCCATAAATAATATAAAGCCAGAGCGCTGTCCTTGCGACCGCGGTAACTTTGTGTCCGTGTGCGCTTCGCCATCTCGAAGTCGCGGTTGCTGACGCTGCCGCGCTCGTGCAAAATGGCCCGCATTTCAGTGACGGCCTCGGCATGGTCACGGCCCGTTTTGCGAATGCGCGCGTCGCAATCTGGTTCGCCATCGCGCTCGCGGTGCATGACCACGCGCCAGTGCGGTAGCTCGTCCATCGGTCGGACGGCCAGCCAGCCACCCCAGTCAAAGAACTTGCGCTGCCGGTAAGTCACATGCTCCCACATCTCGGGTTTGTAATCGAGCACGCGGCTATGCAGCGCAATATCCTGGCTGCGGGCGATAATTTGCAGCGGATCGAGTTGTAAGAACTCCATAGCGCGCATGGCAGCCTCCGTACCCTGGAGTCCACGCCAGCGCCGTCCGGGCCACAGACCCTGTTTGCCGAGGATGAAGCGACGGGCTATGTCGATGTCGATGGTCAGCATTATGGGCTCTTGGCTTTGGCAACCCAGCCCGGAGCTGAACCCACTTTCTGCCCGAGCAACAGGTTCAACTGCGCAGCATGTTCCTGGACGTGACGCATGTTATAGAGCAGCAACTCCGCAAAGCTGAGCTGGCCCCATCCAAATCGGCAGCGCCGTTGCGCCGTTTCGTCTGTCAGTGCTTCAATCGTTGCCTGGCATTTCTTACGAGCATAATCGAGATAGGCTTGGAGTTCTTCCTTCGTATAGGGCCTTTCAGGGAGTAGACCGGCTGGATCCAACTCAGCCAACGTGAAAGGGGCCGGGGGCGTGAAGCCTTCTACTGCGCCGGACAGGTAAAGGTCAAGCCAGAACAGCGTGTGATAGGTGAGATACCAGAACTGGGAGTACTCCGGTCGCTCGGAGGGATGCTCCCACAAACCTTCGTGCCACAATTCGTCGGGGCAGGCATGCAGGGCATTATTGAGCATATCAATCGCCGCCCCAAACTGCTGCCAGACGATCATTCTCCAGGTAACGGTCATTTCGATTCTCCTGACGAACGCTTCAGGAAGGCCAGGGTTCGCTCCCACGCCAGGCTGGCGGCCGCCTGGTTGTACGCATCCGTGCGGTCAGGTTCGAAGAACCAGTGTCCCGTGCCAGGGTAGCGATAGAAGGTTACTGGGCGACCAGCCTCCCGCAGAGCTGCCTCCAATTCGTCAACATTGGACAGCGGCTCATACGGATCGTTCTCGGCAAAGTGACCGAGATAAGCTGCTTTCGAAGTGCTGAAGTCACCGCCCCCGGTCCCGTAAAAGAGCACCACGGAATGGATGTGCTCGGGCTGGGCGGCGGCCAGGTCCAAGGCATAATTGGCTCCCAGAGAGAAGCCAAGCACGGCAAGGCCGCGGTCGGCTTGTCCAGCACGTTCCCTGAGAAACTTTGTTGCATCCGCGATTTCCGCCCCAGCCTGCAGGTAGTTGGTATTGAGAGCTTTGGCAAGGGTTTCGGCATCGGGGATGGTGTCTGCGACCTGACCATGATAGAGGTCTGGGGCAAATACGATAAAACCGGTTTCAGCCAGCCGGTTGCAGATGGCCTTGATAGTATCGTTCAACCCCCACCAGGCGTGCAGAACCAAGACAGCGGGTCCCACCCCAGTGGGCGGGACGGCAAGAAAGCCTTGAGGTTGAGAATCTGTCATGTGAACTCCTTTCAACAATTACCGTGAATGGCGAGCTGCGTAACTGCAATAACCAATAGAATTCAATTATAGAACAGGCATTCTATTTGTCAAGACAAAAATGATCGCTCGCCACATCAGTAAATCAAGGGGATCAATCTCTTGGTTCTTTTCATATAGTCAGTGTATTTTTCCCCGAATAGCTTGATCATGATTTCTTCTTCTTTCCTTGTTCTCAAGATAAAGCTTATTGCTAAAATTAAAAAAAAGACCGAGATGAACAGAGATCCATAATAAAGGCTAGTTCCGATGAACATCAAAATCATGCTGGTATAGATCGGATGCCTGACGTACTTATACGGGCCGGTTGTCACGAGCGTCTGGTCTTCTTTGTAGGTTACGTATCCGCTCCAATTTCTTCCGAGATAAATTCGTGCCCATACCGCCCCGAATAAACCGAGCAGCGTCAGCACAGAGCCGGGAATGACAAAGCTGAACAAACTCTGGAAGGAAAATCGAAAAAAGGAGAGGGCGCCTGATTTGTCAAAGCGAACAAACAGGATCACAAAAAGTGCGACGGCAACTCTCCATAGGATCCAGCCTGGCCCTTGTTTTGTGAGGGATTTTTTGACAAAAAGGGATGAAACCGACCAGTCAAGGATAAAAATGACCCAGCAGATCGGTATGACCAGGCTCAGATAGTTTCCGATAGTTGTCATTGACAAAACTCCGCATCAGCCAAACAGCTCAACATTGCTATTCTCAGAAGCGGTCACGCCTGTCTCTTTTTTCAAAGCAATCTGCCCCGCGAACGAGCGTGGGGCCAAGCTAAGCGTGCGCAACAATTCATCTATAGGACGATCCATGTAACGGATAATTTACTGTTAATCTGCACTTCCCCTTTATCACCGGGGCGATTAATATGCTGATCGGGTTCTTTGCCAGCATGGTTTATCTGCGTAATAAAACATCATCAACTTCAGAACCCGCCATGGAGGCAACCAATTAGCTTTACCCCAGAATAACCTCAAGCGCCTTCGGGCGCTTTTTTATTTTTTGGGCCGGGTATCATCCTTAACTGGTAGGTAATGATGTTCAACAAATCTGTTCCAACCCTTTTTTATCTTCGACTCGACCGCCCAGTAAAAGCCTGTTTCTTCATCTGGCCAGTACACCATCCTTGCTGTTCCTGCTGGCATTCGCGCTTCAAATCCGATCGCTTCGGGTTGAACATCGGTTACATCTGCCAACTTTCCACTAGATTGCTTTCCGTCCGAAGTAAATGACCAAAAACATACTTCTTTTTCGGGATTGACCCCGATGATTGCCAACTCATCGTAAGCTCTATCCGCATACACCCAGTTGGCTGCCAGTTGTATATATTTTCCTGACAACACTTTCTTGAACTCTCGTTTGCACTTGACGGGACCCAACTCAGACATCGCTTCTGCCTGCCAGATACCCAGAAGGGGATCGAACAATCCTAACTTACCTCTACCCTTATTCCATCTCATTGCGCCTCCAGATAAACTGTAAGATATTGATTCCCTTGTTATATTTCAACTATTCTACCCCACCATTTCAAGGCGCTGACAAAATAAGCAGCAATTCTCAATTTGAATAGAAAATGCACTTTTGCTGGCTCGGATTGTCAAATCCGAGGCTGTTCTTGCTGGATTTGGCAATCCAGCAAAGCCATATTGAGAATTGCTGCAAAATAAGGGATGGTGTGGCAGAAAATGCGCCTTGCCTGACCAAAAAGTCTCTTTCAGGAGTTACGCAGTCGCACGAGAGGGGCCCAAAAAATAGGAAGCCCCGTTCGGAGCTTATCCCCTTATGGGGACTTAGCCGGGGAATTCAGTTCCCCGGCGGTCATGGAATGCGATTCTACACAACGCGTAGACCAGGCGATTGATCCCCACATCCGTTGACTCGCTTTGCCGTGACAGCGTCACTTTCTCCTGCGGTATTTTACGGTACAAAGCTGCGTTAAATACCAAAAGCGGCAATGACCAAACCGCAAATCACGCCGCCAATTGCGCCAAGCCCCATAATCGGTTTCCATGCTTTTGTGATGATTGCATCAGGCAAACTGAGCAGTAACCCAAACAATAGCCCACTTCCCCATGTTGGAAAAGGCAAGTCCGTTGCTCCAATCACGAAACCGATCCCAAACCGGCTGGCAAACGCGCCCGCCATGGCCGCTTTCTTATCTTCAAACTCAAGGGGGATCATCGTGGCAACCGAAAATGCGCCGAAAACAATACCGCAAACAATCCCGAGAATTATTTTGGACATGATTTTTACCTTTCGTGTGGGAAATGCTTAGAGACAATTATCCATCGAACTCAGTCCTTTTGCGGGTTAACTCTTATCTCTGTTCATTTTGATTTGAAATGGCGGCGCTTGATAACCTTTTGGCAAATAATCGGAAGGGATTGTGGATGGATTCCCATCTCTTAAGGCGCCATAATGGGGAGAAAGAATCTCAATTCCTGCTTCATTACAGAAATCCTGAATGTTCTGGTGAAGTTCGGAGTAAACCACTATCATTTTGTTGGGTTGGTCGGTGTAGGCATTGAGTTCATAACTAACATAAAAATCGTCAAGGCTGGTTTGCAGTACGAAAGGACGTGGTTCAGGGAGGATGCCATTTGTCGCTTGCGCCGCCTTGATTAGCGTCTCGTGAATTAACCGCCAGGGTATATCATAACCAAGAGTTATAGTTGTGTTCAAAATCAGGCCGTGTTCTTGCGCTACGGCACTGTAATTAATGATGTGACTCCCCATCACCATGCCGTTAGGAACAGTAATTTCAACATTTTTGATAGTTCGCATGCGTGTGACAAGTAACCCCTTTTCAATCACATCTCCAACGGTATCGGCGATTCTCACTCGGTCGCCAACGCGAAACGCATGTGTGTAAGTGAGCACCAAACCAGAAACAATATTTGCGACAACAGAGGTTGACCCCAGCGATAATAACAGACCAATAAATATGGAAACACCCTGAAAAGCGGGGGAGGCAGAACCTGGCAGGTAGGGGAATGCAAGCACAAGAGCGAGGGCAATCACCAAAAAACGCACCAATTGATACGTAGGAATAGCCCACTCTGGATAAAAACCCGAAAGGGTGATCGTACCTTTTTCAACTTCATCAAAAAGGAGGCGGATGAGTTTTAATCCGTAATATGTGATTACAATGATAACGATAAGACTCAACAGGCTGGGCAAATAACCTACAAAACCTTGCCAGCCTTTTTCGAGTGTCTGAAAAATGTTGGTTAAGGTGTTGGTGACTATCCCGCGCGTTTGCGGGAAAACGCTGAAAACACCTGTCAGGTAAATGAATATCAGTAAAATATTCACTGCGTAGCGGGCATACCGGCTAACTGCCAGTAGAAAACTTGTTAAATGGCTGGCAGTGAATACCTGTACCCGCTGGATTTTGAATCCTTTCAGACGCTTGCCTTGTTCCGCTTTAATTCGATTGGCAATCACTTGAAACCCAACCTTTGCCCAGCCTATTACTTTGAATAGCACAAAGGTTTCCAGGCTAATAAGCGCAAGGTTTAAGACAAAGATAACGACTGGCAATTGAACAAAGTTGAGTATTGTCTGCCATGCACTCGTTACAAATCCTGAAATATCAGGATGGCTAATCAGGGTTTGCCATGCTCCCCCTATGGAAAGAAGGACAACAAGTATCCGAGTTACTTGCCGAATGCGGTGGTTGACCAACTCCGCGTCAGGGAGTTGCAAGCGGTTAACGACAAAATCAACAATGGGGGTGCGGTTGAGTAACTTAACAACCAGTTTAGCAATCCATCGGCTCAGAATCCAACCGAGTATCAGGATCAGCGCTGATAGCCCCAAGATTACCCAAACGACTTTCAAACTACTTTGAAGAAAGGTCGGGATGTCCATGTTTCAAAAATTCCTTTCGCTATGCTGCGTAAAAAGGAGAAAGCCCATATAACATCCTGTATAGGATATCATCCCCGATAGGGGGCAACGCATAGACCAGACGATCGATCGCCGCATCCGTTGACTCAATTTGTCGAGAAATCACCATCTTGATTATATTCTCTTTTGCCTGCTGGCCCTCTTTTTACTTGTGCTATGTAAATATTTGAAGTCCATATCCTTTTTTCCATAAAATATAGTTATCAAAATATATCTTTTGTCACGGGGGAATTTGAACAATTTGACCCGGCTCCATGGATCCGAATTTCTGGAATTAAAAATAAAAACGCCCGTTGAAGGCGGTTCATCTTATAGGGTGGTGGATTTATCTGGGAATTTCGTGAGCTTTCTATACAGAACGGCTATGAATAATAAGATACCTTTTCCCTGATTTTCGTAAGGATTTCGTTTAGCTCAGGAATGGATGGTAATAGTATGCTGAGAAGGTCTACTTGGCTCATAGCGTTATTTTTCTTGTTTGCAATATTCATCCATTAGTTTTCGGAATTTTTCTTTCTTTCTTATACCGTCAAAGTCACTATCCTCAGCCGCTAATTCACAATAGTGTTTTGTATCTTTCTCTAAGGCTTGTCTTAAGAAGGATACAGCTTCATCCACATTTTCTTGTAAAGAATAACAACAAGATTTATTGTAGTAAGCATCCGCATATTCGGGGTTGATCTCGATGGCTTTGTCATAGTCTTCAATGGCGCGCTCGTGTTGCCCCAGGGCGCCATAGCTGTTGCCCCGGTTGGAGTAAGCATCCGCATCGAGGTTGATCTCGATGGCTTTGTCATAGTCTTCAATGGCGCGCTCGTGCCCCAGGTCGCCATGTAGCTGTTGCCCCGGTTGGAGTAAGCAGCCGCATATTCGGGGTTGATCTCGATGGCTTTGTCATAGTCTTCAATGGCGCGCTCGTGTTGCCCCAGGTCGCCATAGCTGTTGCCCCGGTTGGAGTAAGCAGCCGCATATTCGGGGTTGATCTCGATGGCTTTGTCATAGTCTTCAATGGCGCGCTCGTGTTGCCCCAGGTCGCCATATCTGTTGCCCCGGTTGGAGTAAGCATCCGCATATTCGGGGTTGATCTCGATGGCTTTGTCATAGTCTTCAATGGCGCGCTCGTGTTGCCCCAGGTCGCCATAGCTGTTGCCCCGGTTGGAGTAAGCAGCCGCATATTCGGGGTTGATCTCGATGGCTTTGTCATAGTCTTCAATGGCGCGCTCGTGTTGCCCCAGGTCGCCATAGCTGTTGCCCCGGTTGTAGTAAGCAGCCGCATATTCGGGGTTGATCTCGATGGCTTTGTCATAGTCTTCAATGGCGCGCTCGTGTTGCCCCAGGTCGCCATAGCTGTTGCCCCGGTTGTTATAAATACCATAATGATGTAATACATTTATAGCTGTTGAATAGAGTTTAATTGCTTCAGCAACATCTCCTCTATCTTGAATTTTCATCGCCAAATCAAACGATACCCAAGCTAGTGCATCCTCATTCCTGTAAAAACCTTTCAGTAACCAGCGGAATTTACGCGGATATGCTAACAAAAACTCCTTTAATAATAATTCACCAATTTCTTGGTCAATCTTTCCTTCAACAGCGACTTCAGGATATCGAATTAACCCATCTTGTTCAAGAATTCCATAATCCATCAATTTTTCAAAAGTCTCTGCTAAAAAATATTCACGCCTCTGAAACAGCTTCCACCGATTTTCTTTATCCCATAAATATTTAGCAAATGCCCCTACCATAACTTTTGATCGACGTACATTGGTGATATGAAAAATTGCTAACGCATCCAACCAATACTTTGCCCCTGGTAAGTTATCTTCTAAATAACTCGTAACTTTTATCCAAGCTGCTTCAAGACTGTCCTTAGATATATCCTTAGCAATTTCATAACTCACTTCTCGATTTCCACTTTCCGGCGCAAGACGACGCATACCGATAAGCGTTGTTTCAGGCCTTCCATCACTATCCTTTACAAATACTTTTCTAGCTTCTTCGCTGAATTGCAGGCCAAAAACCCCGCTGGCAGCTAATACAAGTTTATCTACATCATCTTCGGGTAGTAGTTTTAGCCCGACTTCAAAAAAGTTTTCTTGTTTCAACCACTTCTTTTGTTCATTTGTAAGTTGATCACTGCGTGCAGTAGCTACCACATAATATTCAGGACAACGATCACAAGCCTCAAATAAAGAGTTCCATTTTTCTAATTCGCTATCTAAGACTTCTTTTGGTAAATCGTCAATGAATAGCAAAACTCGTTGACCAGTATCTAATTCCCACTTTAGTGCTTCTTGAAGCCCTCCCGAATCGAGTGCTCGTAATGTCTGGCTTGGCTCGTAAATTTGATCACCTGAAATTAGATCATCGCGAATAGCTCTTTCAATTATCTCTGCTGCTTCGCGTGTCTTTCCAGCTTTCATAGCTCCTGTAATAATAATCTTAGAATGCCGAAATAGTAAATTGTCGTCAGTAGTATCACGATTAATATAACTTACAAAACCACCCTTTCCCAAAGCAGCCTTGATTTTTTCTATTGTTGTTTTTTGGAGCGGAGATTTTTCCCATGCTTTTTCCTTTTTTCTGAGTTCGTTCCAGTTTTTTAGAACTTCTGAAAACACTTTTATTATCGCTAAAGTACTTGACAAAGCTAAAACAAAAAGCACAATTATTCCCCCAGGCTCATTTTTCCATTCGGGGAAAACAAACCAACTGACAATCACTACTATCAAAAGAATGATCGCGATTAGAAGTAATATTGGCGAGTAACGGTTCATTCCCACTCCTATTGTTATGACAAAATATATTGTTCTAAACAAGTATAGAATATATTCTTCTGGAGAGCAATATTGCGCTGTCTCAGTTTACTTCCAAAAAAAACGCCCAAATAATGGACGTTTGTTCTCTCAGTGAAATTTTAGGTAATCACCCCCAATCAACGTTGACCATTTTGCTACCGAACAGAAAGGTGCCCCCACGTGAATCTGTTCCGAACTACACCCTTCCCTATTTCTAGGGGTGAAAAAGTAATCTACAACGGATCGCAGGTAAAGAAATGGTGAATTTAGTACGTGATCGATGATCTCACCATCGCCATTTACTATAATCCGCTTCGCCAAAATCTGCAAGAGAGTTGACTTCTGTTTCTCATCCAATCGAGAATACAGTTCACTGACCTTTGTCAGTAGTATCAGGGCAATATCCAAATCACTGAGATGGATGGTCGGTTCACGCTCCATTTCTGCCATCGTGAGCTCAATATTTCGGAGTTTCTCTTGCCACTCCGAATGCAATTGCTCATAGGCTTCTTCTGTGACCTTGCCAGTAATGTATAAACGACCAAGGCGGGCTTCTCTTCCTTCATCTCGGTGGATTGCTTTCGCAATTCGGTAAGCCGATTGCCTTTATCGTTTGTTGTGGCTTGTTGAATTTCAGTTTTATACACCTCGCGAATTGTTGGGATCAGTTCTGGATCAACCGCAAATACCTTGCAGCCATTGTGGGATTTGCAGATCAATGACATTACATTGGATGTGAAGTGCTTGCCCATATACATCAGCATGTGTGATGTAGTAGGAATAGCTCTGGTATCTCCCAGAAGGCGTTGACCCGTACATCTTCAATTTTTTGCCACCAGCCTTAACCCATAACAACCCTCGAAGCAAATAAAAATGCTTTTTCTCCCTCGACTTTTCATTGTCGTGTTTGTGAAGGATTTGTATGCCCCGGTGAAATTGCTCGGTTGTAACAATCGGTTCCCAATTGCCCCTCACCTCCCCTACTTTGATCCCGAATCGCTCTGAGGTCACCCAACCCGCATAGAAAGGGTTATGAAAGAGTTTATGGAGCAGATTGAAGGCTGTCTTCCTTTTGCCCGTATTTTGGGTCATCCCATGCCCAAGGACGCCCACTTACACGCGTGTATCCCCTCTTCGTGAGTTCTTCACAGATTTCTCTAAGCGTGTATCGCCCGGTTAGCAGAAGCTCCCAGGCATCTGTCAGAACATGCTTGTAGGATGGATCAAGTTCTACCCAACGATCATATTTGTTGCTGCTGACCAGTCGTTCTTTGTTGAGATAACCATCAGGAGCCTTGTGCGCCCAACCCCCGGCTCTGAGTTTGGCTTCCATGCCATCAGCAGTACGTTGCGCCAACACATCCACTTCGCGTTGTGCCAAGCCCATTTGGAGCAGGAACATGAAGAAGCCATCCGGCTCCTCTGGACGCAGGCTCGGCATGTTTGCCACCCTGATCTTGATTCCCAGGCTGATTAGTTTTGTGGCAGCCTGCAAGCCTTCAATTGTATTTCGCCCAAAGCGATCAGCGCGGTAGAGACCGATGTGAGAGAACTTTCCCGTTTCAGCATCGGCAAGCATTTGTTGGTAATCTTTTCGATTGGGGTTGGTTCCAGACAGCAGATCAGTGTATTCCCTGGAAAATGGCGCGTTTGAAGGGCTAAGCAAATTCTCCTGAATACGCTGCCTTTGCATGGCAAATGAGCGTTCAGGGGTTTGCTTATCTTCGTCACTTACTCTGAGGTAGGTTGCCCAACCGGGGGTGATCTGTTGCAGTGCCAAGAATGTCAACTCCAGGGTTACGTGGTAACAAATCTTATGAGAGACTTGAGAGAGCGTCAAGAATCGCCAGTGTTACCTATCTCATCCCTGGCAGAACTCTTGGCAAATTCTTCTTGCAAGGATTCGATTTCATCAGGGGTCAGAACAGAAAACAAAAGACGCCCGACTTCAAGCAGCCGATTGACATCTTCAACCGTTACTGTCTGGGTTTGTGCTTTTTGATCTGCTACTGAAGAATCCATTTCACTCTCTCAAGATATTCGATAGGTATTCACAGTAGAACCTATTCTGGTCAATATCCTAAGATGTGGAGATAAATTTGTAATTGGCTAAGTTAGCCTTGAGTTTATCTTCCGTCTTATCCCCTCTTGATTGTGTACCTATTTAAAACGCCAAATGTCTGGTCATTCGCAATGCTGTCCCCAAAACAAATTCCGCTGGAATTGCCTGCGCAGGCCAACCTTCTTTATCCAATTCTTGGTCGAAATAATCTACAGTCTCATCGCTATAGGCTAACGGCACCCAATTGAACCGTTGACCAGGTGATGTATCCAATAAGTTTTCAGGGATTGGATATTGATTGGATGCTTCAAAACTTTCCAAATCTTTGTCACTTGTCAGGCTATGAATTCTGCAAAGCAAAAAACGTCTCATCCCTTTCTGAAATGGGAGAATGGCAATATCCCCGGGTTGTGGTCGTTTGCCGATCACAGATCAGCCACCATCCCCTATCAAATATTGGCTTCGGGGATGTTTTCATGACCGCTAACGAAACACATCTCGTCTGGATTGCACCTGTGAATACGCGGAAAATGTCCATGCTCTTTCGGGAAATTCGATCAATTCCCCATAGCGGTTGACTTTGCCAGCTATGACGACTTCCATCACGGTTTCAGCATACTGCCGTCGCTCACTTAAACGTATGAAGAACCAGAAACACTATCCCGAGCGAAATAGATATATCCCTTGTCTGTGGAAAGCTTCCAGCGTTTTATGAGCCGTTGGTGGCTTTACGCCAAAATGCTCTGCAATTTCCTCCAAGCGGGGAGAAGTTTCGTTTTCTTTGATATATTCGCGCAAAAATTCAAGGTACTCGCGCTGGCGAGTTGTGAGGGCATGGGGCATTGTCGGTAAAAACACTCCTTTGTAGATTTAATATACCTGCTTTTTGTAAAAATATGGGCAAACCACTGCAAAATAGTCGATGGAAAAAGAAGGATTATTTTGAATGGGCAAGAACCGTGAAGTATCATCATCTAAGTTACTAGACCCCCTGATCCCCCAGCTAACAACGATTTAGCTCTTCCTGCATCACTTTTCACTCACATCTGGATACTGAGTTACAGAACTATATGTTGGATAAATTATCCGTCTAGCCCAAACATTGTACGAAAAAAACCTATACCCACAACCACAAATAAATCAAACCCCACAGTAAAAATCTAGACTTATCTCTCACCCATTCAATATCTCACAACTGAAGTAGCTCAGTCGAGAAGTGTAATCTACCAACTCAACTTCTACAAAAACTTACTTGTATTCCAAATCCGGAACAAACCCCGATTTTCGCTGTATATCTAGAACTATAAGAAATCCTCTTAAGAATCTAACCAGTGCTGGATCTGGAGTCACATTGATTATATCATCGAGATCATCCTTTTCACTCTCTCATCCTTGGGGTGAGTGATATATTCGTTTGCATTTAATTGAATCCAACTAGCTCCTTTTGCAATCTCTTTGCGAAACTTTATATCAAACTTAGTTTTATCATCAAACACATCATAAACTTGGTACGGCATTCCAATCGGGAATATCAACTCTCCTGAATCGAGTTTTATATAGGTAGCTCTAGCTGTAGTATCTTTTACCCTTAAATTGCCACCCAACATATAATAATCAACTTCGATTGTTTCTGGAGGAGCATTTTGCCTACCCGCAAGTTGTGCATCAAAACTCACCGCCCCCACACCAATAGAATTCAAAACGGTCACTCCATTAGGAATACTTACCTCATCTCCTGGCATAACCACCACTTTCACTGGGTGATCACTACCCTCCACTGGTAATCTTGATACTAACTTGTAAAAGTCTTCCTGAGAACCATTTTGTGTACGTTCCCAAATACCAGGAAATTCACTCTTCAACTCCTCTTCATTTTTCCCCGAATTCACTGCATAATCTCCCCGCAAAAACACACCTTCTGCGTAACTATAGACAATGCTTGCCATCTGTTTTTCGGTAGGTCTTAACGTTACCAACTCGCATTTCTGTATGACCATAATCAAGGTTGTTAAACCTTAAACGGTTCCTGCAACGACTTGTGGCTTCCAAACCAACCCGACAAAACAATTTTCTCACCAGTTGGAATGGATACTCGACATTTTGATACTCTATACTCTATTGACTAGCTTTTCAGTCAACCACTCCACGCCTGCTACTTCCACATTCTCCACAACCTCATTCCATGTCTCGCTATCAACCTCATATTCGATAACATCTCCATTATCCAACTCCATTCTCACAACACCAGTCTTCATTGCCTCCAAATTAAGCGTTCCCGTTTCGCCTTTCTCCCCCCCAAAATACATAATCTCTCCAGTAATATGTCACCGAATAGTCCATTAACAGTTTTTGTTTGGCTAAATATAAGCCTAACATCCAAAACAAGCCCATATGTTCCCCCAATAACAAGGGTAAAGTTCTCTGTCCTAGCTATTTCTTCCTGCATAGCAATAACTTCCGGATGCGACAAAACCATTCCCCAATTCAACCCAATTCTCCGGTACCACCTTTAGCGTTGCAGTATGAATTGATTCTGTATTTTCATCCGCCGTCACATTCATTTTCCCCAGAAACTCATCTTCAAACTTTGTTATCCACAGAGGAGCAGACAGATTTGTTCCATCAAAACCTCTTAGGTCAACATCGCCGTCTTTTGTGATGGTTAACGCGTATTTATCAAAACTCTCAATGCTCGCATACTGATCCTTGGTCAATTTTTCTACCTGACCAGGACTTATCCCATATACCCACCCCACAACTTCCCCCATTTCATCGATGATCAAAATGTTTTCCATCCCTACAACCATTACTTCTGCCTGCTGACCCGGTTCACTCACCTCACCGCTTAGCATTACCATCAGTAAATGCTCATTGTTGCTGCTTCCTTCGATCATTTTTGAACGGGGATCAATCCGCCAGGTAGCCATGCTGTGCACAGTTTCAGGCAATTGATCCACAACACTCTCTATTTGAGCAGCTTCAATAGCCGCCTCTGTGAAAGAAATCATGGCGGGAATTTTTTCGCCACTGGCATCCAGTATTTCAATACTTGGATTAGGTTCAGGCTGCGCAACCACAGGTGTTTCAAGAGTGGGCATAGGAGTACAACCCCAAATTAATAAACCCAAAGATAACAAAGTGCCAACAGCCTTCATTTTGTCAAATCTTTACTGGCGATCTTCAAAGATTTATTCATACTCGAAGCTCCTTATTCGATAGAAATCCAAATCTTGGCACCTTTAATCAACAAATGACAAGCTGCAAATTGGTGCTACACGTTTATACCAGAGAGAACTCCAAGAACCAATACCGCATTATTGCCAATAAAGACAATTTTGTTTGACA
>CAWAVQ010000011.1:0-557195 GCA_963785535.1 uncultured Chloroflexia bacterium | reverse complement strand
GAATTGAAAAGTATTGTTTTAAAAAAACCATCTATGACATATACGCAAATCTTAAACCTCATAAGGTTTATTACAAATCATCCACTAATAGACATAATACCGCAGGTGCAATGATTTGTTTTTTGCGATGGCAAATAGGGAGTTGCTTACTGGGATCGGAACTCATATACTCGTGGATCAACGGGGCAAAAATGATCGTACGGAATGGGGAAGCTGGTTTTACTCAAAATATTTATTGCGGTCTTCACGAGTTTCCAGAAATGGCGTATCTCCTTCATGTATTAAGGAAGGAGGATTTATTTGTAGATGTTGGTGCTAATATTGGCTCGTATACTATTCTGGCTGGTGCGGTGGCAAAGGCGAAGGTAATTTGTTTTGAACCTGTTCCTTCAACTTATAACCGTTTAATTGCTAATATTAGAATAAATCAATTAGAAGAAACTGTAAGGTCTCTGAATATTGGCATTAGTAATGAAAACTGCACACTGCTATTTACTAATGATCAGGATACGATGAACCACGTAGCGAATCCTGCCGAAGCTTCAGAGTGTGTTGAAGTAAGGGCAAGTAAGTTAGACATCTTATTGAAGGATGAGTTGCCATCATTAATTAAAATCGATGTTGAAGGCTATGAAACCTTGGTATTAGAAGGGGCGAAAAGTATGTTAAAAAGGATAGCTTGCATTCACTAATCGTTGAATTAAATGGCAATGGCCAACGTTATGGTTTTGATGAATCCGAAATGATTTAGTTCCTGTCCGAATACGGATTTCAGCCATACGATTATGACCCTTTTAATAAATCATTCAAACAATTAGCCACAAAAAATCAATCTTCGGGTAATACTTTGTTTATCAGGAATTTGTTTGAATTGGAAAATCGGGTAAAACACTCTCCAAAATACACTGTAAACGGATCAGAAATTTAGATTCCTAAATTAGTTTCAAGTATTGGTATCGGACGATGAATAAGTACATATCTGCAAGGTTCTCGCGAATTTTATTTTTTTTGTTGTCAATTCAATATTTTTTATTGTAATTACTCCAATTTCCTTGAATGTAATGGGAGATGAGCTTTTTGGTTTATGGTCTATTCTTTACGCAATTGTGTTGTTATCCAACGTCGGCACATTAGGAATTGGATCAATCGTTAACAAGTTCGCGTCTGAAGAACAGAAAGATCAGAATGCAGCGGATTATTTTAGTCAGTGTTTACCGCCGGAGTTTCTCATCCGGTGCCGCCTATGGTGACTTTAGTCGCCACAATCCTCATACTTGCACGCAATCTAATTGCTACTGGTCTGTCAATCGATACGGTCTTAGAGCAACAATTCAGTCTCACACTGTATTAATTGCGATTGGTCTGATTCCGCAGTTCCTTTCGCGGGTTCCACAGGGTTTTTTACTTTCCCAGTTAACAATTTGAACGGCGCGATTTATTGATACCTTTTCAGTCATATCATTATGGATTTGCGCCGTTTTGATCGTTGAATGATTTAATTTAAAATTTGGAGATGGTTGGAGTTTGGTGTTTGCTAAATTCATGCATAAGTATGATGCTTTATTTTTGGGCAGCTAGGGACACTGCGGATTTGCGTTTCCAAATCAATTTGACTTAAACGTTATATGGAAAATGCTGAACTTTTCTGGTTTTATGTTTATCGAGTTAACTGCCACTGCGATGTTCCAGCATTTGGATAAGCTGATTGTTGGGTTCACTCTTGGCCCTGTATTGGCAGGCGTATATGCTGTAGGAACAAGTATCGGGTTGCGAATGTCCATGGTGGTTGGACCAGTGACGGAGTGTTAATCTCTTATGCTAGTTTAGAGATTTTTGCAAGAGTATGAAAAGCTTAAAATTGTTTTTCGAAGGATATTGAAATATGTCAGCCTGATTGTTGCCAGTATCGGTGGCGTGGCGATTATCTGGATGGAAGGACTTCCTCTCTCTATGGACATTCCCGATTTTGCCGCACATTACACCACTGAATTTCGATTGCTGATTTTGGCGTATTCCTTGCTGAGTTTATGCCGTCCTGCTCACCAGACTTTGACCGGGATTGGAAAAGTAAAAGTCACTTCGTTTATTTATTCAATCTCGACGATAAGTATGCTAATGGGTCTTTATTTTCTATCACGCTATTTTGGTTTTTTAGGCAACCCTAGCGAATTTCGTGCCAGTTTTGTTATTGGTTATGAATTTATATGCCTATAGGATGATGACTGGTTATATTACGATAAAAAAAATGTTTGAGGATTTGAAGTGGGGCATATTTCTACGACATTTTTGTTTGTCCTTGTTCCTTTTTACTCAGCATTCTCGCTAAAGCTTCTTACATCGATTGTTCTTGGAAGCGTCCTTGGAATCGTTCTGTATAGGGATGTTTGGGCGCGGCCTTGGCTGATCAACCAGTTCAAACATGTAGTCCATAAATTGTTTTCATATGCCTAGTACCTTCTTATTTATTGTAGCGACCCTACTTCTATCGCTTAACTTTGTCCGGCCTTTCAGTCTGGCAATTTCCGATTGGTTTTATTTTGGGGCGATGCTTCTGGCATTGGTTGAAACAGCCCGATTTGAACGGAAGAACTTCTGTTGTTGGATGCAAAATAGATTTCTCTGGATGGCTGTGTGATTCTTTTTGGTGCCATAATTTCGACCAGCCATGCACTCTTCGTAAATACAGCCATTGTCGAGATCTTTCAACAGGTGTACGTTGTCACCTTGTTTATTTCTCTGATCTGGATTATGGTTCAGCGCAGGAAGGCTGAGACAATTGTGCAAGCCTTTATTTGGTCTGGCGTTTTTACAGCTGGTATTGCTGTAATAGATTATTCAATAGGAACCCATTTCGGGCCGATGTTATCTGGAAAACTCGATGTGCAATACTGGGGGCGCTATGCAGGCACACTTGGGCACCCTAACAAGTTTGGCTATTATCTAGTGCTCACTTCTACCCTGAGCATTGCTAAGTTCATAGAGATCAGTCTCAGGCGTTCGCGCCCTATAGCTAAGTTATATTGGGGTTTGTTGATAGCTGTCCAGGTTTTTGGTTTGTACTTGAGCGGATCTCTTACTGCTTATCTTGGTTTCTTACTCAGTATCATCGTATTAGTAGTCTTTTCTAAGGGCCTGATAAGGCAAATTACTCACTACTCCTTTCCAGCATTATTGCTTGGGGTCCCGATTTTGCTGTTTGGCATGATCTTCAGTAATGTATTGCCGTCAAATAGCTTATCTCCCGGGACTTCTTTGATTTCTAAGGCTCTTGATCGTGTAGGGTCGACTACTGCGTATACCCGCTGGTATATTTTCCAGGAAGCCCTACAAACCATTGGCGACAATCCCTTGGTAGGAGCCGGATATGATCAAATTTCAACCTCCGGCATAGCGACAGACTTTCGCCAATTAGATGGGACGGTTCATAATATGTTTTTGCAGAATTGGTATGTGGGCGGTTTCTTTTCTTTCATAGGGTGGCTCATCATTTATATCAAGCTTGGCTGGATGGCAATCGCTACTGCTCAACTTGGGAAGAAAAAAAATATATCACCTGTGCTTTTGGGAATTGCCGCCGCAGCTTTAGCTATCATTCTGATGGATCAATTTCAGGATGCTGTGTATCAACGTGAAAAATGGCTGATCTTCGGTCTCTTGGTAGGTTTAAGCTGGAAACTTGATGACTTGATGCCACATTTTTTAACACAGGGGGGCAGAAAAGAATTATAAATTTGGTTGGGCATAATTGGAAACAGTGTCTGAATATTAAATTTCACTGTTCTGATTTAGCGTCCATGAGGAGCATAACTTGAAAGGTAGGTACCCGGATTTTCTAATAGTGGGGGCACAAAAATGTGGCACTTCATCTTTACATGGATGGTTAACAGATCACCCCGACTGTTTTTTGCCGACTCTAAAAGAACCGCACTTTTTTTCTCGTTTTAAACCTTGGGAAAAATTAGTCTTAGTCAGAGATGAAAAGAGTATAAAAACTTATATGGCCTAGCAAGGCCGAACAAAAATGTGGGGAAGCTAGTCCATCCTACCTTTTTGAGGCGGGGTAGCCCAAGAATATTTGCAACTATTCCAAATTGCCGGATCATAATATCTTTGAGAGATCCCGTTTTGCGGGCCTATTCAGAATATCGAATGTATGTTATTGCAGGCATAGAAAAGCGTTCTTTTCTTGATGCAATTGCAGAAAAATCTTCACGAAAAAAGAAACCTCATGGAATGAATACCCGCTATATATTGAATTATCAAAGTACGGATCACAAATTTATGAATATTTTAACGTTTTCTCTGAACAACAAATAACAATTACTACTGTTGCGGAACTGGAATTTCAAACAAAAAGTACGATGCAAAGATTGTCAGCCTTTTTGAAAATTGATTCTGCATTTTGGGAAACGTACGAATTCTCAAAAAAAAATGTTGGTAGGAGTCCACATAATAGTTTAATTCGAAAACTGTTACAAAATTCTCAAGTGCGCTTTGTAGGGAGGTTAATGGTTCCAGCAAGGCTGCGACCTTCCATTGCGAATATTTTTGGAAAAGAAAAACAAGATATAAGGATTGAACGAGAAGCCAAAGAAATCATATGGGATAAGTGTGAGCAGGAGATAAGACTAGCTGAGAAGTTCAGTGGGAGGCACATCCCTGAATTATGGGAAACCTACCCATGGGGGGAATGAAATGCAATCACTGAAGAATTATCGTGTTGCTTTAATCACGAATGCATATGCACCTTACAGAGTATCAGTCTGGAACTCATTAGCGTCTAAAGTAGAAAGGTTAGATGTTATCGCATTGCAGGAAATGGAAAAAGATCGTGCTATATGGCATGTTGAACACGAAAACAAGTATCATTGGCATAGTCAAAGAAGTCACAGTATTTTTTTGCAAAGGGTTGATACCACAATATATTTTGGAACTGATCTTGCTAAAGTACTTTCTGAAAATCAATCCATCCCATGTTATCTTTACTGGTTATGCTCAAATCCCTTTTATTACTGGTATTTTTTGGCTCGCAAAAAATAACATTCCTGTTGTCCAGTGGTATGAAAGCCATGATTTATCCAGTCGCATGAAAGGGATTGGGCATTTATTGCGCCAGTACTTATCAGCAGAGCCAATGCTTGGGTAGTACCAGGAGAGATGGCTAAGGCATTATTTGATAAAAATGCAGATACCCGAAAATAAAATAGTTGTTGCGCCTAATGCTGTTGATGTAAATATATTTAGCTCAATTGCTTATACCATGAACCGCGGTCAAATGTTAGTGCGGGTTTTATTCATTGGAAGGTTTATACCCCTAAAGCAAATCCCATTTTGATTGATGCGATTAAACTATTACATCGTTTGAACCTAGATACGTTTGTTTGAGATTGGTTGGATATGGACCACAAGAAGAATATCTTAAAAGTTTGGCGGAGGGAGTAAAGGCAATTAGAATTTTTTCCGCCAACACATACGCTGGAAGAATCTGCACGACATTATACTTGGGCAGACATTGTTGTGCTTCCATCAAACAGAGAAGTATGGGGCTTGGTAATTAACGAAGCATTAGCTGCAGGATGTTATGTGATTTCATCTACAAAGGCCGGAGTTACTCAAGATTTGGTAGTGAAAGCACCTATTGATGTTGGATGTGGATTTGATCCGAATAGCGGAGTGAACGGTCTAGTAACACTTCTTTCCAATGCACTCATAATATCGATTTTAATTCGAGAGCGACGATCAAAATTCAAGAATGGGGTTTGAAATTTACTCCTGAAAAGTGTGTGGTTGGTTTATTAGATGCAATCAAAATTGCAGATCAAAGATGAATATTTTGAAATGTTGATAATGATAGGTACTTTTCCACCGCCTGTTCATGGGATGGCTGCTGTCAATCAGGCACTCCATGAGCGTTTGGTTTCTGAAGGTATAGCGGTAGAAAAACTAGATATTGCTCCCAATACACTCAAACGAGACATCTTCTCGCGTCTTTCACGTATAAGAAAAATACTGATTGCTTGGTTTCACCTGCTTTGCGCGCAAGGTAAAGAAAACGTGCTGTATCTTTCCCTTTCTGGTGGTTGGGGACAAATATATGACATCATAACTGTTGCTGCGGCACGTTTGCGAAAGATGTATTGTGTTATTCACCATCATAATTATTCGTATTTTCAAAAACGCCGCTCTTTGACCTACTTTTTGTTTAAGCTAGCTGGTAGGGAAACAACCCATGTGGTATTGTGCTACGAGATGGGACATTTGCTACATTTTCACTATGGCCCAGATACAAATTTCACAGTTCTTTCCAATCTTGTTTTTTCTCCTGTCGATCTGCTTTATAGACATCGAATGAATTTGCGAACTGTTGGATTCTTGAGCAATGTTACCAGAGAAAAAGGCGGCGAAACCATTATCGAATTGGCTTATGTTATTCATGAAGCGAAATTACCGTTGCAAGTAATCATAGCGGGGCCATGTCATGATGAAATTTTGACACAAAAACTTCGTAAAGCTGTATTGGATAATGTACTGGAATGGCGTGGTGCAGTTTACGGTGAGGAAAAGGTGAAATTTTGGCGGGAAATAGATGCTTTTATTTTTCCAACAAAATATGAGGCAGAACCGCTGGTAATCTGGGAAGCGTTGAATGCCAGTCTACCGGTTATTACTTTTTGTCGAGGTTGTATCCCAGAGCAAGTGGAAACAGCTGGAGTTTTGGTGCAACCGCACGCTGATTTTGTCTCTAATGCATTAGCCACGTTGGAGCAATGGTATCAAGATGAAACTAAGTATCAAGATTTTACCCATCGTTCTAGTACTCAATATCATGCCGCGCTGGAGAAAACGCGCTCCCAATGGCAGTCATTATTAACGATTCTCGTTCGTCAAGATTATGGATAGTGGATTGTGTACCACCCATTTGCATTGGAGACCAGGTCTGGGTTGCCAGCGATGTGTTTGTTGCCCCGGGCGTCACGATTGGGGATGGCGCAGTGGTCGGCCTGAGAAGCACGGTGTTGCATGATTTGCCGCCCGGCATGCTTTGCTACGGCAACCCGGCCAAACCGGTCAAACCAAGAGAAATGAAGGGGACTTCCTTTGAAAGTATCCATCCATGACTATGGCGGCTATGCCTTCACGCTGCAACTGGCGCAGGCCTTGGCGGCTCATGGGCATCAAGTCAGTTATCTCTACAGCGAAACCACCCAACTGGTCAAACGCCTGGACCCGGCCGGGAGCAACGGCCGGCTGGCGATCCACGGCGTAAGCCTCGAACGTCCCTTCCGGAAATATTCGTTCTTGCAGCGGCGCGCCGCCGAACACGAGCATGGGGATAAAGTGGTCGAAATGATTTTGCAAGAGCGGCCGGATGTCGTGATCTCGGCCAATGCGCCGCTGGACGCCCAGGCCAAGCTGCTGGCTGCCAGCCGCCAAATTGGGGCGCGCTTCGTCTTCTGGCTCCAGGATGCGGTCGGTCTGGCGACCCGCCGCCTGCTACGCGGCAAGCTGCCGGTGCTGGGCGAGGGGATTGGTCTGTATTACCAGGCGCTCGAACGCCGCCTGGCGCGCGGCAGCGATCACATCATCCTGATCAGCGAGGACTTTCTACCGCTGATGGATGCCTGGGGCGTAAGCCGCTGTAAGGTCGCGACCATCCCCAATTGGGCGCCCTTGGAAGAGATCTCACCCATGCCCAAAGACAATCCCTGGGCCCGGGGACATGGCCTGGCCAGAGCAATTCGTCTTTTTATATGCCGGTATCCTGGGGCTCAAGCACGATCCGGGACGGCTGGTCGAACTGGCCCAAACCGTGGAAGGCCAGGCGCAAAGTGGTGGTGGTTTCGGAAGGCGGCGGGGCGGAATGGCTGGCGCAACAGGCCTCGCGCTTGAAATTGGGCAACCTGCTGTTGTTGCCGTTCCAACCCAAGGAATAGCTTGCCGCAAATGTTCGCGGCGGCGGACGTGTTGGTTTCGATCTTGAAGCAGGACGCTGGCAAGTTTTCGGTCCCCTCCAAGGTGTTGTCTTACCTGTGCGCCGGAAGACCGCTCTTGTTATCGCTGCCGCCCGAGAACCAGGCCGCCCGTCTGGTCATGCCAGGCGCAGGCCGGGCTGGTGGCAGCCCCGGATGATCGCGAAGCCTGGGCGATGGCTGCCCGCCGTCTGATGTGGGAGAAAGAGCTTGCGCAGGCAAATGGGGGTCAACGGGCGGGCTTATGCCGAAGCCCATTTCGATCTTCACAAGATCACTGATCAATTCCTGAACGTACTGCTCCCGTAATTTTCCCAAAACCGTATCCATCCAAATCCCAGGGGATCACCAATGGAAACAACTCCAAGATTATCCAGTATTCCGAAGATCGCGAAACCCAAGGGACTGCTGTCGCATCGCGCCCTGCGCGCGTACAGCCGTCCGATCATGTCCGGCTTTGATGATCGCGGCCGACCTGCTGGCGCTGACCATCGCTGGCGTGCTGGCGATCCTGCTGCGCGACGCACTGGGCAGCGGGCTCACAAATCCCGGTTTCTATGTGCGGCTCCTGCCGGTGCTGGGGTTGTTCTTGTTGGTCTACAGCATGCAGAAACTGTACCCGGGCATCGGGCTGACGCCGGTGGATGAGCTGCGCCGCTTGAGCACCGCCACCAGCGCCATGCTGCTGGTCCTGGTGGCCTTCACGTTCTGGTCGCAGACTTCGCTTTCCTATTCCCGGCTGCTGCTGGCTTTCTTCTGGATTTTTGCGCTGGGGATGGTGCCCCTGAGCCGCTGGTTGACGCGCCGCTTTGCCATGCGTCTGGGGCTGTGGGGCGAGCCGGTGGCCCTGATCGGCTTTGGCCCGAACGGGCGCAGGATCTTGTCCTTCTTGAAGAACCACCGCCGCTATGGGCTGGTCCCTGAACTGGTGGTCAACGGGCATGAGGCCCGGCAGGCGGAAGAAGCCGAGATCGGTTGTCCCGAAATCCGGGCCGAAACCCTGATCGCCCACAAAGACTTGCTGGCGCAGGCCGGCATCCGCACTGCCATCCTGGTGCCGCCTGAAATCCCGCAGGTGCTCAACGAGGCCTTATTGGATGAACACCAATTCGGCTTGCGACGCCTGATCCTGATCTCCAGCCTGGGCTGGTTCGGCGGCTCGGCAGTGATCCCGCACGACATGCAAGGCATCCTGGGCCTGGAGGTCGAGCGTAACCTGCTGAACGCCAGCGAACAGTTGCTCAAGCGGGTGCTCGACTGGGCCCTGATCGTGCTGTGTGTGCCGCTGCTAACGCCCGTGATCGGCCTGATCGCGCTCTTGATCAAGCTGGACTCGCGCGGCCCGGTCTTCTACCGCCAGAAGCGGGTCGGGCATGATGGTCGCTCCTTATGGATCTGGAAATTCCGCACCATGGTGGCCAACGCCGATGAACTGTTGGCGGATTGTCTGCAAAAGGACGAAGCCTTGCGGGCCGAATGGGATGCCAGCCATAAGCTCAAGGACGACCCGCGCGTGACGCGCATCGGCGGCTTCCTGCGCAAAACCAGCCTGGACGAACTGCCCCAACTGATCAACATCGTGCGCGGCGAGATGAGCCTGGTCGGGCCGCGACCGATCGTGGAAGAGGAGATCCAGCACTACGCCAGCAGCTATCGCGTGTACACCCAGGTGCGCCCGGGCCTGACCGGCCTGTGGCAGATTTCGGGCCGCAGCGATACCAGCTATCCCTACCGGGTCTCGCTGGATGAATACTACGTGCGTCACTGGTCGATCTGGATGGACCTGTATATCCTGGTCTGTACCCTGTGGGTGGTGGCCAAAGGCGGCGGGGCTTATTGAGAGAAAAAATCTGACTTAACCATGCGTATCCTAATTTTAGGGTTACACTTCCAACCCGAATCCACCGGGTTTGGGAAATACACGGCCGAGATGGCCGCCTACCTGAGTGAGGCCGGTCACCGGGTGCGGGTCATCACGGCGCCGCCTTACTTCCCCATTCACCGATGGGAGAGGTAGGGGCGGGCTATCACTGGTGGAGCTACCGGCGCGAAAGCTGGTTGGGGTGTAGAGATCTATCGCTGCCCGTTGTGGGTGCCGCGCCAGCCTTCCGGATTCAAGCGCATCCTACATCTGTTTTCCTTTGCCCTTTCCAGTTGGCCTGTGCTGTTGAGACAACTCTTCTGGGGTCCGCAGATCGTGCTGTGCGTAGCGCCTGCGCTCTTTTTGGCACCCTCCGCCCGGCTGGCGGCGCGTCTGTGCGGGGCCAAGGCCTGGCTGCACATCCAGGATTTCGAACTGGAAGCGGCCACACAGTTGGGGATGCCTGGCTCCGACAACCTGCTTTCTCGCTGGGCCGCCCGCCTGGAAAGCCGCATCCTGCGCTCCTTCGAGCGGGTCTCGACCATCTCGAGCCGCATGTTGGTGCGCCTGGAAGACAAAGGCCTGCCCGCGGGGCGCACCTGTCTGTTCCCCAATTGGGTGGATACCAACACGATCTACCCGCTCCCGGATGAGGGTCGGTCCGCGCGCCGGGAATTGGGTCTCCCGGCGGATAAGGTCATCGTGCTGTATGCGGGCGACATGGAGGTCAAACAGGGGCTGGAGATCCTGGTGGAAGCGGCCTGGGGGCTGCGCAAGAATTCCGCCATCCATTTTGTGTTGTGCGGCCAGGGCAGCGCGCGGGCCTATCTGGAGCGCGCGGCGCGCGAGATGCGCAACGTGCAATTCCTGCCGCCGCAGCCACCGGAGAAACTGAACCAATTGCTGAACGCCGCGGACATCCATATCCTGCCGCAGCGAGCAGACGCAGCCGACCTGGTCATACCCTCCAAGTTGTTGGGGATGCTGGCCAGCGGGAAAGTGGTGCTGGGGACCGCCGACCCGGACACCGAGATCGGGAAAGTGGTGGGACAGGTGGGCGTGCTGGTCCCGCCGGGGGATCAGCCGGCTTTGTGCGAAGCCATCCTGGAACTGGGCCTATCTGCTCAGGTGCGCACCAGGTTGGGCATGAAGGGCCGCGCTTTTGTCTGCAAACATTGGAACGCGGAACATATCCTGGGGGACTTCGAACGACATTTGCGAGAATTGGTAGCGGGAGGCTCCCAGGATGTTAGGGATTCGCTGCTGATCAAGAGATGAAATTCAGATACGTACATTCAATGAGTTATGAGTTATGCACTTGAACCGCCAGGGGGCCAAGTTCGCCAAGAGAATTACTGAGATCGCCAAGAAGCCTTGGCGTCGTAGAGAGAATTTTGGCGTTCTCTGTGACTTGGCGGTTAGAAAAAGTGCAGCTGTGTAAGTTCAATAAGTATTAACTTGCTGTTCAAAAGAAGGAGGAGCAAATGGATACCAAAAAGATTCTAGGGTTGGCTTTCTTGGGGATCGTCGTCATCGGCGTGTTGGGCATGACCGTCTGGGTGGTCCAGGCCTATCGCGCGCCCCTGGGACAGGCGCTCGACCCTACGCCCATCCCGACCACAGTCCCGGTCCAGGGCCAGATCATCCTGACCCCCAACCCGGAACCGACCCCGATCCCGGTGCTCGACCCGGAAACGGTCTGCGGCGAAACGACGGCCTGGAACGTGCTGGTGCTGGGCTCGGATGCCGCCGACCTGCGCGGCCCGAAAGGCTCTGACCTGACCCGCATCGTGCGAGTGGACTTCCCCAACCGCAAGGTGACCATGTTCGCCTTCTCACGCGACCTGTGGGTGGATACGACCGGGCTGGGTCTCACCAACCCGACCATCGACGCCACCAAACTGGGGGAGGTGTTTTACGAAGCCCGCAACCGCTCGACCAGCACGGAGGTACAGGCTGCCATGATGGACGGCACCAACGCTACCGCGCGCATGTTGGCGAACAACTTCCTGGTCAGCAGCGATCACTACCTGACCATCGACCTGGCCCAGGTCCCGGCCATGGTGGATGCCATTGGTGGGGTGCCGATCAACATTCCTGCCACGATTACCGACCCCTGGATTGGGATGACCATCCAGGCCGGGCAGCAAACCCTCAATGGGGCGCAATTTGTCGCCTATGCCCGCGCCATCCCCGACTCGGATTTCGCACGCATCCAACGCAACAGTTGGCTGTTGCTGGCGCTACAAAAGAAACTGCTCGACCCGTCCGTGTGGGATCGCATCCCGCAACTCTATGCGCAGTTCAATCAGGTTATCGCCACCGATTTGAGCCCCGAGCAGATCAACCACCTGGCCTGCCTGTTGAAGGAAGTCCCGAACGATGCCATCCTGCAGGATAGCGTCCGGCCGGAATGGACCTCGCCCGGTCCGCAAGAGGCATCCTATCTTTGGGATAAGACCAGCGTCCTCGACCGCCTGAAGGAATTGGAATTGATTCCGTGAGCTTGGCGCACCTCGACCTGCCGGGGGAGCCCCCACCGTGAGGGCTTCCCCCGCAGCGGGACTTCCTTAAAGTCCGACCAAGTGCCCATTCTTGGACACGGATGTCACGGACGAAACGGATTTTCTTCCGTTTTTTACAGATTGATTCCGTAAAATCCGTGTAGTCCTGTATTAGTCAAGCACATGTTGTAAAGGAACCTTCGCCACGGAGACACTGAGTCACGGAGTTGTTTTCATTTTTTCTCTGTGCCTCCGTGACTCCGTGGCATAAAAGGTTTGTACAACGTGCTTCTGACCAGCACAAAATCCGTGTAGTCCGCCCGTCCCGGCTCCGCCGTGCGGGCCAGGGGGCCGGGGTGTCCAAAAAGAAAGTAAAACCTGACTTTACGAAAGCCAAGCCCGTTTGTGGGTTGCTAGACGGTATTAGGGCGAACTGGGTACAATAGCCATATGCCATCCGTCTTGTTCATCTGCACCGCCAACCAGTTCCGCTCTCCCCTTGCGGCTGCCTGTTTTTTGAAGCACATCCAGCAGGAGAACCTCGCTACCGAATGGAGGGTGGAGAGCGCCGGCACCTGGACCGAAAGCGGCATGCGCGCGGCCGGGATCGCCCGGCAGGTTGCCCGTTCCCTTGGCCTGGAGGGGCTTGAAAATCATCTCACCCGCCAGGTCGAGCAGGATTTGCTGGAGCAGTTTGACCTGCTCATCGTGATGGAAGCGGGACATAAAGAAGCCCTGTGTAGCGAATTCCCGTGGGCCTGCCAGCGCCTGTACCTGCTTTCCGAGCTTGTGGAAGGGATGTCCTACGATATACCGGACCCCGCCTATCCTGGCGTCGACCCTTTCGATGTCGGGCGTGAAATCTGTACATTGATCACGAAGGGGCAGGAAAAAATTCTGCAGGTAGCGCAGTCCCTGTGTAAAGACTAGTGCCGCAACAACCTAAGCTGTAGAGTATCCTGCTAATCTTCGAAGTACAAAATCAATTCTAACCCTACAATTTAATATGGTTGCGGTACTAAGTGCATTCACGAAAATTATGTTAGATAATCGGCAAGATTATCCTTGAGGGTTTGTCGCTTAACTTTCAAAACTTATGTGACTGTACTTAGACCGCGTAAAATTCCATCTCCATCCATTCGAACACCAACTCGTTTTGTTTATGCGAGTTGGTGTTTTTTTAATTCATCCTCATTCTTCTTACAAAAATGCAAAGTCCTTGAAAAAATTTCGAATATTGACTATGATAGGAATTAACGCAAATAAGATAATCAAGGTGGGATAAATAGCAATCGCTCTCCTGTTTTTGCAGGAGAATTTGGTACAAGTCATCATACAATGACGCTCACGGGGATATGTAGATCGACACAAGTGTTGGAAAGAGAGTGGAGCGATGTTTAGAAATATTCTCATCCCCTTGGATGGTTCAGCCCTGGCGGAATGTGTTTTCCCTCATGCGATGTCGCTATCGACCGCATTGGAGGCGCAAGCGACCTTGCTGCACGTCATGGAACGCCCGCGGGATACCGGTTCGCTTCAGCCCGTCGATCCGCTGAGATGGGTGCTCAAGAAGCACGAAGCCAATGTATATCTTGAGAAATTAGCGGCCCGCTTCGCAGAAGCCGGCTTAAAGGCTGAACATACCATTCAAGAGGGCTCGCCGGCAGAGTGCATCATTACCTATGCCAACCAGACTGGGATCGATTTGATCGCTCTCAGTACGCATGGCTCCAGTGGATTGAGTAGTTGGAACGTGAGCAGCGTCGTACAAAAGATCATTCTACGCGCCAACAGGTCATTGTTGCTGGTACGGGCCTACCAGTTGCCCGGTGAGGACGTCGAAACGATGCGCTACCGCCGCATCTTTGTCGGCCTGGACTGCTCGGCGCGGGCCGAATTGGTCTTGCCCGTAGCGATCCGTCTGGCGCAGCATTATCAAGCCCGCCTGACCCTGGGCACCGTCATTCAAAAGCCGGATATCGTCAGCCGCTTGCCGCTTTCGGCTGAGGATGCCTCGATGGTCGAACGCATCACCGAACGAAATTACAAGGCCGCCTCCCACTACCTGGATCAGATCCAGACGCAACTCTCGTCCTCCGAGCTTGAATTGAAAACCCACCTCGAAGTTAGCGATAACACGATTCGCTCCTTGCATAACATGGTGGAAGAGGAAAAAGCCGATTTGGTCATGCTGGTCGCTCACGGCCGTTCCGCAGAGGGGCGTTGGCCTTATGGCAGTGTTACCACAAGCTTTATCACCCATGGGACCACCTCGCTGTTTATCATGCAAGACCTGAGCGATAACGATATACAACAAACCATGGCAGAGCAGGCTATGCTGGACGCACAGGGGCGTTGAGAGTGTCAGATCGCGGGGTACCAACCAGTGTGGATACTGCTACGGTATCCATAAATATTTCATTGCCTCGAGATGGGATAGCTGAGTTGGCGCTTGAACTGGCTCAGTTATTGACCAATGTCGACCATCCAACCCACGATTTTCCCATCCCGGCCCAGGTCGATGTGTTGTCTCAATTTATTCGAGAGGCATACAAAGCCTTCGAAGAAGCCAGTTCCGATCCGCAGACAGCCATTCCCCCCGCCGCGGAATGGATCCTGGATAATTACTATGTGATCGAGCAGGCCACTCAGCAAATCATCAAAGGCATGCCGGCCGATTATTATGGGCGTTTGCCCAAAGCCAGCTTCAAGGGGGGCCGGGTGATGACCCGGATTTATATTCTCACCAAAGCGTTTGTCCAATCTACCCAGGGGCGCTTCGATGCGGATGCCATACGGGCTTTCATCCGCTCCTATCAGAGCCTCTTCCCGCTCAAGATCGGCGAAGTTTGGGCCCTGGCGATCATGTTCCGACTGTGTGTGCTGGAGACGCTGGCCACTGCCCTGGCAAATATCAGAGAGACCCCCTTCGCATCTACCTACCCGCAACTTGAATTCCAATTCGCGGGCGAGACTGCCACCCCTGGCAGTTCCCCGGTCCCATTGACGGACGACAACCTGGTCGCCAACTGTATTATCAGCCTGCGGATGCTATCCACGCAAGATTGGAAGGTCTTCTTCGAAGCGATCAGTCTCGTGGATGGCAGCCTGCGGGACGACCCGGCCGGCATCTACGAATCGATGGATTTTGAAACGCGTAACCGTTACCGGGACATCGTAGAAGAAATGGCGCAAAATGCCGCCTGGGATGAATTGCGAATCGCCCAAACGGCTATTTCTCTAGCCGAACAGAATGAGGGTGATCGAGAACGGCATGTTGGATACTACCTGATCGGTCCCGGGCGGGAGCAACTCGAAGCCGAATGCAAATACCGCGTTCCTATGGAACAACGCTTCCTGCGCTGGTTGGATACCCACGCCATGCTTGCCTACCTGGGGAGCATCCTGGCCTTGATCGCTTTCTTCGATCTTATTATCGGCGGCTACGTTGTCTACGCCAACGGCAGCCTGGGCCAGATCATCGTTGCCATGATATTGGGTCTCTTACCGGCCTCGGCTGGCGCGGTCCATATCGTGCACATGCTGGTGGCGCGTCTCACGCCGCCGCATACCCTGCCCAAGCTGGAATTCCGATACGGTATTCCCACGGAATTCAGCAGCGTGGTGGTCATACCGGCTATTCTGCGCACCGAAAATGAATTGCAATCCCTGCTCCGCCAGTTGGAAAACCACTACATCGGCAATGCTGACCCGAACATCCACTTTGGCTTGCTGACGGATTTTACGGACGCACCACAAAAAGAAATGCCTGGCGAACGGCAGCTCATAGATCATGCCAACACCGGGATCATACGGCTGAATGAACGTCATGGCAACAAATCTTACCGGCCTTTCTTCCTACTGCACCGTGAGAGGATGTGGAATCCCGCCGAAAATTGCTGGATGGGTTGGGAGCGTAAACGCGGCAAGTTGGAGGCATTCAACCGGTTGCTGACGCGAGGGGAAAGCGGCCAATTCATTCTACAAACTGGGAATTTAAGTTTTTTATCCAGGATCAAATATGTCATCACGCTGGACTCGGACACCGTCCTGCCGCGCGACTCGGCCCGTCGCCTGATCGGGACGCTGGCACACCCATTGAACCGGGCGGTCTTCGATCCGGCCACGGGGGAGGTGGTGGCCGGTTATACGGTGCTCCAGCCGCGGGTCCAGGTGCGTCCCGCGGTGGCCAATCAATCCATATTCACGCGCATTTATTCCGGAGACGTGGCGATCGACCTGTACTCGCGCGCGATTTCAGACGTCTACCAGGACCTGTTCCACGAGGGCAACTACGTTGGCAAAGGCATTTACGATGTGGCTGCATTCGAGCGCAGCACGCGTGACCGGGTACCTGAAAATGCCATCTTGAGTCACGATCTTTTCGAAGGCTTGTGCGGTCGCTGTGGCCTGGTGACGGATATCGTGCTCTTCGAGGATTATCCACCCCACTATCTGGCCTTCGCCACGCGTTTGCAGCGTTGGGTGCGCGGCGACTGGCAGCTCCTGCCCTGGTTGCTGCCCCGCGTGCCGCATAGAACGGGCAAAACTGTACCCAATACCTTTACACTCCTGGATCGCTGGAAGCTCTTCGACAACTTGCGGCGCAGCCTGGTGGGGCCTTCCGTTCTGGCGCTGCTCTTGTGTAGTTGGTTCATCTTGCCGGGCTCGGCGTTGGTCTGGGTGATATTTACATTCTCACCCTTCATCCTGACAGTTATGGTTAATCTGCTTGCGAACCTGCACGTCGAGAAACTGGACGACTCCCCGGACACGATGGCGCAACCTTTCCCGCAGAGCGCCCTGCGCATGTTTTTCGAGATCGTTTTCCTGCCTCATGCGGTCTTGATCGATATCGATGCCATTTTCGCGACCCTCGTGCGCCTGATCTTTACTCGCAAACACCTGCTGCGCTGGACGGCTTCCGCGCACGTTGTGAACGTTTTTAGCAAAGAGTTGAAGTTTTCGATTGCCTGGCGCCAGATGACGGTCGGTCCGCTCTTTGCACTGGCCATCTTGGTGCCCATGCTTTTCAGGCGACCGGGAGAAATCTTCATTGCTGCGCCGTTTTTGATCGGCTGGATGGTTTCTCCGTATATTGCGGTGCGTATCAGCCATCCGGTGCTGCGCGCCTCTGTGCCCACCACCCCCTCGCAAGAACGCACCCTACGTTTGCTGGCGCGCTCGACCTGGTTGTTTTTCGAACATTTCATCGGCCCTGAAGACCACTGGCTGCCTCCCGATCATTTCCAGGAAGAACCGCGTGGACTGGTAGCACACCGCACCTCGCCGACCAATATCGGTCTGCTTTTGCTTTCCACGCTGGCTGCCTGCGATTTCGGGTATATCGACCCGGAAGAACTGGCGCTGCGCGTGCGTAACACCTTTGAAAATCTGCGCCAGCTCGAACGCAACCGGGGACACTTCCTGAATTGGTACGATCTGCACAGCCTCAAGCCTCTGCCTCCCCGTTACATCTCGACCGTCGATAGCGGCAACCTGGCGGCCTGCTTGTTGATCCTCCAGCAAGGATTCAAGGAGGTGGCTACTCGTCCCGTCATCCGATGGAACGGGTTGGTGGATACGCTTGATATGCTGATCGTGACACTCGAGGAAGCGCAATTGAAAGACCCCGCTCGAGAATTGTATGAAATGACCGTCGATCTGCGTAAACAGGCCAGCGAATTGGAAAATGCTCATCGCTACGTGCCGCACCTTTCGATCAAATCGGTCAGCGAAGGCCAGGCGAATGTTGAAGCGATGTTAATGAACCTGGTCGAGACCTCCACAAAACGCCTCGACCAGAGTACGCTGAACCGCCTCTCCACCTGGGTGGACCGCACGCGCTACCATCTCAACTATATTCAACACGATTTGCAAACCCTGACGCCCTGGGTGCTGAAAATGACCAGCGCGCCTGCGCTGTTCCAAAAAGCAGACCTGTCGCCTGTTCTGGCATCCGCCTGGTCGGACTTGCAAACCCTTTTCTCGGTCAACCCCTCGCTGGATGATATCCCGACGATCTATTCCCATGCCGTGGAAATCATCGAGGGAATGGATCTATCCCTTCCCGGGGACGAGCTGGAAGCTATCGAATGGTGTCAGTCCTTTGCGAATGAACTGAGCTCTGCGCGGGAAGCGGTCCTGGCCTTGCTCAAGCGCTTCCAAACGCTCAGCAGGGAGGCTGAAAAGATTTTCCGGGCCATGGATTTTCGATTTCTGTTCGATCCCCGGCGGCGGGTTTTTTACATCGGCTATAACATGGAAACCGAGCGGCTCAACTCCAACCATTATGACCTGTTGGCCTCGGAAGCGCGCATCGCCAGCCTGGTGGCCATTGGAAAAGGAGACGTGCCGCAGAGTCACTGGTTGTACCTGGCGCGCCCACTGACGCAGGTCAATAACACACGTGTGCTCCTTTCGTGGAGCGGCACCATGTTCGAATATTTGATGCCTACGCTATTTCTGCGCAGCTATCACAACACCTTGCTCGACCAAACTTGCCGGGCCGTTATCCGACGACAGATTGCTTACGCAAAAGAAAAAGGTGTACCGTGGGGCATTTCTGAGTCCAGTTTTTATTACCTGGATGCGCATCAGGTATACCAGTATCGCGCCTTCGGCGTCCCCGACCTGGGATATAAACGCGGATTGGGCGATGATCTGGTGATTGCGCCATATGCCTCCATCCTGGCGCTTCCCTTCGATCCGCAGGCTTACCTTCAGAACCTGGAACAGCTCCGCAAGCTCAAGATGTACGGTTTGTATGGGTTATATGAATCGATTGACTTCACCCCCGATCGCCTGGGTGCCGGACAGGAATATGGCATCATCCGCTCCTATATGGTGCACCACCAGGGTATGACGTTGGTGGCGCTCGATAATTTCCTGTCCGGCAACAAAATGGTGCGCCGCTTGCATGCCGATCCGCGCATCAAGAATGTGGAACTGCTATTACAGGAGCAAACTTCCACACAAGGGGAGATTGAAAATCCCCACTTGCATGGCGTTGGTCATCTGCATCCAGTGCATTCGCTGGTTTCCCTTGACCCCTGGACGGTCTCTCCCAATGCACCCTACCCACAAGTGCATAGTCTCACCAACGGCAATTTCAGCCTGTTGATCAGCGCGGCTGGAAGTGGTTATAGCCATTGGCGCGATATCGATCTAACCCGCTGGTATCCTGATACCACGCTTGACGATTGGGGCAGTTGGCTGTATGTGCGCGATAATGAGAGTGGGCAGCTTTGGTCGGCGGCCAGTCAGCCTGTGGCGCACAAGCCTGAGTCCCAGCGCGTCGATTACTTCCCGCATCGCGTGGAGTTCCAGCGCCGGGATGCGGACATCTCTATCCATACCAGGATCACCATCGCGGCCGAAGATGACGTTGAAATCCGGCAGATTTCCCTGACCAATCACAGCGACCGTCCGCGCAGCCTGACCCTGACCAGCTATGGCGAAGTCACCCTGGCGTCACAGGATGTGGATCATCGCCATCCGGCCTTCAACCGCCTGTTCATCGAAAGCGAATATGTAGAAAGTCTGCACACCCTGCTCTTCCGTCGCCGGTCACGCTCATCGAAAGAAAGGCCAGTGTATCTGGCGCATTCCGTTGTTTCTGAGAATGAACATGTTACCGTTACAGGCTTTGAGAGCGACCGGGCCCAATTTTTGGGGATCGGGGGTACCCCTCGCAATCCAGCCGCTTTGCTTGATTCAAAGCGGCTCTCGCGCACCACGGGAGCCACACTCGACCCCATTTTTGCATTGCAGGTCGAGGTCACTCTGGAGCCATACCAAACGGTACAAGTGGCTTACCTGACGCTTGCTGCTCCCTCTCGCAAGGAATCCATCGAGTTAGCCCGGCGCTTTCAGGGCTGGGAGAATATCCGCCAGGCCTTCAGCACGTCTGCGCACGAGGCTGAAGATGAAATGACGCGCCTGAATCTGACCTCGAATGATCTTGAGCGAAACCAAAAGCTGTTGTCCGTCTTGCTGTACCCTTTCCCTGCGTTGCGTGCAGATGCTGATACGCTGGCTGCTAACAGCCTGGGGCAGCCGGGTCTCTGGCCCTTCGCGGTTTCCGGCGATCACCCGATTTTGTTGGTACGCGTCCGGGATGAGAAGCACGGCCTGAAGTTGCTGGCTCGACTGCTCAAGGCGCACAATTATTGGCGCAGGCGTGCTTTGACCATCGATATGATCGTCCTGAACCGCAGCGAGTCCGGTTATCAGGATAACTTGGGCGAACAGATCCGCCGCCTGCTCACGCGCACGGGCAATGATATCTGGCTGAACAAACGTGGTGGTGTATTCCTGCTGAACGAAAACCAGATGACGCAGGCGGAGAGTATCTTGTTGTCTACGGCGGCTCGTGTCGTTCTAGATGGTGATGCTGGCACCCTGGACGAACAACTTGTCAAGCTGGAGCAGCAGCCGGTCCGCCTGCCCAACTTTATCCCGGTTCGTGGGCCAGTCACCACTTCGGAAGCTACCCAAGCGCTCGAACGCCCCTCTGGCCTGCTCTTTGACAACGGGTTGGGCGGTTTCACTCCCGACGGGCGCGAGTACGTCATCTACCTGGAGCCGGGCCAATCTACCCCCGCACCGTGGGCGAACGTGATTGCCAACCCCGACTTCGGGTTCCTGGTCACGACCAACGGCCTGGGCTGTACCTGGGCTTATAACAGCGGCGAAAACCGTCTGACGCCCTGGCGCAACGACCCGGTCAGCGATCCGCCCTCTGAAGCCCTCTACCTGCGCGACGAGGATACTGGTCAAATCTGGTCGCCCACGCCGCTGCCCGTGCGCGCCGATGCGCCCTATCTGATCCGCCACGGGGCCGGATATTCCATTTTCGAGCACGCCAGCCACGGGTTGAGTCAGAGCGTGCGGCTGTTCGCTGTCCCGGATAAGCCCGTCAAAATCGTCCAGTTGAAGCTGGAAAACCTGACGTCCAACACTCGCCGCATCAACGTCACTTATTTCGCCGAATGGGTGCTGGGCACCAGGCGCGACATCACCGCCCAATACGTGATCCCCGAGTTTGATTCGCGCAACTTTGCCTTGCTAGCGCACAATCCTTACAATGTGGAATTCCCGGGGAACATGGCCTTCCTGGCTACAACCCGTGAATTGCAATCGCTCACCACCGACCGGGCAGAATTCCTCGGACGGATGGGGAGCTACGCACGCCCGGCTGCGCTCGAACGCGTTGGCCTGAGTGCCAGTGTGCAAGCTGGTTCCGATCCCTGCGCTGCCATGCAGCTTTTGCTGTGGCTCGCTCCGGGGGAGACTAAGGAAGTCACATTCCTGCTCGGGCAGGGGGCAGACCGCAGCGAAGCTGAGACCTTGATCGCTCACTACCGGAATATTGAACACATCCACTGAAGCCTGGGATTCGGTCTCGACGCTTCTGGGATGACCAACTGGGTGCCGTCCAGGTGCGTACGCCCGAACCGGCCATGGATCTTTTGCTCAACCGCTGGCTGCTATATCAGGCTTTGTCCTGCCGCATGTGGGGACGTACTGCGTTGTATCAATCCAGTGGCGCTTTTGGATTCCGCGATCAACTCCAGGATGTGCTGGCCTTTATGCATGCCCGTCCTGACCTGACGCGCGCTCATATCCTGGAAGCCGCCAGTCACCAGTTCGAAGAAGGCGACGTGCTGCATTGGTGGCATCCGCCTTCCGGGCGCGGCATCCGCACACGCATTTCCGATAACCTGCTATGGCTTCCGTATGTCACGGCACGCTATACCCAGGAAACGGGTGACGCATCCGTCTTGACGGAGACGATTCCTTACCTGAGTGCTAACCCGCTCGAGGTGGACGAAGAGGAACGTTATGGACAATATGCCAGCGGCGCACAGGCAGGTACGCTCTATGAGCACTGTCTGCGCGCGCTCAGGAAAGGCATTACGGAGGGCGCACACGGACTTCCGTTAATGGGTACGGGCGATTGGAATGATGGCATGAACCGCGTGGGCGTGGATGGCAAAGGGGAAAGCATTTGGCTGGGCTGGTTCGCGTATGATACGCTCATGCAGTTCGCACACGTTTGCGAAAAAATGGATGACCAGGCCGGAGCAAAGGAACTTCGCCTGCGCGCGGATTCTCTCCAGAAAGCGCTGGCTGCCTCTGCCTGGGACGGCGATTGGTACCGCCGCGCCTACTTCGACGATGGCACGGCGCTTGGTTCGGCCGAGCGACGCGAATGCCAGATAGATTCCATCAGCCAATCCTGGGCGGTGCTCTCCGGTGCGGCGAACCCTGAACGGGCCCAGCTCGCGATGGAATCGTTTTACGAACGGCTGGTTCGCCATGAAGAGGGGCTTATTCTGCTGCTTGACCCGCCGTTCGATCTCACTTTGCGTGATCCAGGCTATATCAAAGGCTACCCGCCGGGCATACGTGAAAATGGCGGGCAGTATACGCATGCCGCGCTGTGGGGCATCTGGGCTGTTGCCAAACTTGGGCTTTCAGAACGGGCTGTTGAACTCTTCCAGCTTATCAATCCTATTCTCCACGCCGACACGCCAGAGAAAGTTGCGCGTTACAAGGTGGAGCCTTATGTCATTGCAGCAGATGTGTACAGCGTTGCGCCGCACATCGGACGCGGCGGCTGGACCTGGTATACCGGTTCCGCAAGCTGGATGTACCGTCTGGGTTTGGAAGCCATCCTGGGCGTGCAACGCGAAGGCGATCTACTTCGCATTAATCCATCGATTCCCAAAAAGTGGCCTTCTTACGAAATCTTCTACCGCTATGGTAAAGCAATCTATCACATCCGGGTGAAAAATAGTCCGGATAAGGATCAACAAGAAATGTCTCTCACCTTGGATGAAAAACCGTTGGAAACAAACGCCATTCCGCTGGTTGACGATGCCCGCAACCATGCTGTGATGTTGTCCCTTGGAAAAACCAGGGTTAAACAGAAATAGAAGATCCAACTGCTTGATTCAATGGCGCGCCAGACGATTAATAGGATTTAGAACTTACGCAATTCGCAAAAAATACCGAAAATAAGGAGGACGTGCGCAGCACGTCCTCCTTATTTTCGGGCCCCTCCTATTCAACTGCATAACCCCTAGAATTTAAAGGTCAGATAATCAATATTGGGATGATAAAGCTACTCGTATCCTACTGCTTCTTGCATATTATTCCGAACTTCCATCTAACGAATAGTCTTCAAAAACCAGGATTTTAGTTCGGATATTTATGCAGCACACTGTAACTATCCCTTCACGTAGGACAGCTTTTCGCAGATGAAACCGTCCTGCACTTTGAATATATCGACTCCCCGGACGTGCCCTTTTTCCCCGGCCGCATCCGTCCAGTCGTACCTCCAGCGCATAATGCAGCGCTTATCGAGGCCAAAAATCTCCTCGATCTCGATGTGTGCCTGGGGCGACTCACGGAAAAAGTCCTGCCAAAACTGAGTGACTGCTTCCTTCCCTGAATACACCTCGCCATCGGGGGCCGGTACTGTGTTTTCGAAGACGCAATCGTCACTCATCAATTGCATCATTCCCCCAACATCATGACGGTTGAAGGCCTCGTTGAACGCCAGAACGAGGCGCATGGCTGATTCTATCCGGGACATACGGACTGGGCTCATAGAGATTACACTCCCTTCAATAGAAAGCCGAAGCGGTTTCGAGTGACGGAACCGCTGCCTGCACCGATTCTTTCGGGATCGGGCATTGTTACGATTTTCCTGGGCTTATTATAAACACCGGATACTCCGGCGCTATTTTCTCGAACTCTGCGATGGGTGCATCTTTGTCGACGGGAATATGCGGTCTTGCTCCCGGTGCAATTTGTAAATAAGCCTTTATGATCGCCGCTCTCTGGTGGATATCCACCTCTTCCAGAAGCACCTCTTCGCTTATTCCGTGCCGAAGCCTTGCTTTACCTCCAGCCGCCTTGACATTCCGAACCCAATTTGCTTCCTTCCCCAACATGGACACAAGATATCTTTCTCCGTTCATTACTGTCAATGCAAGAGGAAGTTTTATCAATTTTCCTGATCGTCTCCCCACGACCTCTAAAGTAACCATATAGTTTGGGTATAGTCCTGATGAATGAATGATTGCCCAGCCCCTATTTATCACTTTGGCTATTGTATTTGGATGTCCTCCCTTATATAACCATTTTTTTAGAGACACTTTTTCCTCCAAATCCGATTGATGAGTTTGAAAAGGTTTAGTGGTTGGCACACCTGCTGGGGTGCTACAGATATTCCTGGACGTTCTCACTTATTCCATAATATTCTAGCCCGACGCAACGAATGTACATCAGACCACGAATCACTAATCACGAAGTAATCGGTTTCAAATGCGCTGTACGAGTATATCCCAATTGGCGATGTGCAAGCGTGGTATCTAAATGTGGAAATCGTAGCTCCACTAACTCAAGCATTTCCTCTAGCAGTTGCCTGGTATCGGCTATCGCTTCTGCATACGGCAACTTAAAGGCCTGCCGTAATCGCTGGTCGATATTTTTGGGTTTGACTTGCATAGTCTTCTAAGGCGCGAAACAACCACTTAAAAGTTGGAAAATACTTTCGGTTCAGGGCCAGCAAGACCAGAAATATCTCTTGATGTAGAGAGCTTAGTTGTCCATAGAAGGCAGTCGGGTTATCTCGGGATGCCAGGATGGACAACTCCGCAATTTTAAAGGAAGATATGTGATCTTGAATCATTTGCCCGGCCAATCCTTCTGGGTAAGCTTGTGCCTGTTCTTTCCATTTCTTGATGATTTCATGACCGTAGAGTGGAATACATGCACGCATGGTATCCATAGCGTTCAAGCCGCCTAAGTCCAAATTGTGCCCTTCTAAAACCGCTTTGATGATAGCCTCTTGAAGGGCAACCGAGATGTGCCACAAGTCAACTTGGAAGCCATGGATCAGGAGTTGGTCCTCACGAGCTGGGCCATCATACGCATACAGGAAATCGGCCTGTAAGGCAGCTACGATCGCGTGGCGAGTTTCATCATCGGGCAGTGTCTCCCAAAAGATGGGGATTTCTACATCAGAGTATTCGTCAGCAAAGTCGCGTGCGACCGAGCCCGCGATGACTATCGCTTTTATGCCTTCGAAGGTTACAAGACATTTGGCAATGTTTCGCGCAAAATCAATTCGCCATTTCGTATGAGGGTTTTGCATAGGGAGATATCCTGAAAGAGAATTTGACGTGCCTGTGCGGTTGGTCCAGGCAATCTGCCGCGCAGGACGTTACGCAGCAGATGGCTTGCCTTTTGTCAGAAGTTGCTGTGCAGTAAAAATGGCAACAGCAAAGCATAGCGTGATCAGGCTAAAAATACGCGGATCGTAGTACGAGCCATTGATTGGAAAAAGTTGCCAACACAAGTTGATCATGGCATGGAACACAGCCGCGGCAAATACGCTTTTCCCAGCATAGAAGTAAAGCCAAATCATGATCATTCTTAACGATATCGTGCCTAGCGACCACCACGCAATCCACTCTAGCGAGCGCTGCGCCTGCACGAGTGGGACAAAATGCCAAACCGCCCAGATCGACCCAAGCAATAGACCAGCGATAACAATTCCCCAACGTCGCTCTAGTGGTTCAGTGGCGTAGCCGGTCCAGCCAATTTCCTCCCCAAGTGCGCTGATGAAGAAAAGCGCAAACATTGGGAAAATAGCAAGAAGGGACAATGTGGGATTCGGAATTGGTTTGCCAACCACGCGCATCAATCCATACGCCAAAACAGCTATGGCTGGATTTATGAGTACGACGGCAAGATACCAAGTCTTGTTTTTGACGCGTTTGAAATCGAATGAGCGCCTTAGGAGTTGAGAAATACCCGAGAGGCGCTCATTCTTATAGACGAGAATAAGTGCCGATAATGCTGGAGCGAATACCCCAAGCGCGCTGATGGGCAGGCCTGGCAGCAATTGGATTGGCTTTATTGCTCCCAAAATCCAAAACGGAATCGAGAGCACGAACACGAGGGTCAAAAAGATAAAAACAGATTCGCGTTTGTTTTGCACGAGAATTCCTATATTACCTGACGAACTTGCGGGTTAGCCGCTGGAGGTGGTCGGCCGTTGCCTCATCGAAAACTATGGCCCCGCTTCGCGGCTATCGGGTCGAGCGCATCCATGCATGCTAGAGCCATGCAATGTAGGTTGCTTTCAACAACAGCATTTAGGAAGCACCAAGCAAGTCTTTTACCAGCGATGCATCCCAAACGAAACCGGCATTGGCACCAAATTCTGCCGTGGAACTATCGGAATAAACTCCGAGTAATTTTGTGCAATCATTTTTCAGGCCTACAACAGGCGATCCGGTCATGCCTTCCAGCGCACATGGATCGATAAAAAAGGTGCCTACTTGGGTCATGTCAATTTTATTGATTTCAGCCGCTATTGAACTCATTCGCCAAAATGCTGCACTGGATTTTTCGGTTCCTTCCGGTGCCCAGTTGAGAGGGTAGCCAACTGTATAAACTGTATCAGGAGGAGCATATTCTACATCCGTATCTATTGCTGAGATAGGTATAGCAGATAACTTGGCCCAATAATTCGTATTAACGCTGAATTGATTCAATGCCTGGTTAAACTTCAAATCCCGGCTCAATTGAATAGGCAAGGCAATGATATCTACCATCGACTGAGATTGCTTGTTCGTCTGAAACTCAATCCATGTTGGCGCATCGTTATCATCATACAGTTGAACTGTAATTCTCTTCCACATTCCCCATGAGAGTGGAAAGCTATTTTCATCGTCTCCCCCGTAAATATGGAGGGATGTTTTCAGGATATAAGGTTCAATAACAGGCTCTTGCTGTCCACTCACAGCAATGTCCTTGCCAGAAACAACATGCCAGTTTGTAATGAGATAATATTGGTCGCCAGTTTCAACCACAAAACCGGAGGCCGATCTCAGGCGGACGTTCTCTTTGGAGAACAGCTCAAGTTTTACAGATGAAAACGATAATGGGTTGTTCATGTGGTTCCCTCAAGAAGCAGCTTAACGGTTTTCGTTAGCATCCTGTAAAGAACATCGTCCCGGCCGCTTCACCTGTGCCCATTGTGGGGTAGGTCGCGGGGTCTGCTACATCCACCTTAATGGAATACCATAATATTCCCGTAAGAAACAAAGTGCATATTTTCATCTCAGTATACTCATAATAGGCAGGCTTGCAAGCTGTACATTCGTGCATGATTGTGTAAAGCTAACTATCCCTACTCCATAAACGGTCTGGCGAAACGCTGCGCATAGGCACCATTTTGCTTGAGCATGTTGTCAAAGTATGAGTGCCCAATCGAGGTATGCAAGAACACTTGAAAAAGCGGCCCCAGGATGGTGGGGAAACGTTCCGGGCGGGCGATCATGCGCAAGGTTTCGGGGTTCAATTGACCCGTCTTGGCGAAATCGCCCCCCAGCGAGTGTACTTTTTCGAATAACCCATGAGTGGCTTCGGGGGGCATTACGCGCACAGCCTCCCCGTTGCCCTTGACGATTGTGCCCAGATAAGGCGAACCAAGCCGGGCGGCCAGCTTCTCCAGGTAGCGCTCCACATAGCGCGAGTGCAGCGCCTCCGGGAAACCCGATTGCACCAGAAATCCAATTGGCGGGTTGTTCTCACGTCCGCGTAACGGTTCCAAGGCTTCGATGAAATGCTTGACAATGCCGGGCATGGCGTCCGTGTAGAGCGGGAATCCGAACCAAACGCATTCCGCCTCCGCGAAGGCATGCACCTGCTCTCGGACCTCCTTGACTCGCACGAGATGATACATTTCATACTCCCGGCCGAAGCCTTGCATGAACTCGCCCAGCAGGATGGGCGTATTGCCGCGCCGCCCACGGGGTGATCCATTGAAGACGGTCATCCGCTGTGGGGGAGTGATGCCCACGCCTCTTGTCGGACCTGCTGCCTGCTCAAACAGATGAGGCCTTTTCTTCCCCTCCAATATTTTCCCGGCAACTTCCTCGACTGGAAGTTGCGTGGTTTCGAGGAACTCCAGCCGGCTCTTGAAGTTGAGCGCCGTGCGGGCAAAGATGTTCGTCAGGATGTGCAAGTCCGCTTCGTCTGTGTCTGTTTCCTTTTCGACCAGCATCCCCACGCGTGGATAGCGTTTGTATCGTTTTTGGTGATGTGCCTCGTTGTGAGCCACTTCCATGTAAGGATGGATCAACGGTAGATGCTTGTCGAGAGCCATCTTGAGTAGTGCACTGGGAAAGCCCATCTTGAGCGGTGCAGCCCACAACGTGAAGTCAGAATGGATTACGGCTTTATCTATTTCGATAGAAGCATCCTGCGAAATGCACTGGCCAGGCGTCTTGACCCAGCAACCCCAGCAGCCGATGCAATAACGCAGGGACAGGTCGCGCAAATCAAGTTGGGTAACGGAATGCCCTTTGGCTTCAAGCTTAACTTTCAATTGGTTGAGATAGGGATCAAACGTAGCTGATTCAAGGTTCCCGTTGAGAATATTGATTTTCATTAGATCCTCCATCGAGTTCATTTCAACAGATCAAGGGATAATATATTTTTCGCTTTTTGAAAGATTGGCCGGCTTGAATAGGATGATAACGAGAACAGCCCAAATCATAACAATTGTGCTTACCACTGCAGCCAGGATGCCATTTCCAACATCTGAAGCTGTCATGAAATTGAAGCAGCCGTGAAAAATGGCCACGATGAGAATACTGCCACTTGCGCTGTTGTAGAGCCAGGTGAAGACGATTGCGCCTGCGAAGAGACCAATCAACCAGCCGATTGCGATAGCAGGATCGAACAAGTAAAAGAACTGCGGCAGATGCCACAGCGCCCAGAGAACAGTCAAAATGAGTGTGGCTGATAACGCGCCTCGATTTTTTTGAAGACGCGGTAAAGCATAACCACGCCAACCTGTTTCCTCGCCAATTCCAAATGTCAGGAGCCAGAGAGCCAACGCACCCATTCCCAAGGGAGGCAGGAAATTCACTTCGCCTAAGCTTGATAGAGAACCTCCATTCCCTGTTGAAAGATTCAGAACCAGGATGACCACAAATCCAAGGATGAGTGGGGAGAGAGCGGCAATCCACCAGATAGGGCGAACGCTCCAGGTTATCATGCGCTTGCTGAAGTTCCTTTATTCCAGGACCCCCTTGATCGAGCCAGGTGACGATCATGGCTGACAGCAGGGGACCATAAGCAACGAAGTAATGTGCCGAAAAAGGTAGAACGGGGTTCATCAAACCTGTTTTCTCAAGCGCTAATGGAACTGCAATTGCCCACGAAATTGCATAGGCAAGCACGAAGTATAGGATGAGATTCCTTGTTTCTTTTTGCACGGTTTTATTCTTCATGGTCGAAATCCATTTCATCAGAATTCCTGGAAAACAGGAGCGCGGCCGCGTGCTTTTTCGGGAAAGCGCATTTGCATGAGGGGGATTCCGATGCCATAGGTGACAAACTCTCCCTTTGGTTCAATTTCCAGCACGGCTGTGGTTGCGAGCATATCCGCGTCTGATTCAAGGCCGCGGAAGAGCGCGTGCAAGATATCGTCTTCTACATCTTTTGCTTCGAATACCTTTGCCAACCCGGAGAAGGTGATCGTTGCCTGGGGAATCTTGATCCAGGGCATGAACGGGACGCGCTTGGCAACCGGTATTGTCATCGAAATGTGAGGGTTGCTTTGGATGTGGCGAGTTGGCCAAGCATCTTTCTTTGTGGAGATGTAGAGTTTTTGATTATGCACGATATAAACAATCCCAATCGTGCGCGCTTCGCCTTTTGATGTCACCATGCCAAGCACGGCAAAGATTTCCTTTTTGAGTTCGTTCCAAACTTGTTTGCTTTTTAATCGGTTAATCATGATTTACCTCTCAGTTACCTGGCTAAGCCGATCCAAGCGCGCCTCTCAATGCCCAGATGCCAAGAATCTGCCATAGTGAATATTGTTTGTTTTCCTGGTTCATTTTCATTCCGTCTAATTGGTTGCTGCCCGTGCGATGGGTCGCGTGGCTCGGCGGCGAAACCAGCCTCGAACGAGACCTTCGGCAACGATCAAGTTCGGTATCCAGCAAATCCAGGCCACGATTTCATAGCCGGTCGTCTCACCAAAGGCCATGATCAGGGGCATCATCCACAAACGCAGCGTAACAGCCGCAAAGGTCAACGAAAAGTTACGGATGATCCACTGGCGATGGGCAACTGTGTTTCCTGCTCGGATGGTGCGGTAGGCCATGAAGCCGGTTCCCAGCCATAAGATGGCCAGCGTAGCGAAACCAAGGCTGGCGGCTGGACCTGCAAAGGCGTAGAAGGCCATATAAAACCCGGCGGTACCGCCTAGCAAGATGCCAATCAGATAAAAACGTCCCATCCAGCGGTGAACTTTCGGCCAGCGTATGCGCAACTTCCCCAGGAATTGGAACGGGCCCGAGCCCAATGCCAACACGCCGCCGATAATGTGGGTGATAATTCCAACCTGATGTGCCAGATAAACATTTCGCTGCTGTGGGAAGAATACATCGGGATTCAGGCTGAAGTAACGGACAGCATACAGGACGATGCCAAATGCTAGAAAAGTCATAAATCCCCAACCAATTCGTTTGTTGATTTTATTTGCATTCATTTGTTTACCTCTTTACAGATAAAAATTTATTTCCTTACCAGAAAATACAAATGCTCTCATTGTTCCGAAGTCTTCATTTTGCTGGCACCTGGCCGTTTTTGATGCGTTCGATGATGCTCTCGGCCCATTCCAGGTTAGCGCGCATGTTGACGATCCCGTTCTCAAGCGTGAGCAACCAGAAAAAATGCTCGCGCGGCGAAGGGATTTCATCCTCGAAGGGCCCAAGATGGTCGGGAACCTGGTCGTATCGATCTAAAAAGGCACGCATGATCGCAGCATAGCCTTCGAACTTGGCCAGGACTTCCTCGTCGGATAACTGACCGGCAAAAAAGACCTGGATCAACGGCGCGCTACGCGGTGAATCCATGGGCGGCGGGCCGGACAGCCATTGGATTAGTTCGACACGCCCGGCTTCTGTGATGTGATACACCTTGCGGTCAGGTCGGTCTTCCTGGGGAACCTTTTCCATTTCCGCGAAACCCTTTTCGGTCAGACGGTTCAGGGTGCGGTAGATCTGGCTTTGATCGGCAGGCCAGAAGTGCTGTACGGATGAGTCGAAGATTTTTTTCAAGTCATAGCCGGTGTAAGGGTGGTAGTTAAGAAAACCCAGTATGGCATAGTCGAGGGACATATTATTCATCTCCTATATATGATTAATCCTATATTATTCTCGTCTTATAATAATCCGAAATCATTCCTGTGTCAAGCCCTTTTGCACTTTTCTCGCTTACGGACTGGCGGCTCGAAAAAGATTGAAGGCAAGAGAATAAAATGACCGCCTGTGAATTCACAGACGGTCATTTCCAACCTGAAGTTGTGATGGGACAAAATCCGAAAACGATTTTATGTTATTGTCCGTTCTCCCGTTCCCCAATTCAGATGCAATTCGTGTTCCCCAGCTGTCACCCTGATCTCACGCGGGTCGAATTCAGCCTGGACATAAGGATTGTCGTAGCGGGGATAGTCATGCAGCGGAATCTCGATGTTATCTACGCTGAGAGCCCCATCCCACCCGAATCGGACTACGCCATTGCCTGGTGACCGATATTCGACATTCAGCCCGCTGAAGGTTAATTCCGCTAAACTTATGGCTGTCGATGAATTGCTCAAAGGAACCATCGTCGGCTTTACGGCCAAGCTGGCAGATCCAGATGTTTTGGGCGCCGGGGACGATAATTTCTCTGTCTACATCCTCCGCATTCTTACGGAGTGCAAAATCTCCAGATTTTGCATCCCGAAGTCTCGACGAGACTTCGGACTCCGTATTCCAAAAGTATGGGTTTTGTGAATACAGTGCCAGGTAACCATCATCTTTGCGGGCGAAAATCCAGCCATCTTTCTCGATCACTTCATCGAATTTGTCTTTTGGCAGCCAGGCGTGTGTGAAGAAATGGCGAATGGGCACATACAGCGCAGGGATTTTTTCGATGTTATAAATCGCAATCATCAAATTCTTGTATTGCGCCGCTCGTGGCAGCAAACCCGAGCCGGCCCAATAATTCGGCGTGACGCCTTCGATCTTGGCAGGATGCGTGGTGAAGCAGACCGCATCCGGCCCCAGCGTGGCCTGCCAGATGTGCTGCTGGTCGCCGCCGTAGCCTTTGCGGTAATCCTGCGCTGTGGACAGCATGTAATCGGGTGTTCGGTAGGTGTAAATATTGACTTCTTCCCGCGTGTTGCGGCAGACGTCTCGCTCGAGTACACGAGCCAGTAACGGCAACCCACGGACGGCATTCAGCGTGCGCAGCAATCCACGATAAGGTTTGAAGTCGTCCAGGAAGGAGTTCTCCCACCAGTTGCAGGTATCGAACATTTTGAGCGTGTTGGCGATGGTGCGGGGATGCAGGTAGGCTTCCAGGGTGAGATAGAGCATGCCGTCTTCGAAATTGTCGGGGTGAAGACCCCACTTTTCCATCTCATCGAGTTTGATGCCCATGCGCTGGCGGTTCTCGACCCCCCTCGTCCCTCCGGGACACTCCCCCCATTTTCGCAGAAAATGGGGGGAGACGGAGGGGGGCTGGGTGGCTATCTCTTCAATCACTTTCGGCACTCGATAGCTGCTCAAGGCAAACGCCGGTGCGGACATGTTGTCGAAAGCGGAGTAGATGCCCATGCCGAAGAGCAGTTTCATCGTGTCGGTGGTGCCTTCGTTGGAAGCCCATTTTTTGGTGTTCTCGTAAGCTCGTCCGTGGGTGGAGCCGAAAACGCCCTTGAACGAGTTGAGCGCCATATCGAGCAGCAGCAGGTCGATGACCATCTCAGCTTTGCGGCGGATTTCGTCATCCTGGGCGAAGTCGTAGAGCGAGAGCAGGGCAGTCAGGTCTTCATCGTAGTAGACGTGCGAGAGCCATTCGCTGAATCCGGTGCGGAAGCGCAAGTCCAGCCAGCGCAGGATGCGCTTTGCGGTTGAGTTCGATCTTCTGTTGTCCAGTTTCTCCTGAGTTGGTGAAGACTTCGTCGGGATAAAGTTGGCCTGCCAGGTAGGCGGCGGAGGTGAACAGGATGTAGTGGTTTTCTGTCCAGGTGCAGAGAGAGTCGATGCCGGGTTCGTCCGGGAAGTATTTGAAGTTGAGGGTAGTTTTGCTTGGCATGGGTGAGTAGCGAGATTGGAGACTAGAGAATTAGAGATAAGTTGACTAGTCTCTGGTCTCTGATTCCCTGCTCTCTTGATATAACATTCGCAAAATCCCATGCAACACGAAATCCGAACAATCTTTTCGGGCATCGATGAAATCGAGGGCAGAGAAAATAATGCCTTCGTGCGGATGTCTGCCACCAGCCATGCGGACCAGTTCGTACCAGACGGGTTTGGTGTTCTGCGGAGCGGGATTCTTCAGGATGTGGGCGATGTAGTCCGCTCGACGCTGGTCAAATGTCAGGTTCCCCTTCGGGGATGATATATCGGGAGCAAGCTGAAAGGAGTCCGGATGCGGCGCAGTGGGGTAATCGGGCGGAGGGTCAGCCTGGGGGCGGATGGCATAGTCGGGGGCGGCGTGAACGGTCGTCATTTTCCAAGTCAACCTATCAACAATTTCTTGAGTTCGAGACCATCTTCCTCGGGCTGTTCGCCTCTTGCGCACGGCGGCCAGATATTGGTTCAGGCGCTGGTGCAGGGCGGGCGTGAGCGGGAAGCGGGCGGCGAAGTAGAGCGCAAAAACCAGCAGGACGATGGGCAGCAGCATGAAGATCAGGCGCAGGACGAGCAGGAAGGTAGCGGTTTGGGGCTGCTCGATGAGCTTGGTGGCGCCGTCGATGGTCTGCTGGACGGGCGGGACGTAGCCAGCCATGCCGATCACGTTCGAAACAGCGAAGATGGCCAGCGCCGAACTGAACTTGCGGATGAAAGTGACCAGGGCGGCGTAAATGCCTTCACGACGCTCGCCGCTGACGAGTTCGTCCACATCGGGGATGTCGGGGAAGATGGCGTAGATCATGACGACGATGCCGCCCGTGCCGAGACCGACCACGCTGGCGAAAACGTAGACCCAGAAATGGCGATGCAGCTGGGGCTGAGCAGGAAGCTGAAAATCATGGCCACGACCCAGATCGCCAGGCCGAGGATGTAGCCTTTGCTCTTGCTGGTGCGTTTGCTGAGCGCCACGTAGAAGGGCAGCGACACGACCTGGGCGACGAGCAACGTGCCGTTGACGTAGCTGACTTCGCTGCTGCGCTGAAGATAATATTTGACGAAGTAGGCCACGATGGTGCTGACCGTGTCGATGGCAACGAAGGCGAACAGGTACATTGCCAGGGTATAGACGAAGGTGCGGTTCTTGAACGGCTCGATGAAGGCTTTGCGCCAGTTGAAAGGCTCGGGCGGACGCTGGAACTCGGGTCGCTCCTTGACCGCCGAAACGGTGGCGATGTAAGGCAGGGCGAAGAACGCGCCGAAGGCCAGTCCCATGATGATGTAGCCTTCGTGAATATCGGGGAAAATCTTGACGATCTCGAGCGGGACGAGCGCCGCCACGATGGAGGCCACGGTCGAGAAGAAAATACGGATGGAAGAGAGCGAGGAGCGTTCGTGGTAGTCGAGCGTGATCTCGGAATGCAGGGCGTTGTAGTTGAGCATCACAATCGAGACCACGGTCGAGAAGAACAGGTAGCTGAGCATCACAGAGATGAAGCGAGTAGTCTCGGATGCCATGCTGAAGGGGTAGAACAGCGCAAAGAACGACAGAAACACCAACGGGATACCCGCCAGCAGGTAGGGGCGACGGCGTCCGAGTTTGGTGCGGGTGCGGTCGGCGATGATGCCCTCGAAGGGGTCGGTGATCGAGTTGTAAATCTTGCTGATCAGGATGACCGTGCCAGCCAGGGCAGGCGAGATGCGCACCACGTCGGTCAGGAAGATCAGATAGTAAAAGCTGATCACCACGCCCGATCCGCCGCCGTAGATGTCGCCCAGGCCGTAGCCGATCTTTTGCCAGGCCGTCAGTTTTTCGGATTTTGCTTCCATGCTGTTCTCCTCAATTTTTGAACCGCAAAGAGCGCTAAGAACGCAGCGATCTTAAAGCTGTGCCCTTTGCGAGCTTTGCGGTTAGCTTTCGATGCTCTCGGAACAAAAGGTAGGCCGTATATTGTTCGTAGACTCGCTTCGAGTATTGTTGAAAGAATTAATTCTGATACGCTAATCAAATTTTGATTTGATGCATCTACTACCTGCCAAAATATTTTTCTGATAATTCTTTCGTGCTCACTAGGTTGAGAGAGAAAAGATGCTAGTTGGATTATGTCATCTTTCGGAACAATGTCATAATCTAAAAAGCAAAATACTAAACCAAGGGAAGATGGTTTACCATTGCTATCATATTCTCGCGCAAGGCGAGTTATCCGATAACTTTCATGATAGCGTAACTGTAATACCTCCCCGGAATATATTGACAAAGCATCTCTTAATGCTTCCGCAAAACGCCAATGCTGTTCTTTTGTCCAATTTTCCTTTGGCAAATTCCAATTGAAATATAAAAATTTGTCTTCCTTTATTTCCCCAATAACTTGTTTGACATTATTGTCACTAAATCTAAAGCCTGCCCGAGAAAAACTTTGTCCGTAGTCTATTTCTCCAATTTTCGTTTCTGTGAAAAGAGTATCTGGGAATAGTAATTTTCTGCTTGATTTCATAGATAGCTGAACCATCCCAAATGTCTTCTGAAATAAAATTGTCGTTCAATTTGCTAAGGAACAAAGCACGACCGAAATTGCAAGCATACTTTTCAGTCCAAAGTAATCCCACTTCATCTATTTGTAATCGGGGCTTAATTACTTTAATATTTTGGCCTTTCAAATAAATTCATAGATCATTCGAACTGGTTTACTTGCAGGGTCTATGGAACGAAATTCCTTTCTGTTTGGTTTTTTGTTGCCTTTTAAATTCCCAATAAGATGAAACCCCTTTTCTGGATTCCAACCAACTCCATTTCCCCTGTAAGAAATACCTTCATACATAAACCAAATATTATCGAGATAATACTCACGCTCGCTAAAGAACTTGTCTTTCATCGTTGTATCCTCCTAAAAGAGCATTATACTTTCCCGTCTACCTGATTGTGCCGAGCGATAAATCCCGTCCACGGCGGCCAGCACGGGCAGGGTTTCGTGGGCGGGGGTCAGGTAGGGCTTATTGGTTAGCACCCAATTGGCGAATCCAGCCAGACTGCGCTGCAAAGCATGAACACCCCATTCGGGTGGGCGTTCCCTTCGCTCCTCACCCTTGCGGACCTTCACGCCGACAAACTTCACCCGTCGGCAGGGGCAAATCCTGATAGAGCGCCGTGCCCCGCTCGCCGTAAACTTCAATCGTCACGGCCTGTTCGCTGGCCGCCACCATCGACGAGGTGATGCTGATCAACGTCCCGCCCTCCGTCTCGACGATGCCGTGCGCCAGCGTGTCCACTTCCACGTCAAAACCGGGGCTGGCCGTGTATCCCATGGCCGAAACGGGCCGCTCTCCACCAGCGCCCACAATGCCACATCCAAAAAGTGGCTGCCCTGCGTGATAAGCGTCCCGCCGCCAGCCTGGGCGATGGTCTTGTGCCAGGTCGCCCCGTCAAAATAGGACTGCGTGCGATGCCAGGGGATATTGATGCGGATGGAATGGACTTTTCCCAGCGCCCCAGCCTGGACTGCCCGCCCCAGAGCGTAGCACCCGCTATCGTAGCGATACTGGTAGTTCACACCGACCTTTTGGCCTGCCACCGTTTCGACGAGCTTGAGTCCCTTCTGATAGCGTGCGCGTGAGGGGTTTCTCCACGAAGACGGGTTTCCCCGCCTCTACAGCGGACAGGATCATCTCGTAATGCAAGTTGTGCGGCACAGCCAGGTAGACGGCATCGAGATCGGCTTTCGTCCAACATCTCGGCGTAATCGGTGTAAGTCTGCGGGATGCGGTGGCGTTTGGCAAAGGTTTGAACCCGTTCGGCGTTGACGTCGCAGCAAGCGGATAACCGCACCTGTGGCACCAGTCTACTGATCCAAGCAGTATAGCCAGCAATGTCACCGCAACCGACGATCCCGAGATTGAGTTTGGTCATGTCTCCACACACCCAGGCTAGTCCACGCTGCAAGATTTTTTGATAGGTTTCGTTCTGCATCGTCTCTGTACGGTGACCGGGCACCGCATAGCAAACCCGCCCCTGGCCGTAGTGATACGTCCACACGATGGGGACTTCCTGTCCTTCGTGGGTGGCGGTGAAGTGTGGCGTGATTCCTGGCTGGAGTTCGTGGATGTATAGCTCATCTTTGACGTTGAAAACAGGGATACCAGCAAAGAGCTCGCTTTCGGGGACAGGTTTCACTTCAAACGAAGCTACAGGTCCGTGGCCGATAAAGCGTCCGCCCAGGATTTCGAAATAATGCAATTGTCCTTGAAAGGACGCCGTGGCGGAATGAACTCCCAAAATCCCACCGCCTTTGGAGACGAAATCATCTAATTGCGCCAATGCTCGCTCTGAGATTTTCTTGTGATGAATATAGATCACCATCGCAGAAAAATCCTGAAGATTACTCTGGCAGCTTTTCCATCGAGCGAATGTGTTGGAATTCAAAATCATCCAACTTCGCCAGCGTTTTATGCAAAGCCTTTCTTGCTGAGAATGGCGGATGAAAAATGCCATCAGTTACGAGAAGAATTTTTTTCATAGTTTCTGTCTTTGCGAAGGCGGCTCAGCCGCCTTGCAAAGACACTACTCCTTGTGTTTTACTTTTTTCAAAACTTCCGCTTCGGGCCGCTCTTTGTAAAACGGATCCAAGGGAAAGCAGCCGCTGACCATGCCATTCCTGGGCGCTGTGGTGCAATCGCTGAAGGTGCGGCAGATACGTTTGCGTTGGAGCGGCTTGCCTTCGAGAATATCGGCGACCATATCGGGATAAGTCAACATCATTCGTCCCAGCCCGACGAAATCGGCTTTACCTGTCCGCACCACGTTTTGGGCTACGTTTGGCAGCCATTCTTGCAGATATGAGTAGCCTGTCCCAACGATCAGCAAATTGGGATGTTTGGCCTTCAATTCCGCCGCCGCATTGATCAGTCGTGCCACGCCGACCAGCGGATCTTCGGGCGGCTGGTATCCGTCCGAGGGCGGGAACAGAGCCGGGCGCTGGATATGTGGCACGTAATACGGGCTGCCCGCCGTGATGTTGACCAGTTTTATGTCCAGGCTTCCGAGTAAATCCAGGAATTTGTGCGGTTCGGTCAGATCGATGCCGGTGCCTGTGCCGTCGCCGCCAAAGGCATGACGGTAGATCGTGGACGGTGGACGATGGTTTATGGTCTGCGGTCTACTGTCTACGATCAATTGTTCGGGTTCACCAATACCATCGATCACCTGGCTTGAATGGGATAAAGTCGAACGCCGACAGCCGCACGCCGATTTCCAACCCTGGGGCTTCAGCTGCGGATACCATCCACGATCTCACGCAGGAAACGGGTGCGGTTCTCGAAGCAGCCGCCATACCTGCCGGGACGGTCCACGGCGCTGAGAAACTCGTGACCGAGATAGCCATGACAGTGCTTGATGTCCACAAATTGGAAGCCTGCTTTTTGCGCCAGTACTAGCCGCCTTGACATAAGCCTTGATGATACGGCTGATCTCGTCATCGGTCAGGACGGGATAATCATCAGGCAGGTTGAATTTTTGGTTCAGCAGGGGATGGGGATACAGGATGTGGGGTTCGAGTTTCGTCTTATCCGTTGGAGCGGCAGAAGCGACCGGAATGGGTCAGTTGTAAGCCAATGTAGAGATCATCTGTACGCCAGCGCTCCGCATGGGCATTGACCAGCGTTTCCCGCAAGGAAGCCAGATCGGGCAAGTTGGCTTCGTTGATGATGAGTTGGTTGGGATTAGCCCGTCCTTCGGGCAGGACAGCTACAGCTTCGCCGCCCCAGATCAGCTTGGCACCACTTTGACCGAAGCGTCCCCAGCGACGATGGGTGAGTTCAGTGGGTTTGCCGTCGGTAGTGCCATCCCAGCCTTCCATGGGGAGAACACAGAAGCGATTAGAGAGTGGAGAATGGAGAGTAGAGAGTAGGTAGGGTTGAGCAAGCGGCGAGTTCGGGCCAGTTTGGACTTCCGCATCAAAATCAAGTTGGATGCCAAGAGACTGGATATGTTCGGCGAATTGTTCGGGGGTGCGGAGTTGAGCGAGACGTTTGTAGGGCATGGTTTTCTAATGAAAGCTAGGATAAGGATTGCCCCTCACCCTAACCCTCTCCCCACTGGGGAGAGGGGATTATAGTTGTTCCAGTTGCTCTAATATTTTTTGCAAAATTTCAATATCGCTTTCGGGGCGTTTGGAAGCATCAGGGTGTGGTGTGTCGGACTCGATCCAGCCACGCAGTTTCAGGAATTGGGCGGCGGAGTGTTTGTAAGCCGAGGTCGGCGGACGGAAGGCGAACTGGCCGAGATATTGCAGCACATCGTTGAGCTCGTAGAAGCGGGAATCGCCCGCTAGCCAATAGGCATCTCGCTTTGCAAAGAAGTCTGGCGCGAAGGTGGACAGGCCAAGCAGGTAATCGCTGCCGTACATGACCATATCGATGGCAAGATCGTTGCCGGTGTAGATTTTGAAGTCGGGGCGGAGTTGATCTCGCAGTTCCAGCCGCTGCCATTCGAGTTCCCGCTTGAGTGAAGAGTGTTTGATACCCACGATTTGCGGAATTCTCATCAATTCGCTGATCACGTCCAGGCTGTAAATCTGTCCAAAAGGAGTGAACATTTTGCCCAACTCGAAAGCCAGCAGTTGGGCACATTGAGCGGCAACTTGGCGATAGGTTTCGACCAGCTTGTCCTCGGGCAGGGAAGTCAGTGCCGTGGACTGGAACAGGATCGGCGTACCGCCTCGCTGTTGGATGAGGTCCGTTTCGCGTGCGTAGAGTGTGACCAGATCGTCCGTCTGACCCTCGACAAAAGCCCCAGCCACGAAGCGACGTCCGTTGGCGATGGCAGACGTCAGGTCCAGGATTTTGAAACGCTCGGCGGGAGTCAACAGGTTGGCGTAGCCCGTGTCCATGTTGACTGCGGGAGTCAGGCCTGCGGCATACGTGCGATCCACATGGGCGAGAAAAGCATCGAAGTCAGGCGTGCCGTCTGCGTGAAAAGGCAGCAGAATAGCGGAAATGCCGTCGATTTTGCGCTTGGGGATGATTTGCATTAACGGCCCTGAAGCATGGATTGGTAGGCTTGGTTGGCAGCACGGTTGTGGGTGATGGCCAAGTCGTCGAGACGTTCGGCATCGCTGGAGCGCAAAAGGGACACGATCTGGCGATGCTCCTCCTGGGCTTGTGGCAGGCGGGCGCTGGTGACGTGCTGGAAGTAGAAGTGGCTGATGCGCTCCCACTCGTCAAGCACGCGGCTGGTGAAATCGACCAGCAGGGGCATGGCGGCCAGTTCGGCGATCTTGCGATGAAAGGCGATGTTAGCCGTCAACCAGGTGGCGGAGTCGTTTTGGGACAAGGCAACGTCCATTTGATCAACGAGCAGGTCGAGGGAAGTCAGATCCGTGGTGGAACCTTTTTCGGCAATGACTCCGAAAGGCTGCCCGTTCGAGGCTTTCGAGCAAGGTGAACACTTCATCTATTTTGGCTGGCGAAAGTGGTGCAACGGTTGCGCTGCTATGCGGATTGATGACCACCAGCCCTTCGGTTTGCAGGCGTTGGATGGCGGCGCGGACGGGAATTTGGCTGAGTCCCATTTCGACGCTCAAACGGTCGATGACCAGTTTCTCATCCGGGGGCAGTTCGCAACGCAGGATGGCCTGCCGCAGAGCCTGGTAGGCGTATTCTTCTTTGGTCTGGAATGGGGGTGCGGGTTGAAACATATAAAATCCTATAGGATATAGGATAATGATTTTGAGAGCAGATTTCAAGCGCTGATTGTCATGGAATCAGACAAAAGGATGTCACATCCAAAATTCTTCAGATAATTTTCTTGCTACCTCTTTTGTTACAAAGAAGATGCCTGGATAGATGATAGTTACTCTATAAACGAAAGAAAATCTTCTCTGTTCATATTCCCCAAATGATCAACGATAAAATCTGCTTTGGCTAATTTACTGGCCGGGATTTGTAGTTGTCACTGCGATACATTTCATCCCGGCTCTTTTTGCCCCCTCGACCCCTGCAATCGCGTCTTCAATGACGATACAATTTTCCGGTTCCATCTGGATGGTATTGGCCGCTTTCAGGAATACATCTGGGTTGGGCTTTCCGGGCAGGTCAAACCCTGAAACGATTGCATCGAAAAACTCTTCGATCTTCAACTCCGCAACCAAAACTTCGATATTCTCTGGTGGGGCGGAAGAGGTAATGGCTTGTTTGATACCCCAGGCTTGAAATTGTCGTAACCAATCCAGAACTCCGGGCAGTGGTTCTGCCTTTCCCTTAATCAATTCCCGAAAAAGGGATTCCTTCTTCTCACTGATTTGGGAAACTTTCATCTGGCTCTGGTTTTCTTCCATACACCCATTCCAGAATTCCGGCATTATTCATGCCAAAGGTTGCCTTGAAATCTTCCCTATCGAAAGCAACGCCTAATTCTTCGAATGTTTGCTTCCAGGCCTTGAAATGGAATTCGCCGGTGTCAACCAGCACGCCGTCCATATCCCAAAGCACCGCATAGTTCTGGTAGAGTTCCGTCATCCCTTTTATCGTCCTTCGGATCTAGTTGTTATCGTTTATCAGGAGTTCAATTGAAGTTTGATATATTTTGAAGCGATGTGAAGTTCTTATTCGATTCTAACATGTGCACAATGAGTTTCTCGGATGTTTTGTGGATAAAGTTCTCATAGGACGGGGTGAGAACTGCATAAGGAAACTCCCGTCTATCTGCAAGCAAGGGATCAAAGAAGTCTTTGTACACATCGGGAACATCTGCGTAGGATTTGATCGGTTTTGCCCAAGGGGATTTCGTCAGCTTGGTGTCGTTTCGTTTGGGCTTCTCAATCGAAGTATAGACTTGATCCAAAATGATTTGGAAATTATTCCGAATCTTGGTCAACATGTCATGTTCCCTCTAATCAAGAATCGTAAAAGGTCGGATGTTTTTTGAAGGTTCGGCCGCTTGTTTCCTGTATTCCAGGGGATAGATATCACGACTTTCCTAGTGTTGTGGTTCAGGAATGGGGGTCCATGCAGGTGTACAACGCTCAGAATTGATTAACCTGTTCGTTCCCCCCTCTTGCTGGTCCACAAAACATTGACAATCTCCCATAACCAGCAAAGTTATGCCGAGCGCAACGAACAGAACACACTTTGGGACGAGTAGCTTATCCAGCAGCACTTATTTCGCCAGATAGGGCTCAATGATCGTCTGGAGTGTATCAACGTTCTTTACGCCATACTCCAATTGATGGACATTGCCTTCCCGATCAATGATCAACATCGGCGAGAGCGGCGGATTCAAATACTCGGCGCTGTACAAGTTTCCAAGAGCACGAGCAATCCCAAGAGGTGCCACAGCAAAGTGCCAGTCAAAACGATAGCTTGAAGCATATTCCTTTAACGAGGCGGCATCTTCATGAAGGTCAACATCCAAACTGACTGTAATTAGATCTTCCGGGTTACCAAGTGCTTCGTGAAGTTTTTCCACCTGAGTTGCTTGAATAACACAAGTAGGACACCACATGGCCATGGTTTCGACCAGCACCACCTTCCCGGCATAATCATTCATGGTAAAGGTTTGGCCGGTCTGCACGTCCGTTAACTCCATATCAAACCAGTCTGGAGTTTTGGTTGGAGCCACAGTAGTAACCGATTGTGGTTTATACGTGTTGTCTGTGTTTGCCTGCCCGGATGTACATGCAAACATAATCAAAGCGAAACCAGAAACTAGCAACAGAGCAAAATTTTTTTTCACGATAAAATCCCTTCCATTTTCAGTAACAATAATGGGCTCCCAATACCGTCTCTTATAGGATTTATTTGTACATCTCCATTTTGAGCGCTCCGCAATATATCATCAGTGCATATCCCCACTAGTTTATCGCATTGTTTCCCGTTGTATTGCACATCCATGTCAGCGTTCTTTTTGGTGTACAGCGCCAATGGAACTTGAGAAGGAAGAAAAGCTCACTTTTGTTAGTCTTTCTCCGACCGGAAGAAGATACAGACAAACTTACGCTTCACTTCCTGCAATTGCGTGCATGACTTTATTTTCAGTCACATCACCAGAAAACTCGGCCACCTTCTTCCGATCGCGCATTACAACAATACGATGGCTCGTACGTAACACTTCCTCGAGTTCGGAGGAAATAAACACACAAGACTTGCCTTCTTCAGCTAGCGAAAGTACCAATTTCTGAATTTCAGCCTTGGTCCCCACATCGATACCACGGGTGGGTTCATCCATGATCAGAAGCTTGGGGTTCGTGGCGAGCCAGCGTGCCAAAATCACCTTTTGCTGGTTGCCGCCGCTCAGGTTCTTAACCGGTTGATCGGCAGAGGGCGTAGCAATATTCAACAATTCGATGTATTTCTCAGCAATCTCATATTGTTCTTGAGTGCGCAGGTACTTGAACCAGCCCAGGCTGGCTTGCAAGGCCAGGATAATATTTTCTCTGACGGTCAATTCGCCGATGATGCCAGCTTCTTTGCGATCTTCCGGACAGAGGGCAACCCCGCGCGAGATGGAGCCGATTGGCGAAAAATCTTTCACCTCCTGACCATCCATCGTCATTGACCCTGTGCTCGGTTTGTCAACACCAAATAAAAGCTGCGCGATTTCTGTTCGTCCGGAACCAAGCAGACCGGCCAAACCGACCACTTCCCCGGCATGCAATTCCAAGGATACTGGTTCTAATGAACCGGCGCGGCCAACCTCTTTCGCTTCAAGTAGTGCCTCGCTTTGAATGTGCTGGCTGCTTTCTTGTTTGATCTTGGACATATCCTCCAATTCGGTTAGGGATCGTCCGATCATTTTCATAATCAATTCCAGGCGCGACAATTTAGCGGTCTCATAAGTTCCGACCAATGTCCCGTTTCTTAGTACTGTGATTCTGTCCGCAACTTTGTATACTTGATCCAGGAAATGGGTGATGAAAATAATTGCCACTCCATCGCTCTTGAGCTTACGCATCACGTTAAAAAGCTGCTCTGTTTCTTGCGTGTCGAGGCTGGAGGTGGGCTCATCTAAAATCAAAATCTTGGCGGACGAAATCTCCAGTGCCCGTGCAATCGCCGCCATCTGTTGGATGGCAACAGAACAAGAGCCCAATGGCTGGGTCACATCCAAATCAATATTCAGTCTCTGGAGGGCTTCTCTGGCGCGGGTATTCATAGCTTTGCGATCGATGCTCCCCCATCTCATGGGTTCCCGGCCGATCAGGATATTCTCTGCCACGGTTAAATTGGTACAAAGGTTGACTTCCTGATAGACTGTGCTAATGCCGAGGGCCTGGGCATGCTGAGGTGATTTGATGGTTACTTTTTGTTGATCGAGCATGATCGTGCCGGCATCTGGCTGATCAACGCCGGTTAATACCTTGATCAGAGTGGATTTACCTGCCCCGTTCTCACCTACCAGGGCATGGACTTCGCCCTGCCTCAGCGAAAAATCCACATTGTCCAGGGCCTGTACACCTGGATAATATTTATAAATACCATTCATGTTTACGATTTCTTTGCGTAGTTCAGCCATACTTTACCTCGATCTTAATAGATGAAGATTACCAGGTCTATTCGATGGAAAAGCAACTTGTAGGCCACTTTTCCTTTCAGAAAAAATTTTGGATTCATACTACAGGTTTTCTTATGAATTCTTTCGCCTGATAGAGGTCAAGCTTTGAATTCCGATAGCGATCAAGGTCAATACACCAACGCCGATGCGGGTCCACCATGAACTCAGTGTGCCATTAAACTGAAGGACGGAAACAATCGTGCCGTGGATCATTACACCAAATAAGGTACCAATGACATTGCCAATGCCACCAAATAATGAAGTTCCTCCTATCACTACAGCGGCAATGGAGTCAAGCTCCATCCCGGTTGCAAACTGTCCATAACCTGCCAGCAATGACATGCTGAAGACAATCCCCCCCAGCGCTGAACAGAAACCGCTGAACGCATAAGCCAAAACTTTTGTACGAGCGACTGGCAGACCCATCAGGAGCGCAGATTGTTCGTTATTACCCATGGCATAGATCGTGCGACCAAAGCGCGTGAAGAAGAGCAGGTAAATCGCTACCAGCAACATGATGGGACCAACCAAGGTGGTAGGATAGATGTACACTTTTTCCATGAACGGAATATAGATCGGTGTTAATGCTATCTTCTTGTAAACAGCATCCCTAATGCCTACCGAACTCAGACTGATGATGTAAGCCAAGCCGCGTGCTAAGTAAAGCCCCATCAAGGTCACAATAAAAGGCTGGACCTTAAGATATTGAATAATCCAACCCATCAGAGTCCCCAATGCAACGCCTATGACGATCATCAGCGGAATGACAAGGTACGGATTCGCCCCGCCCCGAAGTAATGCAGCGGAAGCGGTGCTAACCAGTGCAATCACCCCGCCGACCGAAAGATCAATCCCACCCCCGCCGGTCAGGATCACCACCGTCATCCCAATCGAAACAAGGAGCAGGCTGCCGTCATTGATAAACAGGTTGAAAAACACCTGCGGCTTCTGCATGGTGGGATATAGCCGGCCACCTATAAAGTAGAGCAGGACGAAGACCGCAAAGGCTAACAGCACCGTACCGTGTCGCAAAAAGAAGTGTTTGGCTCGCTGTATCATTTTAGGTCCCTGTATCATGTTGGATCGCCGCATCATGTTGAGCACCTTTTCTTCGCTCGAACAATCGGTTCATCAACCGGCGGGTGTAATCAGAGTAGAGCAGAATGACCGCCATGACCAGTACTGCTTTGGCCGCTAACAAGGCATTGGCCGGCACGCCCAGACTATAGACTGTGACGGTGAAAGTCCAGATAACGACTGCGCTTATTATGCTGGCAAAGATGGAGAACCGACCACCCATTAAAAAGGTCCCACCCATGACAACCGCCAGGATGGCATCCAACTCATAGTACAGACCATTGTTATTTCCATCCGCGCTGTGGACGTAAGAGCTGAGGATCAGGCCAGCAATGGCTCCACAAATTCCGCAGACGACATAGGCTAAAAGTTTGACGTTCTGTTCGTTAATGCCGCTGTAGTAAGTCGATCTGGCATTGGTTCCGACCGACTCCATGAACAAGCCGATGGCGGTTTTTCGCACCAACACCCAAACCAGGATGAATACTAAAGCCACAATGTAAATAGAGACTGGCAAACCCAGGATATAACCATTTCCAAACCAGTAATAGGGGGTGTAATAAATCGTCATGATTTGCCCATTCGTAATGAGTTGGGCAATTCCACGACCTGCCACCATCAGAATCAACGTGGCGACCATCGGTGAGATTTTTGCTCTGGAGACAAGAAATCCGTTCCATAAACCGCATGCTGCGCCGGCCGCCAAGTCGGCGAGAATGATGAGCGGTAATGGCGTATTGGTAACATTCCTGGTTAAAATCTCATTCGAGATCAACTTATTTCCCAGCGCCGGATTGATCAATACGGTGCCCATTGCCGCCGAGATCGCGATCACGGCACCAACCGAGAGATCAATGCCACCGGTTGCGATCACCAATGTCATTCCGATTGCCACCAACATAAGTGGCGCCCCGTTATTGAAAATGTCGACGAGATTACCATATAGATGTTTCCCGTACACGGGGTCCTGTATAATGCCTAGTTTGAAGAAACCTGGATTTATGATGGCATTAAATAGCAGGATAATGATCCAGGCCATAAGTGGCCAGAATAACCGGCTATTACGGAATCGTCTAAGAAATGACATCTGTTTCATAATTCTCCTGCCAGCCACGGTAATAACATCTCTGTCAACATTTATACACTCGCTACGTCTTTCGAGAGGGAAGCGGCGTTTGATTAGCGCCGCTTCCCTCTCTTTACCAGATCAGTCTGCGCAGGGGTACGTAGACTTCAGACGACCGTCAGATTTAGTACTGACGAGTTGGCAACAGTTCGGCGGCTTTGTCCGGGTAATAAACCGTCTCGTTGGTGAGGGTTTCCGGGTCAACCGATTCGCCATTCATGATCTTCAAGGCCATGTCTGCTACTTGCGGTCCCAGCAACGGATTGCATTCGACATCGGCCTGGAACCAGCCATCAACCATGGCTTGGAAACCACCGCGCGTGCCATCCACAGAGACGATGAAGAGATCGCCAGGGTTGACGCCTGCAGCTTTCAAGGCCTCAATAGCACCGAGGCCCATATCATCATTGTGGATGAAGATGCCCTGGAAATCAGTTCCGGCTTTGTATTTCTGCAAGAAAGCCTGCATTACTGGGAGAGCTTCGGCACGAGTGAAGTTGCCCGTCTGCGAATTGATGATCTCGATGTTGGAGTTGAGGTCTTTGCGGAAGCCTTCTGCCCGACCAACTGCTGCACCGGAGCCGGTGGTACCGGAGAGTTCCAAAATCTTTGCGCCATCCGGGAATTGCTTGTTGAACTCGGCGGCAGCGCGTTGGCCTTCCAGCACCATATCAGAACCGATGTGAGCCACATACATGGATTTATCGGCACTGACGCTGCGGTCAACAACGATGACCGGGATACCTGCATTGTGAGCCTCGGTCAAAACAGCATCCCAGCCGTCCTCAACCACAGGAGGTAAGGCAATCACACTTACACCCTGCTGGATGCAGGCGCGCACCGCAGAGATCTGATTTTCCTGCTTCTGCTGTGCATCGGAAAACACTAGCTTGAAGCCAAGCTGACTGGATGTATCCTTGAACGAAGCGGTATCAGCCGTGCGCCAGTCGCTCTCTGCTCCAAGTTGAGGAAAGCACATTGTCATGTCTGCATAAGTACAATTGGGGGCACAAGAGGCCGCTCCAAAAGTTTCGGACATGGCAGGTTGGGCTGGAGCTTCCGTCGCAGCCGGGGCGGCACCACCGCCACAGGCTGTTAAGACCATTGCGGCAACTACGAACACAAAAACGAGCTTTTTAAAGTGAAACATGACCTTCTCTCCTTATTAGATTTGATCGTTTCTCCTAACGGAGATGCCTACGATATAATAAGGCCGTGCGATGGGGCTCTTGATCTTCAAGGGTCAATCACACGCCCGGAAGTGCTTGCTTGGAGACCTCAATCACTGAGCAAGCGCTTCCCATTTCGAACGAGTAATTCTTTGTCAGGTTCACCTCCTTTGCGTAATGCGTAACGCCTGAAATTTTAGCTACGGTTTGACTCTTTCGCACTTTTTAATGGACATATTAGCCAGACAAATCGTAGAAACCTGGATAATTAATCATAGCAACAACTCTTTCCATGTTTCAATCGGTTATTTTTAGAACTTCGTTAACTAGGATATGATGTGTGGCAAATTAAAAAAAACATTTGTGCAAAAGGTTCAATTTTATTTGATGATGGTTAATTATCGTTTGATTTGAAAGACCAAAAAATTAATATTTTCTGGTTGGTAGGATTTCAGCAGCATTTTCTGGAAAAAAGATGCTTTCCTCTGAGGGAATCCATTTAGGAACCTCTTCGCCATTGGCTACTTTTAACGCCAGTTCGAAGAATTTGGGTCCCAAGAGGGGATTACATTCAACAGTTGCATTTAGCTTTCCATCGATCATGGCTTGGAAAGCATCCCGAATGGCATCAATAGAAACGATCTTGATGTCCACACCAGGCTTTAATCCATGAGCTTCGATCGCGCGAATGGCGCCAATTGCCATATCATCGTTATGAGCGAAAAGAGCATCAATTTGATCGCCATAAGTATTCAGGAATTCTTCCATCACCTCCTGGCCCAGCGCCCGCGTAAAGTCACCCGATTTCGAGGCAATGATCTTCATGTCTGGATAATCTTTCAGGATTTCTCGAAAACCGGCGGCTCGGTCGATAGCCGGGGCTGAGCCCTCGGTACCAACCAGTTCGACAATGTTCCCCTTGCCGCTTAAAAGATTAGCCATAACCCGGCCTGCCTTGCGTCCCTCTTCAAGGAAGTCAGAGCCAAGATGGGTCGCATAAAGATTCTCGGAGACAGCCGCACGGCGGTCTACCAAGATAATCGGGATTCCAGCATCTTTTGCCTCCTGAAAAACGGACTCCCAACCCGTTTCTACGACCGGGGAAACTCCAATAACATCCACTTGTTGAGCAATGAAAGTACGAATGGCCTTGATTTGATTTTCTTGTTTTTGTTGCGCATCCGAGAATAATAATTCCACCCCTAAGTCTGTAGCAGCTTCTTGGATCGAGGCGGTATTTCCAGTTCGCCACTCGCTTTCCGCTCCAATTTGAGAAAAGCCAACAACCAAATCATTATAAGTTTTTAATCCATCGCTGTTCTCAGAGAACAAATCAGATACCGCTTGCCCAGAACCAGATTCTGTTCCACAGGCCAGCAGCATCTGGATTAACAAGCAGATTGCTGTCCATCTTAATAACTTTGCAACACGCATCATCTTTGATCGACTCCCTTCCATCACTATTAACCTAGATTATTTTGTAACGGAATTCTTGCAACGACCTGAGTGCCTCCCAGATACTCGCTCTGAACGTATAAGCCATACTGCTTTCCGTAATAAAGTTTGATACGTTTGTTTACATTCTCTAATCCAAAGCCTCCCTCTCTCGAGAAAACTTCGTCAGAGTCGTCATTCAACATGGCCCGGATTTGAGCGAGTTTGTAGGGCGTAAACCCAACCCCATCATCTTGCACTTCTAGGCGAACTAAATCCGTACCTACTCGTTGGGCTCGCACAATGATCGTGCCACCATTTCTTTTATTTTTGATACCGTGATAAAGTGCATTTTCCACCAGGGGCTGTAGAGTCAACTTCAGGATCGTCCCATCGAGTAGATCGTCGTCGATTTCGATTTTATAATCCAGGATATCCCGATACCTCATTTTTTGAATGGCCAGGTAGCTTCTCACATGTTCCATTTCCTGGCGGATGGAAATCCAATCTTTGCCCTTACTGAGGGCAATCCTGAAGAAACTGGATAATGCCCGGACAATCTCAATGACCTGATCGGGTTTATTCGCCTCCGCCATCCAAACGATTGTGTCAAGAGTGTTATAAAGAAAATGAGGGTTGATTTGTGCCTGGAGAGCTTTCAATTCTGCTTTTTTTAAGTTCTCTTGTTCCTGGACTTTTGCGTTCAAAAGCTCCCTGATTCTTCCGATCATGATATTGAAGTTGTTGCCTAACTCCGTAATTTCGTCCACATTCTCGCTGTTTACAAGAACTTGAAGATCGTTTTTAGTAATGGTCGTGGTTACATCGTGTAGTTTCTTGATAGGTCGATAAACACTTGCGGAAATCAGCCAGGCAGCAAACACAGAAAATGCTATGGTACAAGGCAGCAAGATCATATAAGCAATTGCCAAACTATTAAAGCGAGCGCGGTTTTGCTTGTATTGTTGTTCCGCTTGGTTAACCTCAAACAGCATATACTCCTGAATACTCTCTTCTACCACGTCCGAGACGCCCCGGATGTTATCCAATACCAATTCATTATCAGCCACGCGGCTACCCTGTTCGATCTGCATACCCATTTTGTCAACATATTTGGTTAAAAGTATCCATTGTTCTGTGGATGACTTCTAATTTGATCTTGGATTTATCGGAATCAGTATTCGCTACCATCGATTCGATCTGGGCGTTGGCTTGAGCGATGATCTCATATTGTTTACCATCTTTGAACTCAGTCTTGCCTGCAACAATATTCCACATCTCTGTATCAATAGCAGGCTTGATGAAGCCGTTAAGATTGTTAGCCGTTGTTATGTTAGTAATAATGGCATCATATTGACGGTTGAATCTCAACACATTCAGAATCATCAAAGTGTTGACCGCTACCATCAAACAGATGACTGTAAAGAACGAAATCATAATTTTGGCACGAATTGATAAGTTTATCCCCGCGAAAAAGTTAATCACTTTATCCATGCTTTTGGGAATCGGTTCGGCAGCTGTTAATAAATCAATGTTCATGGTGTCACACTAGTTCTTTCTATTTTGAGACTGACCTCGATATTGTTGAGGAGAAAAACCGGTCTTCTTTTTGAAGGCAGTGCTGAAGTAATGCGAATCGTTATAACCACATTGGTAGGCGATCTCGGAACACTTGAGATTGGTTGTGCGGAGAAGTTCTTTGGCCCGGTCAATTCTAAGGGTATTGAGGTAATCCCTAAACGTTTCTCCAACCTCCTGGCTGAAGACAGTACTGAAATGGCTGGAGCTAAGGTTGAATTTCTTGGCAATACTATTCATGTGCAAATCTGGGTTGTTGAAATTATCATCAATGAATGCTTTTGCTTCTTGAATAAGAATGGTCCGTTCGTGGTTTGTCTGCCTGTCTCTAAAATTCAACGCTTTTTCGATGAGGTTCTTCAATTCCTTATTCATCTGATCAATGCTTTTCGCATCCTGAATGAGTTTTTCAACATTATTGAAATCCGGGGCAATTTGCTCGACCTTCCCGCCCAAATCGCTGACAAACTGTGAAACAGTCAAAACGATATCCAGCAATCCATAATTTTTTACAAGCTCCGACCTCACGGCAACCTCATTGATAGGTTGAAGATATAAAGTGAAGAAATCGTCAATATCTTGAAGGTTACCGAATTTCAGATAATCCTCGAGAGCATTATGCTCTACTTTCAACATTTCCGCCTGTTGGAGACTAGCAATGGATTTTTTGATACGAGAATAATCAGCAATGTTTTTGGCTTTGGCCGATGCTTCGTTCAAAGAACGATTTATATCGACTATCCGTTGTTGGGGCTGCCCTAATTCAACAATAAGATTACAATTTGTTTTGCTTCGTCCCTCTTGTTGAATTAAATTGGCTAGAAAAGTTCCCTCTTGTTGTATTTGTTCAAGTTCGTCACCCTTTAGGATTAAGACCAGTTCTTCCAACTCTTTTTTAGTGTAAAGAATATTCGGATTGTTGCCTGCCAGGCTTAATACCAATTCTTCCACCTTTTGGTATTCTCGATAATCGTATGAATTATTACTGTCGGGTAATTCAACCTTAATCAACATCACCATGTAAAATTTCGAAACAATGTTCAAGCCCAGGCGCTGGCCTTGTTCAATAGCCTCCGCGGAAGAGACTCCCCCCATAATCAGTCGAAGCAAAAACTTTTCTCTGAGCAATACAATGCTATCTTCGGCCTGTTCTTTTAACTGTTTCAAACTTTCCCGTTCTTTGGCTTCCTTATCGAGTGATACCGCTATTTTTTGCAGGACTTCAACCAAATCTCCCGAACTGACCGGTTTTAATAAATACTCGGCCACGCCTATTTTTATGGCAGTCTTTGCATAATTAAATTCATCATGCCCACTGAGAATGATGATCTTGATCCAGGGCATATGTTCGCGGATGATTTTGCTTAGTTGCAATCCATCCATGAAGGGCATTTTGATATCGGTAATGAGAAGGTCTGGTTTGGTGGTCTCAATCAATGGGAGCGCCACCTCACCATCCGGTGCCTCCCCACAGAATTCAAATCCGGCCGACTTCCAGTCGACATTATCTCGAATCCCCTCTCTGGTAACAATTTCATCCTCAACCAAGAACACTTTGTAGCTCATAAGCAACTATCCTTGAAACTCGCAACGGATTGGATGATAGGGTTCAGCAATGACGGGTCTCGTTGTATTTCGAAAATGGTCACGCAAAACTTTATAAACTTTCTTTGTGAGAGCACCTTCATATCTCATTACTGAAGATGCTCTCAGGTTAATTATGGATCTTATAGCCCGTTTTCGAGCCGGTAATATAAATCGTTCCAGCGCAATTCTTTCTTGAACTCGGGCAGACAGGTGTTCTCATCAATGAGCAACATTTCAATCCCGGCCATGTCTGCGAAGTCTTGCAGGTGTTCGGACGTGACGTCATAGCTGAAACTGGTATGGTGTGCGCCACCGGCCAGGATCCAGGCCGCGGCGGCAGTCTTGAGGTCCGGTTTCGGCTTCCAGAACGCCCGAGCAACTGGCAGCTTGGGAAGAGGCGCATCTGTCGGGACGACGTCCACTTCATTGATGATCAAGCGGAAGCGTTTGCCCATGTCCACCATAGAAGCTGCCACGGCTGGGCCAGTCTGCGAATCGAAGATCAAGCGCACCGGATCCGCTTTGCCGCCAATCGATAGGGGCAGGATTTCCAGCTTGGGCATGGTGGCCGCAATGGACGAGCAAATTTCCAGCATGTGCGCGCCCAGCACTTTGTCACCTGAGGGGGTGAAGTGGTAGGTGTAATCTTCCATAAAGCTGGTGCCGTGCTCCAGGCCAACGCTCATAACCTTCATGGCCCGCACCAGGGCGGATGTTTTCCAGTCGCCTTCAGCACCAAATCCATAGCCATCGGCCATCAAACGCTGGACAGCCAGGCCTGGCAATTGCGCCAGTCCGTGCAAATCTTCAAAAGTGGTGGTGAAAGCGCCAAATTTACCGTTTTCGAGGAAATGTCGTAGCCCCAGTTCGATGCGTGCGCCGTCACGTAAGGATGAGTGACGTTCGCCATCAGGCTGCAGGGCAGGGACTACCTCGTAGAGTTCAAGATATTCTTTGACCAGTCCATCGACTTCGGCATCCGTAACCTGGTTCACCGCTTTGACCAAATCCCCAACGCCGTAGCCATAGACGCTATACCCGAGCTGGATCTGGGCTTCAACCTTATCCCCTTCAGTGACGGCCACATCGCGCATATTATCACCGAAGCGGGCAACCTTCATGCTGTGCCAGTCATGCCAGGCACCGGCCGCGCGGGACCAGACCTCTAGCTGCTGATGGACTTCGGGGTCCTGCCAATGCCCGACAACCACTTTGCGGTTCAAGCGCAGGCGGCTGCCGATGAATCCGAACTCCCGGTCACCGTGCGCGGACTGGTTCAGGTTCATGAAATCCATGTCGATTTCGGACCAGGGAATCTCCGCGTTGAACTGGGTATGCAAGTGCACAAAAGGTTTCTTGAGCGCGGTAAGCCCTGCGATCCACATCTTGGCTGGGGAAAAGGTGTGCATCCAGGTGATCAAGCCAATGCAATTCGGCGCCGAGTTAGCCTCCAGGCACAGGCTGTGGATGGCCTCCGGCGTGGTTAGCACAGGCTTAAAGACGACCGTGACTGGCAACTTTTCCGATAGTGCTGCAGCAATGATTTGCGAGTCTTCAGCTACTTGTTTCAGCGTTTCGGGACCATACAAATGTTGACTCCCCGTCACAAACCAGACTTCATATTCTTTTAGATCAATCATGATTGCATCTCCTTATTACGACTTTTTTGTCTGCCCATAATAGGCGTTTGCGCCATGCTTTCTCAAATAGTGCTTGTCCAACAATTCCTGCTGCATGGGCGGAATGCCCGGCTCAAGCATCATAGCGTGGAAGTTCATGAACGCAACCTCCTCCAACACCACGGCATTGTGGACGGCGTCCATGGGATCGGTACCCCACGTAAAGGGGCCGTGACTGTGGATAAGAACCGCGGGGATGGCATCCGGATCTTTCCCTTGGAAGGTTTCCTTGATTACCAACCCGGTTTCTTTTTCGTATTCGCCTTGGATCTCATCTTTCGTCATCTTTCGGGTGCAGGGGATCTCGCCATAGAAATAATCGCCATGCGTTGTGCCGAGCGCCATGATGCCGTGACCTGCTTGGGCAAAGCTTGTGGCCCAACGGCTATGAGTGTGGACGATGCCACCGATATTGGAAAACGCTTTATAGAGCTCGAGGTGTGTCGGGGTGTCGGATGAAGGCTTTAGCCCTTCATCCACGAACTTTCCCGTCTCCACTTCCACAACTACCATGTCATCAGCCTTCATATCATCATAGGGAACCCCCGATGGTTTTATGACCATAAACCCTTGCTCCCTGTCGATGCCCGACACATTCCCCCAGGTGAAGGTGATCAAACCGTGCTTGGGAAGCAGCAGGTTTGCCTGAAATACCTGTTCTTTTAATCGTTCTAACATGGTTATTCGCTCAGCGCCTCCACGGCGGTTCTTTCGATGACAAGTCCCTTTTTGTAGCGTTCCATGAAGGCCGTAAAGCCGTCTACATCCGCTTGATCGGGCGCTATCGTTGAACCACTTTCGCCTGCAAAGACCTTGTTGGAAAGATAAGCTTCTAGGGGTTCGTTCTCTGCCCTATGGAGCATATAAGAGGCAAGCAATGCGATCCCCCACGCGCCGCCCTCGCCGGCTGTCTCCATCACGGATACGGGAACATTCATCGCCGTTGCCATGATTCTTTGACCTACTCCTTCTGTTTTGAAGAAGCCGCCGTGACCGAGAACTTTATCGATCCGCACTTGTTCCTGATCAAAGAGGATGTCCAGGCCGATTTTCAATGCCCCGAGCGCCGAGAATAGATGCATACGCATGAAGTTCGGAAGATTGAAACGACTTTCGGACGTACGGACGAACAGAGGACGTCCCTCGTCAAGGTGGGTGATGGTTTCGCCCGAAAAATAATTGTAGGAAAGCAGCCCACCGCAATCCGCATCGCCAGCGAGTGCCTGTTTATAAAGTATTTCAAACAGCTTGGATTCACTGATCTCCACACCAAGCACACTGGTGAATTCCTGAAATAGATTGACCCATGCATTGATATCAGAGGTGCAGGTGTTGCTATGTACCATAGCGACAGGCTTGCCCGTGGGCGTCGTCACTATGTCGATCTCAGGATATACCGTCGAAAGAGGCTTTTCCAAAACGATCATGGCAAAGACGGATGTCCCTGCGGAAACATTACCTGTTCGCTCTGCCACGCTGTTGGTAGCGACCATGCCCGTCTCTGCATCTCCCTCGGGTGGGCAAAGTGGGATACCTGCACCTAGTCCTCCCGAAGGATCGAGCAGCTTTGCGCCTTCTTCGGTAAGGACGCCCGCGGCATCTCCTGCTAAAAGGACTTTGGGCAGAATGTCCTTGAGTTTCCAAGGGATGTTTTCCGCTTCAAGCCGCTCGTTGAACAACCCGATCATGCGTTCATCGTAATCGTTGGTTTTGCTATCGATAGGAAACATGCCTGATGCTTCGCCAACGCCCAACACCTTTTGCCCCGTCAGTTTCCAATGGACGTAGCCTGCCAGTGTAGTCAAAAAGCCGATGTGCTTGATATGGGATTCCTTGTTCAATATCGCCTGGTAGAGGTGTGCAATGCTCCAACGTTGGGGAATGTTGAATTGGAACAGATCAATGAGTTCATTTTGTGCCTGTCCGGTCATGGTGTTTCGCCATGTACGAAAGGGGACAAGCTGGTTTCCATCTTTATCGAATGCCATATAGCCATGCATCATGGCACTGAAGCCGATGGCGCCGATGGTCTTGAGCGGGGTGTTGTACTTCTCAGAAACTTCGTTGCTGAGCTCCCGATAGCTTTCCTGCAAGCCCTTCCAAATATCTTCAAGACTGTATGTCCAGATGCCGTTTTCGTATCGGTTCTCCCACTCATGGCTTCCCGAGGCGATCGGCGCATGATCCTCGCCGATTAACACCGCCTTGATACGAGTCGAGCCAAACTCGATGCCAAGAGCGGTCTTTCCGCCCTCAATTGCTTTTTGGGTATCGTTTTGATTCATGTTCATCTCCCTGATTTGAAGTCGTTATTTCACGCCTCAATGATAATTTTCAAACCTTCGCGCCGCTCCGCCACACGAAACGCCTCACGCGCCTCTGCCAACGGAAAACGATGCGTAACAATCGAATGCACATCCACCAATCCCTTCGACACCAACTCGATCGCGCGTGGATAGGTGTGCTTCATGCGTCGCACCATTTTGATGGTCAATCCCTTTCGGCGCGCGACCGACGCGGTAAAGGATGTGTGGTCATCAGCCGGGATACCCGCCAGGATCACCTTTCCGCCGGGGACGACAGCGGCGAAGGCCGCATCGACAGCTTCTTGCTCCCCGGCAGCTTCAAAAGCAACGTCCACCCCTCGCCCCCCGGTCGCCGCCCGCATCTGACTCGCCTCCTGGCTCGCTTCCGCTAAAAAAGCCTGATGCGCCCCAAAGCTTTTTGCGGCCTCTGCCCGATGGGGTAGAACGTCCGTCGCGAAGATATTGCTCGCACCCGAGAGACGCGCCAATTGAACGATCAGCAGCCCAATCGGTCCGGCCCCGAACACACCGACCGCCATCCCGGGCCGCAACTTTCCCAAATCCACCGCATGGATAGCAACTCCAAGCGGCTCCAGCATGGCTCCATCGGCGTTCGTCAACGAATCGGGTAGCGGGAACAAACACCTCCGCGGCCATGTCATCCACTCCCGCAGTGCACCGTCCTGCGTGCCATGCCCGGCGAAAATCATCCTTTCGCACAGGTTGGGATGTCCCTGCAGGCAGAATTCACATTCCCCGCAAGGAATTGCCGGATCAACAGCTACATGCACACCATCCTCGGTCACCCCGGCGAACTCGTGGCCCAACACCAGTGGGTGATCAAGTTGTGCATCGCCGATGGCAGCCTCGGAAAACCAGTGTAAATCAGAACCACAAATGCCCACGGCTTTCACGTGCACCAATTGCTCACTCTCGCTTGGTTGGGGGAGAGCTTCATCGTGGAGACGCAGGTCGCCGGGAGCGTGAAGCCTGAGCACGTTCATCGGGTCTGGCTGCTTTCCCGGACGATTAATTCCGGTTTGAGAGATATCTGGCTCAATTGGACCGTCGTATCATGTAGCAACTCTTTATCGATCAGGCAGACTAATTCTCGCACCGCGGTACGGCCCAATTCATCCTGGTTTTGGTAAACGGTTGATAGGGATGGAAAATAAAATTCGGCCTCGGTGATACCATCGAAACCGACCACCGCCAAATCATTCGGAATCTTGATGCCCTTTTCGGCTGCGGTTTGCAGCACACTAAGTGCCATTTGGTCATTGCCCACGAAAACTGCATCCATTTCTGGGAAATTCTCTAGCAATTCACCAATTGCAACTTTCCCACTCATCGGTGACCAGTTTCCCTCCGTCCACATCTGTTCTTCAACCTGGAAACCTGCAGCCGATAACGCATCTTCCCAGGCTTGTTTTCGCTCTCGCGCCTCCCACCAATCCAGCGGGCCAGAGATATGCCCGATATTCTTTTTGCCCAGGCTAATTAAATGTTCTGTTGCTAATTTACCACCCCAGTAATTATCAATTGTAACAATGGGGACGTTTTCATTGTGTTCCATCGTTAGGAAGATGATCGGGAGGCTGATTTCGGAAGGCAAGTCGTCCAGCCAATTTCGGTTGGCCCCGATTTCAGGTGCTGCCCAAATGATTCCATCAACGTGATGGGCTTGAAACCATAAGAGCAAAGGATGAACATTATTCGCACTGAAACTTGCCAATTCCTTGATCAACAAACCATACCCCAATTCTTCAGCTTCGCGAGTAATCCCACTTAGCGTACGTGATGGTCCTATGTATTTCAAACCTGCCGTCACCACGCCTACTGTATAGCTTTTTGGGGAACTCAAGCTTCGAGCAATCGCACTGGGATGGTAATCCAATCTTTGGATAATGTCTTTGACGCGTTTTCTCGTCTCGAACGAAACATCCGGTCGGTCATTGAGGACGCGTGAAACTGTTTGCCTGGAGACGCCAGCCTCTTCTGCAACCTCATAAATTGTAGGTCTCTTCTTTTCAATCATGGCTATGGGTTATTGGAGATAGAATTGTTCCGTGAACGGTTCCGTGAACGCTCACAATCATAGTAGCAAAACTGAGCACGAAAGTCAATAGATTTCTGGCATAATGTCTTGTTGGCAGTGAAAAACAAGCCATCCACTTCTCAAAAGCCATCCCGGGAGACTTCCATGACCATGACATACAAAGGACGCATGCGCAACGCACTTTTACATGAACCGGTAGATCGCATCCCGACTCAGATTAATTACACTCAAGCCATTGGGCAGAAAATGGCAAGTCATTTTGGGATTAGTGAGCAAGCTCTTCCCGAGCACTTAGGGAATCACATGCTACGAGTCGATATACAAACAAAGCCCAGATACAGCAATGATGGCAAAGCCAGGTTCGATTGGTGGGGTGTAGGTTTCGCAGTTGAAGAAGAAGGTTATTTTGCATCTGTAAACCCTCTAGCCGATTCCAAAGATTTGGATGCCTACCCCTGGCCTGACCCGCATGCCCCCCAACTACTGGACAACGCTTCAAAAGCGATCAAAGAGGATGTTGAATTGCACTTCATTGCCCCCAATTTTGGGTTTGCTCTATTCGAAAGAGCCTGGACTTTGCGTGGGCTGGAAACCTTCCTGCTGGATATGGCGCTTGACCCTGGTTTTACCGAGGAGTTACTGGACCGCATCCTTGAAATTCAACTTGTCTTGATTCATCGATTTATCGATCTCGGTGTGGATGGCGGCTATTTTGGGGATGATTATGGTGCACAGAGAAATATGCTCTTTTCTCCCAAAATGTGGCGAGCCTATATTAAGCCGCGTCTGGCCCAGATGTTTGCACCATTTCGGGAGGCAGGTTTACCTGTAATCATGCACTCTGATGGCCAGATCCAGGCCATCCTCCCGGATTTGGTTGAAATTGGTTTGACTGCCCTCAATCCGGTGCAGCCCGAGGTGTTGGACCATGCCTGGCTGAGAAAAACCTTCGGAGACCAATTAGCGTATTATGGTGGCATCTCTACTCAGACGGTATTGCCCCAAGGTTCACCAGAAGATGTCGCCAGAGCAGTGCAGGATTGTATCCATCATTTAGCGCCAGATAAAACCGGATTGGTGATCGCTCCCTCTCATCGAATGATGACAGACATTCCCCTTGAGAATGTTGATGCGTTGCTGAATACTTTTGCGACTACGGATCAATAGCCTAAAAAATCCGATTTAAATGACAACAGAGTGTGAAGTGTTGTCGATAGCGTTATCGTTCCCGGGGACAAGAGATTTCCACAACTTCATAGCTGCCCAAAGCACACCTGCTTTTTAGGGGCTTTTATCAATTATGACAAAAGGTACTTGAATCTCGATTACAAAAATGCTATTATATTCGTACACAATGTTACCGATAACGTGATCGATAACTATTTTCCAGGATTATGATTTCCAGAGACAAAATAACCATCAAGGATGTCGCACGTGCTGCTGGGGTATCCACGCAGACTGTTTCCCGTGTGCTGAACAACCGTCCTGACGTCTCATCGGACACGCGCAAACGGGTGAAGCAGATCATTACATCCATGGGCTACTCCCCCAACGTCTTTGCTCGCAATCTGAGTCGTGGGCGTAGCAACACGCTTGGGGTAATTGGTTATGGGCTGGTTTATTATGGGACATCCTCCGTATTGACAGGGGTTGAGAACAAAGCCAATGAACTAGGTTTTTCTTTAACCCTTAGCCTGATCGATCGTGTCGAACCCATACGAGTGGATCGCATCCTTTACGATTTGCTCTCGCGACGGGTAGAGGGCATCATCTGGGCGGTGCCCGCCGATGTCAACACTTTTGACTGGTTGGCCGAGAAATTTTCTAAGATAAAAACCCCTCTCGTTTATATCAACAAAGGGCCAAATGGTCCGGACCATGTCACAGCCTTGGACAATCGCCTGGGTGGTAAATTAGCTACCGAACATCTTGTACAACAAGGTTATCAACGGATCGGGATCATCACAGGCCCCGGAAGTTGGTGGGAAGCACAAGAGCGCTTGAACGGATGGCGGGAGGTAGTAAAAGAGGCGGCTTATACAGATATTGAAAGTTTGATTATCGAAGGCGACTGGAATCCGCCTAGTGGAGATATAGGCCTTCACACCCTGCTTGATCGCGATCCCCAAATTGACGCCGTTTTTATTTCGAATGATCAGATGGCCCTGGGTGCTTTACAGGCTGCCCGACGGCTTGGCTTGAGCATTCCGGAAGATCTGGGCATCGTAGGTTTTGATGATATTCCTGAGGCCGCTTATTTTTACCCGCCTCTAACAACCGTGCGCCAGGACACCCGGAGATTGGGCGCTATGGCTGTTGAGCGAATGAATGCCTTGATCCAGGCACAGGATGAAGAAGAGACTCTCGAACCGGATATTTCCTGGCTGGAACCACGTTTGATCGTCCGTAAGAGCTCGGTTAAGAGATGAAAGCAACCAGATGAAACATCGCGAACGTGTTGAAATGGCACTCAACCACGAAAGACCGGATCGCTGTCCCATGCAGATCAGCTTTACGCCGGAATTTGCGGATCGTCTACGGGCAGATATGGAACTTCAAGGGAAACAAGTCCATAACCCTCATGGGGGCGGCAATACATATGAACTGGAACGATCCCTTGGGGAAGACATGCTGCTGACATCTGTCGGCTGGGCGAATTCTTATTATATGGATAGCAAGCCTTACGTCGACGAATGGGGCGTGGGGTGGAAAATCCAACCAGTATGAGACTCCCTTTGGTCAAGGATGTTACACCGAGATCGCTTCCCATCCGTTGGCTGATGAAGCGGCTGTTTCTTCCTATTGTCCACCTGATCCCGATCGGCCAGAGCTTTATCTTGACTCAGAACGAATGATCCGTGATTTCAAGGATGAATATTGGATTGTTGGTGTGACGGTTACCACTATCTTTGAGACCGCCTGGGCATTGCGAGGCCTGGAACAGATGTTGCTCGATATGGCCATGAACCCGGATCTGGCCAACCAAATATTCGATGTTCCGTTTCAATATCATTTGACTGCTGCAAAGAAGCTGGTCGAACTGGGTGTCGATATGATCTGGACGGGGGATGACATGGGCGCGCAACATCAGATGATGATTTCCCCTCGCATGTGGCGTAGCTATTTCAAACCTCGTATGGCCACTTTTATCTCGGAACTGAAAGCGATCAATCCAAACATAAAAGTTGCCTATCACACGGACGGTAATGTAATGCCCATCATCCCCGAGTTGATTGAGATCGGGCTGGACGTGCTCAATCCCCTTCAACCTGCTTCGATGGACCCTGCTGAAATCAAGCAGCAGTACGGCAGGCAACTTTCCTTCTGGGGAACCATCGATGAACAGTGGACCCTTCCCTTCGGCACTCCGCAGGATGTGGCGGACGAAATCCGCCAACGCCTGGAGACAGTTGGTTATGACGGCGGTTTGATCCTGGCTCCGACCCACCACGTGCAACTGGATACTCCCCTGGAAAACTTCTGGGCCATGGTGGATACCATCGTGCACGCACCTTACCATGAAGTCAGCCCCGCGTAACAAGGAAACCTGGATGGTGGATGCATCTGTAGTACCAGATCAATGGACTGTCGAAATCGAGGGCATGCCGCATTTTGAGATGGCCATGAAGCGCGTCTATGCGTGGTTCGAAAACGATATCCTGGACCGTGCGCCGATTCGTTTTCAGGCTCACAATGCCTTCCTTGCCTCCGCGACAGAAGAGATTGCCAAAAAGTCGAGAGAAGAGAAAAAAGCCTGGTGGTTCGATGTCGAGACGCAGGTGGAGTTGTTTATCAACCCTATCGAAGGCCGACGTTTTCATGGAGAAACATTCCCGGTTTATTTTCCCAACCTGGGGCCGAATGTATACGCCGCTTTCTATGGAGCCGAGTTGGTATTTGGCGAGATTACATCCTGGGCGATCCCTTGCCTCCATACATGGGATGATGTTGAAAAACTGGAGTTCGATTGGAACAACGTTTATTTCCGTAAGTTGGAAGAACTTACCCAATATGCGTTGGAACGCTGTAAAGGCAAAGCTTTGGTCGGCTACACGGATATGCATCCCGGTTTGGATTGCGTTGCTGCCTGGCGTGATACACAGCAACTTTGCTTTGACATGATCGAAGCACCGGAGCAGGTTGAGCGTCTTGCAACTTTGGCCATTGCTGATTTTGAAATGATCTACGACCACTTTGATGCGATGCTCAAAGAAGCCGGGCAACCTTCGGTGAGTTGGATGGGGATTCCATCTTTCGGACGAATGCACATTCCCAGTTGTGATTTCTCGACCCTGATCTCTCCCCGCTTCTTTCAACGCTTTGGGTTGCCCATCCTAAAAAGGGAAGTCCAAACGATGACCCACAACGTGTTCCACGTGGATGGACGGGGCGTTGCGAAACACATCGACACCATTCTGTTGAATGTGCCGGAGGTGCACGCTCTTCAATGGGTGCAAGGTGTCGGTGATGACTACCCCATCATGCAGTGGGTTCCGTTTATCAAAGACTTGCAAGCCCGGAATATTCCTGTCATCGTCGATTTAAGCAAAGATGACTTGGAAGATTTTATAAAAGTCATGAGTCCAAAGGGTTTGTTCTTATGGGTAGCAACAGACAACGAAGAAGAGGAGATAGCAATCATCAAACGCATTGAGAAGTGGAAATGATTGCTTTTGCTTACAGGTTAATCTGGTTACGAGGAGGTGCCAATGGATTGAATTTGTAATACCGAATTGGATGCGATTGACCTATCAAACAAAGTAAGGAGAAAAGAAGATGAAGAAACTCTATTGGCTTTTTGCCGCTGCGTTGATCCTGAGCATGGTTTTGACAGCTTGCGGACAGGCTGCGACCCCAACCCAGCAAACAACCGTTCAACAGCCCGCAACAGAGGCCGCTGCGCCTGCTCAGACAGAAGCGCCTGCGCCCGCCCAGACAGAAGGTCCCGCCCCCGCTGCTGAAGGCGGATGGTGCTCTGGCACAAACATTGTGTTCTTCCCCGGTGGGCCGTCTGGCGGCCCCTTTGCGACAGTCGTTTATAACGGCGCTGTGCAAGCCGCTGCTGACACTGGCGCGAATGTGCAATACGTCTGGTCCGACTGGGATCCTGCCAAAATGATCACTCAGTTCCAACAAGCGATGGCCACCAATCCCGACGGCATCGCCGTCATGGGCCATCCCGGCGATGAGGCCTTCGATCCCTTGATTGATCAAGCCGAGAGCCAGGGCATTATCGTGACCAGCATGAACACCCAGCTACCGACGGCACAAGCCAATTACGCTCCCAAGGGCTTTGGCTACGCCGGCGCCGTGCTTTACGATGCGGGCTATAGTCTGGGCCAGGAAGCTGTCAAGGAATCAGGCTTACAGGCGGGCGACAAGGCCTTCCTGTGGGGCTTGTTGTCGCAGGCCGGCCGCGGTGAGCGCACCAAGGGCGTCAAGGATGCCCTGGAAAAAGCTGGACTGACAGTTGTCTACCAAGAAATCGACGACAAAACCAATGCAGATGCAGCTGCTGGCGTGCCGGTCTTTACCGGCATCATGTCCGCTAACCCGGATATTAAGATGGTCATTACCGATCACGGTGCCCTGACCGGCACCATGCAAACCTATCTGCAGGCCGCCGGTAAGCAGCCGGGCGAGATCTTTGCCGCTGGTTTTGATGCTTCCGGTAATGCTGTAGAAGCGATCCAAGGAGGCTGGCTCCAGCTCGTGATTGACCAACAGCAATGGCTGCAAGGCTACTTTGGCGTTCTGCAGATCTGCCTCAGCAAGAATTATGCTTTCTCCGGTCTGATGATCGACACCGGAGGTGGTTTCCTCAACAAAGACAACATCGACATTGTTGCCCCCTTGGTGCAGAAGCAAATTCGCTAAAGCTGAACAGTCCCCAACTTGTTGATGCTCTTTTGTTCTTGACGGATCGTTAACAAGATTACATGCAAGGGCTAGATGGCTCCCAATGTAGTCCCTGCCATTTAGCCCTTGCCATTCTATTGCTTCTTGCATATTTATCCGAACTTGTATCCAATGAATTGACCTCAAAAGCTAGAATTTTAGTTCAGATAGTTGCACAGTACTCTGTAAATAGTAGTAACAACCTCAGTTGCTAACTGCTCTTTGATCGACGGCTGGGGCTGTCACCAACATGTTATTATTATGGATATAATTCGTATTAATCAACTCTATCCATCAATGCGACGGAGATATTCTTATGGAAAATTATCGCCTCGAACTTAGAAACGTTTCCAAATACTTTGGAGAGGTACGAGCGCTTGAAAATATCAACTTTAAGCTGGGCCAAAATGAGATTGTTGGCCTGCTGGGGGATAATGGCGCCGGGAAATCCACCCTGATCAAGATCATCACTGGTTATCATCAGCCCACATCCGGTGAGATTTACTTCAATGGCCAGAAAGTGGATAATCTTACGGTCCCAAAAGCTAGAGAATTAGGCGTAGAAACTGTGTATCAGGAACGAGCGCTGGCTGAATTGCAAACCCTGTGGCGCAATATTTTCCTGGGACGCGAACTGTGTAACTCCATGGGTTTTCTTGATATTCAGCGGATGAAAGATGAAACACATCGATTGATGACCCAGTCCATGGGTTTTACCTCTCACGCTGTTAGCCCGGATTCCCGGGTGGGCACATACTCGGGTGGTGAGAAACAAGGTGTCGCCATCGTCCGCGCCCTTTTCTTTAACGCTGAGATAGTTGTTCTCGATGAGCCTACCATGGGCCTCTCGCTCAAAGAGACAGCCAAATTGGTCAACTTCGTTAAAGGTATTAAGCAAGCAGGTAAATCCGCCATATTTATCGACCACAATATCCTTCATGTCTACAATGTCGCCGACCGTGTGGTAGTGATCGATCGCGGTACGGTCGCCGGTGAATTTGTGACAAAACATATCGGCCTGAATGAACTAATGGAAAAAATGGTTCAGGTAGCAGAAACCGGCAGCCTCGAATAACGAAAGAATATGGATGGACACTATGAATACAAAAACTGACGGGACCACATCTGAAGTTATCCAACACTATAAAGTACCCTTCAACCTCCGCAGATTCGCTCGTATGAACAGCTCCCAACTTGGAATTCTGGGTGTCTTTGTGGCCTTGTGGCTGATATTCATCATTTCAGCTCCGAATACTTTTTTATCCCCGCAGATATACTCTGCCTTTATGTCCTCGATCCCCTTCTTTGCCATCATGGCTATTCCCTTGACCATTGTGATAGTCGCCGCTGAAATTGATCTTTCCTTTCCATCTATTATGGCCATGGGTATGGTGGCATTTTCTTTTGTGTACAATACAACAGCCTTCATCGGTAATCCGACCATACAAGTGTTCCTGGCAATTGTCGCTGCGCTGCTGACTGGAACCATAATTGGCTGGCTCAATGGCTTTATCATCGTCAGATTCGGCATTCCTTCACTCGTCGTCACCATCGGTACTCAATTCTTATGGCGAGGCGCAGCGCTGGTGCTTACCCAAGGAGCGAATTTTACTTTGTCTTATATTACAAAGACCTTTTTTTACCCGCTGCTGGTCGGCAAGATCGGTGGATTCTTACCTATGCAGATGGTTTGGTTGGTTGTGATCACGATCCTTGGTTGGTTGCTGCTAAACCGTCATAGATTTGGCGCACACATCTACCTGATTGGCGACAATATCAAAAGCGCCGAGTTGATGGGTGTTAATACCGGGCGTACCCGCATCCAGGCCTTTATGCTGATCGGTCTGGTCGCGGCCTTTTCCGGCGTGCTCGCCAGTTTCTACGTGGCCTATTTTTGGCCCAGCCTGGGAGATGGCTATTTGTTGAGCACCCTGGCTGCCGTCTTCCTGGGGGGGACGTCCGTCTTCGGCGGAACAGGTACGATTCTGGGAACCTTCCTCGGCGCCTTTATCATTGGCACCATCGAAGCTGCGACTGTGGCTGTCGGCCTGACAGGGTTCTGGACCAATTTTATCTATGGTTTAATCATTGTGCTATCGGTGATTATGCACACGTATTTACGCAAGCGCGGAGAGTGATATTCCCGCTTCGTGCGAGTCTGTCTGTGTGACGCTTTCCATGCTCTTTGGCGCTCTATGCTGAAGAGTTTGGTTTTTAATTTTCAAGGTTAACTTTGAGCGGTTATTTCTGTGAATTGGCTCCCGAATATCAGGATCACATTATCCAGCGTTGCCTGTATAATGCCGTCGGCTGATCGAGAAGGTTAAAAAGATGATGGACATTGCAGAACGAAAAAAACTCCTGAACAAAGAATTTTCCGAACGATTTGGTACTTCCCCAAGCGTTTATGTCCAAGCTCCTGGGCGCGTCGACCTGATGGGCAGCCACACTGACTATAACGAAGGTTTTGTGTTGACAGAAGCCATCGACCGCAACACCTGGATTGCTGCCCGACCAAGAGATGATGGGGGAGTGCATGTTTGCTCTCTGAATGTCGATGGATGCAGCCAATTTGGGTTAAGCAATATCACTCACGATCAAGCGCACCCCTGGACCAATTACGTGCGCGGCGTGGCCGATGTCCTGCAAAAAGAGAACTACTCCTTGCTTGGGTTTGATGGTCTGGTACACAGCACAATCCCGTTTGGCAGCGGGCTGAGTTCATCCGCGGCTTTGGAAGTCGCGACTGCAACGTTGTTCGCGTCCATCAGCAATCTGCACATTGACCCGGTCACGATCGCCAAATTGTGTCAGCGTGCCGAAAATGAGTTTGTCGGGATGAATTGCGGTATTTTGGATCAATATTCATCGGCCATGGGGGTCGTGGACAGTATCTTGCTGCTAGATTGCCGGTCGGTTACCCACGAGACCAAACCGATTGCACCCGGCGTGCAGGTCATGATTTGTGACACGCGCGCCGAACGCGCCCTGACTGGCTCCGAATACCCGGAACGACGCGCCCAATGCGAACAGGGAGCCAGCGTCCTGGCCGGGTTCTATCCCGAAGTCCGTGCCCTGCGCGATGTCTCGCTGGGGCAACTCCAGGCGCATCAAACGGACCTCGAGCCTGTTGTTTACAAAAGATGCAAATTCATCATCGAAGAGAATCAACGGGTGCTCGATATTGCCGAGGCCCTGGCCGCCGGTGATCAGGCTGAAATTGGACGTCTCGCCGCTGAATCCTTCTCCGGCGCGCGTGACCTTTACGAAATCGTGTCCAGCGAGATGATTGCCATGTTCAATGCCATCATGGGCGCGCCCGGTGTTTTAGGGACGCGCGGAGCCGGGGCGGGTTTTGGGGGCTGTATGGTAGCCTTTGTCGAGGATGAAAAAATCGCTTCATTTACCGACTATGTGCATGAAAAATATTCGCTTGAAACCGGAATTCAACCGGAAATATATCCCGTCCGTGCCTCCAACGGCGCTGGCGTACTGACATTTTGATGGATGCAGCATGAACGATCAACCCCATAGACGCTTCAACCCCTTAACCGGCGAGTGGATGCTCGTCTCCCCGCAGCGCACAAAACGTCCCTGGAAGGGACAAGTCGAAAAGCTCCCACTCGCCGAACGACCCAGGTATGACCCGGGCTGTTATCTTTGTCCGGGGAACGAGCGTGCAGGTGGGGTGCGCAACCCCAAGTACGAGTCGACTTTTATCTTTCCCAATGACTTTTCGGCTTTACTTCCAGACCGGACAATGCTTGAAAAAGGGAAGCAGGCCCTGCTGCGTGAAGAACCGGTCAGTGGGGAATGCCGGGTCATGTGTTTTTCGCCTCGTCATGACCTGACCCTGCCCGAAATGCCGCTGCAAGATATTCGCACTGTGGTGGATATGTGGGAAGGACAATTCATCGAGCTAGGAAAAAAATATCGCTGGGTGCAGGTTTTTGAGAACAAAGGGGCGATTATGGGCTGCTCCAATCCTCATCCGCATGGACAGGTATGGGCCAGCGATTTCCTGCCCAACGAGCCTTCAAAGGAAGAGCTGAATCAGAAACGATACTTTGATGAAAAAGGCCAACCTTTGCTTATTGATTATCTTGAGTTGGAAGAGCATCAAGGGGAACGTGTTGTTGCTAAGAACGATAGCTGGCTGGCACTTATCCCATTTTGGGCCATTTGGCCGTTTGAAACTCTCCTACTGCCAAGACGATATGTCTTGCGCTTCCCAGAACTCACTGCCAAAGAAAAGGATGACTTGGCTGCGATCTTAAAGGTCTTGCTCACGAAATATGACAATCTTTTTGAAACCAGTTTCCCTTATTCTATGGGTTGGCATGGAGCGCCATACGACGATCACAATAATCGGCACTGGCAGTTACACGCGCATTTTTACCCGCCACTATTACGCTCGGCGACGGTCAAGAAGTTTATGGTTGGATACGAAATGTTAGCGGAGGCCCAGCGTGATCTGACCGCTGAACAAGCCGCCGAGCGATTGCGCGCGTTATCCGATATTCACTTCAGGGAGCGGGAGTAACTGTCCATCCAGAATCTTGTACACGGATTATCGTGCTATCTCCCGGCCAGTAGAGATGTGTCCAATAGCTAGCACCCCTCAAGGTGGAAGGATTACGCCCTGTCGTGACAATAATATGATTTGGAGTATAGTGAGCAAAATAAGTGTCCCGGTCGGCTAATGCACGTCCCAGGGTGGGATCCAAGGCTACCCAGCCAGAGCCAGGTAAATAAGCGTCCAACCATGCGTGTTCCGTTTTGGCAAGATCATCGGTTTTATTTTCTAGATATAACAATCCCTCATAGTATCGCGCCGGAATCTCCGCGGCTCGGCTCAGGGCGATCGTCAGGTCTGCATATTCTGTACAGTCAGATCCCATTTCACCCATGGTTGCCTGTGCCCCCCAATCGTTTTGGTTGTAGGTATAAATCAATTCATCGCCAGCATAATCGTAAAATGCGCGGACTTGATCACACGCCGTTGCCTTTCCTCTCGACAATTTATCCGATAGCGACCGGATCTGCGGGTTGGCGGATTCGATATGGAGTTCGGGTTGAGTAAATTCTATGGGCAAATCGCCTTCACAAGCTGATAAGTCGTAAACTAGCTCATTAACAGCGACTTCATAATCAATCTCTACAGTGATGGTTGTTCCGGCTGGATGGTTTGAGAAATCGAATTCCACATACTGGTTGCCATATTCATCCGTAACAAGCGTAAATTTGTTTGGCGAAACATGCCGTGAGATGACTTTTTGATACGGAGGTACATCGCGGATCAACGCCACCCACAGGTTTTGTTTATCGGGGCTGCGATCGCCCTCATTGGTCAGCGATAAATGCTGATGGACTATGTATCGTTGAGATGCAGCGACCTTCACCCCGGAAGGCGATGTGTTGGAAAGTGGAGAGACTGCTTTTGATGGTACACACGCCGCAAGCATCGAGAAAATCAACAGAGATAACAATTTTTTCATGTTCGGATTATAGTCGAAGCGTCTCCCAGAATGTATTCATAACATTTTTATGAAAGGGTAGGGCCCGGTATTTACCGTTTCTGCGGTTGGTACGGAGTGTGGCACGCTCTGGAAGAGCCAGTATGGACAAGCCGGTAAGCGCCTTCCTGGAGAAAAATCTGATGATTCGCAGAAGACCGAAGCTTGGACAGAGATCGAGATGCCAATGCAAATCGGTTCTCCAAGTTCTGCCGTGAAAAGGTTCGGATTTTTGGGTACGAGAGTGCGTACGCATTCTCGTACCCAAAAATCCGAGTATCTACCACGGAAATTCCCAAGGGACCTGCAAATCAGCCTGCCTGGCAGCGGTCTGGGATGTTATGAACTGGTCAGCGGTATATCTTTGCCATTTTCCTTGTCGTAAGAGGCAATATCTGGCAGAAGATAGAAAAACTTCCCCGCCAAAAGGGAAGTTTTTTTATGACTTAATTCAAGTAGTAAGTGCAAGCTTTGCGGGTCAGGAGAGGTAAGCTGGTGTGAAGCTTGTCTTGTTGGTCTGTATTTTTCTTGATCAGATGGATATGATGGTTTCGATCAATTTCATAAACACTTCCACAACTTTCGGATCGAATTGTGCCCCAGATTGCTCACGGATGTAGTCGATTGCCTTGTCCTTTGACCAGGCGGGGCGGTAGGGCCGATCGGAGGTCAGCGCATCGAACACATCGATAACTGCAAAGATGCGAGCCGCGAGTGGTATTTGTGCGCCTTTCAGGCCATCCGGGTAACCTGAGCCGTCCCATTTCTCGTGATGATGGTGTGGAATACTGAGCGCAGGCCGCAAGAATTCAATTCGAGAAAGCAGGTTATAGGCATACACCGGATGTTCGCGCATGATTATCCATTCATCATCGGTCAACTTATCGGGCTTGAGCAGGATGCGGTCCGGGACACCCATCTTGCCGATATCGTGCAGAAGCGACCCACGGCGGATGTGGATTATGTCTGGGTCTGGGATGCCCATTGCGCGCGCCAGTTTCTCGGCCAAAGTTGTAACTCGTAGGGTATGCCCTTCCGTTTCCTTGTCGCGCAGGTCCAATGCGTTGGACCAGCCTTCGATGGTATCGTCATATGCCTGGAAGATTCTGTCGTTTGATTTTTGCAGGTCTTCGAATAACTGGATGTTATCCAGTGTGACTGCAGCCTGGGCGGCGAGCGTGGTGATCAGGCGTTCATCAGCCTCTGTGAAAGCATCCGGAAGTTCACTTTCAATACTGATGACGCCCATAATCTGGTCCCCGATCTTCATTGGCACGTAAAGACCGGATTGCAAGCCGGGTTCTACCTCTCGATAACGCGAATCCTGGGAGAGTTCCCCGCTGCGGACAGTCGTCCCATGCTGCACCACCCATCCGCTTAACCCCTCACCGGCTTTTGAGATCATGGATTGGAACCGTTTTTTAATGACGCTGCGTTTTTTAGCGGAAGACGTACCCGAATGGCTAAAGGCTAGCAATTCGAGCGATCCGTCTTCCGCGTGGTAACGGCGGATAGTCACATGGTGCCACTCCAATTTTTCGGTTATCAAGGCGATCAGCTTTTGAGCGATTTTATCCGGGTTTGTTATTTGGCTAAGGATCAGCCCGATTTCATAAAGTGTTTCGAGTTCGGCCAGACGCTGGTTCAGGGTCTCTTCAGCTTGCTTGCGCTTCGTGATTTCCATCAAGAAATTCAGGGAAGCCGGCCGGCCTTCCCAATTGACTAGAACGGCATTGCTGTCGAGCCACTTCGTGCTGCCTGCTTTGTCAGTGATGCGAAAGATGTGGTTTGCGGGAGTCTCTTCACCTTGTAAGAACTTGAGGTAATAGCCCATGGTTTCGTCACGATCATCGGGATGGATGCGCTCCGCAAAATCGAGCGAGAGCAGTTCTTCTCTGGAATAACCACCAAGTTCCATGGCTCTGGGATTGATATACTTGAGGGCCTGGTCCTGGGCGATGACGATGCCTATAGTCGCATTCTCGACCAGAAGACGGTATTTCTCTTCGGATTCCTTCAGGGCCTCTTCCGCTCGTTTGCGCTCGGTGATGTCCTCGATAATCGCTTGAATCAAAACGATTTGACCTTCTGTGTTCAATACAGGCGTCAATTGGTATTTGACGAAAATAGATTTACCCCATTTTGTAGTGTAAGGATGTTCGGCTGAGATTGGCTGGGCATAATCGATACAACTTTGAAAATCTGTAGAAATGCCAAACTCGATCAGAGGCGGGAAGGCGAGCAGGTTAATGTTTTTTGTGGCCTCGGCCGAAGGGGAGCCCAGGATTTGCAGGGCGGCAGTATTGATTTCGGTGATCTGTCCCTGTATAGTAACCGAAAGAATGCCCACCGGGGCCTTCTCAAACAACAAGCGGTACCGTTCTTCACTCTCGCGCAGAGCAGCTTGCGATTGCTGGCGCTCGATGGCATAGCGGATGGCGCGCGGCGCAATCTCCCAGTTCGAGGGCCCTTTTAACGAGATAATCTTGCGCACCCGCCTGGACCGCTTCAAGGGCAAGCCTTTCGTCCACTAAGCCGGAGAGCACCACTACGGGCATATCAGGAAATTCGCTGTGTAGCTTTTCAAAGGTTTCGAGTCCCTGGCTGTCGGGCAGACCCAAATCGAGTAGGACCAGATCGAACTTTTGCTTATGCAGCATTTCCAATCCGGATTTGAGACGCTCGGAGGGCGTGAACTCGAATGAATTCAGCCCATCTCGGCCGAGTATTTCTTCCAACAGCAGGGCATCCGTCTTGCTATCTTCGACCATTAAGATTTGAATGGTAGGTTTCGTCATTCTACTTCTCCAATGACTGGCTTCTTGCAGACAATTGGATTATCTTGTTGATTCCACCCTAATCGTTCGAAGAAACCGAATCATCGTAAAACCTGAATGTATTCCGGTACCGTTTTGCCCGGTACATGGCGATATCTGCATGCGATAGCAGAGTCTCTGCATCCTGTCCATCCCGTGGAAACAGGCTGATGCCGATGCTGGCGGTGACTTCCAGTTCATGGTCGCCGAATTGAACAGGCCGGTCAAACGTGGCCAAAACTTTTCTTGCCAATCCCACGGCATCATCCATGCCACTCACGTTTTCAAAGATCAACGTAAACTCGTCTCCTCCCATGCGTGCCACGGTATCCGATTCGCGCACGCAATTCCTTAACTGTTCTGTGACAACTTGCAAAAGAATGTCGCCCTGAAGGTGGCCGTAGGTATCATTGGCGGTTTTAAAATTGTCGAGGTCGAGCAGCATTATCGCCAATTCCCACTTCTCAGTTTTCCCGGAGCTCAAGCGCCGGGATAGCTCGATTGCGTGAGTGAGTCTATCATGGAACAAAGTCCGATTGGGCAGACCTGTCAGGGCGTCATGAGTCGCCATATGGTGCAGACGTTTTTCCATGCGCTTGCGTTCGATTGCATAGCGCATGGAGCGCGATGCAATTTCCCAGCCCGTTGGTCCTTTGACGAGATAGTCCTGTGCACCCGATTGAACTGCCTCCAGGGCAAGGGCTTGATCCGCTGTACCTGATAACACCACCACAGGCTTCTCCGGGTATGCGCTATTAACCAATTCGAAGGATTTCAATCCCTGGCTGTCTGGCAGGCCCAGGTCAAGCAGGACTACATCGAAATGGTCTTGACTCAGAAATTCCAGCCCGGACTTCAAATTCTCCGCAATCGTAAATTTGAAGGAAGCTAACGCATCTTCCCCGACCGCTTCGCGCAACAACAATGCGTCGGTCGGATTGTCCTCGATCAGTAAAACCTGGATAAGGGGCCTGGCCAATGGATCACTCCGGCGGTAAAGTCACAACACTGAACCAGAAATGGCGGATGGATTGCACTGCTCGCATGAAATTATCAAACCCTACAGGTTTGACCACGTAACAATTCGCGTTGAGGTCATACGCTTTAAGGATATCCTCCTCTGCGTTGGAGGTGGTCAATACTACGATGGGAATCTTTCTCAGGTCAGGATCGGCTTTGATCTCAGCCAGCACCTCGCGGCCGTTTTTGCGTGGCAGGTTCAGGTCGAGCAGGATCAGGTCGGGGCGTGGAGCCGAGGCGTAGTCACCTTGTTTGTTGAGGAAATCCATGGCCTGAACACCGTCTTCCACAACGTGGATTGTGTTGAAGATCCTGCTCTCTTCAAAGGCTTCACGGGTCAATAGTATGTCTGCGGGGCTGTCCTCGATCAAGAGGATTTCGATGTGCTTGGGAAATGATTTTGTAACCATAGAGCATTATCCTTTTATTGTGCACTGTCCCGAAGGTTTGACCTGACAATTTTTTTGAGAGAAATTTCGGGACGTTTGAATGATTCACTCTTTTGGCAGAGTGAAGTAAAACGTTGAGCCTCGCCCCATTTCTGATTCGACCCAGATGCGTCCGCCGTGTCGTTCGATGATTTTCTTGCAGATTGCCAACCCGATGCCGGTACCACTGTATTCCCGGCGGGTATGCAAGCGCTGGAAGACCTGGAAGATGCGTTCGAAATACTGGGGCTCGATACCGATCCCATTGTCTTGCACCGAGAATTGCCAGAAAGCTCCCGCGTCGGCCACTCCGACGTGGATCTGTGGCGGGCTTTCAGACTTGAACTTTAGGGCGTTCCCGATCAGATTCTGGAACAACTGGGTCAATTGTATCGAGTCTGCTCTGACCGTTGGCAGACTCTCGTTCGTGATGCTGGCTCCATACTCCTGGATAGCCATGCTCAAGTTTTCCAGAGATGTCTTCAAAGCGGTTTCCGCTTCGGTTGGCTGAATGGTTTCGCCGCGCCGCCCGATGCGGGAGTAGGCTAGCAAGTCGTTGATCAGCGTCTGCATGCGTTGCGTCCCGTCGACGATGTGACCAATGTACTCATCCGCCCGGCTATCGAGCTGCCCCTGATATCGATGCTGTAACAATTGGGCCAGCCCTGCGATGCCACGCAGGGGTTCTTGCAAATCGTGGGAGGCCACGTAGGCAAATTGCTCTAGTTCGGCATTGGAGCGTCTCAAGTCATCCATAGTCCGATGCAACTCCTCCTCCGCGTGCTTGCGCTCGGTGATGTCTATCGAAAGAATAACGATCCCTTCTGGCACGGGATAGATCCTCAATTCGAACCAACCCTGGCTGCCATCCGGAAACATGAATTCATTTTCCATGAATTGCGAGGTGCGTTCTTGCATGCACCGACGTATAACACTAAAAACATGGGTAAATTCGATGCCGGGCCACATATCCATATATTTCCTGCCCAACAGTTCTTCTTTGGAGCGACGATTATGTTTGTCGGCAACATCATTAAGATATAGATAGCGCCAATCGAACCCGATGATCTGGCAGCCTTCGAGCATGGCATCCAGCGTGTTGCGGTAGCGTGCTTCACTGGCAAGAAGCGCTTCCTCCGTCTGTTTGCGTTCGGTGATATCAAGAAATGTTGAAAGAATACATTTCTCATTGCTATAAAGGATCGGTTCCATGGACACAAGCAGGTCGCGCACTTCCCCTTTTTTGTTGTGGACCGATAACTCGTAATTCTGTACCCTTCCCTGTTCGCGTAGTTGTCGGACGAGGTAATCCTGCTCATCCGAGTTAACGTAAAAATTCATATCAACGGCCGTACGGCCAAGAATTTCGGCAGGCTTGTACCCTATGCTTCGTGTATAAGCTTCGTTCAGGTTTAAAAATTTTCCATCCGCAAGACGGGTAACCGCTAATGCAGTCGGGTTGGAATTGAAGGCTTTGGCAAAGTTTTCTTGTGATTGGCGTAGGGCTTCTTCTGCCCTTTTGCGTTCGGTGATGACATCGAAGATGGCGACGAAATATCCTTTTTGAGGGCTGTAGACCGAGATCGAGAACCACATTTTCAGGGCTTCCAAGTAGGTCTCGAAGATTTCTGGCTTGCCTGTGACTGCCACACGGCCATAGGTTTCGATCAACCCGGGGTCGGCTTCGAGGATGCCCGGGATGACCTCACTAACTTTCTTGCCTACGACATTCTTTAGCCCGGTTAGGCTCTCGAAGGCATTGTTTACGCTGAGGTAGATAAAGTCCTGTGGGCGTTCATCGTCGAAGAGCATCTGACAATATGCAAAACCATTTAGCATATTCTCGAACAATGAACGATAGCGTTCTTCACTCTCGTGTAACGTTTCCTCCGCCCGCACTCGCTCAGTGATGTCGAAGGCGGCGCTGGTAGCTCCAATAACCAATCCATCAGTATCGAGAATTGGTTCAATTGTGAAGTCATAGATGTGAGTTCCGTCACTGCGTTGAAAACTGATCTCTTCATGCACTCCCTCGCCGCTCTCGATAACCCGTTGCTTGAGCGCGACCAATAGTTTTGAGCCTTCAGAGATATCCAACTCATCATCGCGCTTGCCTATGACTTGAGACGGGTCGAAGTCCGGATGAGGGTTGTAGATCCACTTATATCGTAACTCCCAGTCGAATTGCGCAAGAACAAAATTCGAATTCTTAATCGCAACACGCAACTTCCCTTCTGACTCGCGCAGAGCATCTTCTGCCTTCTTGCGTTCCGTGATGTCAGTGCCGTACAGATTAACATAGCCGGCCTCCATGATCGGAACAAATATGGTCGAGTAGACTTTATCGTTGCAGGGGATGTCTACGCTCTTGTTTGACCCGCTTTCTACCAACTCGGAAACCAGGTTTTTCATATCTACCGGGAGATAATCGTTGACTTCACAGCCCCACAATTCGAGCAATTCTTGGCTGGCTTTGTTTGCGTAAATGATCTGCCCATCATTTTTCACACGCAGAACTGGATTGGGATTCTCGGTCGGGAATTTGGAAAGATTAGCAATTTCCTGCTCGACCCGCTTGCGCCCGGTAATGTCGATGCAGGTACCGACCCATTCTTGAATCTCTCTATTGTCTTTATAGACAGGCACACCGCGGGTGAGGAAGTATAGGTAGGCACCGTCATACCGGCGTAATCGGTACTCCACCTCATAATTATTCTGTGTAGCAACGGAATCACTCCAAACCTGAGTGGCGTGTTCCCGGTCATCCGGGTGCAGTGCTTGCAACCAGCCCCAGCCTTTGACCTCCTCTTCGCTCTGACCGGTGTATTTTCTCCAGGAGGGTATGTCTTCTTCAACCTCTCCTTGCGGATTTGTGGTCCAGCCTATCTGTCCGGTTACTTCAATATATGATCGATAACGTTCTTCTCTTTGCTTGATTGCCACCGTCCGTTCCCGGATTTTGAGTTCCAGGTCAGTGGCGTATTCTTGCAACCGGGCGTCTTTCTCGATCAAAGCCGCCGCCATCTTATTGAATTCGCGTGCCAGATCACCGATCTCATCCCGGGACTTCTCGGGCAGGCGTATATCCAGCTCACCTTGTCCAAAGCGAATTACCTCGGATTGTAATGCCCGGATAGGTCCGGTAATCCCACGCGAGAATAAGACCGCAAGTATGATGGCGCCAAGCAACGCCATCGCACTGATAGCAGCGACTTTGCTGCCGAAGGCGTACGCAGGAGAGAGGGCTTCTGCCTGATCGATCTTTACGATCAAGCAAAGATTTTGCTCTGGTAACCAACGATATACAATCAGCGCAGGCTTATTGCGATAGTCGAGGTCATACAGCGTTCCGCTGGTTCCTGCGAGACAGCGGTTGACAGCTTCGGTGTGAATGCCGTGTTGCAGCACTGCCGGATTGGAACTCAGACGTGGCTGGGTTACAAAAAGGTGGGAAGTATTCACCAAAAATGCTTCTTCGGTCTGCCAAGAGTTGGGATGACGTTTTATGATGGAATTCATCTCATCCAGGTTCAACCTGCCAGCCAGTACGCCCAATAACTTGCCATCCGCTGAACGCAGCGGGGCAGCGGCCGTCATAGCCGGGCCTTGCGTGGAGATCGAGTAGTACACATTTTGAACGTAAGGATCTTCTTTGCCATTTAAAAAGAAGAGACGATCTTCCTTGAATTTGCCTTCTTCGCCCGGGTCGGTGGCTGCGATCACCTGTCCGCTGGAAGGATCCAACAGCATAATGACCAGGAATTCACCTCCCTGGATTTGTGGTTGAACTTCCGTTATAAAGCGATCGTGTGCCGCCCGTGCTTCAGGCGATCTCGGGGAAGCTGCGGTCAGAATCAGGGCTTCTTTAATGACCGCCGGGGAAGCCGCCAGTATTGTGATGTCTGTCCGTTTCTCTGCGACCCATTCATTCAGAGCGGACTGCTTTTCTATCGCTGTCGACTGTAATTCCGAGACAGTTGCCGAACGCAGAGACTCCTTGCCACTGGTATAGGATAGCCATGCCACACCGACCAGCAAGGCCACCGCGTATAACACGAAGACCAGGGCAAACCTGGGGGTGAGTTTCATTTTCCGTATATCTCGTTGACGAATTGCATGGTATATACCTGCGTGACATCCAGCTTGTTTGTCAATACACCCTGTTCTTGCAATGTCTGTTCCATCCCGGCCCAGACTTCCGGTTTCATCCAGCCGATGAAGTCTTCACCTGTGTTGACGAGCGGAATGCTGGCCGCCATCTTGTCATTTTCCAGCGCCGGGTCAGCCTCCGGATTGTATTTCTGGACGTAGTTCCCGATGCTCGTGGGGTTTTCCACCGCATAAGTCCAGCCTTTGAGCGCCGCCCGTGTGAATCGCTGTACCAGGTCGGGATTCATCGAGATCAGATCATCCGTTGTAATCAAAACATCGCCGTAGAAATGAATCCCGTAGTCGTCGGGATAGATAATATTGAGTTTGTAGCCGGCCTGTTGGACTTCCAGCACGAAGACGTTGATAAATCCGCTCCACACAGGCACATCGCCTGATGCAAAGAGTGATATGTCCGAGGGCAAGTACTCGATTTCGTATTGGTCTGGGCTTATGCCGACTCGTGTCATCATTGCCTGTAGCGTTAAATCAACTGTTAAGGCGCTCCGAATCTTTTTGCCGACGAAATCCTGTGGGCGCGCGATGCCGGTATCGGCCAGGGCAAAAAATACAATCGGGCTGCGGCGATAGATGACGGCAATGCTCCGTAACGGTTTGCCATCCGCGCGGGCTAATATCAAATCGGCTGGTTGCGCGACTCCAAACTGCGCCGTGCCGTTCACAACTGGTGAAATAAAGTCCACTTCTGGCCCACCTTCCACGAAAGAAACCTGAAGCCCCTCGTCTGCAAAAAAGCCCTGTTGTTCTGCCGCGTAAAGGCCGGCAAACTCAGCTTGATGTGCCCACGAGAGTTGTACTGTGATAGGAGTCAGCGCAGGAGTAGATGATGTCATCGGACGGCAAGCATCCAATTCGAAAATCAAAAGCGCGATCACAAGTGGATACCTGAAGATTTTGCGTCTCATATTTATCTGCTCCAACCACACGGGCAGACTAGATTGCCTGTGGATATTGTATGGGAAAAGTGCATAAATAATCTGGAGTCCAAATCCAGTGATATTTTCCTAAACAGGTTCACTTATTTCATTACATCATAGAACATTACAAAGCGCCTGTAAATATGATAAATGTTATCTTTTTCAGAAGGACAATGGGATACTTGTAATATTTTTGGAACGAATTTAGAGAGGATACAAACGCCTTGACTGTTGCGAGGATCACAGGCAACCTATCTATTTGTTTAGGGAAAAGACTCTTCTATTGACGGGAGAGCTTTTCTTTTACGAGTATACGATAGTAATAAATGATTCCATAGGAGAACTCAATGAAGGACCGCCCTATACTTGATTGGCTCATCCCCCTGTTTGCTATATTTGCATTCGTCACTGCTGGCGTAGGCTTATTCAATTTGGAGCAACCGTCCCGCAGGTTTTTAAAGTGGGTCAACTTGACCCAATCTGACCTACGGGACGTTTTTTCAACTCATTTGAAACATGCCCCAATCAGAAGTAATCTCTCATCAACTCATTTCGCATCATCCATCTTTTCTGTCTCATCGTGTATTTCCTCTTTCTCTTCACGCGTCAATACGTAAATGAGAATGAGTGCCACGCCGAAAAAAGTCGGAACCAGACCGAGTAGCATCCAAGGGCCAAAACCGAGCGGATAATTGCTGCCGCCAAACCCAAAACCGAGCGGCCACAGACCCAGAATAAGCGCCAGGCCAACCGCCGTGATGATGATGCCCCAGATCAACGTGCTCTTGCCATTTCCATTCCGTTGCGGCTTGACCAATCCTTTTTCAGCCAGTTCCATGGTTTCCCTGTAGGCCAGGAAGCGCATCGAAAGGATAAATCCGAAGATCAGGGCAACAAAACCCAGCCCACCAATGCATGGAATAATATCGTTCATGTGGTTCTCCTTTTATTTCGAGTTGATCGTAATATTGCCGTTTTTGGTTTTGACGTTCAATTCTTCTCCACCGCCGTTGAACTTGCCAACCCAGTGGTTACTTTCCAGCGTGCCGCTGACCGTGACCTCGAAATCCGAGCTGATCTTGCCAAAATCGGTTTGCAGGTCCACATTCAGTGCGGTCTCAGCGGGGAGGGTCAACGTGATATTACCAAAGTCGCTGGAGAGCTTATGCGGTCCTGTAGCCAGTGACCCGGAGAAGGTGACAGCGCCGTTGGTCGAAGAGAGATCGAGCGTTCCGTTTTCGACATTCAGCACTTCCACATCACCGAAATCGGATTGGGCTGTAATGGTACCTCGCGCCTGATCCAGCTTGATTTTACCGTTCTTGGTTTTAAGATCGTAAACACTGGCATCAACTGAGGTGAGCGTCTGGTCGCCAAAATCATTGTGAACCATAACCTTGCCGTCCACATTTAGATTTTCCAGTGTTACCTTTCCATTGGTCGACTGGATGTTTACATTGGAGGCCTGGCCATTGGTCAGGGAAATGCTGCCAAAGTCACTGGTGGCTTTCAGCGACCCACTGGCGGTCAGGCCCTGCAAATCGAGCGCCCCGTTCTTCGAATTGACAGTCAGGTCGGTACCACTGATTCCCTGCGCAGTGATGTCTCCGAAGTCGGAAGTCAGGCTTACATCCCCATTGCTGACGATGTTCCCCACTGTAACGTTGCCGTTATTTGTTTTTACGGTAACAGCTCCGGACACGTCCGAAACGTTTATATCCCCAAAATCGGTGTGTAGATCGATTTTCCCTTTTGTTTCGGGCTGCGCCAGGTCGTTGTTCAGGGAGGCTGCTTCCTTGGGGACGGTGATAGTGAACTTCACGCCACCGCCGATCGGCCCGATCGTGAGCACGTTGTCCGGCTCGGGCAGATGGGCCGATACTTGGAGATTATTCCCATTTTGGTCTATCGTTATTTCCAGGCTTTCCAACGCTTTCTGCGCCTGCGCCTCATTCGGACCCCAGCCGGTCTTCTCGGCCTTGATATGAACCTGCCCGTCAGCCCCGCTGGTCACACTGACATCGCCAAAATCGTTGTTCAACGTCAGGTTGACCGGGCCGTTGACTTGGAGCGTTTTTTCCTCCACATCCTCGGCCTTGACCTGGTTGTTCTGAACGCGCAAACTGAATCCGCCCGCTTGCACCATACGAAGGCCTTGCCAGACGGCGAACAGGCTTGCCCCGCACAGCAAAAGCAGAGCTACAATCAAGATACCTACGATGATCCGTTTATTTCTCATACTTGCTTTGCCTCCAACAATTTGTTTCTAAAAAGTTTGACAGGTCTGATCCAAAAAAGTTTCAGGAAATTCGGTTTTTTCGCTCGATTCGTCAAACCCGAACAAGATGTCAACGAAAATGAAACATTTTTACGCTCTCCCCTGTCTAACTGATGAAGGATAATTGCGCGCAAATGAACGAAGCTGAACTCGTCCGACAGGCTCAACGGGGTGATACCGAAGCGTACGCAGCCCTGGTGGGCTTGCACGAACGCTTCGTCTACAACCTGGCCCTGCGCAGCCTTGGCAACCACGAAGATGCCGCAGACGCCGCACAAGATGCCTTCGTGCGTGCCTGGACTGGCTTGCCCGAATTCCGCGGGGAGTCCCGCTTCCGCACCTGGCTCTACCGGATTGTCGTCAACCTGTGCATCAACCGCTCCCCGCGCCTGCGCAAGGACCTTGAGGCGCTTACCCGTGACGAATTCCCTGAACTACCCTCGCCGGAAACTGTCGTTGCCAAAGTCGAGCGGCGCGAACTTCACGCTATGGTCCATCGTGAAGTGGAACGCCTGCCCGAGCAGTATCGCCTTCTGATCAGCTTGCGTTACCAACATGAGCTAACCTACGAAGAAATTGCTAACTTGCTCGACCTGCCCTTGGGAACTGTCAAAACCGGTCTCTTTCGCGCCAAGGAACGCTTGCGTGAGAGCTTGACCGTCTACGAGGAGAAATCCATATGAACGAAGAACAACTCGAAGATGCCCTGCATAACTGGCCTCTTGCAAAAGTCCCGGCCGGATTTTCTACCGGCGTAATGGAAAAGATCGCACCCCGGCAGTCCTATGTGCGAATTCATCAAAAGGGTGAACTGAAATTCCGACTGACCTGGATGGACTTTGCCCTGGGCATTTTCTTTTCTTTCATTCCAGTGCTTGGGTTTGTCGCCATCATATCTTTGCCTCAAAGATTTATACTTTATTTGGAATACCAGTGGCTTTTGCTCCAATCTCCAGCCTTCGAACCGGTCTTATTCGCCTTTGGAGGAACTATCGCCATGTTTTTTCTCTTAGCGATAGTGCTGGCTTTGCGTTCCATTTTTCCCCGACAGATATCTCCCTTTTAAGAGAAACTCCCATTCTAGCCCTACCTGCCATTAACCTTATGGAACAGGCTTTGCAAAGAAGAGAATAGCAAGGATAATTCCCAGAACATAGAGCATGTGAAAGATCGCTTGGTGATGCCAAGAATTGCATTTTCTAGTCAATTTTAGGGTATATAAATGTATTACGGCTGTAGAGAAAAGGTGGCACAGATTTGGTTGATTGACGATGTTGAAATAAGACATCCTTGGGCTATCTTTTTCCTCGCACCGCCATGTGCACTTGACAAATGTTAGTTTCAAGGCAATAATTATTATAGGCAGGCTTCTTGTTCAGGTGTCTTCGATAGCACCATCTGACAGGAGATCGCCTCTCTCAACACCCATCACTTATGTCATGGTGTCGTTCAGTTTATTTGGGACGACATCTCAATCGTTAATAAAAGCGAACAAATTCGGGCTTGGTCCACCTTAGCTATTCTATTTTCGATTTGGAAGCTGGGCATGCACATGCTGTGAAGCGCGTTCATACAGGGAGAGACTGTTACAACATCAACCCCTAGCCTGCTTTACAAAGGCGATCTATCAAGAGGCCTCGGTGAATCGCGTACGGATGATTAAAGCTATTGAGCAGGAGTTACTTCGCGAGCTTTTAGAAGCTTGCCCTGATGCCGTTGAGCTTTTTGACCTTGACGGAACGATACTTTACGTCAATAAAGAGGGTGCCTTATACCATGACAAATCTGCGGATGAAATATCGGGTACTAGCATTTGGGATTTGTATCCACCCTCGCAGGCAGCACATCGAAAGACCATGTTAAATAAAGCGACAAGCTCAGGGCTTCCTGTTCGCTTCACTGATCGTTCTGACGAACATTGGATGGATGTACTGATTTGTCCCATTGAAGGGCCTAGTGGCAAGGCCGAGGAAGCTGTTACTTATATGCGTGATGTCACGAGGCAAATTCGAGCTGAGGAGCAACTCAAACTAGTGAGTTTGCAACTGGTCACCAACCAGGAAGATGAACGCCGTCGGATTGCCCAGGATTTACACGATGACATCGGTCAAAGCATGACAGCTCTCATTTTAAATCTCAAAACAATTCATAGTCAGTTGATTCCCGATCGAGAGGATATAGGGGAACAGATCAAGGATACTATTCACATTGTTGAAGACACAATGCGCCATATTCGCCAAGTATTGTATGAGCTTCGCCCACCCAGGTTCGAAAACGCTTCTCTCGCTGAGACACTCGAATCGTTCTGTTCTTCAATCACTTTATCTACCGACCTGCGAATTGTTTTCAGTTGTCAAGATCAACTACCGTTGATCCCCGATGCACAGGCGACCGCTCTTTATCGGTTGCTCCAAGAAGGCATGAACAACGCAATCAAACATGCCAAAGCCACATCGGTTTGGGTCAATCTGGAATATTTGGAAGGCGAGGTTAGCATCTCATTGGAAGATGATGGCCAAGGATTCGACCCAAACCAGAGATCAAGCTATGGAATTGGCTTGCAGGGTTTGCGAGATCGCTTCTTGACTCTAGGTGGTAACTTCGACATCGAATCTGCCCATGGTAAAGGAACTCGGCTTTACGGATCATTACCCATCGTTATGCCTTCTACGGTTTAATACTTATTTATTGGACGATTCTGGAAAATTGGTTCAATTACCATCCGGAACTGGTATCGAGTAGTAATAAGGCAAATTTATGATACGCATTGTGGTTGCAGAGGATCATCACCTCGTTCGACAAGGGATTGTAAAACTACTAGAAAGCGTCAGCGATTTGTATGTAGTGGGAGAAGCCGATGATGGGAACCAAGCCATTGCATTGACCAAATCGTTGCACCCCGATGTCATGATTCTCGATATTACAATGCCACAAGTCGATGGATTTGAAACATTGGCTGAAATTGGGCGTATGAATCCCAAGCCTCAGGTCGTGATCCTTTCGATGCATGCCGACCCTACCATGATCCGTCAGGCATTGCGAGATGGGGCGCTGGGATATGTAGTTAAGCAATCGGTGGCTGACGAATTAATTGCAGCAGTGAGAGCAGCTAATAATGGGAGTTTGTTTTTAAGTTCGGGTATCTCCGGGGTTATCGCCAATAACTTTTTTGCCGAGGGTCCAAAGAACCTGCTCGACCGCCTCTCCCCACGCGAACGCGAAGTAGCGAAATATATTGTCGAGGGAAAAACAACGCGTGAAATTGCTGAAAACCTGCGCACCAGTATCAAAACTGTGGAGAAACAGCGCCGCGATGCCATGCGCAAGCTCGAAGTAGATAATTTAGCCAGCTTCGTGCGTGTCAGCCTTGAACTTGGGCTGGTTGTCGGGAAATTGGTTCATTCAAAAGACTTATAGCGGCAAGCTTGCGGCACCAGATATTGGAAACCCCACCTCCTCCATCAATAACCCACCATGGATAGAGATCTCTAAATGACAACTTACGTTCTGAGCATACATCAGAGAACAGTCGGTACATGGGCGGTGATTCTTGATCACAAAGCCAATGTTATAGCTTCTGCGTTTGCCGAGATCACCCAGTATTTTCCACAGTTGGGATGGGTGGAACACGATGCGGACGAAATCTGGAGAGTTAGTTTGAAAGTGGTCGCTGAGGCCCTAAGAAACGGCCGGATAGCACCAGAGCAGATTGATGCCATCGGCGTGGCTAATCAGCGCGACACTACGGTGTTTTGGAATAAAAAAACTGGCGAACCCGTGGGCCGGGCTATTGTGTGGCAAGATCAACGCACTCGGCCTCTCTGTGAGCAATTGATTGCCAAAGATAAAGTTAATATTGAAACGAAAACCGGTATGGTGATCGTGCCAGATGCGACCGCCACCAAAATCCGTTGGCTCATGGAAAATGACCAGGCTATTCAAAAAGGAATTGCTCGCGGTGAATTGTTGTGTGGCACGATCGATAGTTGGCTGATTTGGAAACTCTCGGGCGGTGCAGCCCATTTGACCGACCATTCCAATGCGTCCCTTACCCTCCTGCTCAATGCCCGTTCCTTAACCTATGATGATGCGATGCTGAATGAACTGGGGATTCCACGGGAGATCCTACCTGAATTACGCCGCTCAAGTGAATTTTATACTTATACCGACCCCGAGGCGTTCTTCGATGTCAAGGTGCCAATTGGGTGCGCAGGTGGAGACCAACAAATCGCGGTTTTTGGCCAGGCCTGTGTGGAGGCGGGTATGGCCAAAAATACTTATAGTACCGGTTCTTTTGTGCTATTCAATACCGATAATCGATACCTTCCACCCGCAAGCGGTCTCTTTTCACCTGTATTATGGACGATTGACGAAACCGTTGTCTATGGAATGGAGGGCAAGGCAGATGTATCTGGGGATCTTATTCTTTGGCTACAGGACGGGTTGGGTATCCTCCACGACGTTGGTGAGGCCGAAGGACTGGCCAGTCAAGTAACCGATACACAGGGCGTATACTTTGTGCCGCCTTTTGCCGGATCGGATTTGGTTCGCACGGGCACAGGCTCCTATACTCGTGGTGCCATTCTCGGTGTTACTCGTGGTGTTACCAAGAATCATGTTGTACGGGCCGCCCTGGAGGCTTTGGCGTACCAGACGCGTGATTTTGTCGAGTTGTTTAAGAAACGAGTAATTGAACCTGGCCTCCGGCCTCAGGTCTTGCGCGCAGATGGCAATATTGCCAGAAGTGATTTTCTGCTTCAATTCCAGGCGGATATACTAGGCATTCCGGTGGAACGACCGACGTTCACCAATACAGCAGCCCTTGGTGCGGCTTACCTGGCGGGGCTGGCTGTAGGTTATTGGAGTTCGGTTGATGAAGTCGTTGCCTGTTGGAAAAGGGATCGTTATTTCGAGCCGCGGATTTCTGAGGAGCGTCGCGAAGAACTATACCATGGGTGGCAAAGAGCCGTAAAACAGGTTAAAAGTCCATTCTAACGTCATAAGTTACTCAAGATAGCAAGCCTGAACCGAATAAAATTCTGCAAAGGCTGTACAAAGGCTTCTTATGGCTAAATTTTACAGGGTTTTTCTTGTGATTCGCATCAGAAATTGGCCTGATATTCCGTTCGCCTATTATATATACTCCATTGGAGTATATCACTACTCCATACGTCCCAGTTAACAACGAAAATCCCTATTAAATTGGGTTAGCTCCCTGATTTTTTTTGCCTCATTGTTGTGCAATAATAATTTATACCGTTTGTAGCGCAATTCAATTCGATGGATTGGTCAGGGTTGCAGCTTGGTTTGACTTTCCAGGCGGAGCATGCGATTCCGTTCATCCTTTCCTTGGAGGATCTTCTCTATGGACTTTTCCTAAAGTTGTCGTGGTGAGGTCTCGCATGTTCAGAAAGGAGGCATCCAGGAGAACAAATATTGACCGATTTGTTACGCCGAGATCAAAAAATCCAAATTTCATATCAAGGAGAAAAAAATGAAACAAAAAGGTTTATTTGGCGAATTAATGGCTGAGTTCTTCGGGACCTTCATCCTCATTTTGCTCGGCGATGGTGTAGTTGCAGAGGTCGGTCTGGCACCAAGACTGGCTGCCCCGGCGTACAACTGGAATACCATTGCTTTTGGCTGGGGTTTCGCAGTGGTGATGGCTGTCTATATTGCTGGCGGTGTCTCTGGCGCCCACATCAACCCCGCAGTTACCCTAGCTGTGGCGGTTAAACGCGATTTCCCGTGGGGCAAGGTCGTTCCTTACATTCTGGCCCAAATGGCTGGCGCTTTTGTTGGCGCCCTGGGTGTGTACCTGGTCTACCTGGATGGCTTGAAAGGGGCAGGCATGCCCAATGTTTGGTGCACGGGTCCTGGCTCGGTGTTTGGTAGTGCCTTCTGGGGGGGAGCTGGTGCAGCGGCTATCGGGAATTATAGCTTGCTCAATGCCTGTCTTTCCGAGTTTATCGGCACCATGATGCTGATTTGGGGTGTTTTGGCACTTACCGATAACAAGAACATGGCGCCGGGTGCAAACACGGGACCGTTCATGATTGGCATGCTCGTGCTTGCCATCGGCCTTTCCCTGGGTGGCCCCAGCGGTTATGCCATCAACCCGGCCCGCGATCTCGGACCGCGTATCTTTGGCGTATTGGTGGGTACCAAGGATCTCTTTGCCGGCATCTACTGGTTGTTGCCGCCGGTAATTATGACGAGCATTGGTGGTATCGTTGCGCCTTTCATCTACGATATGTTCATTTCACCCTTCTTGCCGGAAAAATCGGAAGCATAATGGTGGGTGTGGATAAATTTACTACCAAAACAGAAAGTGTATTCTAGAAGGAGATTGAAAATGGCTAAATATTCAGCCGCAGTAGATCAGGGTACCACGAGTACCCGCTTCATGATCTTCGATCACGAAGGTAAAGTTGTTGGAATTGATCAAAAAGAACACGAGCAGATTTATCCCAAGCCGGGTTGGGTGGAGCACGATCCCCTTGAGATCTGGGAACGCACTCAGGAGGTGATCAAAGGCGGACTCGAGAAGAGCGGGGTTTCCGCACAGGATATCGCCGCAGTGGGCATCACCAATCAGCGCGAAACGGCTGTGGTTTGGGAAAAAGCCACGGGCAAGCCGGTCTACAATGCCATCGTCTGGCAGGATACCCGCACAGACACCATTTGCAACGAACTTGCTAAAAATGGTGGGCAGGATCGCTTCCGCTCTAAGGTGGGTCTGCCTCTGGCAACATACTTCTCCGGTCCCAAGATCAAGTGGATCCTGGACAATGTGGACGGTGTGCGCGCCAAAGCTGAAAAAGGCGAAGTGCTCTTTGGCAACATCGACGCGTGGGTTGCCTGGAATCTGACGGGCGGACCTAATGGCGGTGTGCATGTTACCGATGTGACCAATGCTTCCCGTACTATGCTGATGAACCTGGAAACGCTGGATTGGGATGCGGATATGCTCGAGGTCATGGGAATCCCGCGTGCCATGCTTCCTGCCATCAAGCCCTCCTCGGCCGTGTATGGGAATGCTGTCGGCGCACTGGAAGGCATTCCGGTGGCAGGCATCTTGGGCGATCAACAGGCTGCGCTCTTCGGTCAGACCTGTCTCAGCGTAGGCGAAGCCAAGAATACCTACGGCACCGGCTGCTTCATGCTGCTTAACACTGGCACCAAACCCGTGCAGTCCAAGAATGGCCTGCTGACCACGCTTGGCTACAAGATTGGTGACCAGCCCGCTGTGTACTGCCTCGAAGGTTCCATTGCCATCACTGGTGCGTTGGTTCAATGGCTGCGCGACAACCTGGGCCTGATCGAGAAATCGTCTGACATCGAAGCGCTGGCCAAGACCGTCGAAGATAACGGCGGCATTTACTTCGTCCCGGCTTTCTCCGGCCTGTTCGCTCCGTATTGGAAGAGCGATGCTCGGGGTGTCATTGTTGGCATGACGCGCTACGTCAACAAGGGACACATTGCCCGCGCCGCCCTGGAGGCAACGGCTTTCCAGACCCGCGAAGTGTTAGATGCCATGAACAAGGATTCAGGTGTAAATCTGACCGCCTTGAAAGTTGATGGCGGCATGGTTTACAATGAGTTGCTTATGCAGTTCCAATCTGACATCCTCGGTGTACCGGTGATTCGTCCGCAGGTAGCGGAAACCACTGCCCTGGGCTCGGCTTATGCTGCTGGACTAGCAGTTGGCTTCTGGGGCAGTGTGGAAGACCTGCGCGCCAATTGGGCCAAGGATAAGGAATGGGAGCCCAAGATGGACGAAGCTGATCGTGCTAAGCAATACAAAGGTTGGAAGAAGGCTGTCACACGCACTTTCGACTGGGTAGAGTAAGCTTTCTGATAAAGGGAGAGGCGGAAGAACCCCGCCTCTCCTTTCAAAAAACAACAAATATCTATTCTGGAGAAAACCGTGACCAAAGCCAAAAAAACAGAAGCCAAAGAAAAATCGAGTCCATCCCCAAAGGCATGGATTTCCATGCGCACGGGTGTTGGCCTTATTACCGTGATCAGCATTGGCATGGCCGTGCTCACAGCCTGGGAAGCCATCCCGCAGAAAGGCTGGGTCGAGGGTATTTTATGGGGTCTGCTGTTTGGTATTTTGATTTGGGCCGTTTTCTTTGGAATGTTGGCTTTCAACCGTTTCGTACGGCGTTAGCACGGAGTTGTAATAAACTATCTTGTTTCAGCCAACCCAGTCAACCATTTGATTGGGAGTTGCATGGTACGCCACATATCAATTTGTCCTCGACCAACTCTATTCGAATAATATTATCCTGGAAGTTGGTACAAATACCTTAAGTTTCGTCGTCGGTCTCTTAAAACACTCGTGGAGTGGATGTAATAGAAGTCAACCGTCGGTGTTAGATGAAGGGCTCGCATCCTTTTTTCTTTTGATTCGTGAACTTAATCCCAATCCGCACCGATGTTTAAACCTATAAGCTTTTCCTGAGCTGACACGAGCGATAAGTTGTGGACTTGTACGCTGCTCATATCTCTTCTGAAAACGCGTGTGGCGCGATCGGTTTCAAATCGGGTACGGCTGAGACGTTATACGGAAATAGAAGCAATCATTTGAAATGTAATTGATTGCTCGAATTGCAAACGAAATGAATTCTCGAACCCAAAATTCAGCACGGAGTTAAGTATATGAGCCTACCACAGGTGGTGATTATTGGGGCAGGATTTACGGGGGTAGCGACCGCGCACGACCTTGCACTGCGTGGCTTTGAAGTAACCGTCATTGACCGCGGCGATATTTGTAATGGCACTTCTGGACGCACGCACGGGTTGCTTCATAGCGGCGGGCGTTATGCAGTCAAAGACCAGGAGTCGGCGATTGAGTGCATTGATGAAAATGTGATTTTGCGCAAAATCGTTCCGAATGTTATCGAACCCAATGGCGGTTTGTTTATCGCTATTGATGAAAGCGATTTGCAATACGGCGAGAGTTTTATCGCGGGTTGTGAAGCCTGTCACATTCCGCTTGAGGAACTCACGCCGCAAGAAGCCCTGAAGCTTGAACCAAATATCAATCCTAATTTGCTAGCTGCCTTCCTCATTCCCGATGGCACCTTCGATCCGCTGCGACTTGCGCTGTCGTTTGCGGCCTCGGCCAAAGCCAACGGCGCAAAGTTCAAGACTTTTACCGAAGCCAAGAGTCTCATCATGGATGGCAAAGGCGCTGTCGGTGGAGTCAATGCTCTCGAACGCGCGACCAACCAAACGGTCGAGTTGAGAGCTGATATCGTCGTCAATGCTACCGGCGCATGGGCGGGCGAAATCACTGAGATGGCGGGAGCCAGCGTGCCGGTCAAACCCACGCCAGGCGTGATGGTGGTTTATGATCAGCGCTTCGTGCAGCGGGCAATTAATCGTCTCAATAAACCCGGCGATGGCGATATTGTTTTGCCGCAACGTCGTATGGTTGTTGTAGGCACAACCTCATTTGAGGTGGATAACCTTGATTACGTGCCTGTGATTGAAGAACAAGTCCATCTGATGCTTGAGCGCGGATCGGAGCTTGTTCCCGGAATCCGCAATGCAAAAGTGCGCGGAAAATATACAGCTACTCGTCCATTGATTGGAGCGGGCGAAGGCCGTAGTGCAGCGCGCACGTTCAAATGCTATGATCATAAAGAAACCGACAACGTGGACGGCCTGGTAACCATCACTGGCGGCAAGGCAACAACCTTACGCGCAATGGCAGAGAAGACTGCAGATGTAGTTTGTGAAAAACTCGGCATCCGTGCGGCTTGCACCACCAAGGACACACCGCTCCTATCCTATCGCCAATATTACGCAATGCCTAATTAAGGATTAGCCATGAGCGAACATTGGAACATACTCCTTAAAGTTTCCCGGCAAAAGCAGGGTGAAACGCCTCGCTTCGATGACTTCAAAATAGAAGTTGACCCTGATGAATATGTGCTCGATGCGGTTGAACGCGTTTGGGCATTCATGGATCGCACTGTTTGCTTCCGTCATGCCTGCCATCATTCCACCTGCGGTGCGTGCGGAATGCGCGTCAACGATGTCGAGAAACTTACCTGCATCACGTATATTCGTGATGTGACACATGACGGCGGCACGCTCAAAGTAGAACCGTTGCGCAACTTCCCTGTTGTCAGCGATTTGGTGGTGGATATGGGATCGCTCTACAACCGGCTCGAACTGGTCGGTGCCCGATCGGTTCTCCCTGTGCCCGAAGCAGAGATTGAGAATCCTCCCGCCACTTGGCCGGAAGAATATGGACAGTATATCCGCCTTGCCGATTGCATCGAATGCGGACTTTGTATCAGTGCTTGTCCTTCGGCGGCCACCTCCAGTGACTATCTCGGTCCGGCTGTTTTAGCGGGCGCGCAGGCGAACGGTTTGAAACGCAACCCGGAATTGCTCGATCTGGTAGATAGCGAAGATGGCGTCTGGCGTTGTCATAGCGCGTTTGAATGTACTTCGGTCTGCCCCTCATTTGTGGACCCCGGTCGCCGCATCATGGATTTACGCACGCAGGTTGTCAAAAGACGCTTCGTGAACTTGTTTCGTAAGGCGTGATCTGGAGAACTGACATGGATATTCGACACAACCGACCTTCTCCCACCAAATTCTGGAATTGGTTCAATCCTGTCGGACGACAAACGGGTGGCTGGGCTTTCATCTTACATCGCATTACGGCTCTGGGATTGACATTTTATCTCTACCTGCATTTGGCGGTTCTGGGTCAGCTTGCCAAAGGACCCGAAGGATATGATGGCTTTCTCGCATTGGTGCGCAACCCGATTGCTATTGCCGGCGAACTCCTCGTGGTGGCGGCCGGCATCCTGCACGGACTTAATGGAATTCGCATCATTTTGACCACCTTCGGCCTCAGCGTGACCCGACAGAAGCAACTTTTTTATGTGTTGATGGTTATTGCCCTTGTTGTCATCCTGATTTTTGGTAGCCGCATGTTTACCGCCTAGAAAGCGAGCAGAAAATGTCAATCAATACTCAAAGCGTTTCGGCACCTCGATCTGGCGAAAATACCTGGTTGTGGTTGCTCAAAATTGTGACGGGTGGTCTGCTTGTTATACTGCTTGGCATCCATCTGGTTGTCAATCATTTTATGGACGAGAAGGGACTGTTGACCTACGCTGACGTAGTTGCATATTATCAAAATCCAATCATTCCCATCATGGAAATCAGTTTTCTCGCCGCAGTGGTGACTCATTCGTTGACTGGTCTGCGCGGAATTGTTCTGGATTTGAAACCGTCGCGAATTTTTTTGAGGGTTTTTGACGTAATCTTGGTGATCGCTGGCGTCTCGGTAGTTGCGTATGGAATTTGGCTCGTATTGGTGATCGTCTCGAAGGGGTAAATGACGGGCGTTTTTGATCGTTTCAATGCATCTATTGCGGCGTGCTGGAGCCCCGTACCAGCAACTTGCCTTTTAGAATCACAGTTTTTGTTGTTCGTTCTGGTTCGTTGATGCGCTGGAAGAGGAGCTCGGTCGCTGTGCGGCCGATTTCCTCGGTCGGTTGAGCAATGACCGTAATGGGCGGATCGACCAACACGCCCCAGGTAGTTTCATCGAAGCCGACTAATGCCACTTCATTCGGAATGGCCAGTTCACAATCTTGGATCGCCTGAAAAGCACCCGCGGTGAGCAAGCTGTTACTGGTAAAAATCGCATCGGGATGTTCAACGTGGGCAAGCAACTCCATCGTCACATCATAACCATGCTTTATTCGCGGTTCGATAAAATGCACTGCAGTGGGTTCCAATCCGTGTTTCTCGAGAGCATTTTGAAAACCAAGCTGGCGATCTTTCCCGGTTGTACTGGCGTTACCGAACAGTCCCGCCATGTTGCGGTATCCGTTTTCAATTAAATGAGAGGCCAGGTCATAGGCCGCACTGACATTATCAAGCAAAACCATATCAGCTTTATCTGTTTTGACCGTACGATCAATAATGACGAAGGGCATGTTGGAATGAAAGTTTTTCGCGGCCGTGCTGAACTTCTGGGTAGGAGAAAAAATCACCCCGGCGACATTTTCATCATGTAAGATGTTCAGATACATGGCTTCTTTTTCTGGGTTTTCGTCGGTATTACACATCAGTACCGAATATCCCTGTTCGTAAGCGGTGTCTTCGACAGCACGCCCAATCGCTGTGAAGAATGGGTTACGAATATCTGAAACAACCAGTCCGATCTTGGCGCTTTTCTGGACGCGTAGACTGCGAGCAATTAAGTTCGGTCTGTAATCAAGCGCAGCAACAGCTTGCATGACACGCTCGCGCGTTTCAGGACGGATGGGGGCGTTGTTTGCCAGAACGCGTGAGACAGTTGCAGTAGAAACGCCAGCAGCTTTAGCAACATCTTTAATACTAGCCATAAGTCAATTATATCATTTAACATTAAAATATGAAAACGTTTACTGAAATCACGGGTTTTGATCAGATAGTGGTTGTCTGTAATTTCCGTTTCTGACAATGACAAACTCACTTTTCGTGTGGAATGAACAAATTTAAGGCAAATTCCTGTCTTGTTTAAAATATATCTTGACATTTCTTATGTAATCGTTTACACTAATTGCAATACAATTACAAATTCCCTTGTCTAACAATACAGGTACTTGACCACCACATCTCGACAAGTTCTCTAATCTGGTTACACGGTAGTGCTAGCGCACCGCCTGCAACACGGGAGACGCACCCAGGGTCACCCGGCTGTAATAAGGGCCTGAAAACCTCAGGCGATCACTCAAATTTCGAAAGGAGAATGTAATATGCGAGAAAAAATGCAACAACTGGGTGGTTTTTTGGCGGGAATGGTCATTCCGAACATCGGCGCTTTCATTGCCTGGGGTCTGATCACCGCGTTGTTCATCCCGACCGGCTGGATCCCGAATGAGAAATTCGCGGAACTGGTTGGACCGATGATCAATTATTTGCTGCCCCTGCTCATTGGCTATACTGGCGGTAAGATGATCCATGGTGTACGCGGTGGCGTTGTTGGCGCAGCGGCAACCATGGGCGTAGTGGTTGGCGCCGGTATCCCCATGTTTCTGGGCGGTATGATCATGGGGCCATTGGGTGGTTGGTGCATCAAGAAGATCGATGAAGTTCTGGAAGAGAGAATTCCGGTCGGCTTCGAGATGCTGATCAACAACTTTGATGCTGGCATCTTGGCTGTCATTTTGGTGCTGTTCGGCAATGTCGTTATTGGCCCAATCGTGACTGCGTTCAGCAATGTAGCTGGAGCGGCGGTCGACTGGATGGTCAATGCTCGTTTGCTGCCGCTGGCTGCCATCATCATCGAACCTGCCAAGGTATTGTTCCTGAACAACGCGCTCAATCACGGCGTACTTGCTCCGCTGGGTGTGGCTGCCGTAGAGCAAAATGGCCGTGCCATTCACTTTTTGCTGGAGACCGATCCGGGTCCCGGCCTGGGGCTGCTGATTGCCTTCTATGTAGCTGGCAAGGGCATGCTGAAAGAATCGGCTCCGGGCGCCATGATCATTCACTTCCTTGGCGGTATTCACGAGATTTACTTCCCCTACGTTCTGGCTCACCCCATTATGATTTTAGCCATGATCGCTGGCGGCTTCTCTGCGGACCTGTGGTTTGTCATCAGCGGCGCCGGCCTGGTGGCTACTCCCTCGCCTGGTTCCATCTTCGCTTATCTGGCTGTAATTCCCCCAGGACAACACTTCCAGGTTTTGACTGGTGTGGTAATTGGTACAGTCGTCTCCTTCCTGGTTGGCTCCCTCATCCTGCGGGTCAATCCTGTCCGTGAAGAAGAAGAGGAAGAAGAGACCGCCGAAGTACCTGCTGGTGTTGTTCCCGGTTTGGGGTAGGACCAATCCGGATAAGTTCACAACTGACAGGCGCGGCAGTCCCTTCTCCGCACCTTGATTATACTTCCTGTCGCGCCTGCCAGTACCTTTGTAAGGAGAGTGCTAAATGTCACCATCAATCGCCGCCGATCAAGTCAAAACTATCATCTTTGCCTGTGAGGCTGGGATGGGTTCCAGCCTTATGAGTGTGAATTCCCTGAAGAAGAAACTTAAGAAAGCTAACGTAACAAATATCACTGTTGTCCACAAACCAGCCCGTGAAATTCCTACGGATGCCCAGGTTGTCGTTGTCCATAAGGGACTTGCCAAAGTGGCGCGTTCGAAGGCACCCAATGCTGTTGTGTTGGCTTTCAATCATTTCTTGAATGATCCTGTTTTTGAAAAGCTCGTTCAAGCTCTGGTTGACAAAACAGAAATTGTCTCTACGGATGCCTAGCCCGTTTGAGACAAATTTCTTTTTAGACACGTTTGTTAATTTTCACAACCCACAATAGAGTTGTACCTGCTGCTGTAGATAGAAATATTTTTTGCTCTCTTTCATCCCTAATCGGTTGAATCTGAAGTCTGTCACCTACTGTCAGGCGGGTACATCAAAGGTGTTTGACTATGTCCATTCTTTCAAAAGATCGTATAGCGCTCCAACAACATGCTGCCGAAAAAAAAGACGCCATCCGCCAGGCCGGACAATTGCTGGTGGATTCCGGCTGCGTGTTACCCGCCTACGTGGACGGGATGTTGAAGCGCGAGGAATCCATGTCCACCAGCCTGGGGAACGGGGTTGCCATCCCACACGGCATGGACGATAACCGTAACCATATCCTGAAAACTGGGATCTCGATCTTGCAACTCGTTGAGCCGGTGGAGTGGGAAGAAGATGACGAACCTGTCCACATCGTTATCGGGATCGCTGCCTCACAAGATGAGCATGTTGGTGTACTGGCCAACCTGGCCGATGTGATCGAAGACGATGACATTTTGGCCGAGTTGATCGAGACCACTGACCCCGAAATTTTTGTGAAATATTTGGGTGCGGAGCGAGAAGCGGATTAATGTAGGGCAGGTTTTCAACCTGCCAAAGGGTTTAGTCGGGCTACAAGCCCGACCTACAGAGACAAAACAGGGTTTGCTATGAAACAACTTGAAATTGTCATCCACAACCCGACTGGGCTGCATGCCCGTCCGGCCAAAGTGCTGGTCAAGCTGGCCAAGCAGTTCCAGTCGGATATCAAGATTCGAAACGGCGAGAAGACCGCCAACGCCAAGAGCATGGTCTCGGTGCTGACCCTGGGAGCCTCCCGCGGCACGAACGTGACCGTGATGGTCGATGGTGAGGACGAAGAAGTCGCCCTGGCCGAAATCGAAGCCGCGATCCGCTCGGGGCTGGGGGATGAAGATGTCCCAGCCGAGGCAAAAGCCCCTGAAACGGTATCAGTTCCACCGTCGAAGGTGGATGCGCCGGTGAAAAGCTCTCAGCCGGGAGTCGTTCAGGGCGTGGCGGCCGCGCCGGGGATTGCGATCGGTCCCGTTTTCCAATATCGGCAAGCTGAAATCGATCTGTCCAAAGCCAACGCCAAGGAAAGCGACCTGCAAGCCGCAATCAGAAAAGCGCGCGAACAACTACGTAAACTGTACCAGCAGATGTTGGAGATGGACAAGAAGCTGGAGGCCGAGGCGGTCATTTTTGAAGCGCACATCGAGATTTTGGAAGACCCTGACCTGCTAGACGCGGTCAAGGAACGGCTGAAGGCGGGCAGGGAAGCGGCTTTGGCCTGGAAAGAGACCATCGACGAGCGTGCCGCGGCGCTGGCTGCCCTGAAAGACCCGACGCTTTCGGCCCGCGCTGACGACTTGCGGGATGTGGGCACGCGAGTGCTGCGCCTGATGCTAGGCATCAAGGATGATGAAACTCGTCTGCCCGATACGCCCGTGGTGGTGATTGCGCGTGAACTTTCCCCTTCAGAGACGGCCGCGTTCGACACGAAGCGGGTACTTGGGTTTGGAATCGTTGAAGGCGGGCCGACCTCGCATATTGCGATCCTGGCGCGGGCGCTGGGATTGCCCGCTGTGGTCAGCGCAGATGAAGCGATTCTGAGCTTAAAAAACCAGACTCAGATTATTTTGAACGGCAACGATGGCACGCTGATGCCTGACCCATCTTCCGAATCTGTAGCAAGCGCCAATGAAGAACGCGAACGCTGGCTGGAAGCACGCCGCGTTGCCAGAGAGCAGTCGAATGAGCCCGCGATGACACTCGACGGCCATCGCGTGGATGTGACCGCCAATGCCGGTTCAACCGCCAATGCCATTGAGGCCATGAAAATGGGCGCGGATGGCATCGGCCTGCTGCGCACGGAATTCCTGTTCCTGGAGCGCACGACTGCCCCCAGCGAAGAAGAGCAATTTGCGGAATACCGCAGCATTGCCGAGACGATGAGCGGACGACCTGTGATTGTCCGCACGCTGGACATCGGCGGCGATAAACCCCTGCCCTATATCCAATTGAAGCCGGAATTGAACCCCTTCCTGGGTGAGCGCGGCATCCGCCTGTGCCTGAACCGGCCAGAGTTGTTCCGCGAACAGTTGCGCGCCATCTTGCGGGCTTCGACGCACGGCAAACTGCGCATTATGTTCCCGATGGTCAGTGACATCAACGAACTGCGGCGGGCGCGTGTGCTGGTAGAAGAAATCCAAAAAGAACTCGGACTGAGCCGGTGCAACTGGGCATCATGATCGAAGTCCCTTCGGCGGCGCTGATGGCGGACGTTTTTGCCCCGGAAGTCGATTTTTTCTCGATCGGCACCAACGACCTGACCCAGTACACCCTGGCCATCGATCGCGGTCACCCGGCGCTGGCCTCCATGCACGATGGCTTACATCCTGCTGTGCTACGTTTGATCGCCCGGACCATCGAGGCCGCTCACAAATACGGCAAACGCGCCGACATCTGCGGCGAACTGGGCTCTGACCCGCTGGCCATCCCGATCCTGCTCGGCTTGGGCATGGACGAGTTGAGCGTCAGCATCCCTGCGGTGCCGACGGTCAAGGCGCAGGTGCGCACGCTTGATCTAGCGGATTTGAAGCCGCTGGCGCAAAAGGCATTGGCCTGCTCAACTGCGCAGGAAGTTCGTGAACTGGTCAAAGCATTTACAAAGTAACGCCGTTGGTCGAGTAGGCGGCGGACTTCACCATGTTTTGCAAGAAAACATTTCTCCGCCGGCGTATCGAGACCAACTGCTTAAAGAACACTTAAAATTGGTGGTCTCGATATGCCCCTCGAAAATCACTCGGGGCTACTCGACCACCGATTAATCGAAAGGAAATCTCCATGGGCGAGAATTACAAAGCTTATCGCTCTCATAGCTACCATACCCCAGAAAAAAGTTGGGGCTGGAACCTCTACGGCGCGGGCATGGAAAACCTGGGTCGTGATGGCCAGCCCGAGCCGTTCTCCGTGCCAGAGCCGGGCGATGACCAACTGTTGGTCCGTATCGACAGCGTCGGGGTCTGCTTTTCGGACGTCAAGATCCTCAAGCAGGGTGGCAGCCATCCCAAGCTCTACAACCGTGACCTGGTCAACGATCCTACTCGTCTCGGCCACGAGGTCTCGCTGACCATCGTCAAGGTTGGGGTGAACCTGCAAGATCGTTACCATCCCGGCCAACGCCTGGCTGTTCAACCCGACATCTACCAGCAGGGCAAAAGCACGGCTTACGGCTACACCGTCCCCGGCGGACTGATCCAGTACCACCTGATCGGCGAGGAAGTTCTCAAGACAGACGCGGGCGCCTGCTTATTGCCAGTGAAAGATGAGATGGGCTATGCCGAATTGTCGCTGCTGGAACCGTGGGGCTGTGTTATGGCAGCTTACACCCAGCGCCGCCGCCTGGACCCGAAGCCTGCGGGCATTATGTGGATCGTGAGCCAGCCCGGCGATGATACCGTTTTCACCTTCTCCAAAGGCCTGGGCGCCCCCGCTACCGTTGTCTTGACCGATGCGCCTGCTTCCATTAAAGAACTGGTCAGCAAGACAAGCGCCACCGTGATCGAAAAGAACGGTCTGACTCCCGCCGATTACCCCGCTCTTAAGCAGGAAATCACAAACGGCGTTGGCTTCGATGATGTGGTTGTGCTCAACCCGACTTCCGCCAGCGCCGTCAGTGAGATGGCACGCCTGATCGCCCGACGTGGCACCTTCAATATGGTTGGCACCAAGCCGCTGGACGGACTCGCCCATGTCGATTTGGGCCGCCTGCATTACGATTACATCGCTTTCCTCGGTAACAGTAGCACCGACATCACCAAATCTTATGGTGGGGCCCGCAACCGCTGTGAACTGCGCTCGGGCGGTACGACCGTTTTCATCGGCGCGGGCGGTCCGATGGGGCAGATGCACGTCCAGCGTGCCCTTGAACTGCCGGATGGTCCCAAGATGGTCATCGCCACCGAAGTCAGCGACGAACGCCTGCAAACGCTGAGAGATATGTTCGCCCCGCTTGCCAAAAAGCAGGGACGCACAGTCTTGTTCTTCAACCCGATGAATGCCGAACAATCCTTCCACGATTTGTTATGGAAACTACTTCCGGCCAGGGCGCGGACGATGTGGTTGTCAGCGTGCCGATTGCCGGATTGATGGAAGAGGGCGATACGGTCATGAAACCGGACGGGATGCTGGTGCTCTTCGCCGGAGTCCCAATCGGCACGATGGGCAAGGTCAATCTCAGCAACGTGTATCTATCCAATGCGCAGTATACGGGCACGTCCGGCCTGACGATCAACGACCAGGCTACCGTCATGGAACGCCGCGTGGCAGGCACGCTTTCACCCGGTCGTTCGGTGGCAGCTATCGGCGGGTTGGAAACGGCGGCGGAAGCCATCCAGTCCGTGATGGACGGGAAATATCCCGGCAAGGTGGTCGTCTTCCCTCAAATCCGCAATCTGCCTTTGATGAGTCTCAAGGAAGTGGAGGAAAAGTTGCCCGAAGTGGCTGCAAAACTGGGCGAAGACCTGATGTGGACGAATGAAGCCGAAGAGGCGCTGATCGAAAGATTCTGGAAAAAACCGGAGTAAAGCGTTGGCCCCGGCTGGGAAAGGAGCCAGCATGATATACACATTAACGCTCAACCCTGCCATCGACCGTGAACTGACCGTCGATAGGGTAGAATACGATAAGGTACTGTCGGCCCTCGAAGCCCGCGTGGACCTGGGCGGCAAGGGGTTCAATGTATCCCGCATGCTCATGTCTTTGGGAACGTCCAGCGTGGCGGTCGGTCTTGTTGGCGGTAACACTGGTCGTCGGCTTCAAGATGGCTTGCACATGCTTGGTATTGACTCGGATTTTGTGTGGGTCGAAGGAGAAACGCGCACCAATATCAGCATTGTCACTCAAGTTCACGACCGCTATATCAAGGTGAATGAAAAAGGACCGCTGGTCAACGAGACAAAGCAGGCTGAACTGTTAGACAAGATCGATTCGATTGCCAGTGCGGGAGACTGGTGGGTGCTTGCCGGGAGCCTGCCTCCTGGTGTTGATGAATCGTTCTATGCCCGGATCATCAAGGTGCTCAACGACCGACAGGCCATTGCCATCCTTGATACGACCGGTGAAGCTCTGCGGCTGGGCTGCTGTGAGAAACCATTCCTGATCAAGCCCAATGCGGAAGAAACTCAGGCGCTGACAGGCCTGCCAGTCGATACACCTGCGCAGGTTGCCCTGGCCGGGGCCGAGTTACGCAAAATGGGCACTCGAAATGTGGTCATCTCGCTTGGCAAAGAAGGGGCACTACTGCAAACCCCTGAAAGCACCTGGCTGGCCCATGCTCCTGTTGTAAAGGAGAAAAATCCTATCGGTGCGGGCGACTCGATGGTCGGTGGACTGGTCTGGGCGCTGGCACAAGACATCCCATTAAATGAAGCTTTGAGTTGGGGAGTGGCCAGCGGCGCAGCCGCGGCCAGCCTGAGCGGGACCGATATGGGGTCGTTAGCGTTGATCACGGAACTCAGGTCACAGGTCCGGCTTGAAGCGCTCGAAGTCCCTGTAAAGAAGTGAAAAGGACGGTCATCTATGCCATTCGATAAGCATGAAGAAAAAGAATATCCGCAAAATGCCCCGAGTGTGTACGCTGCGGCGCTCAAGGCCGTGGAAACGCTGGAAGGCAAAATCGCTACTGAATTGCCGGAGAATTTCCAATTTGAGGCTAAATTCCCGAAGACGATTTTGAAAAATACGTTAGGCGAGCGCACGCATCTGACCTGCGTGGTGCGCTCGCAAGGAGAATCCAGCCAGGTGGTGGTGGACGCCTATCCGCTGGATGCGTCTGGAGCGCAAATTGATGTTTGGTGCTCGTAAAGGCGTGACCCAGACTGTTGTGACCTGGTTCATGGCTCATCTCGACCATCATCTTGGCAAGGCGGAGTAGCGAAGATGCCGGAACAGAAATCAACCCGTCTTTTCCTGGTCCGTCACGGGGCGACTGTGCTCAGCTCCGAAGACCGCTTTGCTGGGGCCACGGATGTGGAACTCTCAGAGGCGGGCATTTTTCAGGCGGAGCGCTTGGCTGAGCGACTGGCAGATGATGCCATCAGCGCGGTTTATAGCAGCCCGATGGCGCGCACCGTTCATACAGCGACGATCATTGCCCGACCCCATAACCTGACTCCCATTCTCAGAGATGGTCTGCGCGAAATCCATCACGGCCATTGGGAAGAGATGCGCCGGGCCGATGTGGAGACCCAGTTTCCAGACGAATATGCCGCCTGGCAAGAAGATCCCTTCACATTTGCTCCGGAGGGTGGCGAGAACGGTGTCAGTGTGATCGCCCGCGCTCTGCCTGTCATTCGCGAGATCTTGATCCAACATCGTGGGGAAAATGTCTTGATTGTTTCCCATAAAGCCACCCTGCGATTATTGATCAGCAGTGCGCTTGGCTTCGACGGGCGCGGTTATCGTGACCGCCTGGACCAATCTCCAGCGAGCTTGAACGTGCTCGATTTCAAAGATGTGGTGCACGCGCGCTTGATGTTGTTCAATGATGTCTCGCATTATATGGATCATCCGGCGCGCTCGGGAGGCGCTTGTCCAAGTGGTGGGACGATCCGAAGACATAAAGCGCGAGCAAGCCTGGCAAAGGCCGTGATAGATCCCTTGATGCCTAACTGTCATCGTCGGGCAGGTTGGTGACATATATCAAATTGTTTTGGTATCGTTTCCAACCTGCATCACGTACAAAACAAGTTTTTCTAGCGGGAAAGTTTCCAACTCTACAAAGCCTGCCTGCTTGCTGAGTGAAGCCATCATTTCAGGCGGGATGCGCTCTTCCAGGCCTGGGCCGAAATCTTCGACGCGATACGGCCATTCCAACACGGCCACACGCTGACTTGCCACGCGACGCGCTTCTTGCAGGGATTTGAGCAAATCGTCAGTTTCGTGCAGCACCAATCCCATAAAAATAATGTCAAAAGAATGGTCAGGAAAGGGAATTTTTAAGCCTTGGATGGACGGTCTTATAACCTTAAAACAATCTTAAGCTTTTTCGAACTTCAATTTAAAGTCATTCGGGGGGGCGAAACACTAGAATAGCGGGAGAAAGGTATAAAAGGTGAACCAAATATGGCAATCGAACATGATATTTTATTTTCTTCGGGCTCGCTCACACTGGCAGGGACGGTGATGTTGCCCAATGACCGAGGAACATTTCCCGGTGTTGTGCTTATTCCCGGCTCAGGGCAGGTAGATAGAAACGAAAACGCCAAGAAACTGGCCATCAACGCTCTTCGTGAAATCGCAACAGATTTGGCTAACAAAGGGATTGCTACGCTGCGGTATGACAAGCGCGGCGTAGGTGCCAGCCAGGGCGATTTCTGGACGACCGGTTTTTACGACAATATCTCAGACGCATCTGCTGCACTGCGTTTTTTCAAATCCTATGAGCATATTCGTTCGGACCAGGTTTTTGTGTTGGGCCACAGCGAAGGCGCGGTCATCACGACCAGGTTGGGAGCAACGGGCGCGGAAGTTGCTGGTTTGATCTTGCTGGCCGGTACTGCCCAACCAGGCGAAGACGTAATGTTATGGCAGGGCGAAAAGGCCGTAAAAGGTATGCGCGGTCTCAATGGTTTCCTGATCAACACGCTGCACATTGACGTCCAGAAGGCACAGCGCAAACAATTCGAAAAGATCAAACGCTCTACAAAAGATTGGTATCGTGTACAACTGATTGCCAAGCTCAACGCCAAATGGACGCGGGAATTCCTGGCGTACAACCCGGCTGACGATTTGCCAAAGATCCAGGTTCCTGTGCTGGCTATCACAGGTTCCAAAGATATTCAGGTGAACCCATCTGATTTGAAGCGCATGGCCGAGTTGGTGACATCGGAATTCGAAGGACACGAAGTGCCAGATGTCACACATATTTTGCGAGCCGAAGCGGGCGAAGCAACACTGTCCACCTATCGACAGCAAGTCCAGGGACCGGTAGACAAAAGAGTACTGAACATCGTTTCTGATTGGTTACAACGGCATATTGAGAAGCAACCTGTACATGATATGGCAGAGATGCCACAGGCGGTTGACTAGCGCGATATCCTAGCGAGTGGGTGAGATGACAACAAAAACTGGAACAGTCGAACATGCTCGGAAAAGCTGGAGGACCTGGATCGAGCCCTGGTATTTCGTCTACGCCATACTTGGGGCGATCATCGCGGGTCTGATCCCTGTCCTGTTGCCATTGCGAGTTGGTCAGGCTGGAAGTCCGGCACAAGTGGGATGGGTGATGGCAGCCGTCAGCCTGGGCGGTTTGTCTGCACCTTTGTGGGGCGTTCTGACCGATCGATATCGTCTGCACCGTTGGGTGCTCATCATCGGATTGTTCCTGACCGCATTCGGGCTGACCGCCTTTGCCTTTAGCGGCCAACCTGTCATCTGGTTTGTCATGGCTCTGGTCCTGAGTGTTGGTGCAGCCGGGGCTTCCACGGTTGCGAACCTGTTTGTGGTCGAAATGCACCCCAAACCTGAATGGGACGAGCGCATTGGCTGGCTGCAAACCTTTTATGGGTTAGGCCAGGTTGTCGGATTGTTGCTGGCTGGCTTCTTGAGCAATGTGGATTTAAACATTGGCTTGCTGACCAGCTGCCGCATTGAGCGTTGTTGCGGTTCTATTAGGCTGGCTGACCACCAAAACGCCGCCGAAACCTTCCGAAGAAAAGCCTGTTTTGCTGCATACTGCCCGCCATGCCGAATGGACGATCCATTCCCCGCAGCGTTTCTTCCATCATTTGAGCTTGAACGGCATCAAACAACTTGGCGTGGTACTGCGTTCCCGCTTTGGGTTGTTCCTGGCCGTCTGGTTGTTGACCTTTGCCGGGTCGGCTGCCGTTTTCTCACAATATCCCTTATTGATGCAGAAGGTGTTCGGTATCACGCCGGATATTTCGTCTGTCGCTTTTGGCGTCATGGCTGGTCTGGGCCTGACGCTCTACACGCCCGCCGGAAACTGGTCCGAGCGTTTCGGGTCAGTACCTATCCTGCGCGTTTCGCTGGTGATACGGCTGGCGGCTTTTGTTGGTTTGTTGGCGCTGGGATTTACACATTTTGGCTTTCAGGGCTGGCTGGCACTGGTGGCCTTTGCCTTTGTAGTTTTCGCCTGGTCTCTGATGAGCGTGAGCGGAACCGCCCTGGCAGCTGATCTCTCGCCAGTGGGCGAAGGGCGAGGGCATGGGCATCTTCAACGCGGTCAACGCCTTGTCAGGTGTGATCGGCGCGGCCCTGGGAGGTTGGGTGGCGGGAGTTTGGGGCTACGCGACCACATCCATTATAGCGGTAGCAGGCGTAGCGTCCGGTTTGATACTGAGTTACCTGTTTAGAGGAAAGGAATCCAAATCATGAAAGCCATTGCAATTATCCCCAATACAACCCAAATCCAGCTTGTTGATCGGCCCGAGCCGCAAATCTCCGCACCGGACGAGGTCAAATTGCGCGTCCTGAGGGTCGGCATCTGTGGCACAGACCGCGAAGAAACCGCCGGGGGCCGCTCGAAAGCGCCCGACGGACAAAAAGAACTGGTCATCGGGCACGAGATGTTCGGCCAGGTGGTGGCAGTGGGACAGTCCGTCAACCGTGTGCAGCCCGGCGATTATGCCGTTTTTACCGTGCGGCGTGGCTGTGGGGAATGCATGCCCTGCCGGATGAACCGCTCCGATATGTGCCAGACCGGCAATTATCACGAGCGCGGTATCTGGGGGCTGGACGGTTATCAGACCGAGTTTGTGGTGGATAAAGAGCAGTATGTGGTCAACGTGCCGTCCGAGATCAAGTCGGTGGGTGTGTTGTGCGAACCGCTGTCTGTGGCCGAAAAGGCGATTGACGAGGCCCTGCGTTTACAGACCGCCCGCATCCCCGACGCGCCCGCCAGGCCCGATTGGCTGCACAATCGGCGCTGCCTGGTGGCCGGATTGGGACCGATTGGCCTGCTGGCGGCTCTGATTTTGCGGTTGCGCGGTGCCCAGGTGTACGGGCTGGATATCGTGGATGCGGATTCTTCTCGCCCGAAATGGCTAGAACACATCGGCGGACATTATCTGGATGGGCGCCAGGTCAGCGCCGACAAGGTCGACGATCAAATCGGACCAATGGAACTGCTCTTTGAGTCGACGGGAGTCGCCTCGCTGGAGTTCAACCTGCTGGATGCCCTCGGTCCCAATGGCGTCTACGTGCTGACCGGTATTCCCGGCGGCGAACGACCGCTCCAGATCCCCGGCGCGGAACTGATCCGCCAACTGGTGCTGAACAATCAGGCTATGGTCGGCAGCGTCAACGCGGCGCGTGACCACTTCCAACTGGCGGTAGATGACTTAACGCAGGCGCGTCTGCGTTGGGGCGATCACATCGAGAAACTCATCACGCACCGTTACCCGTATACGGAATTCGATAAGGCGTTGCACGAACACGCAGACGATGAGATAAAAAGTGTTGTAGAGTGGAAGCTTTAAGATTTTGTCAGGAGAAAGTGAGTTGCGGTTTGTAGTAAGAGGGTAAGTAGCCTACACTCGTAAATCAGCAAGAAAATAGAAAATTGGGAAGCGTTATTTTGCCCAATTTCAAGCATTGTGAAAGGCACTCTGTGATTTTCTCACAGGTGCCTTTTTCATTTGGAAATGTCGATCAAGCTCCGATTTCTGTGACAAGGACGGATCGGCCTAGCCGTTTCTTCTCATACCATTTTGCAATATGCTACATATCTGGAATTTTATCAAAGAGATGAGAGGATGTAGATAGTGACATTAATCACAATATTGGTGACAAATTTCACTACTGTCACTAATATTGTGCAACTAAAATAACTATGTTTATATATGCGCTTATTCGAATATATTTGAATGTGAATATGCTTACTCAGACCCTCAAACAAGAAATCTCCCAACTTGAAGCAAATCTATGTTCTGCATTTGCCGACCCGACGCGGATTCTTATCCTATATGCGCTGAACGAACACCCCCGCAATGTCACGGAACTGACCAATGAACTTGGTACTACCCAGTCTACAACTTCGCGCCACCTCAAAATTTTGCGGGAGCGTGGTTTGGTTCATACAATTCGGCAGGGCACGACCATCACGTATGAACTTGCCGACGATCGTCTGATCGAAGCGCTCGATATTCTACGTGCCATGTTGCGCGATACGATCACAGCCAAGGCTGATCTGGTTGCTGAACTCGATACTAATTAGTCATATTTGAACATGACTTGAGGAGAAAACATGCAATACAAGAAGATCGCTTTTTCTCTTCGTTGGAATGATGTTAGCAATTGCCACCAGCTTTTTTGGGGCGACAATATCACCCACCAGCGCATGGTTATAAATCACATCTCCATCTTTAAACGCTCTTAAGTTATTTGAATATTTCTTTAAGGTTACTTGGAGAGCGGAACACTACAATTAAATATGTGAAACATAGCACAAAAAAACAATTAAATGTGACAGTCTATTTTTTCAAAGCGCTATGTAAAGTGACCCGATGTATCACAGATGGATAATTGATCGAAAGCGTCGCACGTATCAAAACTATGTTCGGAGACAATAAGTATGAAACATAAAAGAATTCCCTTTCTCTTTATAACTGCTGGTACGGTTATCGTCATTGCAATTGGTCTATTCCTTGCAACGGCAACGCCTGTTAGCGCGCAGTGCGGTTCGCAGGCCTCGTCCTGCAAGAACTGTCATGAAGTGCAGGGACAGGATCCCGTCAACTCAGATGGGACAGGCTGGCACCAATCGCATGCCTTTGGCGATTTCTGCTACATCTGCCACGCCGGAAACCAACAGGCTACCGATAAAGATGCCGCTCACCAGGGGATGGAAGATCCGCTTTCGGATATCAAGGCCGCCTGCCAACAATGTCACGTTGCGGATCTGGATGCACGCGCGCAGGTGTATGCATCCGCTTTGGGTGTAGAGATTGGTTCAGGGTCTGCAGCGCCAGCTTCGGGGGCATCTGATGCGGCTCCTGCCAGCACGGAGGCTGCGCCTGTAGCGGCAACGTCGTCAACGTCCGGTCAAAGCTGCAATGACATCGTGGTCGATGATCCAAATGCGGTTGACTATGCCCAGAATTACGACGAGATCGTTTTGGGGAAGAAACCTGTCAACTGGGGTAACTCTATCTTGATGGGAATGATCGGTCTGATGGTGGTTGGCGGCGGTGGGTTTGTTGTCACGCGCGAGAAATTGATCAATGTGAAATTTGGCGATACGCGCAAAGTCGAGGATGAATATCCTGCGGACGTGGTGGAAATGCTGCCGAAAATCGCAAGTCTCAAGGCTGGAACGCGCAAATCATTGAAGAAAGTTCTGGACAATCCCAAAAAGGCCGACAAAGTACTCGACCTGATGGACGCTGTTGTGTCTGACAGATAACGAGGAATAAGCTATGAAATTTATCTTGAATTACATCCGTAAGGAAGAATGGTCGCCGTATGTGGCAGGTGTGCTGCTCGGACTGGTAGGCATTGTTGCCGTCTGGGCCAGCAACAACCTGCTGGGCGCTTCAGGCGCGTTCGAGAATTTTGCAGGCATGATCGGCAAAGCGCTTGCACCGGCTGCGTTCGACAATATGTACTTCAACTTCATCATGCCACCGGGTATCACCTGGGGTGTGCTCCTGCTGGTGGGTGTCTTCTTTGGTGGCATGCTCGGCGCGGCCACCAGCGGCACGTTGCTGTGGGGCAAGAAAGGCGCAGCTAATTCGGACGCGCAATGGAAGCGTATCTTTGGACCGCAGGTCTGGAAGCGCTGGGTGCTGGCCTTCATTGGCGCGATCATCCTCGAGTACGCGGCTGGTATTGCCGGCGGCTGTACCAGTGGACTCGCCATCTCTGGCGGCATGTTGTTGGCTCCAGCAGCGTTCCTGTTCATCATGGGAATGTTCGCTTCGGGCATCCTCACTGCGCTCATCATCTATCGCAAGAGTTATTAGGATTGCGAGGAGAATAACATGACGAACATCGTTTTACCTCTTATCTTCGGTGTGTTCTTTGGCTTTTCGCTGAATAAGGCTGGCCTGACAAAATATCACAAGATCGTGAATGTGTTCCGCTTCACGGACCTGGCTGTGTTGAAATTCATGATGACTGCCCTGGTTGTTGCCATGAGCGGACTATATGCGCTGCGCGGCCTGGGGCTGCTCACCTTCCCGAATGTCCCCGCGACGTATATCGTTGGAAATCTTGTAGGCGGGCTGATATTTGGCGTGGGCATGGCCCTCACCGGGTACTGACCGGGCACTTGCGCCGCCGGTGGCGGCGAAGGCAAACTCGATTACATCGTTCCTGGTCTGCTTGGCTTTTTGACAGGTGCGGTGATTTTCGGCCTGACCTATCAACAGGTTTTGCCCCAGATTTCGGCGCTGGCAAATTACGGCAACGCTATCATTCCTGACCTGTGGAATGTCAGCCCCTTCCTCTTCATCCTGACCTTTGCGCTGATGGCGCTCCTGCTCTTTTACTTGATCGACCGTGTGGGATGGCAAAGGAAAGAAAGTAAGCAGTAGTCAGTCATCAGTGGTACATGAAACGTGACTCTACCGGACACTGGAGATTTCTATGACAAAAACGATCTCAAGACGAGATTTTCTCAAACTCGGCGCCGCCTCTGCGGGAGCATTGGCTGTTGGCCAGATGCTCCCGCCCAAGGTAGCGCAGGCAGCTCGTGACGCGGGTCATCTCGATGCGAATGGCGACGGCTACGTTCCCAGCATGTGCGAGATGTGCGTCTGGCGCTGCGGTCTGCTCGCCAAGGTAAAAGATAGCCGCGTCGTCAAGCTGGAAGGTAACCCCGAACACCCGCATTCGCGTGGGAATCTTTGCCCGCGTGGGCAATCTGGGTTGATGAACACCTATGATCCTGACCGTGTGCTGACTCCCCTCGTCAGGGTAGGCAAACGCGGCGAAGGCCTCTTCCGCCAGGCGTCCTGGGATGAAGCGCTGGACCTTGTCGCCTCGAACATGCTCAAGATCAAGGATACCTATGGGCCAGAGGCGATGGTCTTTTCTTCCACGCACAATCTGAGCCAGCCGTTGTTCGAAAACCTGCTGTATGCCTTTGGCTCGCCGAATTACGGCACGCAGCGCTCGCTGTGCTTCAACGCCATGATCGTCTCGAACCTGATGACGTACGGTATGGAAGAACCCGGCCGCATCTACGATGACAAACTCCAATACATCTTGTTGACGGGACGCAACCTGCTCGAGGCGATTTCCACCTCCGAAACGCATGACCTGAGCATGGCGATTGACCGCGGTGCAAAGGTGGTTTATCTCGATCCGCGCTACACCAAGACCGCCTCCAAAGCGACCGAATGGCTGCCCATCAAACCCGGCATGGACCTGGCCTTCCACCTGGCCCTGCTCAACGTGATTATTCGTGAGAACCTGTACGACAGTTCATTTGTCAAGAAAAATACGATTGGTTTCGACGAGCTTCAAAAGGAAGTCAGCCGTTACACACCCGAATGGGCCGCCCCGCTGACGGGTATCCCGGCCGAGACGATCACACGCATTGCACATGAACTGGCCGCAGCTGCCCCACATGTGCTGGTACACAACGGCTGGCGCACGTCCAACTTCATCAATTCGTTCCACACCCAGCGCGCGATCAGTATCCTGAATGCGCTCATGGGCAATTGGAACGTGACCATGGAAGATGCGGGGGGTGAGGAAAGCGGCACATTGGGCGCTCCGCCACAACCACCTTTCCCGCGTGTTTCCGCATTGCGTCTCGATGGCGTTCCGTGGAAGTACCCTGTGGTGCCGTTCAAGATTGGCGTCTTCCAGGAAATGCGTGACAACATTGTCAAGGGCGATCCGTATGAACCGCACGGCTGGTTCATCTCACGCCAGAATCCGGTCATGTCCATTCCCGACCGCGGCAAAACACTCCAGGCCTTCGGCAAAATGGATTTCATCGTGACGGTGGATATCATCCTCAATGACACGGCCTGGTTCTCGGATGTGGTTTTGCCCGAGGCCTCCTATCTGGAACGCTACGACCCGCTCCTACCCATTGGCGACAAGGTTTTCATCCGTCAACCCGTCATCGAGCCGCAAGGCGAATCCAAATCTGCACTGTGGATTTACAAACAATTGGGTGAACGCCTGGGACTGGGTGATTTCTTCCAATATACGGACGAGGAAGATTATCTGCGCCAGCAACTTGCACCGCTGGGTGTCAGTCTGGAGGAAGTCAAGGCCAAAGGGTATGCTGAAGCCCCTGAAACCCATGCTGGCGAAGATAGTGAACCAAGTTGGAATACGCCCAGCGGGAAGATCGAACTGTATTCCGATACGCTCGCCAAAGTTGGTTTTCCGGGCGTTCCGACCTGGGAAGAACCACCCCAACCTGCGGACGGTCAATTCTATCTATTGACAGGCAAAGTGGCCCAATCCACGCAGTTTGGCACACAAAACAATCAGTTGCTCCACAAGTATTCTGATGAGCCACGCCTGTGGATGAACACCAGAGTCGCCACACAAAATGGCCTGGCAGATGGCGACTGGGTGGAAGTTGCCAGCGAAGTCGGCAAGATTCACACCCGCCTGCTGGCGACCGAAGCCATCCGTCCTGATTGTGTCTACATGACACCCGGCTACGGTCACCTTTCCAAAGGATTGAAGACCGCCTACGGTATTGGTGCCAGCGACTCGGCGTTGCACGTCACCTATACCGATCCCATCAGCGGGAGTCAGGCGCTCAGTCAGACATTTGTAACGGTAAAAAAGGCTTAGAGGTGTCCTCATGACTGATATCAAACATCACGCCTTTCTCTTTGACGCCACGCGCTGCATCGATTGCCGTGCCTGTATGGTAGCTTGCAGTGTGGAAAATAACATCCCGATGGACAAGACTCGCATCTGGGTAGCAGGCGTCGGTGTCACGGGCCAATTCCCTGATCTACAACGCAGCACGATGGTTTATCACTGTATGCACTGCGAGCACCCCGACTGTATGTCGGCCTGTCCGGTGGGTGCGTACACGAAACGCGAAGACGGTCCCGTACTGTATAACTCCGATGTTTGCATCGGATGTCGTTATTGCATGAACGCCTGTCCGTTTGGCGTGCCGCACTTTGACTACGATAAGGGCCTCATCGACGGTGCTTTCATTGACAAGTGCACTATGTGTACACAACGCATTGACATTGGCATGGAACCCGCCTGTGTGGCTACCTGCCCTACGGACGCGCTGGTATTTGGCGAACGTGCTGACTTAATCAAGGAAGCCCACAGGCGCATTGCCGCTCATCCTGATCGGTATGTTGACCACGTCTACGGCGAATTCGAGAATGGTGGTACATCCTATCTGATCCTCTCGCATGTCCCGTTTAGCGAACTGGGATTGCCTGACCTGCCTGAAAAGCCTATCAACGAGGTCAGCGAAGCGGTGATGGGGATCACCATTCCATTTGCGCTCGATTGGGCCGCGGTCTTAAGTGGCCTGGCGGTTGGCGTCCATTATTACAACAAGAAGAAAGAAGGACAGACTGCAACGGATGAAAAGGCGGAGGAGACGAAATGAAGCTTAAAATCACCATCCCGGAACGCTTCCGCATCGGATTGTTACCTCTCGTCCTGATCCTTTTGGCGGGCATCGCCTTTGTGGTGGCCATGATCCGTTATGCGTTTGGTATCGGCCCTATCAGCAACCTGAGCAACGCGTATCCGTGGGGCTTCTGGATCAGCTTCGATCTGTTTACAGGTGTAGCCATCGGCAGCGGTGCGTTCGTCATGGCCGCTATTGTGTACATCTTCGAGCTGAAGGAATTCCAGCCCCTGGTGCGCCCCTCTGTGCTGACCGGCTTCCTGGGCTACATCATGGTTGTCATCGCCTTGCTGGTTGACCTCGGTCACCCCGAACGCATCTGGTACATGCTGATCCACCACAATCACACCTCGGTGCTGCTTGAAATTGGTATCTGTGTGATGAGCTACTTGACTGTGCTGGCGATCGAGTTCGCGCCGGTCATCTTCGAAGGCCTTAAATGGGAAAAGTGGGCGCACCTGCTCCACAAGTTCATCATGCCCTTCGTCATCCTGGGCGTCGTTCTTTCTACTTTGCACCAGTCATCGCTTGGCTCGCTGCTGCTCATCCAACCCGAAAAGCTCTTCCCACTCTGGTGGACGCCCATCCTGCCAGTCGAGTTCTTCATCTCTTCGCTTGTAATCGGCTTGGCGATGGTTATCTTGGAATCATCGCTTAGTTCACGCTACTTCAAACGCGGCCTTGAACTCCACCTGCTGGAAAAATTGTCGCGCGCTATCCCGGTCGTATTAGGAATTTACCTGCTAGTCAAATTCGGCGAGATTTTCATCGCGGGTGATGCGCATTATCTCTTTACCAGCGGCTGGATGAGCGTCCTGTTCTGGGTAGAGGTCCTGATTGGCGCAATCATCCCGCTGGTCCTGTTCTCGATCAAACGGATCCGCAGCAACGCTAACGGCATCCTGGTCAGCGCTATCATCCTGTTGGTCGGCATGATCTTGAACCGTTTCGACGTCAGTTGGTTTGCGGTCAAGCATCCCGACCCGATCACCTATCTGCCGACCTTCATGGCGAACCATGTCCATTACTGGCCGTCCCTGCCCGAAGTGTCCGTATCCATTGGCATCTTCTCAGCTGGCATTCTGGCCTTCGGATTGATTGCCAAGTACTTCCCGCTCTTCGACGACGGGCACCAACAGCACGCCACAGGAGACTGAACTGTTTCGCTTCTTCCTGGACCTTCCAACCTGTTCCCGTTTCGACGGGCTGTTGCCCACCGCCAAACCTCCCGCCAAGCCAAGCGGGAGGTTTGTTCTCTGAAGCGGAGTCCAAAGTCCCCAGACTTTGGTTTTGACATAACACTCAACGTCAGGAAGACGTTGGACTCCACAAATCAAATGCGTCCTTCCTTCTTCCACCACTTGCACCCACCAACCATCCCAGCCGCTCAGGCGCGCTGGCGTTATACGTTGGGTGCAGGCGGTATTGCCATCTTCCTCACCCTTATCCTGGGTGTGACGGGCGTGCTGGAGATGTTCTACTACATCCCCAACCCACAGGAAGCCGCATTATCGGTGCAGACCATCACCTATCATGTACCTTTTGGCGGCTTTGTCCGTAACTTGCATTACTGGTCGGCGCAGCTATTATTGATTGTTACAGCTATCCATCTAGTGCGTGTGATTTTCACTGCCGCCTATCGTCAGCCGCGCCGCTTCAACTACCTGCTCGGGCTGGGACTGTTTGTCCTGGCGATCATGCTCGACTTTACCGGCTACATCCTGCGCTGGGACCAGGGCATCTGCTGGCCGTTGGTGACCGGTACCAACCTGATCAAAACCATCCCTTTGATTGGTGGTTTTCTCTATCGCGTGGCTGTCGGTGGCGGCGATGCCTGCACGACCGCCCTGACCCGCTTTTACACCTGGCACATTTTTGCTCTGATCATCCCTGCTGTGATCGTGCTCGTCTGGCATGCCTTTCGTGTCCGCCGTGACGGCGGCATTGCGGTTCCGTCTGCCAGCCTGCGCACAGAACATACCCGTATTTCCCGTTTTGATCTGGTACGCCGGGAAGTGTCTGGCGATGTTGCTGGTCGGTGTGGTTCTCATCTTGCTGGCGAGTTTTTTCCCTGCGCCCATCGAACCTGCCATGACGGGCAAGCCCATCATCACGGAAGCAGCGCGCGCGCCCTGGTTCTTCCTGTGGGTGCAGCAGTTGCTTAAATGGGGCGACCCATTTATTTTTGGCGTGCTGATTCCGCTTGGCATCCTGGCCATTCTTGCACTCATCCCTTACATTTTCCCTCAACCCGCCGAAATCGACCTGGGACGCTGGTTCCCCAAATCCAACCGGCTAGCACAGATCGTCTTCAGTTTGCTTGCCATCATTGTTATTGGTCTCACATCTTTTATCGGTTGATTTCGTAAAAACCTATGAAAAAAATACTTACGTTAGCTTCTGGTTTATTGCTTTTCACCCTGGCTCTGGTCTGGATGGTTGGACGCGCGCCAGCCCAAACCCGTAGAATTGATCCCTACTCTCACTGGCCAGCCGGAATATTGCCTTACCTGTCACAGCGATGTGCAGGAGATCAGCCCTTCGCATCCGGTCAAGACCTTTGGCTGTGTCATCTGTCACGGCGGGGAGCGTCTTGCCCTGGATGCAGACCTGGCGCACAGCACCATGCGCGGCGGCGCGAACCCGTCTGACCTGTCAGTGGCGGAAGCCTCGTGTGGCGGGAGCAACTGTCATTCCGGGAGCGAAGCGGACCAGCGTGACCATATCCAGCGCGTGATGACCAGCGTCCAGTCCACGTATGCGGGCGCGATTGCCAATATCCGCTTTACGTTTGGCGCGCAGCCCGATTTGAACGCGTATCTCGGAATCCACGCCATCACCGATGAACAGACGAAAACCGGCATTACATCGCTGGGCGTGTTCGACCCGTCCAGCGAGAGCAACCTGTCTATCCAAAAGTTCGGTGAGAACTGCCTGACCTGTCATCTGGAAGCCACACCACCCGAGGGCGAGGCTTACGCACGTCAAACCGGATGTGCTGCCTGTCATTCCCCTGCTCCGATTGGTGCGAGCCAGAGTAAAGTTCATACTCTCACGACTGCCATCTCTTATACCCAGTGCAATACTTGTCATAACCGTGGCAATTACGATTTGCGCACCATGACTTTCGCTGAGCGCACTGATCAACCGACCCAGCGCATCGATGACTATTACCAGCCCATCGCACATGTTCACGAAATGCGAATACACCCTCGATTGCGTGGACTGTCATACCCGCGAGCGAAGCCATGGGCGACGGCGATATTCACGCCAACCAGAAAGACATCCAGTATGTGCAGTGCAAGACTTGCCACGGCACGCCGACTGAATTACCCCTGACCAAAACCCTGACCGACCCGAATGACATTGCCTTCCGGCTTGCGCAACTCAACCCCGTGGTGGATTTGAAGCTCGGTGACACCATCCTGGTCACGGAGCAGGGCGAGCCGCTCTGGAACACGCGTGTGCTGTCTGATGGAACCTATGAAATGGTTGGCAAGGCCACACAGCAATACTTCACCTTCCGTCCTGTGAAGGGCAGCGGCTGCACGCAATCGGGCGATGACCAATCTTCATCATATTGCCACGAATGCCATGCGGTGGAAAGGTAGAAGATGTCTAACGTATCTCGCCGCGATTTTCTCAAACTAACCCGTGATGGGCTGCTTTGGTTGAGCGCCGCGCTCGGTTTGGGTGGCTTGTTCCGTTTCCTGGATTATGAACCCAACCCTGCACCCAAAACAGAATTCGATCTGGGCCCGGCCGCGAATTATCCGCCCGGCTCACGTACGTTATTGGCGAACGTTCCTGCTATGTTGATTCACACTGCGAGCGGATTCTCGGCCATAAGCCTGACCTGCACCCATCTGGGTTGTACGGTGGATCAGAACAAGGATGAGTTTGTCTGTCCCTGTCATGGCTCGCACTTCAACCTGGATGGAAAATTGTTGCATGGTCCTGCCGCGAAACCTTTAGCGTCCTTACGCATCGAAACAACAGAAGATGGAAAACTGATTTTGCATACTGATTAATTGAATTTCAAATATTCTCCGAGCCTGACTGCCTTCAGCATCTTCTATGGGAGTCAGGCCGATCACAATCGTGATCCCGGATGGGCTGGAAACGGCTCATCCCCCCGCCACTTTCGGCATTGGAAAGGAGACGTCCCTCCTTCTGCGAGGCTGTCCCTTATCCTGAGACAGTCTCGTTTTTATCATTTGGGGCTTACCGTTTTTCACAGGAAGGCCCTGAACAAATGGAAAATTAGCCAGCGAGACACAGAGTTACGGAGATTCACGGAAGGAAATGCGCTCAAATTGGCTGGACCCAATAAAAAGCTCTGCGTCTCTGTACTCTGTGGCAAAATCCCGCTAAATGCGGAGAGCCTCATTTGGAGTAATCAAAATGGACATTCAACCTCTACTCGAACTTTCCTCCCGCGATCACGCGCACCTCTGTCCACGCCAGATCCTTGGCGTGCGGATTGGTCTGGCAGGCATGAAAGCGCTTGGCTTCCATGAGCCGCCCACGAAGAAACAATTGCTCGTCATTTCTGAAACAGACGGTTGTTTTGTAGATGGTGTCAGTGCCGCGACGGGCTGCACAGTCGGGCACCGCACTTTGCGCGTGGAAGATTATGGCAAAGTTGCTGCCACTTTCGTGGATACGGTCACGGGACAGGCGGTGCGCATTGCCCCTGCGCTGGACATCCGTGAGAAAGCCTACATTTACGCGCCTGACGAGCCGCGACATTACTTTGCGCAAATGCGTGCCTACCAGGTCATGCCAGATAACGAAATGTTCACTTTCACTCCTGTTACATTGAATACCCCCGTTGAGGAGATCCTCTCCCGCCCGGGTGTGCGCGTCAACTGCGACTTGTGTGGTGAAGAGATCATGAATGAACGCGAAGTCCATCAGAACGGACTTACGCTTTGTCCATCATGTGCACATGGTGGATATTATCGAGTGAATCAACAAATGGGCTTTCATCTATCACAAGACATGTTTGAACGAATTCCCCTTCCATAATCGACTAAAATAGTAGCAATGCTACAAAATATTCTCCGCACCAAGATCATTCCGCCACCGCGTAATGTGCGTACTTTAGCCCGTCCGCGCGTGACGGATATTTTTACCCAATCATTTAATTACCGCCTGACGATCTTGCAGGCCGAAGCAGGTTATGGGAAAAGCACAGCCTTAGCCGAATTGGCCGAAACGGTCAAACCGCTGGCCTGGTATCAGGTCAACGAAGAAGATAATGACCCGCTGGTGTTCCTGTTGCATTTATGCCATGCCTTCCTGCGTGCGCTTCCCGATTTGCCGGATTTGCCCTTACATTTTCTCGAAAGCTGGGACGGTTCGCAAGGTCCGTTGCCATGGCGTGGTGTCATCGATCAGATCATCAACGCCTTGAGCGCGCATCTCGATGAACCGACCCTGCTGGTGCTCGATGACGCCCACATTGTCACCGAAGCCGGGGAGGTCGCTCATATGATCGACCGTCTGATCGGTCTGGCTGCAGTACAGTTGCACGTGCTGCTCTCTGGACGTCCGGTTATCAGCTTGCCCACCCTGGCACGTTGGCGTTCGCAGGGCGAAGTATTGCTGATCGACCAATCGGCTCTGACGTTTACCGCGACTGAGATTTCGGCTCTGTTTGCCAGACATTACGGCCTTGAGTTGAGCAGCGATGAAGTCGACGCGTTGATTACTTACACCGAAGGCTGGGCCATCGCCTTGCAACTCATCTGGCAGAGCATCCGCAACCAGGCTGCCTCCGCGCTGGAATTTCCCCTGCGTTGGCAGACCGATTCGCTGGATGCCTTATTTGACATGCTGGCGCGTGAAGTCTTTGAGCGCCAACCCGCCGACATACGCGACTTCCTGCTGGTGACCTCCACGCTGCGGGACTTGCGACCCGAAGCCTGCGATGCGCTTCGATTGGCCGCTGGCTACTCTGTAGCAGATTCGTCTTCTATGCTGGCCTTCTTGCGGCGACAGGACCTGTTCGTGGTCGAAACCGCCGGAGACGCCTTGCGTTACCATCACATCTTCCATAACTTCCTACGCCAGCAGGCTACCCGAGAGCAGCGCCGTACCTGGAACCGGCTGGCGGCTGACTACTTTCGTGCCAACCAGGATTCTGAATCGGCCATTTATCACTTGCTTGAGGCGCATGCCTGGAACGAAGTCGCCGACCAGTTGGATGTTTATGCCGCTAGCCTGCTGACCGCTGGCCGTCTCGATACGTTGGCAACCTATCTCGATACCCTGCCACCCGAAACACTCCACCAACACCCGGTGTTAGTTTTTACGCTCGGTGAGCTGGCCCGCCTGCACAGCCGCTTTGACGAGGCCCTTGGCTGGTACGAACAGGCCAAAACAATCTGGCGTCTGCGTGGACAGCAGGACGGCCTGGCGCGCGCCTTGCGTGGTCAGGCGCGCGTTTATCTCGACACGGTCGATCCCAGCCAGGCCGAGCAATTGCTCGAAGAAGCTATCCGTTTGAGTGATGGCTTCGAAGACCGCGAGTCACAAGTGCGTCTGTACGAGCTATTAGCTGAAAACAAACTCAATTCTGGACATGCTGAAGATGCCGAGCGCCTGTTGCAACGCGCTGAAGCCTTGCGCACGGAGAGTCCATCCAATGACCAATTATGGTTCCGAGTTCTGGTGCGTACCGGGCGGCTTAGCGAAGCCCGCCGCGTGCTGGAAGAACGCGCTGAAACTGAAAAACGCGACCCCGTGCAAACACCACGTGCCCACCGTGAAACGCAACTCATCTTATCGCTTATTTATTCATTTATGGGATTGGGGCAACAGGCTTATCAATCTGCGCTGGAGGGCACGCGGCGTGGGAACGAACTCAAGTCACCGTTTGTGACCGCTGTTGGGCACATGCGCCAGGGACACGCGCTCATGCTCCCTAACCCTGGCCTGTCTCGCCCCGAGGATTATGTCCAGGCGCGTGTCCAATTCGAAAAGAGCATAGAAATCAGCCGTACGTTGGCTGTGCCGCGTTTGCTGGTTGAAGCAGATTGGGGCCTGTGTCGGGTCAATGGATATCAGGGAGATATAAGCGCTGCCCAAGCCCGCGCACAAGAAGCTATTGAAATCGCAACCCAGGCAGGTGACGAGTGGGTCGCTTCAATGACGCGTCTAACAATGGGAGCCAGCCTGATCCTGGCTGCGCGCTACGAAGCGGCTGAAGAATGGCTCAACCGGGCCTTACTCGGTTTCCAAGAATGTAGCGACACCTTTGGTAGCGTTGCTGCGCGCCTGTGGTTGAGTTGCGGCTTTTTGAAACGGAAGCAGGCCGAACGTTTGGAAAGAACGCTGCCCACTGCGCTGTCAGCCTGTCGTGAGGGCGATTATGGATTCCTGTTTACGCGCCCGTCCACTCTCGGTCCACCAGATGAGCGGACTTTCATCCCCTTACTCATTATGGCGCGTGATCATGGTTGGGAGAGCGCTTATGCATCCCAATTGCTCGAAGAACTTGGCTTGCCGCTCATCGAACACCATCCAGGATACCAGTTACGCATCTTCACATTAGGAACTTTTCAGGTCTGGCGCGGGAAGGAAACCATCCCGGCAAATGGATGGCGGCGCGAGAAGGCTCGTCACCTTTTCCAATTGCTGCTTACCTACCGACATTCCCCGCTTGACCGCGATCAGATTTGCGAGTACCTGTGGCCCGAAACCGACCCGAACACTGCCCAGCGCAATTTCAAGATCACACTCAACACGCTCTACCAGACGCTCGAACCGGAACGCGAGCCGGGCAGTGAATCAGCATTTATTTTGCGAGAAGGGACGACCTATAGTCTGCGGCTTGAGGCAGACATCTGGATAGATGCCGAGCAATTCACCCAGGCCGTGCGCCGTGCCGCATCCAACCCGGACCCGGACCTGCTCCAGCGTGCTGTCAGTTTGTACCCTGGCGAATATTTGCCCGAAACACTCTATGAAACCTGGGCCGCGGAGGAACGTGAGCGGCTGGCTACTCAATTTCTGGAAAGTGCTGATAAGCTGGCAGAGCTATATCTTACGCAAGGACGCTATACCGAAGCCATTGAATTATGCCAGCGCATTCTGATGCAGGATAACTGCTGGGAACGTGCTTATCGTCACCAAATGCTGGCCTACGATTATCTGAACGATCGGGGACAGGTTGGCCGCACATACCAGCGTTGTGTCCAAACCTTGCGCGAGGAGTTGGATGTCAACCCCGCGCCCGAAACTGAAATGCTTTATCAGAAGTTGATAGGTGATGAATAGTTGCAAGAATCGGTTTACCGAGGCGGCCAACAGGCCGCTTTTTTTGTTACTGTGTAACTCTCCAGTTACTACCATTTGCTATCCTGATGATAATGGAATCTAACACTTCTCCCTCCATTACATCTTTTGTGATCCGTTTCGTAGTGGATGAGGCCTCACCCGATAAAAATACACAATCTTGCTACCGGGGTGCCATCCGTCATATCCAGAGTGACAAAGAGATGAACTTCAGTGCCTGGGAGGATGCAGTTGCATTCATCCAGCGTTATGTGCCGCTCGAGGCCGAATCAGGCCCGGGAAGCACGTAGCGTTGTCATTTAAACCGACAGTCCATTTGGCTGTTAATCACATTATGAAACAGGAGTATCAACATGCGCATGAAAGATAAAGTCGTGCTTGTCACCGGCGGCGCGGCGGGGATCGGGAAAGCCACCGCCCTGCGCTTTGCCGAAGAAGGTGCCAAAGTCGTGATTTGCGATATCAACGAAGAAGCTGGAAATGTAACCATCAGGGAATTAGGCGAGGGCGCGGCGTTTTATAAGGTCAACGTAGCCAATCGGGAGGAAGTCCAAAAATGGGTGCAGGATGTTGTCGCCGAATATGGCCGCATCGATGTTATGGTCAGCAATGCTGGCATCGTACGCGATGGGCAATTGGTCAAGTTTAAGGAAGGCCAGCTCGTCGGGCAAATGTCCGAGGCGGATTTCGATCTGGTGATTTCCATTAACCTCAAAGGTGTGTTCAACTGCGCCCAGGCGGTAGCCCCGCAGATGATCAAACAGGGAGGCGGTGTCATCCTGAACGCGACCTCTGTGGTTGGGCTGGATGGTAACTTCGGCCAAACCAACTACGTTGCCACCAAATCGGGCGTGATCGGCATGACCAAGGTTTGGGCGCGTGAATTGGGCCGTTACGGTGTCCGTGTCAATGCCGTTGCGCCGGGCTTTACCGCTACCGAAATCCTGAGTTCTATGCCTGAGAAAATCATTGATGGCATGAAAGCCCGTACACCGCTCGGTCGCATGGGTGAGCCACGCGACATCGCCAACGCCTACCTGTTCCTGGCATCTGAAGAAGCCTCTTTCATTACTGGTGAGACATTGCGTGTCGATGGCGGTATTGTGGTAGGGACCTAAATGGCGCGTCATCCGCAAATCCTTGCCACTGGGAGCTACGTTCCGGAACGGATCGTCACCAACGCCGAAGTGGACGCCCTGATGGGCGAGTCAACCAACGAGTGGCTACTGGCCAATGTGGGCATCCGCGAACGTCGTTGGATGTCGCCCGAACAGACCACCTCCGACCTGATCGTGGAGGCCTCGAAAAGGGCCCTCGAGCGCGCCGGACTTTCGGCTGCTGACCTCGATCTGATTATCGTCTCTACAGACACACCGGACTATCTCTCCCCATCCACATCGATTGTGGTACAGGCCAAACTCGGCGCGACGGCCGGTTGCTATGACGTCAATTCGGCTTGCGCGGGTTGGGTCACTGCCCTCGACCAGGGCGCTCGTTATCTGATGACCGAGCCTTCGTATAAGTACATTCTCGTTGCAGGTGGGTACGGCATGAGCCGCTTCCTCGATTTCAGCGACAAGAAAACCGCCAACCTGTTTGCGGATGGCGCCGGGGCGGTCGTGCTGGGTGCTGGGGAAGAGCCGGGATTTATTGGTAGCAATTTCCTGGCCGTGGGTGAATTCCACGATGCGCTCGGGATTTACACCGGCGGCGCGTTCCGCCCCTGCACGCCGGAGAACCTGTCAGCGTTTGGTGCGCCTAAAGTTGAGTTCGTCCGCAAATTCCCCAAGACCTTCAACACCGAGTACTGGCCTAAACTGATGCAAGGCGCGCTCGACAAAGGGGGTCTTACCTTTGATGATGTCGATCAGTTCTATTTCACCCAACTCAATTTGCGCACCATCGAATTCATGATGGACTTGCTCAAGCAGCCTATTGCGAAAACCCACTGGATCATGGACAAATGGGGCTACACCGGCTCGCCCTGCGTAGTCATGGCGCTGGATGATGCCATCAGCCAGGGCCAAGGCCCCAGGCGCGGCGATGTGATTTTGTTCTGCGCCAGCGGCGGTGGAATTACGATGGCTTCGTCCGTGTGGAAGTGGACAGCAAAGGCGTAGTTAATATGGCTAGAGAATCGTTCACCCCTTCCAAAACCGGCTTCATAGATGTTGAAAACGGGGCACGCAAAATTTACTGGGAATACTTCGGCGAAGGCAAGAAAGAGGTGGTAGTTTTCCTGAACGGCCTGGCGATGCTGACCAAATCCTGGTATCGCACCGTGCCGTTCCTGCACCCGGACTATGATGTCCTGCTGTACGATTATTTCGGACAGGGGGGTTCGTCGGCGGAGGATGAACCGTACTTCATCAATAAGTTCGCCGATTATCTAATTGAAGTGATGGACGCCGCAGGGGTAGACAAGATCCACCCTATTGGCGTCTCGTATGGCGGCTTCATCGGTGCTGAGTTGGGACGTCTGCACCAGGACCGTCTGCACACGCTCACACTTTCGGGCATCCTGCTTACTCGCGAAACGCTCTTTCAGATGTATCACGATATTTCTCTGCGTTTCTATCACTCGACCGATGAAGTTTTCGACATCTACACTCAGTATTTGTACGAAAAGACTTTCGGCGAGAATATTTCCCGCAAGATTTATGGAGAAGCCATGGAAGCCGGGCGGCTCAAATTCTACGATCGCTACAGGGACAAGAAATATTGTCTCGTGCGTTTGACCGAAGCACAAAATCCCTTCTTCGAAACCATTGACAAAGACCCAGACGCTTATCGCAACGTGCAAACCCCAACCTTGATCCTGACCGGTGAGCAGGACCGCGCCATCCCACCCTGGCAGCAGTCAAAGATGGTGGACATCCTGCCCAACAGCCGCCAGATCATGTTACCGGAGTGTGGGCACATGACTTATATGGAAAGGCCTGATATTTTCTGGCCGACTCTGCGCAAGTTTTTTGCGGCAAAATCTATCAATTTTGAGTGAACAGTGGATAGTGGTTAGTGTGTAGTAAACCCCAGCAGAGGATGTTGTAATGACTGAGACGGTAAGAAGTTATAAAGAATTGAAAATCTGGCAAAAGGGAATTGAAGTTGTCAAGTTGGTTTATTCTATAACCAAAAAGTTCCCAAAATTGGAAGATGCCTTATGCACTTATCAACAAACTTCCATCGTAGTGTCAATGTCCACTTTCCACTAATCACTACTCACTAACCGGAGGTTAACATGTATATTGGCGATTATCTCGGACGGCGCGAAATCTACTCCCCTGATACGCTTGCCATTATTGATGCGGGGAAAGATCCTGAACTGCGCCTGACCTACAAAGAATGGAACCATCGTGTTAATCGGTTGGCAAATTGGCTCAAGGATGAAGTTGGCATCGGTTACCGCGACCGAGTGGCAATCCTGGCCCAGGATGGCATCGAACACCTAGACCTGTTCTATGCCTGTGGCAAGCTGGGTGCTATCCATACTGCGCTGAATTGGCGATTACACTGGCGTGAGCTTGTTGCAATTATAGAAGATACGCAACCTAAAGCCCTGATCTATTCCGATGCGTTCAAAGATACGGTTGTTGAAGTCGAGAAAGCTACACGCGATACGGATTACGCCATCGGTCACTATTTGCACATCGAAGGCGAAGGCATCGAAGGCTCCCTGCATTACGAAAGCACCCTCCAATCTGCCCCCGATACCCCGGTCACGTACGAGGCTCTGGAAAAAGAAGACACTGCCTGTCTGCTCTTTACTGGCGGTACCACTGGCCTGCCCAAGGGCGCGCAGATCAGCCATCGCCAGATCTGCTGGAACGTGCTCAATACCGTCATTCATGATCTAAATCACGATGATATCTATCTGTGTGTCTTCCCGCTATTTCATGCGGGCGGATTATTTGCTTACGTTTCGTCGCAGATTGTCTTCGGCAACACCACCATCCTGACCAAACAGTTCGATCCCGTCCAGGTGCTGGAGTTGATCGAGCGCGAGAAAGCAACTGTCTTTGCCGCCGTCCCGACCATGTACCAGATGCTGACCCAGGCTCCCAACTTCAAGGAGGCCGATCTGAGCAGTCTGCGCTTCTGTACCTCCGGTGGCGCGCCACTGCCCGTTCCCCTGGTCGAGTATTACACCAAAGAAAAGGGCATCCGTTTCAAGCAGGGTTTCGGCATGACCGAATATGGCCCTGGCCTGTTTGCCTTGGCCCCCGAAGATGCCATCCGCAAGGCAGGCAGCATTGGCCGCCCCAACTTTTTTATCGACGTGCGCGTGGTGGATGAAAACAACAATCCTCTTGGCCCCAACCAACCCGGTGAGATGCTTCTCAAGGGACCTTCAGGCTGCTCCGGGTACTGGAACAATCCCGAAGCCTCGGCTGAAGTGATCGATGAGGGCGGCTGGTTCCACACGGGCGATATCGTCGAATACGACGAGGAGTGGTACTTCTTCGTGCGCGATCGTAAAAAGGATATGTTCATCTCCGGCGGTGAGAACGTCTACCCGGTCGAGATCGAGAACGTGCTCTACAAGCATCCCGCCGTGCATATGTGCGCTGTCATCGGCGTGCCTGATGAAAAATGGGGGGAGGTGGGGGTGGCTTGCGTGGTGTTCAAGCCCGGTCAAAGCGCTACAGAAGAAGAACTGCTGGCCCACATGCGAGAACACCTGGCACGTTTCAAAGTTCCCAAGAGTGTGGAGATTATGGATGCGCTGCCGCTCTCGTCTATGGGCAAGATTCTGAAACGTGAATTGCGTGAAAAATTTGTAAAGGAATAACAAAGGAGTTAATGATGTCTACTGTCCCAACCCTCTCAGGAATCAGCTCTAAAATGATCCAAACCTCTCGAATCAACACCCATGTGTTGTTCTCCGGCCCCGAGGATGGTATTCCCGTGGTATTTGTCCATGGTAATTTCTCCGCTGCCACTTACTGGGAAGAAACGATGCTGGCGATGCCGGATAAATATCGCTGTATTGCCCCCGATTTGCGCGGCTACGGCGATACGGAAGACCTGCTTATCGATGGCACGCGTGGCGCGAAAGACTGGTCCGATGACTTAAAAGTCCTCTCAGACGAACTCGGTGACCGGCCAGGCCACCTGGTAGGCTGGTCATTGGGGGCAGCCGTCTTGATGCAGTTTGCCCTCGACTATCCAGAGTTAGTCGCCTCACTGACCTTCATCAGCCCAGTTAGCCCATATGGATTCGGCGGCACCAAGGGTAGTGACGGCGCTCCATGCTACGACGACTTTGGGGGTTCGGGCGGAGGCGTGGTTAATCCCGAATTCGTCAAGCGCATCAAAGAGGGCGATCGCAGCGAAGAGGATCCGAATTCGCCTCGTAACGTTATCAACGCGTTCTACTACAAACCACCTTACCGGGCTAAACGAGAAGAAGATTTCCTCAGCGCGGCGCTGCTCGAAAAGATGGGCGACGACCGTTATCCGGGCGACATGACGCCCTCCGAAAACTGGCCCAACGTTGCCCCTGGTAAATGGGGCCCGATCAACGCTACCGCACCGAAGTACTTTGATACCAGCGGCATCGCTGATATGTCCCATAAGCCCCCAATCCTATGGGTGCGCGGGGATTCCGATATGATCGTTTCGGATACTTCCATGTTCGACTTCGGCACGTTGGGACAAATGGAACTTGTCCCCGGCTGGCCCGGCGGAGATGTCTACCCGCCCCAACCCATGGTTTCACAAATGCGCGCTGTGCTTGATCAATACCAGACGAACGGTGGTAGCTATCAGGAATTGGTGATTGCTGATGCTGCCCATGGCCCCCATATCGAAAAGCCTGACGAATTTTTGAAGGCATTCCTGGCATTTTTGGAGAAGTAGACGCACGGTTTAGGAGAACAATATGACACGAAAGAAACTCAACCGCGGTGTAGCCCTCGTTGGTGCGGGGATGAGCAAATTCGGTGCCTTCCGCGATAAAAGCAGTCGCGACCTTTTTGTAGAAGCCTTTCAGTCCATGCGCCAGTCGGTGGACAAGGATTTCGATCCCGCTGATATCGAAACCATTTACATCGGCAATTTTTCCAGTGACCTGTTCGAGTCGCAGAGCCATACCGCTCCGATCATGGCGGATGTGATTGGCCTGGCTTCCCGCCCGGCCATGCGCATCGAAGACGCCTGCGCTAGCAGCGGTGTTGCCTTACGTCAGGGCATTCTGGCGATTGCTTCCGGCCTATATGACGTCGTGCTGGTAGGTGGCATCGAGAAGATGACTAACCTGCCCACCGCCGAAGTGACCGATACCCTGGCCGCTGCCGCCGATACGCTCTTCGAGATTCCGGCTGGTTTCACCTTCCCCGGCTTTTATGCTGCCATTGCCTCGGCCTACATGCACAAATATGGGATGAAGCCCGAGCACCTGATGAACGTGGCGATCAAGAATCACGAGAACGGTGCGCTCAATCCCAACGCCCAGTTTGGCGTTTCCATCCCGGCCTGGATGGAAGGTCGTAAGGCTTCTGCTGAGAAGAAAGGCAAGCCGGTTCCAACCTGGGCTGATGAAATGGACTTTCTGCACGATGACAAGGCCAACCCGATGGTCGCCTGGCCGTTGCGCCTTTTCGACTGTTCGCCGATTACGGACGGAGCTACCGCGCTGCTGCTGGTAGCTGAAGACATCGCCAAACGATTTACCGACCACCCGCTCCACATCATCGGGTCAGGGCAAGCCTCGGACGTGGCTCTGCATGACCGCGACGATCTGACCAGCCTGGCTGCCGCCCGCCGCGCCTCGCAGGAGGCCTATGGAATGGCTGGCGTTACTCCGAAAGATATCCGCATCGCCGAAGTTCACGATTGCTTCACGATTGCCGAAGTGGTGGCAACCGAAGATTTGGGCTTCTTCGCGCCTGGTGAAGGTTACAAAGCTGCCGAAGACCGGGTCACTGCCCGGGACGGGGCCAAACCGATTAATACGTCAGGCGGTCTAAAATCCAAGGGACATCCGGTCGGCGCTTCGGGGGCCGGACAAGCCGTTGAAATCTTCAAGCAAATGCGTGGGCAGGCCGGGGAACGTCAAGTCGCGGGTGACATCCCATTGGCATTGACCCACAACGTCGGCGGGACCGGCGGCACCTGCGTGGTGCATATCTACGAGAGGAGGGACTGAGATGACAACAACAGTCGAGCGGCCCTTCACGGCCGCATCCTTCGAGCAGTATCTGGACGAGAAGAAACTCATGGGTTCGCATTGCATCCACTGCGATGCGAATTACCTGCCGCCGCGCGCCATTTGTCCGCAGTGCTATGGTGATCAACTGGAATGGGTCGAATTCAGTGGTGAAGCCAAATTGGCGGCCTTCACATCTATTTACATCGCTCCCACAGCCATGATCGCGGAAGGCTACGGACGTGACAATCCCTATCTGGCAGGCGTGGTGGAACTGGACGAAGGCGTCAAGATCAGCGCTCAAATCCTGGGGTTGGATGCCCGCAAAGCGGAGGAGGTCAAGATTGGCACGCCGCTGAAAGTCGAATTCGTAGAACGTGGCGAGGGTGAAGCGAAAAAAATGGCCCTCGCCTTCCGAGTCGAATAAAAATGCCGCATATTCGGGTCAATAGCGTAAACCTGTATTACGAACTCCACGGTCCTGAAAGCGCGCCCGTGCTGGTGCTCAACAACGGCATCATTATGAACGCAGCTTCGAGTTGGGTTTTCCAGACCAAAGCGCTTTCAGCCCATTATCGCCTGTTGCAATATGACTGCCGTGGCCAGGGGGGATCTGATCACCCGGGAAGTCCCTACTCGATGGAACTGCATGCCGACGATCTGGCTGCCTTGCTGGAGACCCTCGAAATCGGCATCGCCCACATCGCCGGGATTTCCTATGGTGGGGAGGTGGCGCAGGCCTTTGCATTGAAATATCCCGAAAAGGTGCGCAGCCTGATCTTGATGGACACCGTCAGCGAAATCGGGCCGGAATTGCAGGTGATTGTTCAAAGTTGGGTGGATGCCCTGGGGACGGGCGAAGCGCTGGCCTTTTTCAACGCTACCGTCCCCTGGAATTTCTCTCCCGAATGGATTGCAGCCAACGCACCTATCCTGGAAGATGCCAAGAAACGCTACGCCCTATTAGACTTCCCGGCCATCATCCGACTGTGCGAGGCATTTTTCGATGTGAATTTCACCGCGCGGTTGGGTGAGATCAAAGCCCCAACCTGCATCATGGTTGGCGAAAAGGATTTGCTCAAAGGCCCGCGTTATGCCGAAATCCTGAAGAAGGGCATCCCGCATGCTGAGTATCACGTGCTGATGGGCGCGGGACATGCTTCTTGCTGGGAGCGGCCTGAAGAGTTCAACTCCGTTGTTCTGGGTTTCCTGGCGAAGCAAGACTGACTTGGAGTGCGTCGCACCTGCCCTTCGGGATAAAACTGTTTTATGGAATTGTTTTTCGCTCAGAGCACTTCCGTTTAACACGGTGCGACGCACCGCCTGGGGCACCGAATTTTGTAACTGGGCAGAAACTGCCTTTTGCTAGAATGAAATAATCTTGTGAGGAACTATGCATGCAGCTGATATGCTAAGTAAACGAGCCAACCTGACCCCAGGCCGTATCGCTCTGGTTGAATTGGAGACCGGACAACGTTTCACTTATGCTGAACTGAACGAACGTGCCAACCGTCTGGCGAACTTCATGCGCGACGAGTTGGGCGTCCAGCCCGGCGACCGGGTTTCCATCCTTGCCAAGAACAGCATTGTCTACATCGACCTGTTCTATGGACTTCCCAAGATCGGTGCCATCTTTGCGCCCTTCAACTGGAGGCTCACCTCGCGCGAACTGGCCTACATGGTCAATGATCTGGAGCCGAAGGTACTGATCGTCGAGCCGGAATTTGCCCAAGTAGTGGATGAGATGCACTCCGAAATCCATGTGGAGCATTTTGTCAGCTTGCGCGGCGCAGAAATGCCCGGGGCTGTGACCTACGAAAATGGCCTGGAGCAAGCCTCAGGCCAGGAACCGCAGCGCCCGGACATGGACCTGGAAACGCCTTACTGCATCCTGTACACGTCCGGCACGACCGGCAATCCCAAGGGGGCCATTCTCCCGCATCGCCAGATCCTGTTCAACGCCATCAACACCGTGGTCAGTTGGGGGTTGACCGAGAAAGACATCTCGCCGGTCTATACGCCGCTCTTCCACGCTGGTGGGCTGTTTGCCTTCCTGACGCCTATCCTGTATGTTGGTGGGCGCATCATCCTGGCCCGCGATTTCGACCCGGCCGCCTCGATGCGTTGGATCATGAACGAAGGCTGCACGGTCATCCTGGGCGTGCCCACGCTCTTCCAGATGTGGATGGACTCGGATTATTTCAACGAGGCCGACTTCAGCCAGGTACATTTCTTCATCAGCGGCGGCGCGCCCTGCCCGCCCCCCTTGATGAATGCCTGGCGCGAGAAAAAAGGCATCATCTTCCGTCAGGGCTACGGCCTGACCGAGGTCGGCGCCAACTGTTTCAGCATGACGGATGAGGACTCGGTGCCCAAAACGGGATCGGTGGGAAAACCCATCTTCCATAGCCAGATGCGCGTTGCGGACCCCGAATCCGGCGCGGACGTTCCGGTTGGCGAGGCGGGTGAGCTGCTGATCCGCGGCCCGCACGTTTGCTCCGGCTACTGGCGTAACCCCGAAGCGACGGCCAAAGCCATCGTGGACGGTTGGTTCCACACCGGTGATATGGCCCACATGGACGCGGACGGTTTCTTCTACATCGATGGTCGCTACAAGGACATGATCAAGAGCGGCGGCGAAAATATCTATGCTGCTGAGGTTGAATCCGTGGTGCGCGAACATCCGGCGGTCAAAGACGCCGCCCTGATCGGTAAACCGGACGAGAAGTGGGGCGAGGTTGGCCTGATGATCGTTATGCTGGAAAATGATCATCAGATCTCGGAAAACGAATTGAAAGATTATTGCCAGGGCAAGATCGCAAAGTATAAAATTCCCAAGGAATTCGTCCTTGCAGCAGACCTACCATATTCGGCTTATGGAAAAGTCGAAAAACTTAAGTTGAAAGAAAAGTATCTTGGTTAGGAGATTCCTATGAGTATTCCAACCATGGAAGGTATTACCACCAAAACCATTACCACCCCCCGCATCACCACGCGCGTCCTATTCAGTGGGCCGGATGATGGCGTCCCAGTGCTTTTCTTGCACGGAAACGTTTCGTCCGCCACGTGGTGGGAGGAGACGATGGTCACATTGCCCCCCGGGTATCGCGGTATCGCTCCCGATCAACGTGGCTTTGGCGATGCGGCATTGGAAAAGAAAATCGACGCCACCAACGGCATGGGCGACCTGGCCGACGATGCGGTGGCTCTGCTGGATCATCTCGGCATCAACAAGACGCATATCGTCGGCAACTCGTTGGGCGGTATGGTGGTCTGGCGTATGCTGGCGGATTACCCGGAGCGCTTCCTGACCGTTACGCTGGTAGACACCGGTTCACCTTACGGGTTTGGCGGCACCAAGGATGTGGATGGGACACCCTGCTTCCCGGATTTCGCTGGATCAGGCGGCGGGCTGTCCAACCCCGAACTGATCAGGCGCATGAGTGAAGGTGACCGTTCTCTGGACAGCCAATTTTCGCCGCGGGCTGCCATCCGCATGCTGCTGGTCAAGCCACCCTTTATCCCAGCGCGCGAGGATGCTTTGGTCGATTCGTTGAACAGTACCCACATCGGCGAACAGGATGTGCCGGGGGATTCGGTCCAATCGCCGAACTGGCCGTTCATGGCTCCCGGAAAATGGGGCGCAACCAATGCCACCTCTCCAAAATATGCCGTCAGTGTGGAAAAGATCCTTTCAGCGGAACCAAAATTGAGCGTGCTATGGATGCGCGGAGCGGACGATCTGGTCGTCTCGGAAAGCGCTGCCTCCGATCCCGGATTCCTCGGCAGGGCTGGTCTTATCCCTGGCTGGCCCGGTGAGAATGTGTTTCCACCCCAGCCGATGATCGGTCAGACGCGCGCCGTGTTGGAAAAATATGCAGCGGCAGGGGGAAGCTTTCAAGAAGTCGTTATCGAAGATGCCGGACATTTACCCTTCATTGAAAAACCGGATGAATTCAATCGGGCGTTCCATGCCCATATTAAATAAAAGGAGGTGGTGTGCTTCTGGCAAATACTTATTTTCGCTTTTAAAGCATATGAAACCAAAACCATAATCCTTGGAGGAGCTTGAGATGAAAACCTTTCGATTATTAGTTGTTAGCATGCTGGCGTTCGCCCTTCTGCTCTCCGCCTGTGGCCCTGCCGCAACGGAAGCGCCTGCTCCAACTGAAGCACCGGCTATGACCGAAGCACCAGTTGCGACAGAAGCACCCACAGAGGCACCGGCCATGACCGAAGCACCAGCTGTGACTGAAGCACCCATGGCCAGCCTAACCTGTGACCAGCCAATTAAAGTTGGATTGATAACTGATGCCACTGGCGCACTTGCTGTTTACGGCGAGATGATTCTGCGCTCGTTCATGCTCGGCATGGAGTATGAAGCCGGCGCGCCAGGTTCTGCTGGCGAGAAATATGATTTCGCCCAGACGCAGGAAAACACGTTCAAAATTGATAACTGTGAAATCCAGGTCTTTGTCCGTGATGATCAAAGCACCCCGGACACAACGGCTGCGGCGGCGCGTGAATTGATCGATGTTGAGGGCGTTAACGTGCTGGTTGGCACCGTTTCGTCTGGTGCAACTGCCACACTGCAAGGTGTCGCCGCTGAGAACAAGATACCCTTGATCGTTGCCCCCGCGGCTGCGAATGATATTACCGGCGTGAACTTCAACGAATACACCTTCCGCACCAGTCGTAACAACTATCAAGACGCCCAAAACTTGTGCGTATATTTGCCAACGGTGTACCACACTTTTGTTTCAATTTCACCTGATTACGCATTCGGCCATGGTGGCGCAGTTGCTTTCCGGGATGCCTGCACCGTTGAAGGCGGAGAATTTGTGGCCGATGATGTCTTCGCCCCACTCGACACAACCGATTTTACCCCCTACATGGAGCAAATCCTGAATTCCGGGGCAGAGGCCTTCATTGTGAACTGGGCTGGCGGTGGTTTCATCCCTCTGATGCAATCTGCCCAGGATACGGGTGTTATGGATAATATGGCGCTAGCCGCTTCGCTTGCTAACAATGCAACGATTCCTGCCTTTTACAGCAGCCTCATTGGGCAGAATAGCGGTATCCTTTACCACTACACCGCTCCGAATAACCCGATCAACGATTGGCTGGTAGAACAAGATAAAGCCCGTTATGGTACTGTGCCAGATCTGTTCGATGCAGATGGCATGAACGCCGCCCTGATGCTGGTTGAAGGATTGAAAGCGACCAACGGCGATGCCAGCGCGGACGCGCTCCTCACAGCCTTTGAAGGCATGAGCTTCGAAGGACCCAAGGGCACGATTTATGTCCGCCCCGAGGATCACGTTGCCATCCAGGATATGTACATTGTCAAGATACTCAACGTGGATGATCCTGACGCGAAGTTCTTCGAACTGGTCAAGACCACTCGCCCCGAACCGCCTTGCTTACTGCCCGAGGAAATGAAGGACCGCTGTGGTGACCTGCCCTATGGTTCCCTGAGCGGACAATAAGCTGAACCTGCCCTGGCCTCTTCCTTGAAAGGGAAGGGGTGTTGGGGAGTGGGTTACAATAAGATTTCCACAGAAACAGGTGATAATAGACCGTGGGTGATGGACGATCATTTATCGTCCGCCGCCCACGGTCAAAGAAATGGAAGGCGTTATGGGCTCTGAAATCATTTTCGAAACCATCAACTTGCGCAAGGAATTTGGCGCGTTGGTGGCTGTCGATAATGTCAGCATCAAAGTCCGTAAAAATACGCTTCACGCCATCATCGGTCCTAACGGGGCAGGTAAGACCACTTTCTTCAACCTGTTGAGCGGCAACATCGAACCGACTAGCGGGAATGTAATTTACAAAGGTCGCAACATCACTCACCAACCTGTCCATCGTACCATCCACTTCGGAATTGGACGCTCGTTCCAGATTTCCAATATCTTCTCCAACCTGACCGTTTTCGAAAACGTTCGCCTCGCTTGCCAGGCTTTAGGCGCAGATAATTTCAAATTTTGGCAGGCGGCTTCCGCCTTTAAAAAGAATGAAGCACGCACTTGGGAAGTGCTTGAACGCGTCGGGCTGAAAGAACGGGCCAACACCTTCGCCCGTACTTTGCCACACGGTGACCAACGCAAACTGGAGTTGGGCATGATCCTGGCTCCTGATCCTGAAGTGCTGCTGCTCGATGAACCTACCGCCGGAATGGCTGCTGAACAAGTCCCTGAGTTGATCAGCCTGATCCAGGAAATCCAACAAGCCGGTAACAAAACCGTCATGCTGGTGGAACACAACATGAACGTGGTTATGAGCGTCTCCGATATGATTACTGTGATGCACCTGGGAAAAGTATTGGCTGAAGGCACACCCTCCGAAATCGCGGCCAATAAAGAAGTACAGACCGCCTACCTGGGTGGACTGTATGAATTGAATGTTTAACACGATGGTCGAGCAGCCCGAAGTGTATTTATGCTAAGGGCATATCGAGACCAACGCCGCAAAGAGCCCTTATGGAAACGATCCTCGACGTACAAGACATCCACACTTTTATTGGGCAATATCACATTCTGCAGGGTGTGAATGTGCATGTGCCCAAGGGTAGCATTACAGCCTTGTTGGGACGCAACGGTGCAGGCAAGACCACCACGCTCAAATCCATTTTGGGGCTGACTCCGCCGCGCCAAGGCAGGGTCATTTTTGGGGGCCACGAGATCCAAGGCATGCGCTCCTTTGACATCGCATCCCTGGGCATCGGCTTCGTGCCCGAGCACCGCGCCATTTTCCGTGACCTGAGCGTCGAAGAAAATCTCAAGATCGCTGAGCGTCAGAAAGGCGATTACGCTCGCAAACAAGAATTCATTTTTGCACTTTTCCCTGACCTGAAACGTCTTATCAGCCTGTCCGGTACCAATCTTTCTGGCGGGCAGCAACAAATGCTGGCTATCGCCCGTGCCCTGGTTGCCGACAACCACTTGCTATTGATTGACGAGCCCAGCGAAGGCTTGGCCCCGGTTTTGATCGAACAACTTATGAAAGCCATCCATCAGCTCTCTGCCGAAACAACTGTGGTGCTGGTCGAGCAGAATTTCCTGGTTGCCAGCCAGTTAGCCGAATACTACGTTATCATCGAAGAAGGTCATTCAGTGCAGGCAGGTAAAATGAAAGATCTCGTAGACGACAAAGCCACCATCCACCGTTACCTGGGCGCAGCATAAGGAGCAGAAATGACCGTTTTCCTCCGTAAAAACATGCTGCTGCTCATTGTCCTGGCCGTTCTGCTTGTCCTGTTTATCGCCGCTGCCAATGGCATGGAGCCCAAAGATTTTGTCATCACGTTATTGCGCGGCTTGTCGGTTGGCTCGCTGACCTTCCTGGTCGCGTCCGGTTTCTCGCTCATCTTCGGCTTACTCGACGTGCTCAACCTGGCACACGGCACGCTCTTCATGATCGGTGCCTACATCGGTTGGACCGTTTACGTCAGACCAGACACCTTTGTAGATCTGCTCACACCAATTGCCCTGATCCTTAGCGGTTTCCTGCTCAGGAGACTTGTGGACGGCTCTTTTATCATCCCCGAAGGGGGCTACCCGGAGCCTGTTCCAGGGGCGAATGAAGCGCATCCTGCCCTGGGCTGGGATCCTTGTCTCCGCCCTGATCTTGTTCAACGTACTGTCGCGTTATCCCATCTCCTATTGGAGCCTTGACAACTACGCCGAAAGCCCGGTTGCCATTGCTTACAGCGCGGGGCAGGGACAGAATGTTTTGCAACCACCTGCCGTATTTGAAAACATCTCGCCGCTGCTGGCTTTTGCCAGTTTGATCATAGGCAGCCTGCTGCTGGCTTTTAGCCTGTCCCTATTCGAGGCGGGAACAAAAGTGGAAACATCCCGTCTCACCTGGCGCAGTTTTATTGGGTTTGCAGTTTTGCTGTTGGTGGGTGTTCTTTTCTTTGCTTTCAACAATGCATTTACAGATTTCCTGGCGGGCCTGAACTCCAACTGGCTCTTTTTGGTCGCTGTGTTGGTTGCCGTAGCGAGCGGTGTTGGGTTGGGAGCCTTGATGGAAACCACGCTCATCCGCCCACTCTACGTTCGTCCGATTTACCAGCTCATGCTCACGTTGGGTTTGAGCGCCATTGGTATCGAGATGGTGCGCGCTGTGTGGGGACGATCTGAATTCACTATGCCGCGTCCTGAGCTCTTCGCCGGGACGGGCGAGGGCTGCCCGGCCACATCCCTGGCTGATTGGTGGCAGCATCACTGTTCGACCATGCTTCTGCTGGATGGCCGCATCCGCGTTCTCAACGAGATTTTCATCCCGATTGTTGGGATCGTCGTGCTGGTTGGAGTATGGATGCTACTCCAGCGCTCACGTCTGGGTATGATCATCCGCGCTGGTGTGCAGGATCGGGAAATGGTCGAAGCGCTAGGCATCAACGTACGACGCGTCTTCACCCAGGTTTTTGCGCTCGGCGTGGGGCTGGCGGCTCTAGGCGGTGTGCTGGCTGCGCCCTCGATTGGCCTATCGAATGTAATGGGCGAGAGTTTCCTGCTCAACGCCCTGATCGCGCTCGCAATCGGTGGCCTGACCAGTTATCCAGGGGCGGCACTTGGCTCGCTATTGGTGGGGTTGCTGCAACAGTTCATCATCAAATATGGGCAGATTGGCATTTCCATTCCTTTCACAGAGATCACTTTCAAGCCTACGCCGCCAATCGTACCGGCATCGACCATCCTGTTGATGGTCATCGTTTTGCTCATCCTACCCAACGGGCTGCTGGGAAAGAAGGAGTAGCCCATGGCGAAAAACAAGTTTCTCGCCTCGATTAAAGCCAAATCAGGGTATGTTGGTCATGCTGGCGGTTTTCATCCTGTTACCGTTCGTAGTGGGCATCTTTGAAGGCGCGTCGCCGGCACAGGTCTGGTTGAATGAAAGCGGTCAGTCTAAGTTTATCCAGGGATTGGGGATCGAAATTTTCATCCTGGCCTTGTATGCTTTGAGCTATGATCTGATATTCGGTTTCACAGGCTTGCTCTCCTTCGGCCATGCGATGTTTTTTGCCGTTGGGGCTTATCTGACCGGGATTCTCATCAAAAACTTTGGTCTTTCACTGGCAGCAACTTTCGGTTGGATGGTCGTAGCTGGAATCCTTCAGGCGCTGTTGTTCGGCATGGTATTGCCACGCGTCAAAGGGATTACCTTTGCGCTGGTCACACTCGGCATGGCTTCAGTATTTCATGTGCTTGTCCTTTCTAGCGAGCTAGGAAAATATACCGGCTCAGACGTGGGGTTACAAGGCGTGATTGTGCCCGATTTCATCAGCCCGGCGGGCGAACGCCTGCGGCTGTACTTTATCACCCTGACCATTCTGGCGTTGGTTTTTATCTTCTACAAACGGTTTGTCAATTCGCCTACCGGGCGGGTCTGCACTGCCATTCGTGAAAACGAGGGGCGTGCCCTGATGCTTGGCTACAATACTTTTTATTTCAAACTGGCCGCGCTGATGCTCTCCTCACTGACCGCGGCTTTGGCTGGTATGTTGCATACCATTTATCAACCGATTGTCAGCCCCAATGTTGCCAGTCTGGCCTATACAGTCAACGCCCTGTTGATCATTCTGATTGGTGGCGTTGGTACTTTGAATGGCGCTCTGGTGGGTGCGCTTGTTTTCCGTTTGCTGGATTACGGATTACGGCGTTATATTGGTGAGAGTGCCAGTTTCATCAATGGGGCGATCTATGTTCTGATTGTGCTTTTCCTGCCCTATGGTATCGTTGGCACCTGGAAACTGAAGTCCGCTGACATGCGACGCGGTTGGGAACGATTGTTGGGGATATTTAACGCTGCTCCAAATCAAGAGTAATTGGCTCCTGTTGGAGTCAGCACGACAATGCAGATGAAATTCATGTTAGGGTTGGATAATATCACTTTCACATGAATTTGTTTAACCTATCCACTTGACCAGGGGGAAGACTCAACCTAAGGTGGGTGTAATCTTTTTTCCATAGATGTACACTGGGAACAGAATAGAACAGAACAGAAAGGAATAGACCATGATCCGCATTTTGACTGTTTTCTCATTTGCCGCGATTTTATTGGCAATTTTAAGTGTCCCTTTCATGGCATTGTATCCAGGCGAGTTTGTCCTGGGTGGGCATTATCATATCGGTCCCGGTGAATCCTTGAAGGAAGATGTAAACTTCTATTTTGCCCAGGTGACAGTAGATGAAGGCGCCTCGATAGATGGCCATGTATTTCTGTTCAGCAGTACGATGGACTTGCGCGGGGATGTGACCGAGGATATCCACGCTTTTGAAAGTGAACTGACCCTGCGCAATAGCGCTCACGTGGGTGGCAGCTTGAACGAGAACGCACTCATTCACTGGACGCTTTTGTTACCCCACATTGCGCAACTCCCGTAGATCGGACATTGAGTAAAAAAGTCGCGAGAAGTTACAGATCGTTTGTGGCAGTTTGCCTGTTTTCTATAAACTTAACCGTTCCCCGGCTTTGAGCACTTGATACGAGCAACCTATCGTTTCTGCAGCAGCGACAAATCCTTGCGGGGAAACCGTATTGAACTCAAACATCTCATAATGACAGGGAACTACCAACCCCGCACCTATCTCTTTGCCCAGTCCCCCGGTCTCCTGCGCTATGAAATTGCCTGCTACGCCTCGAGCCGGGTCGCGTCCGTTGATAGGCATGTTCTGGCGCTTGGCTTCGAGCGCCATATCAATAACGACTTCGTCGATGCTGCTGTTGGAGAAGATCAGGAAGCGATCGGGAGACGCGAAGAAGAAATTGCGCATGATGACCTGCTCAAAGCCTTCAACGTGTTCCAGAAGCATGGCCTGGCGCTGTCCGTTTAACGATTTGGATGCCATGTTGGGGGATGTCGAAAGCTTGATTCTACTTGGCCGCGAGGATCTCTATGAGCGCTGTCTGGAATGAAGCACTCACCAACGAAGAAGCGGCCGAATTCTCCCCGGAAGGTATGAATGCCACGGAATTTCGTCACGGCCCACTAGAATTGGTTGGCCGCGCCCAGATTCAACGCATTGATCTTCACCGGCTCGCCTGTCACTTCTGTTCTCAATCGCAAACTCGCAGTGGATATTGTGGAGCACGGCGGTCATGTAATCTGGTTGGATTCGACAATAGATCCAGAATTACCAACCTTTGCTTTTCCCGTTGTACATTCGGTGTGACCCGTTACTGAGATTTTGCCCAAGCAGTTGCTGACTCTGGCTATGGCTAAACAAGAAGGCGTTGAGTCAGGCATTTTCCATTTCATCGACGCTACGTCCCATCAGAGCCATCGCCTGTCTCATCAGTTGCCTTATCAGCAGGTACCTCGGCGAATGTGCTGGTATAGGTGTTGGAGTATATGCCAGCACATGCAGTCAGAAGACGAGCACAATTACCCAGGTCAGTGGGGTTTCAAGCATAGACCTGAGCTATGGGTTTGGATATGAGGCGTCTGTAGTACTGGTAGGCACTGGCGTGTATGTTGAGGTTGGGTCAGTTGTTGCTGTTGCTGCGGATACAACTGTAGGCGTCGCTGTTGCCGTTGCGGTAGCATCCGTTGTCGTAGTGGCAGTCGTGGTTGTAGTTGGCGTGGAGGTAGCAGCGTCATCTGAAACAACGATCAGAACATAAACCCTTTCCCCGAAAACAGTACCATCTTCGGTCGCCAGTTGCCAGTAACCGGTGTACGAGCCTGGGATTGCCGATTGCCAAGTCATTGGTTGAAGGCATGGATGGAACGATTGCCATCGAAAGCGAGTTGGGCCAGGGAAGTATCGTCATTGTACGTTTCTCAGCCACAAAATAAGCTGCTACCCTTTAACAAACAAAACAACCTGGCGAAGCTGACCAGGTTGTTTCTGTTTTATTACCAACATCTGACCGAGATATGTCCCAAACAGTTTATTCCTTTGTCCACTGGGTGTGGAAGGAACCTTCACGGTCGAGACGGCGATAGGTGTGCGCGCCAAAATAGTCACGTTGCGCCTGGGTCAGGTTGGCTGGCAGTCGTTCGCTGCGATAGGCATCGAAGTAGGCCAGCGATGCACTCAGTGCCAGGACCGGGATGCCCATGCCAATTGCCGTCTGTACTACCAGGCGCCAGGCCTCCTGACGACTCTCTACCGCAGTCCGGAAGGCCTCATCCAACAACAGGTTGACCAATCCTGGGTCGCGCTGGTAAGCTGACATGATATCGCTGAGCAGGCTAGCCCGGATGATGCAGCCCGCTCGCCAGATCTTAGCAACGTCGGTCAGGTTCAGATCGTATTGGTATTCTTCGGATGCGATCTTGAGCAAGCCCAACCCCTGGGCGTAGGATGTGACCTTGCTGGCATACAGGGCGGATCGTGCCGCCTCGATCAACTTCTGCCGGTCGCCGGTGAATTCTGGTTTTGGGCCATGAATGACCTGGCTGGCTGCCACCCGCTGCGATTTTAGGCTAGATAGGATGCGGCTCTCGACCGCGGCGTTGATGGTCGGGATGGGGGCACCCGCATCCAGAGCATTTTGGCTGGTCCATTTGCCGGTGCCTTTCTGGGCGGCTTCGTCCAGGATGACATCCACCAAAGCCTTGCCTGTTTCAGGGTCGCTGTGGCGGAAGATGTCAGCGGTAATCTCAATCAGGTAGGATTGCAGTTCACCTTTGTTCCATTCATCGAATAGCTCTGCCAGTTCGCTGTTCGAGAGATCCAGGCCACGGTGCAAGAGATCGTAGACCTCAGCGATCAACTGCATATCGCCGTATTCGATGCCGTTGTGCACCATCTTAACGTAGTGCCCGGCACTGCGCGGCCCTAAATACTCTACGCAGGGCTGACCGTCTTCTTCGGCTTTGGCGGCGATGGCTTTGAAGATGGGATCGATAGCATCCCAGGCTTCACGTTGTCCGCCGGGCATCAGGCTGGGACCCCACAAGGCACCTTCTTCTCCGCCCGAGACGCCGACACCGATAAAGTTATAGCCCTCAGCCTCAAGGTCCCGGTTGCGGCGTTCAGTATCCTCGAAGAAGGAGTTCCCACCGTCGATCAGGATGTCGCCGGATTCCATATGTTCTTTCAAGTGAGCGATGGCGCTGTCGACTGGTTTGCCTGCCGGAACCATCATCAGGACACGACGCGGTTTTTCGAGCGCGTCCATCAAAGCTGCAGGGGAGTCCACACCGGTTATGTTTTTTCCGGATGCAGGCCCTTCCAGGAAGGTTTTGGTTTTCTCAGCATCCAGGTCATATCCGGCGACCGGGAATCCATTGCGTTCCATATTGAGAGCCAGGTTATGGCCCATGACGCCCAATCCGACTACGCCGATTTTGTATTTCATGATTGCCTCCTGTTGAGACCCTAAAGGTTTCAAATTCCTTTAGGGTCTAGTGCCGCAACAACCTTAAGCTGTAGAGTATCCTGCTATTCTTCGAAGTACAAAATCAATTCTAACTCTACAATTTAATATGGTTGCGGTACTAGTAATCGTTAATATATCAAGATGTTATCACAACAAGCTTGTCTACACTTATTGTACCCGGCTTGTAATCACCTAGCAGATTTCAGGCAGGTTCCAAGACACGTGATCCCAAAATCCTCGTCAACTGACCTTGATCGACGGTCTCTTCATGAAGCAATGCATCCACCAGTTGGTCCAGCTTATCGCGAGATTCTGTTAGCAATTGTGTAACCACTTCATGGCGTTCACTTAGCATTTGCTGGATGTCACGGTCGATACGAGCGCCGGTCTCTTCGCTATAGTCATGTCCTTGGGCCAGTTCATAGCCCAAGAAAGGCTGTTCTTCGTCTGAAGCAATGGCCATCAGACCTATTTCGCCCATACCCCAACGCGTAACCATACGGCGGGCCAGTCGGGTGGCTTCCACCAAATCATTTTCAGCGCCGGTAGTGATGTCGCCGATAGCAAGTTCCTCTGCCGTGCGACCGCCCAACATCACGGCGATACGAGAGAGCAGATACTCACGACTGTAGTTGAACTGGTCTTCGCCGGGCATCTGCTCGGTGACGCCCAGAGCGCGTCCATGCGGGATGATGGTCACTTTATGGACCGGGTCAGCGTTTGGCAACAGCCAGGCGACTAATGCATGACCGGCTTCGTGATAGGCTACCACCTGACGGTCGTGATCGCTTAGGATGGTGGAGCGGGCTGCGCCCAGAATGATACGGTCGAGGGCTTCTTCGAAATCTTGCATACTGACCTGATCATGCCCGGCGCGGGCAGCGATCAGGGCCGCTTCGTTGCACAGGTTGGCCAGGTCGGCGCCGCTGAACCCGGTGGTGGAGCGGGCCATCAAGCCCAGGCTGACATCCGGGGCAAGTCGTAAGCCGCGACTATGGATCTTAAGAATGCCTTCACGCCCTTTGCGGTCGGGCAGGCCGACGGTGACTTCACGGTCGAAACGGCCGGGACGTAGCAGCGCAGGGTCGAGCACATCGGGACGGTTTGTAGCGGCGATCAGAATAACCTCGTGACGGTCATCGAAGCCGTCCATTTCGACCAATAGCTGGTTGAGAGTCTGTTCACGTTCATCGTTGACTGCTCCTAATCCAGCGCCACGTCGACGGCCAACAGCGTCTAGCTCATCGATGAAAATAATAGCTGGGGCAGTAACTTTGGCCTTCTCGAACAGATCACGCACACGGCTGGCGCCTACGCCGACAAACATTTCCACGAATTCGGAGGCGCTGATGGTGAAGAAGGGAACTTCTGCTTCGCCAGCGATGGCGCGTGCCAGCAGGGTTTTCCCGGTTCCGGGAGGGCCAACCAACAAGACGCCGCGCGGAATGCGCGCACCGACATCATGATACTTTTGCGGATTACGCAGGAATTCCACCACTTCGCTGAGTTCTTCCTTGGCTTCTTCTGCTCCGGCCACGTCATTGAACGTCACCTGCGGGCGTTCTTCGTTGTACTGGCGCGCCTTGCTACGCCCAAAATTGAAGGCTCCGCTTTGTGATTTGAGCGTCTGGCGTCCCATCCAGACCATGGCAGCGATCAATAAGATGAAGGGCAAACCGTTGATAAGCAAGTCAAGAATGAGCGGATTGGAGGGCGCTTTGACGTTGATGACAACGTTGTTGGCTTCAAGCAATGGAATTAAGTTGGAATCGCCGACCGCCTCGGGGAAAGTGGTTGTGAAAGCGGTATACAACTCAGGTGTAGGAGTGGCCTGCGAAGCGGAATTGGGCTGGGAGGTCGGAAGAGGCGTGGCAAGCTGGTCAGGCGGGACCAAATTGCTAGCGGGGAGTCCGCTTTTAAAATCACCGCTGATTTGTGAACCGTCTATTTCCACATCTTTGACGTTCCCATTTTTGATTTGGCTTATGAAAGCGGTATACGGAATAGCGATTTCTTGTTGCGGCTGGGGCAATAGAGTCCAAACGTTCCAGATGAACAGGGCGATGAGGATTACCCACCAGATAGGGGAAATGCGCGGACGCTGTGGTGGAGTAGGCTTATCGGAAGGTGGTTTTGACGGAGGGGTGTTCATGGTTTTCTACCTCGATTGCATTGCTTGTTGGTCAAGCACTTCCAGGGCCTTTTCTGCGGCCCAGGCTTGTTGGCTGGTCCAGCCTGATTCGAAGCCGGGGATGGCTTGCTTGTCAAGCTCCTCGAAGAGAACATTTTCACGATCGTTCAACTTATTGCGGTCTTTGAGCACGTGTAGAATGTGGTGAACACCTTCACGCATCCAGAGCGAATCGAAGTTTTTGATGAAGCTTTCGAGCAGGGGATGCAGACATGCTCGTCCCATACGGCTCAGGCTTTCCATTGCGCCCCAGCGCACACCAGTGTCTTCGTCCATGAGCATATTTACCAATGCGATCGCGGTTTTGGGATCGCGGATTTCGCCTAGCGCCTGCACCGCTTCCCAGCGGACGTGCACATTTGGACTCTTGAGGGCTTCCAGTAGCGCTGGAATGCTTCCCTGACCGAGATGTTCCAACTGTAAGCGCGCACGCTGACGGACCAATCCATTATCATCCCCCAACGCGCTAATTAATGTTGATAATTGGTGTTTTTCATAAGAAAGGGGTTGCATCTCCATAAGTGCCTCCTAATTTTTTTGCTGAATATGGGCAGAAACCAGGTCTTTCAGGGCCATGTGTATAAATTGCTGATCGTCGAGTTTATCGGTTGTGACCAGATCGATCACATGTTGGCTCAGGCCTTTGTAACGGTTAATGTGTTGCTCTAATTCATGTTTGGCTTGCCCGGGACCGTAGATAATGATCTCATCTGCGCCATTCAGATTTTGGATAATTTCTTCGTAGAAATGGTCCAGAGTGGCGCGACGGTGGGATTCAAAACGCTGTTGAGACCAGCCCCCGCCATGCGTGCGTGGACCAACGCCTGAAAACAGTTCTTCTTCGCGCAACAGGTGTGCATCGGTGAATATGACCATAATGGCTTCGCGGTGATCGACCCAGATCGCAATTTGATGGATAGAGCGTTGTTCCTGTCGAGTGTGTGACATATCAGTCTCCTTGTATGCGTTATATTTCAATCATACGCTTGGGTTGTGCTGGCGTCTTTACAAGAACCTAGAAAGAATCATAAGAGAACCTTAAAGCGAATGAGACAGGCTTTAGCCTGTCTCATTCACCTGTCGCAATGTTTGTCTACCGTTTTCCGAAGACGAAGGCGATGTACGCCAGGATACTTAGAGATGCTATCCACAATAATACGTACAAGATGCGGGCATCTCCTGCTGAACTTTTCGTCTCGAGATCTGAGGGGTGCTTCTGGCGGTGGAGGAGGAGGCCGCCAACAGCCACCAAGGTCAACAACAAACTACCGATAAGAAATGTCAGCCAAGGTGTCATCGTCAGTCTTCGAAAACATGAGAGGAGAAGATGCAATTAGAATATCATACCTTCCCCCTAGTGACCCTAAGATTAGATTATCGCAACCTTAAGTAAACTTAAAATGGATTGGTCAGATGTAACGGCAGCCAGACCGTAAACCTGGACCCTAAACCCGCTTCACTCTCCAACTCAAGCCTGCCACCGTGTGCTTCAGCCAGCTCTCGTGCGATGCTGAGCCCCAGCCCCATCCCCTGTGGGAAGCGTCTCCCCTGTCCACCCCGTACAAAAGGCTCGAACATTTTCTCCTGGACTTCTGGTGGAATGCCAGGGCCGGTATCACTGATCCGGATCCACACCTGCTGGCCATTTTCGCCGGCCTCGATTGTGATCGTACTGCTGCTAGGGGTGAATTTAATGGCGTTACTGACCAGGTTTCCAATCACCTGCCCCAATCGCAATGGATCTGCCTGTAACACGGGCAAGGACTTGGGTAGATTGACCACCCAGTGCAGGCGCTTTTGCAGGGCAGCCTGCTCCCAGGGGACAAGCATTCCTGGCAGCCATGTGACCAGGTCCAGCGGCTCACGATCCAATTCCAGCACCCCCAAGGCTTGCTCGTGTAGATGTGACAGGTCTTCCAAGAGACGTTGCAGGCGGGCGGTCTCCTGGTCCATCCCGGATAACAACTCGTCATAGAATTTCGGATCGCGGTTCGCACCGTGGGATAAAGCTTCGATGCCCATACGTAGTGCTCCCAGCGGACGCCCGATCTCATGGATCAGGTTGGCCAGCAGGCGTTTACGGGCCGCTTCCAGGCTGTGCAGGCGTTTGAATAGCGTGTTGACCGCGCGTGACAATCGGCGAGTCTCATATGCACCCATTTCTGGCAGGGCCTCACTACTTTCGCCATTTGCCAGGGCATAGACGGCATTGGTCACTTGCTGAACCGGTGCGCCCACATTGACAGCCAGGGTCACCCCCAGGATCGTACCTAACAGCAAGGCAACTACTAGGATGCCGGTTAACAAGTAACGCAATTGAAAAATTTGGTCAGTGAAGGAATAGTAACGATACGAAAGGCGGATAAAGCCGAGTATTTGTCCGTCGGGGGCGACCACCGGAGCCAATGCATCGGCGACATCATCTCCCGACGCCTGGCTGTAACGTAATTGGGTGACCACCTGTCCCTGCTGGGCGGAGGCCAGGCCGGGATGTTCGATCAGAGTCCCGATACGGCTGGCATCCGCGGGGTCGCTGGAGGCGATGAGAGTCCCATCTTCATCGAGTATCATCAACCGTCCGTCGGTGCGGAAAGAGGCCTGAGACAGTAGTTTCTGGGCATAGGCCGGATCGTCCCAGATTTCTAGGTCTTGCGCGGCAATCCGACTGAGTAACAGAACATCCCCTTTGAGTTCTGCCAGTAGCGAGGGGAGCAGGAATTGGGTTTCGACTAAATAGATGATCGCAATCCCCATTAGCGGAATAACGATCAGCAAGGGCAGGATATGGCTGAGGATGAAACGCCCGCGCAGGGTGTTGAGCATCAGTCTTCTTTCGGAATCAGTTTGTAACCCACACCATGCACCGTGACGATGCGTTCCGGTTTTTCAGGGACAGTTTCCAGCTTTTCGCGTAACCACCGAATATGTACGTAGACCACTTGTGGTTCACCGATGTATTCCGCACCCCACACATTGGTGAGCAAGTCTTGTGTAGAGAGCACCTGTCCGGCGTGCAACATGAGCGTATGTAACAGGTCAAACTCGCGACGGGTGAGTTCCAAGGGCTGGCTGGCCAGGGTGGCTGTGTGGGCCAGCGGGTCGATGGTCAGGTCTCCGGCGGTGATAGTTTCGTTTTGGGCGGCGGCAGGCTGAGCAGGTCCGGCTCGACGCAAGACGGCTTTGACATGTGCCAGTAGTACGCTCATTTCGAAAGGCTTGGTGATGTAATCCTCAGCGCCCAGTTCCAGTCCCAGGACTTCGTCCAACTCGCGCCGCCGGGCAGTGACAAAGATAACCGGTACATTGATCTGATCTCTGAAGCCTCGTAGCGCATCCAACCCGTCCATGCCAGGCAGGCCAATATCGAGCAAAACCAGATCAGGCCTGTCGCGGTGTGCCATAGCCAGAGCATCTTCGGCATTCGCAGCATTGCTGGCACGATAACCAGCCTGCTCCAGGTTAAAGGCAACGCTACGTCGCATCAGGGCATCGTCATCTACAACCAAGATATGTTTTTGCATGATTTCTCTCGTTTATTTGTTGGGATGAACCATTGAAGTGCAGGCTCATATAGGATTGCATGTCAAGCCTAAAATAGGCGGCACGTGTCATATTTGTAAAAGTTTTAGGCCCCGCGTGCCAACCTGTCTCAAGTATATCCAGTTGGGGAGAACAAGGCAAGTCAATTGTACATCATTTATGTTTGTGCTCAAGGCCACAATCGTTTTATGGGGATGACCGGTAATTTCTCGATTTTTTCCCTATCCAGTTTCAAACGTACCCGGCTTTCTTTGACCTTGTCAATATCACTTACAGGGATGAAGACATCCTTCTGACCCCACAAATGCCCCTCTCGCAGGATCAGGTGCGTGACATGCCCGCCATCCTGATCTATCAGAAACTCAGCCACCTTGCCAATGATATAGCCATCGGCAGTGTATACAGAAGTTCCTCGATTAATGGCTAGTTCATTCCTGGGAATATGGTAATGCTTTTCTACGGCTATTTTCTTCTCAGGTACCACAACTGGCTCCAGGTAATACATATCGAAGGCTTGCACATAACGAGGAACACTGGCCTGAATATATTCCACATCGGCAAACACGGGCATGTCTTCCAATTCGGTCTCGCCGCATTTCAAGTGAACTTTATTGGCCAGGCCGGCATCGATCATATCGATTGGCACTAACCGTTGGGTATGTGGCGCTTTGTTTTCTTTTACAACAACATGTGTAATAACGTCGCTGACGGGGTTAATGATAACAGCCTGTGTTTGTCCACACATATTGTCCTGACAGTAAACCTTGGCATTGATAGGAATATCCATTGTGTACTCCTTTTTGATTGTATGGAATGTTGCTTCCCATAAGGTTCGAGAATGAAACTTTCCCAATTCTATACGGGCATGCAGTTGGTGTCTTTATGTCGCCTTAATAAGCGCATTAAATTTGCCTTAAACCTCCAAATTCTTATCGGGCACAAAGTGTTTTCGATATTTCTGCCAGGCATCATTTGAAGCGATCAGGAGTAAGCGATCATCGGCCTGGATGCGCAGGTTTGGAGCGGGGAACAGCAACTTCATGCCACGGAAGACTGCCACCAGGTCGATTTCGTTATCCTGTTCGGGTGGAAAGCAGACTTCAGTCCGTTTCCCAATGCAGTCGCTACCTTTCTTGATGCTGCCCACCAGCAGCCTGCGATTTTCAGGCAGGTCAATCGGAATACCTGCATCGATGAGCATGCGCAGGTTGAGGTGACTGATTGTTTCCGGTACGTTAAACTTGGCGCTTGGCAAGCAAACGGATGGCTGTTTCGAGGTGTTCGACCTGGTGGGCGGGCGAATCAGAACGCCCTTCAACCTGCCCCTCATACAAGGTGGAATATCGCAATCTGACGGAAACCTGTCGCTGCACTACATAGGCTACCATGATCGCCAGTGCAGCCGGGACAAGCAGTTGGTAGCCGCCAGTCATTTCGGTTACCAACAACAGGGTGGCAATCGGGACGCGCGCTGCCCCGGCGAACACCGCCGCCATACCGACAATCACAAAGGCGGCATCCGGTTGGTGGAATATTTTCGCTAGCGTCCCGCCCAACATTGCCCCGACAAACAGACCGGGAGTAAAGACCCCACCCGATCCGCCGGAAGAAATTGTCAAAGCCAGGGAGATAATTTTTGCGAAAATCAAAATTGCCATTAGGGACAATGCCAGTTTCCCGTCTATCGCTTCCTGGATCCAGCCATAACCGCCGCCCAGGATTTGCGGCAGGGCCAGGGCCATGAGCCCCACGCCCAGCCCGCCGATGGCTGGTTTGACGTATGGCGAGATAGGGATGGAATGGAACATATCCCGCACGCGATAGAGAACTTCAGGCAGCAATGCACCAACTGGTCCAGCGACCACTCCCAAGGCGGCATACCACAAATAGCCGAGGAAATCTGGGGATGCGATGTTGGCGGGCACGTTAAAGAGTGGTTGCCAGCCAACGAACAAGCCGTTGACAGTATAGGCAACAATCGAGCCGAGCATGGTGTAGAGCAATACCCAGGCATCGAACTCCATGCCGCTGTATAGCACTTCAACTGCGAAAAAAGCGGTACCAATCGGGGAACGGAAGATCGCTGAAAGGCCGGAGGCCATGCCGATCAAGAGCAGTGTGCGACGTTCTTCATCTGAGCGTTTGGTTAATGAACCATATACTGAACCAACCCCGGCGCTGATCAAGGAGGTCGGTCCCTCACGCCCGGCTGAACCACCGGAACCAATCGTTATGGCGGACGCCAGCATCTTCAATGGTGCCAGGCGTGCCCGGAAGTAACCACCTGCATGATGGTAAGACCTGACAGCAGTATCCGTGCCGTCGCCTTCGGCTTCCGGGACCAGGCTGTAAACGAGGATGCCCGAGATTAAACCGCCTATGGTGGTTGCAACGGGAATCAACCACAACCCATGCGCACCGATGGATTGGGTGAGCACGCCACCCTCTTCTGGAAGCCCCGGTGGAATATAGCCAGCCAGTTTCACCATGAACAGTTCGTTGAAAAGATTCAGCAGCCAGATAAATAATTGAGCGCTCAAGCCTCCAATAATGCCAAGAAAGATCGAATCCAGTAACATGCGTTGTTGTTTCATGTGATCAACCCCTCTGTCTTTTTATGTGCCATCCCAGCCTCCAAAATTTTCGAAGAATACCAGCCTAGTGGAAAAGCGATCAAATGCGCCAGGTCAGCGCTGACTTCCATACCTAAGTTGTCGCCCCCGCTGACATGTAACAAAGCCAACTGCAATCCTATAAATATCAATCCGCCGCTGATCAGGTTCCAGGGGTGTTTCATATGTGCGCTGACCAGACCCAACGCGCCGAAATAGCCTGCAGATGGGCCGACATCCCGTGAAAGCGCTACCAGCGAGCCAAACGTTATCCCGGCCCAATGCAACGGCAACGCAATGAACAGCGACTCGAGCACCAACGTGGACAGGTGCACGCCCCAGAAGGTCAGCGCAGCCCGGCGGGGACCAGTTAGCCATTCGCTCAAACCAACGGCAAAGGCTACCATTCCCAGCGCTTCCCAGAAGATCCGTCCGCCGCTGGTGACCAAGGCTGAAGTGAAGAGCCGTCCCAGGTTTAGCGTAAGCAGGTCAATGGGTGCGAAGCCGAGGCGGTCCAGCCATTCAGCGGAAATGGTTGCAACCTGGGTATTCGTCAGGATTGCGGTCAATCCCAGCAATACCAGCATCGTCAGGGTGAAAGGGAAGCGTCGCAGGATGGTTCTCATTGGGAGACTTTCACAGGCTGGCGCAGGCTAAGCACGTTTCGCAAGGATGGCAGGTAATCGTGCAAGATATTCCCGCCGTTGCTGGCGCTATTCAGCCCCAGGGCGATGGCGGGGAGCGCAGCTGCATTAGGGTAAATCAGATAGCGCGGCATCCAGGTTGGATGGAATTTGGCTTTGAAGGCATGTAGTCCCTTGAAGTTATAGAACTGATTGACATGCTCGAAAATATAATGCAAAGCGCGCTCGATATTGGGATCTTCGGGCTGTTCCCCTACACCGGATAGGGCGCTCAAACCGAGATCGAAACTGGCATAGTCTTCCTGAGCGGCCCACTCAAAGAGCGAGACGAACATAAAGTCCATGATGCCATGTTCGCCGGGAATGTAGCGCATCAGGTCGATGCTGATTTCGTTGCGTTGGTATTCGGGCACAACGTTGGCAAAGGCCACCGGGCGGTTATCAGGATCATAAACAACCATAATTGGCCCGCTTTGCAAATAGGCTTCATCGAACCAGCCCAGCGAAAAGCGCTTTTCAACCCCGTGCATGTGGGTCATCCAGATGTCACTGATGGCGCGTAACTCAGCCAGTTGGGATTGATTCCATGGGTGGATGGAGCGTAACGGCGCGATAGCCCAATTTGACCAACCGTTTATAAGCCGAACGCAAACCCTTGTTGGTATTTCCTGACAGGCTGAAATTCGCTACTTTGACGATGGCTTCACTGCCAATATTGAGATTCTTGAACCCGGCAATGTCGTAATGTTCCAGATAATCGGGTTGAGTCTGGTAAAAGGCAGGAACCCAATCGTTACGAGCGCAAAAGGATTTGAACCCGGCAATCGCTTGGGGAGCATCGGTAGGTGGGCCAATGGGATCGCCAAGAGCGATGGCAGCTCCGTTGTAAGCGGCGTAGGCAATCACCGATCCACCTGGGCTGAAATAGTAGGCTTTGTCATCGAATAATGCCATACGTGCCAGAGAAGTCTGTCCGTAGCGCTTGATGATGGCCTGCGCTTTGCGACGTTCTTCGTTGGTGGCGTGACGGCGGAGCAGCACCGGGCGCAACAACATGAACAAGGCATAGGTGAACGTGCTTGCACCGACCAGGTAAATTGAATTGGCAAAGAAGCGCCCAAAGTGGGTAATTGGAATGGGCTGCAAACCTGGGTCGTAGAAGGCAGCAAACATCACCACCGTCTGGCGGATGGCGGCACCCAGTCCGAAGTTGACGCTGAAATGTCGATCGAGCAGGTAGAAGCCGATCACGCCGTAGAGCAGCGTAAAGCCAATCGAGGTTGCAAGGGCCCAAAGTCCCTGGCGCACTGAAGGAGTGTCGGAGCGGGCGTAGAAATGCGCTCTGAGAGTCAGCAGCCAGATGGCCAGGCCAAGTCCGAGCAACGCTTCTTCATAATCCAGGCCTTTGAGGATGTGGCTGATAGTCGAAATCACCAGAACGGCCAGCGTCAAAATCCAGGCGTTGCGTTTGCGCCGCCACAGACCGACAGACAGGCTTAGCAGGGCGAACCCACCCAACGCGGCGGTCAGGTGCCCACCACGACTGACCATCAGTGGCAGGTAGCTTTCGATGATCTTCAACCGCGACATCAACGAGGGTGTAACGGCCGAAAGCAGGTTGACGATGCCCATCAAGGCAGTCAGGATAGCGACAATGCGCACTCCCCAGACCTCGGCCAACGAACGTTCGCGCCCGCCGAAAGTGCGTGTGCGCTGGATGAGCACGAAGCCCAATACCAGCGGCAGCCAGAAGGTCAGACCACGGAATGCGATCGAGACAACAGCTGCCGTTGCAGCCGGAATCCCCAGGGATGTATAGGTCAGGGTCATGATGCCTTCCACCAAGCCGATGCCCTGTGGAATGGGCGAGACGATCCAAAACAGAATGCCCATAGCGAAGCCTGCCACCAGTGGACCAAAGCCAATCGATTGACCGAAGGCGCGGAAGAGTACGTACAGGCTGGCAATATCTATGGTGTAAGACGCCAGCATCACCAGCAGCAGGCGCACCAGGCGGGATGGATATTCCGTCACAGCTTGCGAGGCGGCGGTCAGCTCAGCGGCATTGGTATAGGCCCAGTCTGCGTTGAGCAGGCCGGGGTGCTTGAACCAGCCACCGATACGGTTAACAACGGCCTGGATCCAGCGCAGCAGCCCCTCGACCAGCGTTGGACGCCAGATGCCGAGCAATAGCACGCCTGCCAACGCGCCGGTCATCAGTAACAGGAGGATCGCTCCGATGATTTCGTATGTTTGCAAGTCATGGTGGATGAACAGTACCGTCATCCCGGTAGCCAGTATCAACAGGACGGAACTGAAATCGGCCACCAGTTGCAACAGGGTAGCTGTGGCAGCGCGCGCCGGCGAGTGGCCGCGGCGGGTGGCATCGTCCACGAACAGGGCGGCTCCGGCGGTACTGGCGGTGGGCGCGACCACGTTGATGAACAGCGAGCCCAATGCCACCGGCACCAGTTCCAATACCTTACGCTTGATCCCCAGTGCGTAGAAGGCAGCCTGGTAAGTAGCCGTGAAGGTCAGGTAGTACACCACCTGCAAGGCGGCCGCAGCCAGCACCCACTGCCATTGCCCCTGTGACAGGGTGTCCGCCAGTTTTTTGACTTCTGTGAAATGACTGACTACCAGCCATACGAAGGCGATAGCCAACACACCCAGCAGAATTCTCTGCCAGGACATTCCCCCGCTTCTTTCCGGACTTTTGTTCTGTGTGCCCATCCCAAGCTTTCTCCTATCCCAACCAATGTGCCAGCCCGAAGGCGGCCCCGGCGGCTACTCCCCCGATCAGAGCAGTCTGCGTGGCGGAACGCAGCGCTTTCACGCCGGTAATACTTCCTTTGACATAACCGAACACGAACAAAGCCAGAATCGTGACCGTCACAGATACCAGCAGCGCGCTTTGTACATTCGAAGCGAACATGTACGGCGCAAGCGGGATAAACCCTGAAATGGCGTATGAGGCGGCAATGGTGAGCGCACTTTGCCAGGCGCGCTGCGGGTCAGGGCGTTCCAGCCCTAATTCGAAACGCATCATGAAATCGACCCATTTCTCACGTTGGCGGCGCAGGGCCGACACAATCGGTGCAGCTTCGCCATCGGTCAGACCAAGATCGTTCAGGATGTCAGCCACTTCCTGGGCTTCCACATCGGGAACTTGGCGGGTTTCGTCTTCCTCGCGCTGACGTTCAACGTCATAATGTTCAACGTCGGTCTTCCCGGCCAGGTAACCGCCAAGTCCCATCGAGATAGAACCAGCGGCGATTTCAGCTAGCCCGGCGATAATGACCACCTTGGTGCCCACGGCTGCGCCGGTCATGCCGGCGGCGATCGCGAAAGGAACGGTCAGCCCATCGGACATGCCGATGACAATGTCCCGTACCGTGTCAGATGCGGTGAAGTGCTTTTCCTGGTTGGGTTGTGCCATGTTATCTCTTATGGCTTATACGTACGGGTTCGAGCCGTTGCTTAGCGACTTGCAAGCTCTGGAGAACGGCTAGCCAAATAGCGATGATTCCGATAGTAAATAGGTTGAGAAAATGCATCTTAAACTCCTTTTGTCTCCCCCATCATAGCCCTTTCAGATTGCAGCGTCCTTAGTGAGCACTTATGTTTTTATTAAGAGAATTTAAAAGGGAACAGGTCACGTTTTAAGCGTGACCTACGGTTGGCGCTCATGAAAATGATTTGATCGTTGACAATTCAGACGCTGATAGTGGAAAGTTCACACATTTACAACAGAGTCTTCGGTGCCAAAGGGGTTGGGAGCATAGGCATCGGCGGCCCAGTCGTTTTCCCAGTGCCCACCATCCAGCAGGTAACGAAAGCGATAACTGTTTCCAGCTGGAAGCGTCATCTCAGTGGAAAAACTACCGTCTTTATGTCGAATCATGGACTTTGGAGACTTCTCCCATTCGGTAAAATCTCCGTACAAATGAGCCGTTTTGGCCTTGATTTGTGCCGGGAGCGTAAAAGTCACAGCACAGGTTTTTCCATCTTTGGAATATTTTTTAACGATCATGCGCACTTCCTTTTGGCGAAATTCATTTCACACCGGACAGCTTTCAGGCTGATTCGACCGTCGCTGTCATTTTTGATGACCGTTGAGGTGAGAGCCTGTCCAGAATTTTCGAGGCGATCACAGTAACCTGGTCATTCACCAGGAACCACGCCAGAGCATAGCCCCAGACCAGCAATGCCCAACCCCAGCCAATGGGTGTCATAAAAATGCCGTAAACTGCAATCAGCGTGGCAATTGCCTGGGTTCCAAATACCGCCCCCAGCAGGATTGGCGCTGGCAATGGACGGGTCCAGAAATGACGTTTTCCACGCGTCAGGAAGATCGTCAGGTGACCGGCTACTGACAATTTCAAATAGATCAGGGTTTGGAGGACGGAACGATCTAAATGGAAGACCCGGTCCCCAAGGTAAAACAATCCGAACGAAGCGACCAGGCCGATAACACCGAGCACAGATGCCAGCCCCAGCACATAGGGCATGTTCCATTTTTCCGGTTTGTTAGCATAGGTGGTCCGGTCGAAGGCAATCGACAAGATGGCACCATCATTGAGCAGTGCCAACAACACGATCATCACCGCTGTAACCGGGTAAAAATTGAAAACCAAGATCGAAAGCGTCATAAATAGCAGTACACGTATCGTTTCGGCAATGCGGTAAACGGCGTAGCTGTTCATACGCTGGAATATTTTCCGGCTTTCCTTGATGGCATCGATAATAACGGAGAGACCAGGGGTTAGCAGAGCGATGTCTGCCGCAGCCCGGGCGGCGTCCGTTGCACCGGAAACAGCGATCCCGGCATCAGCTTTTTTGAGAGCGGGCGCGTCGTTGACGCCATCGCCGGTCATGCCAACGATATGTCCGTGTTCCTGAAGCAAGCCGACAATGTCAAATTTGTGTTCCGGGAAGACCTGGGCAAATCCGTCAGCCCACTCGATGGCGCTGTCGAGCTGACCGTGTTTTTGCTGCTTGCTCGTATTGAACAAATCGGCATTGACGATGTTGGCGCCCAGTCCAAGTTGGGAGGCGATTTCCTTGCCGATGGCCACCTGGTCGCCAGTCACCATTTTGACTTTGATGCCCATCTTTTGCGCGGTTTCGATGGTTGCCTTGGAATCTTCACGCGGCGGATCGTAAAGCGGAATCACGCCCAGGAATTGCCAGTTGCCTTGTTGATCGGTGCGCGCCACACCCAGCGAGCGGAAACCGCGCGCGGCAAATTCATCGATGGTTTTCACAACCTGTGCTTTCACCGTTTCCACGTTTTCTGCCAGGTCCAGGATGACTTGCGGTGCGCCTTTGGTTACTTTGAATGTCTCGCCTGACCTGGAGATACTTGCTTCGGTACGTTTGTGAACCGGATCGAATGGCATGAAATGAATTACTGCGTAAGTTGCAGTTTCGGTTTGATCGACCCCGCCCAGAACGGCCATATCGATGGCATCCTGGTCCTCGGCGCGCGAAGCCAGGGCCGCGCTCAAGAACAATTCATTGGGAGCGACGCCATCTACACAGAAGGGATCACCCAAGGTCAGGCTATTCTGAGTCAATGTGCCGGTTTTATCCGAGCAGAGTACGTCGATTCCGGCCAGTTCCTCGATCGAAGCCAGGTGGCTGACGATGGCCTGCTCCTTGGCCAATAAACGCGCACCCACTGCCATGGTCACCGAAAGGACGGTAGGCATGGCAACCGGTATGGCTGCAATGGTCAACACCAGCGCAAATTCGATGGTAGTCAAAAGTGGATCGCCCCGGAAAATTGCCACGCCAAGAATGAACACCACCAACACCAGCGCAAGCACGATCAGGTAGTTTCCAATGTTTAATATTGCCTGCTGGAAGTGGCTGGTGGTGTGCGCTTCTTTGACTAATTGGGCTGTTTTGCCAAAGTAAGTCCCGGCGCCAGTAGCTTGCACCAGCGCGTCGGCTTCACCTTGTTTGACGATAGAACCGGAGTAAACCACCTCGGATGGTTTACGTGTCACAGGCAGGGATTCACCCGTCAGGGCAGATTGATCGATCTCGAGCGGTTCGCCGTTTAGCAATTGCGCGTCCGCCGGGACAATGTCACCCAGGCGCAGTCGGACCAGGTCACCCGGGACCAATTCACGGGCAGGAACCGATTTCCAATTTCGGTCACGATAGACTTTGGCATTCAAAGCCAGACGTTGCTTCAAGGCGGCGATGGCATTCCCGGCCTGGAATTCCTCCCAAAAACCGACGATGGCATTGACTACCAACAGAGCCAGGATGATGCCCAGATCTTCCCAGTGGCGGGCAAAGGCAGATAACACCGCCGCAATCTCAATCATCCAGGGAATAGGCCCCCACAAGTAGGAAAGGAACTTCAGTAACGGATTGGCCTTTTCCTCCGTCAGTTCGTTATATCCATACTTGCCCAAGCGTTGTTCTGCTTCAGCTTGTGTCAATCCTTTAGAAGCAGTGTCGATAGATTGGGTAGAAGCAGAGTAGGTTTCATCTACGATTTCTTTATCTATGGTATTTTTCTCCATCACAAATCCCTCGGTAACTATTAACGGATTTCGACAGCATAATCCGTTCCCTCCCAGCGCTCTTCATTGAGCCAGTAGATCGTAAAACGAATGGTTGTACCTGTTTTTAGGTGACGGGTGGGCAGGTCCGCCACGTGGACGCCCAGGGTGCTGTCGTGAGTATCATGTTCTTTTTCATTAGTCCCTTCATCTACGCTCCAGCGGACGCGTGCCGGGGCGGGCAGGAACAGACGCAGCGTATTGCCATGCGCGATTTTGTGAATCTTGTGGTTGAAGGCCCAGATCTTATAATCGCTGAGTTTTTCAGCCAACGAATAGCGTTTGGCGGTTTGCGGCGGCATGTCGAAGACGCGACCATCCGCCAGGGAGCGGCAGAGTTTCAGGTATTCGGCATGCGCCCAGACCAGCGGCATGGCTGAGCCAGAAGGTTTGCCGAAGAAGAGTTCGCGTTCGGGGATGTCCTTCCCATCCCAGGTTTGTTCGGGAAGTAAACCGCCGGGGTTGGCAAAAGCCTCCAGCGCGGTTAGCAGGCTTTGGGCCTCGTCTGAGCGGCCTGCCGCCAGTTCGTAGTGGGCGCGTTCACCGGTCAGCAGCGGCCAGCAGCGTCCTATGCCGCTGCCGTCAAAAGGACTGCCATCCTCGTGCTCGCCATAACCATCCTCGTTGTAGCGCCGCCAGATGGGACCGGCGGGCATGTCCGTTTTGAGCAGGGAGTCGATCACCTTGACCGTATTGAGAATGTGCGGGTCATCGGCAGCGCGCAGACCGAAACGGACCAGCGCCAACGCATCCGGGCTGACGATATTAGCGGCAGGCGCATCGCTCTCGCCGGGGGGACGGTTCTTGATCGGCACGAAACCACTCGCCGGAGAACTGGACTCGCTGGCCTCGGGCGGCGCGATGCGGACGTAGTAGCCTTCCACGCCGACCTGTCTGGCAAGATCGGTATCGACGACGTAGGTCCAGGCCTCGACGTGGGCATTCCACAGGTCGGCGGTTTCGCGCAACAGTTTGGCGGCAGGTGGGTCGTTTTGCATGTCGGCCAGGTCGGCGGCAGCCAGCAACGCAGCGATCTCGACCGCCAGCGTGAAGGGCGAATAACCGGGGTCTTCCTCCCAGCGGTCTTGCGGGGTGACGGGACCGTTGGCCAGCAGGAAACCGGCCGCCTTACGGACCATCGGCCAGAAGCGGGTCAGGGCATCGTCGTCTAAAGCGCCCTTGCGATGGGCCAGGTCTACCAGCAGGATAGGGAAGGCGGTCTCGTCCATCTGGATGCCGCCCCAGTAGGGGGAGCCGTCCATCCACATGTTTTGCGGCCAGTGACCATCGGCCTCCTGCGTGCCTTGTAGGTAATACAATACGCGGCGGACTTCTTCATGCGCACCGATGGCCAGCAAGCCGCCGGCTGTTTCGACCAGGTCACGCGGCCAGACGAGGTGGTAGCCACCCATGTCTTCATCGCCCTTATCGAAGCCCCAGGGAATGGAGAGACTGGCGATCATCCCACCCGGAAAACGCTTGGCCTCATGCGTGCGTAAGACAGCGGCGCTGGTGCGATATAAGCTGGGCATGTTCATAAGGATTGGGGGCGAACCCAGGCCGTTTTGCCAGTCTTGCCATTCGCGCACATATTTGTCGCAGACGGAATCGAACCCGTCTTCCAGGCTGGCGCGGGCACGCAGACTGGCCTCGGCGGGAGTCAACCCGAAGCCGAGCGCCAGAGTGAATTCGCCGTTACAGGCTGCCAGGTCGATTTCAGCGGTCAGGGCCAGATTGCCATCGTCGGCGTGGTTATATTCCCAGAGCATTTGCTTGTGTTGGAAAACATCCTGCCAGCCATCCGAGACGCCCACAAAACCAACCGAGCGTTTCAGCCAGGGAATGGAACAGGCCAATGACAGGGCGATCTCCTCACGCTGGGCATTCAAGACGGGCAGACCTTTGTAGTCCTGGACCCAGGCGGTATTGCCTGCACCATGGTTGCCAAGGTGTGGGGCCAATAGAACGTACAGGCGGTAATCACCCAAGCTTCCTTGCAATGGCTCAAAACGGATGCGTTGCAAAAGCACATCCCGTCCCGGGTCGGTCAGAATAGTCTTATGGATGCGGTAACGGCCTTCGTTGCAAGTATTTGTCAATTGAAAGGCCGGTACGCCATCTGCTAACGTTTCGACCTGCGATTGCGCCTGGCGCTTTTCTTCGGAAAAGAAATCTTTGCCATCGCTGACCAACAATTCCATGTCACGGATGCAGGCCTGGTCGAGGCGCGGGTAATAGACTTCGTTGAGAATGCCGTGGCTGAGTGTGAACCAGACACGGCTTTCACTGGACAGAGATGTGCCGACACCGCTTTTGGCGCTGGAAGTCCAGCGAGGGGAGATACCGGGGTGACCGGGCGCAGGATTGGATTCGATGCATGCTTACATACTTTGATCTCCTACTAAGAACACTTTACAATACTATGGATTCGATACGCACTGATAAACGCAACCATCAAAATAAAAATGCCAAACCATTTTCACTGTATCACCCCTCGTAAAACTTGTCTTTATTCATCACTTATGAATGCATTAAGGTAATCTTAACCTTTGGTATCAAATGCCCGAAAAACAACATAGACTGCTCAGGTCAGGCATGTGAGCGGGGAGGATGTATTGTTTTAGGACCGACCTGCGTTCGCGAAGGTTGATCACTCTTGGAATTAACTTCCACTTGTTTGCCCAAGGAGTTCTAAGGCGCGTAAAAGTTGGTTATCTCCACTCGCGGTCAATTGAGTTGCGGTGAGACCTTGTTCTGCTTCGGGCACCAGTGGAGTTATGTCCGTTGGAAGCGAAACCTGTTTATCTGGAGAGATTCCATGATGCCAGATTGATCCCCCGTTTGGAGTCAGCCATTCCTCGGTGGCCAGCAATAGCGCAGAACCATCCGAAAGAGGAAACTCGTTGAGAACTGTCCCGGTGCCAAAAGTCGTCTCACCAACTAATTGAGCCCGGTGCGCATCTTGAAGAGCTCCAGACACGATCTCAGCTGCGCTGGCAGTTCCACCGTTTATCAGCACAACCATTGGGATTGTTGGCGCAACCCCACCAGATTTGACCGGAATCGGCTTGACCTCCCCATTAGCGTTCTTTTCTAGCAAAACATTACCTCCGGTCAAGAACTGGCTGGCGACCCCCACGGCCTCACTCAGTAACCCACCCGGATTATTGCGCAAGTCTAAGATCAGGCCAGTGCCTCCTTGGGCCTGGATTTCCTGGAGAGCCCGCTGCAGATCCTGTGTCACTCCCTGGCTGAAACCAGCCAGACGCAGGTGAGCAATCGTGGTTCCTGGTAGCATATGCCAGGTTACGTTTTGCACGTTGATTCGGGCTCTCTGAATCGTGACATCATGCATCTTTCCGGTCGTTGGATCCTGAATGGTCAAAGTTACATCCGTTCCTACCGGTCCCAGAACCTTATTGGCTACCTGCCCTACAGACAAGCCGCTAACTTCCACACCGTTCACTTTCAGGATGATATCGCCGGGATGCAGACCAGCCTTTTGGGCCGGGGAACCGTCGATGGGCGCCACGATGACGACCTTGCCCCCCTTCATCTGAATTTCGAGGCCTACTCCCTCGAACTGTCCCTGGGTGAAATTCTGTTCTTCTTTCACCATTTCCGGGCTGAGGAAGGTGCTATGGCCTGTATCGCCAAGGGAATCGACCATGCCACTAATTGCGCCATATGTCATCTGAGTAGGCTTTATCGCTGTTCGGTCCACATAGTTTTTCTCGACAATGTTCCAGGCTTGCTCTATCAGCCCGATATTCTGGCTTGATGCGGGCGGCGCACCTCCACCTAGAAACAAGGTTTTGTGTTCTGTCCAGGCGCCGCCGACAAAATCCATACAGAGCACCAGGACAACTATCGTAGTAAGAAGAAATTTTTTTCGCTGTGATTTCATTGGTTTCAATCTCGTAGAGGCGTTTAGCCAGGTAAGGCGATCAATCAAGCAGCCGAGACGCCGGCTTCCAGTGTTTCGACTTACCTGTGCTTTTTTTGAGCGGGATTTAGATGAGCATTTCGACATGGGCTGCGCTGATAAACGCAACCATCAAAATGAAAACGCCGAACCATTTTTCCAAATGTTGGGCGTCCAGGTGGATGGACAGGCGGCTGCCGATTTGACCGCCGATGAAGACCGGGATTGCCAGTAACAGGGCGGCTATCCAGTTGAAGTGACCAACGCTGATGTAACCGAGCAACCCAGCGGTGGCGGTTAGCCCCACCATAAAGGCGCTGGAGCCAATGGCAATTGGCACCGGGATGCCGAACAGCAGCACCATCAGCGGAACTTTCAAGGCGCCACCGCCGATGCCGACCATACTGGTCAGGATACCGACCGCCAGCATGATGGGGATCATCAGGCGCAAATCCAACTGGTAGGTGTTCTTGCCCCAGGTGCGTTTCCAAATCCAACGGGATGGACGAGAATCCTTTCGAGAGCGGACAGTCTCTGTCGGAGGGCGGAGCATAAACCAGGCTGCCACAATCAGCAAAATGGTTAGTAGCAAGCCAAGGGTCTGGGACGGGACGTATTGGGATAGGGTCCCGCCAATGAAGGCGCCCAGAGTGGTTGGGGCTTCCAACGCCAGGGCTGTTTTCCAGTCTACGTGATGAGCCTTGCGAAAGACGAGAGTCGATGAGAGCGAGATAATGAGAATAAGGAACAGGCTGATAGGGGCCGCAGCGTGTACATCAACTCCACTCCAGACTTGCAGGGGCGTATAAAGAACGCCGCCACCCTGTCCGAAGAGCGCGGCGATAAAAGCTGCTACCAGCACGTAGAGACCTTCAAGGAATTTCATGCGGGTTCCACTGTTTCAGCAACAAGCTTGTGACTGGCAGCCTTATCTACCAGCCAGACAGGGTGCGCACCGTTGGGCCGGATGAGTTGTGCGGGGAATTCATGCGGCTGGTAGGCGCCTTCGAGCACGCTTTGCAAGGCCAAGGCCTTGTCCGCGCCGCTGACCAGGAAGATCACTTCGTTGGCCCGGTTGATGAGCGGCACGCTCAACGTGACACGGTACATACCCTGCTCGGCCACGTATACTTCTTTCACCCAGCGTTCCTTTTCGTCCAGCACAGATGTGTGCGGAAAGAGCGAGGCAGTATGGGCGTTGTCGCCCAACCCGAGCAAGATCAAATCAAAAATCGGTGGCTGATCCCCAAAGAAATCCCGTAGTTCGGCTTCGTATTGGGCCGCCGCCAGCGCTGGCGATAAATCGCCTTGAATGGGGTGGATATGATTGGTCGGTACAGGCACATGATCGAGCAAAGTTTTACGCGCCATCAGAGCGTTGCTGCGCGGATCGTCGGCCGGAACACAACGTTCGTCACCCCAAAACACGTGAACCGATTCCCAGTGGATGCGTTCTCGTACGGGCGAGTTTGCCAGGATTTCGTACAGACGCCGCGGAGTGCTTCCGCCGGAGAGCGCCACACAGAAACGCCCTCGTGTTGAGATGGCTTGATTGGCCTGTTCTACGAACATTTCGGCGGCGACCAGACTGAGGCCTTCCAAATCGTTGAAGATACGGATCATTTCATCATCCTTTTATTCTTGGTCAAGTATGGATTACAGCCAACTACGCCCGTCCTGGGCGATCAGCGCTTCGGCGCTTTCGGGCCCCCAACTGCCACTGGGATAATTGGGGAAGTCGGGTGCTTCGACCGAACTCCAGACTTCCAGCACGGGATCGACCACGCTCCAGGCGCATTCGACCTGGTCAGCGCGCATGAACAGCGTGGCGTCACCTTGCATTACGTCCAACAGCAGGGTCTCGTAGGCTTCGGGCGTCTCACTCTTGAAGGCTTCGGCGTAGCGGAAATTCATATCTTTTGGGCTGAGACGCAACGTGACGCCCGGCTGCTTGGCCAGGAAGCGCAGGCTGATGCCCTCATCGGGTTGGACGTCGATCTCAAGACGGTTGGGTTGCCAGTCAATGCTGGCGGAGGCGGGGAATGCCTGATGTGGAACGGGCCGGAATTGGATGATGGCGCGCGAGACGCTCTCCGCCATACGTTTGCCCGTACGCATGTAGAAGGGGACATCCTGCCAGCGCCAGTTATCGATGAAAAGCTTGAGGGCGGCGAACGTTTCGGTGCCGGAAGCAGGATCGACGTCCGGTTCGTTGCGGTAGCCGACGACACGTTCCCCCTCCAGCCAGCCGGGCCCGTATTGACCGCGCGCCGCGTAGCGATGCAAGTTGTCTGCGGGAATAGGGCGGATGGCGCGCAATACGTCCACCTTGCGCGCACGGATCTCGTCGGCCGTGAAGGCGATGGGCGGTTCCATGGAAATCAGCGACAGGATCTGCATCAGGTGGTTTTGGATCATGTCGCGCAGCGCTCCGGCCTGGTCGTAATATCCGCCGCGGTGTTCCACACCAAGTTGCTCGGCGACCGTGATCTGGACGTGGTCTATGTAGCGACGGTCCCAAATGGGCTCGAAGAGCGCATTGGCAAAGCGGAAAGCCAGGATGTTCTGGACGGTTTCCTTGCCCAGGAAGTGATCGATGCGGTAGATCTGGGCTTCCTCGAGTGTTTCAAGCAAGGATTGGTTAAGAGCGTGGGCCGAAGCTTGATCATGCCCGAAAGGCTTTTCGAACACCAGACGGGAGCGCTGCGGATCTTTCGTAAGCCCAGCCTGCCCCAGATTGTGGACGATTTCTTCGACGATGACGGGTGGCGTGGCGAGATAGAAAACGTGCTCGGCCTGTTCGCCCAGTTCTTTGTCTTGCTCTTTCAGGGCCTTAGCCAAGGCTTCGAAGGTTTCGGCTTTCGTGAAGTCGCCTGTCAGGCAGTCGATGAGATGGATAGAGAAATCTTTCCACTTGGACGAGTTGGTCTTCTCGTGTCGAGAAAACTGATTCACACCATCGTGTAAGCGTTTTCGCCAATCATCTGCCGAGACGGATTTGCCATCTACGCCAAAAATGGCAAATTTTTCTGGCAAAAGATTGTCAAGGTATAAATCGTATAGGGCGGGCATCAGTTTACGCCAGGTCAAGTCTCCGGCTGCACCGAAGATAACCAGCGCTGTGGAGGGTAGTTTGGGTTTATTGTTCATTTTTCTTACTCCCGATTCAGTTTGATTAACGATCCACCTGGTGCAAAACTCTAATGCTACCAGAATCTATAAATATGAAAACCTACATCACCCAACCTTCAACCCTAAATCATCCAAGGCCTTATGAGTAGTCTGGTAACTGGTGTGATGAATGCTTTGGATGCCCAGCCCCTCGGCTACTTCTACAAATAAGCGCCGGTCATCGATGTAAACGACCTGCTCGGGCGCTGACTGGGAAATGTCCAACGCAATGTGGTAGATGTCCGGATCAGGTTTACGAAAGTGAACAAAACAGGATGAAACAAAGGAGTCGATCACTTCCTGCAACTTGAACTGTTGGATGCGGTAACGGGTCAACTCGCGTCCCTCGTTGCTGACAGCAACAGTTCTGAGATGGTAACGGGCTTTCAAAACGCGTACCAGATCGCTCATTTCGTTATACGGTTGCGAGCGAGAGAACATGAACGTGCGGAATTCCTCCATCGAGAAAGGACGTTCTTCGAAGAAGACAACCTGGTCCAGGTATTCTTCGAGGCTCAGTTTGCCTTCTTCGTATGTGTCAAAAGTCAAGTGATGGCGCTCATCCAATTCCTTGAAATCAATATGGAAGGTGTCCGCTGCTTGCATGCGGGCATGATGATCCCAACCGTTGGTAAGCAGCACTCCGCCTATATCAAGGAAGAGCGTTGTGATTGGCGGTGGTGTGGACATCGTGTGTTTCCCATTTCTTAGTGTTGAGCGGATGGAGTCAAAGATCCGCTATGTTTTGTACCATGGAAAATTCGACCGGGTCGCCAGGGTGTCCCCAAAATCGGCAACAACCAGCGATCCAATCCCCACCAGCCGACCGTTTTCCATGCCAGAACCAAAAAGACGGAAAGTATCAACAAGATCGGGTTGACGCTAACGGATCCGGCTAATAAATAATTGAAGTTCATCAGGATACCGAAGAAGGCGGCAATGCCTGCAAAAGCGCCCAGGATCAAACCGATTCCTACCAGGGTTTCGCCAAAGGCGACAATCGTGCCCCACAGGGCAGCATGTGGAAGTACCACATTTTGTAAGAAGGCAGCGTACCAACTCTGGACGTCAGGATGTGCACCAGTTGCCTTGGTCAGCGCGCCGTTGACGAAGCCGGTCAGGGCTACGCCAGCTTTGCTTCCTACCCAGGCTGGATTAGTCACCTTCCCCCAGCCAGCTTCCAGCCAGGCCCAGCCAACGTACACTCGTACGATCAGCCACAACCAGGCCCAGCTTACTTTACCAAATAACGCTTGTGTAAAGGGCGGATCGGTGATTTGTAGTACTTCTGAAGCTTTTGTACCATTTCGTTTTGTGTTCATTTCAAATACTCCTAAAAGATAAGCTGCTTATTTCCATTTGCGTTTCACTGGGATCGTGGGTAAAGACTCGATAGCCTTTTTATCCAGCTTGAGATACACTGCATCTTCGGTGATCTTATCGATCTCAGAAACAGGGATGGTTACATCTTGCTGCCCCCACAGGTGACCTTCACGCAAAACCAGGTGAGAGATGTTGTTATTTTGGGGATCGACCAGGAACTCGTCTACTTTGCCCACCTGTCCATCGATAGCTTTTACAGGCGTGCCGCGGTGGATGGCAATCTCACCCGTCGGGATGTGTTCGTGCTCAAGCGGTACTGGCATGGCATCGTACATAGAATAAGGCCAGACTTGATATGGGACGCCGAAGGGGAGCGCCGATTCCATTCGACCCCCATCGATAAAATCAGTTTCCTGGAAGGCCTGCATGCCAGATAAGTCATCCTGACTGCAACGCAGTTGGATCGAGTTTGGCGTGGAAGCCAGGATCTTGTTTATCGGGACCAGTCGTTCGATATTCGGGAAAGCTCTTTCGGACACAACCAGATGTGTGACCTGTTCATTGACCGGATTGATCACCAGAGAAGTAGAGCGGCCACATAACTTACCGGCGCACATAACGTCAACGTTGATGGGAATATCCATGAGCTTTTCTCCTTTGTTCGGTTAAGCTTGAACCACTTATAACTTGAATGTATCACCCCGCTGCCTGCCTGTCTTTATTCGTCACTTATGAACGCATTAAGCAATTATTAACTGGTGAGATCCAATATCCGAAAAAATACCGGCTGCCCACCTCAAGTAGACAGCCGGTTGCCAATATGGCGGAATAAGTGATCTAACGCCGCCGCCCCCTCAAGCGTAGCAGGAATAAGAACAAGTTGATGAGGTCCAAATAAAGACTTAACGCTCCTACAATGCCAAGACGGAGCTTCGATGCCTTCATGTCCCCTCCGCAAGGCTGTTGCGGTCATGCGTTTGATGCGCTGTGTATCGAACATGGTCAAGCCCAGGAAGAGAAAGATGCCTGCAAAAGTGACAATCCACCCCAAGGTGGAGTTGGCCCAGAATATATTGACCAGCATGGCGATCAGCAGGCCGACCAGACCCATGAGCAGGAATGTGCCGACCTTGGCCAGATTGATTTTCGTGGTGTAGCCAATGATGCTCATCACACCGAACAAGACCGCGCTTGCCAAAAAAGTATAAGCGACGCTGCCCAGGGTATAGACCAGGAAGAGCACGGAGAGTGTCAGTCCATTCAAAGCTGCGAAGGCAAAAAACAGGATCAAAGCCGTGCCTGTGGAAATGCGCTTGATGCCCCAGGATAATTCCATCACCAGTGCCAATTCGCCGATCAGCAATCCGAAGAAGACCAGTGGTTTTCCCGCGAGCGCCTGAAAGAATGGAGAGGCACTGACAAGGGCGGCTACACCGGCGGTGGTGAACAGCCCCAACGTCATCCAAAGATAAACTCGCTGCAGCACACTCCCCAGAGTCCCGCTGAAGCCTGTATCGATGAAGGTGTGCAGGTGGGCATCCGGATAGTTATATGACATCTCTGTCCCTACTTTTCCGTCAGCAGACTTTCAGCGAGTGGCAGGCTGGCAACGCAATTTTCAGCACCGAAAGTGTTTGGAATGTAAGCGTCGGCATGCCAGTCATTACACCAAACCTTGCCGTTGATCAAATAGCGGAACTGGTAATCTTGCCCCGGTTCCAACTCGAGTGAAGCAGTGTATCTGTCCTTATGCAACTGCATCGGTGTAGCCCGTTTTTTCCAGTTGTTGAAATCCCCTTCCAGGTTGACACTCCTTACTTTCACACCTTGCGGACATTCTGCCTTTGGAAGTTCAAAGACAACTTTCCAAACCTTACGAGATTTTATAAATGTTTTCTTCAACATGTGCGCCTTCCTTCTTTGTGCCCGATTTCTTGAACCCAATAAATTGCCTGGCAACTCTCTCTTTTATCAGAGGTCGTTTTCTATCATATTATCTTCGTAGTGCGTTCTTATTTCTTTACGAATAGTTTATATGGGTATTAACACATACTTAAGAGAATGCGAACAAAATAGATTGATTCCCCAACCGTCGCTACTTTTCTGTTTGGAGCGGAAGGCGCAAGTCCATTTCAGTCGAGATCGATATCCGGTTGAAAAAAGGTCCCCAACTGTCAATTTCGCTCTTTGTCGCGTTGTCGGCGTTGAAAGTGAATTGACCGTTAACCACCAGCGCAGCATCGGGAGCAAGCACTTTGTCAACCGCCACACGCTGGCTATCCCCAATCATTCTCGAAGCAATATTATCGTTGACGACAGGTTCTATCCAGCGGATGGTGACTTCATTCTGACTGGTGTTATACAAAGTGACTTTGTACGAGACAACCTGCTAACTCACGCTTCCCTGCGCCCCGCCAACTGCTACCATGACCTGTGTGATTTCTATCCCGCCTGACGGTTTTTCGGCAGGTGCACAGCTCGCAAGCAGGATCATCGCGAAAAGCATACCCCACAAAAAGATTCTTTTCATTTGAAATTCCTTGGTTGTATTTTATTTGGATTTGCCTGAAGCCAAGAGAAAATACAAACCGGAAACCGCCAACACGATAACCGCTGCGATAACCAGCCAATGAATGCTCGCGTCTTGCGGACCGGGTGGAACTGCTCCGGTCATGTTTCCAGCATAGAATCCGCTCAGCACAATCGCATAGGCAATCTGCGCCCCCACCGCTCCGATGGCAGCGACCAAGCCCGCTGCGCTGAGCAAGATAGCACTAATGAGTTTATTGTTCAAGATACTCTCCTCCAAATCTAACTGTGTATAAGAATAACTTCGCGAAAAACTATTTCACGGTGATATTCAATGAATAATTGGCTACTTGCCCGGCGTTGGGCACCACCTGGATCACATAATCCTGCGTAGCAGGCAACTTCATGCTGAATGTCTGGGAACCAATCGCCGAGCGTAAGTATGGCTGACCGTCCTGGTAGCCGTAGACGCTCAACAAAGCGCTCATATTCGGGGCATCCAGCGTGATGTCCATTTGTTGGTTTATGCTGGCCCGCAAAATATAGGAAACAACCAACCCGCCGGGGGTGGTCCCCGATTTCGGTAGCGGAAACAGCACCGGGGTCAAAAGTGATGCGAGCGGGGGTGATGACGTTCAGGGTAAAGTTCTCCGCGCTGGCTCCAGCATAAACACGGATCAGGTAATCCTGTGTCTCAGTCAGCATGGTCTGCCAGGAGGCCAACTTTTGGGAGGCGTCCAGCAGGATTTGGCCATTCTTAGCGCCGGTGACGGAGAAGGTGACATCATTGTTGTACGAGCCGGTCGAAACCATTAGAGGCTGCCCGGCGCTTGCGCCTACTAGAAAGTTCTGAACTTCTCCCGGCTGCAGTTCTCCAGTGACAACGCCGGCTGTAGCGCCGGTGGCAAAATCGATGCGCACCGCACCCGGGATGGATGTTGGAGCGGGTACTGACGTTGGCGGGATTACAGTTGGCGGGACCGCGGTCGGCGGTTCAGGAGTGGGTGGCATGGTTGTAGCGGTGGGTACGATTGCGGGCGTGTCTGTTGGTGCCAAGGTGGGAAAAGCAGGCGTTGGGACAGGTGCACTTAGCATGCCACAGGCAAGGACGGTTAAGGCCGTTACAGTTAGAACGGTCAGAATTTTGAATTTTGCGTTTTTTTTCATATTTCCTTCTTGATGCATAAAATGGTCAATCGATACTTACAGGATCAAATGACTGATGGTATTTGATTGAGATGCCAGCTCTGGTCGGCCTACGCCAATTTGAACGAACGTGATTCTTGCTGGTTTTGAAGCCAACTAGGAGGCAAGCGCGACCTGACTCCCATCCAGGTTGCTACGCACCTCATAGGTTTTACCATCGGCTGAAAGGGTGATCTGGTACCCATCGACCACGTGAAAGGCGCACATCACCCCGGCTTTATGAATACCCAGGCAACTATCCGGCCATTGAACAGATTGGATGTTCACGAGCTTGATCACATCTATATTGATCTGCAACTGTTCTGCCAGTGCGGACTTAGCTGCCGAAACTGCCGCATCTGTACCGGATCCTGCAGTGGTGCTGACTGCTGGTGATTGAGGGGTTGGTTGTAAAACGGGGTCCGGTGATGGCGTAGAACTAGTCTGAGCACAGGCGGTCAGAAGGACCGCCATCAAAAAGAAAGCCAGGAAGGCCCCTACCCAATTTCTGGACGATTTTATACTGGTCAAAGTTGATTTGTTCTTCATTTTTCCTCTAAAGCTAATTCTGTTGAAATTACTTGTAGCGATGATTTACTGCTCCCTGCATATTTTCCTGAACTTATCTTTAGCAAATTGCCTTCTAATTTCAGGGTTGCAGTTCAAATGTTTTCACAGTACTCTGTAAATCATTACCCGCTTATAAGATGTTTTTAAGCGGCTTTTTGTTCCCGATGATATTTGCTTCCCGGCATAATGTCCTTAGTAATCGTTTATGCGTATATTAAGACAATTTTAAAAGGGTTAGGAGTTTTGCAGTTGAATAAGAGTGACTCGAAAATAAAGGGACGCGCTGCGCGTCCCTTTATTTTCGGTATCTTTTCGCAAACTGCGTAAGTTCTAAAAGTATTTTTGCTGTTTCTACCGACAACCATCGGTAGAGAATAGGAGTATGTGGGGAACAAATTATTAAACTCCTTAACTGACGCTTAATTTGAACGTATCAATTGTTAAGGATACTTTCCTTTGCATTTCCTACAATAAAGAGTATATTACGCATAATATTTTGTACGAAGGAGTTGCAGGGTATGCTACGCAAATACAGCGTTTTAGTGGGGCTGGCAATTTTCTTGAGCGCCTGCCAACCATCACCGACTTTTCTCAATTCAGCATCAATGATCTCGGGCCACGAGGCAGAACTCTATAAGGAAGTCCTTATCGAGGCTGCCTCGATTTTCGTTTTTGATAACAGGTGTGCTCATCTGGATCCTTATCCGAGACCGCAGTCGAGGCGACAAGTCGCTACCACCTCAAATGCATGGCCGTGCGACTTGGGCTATCATCCCAATTGTTTTCATTGTTGCACTCGATGGCATGGACTTTATATGGATGCTCCAAACCATGAAAGCTGTAGCTGCCCCTGCACATGCCGTTAGTGACATGAACCTAAGAGTAGTCGGGCACCGCTGGTGGTGGGAGTTCGATTACCCGGACCTGGGAATTGCTACTGCCAACGAGTTGCATATCCCTGTCGGGTCGACAGTACAGGTTTCACTCGAATCCGTAGATGTGATCCACAGTTTCTGGATTCCGCAGCTTTCGGGAAAAACGGATGTGATCCCTGGCCAGCACAATACCATGTGGCTCACAGGCGATCAAGTCGGGGAATATCTCGGTCAGTGTGCCGAGTTTTGTGGCACAGAACATGCCATGATGCGCTTCAGGGTTTTTGTCGATTCACAAGCTGATTTCGATGCCTGGGTGGCCAACCAGCAAAAACCGGCCTACCAGCCTCAAACAGAAGACGAGCAAGCCGGATATAAAGAAGTGTCGGGCGCGTGCGCGGCATGTCACTCGCTTGATCCGGGCGCGATAGGTACTGACAAGGTCGGACCCAATCTTACCCACTTGTTCTCGCGAACAACTTTTGCGGGCGGCACGTTCGATTTGAATGAAACGAACCTGCGCAGTTGGCTTCATGACACACAGGCCATGAAACCGGGGAATGACATGCAGATCAGCATTCCTCCCAAGCAACTTGACCAAATTGTTTCATATCTCATGCATCTCAAATAGTAGAGAAGGAAATTATGACAGCACATGCAGAAGGGATAACCCGTAAACGTGAACTCGGGAGTAGCGGTTTGCTCTCCTGGATTATGACCGTCGACCATAAACGGATCGGCATCTTGTATCTGGTAAGCGCCATCATTTTCTTCATCGTGGGAGGCACTGAAGCGCTGCTCATGCGCCTTCAACTTGCTCAAGCGGACAATACTTTCCTGAGCCCGGATGCCTACAACCAGATCTTTACCATGCATGGCACGACAATGATCTTCCTGGCGGTGATGCCATTGGCAGCCGGATTTGGGAACTACATTGTTCCGCTAATGATTGGCGCACGGGATATGGCTTTTCCAAAACTGAATGCCTTGAGTTATTGGACTTATCTCTTTGGCGGCGTTTTCATGTACAGCAGTTTCGTCTTCGGCGGCGCGCCCAATGACGGCTGGTTCAGCTACGCGCCGTTGACCGAGAAAATGTTTTCTCCCACGCACGGCATGGATTTCTGGGTAATGGGCATTTTGTTATTGGGCTTGGCGACCACGATCGGCTCGATCAACTTCATCGTCACGATTATCCAATTGCGCGCTCCCGGTATGTCCCTGACCAGGATGCCGATGTTTGTCTGGAGCATTTTTGTGACTTCCTTCCTGGCGGTCTTCTCGCTGCCTTCCCTGACCACCGCCGTGCTGCTCCTGTTGCTCGACCGCCAGCTTGGCGCACATTTTTATAATGTAGCTCAAGGCGGTAGCGCTTTGCTCTGGCAACATTTATTCTGGTTTTTTGGACACCCCGAGGTCTACATCCTGATCCTGCCAGCCATGGGAATTGTCTCAGAGGTGGTTCAAGTCTTTTCAGGCAAGCCGCTCTTTGCTTATTCAGCAGCGGTTTTTTCCTCAGTCGCTATTGGATTTCTCGGGTTCACCGTCTGGGCACACCACATGTTCGCTACCGGCATGCCGGAAATTTCCCTGATCTTTTTTGCGGGGGACACTTTCCTGATCAGTGTACCTACTGGCGTCCTGTTTTTTGCCTGGCTGGGGACAATCTGGAGAGGAAAGTTGCGTTACGAGTCGCCCATGTTGTTTTCGCTTGGGTTTGCTGCGTTATTCCTAATCGGCGGCCTGGATGGAGTTCACCTGGCAGTTGTACCGGTTGACTGGCAACTGACCGACTCATACTATGTGATTGCTCATATCCACTATGTGTTGTTTGGCGGTGCTATTTTCGGTCTCTTTTCTGGGATTTATTATTGGTTCCCGAAAATGACCGGACGCAAGTTGGGGGAAACCCTGGGAAAATGGCACTTTTGGCTTTTCTTCATTGGGATGAACCTGGTCTTCATGCCCATGCACGTACTTGGCCTAGAGGGCATGCCGCGCCGTATCTATACCTATGGCACTGGTCGTGGCTGGGAAATCTGGAATTTTGTGGAGACCATTGGCGCATTGATCGTGGCCATTGGTGTGTTGGTTTTTATCACAAACTTTTTTCTCTCGATTCGCAAAAAAGTCTCGGGTGAAACAGATACATGGGATGCCTTCACACTCGAATGGGCGACCGATTCTCCACCACCGGCCTATAATTTTGCCGAAATCCCTTCAGTTCGCAGCCGCCGCCCCTTATGGGACAAGAAACATCCCGATTTGGCCGATTGGAAGGTGAGTGAATGAGCACAATGACCGCTTCTCACCCGATGAGCAAGGTCAGCACTGGACGGATTGGACTTTTGATCACGCTTGGCACGGAATCGGTCTTCTTCATTACCCTGATGGTGGCTTATGCTGCCCTGCGTGACCAGACCAGTTGGAATGTACCCCATACGCTTTCCCGCCTGGCAATTCCCTTAGCCAATTCTGGTATTTTGCTGGTCAGTGCGCTGACAGTATGGTGGTCGGGTAACGCTATTCGTCGAGACCATAAGTCCGCGTTACGGAGCGGTTTGCTGGTCACCCTGCTGCTAGGGCTGGTCTTTGTAGCCGGGCAAATTTACGAGTTCAGTCATGCCGGTTTGCGGATCGACGATCAGGCTTTTGGCGGTGTGTTCTTCACACTGCTCGGATTCCACGCCATACACGTGCTAGCGGGTGTGGTCTTCCTGGCGCTCAACCTGATACGTGCCAGCTTAGGCGATTTCAGTGCTGAGAAGTATGAGGCCGTGGAACTGGGTAACTGGTTCTGGTATTACGTGACCGCTGTCTGGGCGGTGTTGTTCGTGGCGCTTTATCTGGTATGAACGAACTTTTACAAATTGGCTGGACCTGGTATCCCAGTGTGGTGATCGGCTTCAGCTTGTGGACATTGCTGTATGCCTGGGCAAACCGTGGCAGACATACGCCGCTGATGCAGCAAGTCGCCTTTCACCTTGGAACGCTGGCCGGGCTGATAGCGCTGGTCTCGCCGCTGGATGAACTCGGCGACGAGTACCTGTTCAGCGCACATATGGTCCAGCACCTGTTGCTGATGTTCGTGACCGCCCCGCTTTGGCTGATTGGCACGTCCGGTTGGTTGGTTGACGGGATCATCCCTAAACGATTGGATGGCCTGGTTAAACGGCTGGCAAGTCCGATGTCCGCATTTGTGGCGTTTGTGGGTGTGCTGTGTTTCTGGCATATTCCGGCCGTCTACGAAATGGCGCAGGAAAGCGAAGCCATCCACATCTTCGAGCATTTGACTTTTATCGGTTCGGCGTTGATCGGTTGGTGGCCAGTAGCAGGAGCGGACGTGTCCCGTATCCCTAAGCCTGCGCCGCCCATTCGGATGTTGTACCTGTTCCTGCTTGCGATTCCGTGTACGGGCCTGGCCGCTATACTGACGCTCGCACATACACCGCTCTATCCGTTTTACGTGACGGCCCCGCACATCTTTGGGCTGGATGCCCTGCAGGATCAGCACTTGGGTGGGCTGTTGATGTGGCTGCCGACGCATATGTTCCTGCTGCTGGCGATAAGCATTACTTTTTTCAAATGGTTCGTAGATGCCGACCGAAAGGCGAGCCAAGATATTGCGGACTCCGACGGCGGAGACGCCGGAAACCGATTCGCGAATGACATACCAAAACTAGGAGTTTGAAATGAAAGAACAACCCGAAATTCACTTACCTTCGCCGAGTTTTTGGCCGATTGTGCTGGCCTTCGGGATGGCGCTGATCGCGGTCGGTGTGGTTTCGACTATCATCGTCAGCATCGTAGGCGTGGTGGTCATGTTAGTAGCTATCGCCGGTTGGACGTTGGAGAACCGGGCTGCCGGGCAGGAGGAGCATCATGAGTGAAATGCAGGCTTCAAGTCCCGCCCCGATTGCGGAGCACGAAAATACCAAACTGGCAATGTGGGTCTTTTTGGGCGGGGAGGTCGTTTTCTTTGTCTCTCTTATCCTTTTGATCATCTTTACTCGTCTGACGCATAGTGATTACGAAGCCCAATTCCGCTCGCATTTGAGCATCCCGGTCATCGCTTTGAACACTTTCGTCCTGGTGACCAGTAGTTACTTCGTGGTGCGGGCATTGGAAGCGATCAGCTTCAAGGATGACCGCAAGGCCTTGCGCAACAACCTGATTATGGTAATTGTGCTTGGCTTTCTTTTCCTGGCAGGTCAAGCCTTTGAGTGGACTTCCCTGTTCGGCGAGGGTGTGAACTTAGCTAGCACGTACGGTTCACCGTTCTTTACTGTGACTGGCATTCACGGAACACACGTTTTTGTGGGCATCTTGTGGGCGATTTATCTGATGTTTGGCCACCGGCGTATGCCCTTCACAAAGGAAAACCACCTTGGCATCGAGAACTTTGGCTTATATTGGCATTTCGTAGACATCGTCTGGATTGTGTTGTTCACAGTGATCTACTTGATCTAGGAGGCTGCATGCAAACCGCAAAACGTCCTAATTATCTGTTTGTCTTTATTGCCCTGGCTGGTTTTACTTTGATCGAGACACTGGTCAGCTATGTCCAGCAAGCGGCTATCAAGCTCCCTACGTTGATCGTGCTGTCGGTGGTCAAGGCTGTACTGGTGTTGCTGTATTTCATGCACTTGAAATTTGATTCGAAGTTATTCAGTTATCTCTTTATTGCAGGTTGTGTGCTTGTGATTCCGCTGATCCTGGCGATGGTGCTGATTATGCCGGTGATAACACCCTGAGACTCCAGTCGACAAAGAGAGTTGTGAATGATGCAAAATATAGCCCCTGTTGCTACAGATTCCAAAGCGCTCGCTGGCTCAGAGTTGAACGTCGACCTGCGGTCGAGGCTCAAAACCTTAGCCGGCTTGTTCAAGCTGCGGATTGTAGTGCTACTACTGATCTCAGCTCTGGGCGGTGCAATCCTGGGTGCAGGCGGCTGGCCTGGAGTTCAAGCATTGGTGTTGCTACTCATCACCGGTGGGCTGTCTGCAGCGGGAGCTTCGGCAGTCAACCAGTATCTGGAACGTGAGCGCGATGTCCAGATGATCCGCACCCGTCGGCGGCCTTTGCCATCTGGCGCGGTCAAAAGGCCAATCTGGGTTTTGATCGTTGGTGGCGGAATGGTGGTCTTTGCTGTGGCGTTATCGGTTGTCTTCAACCCGGCGCTGGCTATCTCGAATGCTTTGGGTGCTATCATTTACATCGGAGTTTATACTATCTGGCTAAAACCACGTACGATTCTGAACATTGTCATCGGCGGGGCGGCGGGTAGTATGGCTGTCATCAGCGGGGGAGCGGCGGCTCATGCCTGGAACGAGCCGGGCGTGTTGGCGCTTTCCTTGTTGGTCTTTGCCTGGACGCCAACCCATTTCTGGAGTCTTGCTATGGCCTACCGCAAAGATTATGCCCAGGCGGGCTTTCCGATGCTGCCGGTCAATGTGACCATGCGACAGGCTTCCTGGTGGGTGGCTGTCCACACCTTAGCGACCGGGTTTGTGGCTGTGACCTTGGGATTTCACCCTACGCTTGGGTTTATTTATCTCGTTCCGGTGCTGCTCATCACCTTCCAATTTCTGCGTTTGACGTTTCGCTTGTTGCGTAATCCTGAGGGGAAAGTGGCTCTCAGTCTGTTCAAGTTTTCCAATATTTACCTGAGCATCGTTCAGTTGATTGTTATCTTCCTGCCATTGTTCAAGTTGTCAGCCTAGGGAAAAGTATAAATTTTTTGGGGGCCAGCACTTTTGCTTGCGCCGTGAGAGCAAGAGGGGTACACTCCATTTACCATGCCGAATTTTCAGATTCTAGTGGTTGATGATGATCCATTAGTTTGTAAGGGACTGAAATTCAACCTGGAACAGGCCGGTTACAAAGTCTCAACAGCCAGTACTGCGCAAACTGCCCTTGAATTGGCTGGCCGCAATGCTTTTGATGCAGCCATTCTCGACATTGGCCTGCCCGACGATAACGGTCTTGATTTGTGCAAAGCACTCAAAGCACAACGCGATCTGCCGGTTATCTTCCTGACCGCTCGTCGCCGCGAGTTGGATGAAATCGTCGGCCTGGAGATCGGCGCGGATGATTACGTTACCAAACCATTTAGTGCGGATGTTCTACTGGCGCATCTGCGAGCGGTGCTGCGACGAATATCCAAGCCCATCACAGCATCACGTCCCGCTGAACAAACGATCATTGCAGGACCCTTCAAGCTGAATCCCACGAACCACTCCGCTCATAAAAACGACAGAGCCCTTGATCTCGCGCCCCGCGAGTTCGACTTGCTGCGCATGTTTATGTCCTACCCGGAGCGCGCCTTCACCAGTGATGAACTGGTCGAGGGCGTGTGGGGTGTGGAATTTGTAGGTGAGCCGCAAGTGCTTTACGTCCAGGTACGCAGCCTGCGCATGAAGATTGAGGATGATCCCTCTGATCCGAAACATATCATGACTCTACGCGGAGTTGGTTACAAGTTTGTGCCGTGAAGAAATCATTTAGCATTCGGACTTATTTGGGCCTCAGTCATGCCCTTCTATTAGTTATTTCGCTGGGGGCGATTGGATTTATCTGGTCATATAACGAATACCGGGTTATCACTCAGGAACTCCAGAGATTGATGCAGACACGCGTCTCTCTACTTTCAAACATCCTCAGCCATGAAATCGCGGAACATGGCGAGGTGAAAGTGGACAAGATGGAGTTTCCCATTATTAACCAAGAGAAGAACCTGCTCGCGGTTTATATTGATAAATCCGGTTCCACGTTTGAACTGGTGCCCGGTACAGTCAGCCCTCGAGAATTTGATCTTTTCTCGCAGCTTAGTAGTGAATATCCTGTTTACACCGATAGCTTTTCCACCCTGGTCCGTTCAAAGTTTGAAGCGACCAGCGTTTATGCAGCTGCACCTGTGCGCGATATTGATGATCGTTCCATCGGGACCGTCTGTTTGTTGATGCCACTTGGAGAATTGGAATCTTATATTACACGATTGCGCTGGTTGCTGATGGGCGCTATCATTGTCGTTGCTTTATTGGGCGTGGGGGTCAGCATCTTGCTTACCAATTATTTTTCTCGTCAGTTCTCGCAAGCGCAGGGGTTGGCGGCGACAGTTGCCGGCGGTGATTATTACCTGCGCATCCCTGAAACTGGGCCAACCGAACTGCGCGACCTGGCCCGATACCTGAACCAGATGGCAGAAAAATTGCAGGGACAGTTGAAGACGCGTCAGACGCTACTAGCGAACGTAGCTCACGAATTGGCACGCCCATTGGCGGGATTGCAGTTGGGGATTGAGAGCTTACGTAAAGGAGCCATTCAGGATCCCGACCTCGCTGATGATTTGCTGGTCAACATGGGACAAACCATACGCCGCGTTGATGACCTGATTGATGACATCACCCTGGCTGCCCAACCGGATACCAGTCCGATCGAACTCCATCCCACGGCACTGGCTGTCGAACCGTTCTTGCAGGGCGTATCCACCCGGTTTTGGTCTTTGGCGGAATCACGCGGAAACAGGCTCGAGGTCCGGGTAGAAGCGGGATTACCGCTCGTCTTGGCCGATGAAAAACGCCTCAATCAGATCATTGGTAATCTGGTGGATAACGCTATCAAGTTTACACCACATGGCAAGGTCATCCGTTTGTCCGCTGAGTGCACGGGTGATGGCTATGTCCGCTTGCTGGTGCATGACGGTGGCATGGGCATCTCTTCCGATGAGGCTGAGCACCTCTTTGAGCCGTTCTACCAGGGTGATGTTGGCAGGCGTATCAAACAGGGCATGGGTCTGGGATTGTCCATTGCTCACCAGTTAGCGCGGGCTCACGGAGGCCGTCTGGATTTGAAGAATTCTCCTGAGGGCGGAACGCTTGCTATTTTGACATTGCCTGTCGCAGGCGCTTAATTCATCCAAAGGTAATTCGTAAGCCCGATTAAGGTGGAGCGAATGTTCCACCTTTTATACTTTAAAAACAAGATTGTTTTTTGGATGGTACCCCTCTGATGCAGCGATTCACCCTTATACATGATGGCAGTGACCAGGGGTGGCAGGCTGCTTACCTGGCATTCCGTGTTGCAGCTCGGTTAGGCGCTCCCCTGCGGGTTTTATTAGGAGACTCAACAGACAAAGAGATACTGATTCAAAGGGCCGCACAGGTTGAGATCGGGGGACGCGCTGCAGGGGTAACGATTGGAACTCGTCTGGTAGCAGATTTTTCTTTGAATGTCCTGCTTGAGAATACGAGCGCTATCGACGGCCTTTTCCTTCCTCGCCACCTCCTAATTGACGAGAAAACTGTGGCACGTTTTCTGGGGGTTTTCTCTTGCCCTTTGTGGATCGTTTCGCAAGGACCAGAGAATAACAAGATGGCGGTCCTGATCAGCGACCTAACCGCGGACGAGAAACTGATCCACTATACAACGATACTATCCCATCGTTTACAGCAATCTTTGATCGGGTTCGTTCAGGACAAAGAACTTGCCTCGATATCTCAAAGTGATCTGGACCTCGAGTGGGAACCAGTACCTGATTTCTCTTCTCGCGGGATCGAATCAACCATTGAGCATCTTAATGTTGGTCTATTCTTTGTTTCTGCCTCAAAAGTCTCGCTGATAAGTGGATTAACTTCTAATTGTGTTGTTTTTCCCTCGGTGTAAGATGCTTAGGTTGAGATTAGGTTAGTCAATAGCCATTATAAGGACTAATAAGGTAAAAATTGCAAAAATAAGAATACTAGAATCTTACTCACATTTTTCAATAAAGGAGAAAAAATGAAATCCCGAAAACTACTTACTTTCCTCGCACTCGTTATCCTGATTGTCCCTGTGTTAACGGCTTGTGGTCCTACCAAAATTGATGTTGGCCTGACGACTTATAAGATTACGATGTCGAAGACATCTGCCAGTTCAGGCGATATTGTCTTCCACGTCCATAACGATGCAACCGATTTAACTCACGAATTCGTCATCTTCAAAACTGACCTGCCTGAAGATCAATTGCCTCTCACTGCTGAGGGCGCAGTCGATGAAGAAGGTGCTGGAGTTACCCACATTGACGAAGTGGAAGTGGAACCCGGCCAAGCCGCGGACCTGGCGGTCAACCTGGAGCCTGGCAACTATGTGATGATCTGCAATATCAATGACAACAACGAACAGCATTATATGCACGGGATGCATCAGGCATTTACTGTGAAGTGAGTTTGTTCATATACCCACTCCAGTAGTAAGGAATATACCGCCCTGTCACTTTTTGATGGGGCGGTTATTATTTTGCACCGAGTGTAATTGTCAGTGCGGGGGTATTATTGTGTTTTGTCCATCCCGAAAATAATGGGGAAAAGGAAAATTTCTACCAAGGAACCTTAAAATTTATTGACAATGCAACTTTTATGTGCAATAATATCGTTGCCGGTAACGTTACCGGAAATGATACCGGAAAGATCCCATTGTGTACTTTGGTGCTGATATGTCAACAACAAAAAGACGCGCGGTAACCATCCAGGATGTAGCGAAAGCGGCGGGTGTCTCTATTTCTACCGTTTCACGTGTATTGAACGGCAAGGTTGACGTTGCGAGCGGTACGCAGGATCGGATTCTTGCGGTTATAAAAGAATTGGGGTACACATCGAATCTGGCCGCTCGAAGCATGCGTAGTCACAGAAAGAACCTGATCGGGCTTATGGTTCCGGACATTGGGTTCCCATATTCTATTGAAATCATGAAGGGCATCAATCGGGCGATTGCAGAATCAACTTTTGATTTATTGGTTTATACTACCGGGGGAATTCAAAAAGACGGCACAATAATTCGCGAACAACACTATGTTTCTCTGCTAAACAATTCGCTCACGGATGGCGTGATCATTGTGGCATCCGCAGCGGCAGAATTTATTACAGAAGCGCCTATTGTTGCGATTGACCCCCATGTGATTAATCCTAACTATCCATCTGTCCAGGGCACAAATTACCATGGTGCACTTGATATCATGGAATATCTTTTTCGGTTGGGACATCGGCGGATTGCTTTTATCAATGGGCGACCAGAGATTGGGAGTGCAGGACGCCGGTTAAAAGGGTATCAGGATGCACTTCTAAATGCAGGCATCGCATTGGATGATGAATTGGTCGTTCCCGGTGATTTTTCTACTTCAACTGGTTACGAACGTGCTCTCGGATTGCTTTCACTGGAAAATCCACCGACAGCGATTTTTGCCGCCAACGATCAATCCGCGATCGGCGTATATCAAGCTGCGGAAGAATTGGGTTTGCGCATTCCGGATGACTTGTCAATAGTGGGCTTTGACAACATATCGGAGGCTAAATATCTTGGTCTTACGACAGTCGATCAATTTCTCGCTGAAATGGGTTATGTTGCGGTGCAGATGCTGATCAAATTGATCAATGATGAACCGCTTGATGAACCTGTTCATAAGATACCCACAAAGCTGGTAGAACGCAATTCCTGCCGAGCCTTAGAAAAGGCTATTTAGACTCAAGAGCAAGCGTTTTCTAATTTTTTTATTTCTTCCGGTAACGTTACCGGAAATCTTGAAGGAAGGAGGTGATTTGGTATCCAAGTTGAAGGAAAAAGCAGGCCTTCCCATTGGTCTTGGCCTGACGGAGGAAGACCTGCAATATTGTGCGGAAAATTTCTCCACACAGAAATAGTATAACCCATTCAAAATAATATTGAAGGAGAAGAAAATGCGTAAGTCAGTGCTATATCTTTTGAGCTTGCTGTTAGTTGCCAGTATGCTTTTAACAGCCTGCGGAGGCGCAGCTACACAAGCTCCTGCCCAACCTGCGGCAACCGAGGCGCCTGCCCAACCCGCAGCGACCGAGGCGCCCGCTCAACCCGCAGCTACTGAAGCGCCTGCAAAGGTTACCATTAACTGGTGGCACATCTCCACAGCTGAGGAACACAAGGCGCTTTTCCAAAAGTTCGCTGATGATTATATGGCAGCCCATCCAAACGTTGATATTCAGATCACGGTTTTGGAAAATGAAGCTTTTAAGACCAAGTTGACCACGGTCATGCAATCTGGCGAACCACCTGATATCTTCCAGAGCTGGGGCGGCGGTGTCATGAATGATTACGCCAATGCCGGCTTGCTCCAAGACATTACCCCGGCTCTTGATGCCGATGGCGGCGCTTGGCGCAACACTTTTGCAACTGGGGCGTTGGGGGTTTATTCTTACAAAGGCGAGAACTATGGCGTGCCATGGGATATGGGCATGATTGGTTTCTGGTATAACAAAGACCTGTTTGCTCAGGCTGGTATTGCCAATCCCCCTACAACCTGGACTGAATTCCTTGATGATGTAAAAGCGCTTAAAGCCGCTGGTATTATCCCCATCGCATTGGGTGAGGGTGATAAATGGCCCGGTATGCACATGTGGGCGTATCTTGTTACTCGCCTTGGTGGCAAAGCAAACTTTGAGGCAGCATACAATCGCACAGGTTCCTTCACTGATGCCCCATTTGTCGAAGCCGGCAATAAGCTACAAGAATTGATTGCCCTCGAGCCTTTCCAGGATGGTTTCTTGGGAGCGACCTATGGTGATGAAGCTACTGCGATGGGCAACGGCAAAGCAGCCATGGAACTGATGGGACAGTGGGCCCCAGCTGTTGAAAAAGACAACAGTGCCGATAAAAATGGCATTGGCGATAAACTGGGTTTCTTCCCCTTCCCGATGGTTGAGGGTGGGAAAGGTGACCCGGCTGACGCAGTAGGCGGTGGTAATGGTTTTGCAATTGGCAAAAATGCACCACCAGAGGCTGTGGACTTTGTCAAGTTCATGACTAGCGCAGAGAACCAAGCTGCTTTAGCTGAGATTGGTGTCGCCATACCGGTTGTCAAAGGTGGCGAGGTCGGTTTGAGCGACCCTCTCATGATTGAGTTGCAGAAAACCTTTGCGGCTGCGCAGTATTTCCAACTGTATTACGATCAAGCACTGCCTGCGGCAATGGGTTCTGTCGTAAACGACAGCACTCAGGGAATTTTCGCTGGCACGTTAACGCCTGAACAAGCCGCCCAGGCGATTGAAGATTCCGCCAAGCAAGAATTTAAGTAGGTTGTGTTGTAAAGAATAAAGATTTGCGGGGGTCGGGTTTCTTTTACTCGACCCCCGCTCACCTATGGCTTCATTTTTTGTTAGGAGTTCCCTTATGCAATCACTTCCTGCCATTCCAGATATTTTCAAATTGAAACGAGGCTCAGGCTCTCCTCAACGCGCTCAAGACAACCTGACTATTTTCTTTTTTCTATTGCCTGCAATTATCCTTTTCCTGATGTTTGTGGTATATCCGATTGTTCAATCTATTTATTATAGTCTCTTCAATTGGAAGGGTTTTGGTCCTGCAACGGACTTCGTCGGTCTGGATAACTTCAAAAATATTTTGGGTGATAGGGTATTTCTAATTGCGGTACGCAATGGACTCTTTATCATTGCGTTTTCTCTCTGCCTTCAATTGCCATTATCGATGTTGTTGGCTGTGCTGGTGGGACGTGATCTGCCCGGCCGTGTCTTTTTTCGCTCCATTTTCTTCCTGCCTTATGTTCTTTCAGAAGTGATTGCAGCCCTCATGTGGCTATTCATTTTAAATCCTGATCCAGAACGTGGTTTTGTCAACGCAGTGCTTGTGCTTATCCCTGGTGTCAAAGCGCAAGCCTGGCTTGGTAACACGAGTCTGGTCATGCCGGCCATTTTTGCAGCGTTGACGTGGAAATATTTTGGTTATCATATGTTGTTGTTCATGACAGGTTTGCAAAATATCCCCACTGAGATTGAAGAAGCCGGACGTATTGATGGCGCCAACTCGTTCCAAAATTTCTTCTATATCACGCTGCCTCTGCTGGGTAGCACTATTCGTACCTCGGTTTATCTTTCGGTTCTCGGTTCAATTCAACAATTCATTCTGGTTTGGATCATGACCAAGGGCGGACCGGTCAATGCCAGTGAGACCATGGCAACCTACATGTATCGTTTCGGATTTGTGCGCTTCCAGCTTGGATATGGTTCTGCTGTGGCGATCTATATGTTTTTGCTTTGCCTTATATTTTCCCTGATCTACCAAGGCCTGACACGACAGCCCGATTACCTCACGGGTCTCTAAAAAGGATGAACTCATGACGGAAACAGCCTATTCACCCTCGCGTTTGAATTGGAGAAAATTTAGGACAAGATTTCTTCAATATTTTGTTCTCTCGACTATTGTCGTGATTGTTTTTGTTCCCATTGTAATTCTGGTCTTTGGTGCCCTTAAAACGCGCGGTGAGCTTTTGTCGCATCCGTATGCATTGCCTATTCCTCCACGCTGGGATAACATTATTGCCATTTTAGGCAAACCTTCATATTCCTTCTGGCCCATGTTACGCAACAGCCTAGTGGTAATGCTTGCGGTGACATTTGGTGTGGTTATTCTTTGTAGCCTGGCTGCCTTTGTTTTTGCTCGTATGGATTTCCGTGGTAAAGGACTGGCATTCAACCTTTTTACACTTGGGTTGATGTTCCCCATCAATGTCGCCATTCTGCCGGTCTATTTCGTGTTGCGGCAGATGCATTTGATCGATAGTCTATGGGGCGTGATTATGGTACAAACGGCATTTCAAATATCGGGCAACATTATGATCCTCCGGGGATTCTTTACGGCGATTCCTGCCGAGTTGCAGGATGCAGCTTATATCGATGGCTGTACCGCCTTTGACTTTTTCTGGCGCATTCTGCTTCCTTTGGCGCGCCCAGCATTATCTGCAGTTGCGGCATTGACCATGATAGTCAGTTGGAATGACCTGCTTATTCCACTTGTAGTACTCAATAGTGACAAGCTTTGGACTCTGCCTCTTGGCACCATGCAGTTCCAGGGTCAATATGGACAGGATCTCTCATTAGTTTCTGCCTTTATAGCCATATCCGCTCTGCCCACAATCATCTTCTATCTCTTTGCTGAACGTCAGATTGTCTCCGGTCTGACCGCAGGCGCGGTCAAAGGATAGTTGCCAAATGCAGAGAGTCTTTCGTAATCCGATCCTGTCAGGATGTTACCCCGATCCTTCCATATGCCGGGTTGACAAGGACTATTATCTGGTCACTTCCACATTCGAATATTTTCCTGGGCTGCCGATCTTTCATAGTCGTGATTTGACTCACTGGCATCAGATCGGGTATGTGCTGGATCGTCCCTCGCAACTTGATCTGGATGGGATTCGCCCTTCAGGTGGTTTATACGCCCCGACGATTCGTCATCATAACGGAACGTTCTACGTGATTAACACATTGGTGGATGGAAAACGAAGATCGGGAAACTTCATCGTAACCGCGACCCGGCCACAAGGTCCATGGAGCGAACCGCACTGGCTTGAAGATGCGGACGGGATCGATCCATCCCTGTTCTTCGATGAGGATGGAATATGCTGGTATGTCGGCACTCGTCTGAATGAAAAAGGGTATTACACAGGGCATACCGAGATCTACCTTCGAGAACTTGATCTTGAAAATATGAAGTTCGTTGGCGAAGAGACTGTCCTGTGGGATGGTGCGGTCAAAGGCGTGGTTTGGGCGGAGGCGCCTCATATCTACAAAGTGAATGGATATTACTACCTGCTCGTTGCCGAAGGCGGAACCGCGCATCATCATTCTGTGACCATCGCCCGCAGTAAGAACATCACAGGACCGTACGAAGGGAATCGCGGCAACCCGATCCTTACACATCGTCATCTTGGATTGGATTACCCGATTGTCGGCACAGGCCACGCCGACTTCGTGGAAACACAAAACGGCGAGTGGTGGGCAGTCCTGCTTGCCATGCGCCCGTACGGTGGTTATTTCTATAATCTTGGAAGGGAAACCTTCCTGGCTCCGGTGTGCTGGGAAGATGGCTGGCCGATTATCAGCCCTGGGACCGGACGGGTCGAATTTTCGTACCCAGTTCCAAACTTGCCCGAACAGACTTGGCCTCAGGCATTCGACCGCGACGATTTCGATTCTCCTGCGCTGGCTCTACATTGGAATTTTCTGCGTACGCCGCGCGATGAATTTTATAGCCTGAGTGAACGCGCGAGTCATCTACGCTTGCGGCTGCGCCCACAGTGCCTGTCCGAGCAGACAAATCCCAGTTTTGTCGGACGCAGGCAGCAGCATATCCATTTTCGAACGCAGTGTGCCGTTGAGTTCACTCCGCAGAGCGAGCATGAATGTGCCGGTCTGGTTCTCATTCAAAACAGTGACTTTCACCTTCGCTTCGTGATTACGAGAGCCAAAGAGCCAGTCCTGCGCCTGATCAAACGGGCATATGGAAAGGAAGAGATCCTGGTAGAGCAGCCCGTTAAAGCGGCAAAACTATTTCTAAAAGTGGAAGCTCATGGACAGGCGTATAGTTTTTATTTTGCCAGCAAACCCGATGAATGGCAGGTAGTTGTGGAAGAGGTGGATGGTCGCATTCTGAGCACACCTGTCGCAGGTGGTTTTGTGGGTGCGCATATAGCCATGTACGCCAGCAGTAACGGAGCATCCAGCACAAACAATGCGGACTTCGACTGGTTTGAATATGTCGGTTTGGATCAGTAATTCGATGGTGAAGAACCTTGTTCCCGTCCTTATTTTTCTTTCGTTTTTATCGGCGCTGATCACTGGCTGTACGCCATCCGTCACGCCTATCAATACCCCTACACCTGTGCCCCCTTCCCCAACGTCGACCCCGCAACCAGCAATGCCAGTCGGCACGTTTTCAAGCGGAGAGTATCGCAACTTGTTCAAGGAATATCTCGGTAAGTCCGATGCCGAAATCCAAGCAAAACTCGACGACGCCTGGGAGCAACTGTTCTACGGGGAGGATGACTTCGAACGCGTCTATTACCCTGTCGGGGAGGATATGGCTTATATAACGGATATCGGTAATAGTGATGTTCGAACCGAAGGCATGTCCTATGGCATGATGATTGCTGTCCAACTCGATAAACAAGAGGAATTCAACCGGCTGTGGAAGTGGGCCAAGACCTTTATGTATCAGGCTGATGGACCCTATCAAGGATACTTTGCTTGGCATTGCACTACCGATGGGGAAAAATTGGATTCCAATCCTGCCTCGGACGGCGAAGAGTGGTTTGTCACAGCCTTGTTATTTGCTTCGAATCGTTGGGGAAACGGCCAGGGAATTTTCGATTATCGAGCGCAAGCACGGGAAATTCTCGATACGATGCTTCACAAAGAAGACACCAAGAACGACCTCGCAACCAATATGTTCAATCTCGAGCAGAAACAAGTCGTTTTCGTTCCCAAGATTGGGCGCGACTCGAGCTTCACCGACCCATCCTATCACCTGCCTGCCTATTATGAACTGTGGGCGCGTTGGGCGGAAAACGATAATGAATTCTGGGCACAGGCTGCGCAAACTAGTCGCGAATATTTCAAAAAAGCTGCTCATCCCCAAACAGGCTTGATGCCCGATTACGCCAATTTCGACGGCACGCCCTACGACACAGGTGACCACAAGGATTTTCGTTTTGATGCCTGGCGCACGCTTTCGAACGTCGCTGTAGACTATGCATGGTTTGCTGCAGATCCATGGCAGGTAGAACAGTCAAACCGGGTACTGGACTTTCTGTCTTCACAAGGATTAGATTCCTACCCGAACCAATATACCCTCGATGGAACTCCGCTCTCAGCCGACCATTCGACCGGTCTCGTTTCGATGGCTGCTATCGCCGCCCTGGCCGCGGACAGTGAAATAGGAGAACCATTCGTCCAGGCACTCTGGGATACGGAGATTCCCTCTGGCCAATGGCGCTATTACGATGGAATGTTGTACATGCTGGGCCTGTTGCATGATAGTGGAAACTTTCGCATTTACACGCCTGGCAGTTTGCCATAACCGGAGTTTTTATGGAGAATCTCGATCTTGCAATTCACAAAAATAGAACAGCTAAAGCAATCGTTAGGCTTTCTCATCGTGGATCCCCTGTTGCTCATCAGGAAATTCTAGTGCAACAGAAGAATCACAAATTCCTGTTTGGAAGCACTTGGGGAGAGAGTACGATTGCTCTGGTTAACAATGAATTGTCAGGAAAAGAGAAGGAACAGGCCGAACTTCGTAATGAACATTTCTTGCAACTGTTCAATCAAGTCACATTGCCGTTCTATTGGGCACGATTTGAACCTCAGCGTGGCCAACCACAAACACAACGTCTCCTCAATGTTGCGCAATGGTATTCTGATCATCACTGTACGGTAAAAGGCCACCCTTTATGCTGGCATACACTGACAGCCGATTGGTTGTTAACGATGAACAATCGGGAGATCCTTCAAGCACAGTTGGGGCGCATTCGGCGAGACGTATCTGATTTTGCAGGATTAATCGATCAATGGGATGTGGTCAACGAGGCGGTCATTATGCCAATTTTTGATCGCTACGACAATGGAATCACGCGCTTGTGCAAAGAACTGGGACGCATCGAATTGATCCGCACGATGTTTGACACGACACGTTCCATAAATCCAGCAGCCACATTGTTATTAAATGATTTTGACGTTTCGCCCGCCTATGACATTCTTATCGAAGGTTGCCTGGCAGCAGGCATCCAGATCGATGTGATTGGCATTCAATCGCATATGCACCAGGGATATTGGGGGCCTGAGCGTACCCTTGGCGTACTTGAACGGTTTGAGCGCTTCAATCTCCCCATTCATTTTACCGAGAATACAATTGTCTCGGGACACCTCATGCCGCCTGAGATTGTCGATTTGAACGATTATCAAGTTAGCGAGTGGCCGAGCACAGCGGAGGGAGAGCAGCGTCAGGCGCAGGAAGTGGTCTTGCATTACAAGACTTTATTGTCTCATCCGGCAGTGCAGGCGATTACCTGGTGGGATTTATCCGATGGAGGCTGGCTGAATGCACCTGCTGGTTTATTGCGCGAGGATCACTCACGTAAACCCGCTTATGATGAGTTACTGAAACTGATTAAAGGCGAGTGGTGGTTACCTCTGACAAAATTCACAACAGACACCAGTGGACAATTCACCTTTGACGGCTTCCTCGGAGATTATGAGCTTTCAATCGACGGTCAGAATACTATTTTCTCCTTAAGAGAAAAGGGTGACATTTCGATTTCGATCGATATCTAACCGGGATAACGTACCAGATTTCGTGCCAATTAAAAGCAATTATTGTTCGGTACCGAAAAAATTTTAATGTTTGAGCCAATAAAGTAATTTCTTTTGCAAGATAAAAATCCATCACATCTACTCGAGATATAATGTCATCAATATCGCCATGCGACTATCAAATAAAAATCTATATCGAGGGTAATATGCGTTTTGGCCATTTTGACGACAAACATCGCGAGTATGTGATCGAACGCCCGGATACGCCCTTGCCATGGATCAATTATCTGGGTTCCGAATCGTATTTCGGTATCATATCCAATACTGCGGGGGGATATTCATTTTATAAGGACGCTCGTTTGCGGCGTCTGACCCGCTATCGATACAACAATGCACCCTTGGACTCAGGTGGACGTTACATCTATCTGCGGGACGATGGCGCCTCGACGCCTCCCTCCGGATCCTTCGACAAGCTCAGGACAGCGCCCGTATTCTGGTCGCCGTCATGGCAGCCGACTCGTACCCCTTTGGATGAGTACGAATGCCGCCATGGTATGGGTTATACCATTATCCGCTCCAAATTCGCCGGGATCGAAGCCTCGACACGCTATTTTGTCCCGTTGGGGGAAAATCTTGAAATTTGGGAACTGACCCTCACCAACCAGCGCGATGAGCCTGCGCAGTTGTCAGTTTATTCGGCGGTAGAGTTCAACCTTTGGGACGCGATGGACGATGCTACCAATTTCCAACGCAATTATTCTATCGGCGAGGTAGAGGTGCTGGAAGGGGTTGTCTACCATAAAACAGAATATCGTGAACGCCGCAACCACTTTGCTTATCTGGCTTGTTCCGAACCGGTGAGCGGGTTCGATACCCAACGGGAGGCCTTCCTGGGAGCATACCGGGGCTGGGATTCACCTGCGGCCGTGGAGGCAGGCCGGATGTCTGGATCGATCGCGCATGGCTGGCAGCCGGTCGGCGCACAACAGATCAAAGTCCAGTTGGAGGCTGGGGAGCGAAAAAAAGTCATCTTCATCCTTGGATATCACGAAAGCCCCGTGGATGAGAAGTTCGATCCGCCCAATTCACAGACTATCAATAAGAAGACGGTTTTGCCCATCATCAAGGAGTATCTCCAGCCCAATATGGTTGAAAGCGCCTTCCAGGCCTTGCACACTTATTGGGATGGGCTTTTGGAAAAATTTCAGGTGAGCACGCCGGACGCGCACACAAACCGTATGGTCAATATCTGGAACGTGTATCAGGTGATGATCACCTTCAATCTATCGCGTTCAGCTTCTTACTTCGAGTCTGGAATCGGGCGTGGCATGGGTTTCCGCGATTCCAATCAGGATTTGCTCGGCTTCGTGCAACTGATGCCTGAGCGAGCACGCGAGCGTATTCTGGACCTGGCAGCTACGCAATTGCCTGATGGGGGGGCGTATCATCAATACCAGCCGTTAACCAAGCGCGGGAACAATGATATAGGCAGCAATTTCAATGATGACCCGCTCTGGTTGGTGTTGTCTGTGACTGCCTATATTAAGGAAACGGGTGATTGGGGTATTCTCGAAGAACTCGTTCCGTATGATAACCAACCCGGCAGCGAAGAAAATCTTTATGGACATTTGCAACGCTCGATACAGTACACACTCGACCGTTTGGGTCCGCATGGCTTGCCATTGATCGGCCGCGCGGACTGGAACGATTGTTTGAATTTGAATTGTTTCTCGGATTCACCCGGTCAATCCTTTCAGACCACCACCAACAAAGATGGCAAAGTGGCGGAGAGTGTCTTTATCGCTGGGCAGTTTGTGTTGGCAGCTAAAGAATTGGTGTTAATTGCAAGCCGTCTCGGCCATAAAGAACACGTAGCTGCCTATTCCAAAGCGATCCAGGAGATGGAAGCGGCTGTCTGGTCTGCTGGTTGGGATGGGGAGTGGTTCCGCCGGGCTTATGACAATTTTGGTGCGCCAGTTGGTTCCAAAGAATGTGAAGAAGGACAAATTTTCATCGAGCCACAGGGGATGTGTGTGATGGCCGGGCTGGGCGTGGAGGATGGGCGCGCTGAACAAGCCCTGAATTCGGTAGAGAAGCGCTTGGCCACGCCGCATGGTATTGTGTTACTACAGCCGGCTTATTCGCGCTATTACCTGAATCTAGGTGAAATATCTTCTTACCCGCCAGGGTACAAGGAGAATGCGGGTATCTTCTGTCATGCTAATCCGTGGATCATGATCGCGGAGACGATGATTGGACGTGGCGACAGAGCCCATGATTATTACTTGCGGATCAACCCCTCGGCGCGGGAGGAGCTCAGTGATGTGCATAAATGTGAACCATATGTTTATGCCCAGATGATCGCCGGTAAGGATGCGCCAACCCATGGCGAAGCCAAGAACTCTTGGCTGACAGGTACGGCTGCCTGGAATTACGTCGCGATTACGCAGCGGATTTTGGGTATCCGTCCGACGTTCGATGGCCTGGAAGTTGCGCCGGTCATCCCATCGGCCTGGGATGGTTTCGAAGCGGTGCGCAGTTACCGGGGAGTTCGCTACGAGATACAGGTGAAACGCAAAGGTCCGGGTAACGAGGTCCAATTGGAGTTGGATGGGAAGTCTATAAACGGAACTGTCATTCCCTTGCCTTCTGATGGTATCGAGAAAGTTCAGGTAAGAGTCTGGTTGGGTCAATAAAGGATTTGTGTCATGAGCGAAAGAAGTTATAGCTTTCCAAAAGACTTTGTGTGGGGTGCTGCAACTGCCTCTTATCAAATCGAGGGCGCATGGGATGAAGATGGCAAGGGCGAGAGCATCTGGGATCGCTTCAGCCATACGCCGGGAAAAGTGGACAACGGCGATACGGGCGATATGGCCTGCGACCATTATCGCCGCTGGCGTGATGATGTAGCCCTGATGAAAGAAATAGGATTGAAAGCCTATCGCTTTTCAATCGCCTGGCCGCGCATTTTGCCTGCTGGTCATGGAAAAGTCAACCAAGCCGGGATCGATTTTTACAGCCAACTGGTGGATACACTCTTGGAAGCAGGCATCAAGCCATATGTGACCCTGTATCACTGGGACCTGCCCCAGGTTTTGCAGAACGAGGGTGGTTGGCCTGCACGCATGATCGTGGATGCATTTGCCGAATACGCAGATGCCGTCAGTCGCGCCTTGGGAGACCGCGTCAAGACCTGGATCACGTTGAACGAGCCACATGTAAGCGCATTTGTTGGGTATCTCGAGGGAAGGCACGCGCCGGGCATCAAAGACCAGCATCAGGCGCTGGCCGCCTCCCATCATTTGTTGTTGTCACACGGAAAAGCCGTGCCTGTTATTCGTGGAAATTGTCCCGATGCTCAGGTTGGAATTACGCTGAACCTGCACCAGGCTATGGCCGCATCCAACAGCGCTGCTGACCGGGCCTGCGCGTACTTCGATGACGGGCGCATCAATCGCTGGTTCCTCGACCCAATTGCAAGTCGCGGTTACCCTCAGGACATGGTTCGTAGCTACGGCGATGAAATGAAATTCGTACAAGCTGGCGATCTAGAACAAATTGCGATACCTATCGATTTTCTAGGAATGAACTACTACATGCGTGGGATTTCCCGTTCCACGGCCATTCCTGAAAAAGAGAATGCTCCGCGCACTGTTTTCCGCCGTGATGAAACGACAGAGATGGGCTGGGAAGTATATCCGGAAGGTATTTACAATATACTTGGCCGTTTGCATTTCGACTATGAATTCCCCGCGATCTATATCACTGAAAACGGCGCGGCTTTCCCGGATGAAGTCGGACCCGGTGGGCAGGTGGATGATCCGGCTCGCTTGAGTTACATCAAACGCCATTTGCAACAAGTTCATCGTGCCATCGAGATTGGCGTGCCTGTCAAGGGATACTTCGCCTGGTCATTATTGGACAATTTCGAGTGGGCTTACGGCTATGCTAAGCGCTTCGGCCTGATCTACGTGAATTACGAAACTCAGCAGCGCATCCTGAAATCCAGTGGAAAGTGGTATGGACAGGTTATCCGCGCCAATGGCTTTGAATAAGAGCCCGTTCGTAGAATCCGCTCAAGGCTGTGTTCCCGCCGCCGAGGATGGTGGCTCGAGCAATTTTTGGATAGAGACTAAATCAAAGGATTTTCATGCAGTACGGACATTTTGACGACGCAGCCAAAGAATGCGTTATCACCCGAGCCGATGGTATTTTCCTGCACGACATCGCGCGTCGCACCTGGATGGGGACGGCTGCTCCCGCTATCAGCGGCTTGCGCATCGATCCGTGTATTCCGTCAGCCTGGAGCGGCTTTTCGGCGGCTCGCAGGTTCAGGGGCAAGATGATGCGGATCGCTGTCCACAATCCAAAGGGCGTTTGTAAGGGTGTTGTCAAAATGACAGTAGACGGAAAAGAAATGCCGGGAAACCTGATCCCGGTTGATTTACCCGCTGACGAACATCAGATCGAAGTCTGGCTGGACTGATTCTCAAATAACAAGGAGTGCGCATTTCATGAGTAAGACCACAACATTGGACCGGCCTGTATATCTTGACACGGCTCGCCCGTTTTCCGAGCGGGTCGAAGACCTGGTTGGACGCCTGACCCTGGATGAAAAAGTTGGCTTGATGAGCCACCCGGCACAGGGCGTACCACGTTTGGGCATCCCCGCTTACAACTACTGGAGTGAAGCTCTGCACGGCGTAGCTCGCAACGGACGCGCTACCGTTTTTCCTCAGGCCATTGGCATGGCTGCCACCTGGGACAAAGAACTGGTTCACGAGGTCGCCACTGCCATTAGTGATGAGGTGCGTGCCAAATATCATGAAGCTTTGCGCCGTAACGGGTATACGGATCAGTATCAGGGCTTGACCATTTGGTCACCCAATGTGAACATCTTCCGTGACCCGCGTTGGGGGCGTGGGCAGGAAACCTGGGGCGAGGATCCGTTCTTCACCGGTGAAATGGCATCGGTTTATGTTAAGGGGATGCAGGGCAATCATCCTAAATATCTCAAAACGGCAACTTGCGCCAAACATTATGCCGTGCATTCCGGCCCGGAGAAAGACCGCCACACCTTCAATGCCATCGTCACCAAACGCGAACTCTACGATACCTATCTGCCAGCCTTCAAAAGGTTGGTTACGGACGCCAAGGTCGAATTGGTCATGGGCGCTTATAACCGCACCCTGGGTGAGGTTTGCTGTGCCAGCCAACTCCTGATAGTCGACATTTTACGAGGGGAGTGGGGCTTTGATGGACACTTTGTTTCAGACTGTGGCGCGCTGGCGGATTTCCATCTGCATCACAAGGTCACCAAAGATGCGACCGAGTCGGCCGCGATGGCACTACAATACGGCTGTGATTTGGGCTGTGATGTCATCTTCAATGAAATTCCCGAAGCCATCCGGCGCGGCCTGATCGGCGAAGCGGATGTGGACCGTTCCCTGGAACGCACGCTGGGCACGCGTTTCAAACTGGGCATGTTCGATCCACCGGAAGAAGTACCATTTACTTCGATTTCAACGGATGTGGTTGCTTGCAAAGAACATCGAGATTTGGCTTACCGCGTTGCAACCGAATCGGTGGTGCTACTCAAAAACAAAGAGGACATCCTACCGATCAAACCCACCACGCGCAAGATCTTCGTCACTGGCCCCACTGCCGCCAGTATGGAGGTGCTGCTGGGCAACTACTACGGTTTCAACGACCAGATGACCACCCTGCTCGAAGGCCTTACTGGACGCGTCCCCGAAGGCATGGGCCTGGAATACACCGCCGGGGCAACTATCAAGCACCCCAGAGAGATCAAGGATACCTGGGCGCCTAGGATGGCGCAAATGTCTGAGATCACGATTGCCTGTGTGGGGCTTTCCTCCTTCCTGGAGGGCGAAGAAGGCGAATCCTTGCTCTCGCCTCTCAACGGTGACCGCGACTGCATCTCTCTCCCCGCCAACCAGGTAGATTACATCAAAGAACTTGCCAGTCACGGGGTTAAGATCGTGTTGGTGGTCACGGGTGGCAGCCCGATTGCGCTAGGCGAGATCGAAGACCTGGTGGAAGCCATTCTCTTCGTCTGGTATCCTGGCATGGAAGGTGGTAAGGCCGTAGCGGACGTGCTTTTCGGGGATGTATCTCCCGCGGGCAAGCTGCCGCTGACCTTCCCCAAGTCGCTCGACCAACTTCCGCCTTTCGACGATTACAGCATGAACGGCCGCACTTATCGCTACATGACCGAGGAGCCGCTCTATCCCTTTGGCTTTGGCTTGAGTTACAGTTGCTTTGAATATTCAGACTTGAAATTGGATAGGACTGAGATCGCAGCTGGGGACGACCTGAATGTGAGCGTCACCGTGCGAAACAGCGGCGATCGGACCGCGCCCGAAGTTGCCCAGTTCTACCTGAGCGACCTCGAAGCCTCGACCCTGGTTCCGTTGCACCACCTCGTCGGCTTCGAACGCATCACCCTTGAACCCGGCGAGAGCCGGACGCTGAAATTTACTCTGACGCCCGAAATGATGTCCTTCTTCGACGATGATGGCAAACTGACGCTCGAACCCGGCGAATTCCGCCTGGAAGTGGGTGGCTGTTCACCCGGCAATCGTGGCCAGGAGCTGGGTGCGCCCAAACCTGTCACGGCGATATTCACAGTGAAATAAGGGAGAACAAAGTCATGACTTTTACACGGGTACTTGAACGCTCCGGCATCGAGGTCGGAGCTCTGGGAACGGAATGCTGGGCCGTCGGTTGCCCGTTTCTAAAAGATCAAATACAGGAAATCGAAACGATTCTGGGAAGAATTTAAACTTGCTATTTTCCTCTCATTCCTCTCTAGGCCCTCATCTCCATTATGGCGGTGAGGGCCGCCGGGGAACCCTTTCAAAAGGAGTATCTTATGTCTGATTACAGTCCCAAACCCGAACACAAATTTACATTTGGACTATGGACCGTGGGCAACCGTGGTGCTGACCCGTTTGGGCCCGTCACCCGTGAGCACAAGTCGCCTGCCGAATTGGTCTACCTGCTCGGCGAAGTCGGTGCCTACGGCGTCAATTTTCACGATAACGACCTGATCCCCATCGATGCCACCCCGGCCGAAGCTGTAGCCATCAAGAAGGATTTTCGCAAAGCGTTAGACGACACCGGGCTGGTTGTCCCAATGGCGACCACCAACCTGTTCAGCGATCCCATTTTCAAGGATGGCGCCTTCACCAGCAACGAGCCCAAGGTACGCGCTTATGCTCTCCAGAAGACTATGAACGCCATCGACCTGGGCGTGGAATTTGGCGCCAAAACCTATGTCTTTTGGGGCGGACGCGAAGGCACTGAGACCGACTCTTCCAAGAACGCCGCCGAAGCCATCAAACGCAACCGTGAAGCCATGAACTTCCTGTGCGAATATGTGCTTGATCAAGGTTATGACCTGAGACTTGGCCCTTGAAGCCAAACCCAACGAGCCGCGTGGCGACATCTATAATCCCACCACCGGGCATATGCTGGCCTTCATCACCACCCTCGACCACCCTGAAATGGTTGGCGTCAACCCTGAAGTGGCGCACGAGCATATGGCAGGTATCAACTTCATGCACGGTGTGGCCCAAGCCTGGGAAGCGGGCAAGCTCTTCCACATCGATTTGAACGACCAGTATCCCGGCCGCTACGATCAAGACTTGCGTTTCGGTTCGCGAGACATCAAGGCCGCCTTCTATCTGGTCAAATTCCTTGAAGACGTCGGCTATGCTGGTTCCCGCCACTTCGATGCGCATGCCTACCGCACTGAAGATTACGAAGGCGTTAAAGATTTCGCGCGTGGTTGCATGCGTACCTATCTCATCCTGAAAGAAAAGGCCGCCCAGTTCAATGCTGACAGGGAAATCCAGGCACTGCTGGCGGAGATCCACGCTGACGACGGCTCGATGAGCCAGTACTTTGGGGCATACAGCTCTGAAAAGGCTAAGGCACTTAAGGCCCAACCTTTCGATCGCACGGCTATCAGCGCAATAGGACGCCAGTACGAGCGTCTCGACCAATTGACCATTGACCTGCTGCTTGGCGTTCGCTAAAGCGGGCAAAAGGGAGAGATGTTCCGTGGCATCTCTCCCTTTTATGAAGGCCCTATGAAAACTACCAAATTCCTTGATTTTGATTGTGTCTCCCTCGAGAATGCTGCGCTCAGCCTGCTGGTCACCCAATCGGTGGGACCACGCATCATCTCCCTGCGTTTTAACGGCGGGGATAACTTGTTTGCTGAATTGCCCGATTTTGTGACCGAGCGACCCGATGGGAAGCTATTCCATTTTTACGGTGGGCACCGCCTCTGGCATGCCCCAGAAAACATGCCCCGCACCTATTTCCCGGACGATGGGCCTGTGGACGTGATTCCAAGCTTAAACGGCCTTTTGGCCACTACCCCGGTCGAAGTCGAGACTGGGATCGAGAAGTCCATCCAAATTTCGCTTGTAGAGGACAAACCGCAAGTGATCGTCCATCATACGCTGACCAATCGTGGCTTGTGGTCTATGGAGTGCGCGCCCTGGGCGATCACTCAGGTAAGAACGGGCGGGGTGGCGATCCTACCCCAGTCACAGGAGCAGACTGGATACTTGCCGAACCGCTCGTTGGCGCTCTGGCCATATAACGATATGTCCAGTCCGCAGGTATCTTGGGGCACCCGCTACATCTTGGTTCACGCTGAGATGGGTAGTCCCTTCAAGGTTGGCTTCCCCAACCCACGCGGCTGGCTGGCCTACTGGCTGGACGGCACGTTGTTTGTCAAGCGGGCGGTTTTTGATGCCCAAGCCGAATATTACGATTTTGGCAGTTCGAGTGAGTGCTACTGTAATGCCCGGTTCCTCGAGTTGGAAACTCTGGCTCCGGTCAGCAGGCTAGCTCCGGGCGAGTCGGTCACGCACACTGAAACCTGGGAGCTATACGCGGACGTTGAATTCCCCGAGGATGAAGACGCAGCACAGCGCATTGTTGATAAATTGGGGTTGGAGTAAGTCATGGCTTATTTCATCGGCATCGATACCTCGACCACCGCTACCAAAGCCCTGTTGATGAACGAAATTGGGGAAGTACTCGGCGTGGCTACGAACGAGTATTCCTACGAAACCCCGCAGCCGCTGTGGAGCGAGCAGGAACCGGCCCTGTGGTGGCATGCTACCGTCGAGAGCATCCGCCAGGTACTGGCCAAAACCGGTGTGGAGTCTGCGGCTGTCAAAGGCATTGGCCTGACGGGACAGATGCACGGTCTGGTTTTGTTGGATGAAGACGGCGAGGTGCTGCGCCCGGCGATTCTGTGGAACGACCAGCGCACTGGCCCGCAATGTGATGCCATCCGCCTCAAACTTGGACGAGGAAAACTGATCCAGATCACCGGCAACGATGCGCTGACAGGTTTCACCGCTCCGAAGATCCTGTGGGTGCAGGAGCACGAACCCGAAATCTGGAAACGAGCGCGCCACATCCTGCTGCCCAAAGACTACGTGCGTTACAAGCTGACCGGTGACTTTGCCAGTGACCGGGCTGGTGGCGCAGGCACGATTTTATTTGATCTGGCCAAACGGGACTGGTCGCCTGAAGTACTGCGAGCACTCGATATCCCGGCTGAATATCTGCCAAAAACTTTCGAAGGAACAGATGTCACCGGCACGCTGTCATCCATGGTGGCGGAAGAACTAGGCCTACCTGCGGGAATTCCCGTTTTTGGCGGCGGTGGGGACCAGGCCGCGGCTGCGGTTGGAACCGGGGCCGTGAGAGCGGGCGTGGTCTCGCTCAGCCTGGGAACCTCGGGTGTGGTCTTTGCCACTACTGACGGTCCGTTCATCGAACCTGAAGGGCGCTTGCACGCTTTCTGTCATTCCGTGCCTGGCAAGTGGCATCTGATGGGTGTCATGCTCTCGGCGGCGGGTAGCCTGCGCTGGCATCGGGACACATTCGCGCCTGGTACCGATTATGACGCGCTGCTTGAGCCCGCATCTGATGTTCCCGCGGGCAGCGACGGTCTGTTCTTCCTGCCTTACCTGACCGGCGAACGCACCCCGCATCCCGACCCGCTAGCACGTGGCGCGTTTGTCGGGCTTGACCGTGCGGCACGGGTTCCCGCACCTGACGCGCGCTGTGCTAGAGGGTGTTTCGTTCGGCTTGCGAGATAGTTTCGAGTTGATGAAGCGCGCCGGGTTGGAGAACATCTCCCAGGTGCGCGTAACTGGTGGCGGGGCACGCAGTCCACTATGGCGGCATATTTTGGCGGACGTGTTCGGGGCCGAGATTGTGACCGTCAACGCGGAAGAAGGTGCGGCCTACGGCGCGGCCCTTTTGGCGGCAACAGGCTCAGGCGCGTTCCGCAGCGTGGAGTCTGCCTGCGATGCGACCATCCAGATCACAGGGACAACTCAACCGGGGAGGAATCAGGTCGTTTATGAAAAGCTTTATCCACTGTATCGAGATTTATATCCGGCATTGAGGCCCACCTTCCACGCAGTTTTGTAATGTAAAAAGCTGAGACGCAATCGCTCTCCGCGTCTCAGCTTTTTATCCGTTTTACTTCGGCTAGGGGGTTGGAGTCGCGCTTGTCTTGCAAGATTTCACAGGATCGACTTTATTCTTTCCAATCCCTTTCGGATATTTTCAATCGAGTTGGCATACGAAAGCCGCAAATAACCCTCGCCATATTCGCCGAAGGAATTCCCGGGCAACAGTGCCACCCCGCTTTTTCCAGGATCAGATTCGCCAGTTCTGTCGAGCCCATGCCTGTGCCGGTGATGTTCGGGAAAACATAGAACGCACCCTGCGGTTTCTGGCAGACGAAGCCAGGAATTTCGTTCAATCCGTCCACAATGGCATCGCGGCGACGCTGATACTCGGCCACCATTACCTCGACCATGTCCTGCGATCCTGTAATGGCTTCCAGCCCGGCGAACTGGGTGAAGTGCGCGGTCGAGCCGACCGAATGCGTCAGCAGCAAACCTACACGTTCGGCCAGTTCTTTGGGCATGACGCCGAAGCCCAGACGCCAGCCGGTCATCGAGTAGGTTTTGGAAAAACCGTCCACGATGATGGTGCGCTCTTTCATGCCGGGCAAAGCTCGCAATCGAAGGCGCTTCCAGCCCATCGTAGACGATGCGTGTATAGAGTTCGTCAGACATCACCCAGCAGTTGTAGCGTTCGGCCTGCGAGGCAATGTGTTCCAGGTCCGCGGGTGGGATCACGCCGCCGGTTGGGTTGGAGGGCGAGTTCAGAATGATGAGGCGCGTCTTCTCATTGACGAGCCTGTCGAAAACATCCAGGTTGAAGGAAAACTGATTCTCTTCCAACAGCGGAACGGCCATCGGCTCGCCGCCCGCCACCTTAATCATGGCTTCGTAGGTCGGGAAACCGGGGTTGGGGTAGATGACTTCATCGCCTGGCTCGACCAGCGCCAGGGTCGGAAAGAATAGATTGGGTTTGCCGCCGGGACTGACAACCACTTCGTCGGGCTGGACTTCGATCCCGCGCCGACGACCGGCGTCTTCGGCTAACGCTGCGCGCAGCGACGGCATGCCTGCTGGCGGTGTATAGCGGGTTTTTCCCGTTCGGATGGCGTCGATGCCCGCCTGGCTGACATTTTCGAAGGTGGGGTAATCGGGTTGGCCAATCTCGAGATGAATGATTTCCTGCCCGGCAGCCTCGAGCTGGTTGGCACGCGCCAACACCTGATATGCACCTTCGGGCATTAAGTGATGAGTGCGAGTTGCAAATGGCATGGTGAACTCCTAGGATGCAAGTTGTATGTTAGCAGTTCAAATATTTTTGCAGTATTCCGTAAGTATAACCTTTCCCACATGTCGAGCTATTATAAAAAACGTAGATTTTTTGTCTGGATTACGACCGATGACGCAATGGTGTAGCCGAGCTCCATCCATTTAGCGATGTAGGGTCTGACCACATATCCTGCTTGATGACCTGATTGCGATATTGACTTGCATTGGAGCCGAACCGTTCCTCGTAACAGTTCAGGCACATGAAGTCGGGCAGCAAGTACTCCAGAAGGTAGCAACTTGAGTTAAAATTCGTAAAACTTCGGTGATGATTTTATCATCCGACTAAAACTTAAATAAGGAAAAAATCATGGCAAAAGGTTCTGCGTTTGGAAAGACAATTTTGATCGGCGACCAGTTCGTGCTCGAAGAGGTACCAGCCATTGTTTCGGCCATCCCCTTTGAAACCATAGCAGAAGTAGAGAGGATTGATGGAGAAGGCTGGGTGTTAGAAGATAACCGCATCGAGGTGCCCGGCTACAAGGATAAGAAAAAAGATCAACAGGTTGCCTCCATCAACCGCATCCTCGAGGTGATGAACGTCGACGTTAGAAAAACTCCCATCAAAATCACCTATGGCGGCACGCTGCTGGCCGGTAGCGGGGTTGGCGCGAGCGCGGCCAGTTGCGTTTCTCTAGCCCGAGCTTTGAATGCTGAATTCAATCTGGGTTACTCTATTGAGCAGATCAATCATGTTGGGTGGGAGGGAGAATTTGCCTATCATGGCACTCCCAGCGGAGTTGACAACACCGCCTCGACCTATGGTGGGCTTCTGCTGTACTGGGTCAAAGATGGAGAGAAGCATTTCGAGAGAATAATATCCGGAAAGCCGCTCCATATCGTCTTGGGCAACAGCGGCGTCACCGCCAATACCGCTTTGCTGGATGACTTGATCGAGGAAATGAAAACAAGCGACCCCGCATTGTTCAAATCCCGCATGGCGGCCATCACGACCCAAGGTTACGAGATGAGGACTGCTCTCGAAGCTGGTGACCTCGAAAAAGTGGGCGCCCTTATGACAGCCGATCACGAGATCCTGATCGAAATGGATCTTTCTCACGAGAAGCTGATCTACCTGTGCAATCTGGCCCTGAAAATGGGCGCGTTGGGCGCGAAAGTTACTGGTGGTGGCAGAGGTGGCTATATGAACGCCCTGGCAGCCGATACAGACATGCAAGAAGCGATTGCGTCTGCGATGGAGGCCGAAGGGTATAAAGTCATCTGCGCCACGATTGGTGCCTAACAAGGATAATTGAGAATGAGCAAAGAGGACTTTCTCAAAGAAATCCGCAAAGGCATCGAGCTAATGCACGCTGCTGGCTCGGAGGTTACCCTGGTCCACCACAATGACGCCGACGGATTGACGTCAGCAGCAGTGTTGCAAACATGCCTTACCCGGGCGGGCTTTTCCGTGCGGCGGATTTGCATCGAACGAGTACACCCCCCGATTGTGGCCCGCATCCACGAACAATCCCCCTCCACGATCTTCTATGTTGACCTTGGCGGGCAGGCAGCGCCCGTAATTTCAGATGCCAACAAAGGCAGGCGCACCACCCTCATCTTGGATCATCATCACCCCCAAAAACCTACTGACCCCAAAGTCCTCAACATCGCCACTGAGTTTTTTGGGCTGTCCGGCGATATGGATATCTCGGCCTCTACCGCGGCTTATTTCTTCGCCTTAGAGATGGACAAAGACAACCGAGACCTGGCTTATATCGCTGTGCTGGGCGCTGTGGGGGATGAGCATGAGCGGGAAGGTTGCTTGATCAAGGAAAACCGCGAAGCGCTGATGGATGCCGTTGAGCAAGACGACGTACAAATCGATGTCAATGCGCAGGGAAGAGAAAAATATTCTCTCACTCACTTTGGGGATGTGACCTCGATGACATCCCTAGCGTTATCCATCACAACTTTAGGAGGGGTAGGTTACTATTCGGACGGGCCAGACCTCGGGGTGCGGGTTTGTGTAGAAGGGCTTTTCCCTGAAGCGCAGCGCCGGTTCGAGGAGCTTCGCCAAATTCAGAAGACTGCCTATCAAAAGACAACCACCCGGCTAATGCGGGATGGATTCCGAGAAACGAAATATATCCAATGGTTTTCAGTCGGGGATGATTTCTCGCCGATGGGCGTCAAGGTAATCGGCGAATACTGCGGGGATATCCGCAATGAGGACTTTGTAGACCCGGAGAAGTATATCGTCGGATTCCAGAATATGGCTCCAGAAATTCCAGGACTGGGTGCGTTCGAATGGTCCCAAACCAAAGCTTCTATGCGTGTCTCCACACCCCTGGAGCGAAAGATCCTGGTTGACCGGACTATGCCAGGCCTGTCCTACCTCGTCCCGGAAGCAGCCAAACAAGTGGGGGGCTCCATTGACGCCTGTCATGACTCCACTGCGGCAACGATCGTCGACATCGGTCAGGAAGAAGCTTTAGTCATGGCTATGGACCAATTGGTACAGGCCGCGTTGTCGAGAAAATAAGCAAATATGTCAAATTTCCATGGTTATATCTTTGATCTGGATGGAACTGTCTATCTAGGCGATAATGCCATCCCCGGCGCGCCAGAAACGATTGCCTTATTGAGAAAACGGGGCAGTGGCGTTGTTTTTCTTTCCAACAAACCTTTGCAGTCGCGCGAGGTCTACGCCGAGAAGTTGACCCACCTGGGTATCCCCACTTCAACGGATGATGTAATCAATTCGTCGCTCGTGCTGGCGCAGTATCTTGTACGTGAGATGGCAGGGGCTACGGTCTTTGTTGTTGGCGAACAGCCGCTAGTGGATGAAATGGTTGCCGCTGGTCTTGCAATCAGCGACAACCCCGAAGAAATCGATGTTGTCATTGCCAGCTTCGACCGCACCTTCGATTATCGCAAATTGAATATCGGCTACCAGGCCTTGCGCTTGGGAGCACGCTTTTTTGCCACCAACGCTGATCGCACCTGTCCTATCGAGGGGGGCGATATACCCGATGCCGCCGCTGTGATCGGCGCCCTGGAAGGATGCAGTGGACGCAAAGTTGAACTGGTCGCCGGAAAGCCTTCGATGATGATTGTAAATATGGCGCTCGAACGCCTTTGTCTGGAAGCCAGCGATTGCTTAATGGTTGGTGACCGATTGGAAACCGATATTTTGATGGGCAACAAAGCCGGTATGTCGACCGCGTTGGTGCTCACGGGAGTTACCAAACAAGATGCCCTTACTCATTCCTCGCTATTACCCGACTTCGTGCTGAACAGTATATCTGAAGTGCTCAAAATAAAAGTAAGTTGAAGTGAGTCGGTACAGGTAAAAAGGAAGGGCGAGATGTCACATTCCTCGCCCCTCTTGTTCTAGTATTTTCAGCTTACCATCTGGGCGACTTGGGAGCACGATTGTAAAGTTCGAAGAACCAGTAATATATTGCGGCAGCAGTGACTTTGCCCGCATCTTTACGGCCTGAGAATGTTCGGCTTTGTTGGAAGGCGTATGACGGAATTTGCAACGATGCTATATTCAATGATCGGCAATCCGGTGTGTCGGTTTCCTGCATGGGGCGTAATATGCTCGGTAGTTCACTAACAGTCTTATAGAGATTGGCGAGTTTGGACTCGATAAGGTTACCGAGAAATCCTATGTCTCCAGCAACGGCATCATAGAGCAAGGCGCCGGAGATACTGAGAATAACTTTATGCACGGGGAAATTTATGTTTAAAAAAGAAAAGCCACAAAATTCACAGAAACCATGGGAAAGTTCATAGGCACCGTAAACTTTGTGGCTATAAAATGAACAGCACTCAATGACTCAACACTAATACTGCTTCACGCGAACAGGTAATCTGGACCTTGTCACCGATCTTGGGAAGTTTAATGAATGGATTGTTGAAGATATCCATATAGAACTTGGTGCTCCCCACGACAACTTGGATTCGAACAATTGAGCCAAGGAAGGTGATGGTCTCTATAACAGCATCAAGCAAATTGGCTTTCTTTTGCTCAGAAGCAAAGTTGAAGCGCTCAGGGCGGATTGCTATAATAACTTTCTCTCCACTGTTCTTGCCTTCGAAACCCTTTGCGGCCTGAAGCTGGATACCATCGATCCGTAGTGTGTTGGCTTTGGGGTCGATTACTTCCGCCTCGACCGCGTTCAGCGTCCCTACAAAGCTGGCAACGAATTTAGTTGCTGGAAAGTTGTAAATCTCAAAGGGGGTGCCAACTTGTTCCATGTGCCCATTATACATCACGACCACGCGATCAGAAATAGATAACGCCTCTTCCTGGTCGTGGGTGACATAAATCGCCGTAATCCCAAGCTTTTGTTGAATGGAACGAATTTCAGCACGTAGAGAGACGCGGATCTTCGCGTCCAATGCAGAGAGCGGCTCATCGAGTAAAAGCACCTCAGGACGCAGAGCCAAAGCACGGGCCAGAGCCACACGCTGCTGCTGACCGCCAGAGAGTTGAGACGGATAGCGGTCGCCAAATTCTGGCATGTTGATCAATTCCAACATCTCTTTGACACGGCTTTTGATCTCCTCGGAATCTTTTTTAGCCACCTTGAGGCCAAAGCCTATATTGCTTGAAACAGTCATATTTGGGAAAAGTGCGTAAGATTGAAACACCATACCTACATCACGTTGGTTGGGAGGCGTATCGGTAATATCTTCATTGTTGATCACGATACGTCCGCCCGTGGGCACTTCGAACCCGGCTACCATGCGCAGGGTGGTTGTCTTGCCGCATCCACTCGGTCCCAGGAAGGATACCAACTCCCCTTTTTCGATAGTGAGGTCGAAATCTTTGACGGCCACTGTCTTGCCGAAAGCTTTGCTTACATTGTTAATTCTTAGAAATGTCATGATGTCCTCACCAAAGTTAGTGCGCACCGGCAAGCTGCTCTTGCCCTGCGCCCTGCCCGACCCACTGCATGAGGCCGATGGAAGCCCAGGTCAGAAGGAAACTAACCACCGCCAGAGCCTGAGGCGTATAGGCGCGCATGGCGCCAATCTCTTCCATGTATGGACCAAACGCCGGCCAATACAATAGTGATGCAAAAGTAAATTCACCCATCACAATGGCAAAGGTCAAAAACACGCCGCTGAGAATGGCCGTCCGGAGATTAGGAAAGATGATTTGCACAAGAATAACACGCCAACCTGCACCCAGGCTGAGAGCGGCCTCAGTCAGGGTACGCACATCAATGGAACGCAAGCCAGTATCGACAGCCCGGTACATATAAGGCAGAGACAAGATAACATAACCTGCCACCAATAGGATCGGTGTGCCGGTGAGCACCAGTATAGGCACACCAAACAGCTTAAGCCCTCCGCCATAAAGACTACTCATACCAAAGACGAGCACAACGGCTGGCACCACAAATGGCATCAGTGTAATAAACTCTACCCAGGGACGTGCCTTGTGTGCACGCCAGTGGACCCAATAGGCGGTGGGCACCACCAGGAGCAGGCTGAACACAATGGTCAGAAGTGCCCATAAGAAGGAAGATCCAAAACTCAGGTAGAACTGCGCGTCGGTAAAAGCCACACGATAGGCCTCAAAAGTGTAGTGATCCTTAATCATCTTAAGGCTGAAATTAAAGGTAGCCAAGAGCGGTAGGAAGAAATACACAAGGCCGATAATCAAAATAATCCAGGGCCAGATGTTTTTAGTTTTCATTGCAACCACCTCGCGGCTCTTCTCTGCAGGGATATATAGCCAATCATACTGATGCTCATAATGAAAACCATCCCCAAAGCCAGGGCATTGCCTAGGCCGGGGTTAAAGAGCACATCACCCTGCATCTGGGCGCCAATCAGGATGGGGACCAGATTGATGAAACTGCCTGAAAAGGCATATGCAGTAGCGTAAGCGCCAAAAGCGTTTCCGAACAACAGAATCGTAGTACCTAAAAGGGAAGGAATCAAGATTGGAAAAGCAATATAGCGCCAGTAATGCCAACTCGTGCCGCCCAGGTTGGCACACGCCTCGCTCCATTCCTGGTGCAAGCCATCTAACGCAGGCGCCATGATTAGCACCATAAGCGGGAACTGAAAATACATGTAAACGATGCTCAAGCCGGTGATGCTATAGATAGTGAATCCCCCCGCGTGAATATCAAATTTAAAAGCGCTTTCGAGCCAGCGCGTGACCAGCCCATTATTGCCCATCGTAGCAATGAAGGCAAAGGCCAGTGGAACACCGGCAAAGTTAGAAGCCACGCCGGAAAATGTTATCATAAAGGTGCGCAAACCCTTGGGTAGGCCGCCCAGGACAACTGCATAAGCCAGCAGGAACCCAAACACCGCCCCACCTACCGCTGTAATCGCACTAATCGTTAAACTGGCTTTGTAGGCGTTGATAAAATCTTTAACTGTAAAGAGGGCAATAATGTTATTAAACGTAAAGCCGCCATCAGCAGATTCGAAACTGCCAATGAAGATGGAAATGGACGGCAGAAATAGGAACATGGTAGCAAACAGAAAAAAAGGCGCAAGGGGCAGCCAGTTGACAACGGATGCCCTCTTACGAGGGGGACGCGCCATAGGCGCGTCCCCTTTCGATTGGACTGTGAGTTTTTCGTTGGTTATACCCACTGCAACTTACTCCTATTCACCGTAAACGACTTTGCGCCAGTTCTCGGTGATATAAGTAGTGGCTGCTTGGAGTTCGTCAACCGTCAGGAAGACCGCATTTGCATAGGCTTCAGCGGGCGGCAGTTTGGCAGCCAGATCGGCAGGAACTACGCCGCGTTTGGCCATATCATTGAAGCGGATCGGATGAGCATAACCCTTCAAGTAGATTAGCTGGCCCTCGTCAGACATGATGAATTCCCACCACAGGCGAGCTGTGTAAGGATGCGGCGCAAAAGCGCTGATGCCGCCAGCATACGGACCAGCAATCACGCCTGTCTTTGGAACGATGATCTCGGTTTCCGGGTTTCCCGCTAGCGCGTCGCGGTTCGCCAGCGCCAGATAGTCCCATTCCATGACGATCGGTGTTTCACCCTGAGCAATCGTGCCTTGGTCAGCGATGACCGGGATGAAGTTACCAGCATCGTTCACCTCTTTCCAGAACTGCAGACCCATCTCAGCAGCTTTGGTCTTATCACCACCAGAACGGGAGAGACCGGCAGCATAGACGGTCATGACTGACTGGTTGGATTTGAGCACGTCGCCAGCCATGGCAACCTTGCCTTTGTATTCCGGCTTGAGCAAATCTTCCCAGTCCTGAGGGGAATTCTCGATCTCGGGTTTGGAAACTTCAAAGGCCAATGCACCATAGTACTCTGCCCACCAGTAACCATCGGGGTCTTTCATTTCGATGGTATCCCAGGTGGAAACCTTATATTTCGCAAATAAACCCTTAGCCATGGCATTGGCGGTGTGACCTACGCCAACGTCAACCGTATCGGGGGCCTGTGGACCTTTGCTGTCTTTGTTGGCTTCAATGGCGGCCAGCTCATCAGCAGAACCGGCGTTGGGATCAAGTTCGTTGATCTTGGTGCCGTATTTAGCCTTGAAGGTGTCAATCATCTCGCCATAATTGGCCCAATCATGCGGCAACGCGATGGTGGTCAATTCACCTTCGGTCTTGGCAGCAGCAACCAATTCATCCATAGGAATTGCGTTGCCACTGGTCAAATCTGGCAACGCAGCGGCGGCGGGTTCCGTTGCTTTCGGCGCGCAAGCTGCAAGAATTGCTGATGCTCCAGCAACAGCGCCTACCTTAAGAAAGTCGCGACGAGTAACCTTATCTGTCGAACGTTTTTTAGATGACATTTTTCTCTCCTCTGTCGTTTGCGCAATATAGAATTTTGAAAAAGGGGTTCGTGCGTCGAACTTGGAGTTTATGTCCTATTTCCACCTCCAATCATATATTGTCTGATGTCTCTTCTTTTACCCCCCTGAAGCTTCCGAGATTGCGACATTCTATCACAAAAGCACATCGACAATTTACATGCATATTTCATTTTAGCATTTAAAAACTACAAAGTCAATTAATTTCCTTCAGAATCTTCCAAGACTCTGATTGGAATTGGTGATATTTATATTCATTGATGGGAAATAGCTTTATTGGAATGTTGAAAGTGATTTTCAGAGATGAGGTAGTTTTGAAATGAAATAGGTTATAGGGCAAAGGCTTTACGCAACCAAATGATACTATAAAATTTACCTTGGCAACCGCGATTCGCGGTTGCTGCTATGTCTATGTCAAGAGACAAATAGAAATGGGCGATACGTAAATCTTACGGAATGATTTGACGAGTTTGGTTCCTGTGTCGGAATTGCATGCTCACCACCTTCCGTTCATATGGGACTTGAACCTGCTCGGCCTCAATGAGAAACTCCTGAACTTTCAGTTTGACACTTCCCCCGCTTGCTATTGGCTAAAACCGATAAAGGATGAAGTAATTTTACTGAAAATTGGATACTATTCTCAAAACAGGAGTGAATTTGTCTCAAAAGTATTGACAACCGATTTTATTTTTGCTACACTGTTAACGCGCGTTACTAAAGCGTGTTAGCAGCCGATAATAAGGATTTCTTGTGAAAAGTAAACGCGTGACCAGTCAAGATGTGGCCAATTTAGCCGGTGTGTCTCGCACCACAGTTTCCCTGGTTCTGAATGAGGTAGAAGGAATTCATATCACTCCTGAAACTCGTCAGAAAGTTCACGATGCCGCTGAAAAGCTTGGTTATATTCCAAATGCAACCGCTCAAGCGCTGGCGACTCGGCGCGCACGAGCAATTGGTCTAGTTATGACGCGAAGCCCACATCATATTGCATCGGACACATTTTTGCCCCAAATACTGAGTGGACTACTGGAAGTTATCAAACAACATAAATTGCGCCTCTTGATCGAATTGGTTGAGTCAGAACATCAAGATCGAGTATATCTTGAACTTGTACGCGCAAAACACATTGATGGTATGATATTATTAACTCCTCGAATCGATGATGCAGCCTTAAGACGGTTGGAAGAAATCGATACCTTCACTGTAGTAATGGGGAAATTGGCTGATTCCAACCTGTATTCCGTTGATGTTGATAACCGACTGGCTGCCAGGAAAGCAACCCAATATCTGATGGATATAGGTCATACACGAATTGCCTGTATTGCAAATGCACCTGCCACTTTCAGCTCTGCTTATGAGCGAGTGCTTGGTTATAAAGATGCTTTGATTGCGTCTGGGATTGCCCCCGATGATGAGCTAATCCAATATGCTGACTTTGACCCTCAGAGCGGATTCGTTTGTATGCAATCTTTGCTGGCTGCGGGAAAAGAGTTTACCGCAGTCTTTGTTGCCAGTGACAACGTTGCCATGGGCGCAAAGGCAGCGCTACGCGAAGCAGGATTGCATATCCCAGATGACATTTCCATGATGGGCTTTGATGATATTCCATGGGCACAATATTCGGACCCCCCCCTGACAACAATCCGTTTACCTGCCCAGAAGCTGGCTTCTGAAGCATGCTTGTTATTATTGGATTTGATGAAAGGGTCAGAACCAGAAGTACAGAATCTGGTCCTGGATACCGAGCTCGTGGTGCGAAAATCATGCCGCGAGTTGTAGGAAATTCTATAATTTTAGTAAGGAGGTGATTTGTTAGAACAGATTTTACACACCAATAATCACAAACGTCTATTCTTTTTAAATTAGAAAGAGGAGAAAGAAATATGAAAACAACCCGTATGTTATGGTCAGTCTTGACCATGTTAATTGTGGCTTCGATGGTACTGGTCGGTTGTGGCACTCCAGCAACCCAAGCACCTGCGGCTCCTGCCGCCACCCAGGCTCCGGCGATGACCGAAGCACCTGCGGCTACCGAAGCTCCGGCGATGACAGAAGCCCCTGCTGCAGCTTCTAATGACTACCTTGCACGTGCCATGGCCGGTGAATTCACAGGCACCACGGTAACCGCTTCTGGGCCATTCGTCGACCAGGACGCCCAGAAATTCAATGACACCATGGCCGACTTCGAATCCAAGACCGGTATCACTATTCAATATAACGGCTCTAAGGAATTCGAAGCCTCCATCAAGGCAGCTATTGAGGGCGGCAATGCTCCTGACGTCATTGACTTCCCGCAACCTGGCCTGCTTGCCAGCTTCGCCGCGGAAGGCAAGATCACCGACCTGAGCCAATACCTGGACGTGGAAGCCATCAAGGCCAACTACAATCCATACTGGATTGATCAATCCATGATGCCCGGCGCCGACGGTACCCCAATCATGGCCGGCATTTGGGAGCGCGTGAACGGCAAGGGCTTCGTGTACTATCCGAAACAGGCCTGGGACGCTGCTGGTTATCAGGTTCCGACTACGTATGATGAACTGAAGACTCTGATGGATCAAATGGTTGCTGATGGCACGCCGCCGTGGTGCATCGGTATCGAATCCGGCGCAGCCACCGGTTGGGTTGCCACCGACTGGACCGAGAACAACATGCTGCGCACCACCACCCCAGAGAACTATGACGCCTGGGTGCAGGGCAAGCTGAAATTCGACTCGCCCGAGGTCAAGAATGCTATTCAACTGTGGGCCGACATCTGGCTCAACCCCGACTACGTGTATGGCGGAACTTCCCAAATCGTCAGCACCAGCTTCGGCGATTTAACACTGCCTATGTTCGATGCGGCTGGCCCCAAGTGCTTCATGAATATGAACGGCAACTTCATCACCAGCTTCTTCCCCGAGGGCTTACAGGCGGGCGTTGACTATGGTGCGTTCTACTACCCGTCCATCGATCCGCAATATGATTCGCCGATGGAAGTCGCTGGCGACATCTGGGGTGCTACCAGTGATCGCCCCGAGGTATTAGCTGTCATGCAATACTTCACCAAGGGCGAGCATCTGAAGGGCTGGATGGGAGCAGGTGGCGCGATTGCCCCGCAATTGGATGTCAACCTGGATTGGTACGGCAGCCCGATCGACAGAGTGGTAGGCGAGGCCATTATCAATGCCAAGACTCTGCGCTTTGATGGTTCGGACGCCATGCCTGGTGCTGTTGGAGCCGGAACCTTCTGGAAAGAAATGACCAACTTTGTTTCTGGTCAAGAGGATCTTGATACGGCGTTGAAGAATATCGACGCCTCCTGGCCACAGTAAACATCCTGCATAACACAAGGGACGGCCCGCACGCGGGCCGTCCCTCTATAGTTTCGCTTTTGCTTTGGTTTATAATGCCTCTAGTCAGAAGCGCAGCCAAGTGGAAAGGAATGGAAGTGTTATGTCAACACCAAGCTTTCAAAACACGAAAGAAAGTTCGACAGGTCAAGGTTTCATCCGAGCCGTTGTTGCATTGCTGCCATTATTAATCTCACTCGCAATCCTGACCTGGGGTTTTTTCTTTATCCGCGATCTACAAACTGGTGCAAGCGTGGCACCGCAATTAGTGCTGGTCGTACTTGCAATTGTTTGGGGCGTTGGGGGTACCGTACTGTTGTTCACAACTGCAAACTTTTTCGTAGAACAATTACCAGATGAGTGGACCCAACGTCTGCAACCCTTCATCTTCGTTGGGCCCGCCCTCATCATGCTTAGCTGGGCATTAGTTATCCCCGCAATAAGGACAATTATCGCCAGTTTCTTTGGTACATCCAGCAAGGATTTTGTCGGCTTAAAGAACTACTTCTATGTCTTTACCAATCCAACCATGTTGGACGTATTTCGAAACACTTTGCTGTGGATCGTGTTTGGCGCCTCCTTCACCGTGTCTATCGGATTGCTGGTGGCGATTCTGGCTGACCGGAGTTGCTTTGAAAACGTGGCGAAGGGTATGGTTTTTCTACCAATGGCCATTTCTTTCGTGGGTGCAGGCGTAATCTGGAACTTCGTCTACGCCGTTAGACCAGTCGGTGTGCCACAGATCGGCCTGCTTAACGCCATTGTGACAGCCTTTGGAGGAAAATCGGAAGCCTGGACAGCGTCCTTCCAGCCCTGGAACAACTTTTTTCTGATCGTCATTGTGATCTGGTTGCAGACAGGATTTGCGATGGTCCTGTTCTCAGCCGCCATCAAAGGGGTCCCTCACGAAATATTGGAAGCTGCCAAGGTGGATGGTGCAACTGAGATACAAACATTCTTCCTTATCATGATCCCTCAGATAATGGGAACGATCATCACGGTCACAACTACTGTAATCATCTTCTCATTGAAAATATTCGACGTGGTCTGGGTCATGACCGGTGGCCAGTATGGAACCAGTGTGATCGCCACCGAATTCTACCGGCAGTACTTTACCTACAATAATAACGGCGTTGGTTCGGCAATCGCAGTGGTGTTGTTCATCGCGGTTGTCCCGGTAATGATCTACAACCTGCGCCAATTCGCACAACGGCAGGTGTTCTAATGAAGAAATCTAATTTTCTTGGCAGCTTCTTGGTCAATGGCTCGCTCGCGCTGATCTGTCTGTTGTGGACCATTCCTACCATCGGGCTGCTCATCTCCTCGGTTCGTGATCGAATTGATATCAATTCGTCAGGTTGGTGGACGATTTTCCCCCACAAAGAGTGGGTGGCTACTAATAAAATTACGCCGGATCCCAGTGTGGACCGCAACAAGCCAATGACTCTTGAGGGGGTGACCGCGACTTTTGAGCAGTTCCGTCAGGGAATCGAGAAAAATGGAGAGCGTTACATCTGGATCGGCAATCGCCGCATTGGATACCTGGAAATCCAGGAATATCGCTGGAAGGCCAATCTGGGTTTTACGCTGCAGAATTATAAACAGGTATTGGCGAGTGGAGATTACACCGCCACCCTGAAAGATGGTACTACCGTAAGAGAAAGCGGCGACAGCATGTACCGGGCCTTCCTGAACAGTATCGCCGTGTCGATTCCCGCTACTGTGATCCCGATTGGCCTGGCCGCCTTCGCTGCTTACGGGTTCGCATGGATGAAATTTCCGGGCCGCAAGATGCTCTTCGCTCTGGTGGTGGGATTGCTGGTTATTCCGATCCAGGTCTCCCTGATACCATTGCTGCGCGATTTCGTGAGGTTGCACGTCAATGGAACCTTTCTGGCGGTCTGGCTGGCCCATACAGGCTTTGGACTCCCCTTAGCTACATACTTGCTATTCAACTATATCAGCGAATTACCGCGCGACATCATCGAAGCTGCCTACGTGGATGGAGCTTCGCATTTTACGATATTTACACGGCTTATCCTCCCGCTTTCCATTCCCGCCTTGGCCGCATTTGCCATCTTCCAATTCTTGTGGGTCTGGAACGATTACCTGGTGGCACTCGTTTTCATCGGCGCTTCTCCCACCAATCAATTGGTCACCCAAAGACTGGCTGAGATCGTAGGCTCGCGCGGTCAAGATTGGCATTTGCTTACCGCTGGAGCGTTTGTTACGATGCTTCTGCCGTTGATCGTTTTCTTCTCATTACAACGGTACTTTGTCCGCGGCTTGTTGGCCGGTTCGGTCAAGGGCTAAACCAAACCGATACTCCCCGGCATATCAAAAAAGGCCGGGGAGTATTTTATTCTCTATTGTTTTTTGGAGAGACAATGAAGTACAACCCTTTGGGCAAAAGCGGATTGTTAGTCTCAGAATTGTGCTTGGGGACAATGGTTTTTGGGGAAGACAATTCGCGTGGGACGGACCAGAAATCAGCAGAGAAGATTATTCATAAATTCCTGGACGCCGGCGGCAATCACGTTGACACTGCCAATGTCTACGCGGATGGCCGTTCTGAAGAGATTGTCGGTGCTGCGCTCAAGAATCGTCGAGATCAAGCGATTCTTGCCACCAAACTTCGTTTTGCCACTGGAGAAGGACAAAACGATCAGGGACTTTCACGCTATAACATCATCCGCGGAGTAGAAGCCAGCTTGAAACGTTTACAAACGGACGTTATTGATTTGCTCTACGCCCACTGCTGGGACCCGATCACACCCGTGGAAGAGACGCTTCGCGCCTTTGACGATCTGATTGCTTCTGGCAAAATAAGATATATTGGCGTTTCGAATTTCAAAGCCTGGCAGTTGATGAAGGCGCTGTCTACCAGCGATGCCCACAATTGGGCCCGTTTTGTAGCAGCCCAATACCAGTACAGCTTGGTGGAGCGGAACATCGAGCAGGAATTTAGTGAACTTTGTCTGTTCGAGGGTCTTGGGCTTGTTCCCTGGGGGCCACTAGGTGGTGGATTTCTGAGTGGCAAATATCAACCTGGACAAAAGCCCGAGCAGGGTCGTTTATCCATGATGTCGGATGAAACCGAGGAAGCCTGGCATCGCCGGGCAAATGAGCGCAACTGGGCCATCTTGCAAGTTGTAGATGAGATCGCGAAAACACATCAAGCTACCTACTCTCAAATCTCCCTGGCCTGGTTGATGAAACAGCCAGCAGTATGTTCGGTCATCATGGGAGTGCGGACCATGGCCCAACTGGATGATAATCTAGTTGCCAGTCAAATTTCTCTCACCGATGAACAACTCAACCGCTTGAATGCGGTAAGCAAATCGGATGACCCTTATCCGTATCGTTTCATCAGGGTCTACGGCGCTCGTGCCTCGAATCTTGAAGGTTAAACTACTTTTGCTATCGGGAAGTTATCGCCGGCAACGCAATTCCAATTTGATCGTGTAAGACAATATGTTAATATAGTTGTACTAGTCTAAGAAAGGAAAATTCTTTCATCATCGAAACTTATGGATCACAACCTCTGGTACAAAGACGCCGTTTTTTATGAAATCTATGTGCGCGCATTTCATGACAGCAACAATGACGGTCATGGCGACCTGCGCGGCCTGATCGAAAAATTGGATTATTTGAAAGAGCTGGGGGTAGATTGTCTATGGCTCTTGCCGATTTATCCCTCGCCCCTCAAAGATGATGGATACGATATCTCAAATTATTACGATATCCATCCTGATTACGGCACGCTGGACGATTTTGAAAAACTGCTCGAGGAGGCTCATAAGCGTGGGCTGCGCATCATCATGGATCTGGTGCTGAATCACACCTCCGACCAACATCCCTGGTTTCGGGCAGCGCGCGCTAACAAAAATTCAGTATTCCGCAACTACTATGTGTGGAGCGACAGTAGTATGGCCTTCCGCGATGCGCGCGTCATATTCCTGGACACAGAAGAATCGAACTGGGCCTGGGACAAGAAATCCAAGCAATATTACTGGCACCGCTTTTACGCTTCTCAACCTGACCTTAATTACGATAATTCATCGGTTCAAGCAGAAATGTTAATGATCATGAGTTTCTGGTTGGATCTGGGCGTAGATGGTTTCCGCGCCGATGCCGTACCCTATTTGTTCGAACGCGAGGGTACAAGCTGTGAGAATCTTCCTGAAACGCACGTATTCTTAAAAGACGTCCGTAAATTTATCAACGAACGATATCCGGGCCGCATCTTGTTGGCAGAAGCCAATCAATGGCCTGAAGATATCATTCCCTATTTTGGTAAAGGGGATGATGAATTCCACATGGGCTTTCATTTCCCTATCATGCCGCGCATTTTCATGTCCATTCGCAAAGAAAACCGGACTCAACTCGTCTGGATCATGGGACGCACGCCTGCATTGACGGAAACCAATCAATGGTGCATGTTTTTGCGTAACCACGATGAGCTCACCCTGGAGATGGTCACAGAAGAAGAACGTGAATGGATGTGGCAGGAATTCGCTCCCGACCCGCGCATGCGACTGAACCTGGGCATCCGGCGTCGTCTGGCGCCCCTTCTGGAGAATGACAGTCGTAAGATCATGTTGGCTAACTCGCTCCTTTTTACCCTGCCCGGCTCACCAATTATCTACTATGGTGACGAAATCGGGATGGGCGATAACATCTCGCTGTATGATCGCAACGGTGTACGCACCCCTATGCAATGGGACGATAGCTCCACTGCGGGTTTTTCCAAAGCACCCTCTCAAAATGTGTATTTGCCGATCATCGATGATGATATCTATGGGCGCCAGCAGGTCAACGTAAAATCACAGCAGGAAAACCCATATTCACTCTGGCATTCCCTCCGCCGCATGATCCAGGTGCGTAAGCAGTATCCGGCCTTTGGTCACGGCGATTTCCAATGGATCGACTGTGAGAATGATGCCATCGCAGCCTATACACGCACCTATAAAAAGAAGGTGATCTATGTGGTGAACAACCTGAGCGCTGGAGAACAAAATATAACTCTTCGTCTACCAAAGTCTGTTCAGCAATTGACCGACATTTTGACGGATACGGTTCATTACGCTCAGGACCATACGCTTTCTCTGAAAATAGGTCCCAGACAATTCCTGTGGTTGGCTTGATATGGGCGACCCATCTCGTCTACTTTTTGGCGGCATCGAAGGCGGCGGTACGAAATTCGTTTGTGCTGTTGGCACGGAAACGGGCGAAATCCTGGCCGAGACGCGTTTCCCCACCACAAGTCCGGATGAGACGCTGGCCCGAACTGTGGACTTCTTCAAGGAACAGAGCCAGGCCCTCGGCCCATTCGCTTCGATGGGCGTTGCCTCGTTCGGTCCCCTGGACCCCCGGCCTGCTTCCGTTACCTTCGGTCACATCCTGCCCACGCCCAAAGCCGGCTGGACGGACGCCGACATCGTCGGCCCCTTGCGTTCAGCCTTCGACGTGCCTGTTGGCTTTGACACCGATGTCAACGGCGCGGCGTTGGGCGAATGGAAATGGGGCGCAGCCCAGGGACTGGACACCTTCGTCTACCTGACCATTGGCACCGGTATCGGCGGCGGCGGGCTGATCAACGGGCAACTCATGCACGGCCTGCTGCACCCTGAAATGGGGCACATCCCACTCCCGCGCGATAAATCAATTGACCCCTTCGAAGGGAACTGTCCATTCCATGGCGATTGCTTCGAAGGGCTGGCATCCGGCCCCGCCATGGAAAAACGCTGGGGGCAGAGAGCCGAAACCCTGCCGCCCGAACATCCCGCCTGGGACTTGGAAGCCCATTACATTGCCCTGGCGTTGCGTAGTTTCGTCTGTACGCTCTCGCCGCAACGCATCATTCTGGGCGGTGGAGTCTCGCAACAACCGCAGCTTATGCCGCTCATCCGCCGCAAAACGCAGGCCAGCTTGAATGGCTATGTTCAATCTCCCGACATCCTGGAAAATATCGATACTTACATCGTCCCGCCTGCGCTGGGTGGACGCGCTGGCGTGCTGGGTGCCATTGCTCTGGCCCAACAGGCGCTTTAGGTGGATTGCAAAATCTCCTGATTTTGCGCCAAAGTCGGACCCCCTTCGGGGATGAAAAGACTTTGGACTCCGCATCCAATAACTTTTTAGTGAATCCCGAAAAAACACTACAATGTCTCTCCCCATGTCTCTTGACCGCGAAGCCCTTCGTACCCTCGACCGCCTGCTGCCGCGCCTGGAAGCGACTCTGGCAAAAGATGTAAAAGCGGATGCAGACGGTTGGAAAGTTTTCACCGCCCGCTTGCACCGTCATTTTCCCCTGCTCTTTCGGCTTTACTTCAGCTTATACAGCAACCGCTACGATTACTTCTTCCATATCGAAGATTTGCTGACCAGCCTGGCGCGTGCCTGGTTCCAGCGGCCTGCTGATTTGCGCGCTCTGGACCAGGCCCGGGAAGATGATCCGCTCTGGTTCCAATCGAACCAGGTCCTGGGCGGAGTCTGTTACGTCGACTTGTTTGCCGGGGATTTGGAGGGGCTGCGTTCGAAGATTCCCTATCTCAAAGAACTAGGCCTCACCTATTTGCATCTCATGCCGTTCTTCAAACATCCCGAAGGCCCAAATGACGGTGGCTACGCAGTCAGCAGCTATCGGGAAGTGCATCCGCCATTGGGTACGATGGAGCAATTGGCCTCGCTGGCGCATGACCTGCGCGCGGCCGGCATCAGCCTGGTAGCGGACCTGGTCTTCAACCATACCTCCGACGAACACACCTGGGCTTTGCGCGCGCGGGCCGGTGAGCCGGATTTTCGGGAGATGTACCATATCTTCCCTGACCGCAGCATGCCGGACGCTTACGAGCGCTATCTGCGCGAAATCTTCCCTGAAGAGCACGGCGGCGCGTTCACCTATCACGAAGACCTCAAGAGTTGGGTTTGGACAACCTTTCATGACTACCAGTGGGACTTGAACTACGCCAATCCCGCCGTTTTCAACCGTATGGCCGAAGAGATGCTTTTCCTGGCCAACCAGGGGGTGGAGATCATCCGGCTGGACGCGGTAGCTTTCATCTGGAAGCAACTGGGCACGAATTGCGAAAACCTGCCAGAAGCGCACACGCTCATCCAGGCCTTCAACGCTGTCACGCGCATTGCCGCCCCGGCGCTGTTGTTCAAATCCGAGGCCATCGTGCACCCCGATGAAGTCGTCAAATACATCTCTCCGGGTGAATGCCAGCTTTCTTACAACCCACTGTTGATGGCTTTGCTATGGAACTCGTTGGCGACGCGCAAAGTCCGCCTGCTGACCCAGGCGCTGCTAACCCGCTTCAAACTGGACCCCGGGACGGCCTGGGTGAACTATGTGCGTTGTCACGATGACATCGGCTGGACCTTCTCCGATGATGATGCGGCCAGGCTGGGTGTCAATGGTAGCGACCACCGCAATTTCCTGAATGAGTTCTATCGCGGCCGTTTTCCCGGTAGTTTTGCGCGCGGTTTGCCTTTCCAGGAGAATCTCAAAACGGGTGACTGTCGCATCTCGGGAACCTGCGCCTCGTTGGCCGGGTTGGAAAAAGCCCTTAACGAGGAGGGCCCGCAGGAAGTGGAACTTGCCATTCGCCGCATTGCGCTCATGCATGGCATCATCATGACCGCGGGCGGTATCCCGCTCATTTACCTGGGAGACGAGATCGGTACGCTTAACGATTACAGTTATCGCGACCATCCATTGCACGAGCGAGATAGTCGCTGGGTGCATAGATCTGCTGCCGATTGGGAAGCGTATGCCCGCCGGGACACTCCGGATACCGTGGAGGCATGTGTCTTCCATAGCTTGAGAAACCTGATCGCCCTACGCAAAGAGCATCCCGTTTTTGCGGACGGAGAACTCGAAGTCATCATGACGGAGAACGAACATGTGCTCGGCTATACTCGTCTGTATGACGGCCATAGGGCGGTGGTCTTTGCTAATTTCAGCGAAAGCGAACAATATATTTCTGGCAAGGTTATCGAGCAAAATAATCTGGTTGATAAATCGCGCTTGTTCGGGTTGAGTGATATTTCTGCGCAGGGGGACCTGCTGTTGAAGCCCCTGGAATTTGTTGTATTTGGTTGATAGCTAACACCTGACAGTTTGTTTCAGTTGCATCCTCCGTCGGGTTGAGCTTGCCGTCTCGTACCCCGTGTTTATGGGGCACTCGCACCGGCGTGCTCGTCTCAGATCCCGCGTTCTCCGGGATCGCGGGACGGCACGAACGGTGTCGAAACCTGACAACTTCGAGTTATTCAAACAACGGCGGGGAAATCCCTGTTGATCTTCCCTGAAGATCCGTCCAAGGCTGCCGATCCTCGATACAGAATGACTCCATTTAAAAAGGGTTTCGCTCGTTTGGGCGAAATATATTATCAGCGCACCCATCAAGCGCTGCGTTTTTACCCCGTGGCGGTGCATTTGGATTCATATCGCGTAAAAGTTGGCCAGCCAATCGCGTATAATTCGAAGAATCCCGCGGCCAATGAACGCTTGCGCATCAAAAATGTGCTCGAGGCCTCCATTCGCGAAATGTACCTGAACATGGGCATGAAAGGATTTACGGGAATTCCAATTCGACATTAGGAGCCTATGAACAACCCACAGCGATCGTTTTGGGCGGGAGTCCGGGCTGAACTCCCGCTTCTGTTAGGTGTAGTCCCTTTTGGGATGATCTACGGCGTGCTCGCGCTCAATGCCGGACTGACACCTGCTCCCGCGCAATTGATGTCATCCATCGTATTTGCGGGGTCGGCCCAATTCATCACCGCACAACTTGTGCGCGAGGCTGTTCCGGGATTGGTGATCGTGTTGACGATTGCGGTCGTCAACTTGCGGCACTTGCTTTACAGCGCCTCGGTCGCACCCTATATGCGCGCCCTGCCGATGCGCTGGAAAGTCCTGCTTTCCTACCTGCTTACAGACGAGGCCTATGCAGTCACCATCCTCAACTACGAAAAGGGGGAAGGCAACCCCTCCGGTCACTGGTTTTTCCTGGGCGCCGGGTTGACTCTGTGGAGCTCCTGGCAGCTCAGCACCGCCGCAGGGATTTTGTTGGGAACGACGCTGCCCGAATCCTGGCCGTTGGACTTTGCGCTTCCCATCACGTTCATCGCCCTGATCATGCCCGCATTAAAAGACCGCCCCGCCATTGCGGCCGCGCTGACAGCCGGCGTGGTGGCTTTGCTGGCCTATGGTTTGCCGTATAAACTTGGATTGATGCTAGCCGGGTTGCTTGGCATCCTCGTGGGGACGTTGTTGGAGGGCAGAAAATCGCCAGAGATCGTCTCCTCGGCCCGCCGCCCTCGCGAGTTGGACGACCCTGAACGGAGGGCTCCATGAGCATCTGGTTGGTCTTCTTGTTGGGCGGGTTGTTAACCTTCGGGATGAGGTTTATCTTCATTTATCTGCTGGGCAGGTTCGAGGTCCCGGAGACGATGCGCAGGGCTTTGCGCTTTGTGCCCCCGGCTGTCTTGTCGGCCATCGTCTTCCCTGAACTGATGATCCGCTCTTCCGGTCAAATCGACCTGTCGTTGACGAATTTCCGCTTGTTAGCCGGGATCGTGGCGGTGCTGGTGGCCTGGCGAACGAAGAATACCCTGTTGACCATCCTGGCGGGGATGCTGGCGTTATTGTTGCTGCAGTTCGTATTCTAAATTCACCGCGGCACCCTACGGGTGTGCTTTGCAAAGAAGCTGAGAGCGCAGAGAGAAAAGACTCAGCGAACTCTGCGTCTCTGCGGTAAAAACGTGGGGCCTTTTGACTCGAGAAACTTGCTATTCTACCTGTCAACTTAAACGAAAAGCGCCCGCTCAAATTGAGCGGGCGCTTGGGATTCTTGAGAACTTACACGTAAATGACGCTGATCTCTTCATTTACATTCTGTTTGCTGTTGCTCATCGCCAGCGCGGCGCTTTGAATGAAGGTGTCGATCTCGGCGTAGGCGTTGATGGTCTGCGTGGAGGCGATGCCCGCGTTGAGTTTGATCTCCAGGGCCGGGCCATCCGCGAGCGAGACCTGGCTGGCCTGCACACTCGATAAAATACGCTTGGTAATTTTCTCAGCGTCGTTGCTGACGATGCCGGGCAACACGATAGTGAACTGGTCACCGGCCCAGCGCCCGATACAATCGTAAGGACGACACTTTTCGCGAATAGTCCGGGCCACGATTTGCAGGATATTGTCTCCTATTGCGTGATCGTACTTCTCGTTGATGGCTTCGAAGTTGTCCACGTCCAGGGCGATCACGCTGATGCCCTCCGATGCGCGCCGGGCGCGTTCCAGTTCTCCCTGGGCAACCTTGTAGAGCGCCTGACGGTTCATCAGGCCGGTCAGGTTGTCGTACATGGCCAGGTTTTCCAATTGATCGTGAGCCTGCATAAGCGTATCGCCCATGGACAGGATGCGCGCGCCCACGAAGACACGCGCCTTCAGTTCCTGGGGGGCGACCGGTTTGTTCAGGTAATCATCCGCACCCACGCCCAGGCTGGCAACCAGGGTTCCGTTTTGACCTTTGTTAAGCAGCAGCAGAAAGTATATATGCCCAAACAGGCTCGGGGTACTGCGCACATGCTGGATGAATTGATAAACCCCTTGCTCCTGCACAGACGCATCCGCAATGACGAAACGTAATTCATTTTCCGTGATAGCTTTCCAGGCCTCTTTTATGGTCTCGACAAAGGTGACGTTGTGATCGCTGTGTTCCAATACTTGCTGGATGACGGATCGTTCCATCAAGTCGTTGCTCATTACCAAAATATCCATAGCACCTCTATTACAATTATACAGGGTTTGCAAATTTACCGCCCGTGAATTTTAGAATGAAGTGGCTTACAAGCTGAGCGTGAGGTTTCCTACCACAGAGTACACAGAGTTCACTGAGAAAAACAAAAGAGAATCTTCGTGCCCTTATATGGAGTCCAACGTCTCCCGACGTTGGCAAAGCGGGGATGATAAGACGTTGGACTCCCTTTTATGCTTCGGCTAGCTGGCGTTGACAAATGAAATAGTCCATGCTAATATTCCCCCCGCTTGGCAAGGTAGCTCAGTGGTAGAGCAGGAAACTCATAAGCTCTTGGTCGCGGGTTCAACCCCCGCCCTTGCCACAGATTTCGAAGAAGCCAGTCATTGCGACTGGCTTTTTTGCAAGATAGCTCAGTGGTAGAGCAGGGGACTCATAAGCCCTTGGTCGCGGGTTTCCCGACCTGAGCGGCGGGACCGGCGCCCCCCGCCCTTGCCACAGATTTGAAGAAGCCAGTCATTGCGACTGGCTTTTTTTGCAAGATAGCTCAGTGGTAGAGCAGGGGACTCATAATTGTTATTCGTCAAAAGTCAAATTCTCAAGATGCCAATTATCTTTTCCCATGAAAGATACGTCACAGACATAGTTAGTCCTCAGCAAAGCGCCAAAGGAATTTTGAGAATCAACATATCCTCTAACACGATATGATTCTCTGCCTGTACCAGTGAGTGTGGCTATATTTATTTCTGAACTTGACGGCCATTTGGCAGTTGCGGGGGCTGCTAATCTTTTCTCAATAAAATCCTGACACATATAATATGCCATAGTGCCTCCCCCACTGGTGTCACCTCCCCCACCTCCACCATACAAAGCCGAGATAGCAAATATACAAATACAACCGAGCACTATAGCGGTAACAAGTATATAGGCTAATGACTTAGAAGATTTTGCTTTTTTCTTTACAGGTGGTGTGGATTGCACAGTTCTTGCAGGCTGTACAGGTGCTTGAGGCTGTGACTTTATTTGTGATAGCGTTTGTATTCTGGCAATTTCTTCTTTTGCTTGAGCATTATTTGGATTTATTCCTAGGACACGATTGAGACAATCCAATTTTTGCTCATTACTCGTTACGCATCGCGATAGCCAAAGCCAAGCTAACTCATTTTTAGAGTCTTGCTCAAGAACTTGTATTACAGTTGTCTGCCCTGAGATTTGTTTCCAGCTTTGATTGAGGAAATAGCTTGATTTAATAACTCATTCATCATTCTTCTACTTCATAATATCCATCATTACTAGGATTATCGTTGTCATAAACATACACACTTGTTTTGTTAGAGATAAGTTCTCCAACTTTTATTTTCCACTCATAATAAACAGGCTCTAATTTCTTTGCGTATTCAAGAGCAATCGAAACAGGCTCAAGATATTCTGATGCAATAGCTCCTCCCCCGCCTGGAAAACTTTTTATCAGTTCGCTTTGGCGTAAAATATTGGCTGATTTATTCGATCTATTCCAGCAGCGCGTATATCGTACCATGTCCTATCACTAAGAGGTTTTTTCGATGGTTTTTTTGAAAAAGCAGACCCTTCAAAAATATTGAAAAGGTGCAAACGCGATGCTAAAGGTAATTTTCCTAACTCTCTTTGGAATTCCTGAAATTTTAGGTCGTTTGGCAAAGATGTTGGCAACTCAAATTGTGTCTTTTTTCTATCATTATATTTTTTAAAAATGTACTTGCGTTTCTGAATACCAATCTGTGTGCCATCATAATCTTAGGAAAATTCTTCTCGTTGTATCCAAGGAACCATGCTGTCAGCAAATCTATCTTGGCAGACCCAATCTCATTGACAAAAAATTTCTCAAAAGGAAAATCAAGGATATATTGATTGTGCTTTTTGTACCGATTTACTACACGTTTGAATGAAGTAAATCGTTTCTTTAATTTTTGGTACTTTGGATCACTAATATCTATTTCTCCATCCTCCGAAATCTGAAGAGAAACTCCTATACTAAAAGATGTAGCTTCAGAGTAAAGCGCACGAAATACTGCTAATGAGAGTGTATCTTGAGTTATGAGACATTTTCCTATCCATCTGGAAAAATCAACAGAGAAAATTCTACTAGAAGGCGAGTAAGCTTTACTAAACATGAAATTATCATCACGTCCCCTTCCTGCAACATAGAAGCGCAAATCTGCAACTATTTTTTCAATTGACCTTGCCATGATTTGCCTTTACAAAAATATCTAACTGCCGGGAATATCCCAATTTTCAATTGCACTGACTGGGATTATATCTCTTACCTTTCGGTTAACAATAATCCTGAGGGACTTATTAGGTTCAGACCTAACAGTTAGTGAAAAAGGCTTGTCGATAATTGATGGAAAGATGTTGGCAATCTTTTTTGGTTCAAGGAAGCAGACTTCCATTATGTCAATTTCTTCTTTAATGTTTTGCCTTCCACAGACTAATGCAATATACATGGTTTTATCTTTTTCATTAATTCGAAAAATTTCATTTTGGGAAAAAACAAATTGCCAAGAATACCTACCTTTTTTCCCAGGTGGTTTATAAGTGATACGATGCTTTACAAACAAATCCGAATCAATATTGATAGTATAGACTCGCCAATCGTCTGAATCCGGTCTGGTTTCTACCATGCGGAGTGATACGGGTTTCTTGCTCCTCAACAATTTTGTGAGGACAATTCCATGAAACACTTCAAACTGCTTGATAGACATAATGATTACTCCCTTCCTAGCTGAGAAAAAAGCACCCGTAAAATTCTACAGACTTTTTACGAGAGAAATGTTATAATTTCAAAAACCAAAACCAATGGATTCCATATAAATCCATCACATTTTTGGGTAAATCAGGTAGACCTGTCGGCTAATATTCCCCCGCTTGGCAAGATAGCCCAGTGGTAGAGCAGGGGACTCATAAGCCCTTGGTCGCAGCTTTCCCGACCTGACCGGCGGGACAGGCAACTCCCCGCCCTTGCCATTAACAGAAACTCCCCGAAAGGGGAGTTATTTTATTTGGATTCTCTAATTGAGATTAGTTTTCTAATCTTTGTTATCCAAGCCTAATTTTTTCACTAGTTTTTTGTTTTTCATCCACTTACCCTTTGCAAATAGCATATCTGTATAAATAAAGCTTCCTTTTATTTTCCTCTTCAATTTCCTTTACTTCTCCACTTCCGACGCGTTCAGTTATAGTTTCTAAATCCTCGAATTCATGGATTTTATTTTCAGTATATATGTATCCCTCAAAATATTGTGGTTTTATCGATTTGTTATTTAACTTGCCATCAATCCTTAAATTTTAATACATACAACCTTTCACCAAAGCTGTTTTCAGGCATACTTGTATGCCTACAAAGTAAAAAGCGACCCCTATTTGTAGTATCTAATACATTAATATCAATAGATTTTTGACGTGGAATAGTTATTTCGCATCTATCATTTGAGTATTTATTGTCTTTCCACTGAAGCCTCTCGTTTTTTAAGCAATCTATAAATATCATATCCTGCGTTTGGTATAAAGCTTTTGCATACTCAAGAGTCACATAACAATCCGTAATCTCTGATTTTTCATTATTAAATATTTCGAGGCGTGCAATGCGTGGGTAAAAATTGGATGTTGAAATTTGGTTTTCAGATTTTGGTACAAGAGTAATCGGGTTTGATGTTATAGAAAAAACCAGATCGGCCAATAGCCCTAATACAGTTATTAAACTTACAAAAATAAGTAAACCCAATCCCCCTGTACACAACTCATTTCCAACCCTACAATATCCACGCAAGACTAATTCATTTTCGATTGGTTTGGCAAGTAGTAACAAATATCCTACAGCCAGAGGAGCGCCAAGATTTCTGATACAGCCACTTTGTTTTATCCATAATTGCAACCCTTCCCCAATATAAAAGGATAGGAAATACTTTTACTCTATCAATACCCTATAAATAAATTCTACACCGATTTACTTAAAATGCCAATGCCCCGAAAGGAGGCCAGAAATTCACAATATGTCATTGCGAGACGGTGGTTTTCCGTTGAAGCAATCCCCTGTTTCAGCGAGGAGATTGCTTCGCAAAAAACGCTCGCAATGACATGATCCAAATTTAGAATTGCTGAGAGGAGACCAGGATTCTGACTGAGAGTGTTTCGAAAAGCGGGGATAAACTCATCCACCTGACCCAAAATATCTTACAATAAAGCTGTGAAATCAAGCCTGCGGTTGAATACGCGCCTGTTGCCCCTGCTGGTGATCGTCTTGCTCGCGATGCAGTTGAGCGATCCCTCGCGGGTCTGGACGGTGTTGCTGGTCGGGCTGGGCGGCCTGTGGCTGGTGGCCTTCATCTGGGCGCGCGGCCTGGCGAAAGGGCTTACGGTCATCCGCGAGATGCGCTATGGCTGGGTGCAGGTCGGGGACGTGTTGGAAGAACGCTTCACCTTGAAAAACAGGAACTGGCTGCCCGCCACCTGGCTGGAACTGGAAGATCACTCGTCTTTGCCGGGTTACGATGCCAGCCTGGCCACCGGCGTAGATGGTTCGGGGACCACCCAGTGGCGCAAACGCGGCAGTTGTAGCCGGCGCGGTCTGTACCAGTTGGGGGATACCAGCATCCGCACCGGCGATCCGTTCGGGATTTATTCCGTCACGGTCACGGACCCCGCCAAGACCTCGCTTGATGGTCATGCCGCCGGTGGTGCCCCTGCCGCCCCTGGAAATTGTCCCCGGCGGGTATAGCGGCGAGGGCCGCCCGATCCCGAATGCGCCCGAGCGCACCGTGGATGCCAGCAGCGTGCGCGAGTACGCCCCTGGCGACAGTCTGCGATTGGTGCATTGGAAGACGACTGCCCGTCATGAAAAACCGTATGTGCGTTTGTTCGACGGCACGCCCGCCAGCGATTGGTGGATCCTGCTGGATTTGCAGGCCGAAATGCAGGTCGGTGTGGGGGGAGATTCGACCGAGGAGCATGGCATCATCCTGGCGGCCTCGCTGGCCGACCGTGCCCTGCGCGCTCATCGTGGGGTGGGTCTCATCGTGAATGGGCAAAACCTGGACTGGCTGCCACCGCGCAGCAGCGCCGGTCAGAGATGGGAGATTCTGCGCAGGTTGGCATTGGCCTCGCTCGGGACGACGTCGCTGGGCGAGGTGCTCGAGCACGTCCGGCCAAACATCGGGCGCAATGCCAGCTTGCTGATCATTACCGCTACCAGGGACATGGATTGGTTTATGGCCATCCCTCATTTGCGACGTCGTGGCATTACCCCGACCGTCTTCTTGCTCGATTTGCATTCCTTTTCCGTGAAACGCGACAATGCCAGGGTTGCGAGCGAGTTGAAGAGAATGCAGGTGGCCTGTCACGTGCTGCCGCGCGATCTGTTCGACCAGCCCGAAGCGCACCCCGGTACGCACGGTCAATGGGAATGGCGTATCTCTCCCCTGGGAAAGGCCATCCCTGTGCGTGCGCCAGATGACCAGAGCTGGCGGAGGCTGGCCAAATAATGACTTTCGCATTGAACTGGGTCAAACGCAATTTCAGCCTGTTTCTGTTGCTGACAGCGACAGCCTGCCTGGCACAGGCCCTTGGCGGGGTCATCCGCGGGGCCACCTGGTCTTTGCTGATGCCGGTTTCGCTGGTCGCGGCGCTCTGTGGCTGGAGACTGAAGGGAAGCCATTTGACTCCGAAGCAGGCCTGGCTGAGTCTGACCGCCTTGGGAATCCCGGGGGTGTTTGCCTACGTTGCAGGACTGTTTTTGCCGTTTGGACGCTTGATCCTGGCTCTGCTTGCCTTAATTCCCCAGATCATCTTATGGATATTCGAGCGAACGCTCATAGATTTCAGTTATTTGGTTACAGTCTGGACGGAGTTCTCCACTCACATTGGCGGCGTTCTCACCCGCATGTGGGTCTGGATTGCGGCCCTGGCCGGCGGAAAACCCTTCCTCGATCCCTTGGCTACTGCAGTGGTTTGGGATCTGCTCTTGTGGTTGGTGTGCGTCTGGGCCGGTTGGCGATTGCGACAGAACCGTCAGGCGTTGCAGGCGCTGGCACCGGGTGGCGTGGCGCTGGCTGCTGTGCTCGCTTACACACACGGGAATATTGGGCTGTTGGTCATGTACCTCGCCATCCTGCTAACCCTGATGGGTTGGGCGCAGAATGAGTGGCGGCATATTCAGTGGCAGGGGCGCAAGATAGATTACGCTGAGAGTATCCGTCTCGATACCCTGGTGATGGTTGCACTGATCACAATTGTGCTGACGTTTTCGGCCGCTGGAGCCCCTTCCCTTTCGTGGCATGACCTGCTGGATAAGCTGCGAAGCGCAAGCCGGGGTGATGAACAGCTAGCCAGGTCATTTGGGCTGGAGGCTCCGCCGAATGTGGCCGTTTCCGATGCGTATCGTTCCAACGGGTTGCCACGCCAACACCTGGTGGACCTGCCGCCCGAACAATTGCAGGATGTGGTCATGACTGTCAGCACGGGCGAGATTCCGCCGATTCCGGAAAGCATCCCGGTTGTGGTCAACCCCACGCATTATCGTTGGCGAGCGGTCACGTACGATGTCTACTCCGGCACTGGTTGGGGCAGCAGCCCGGCTCAAGATGTCCCGTTGTCCGCCGATACGCCGTTGTTAGCCCCGCCCCAAAATTATCGTGTGGTCACCCAGCATATCCAGCGCGTTCCGGGTCAGGGCACGTATGTCTACTGGGCCGGCACCCTGGCGCAAGTCGATACGGATGTCGAAATCGCCTGGCGCACGAAACCGCCCAGTAATCCCAGTCCGGTTTCCGATGGCGATATGTTGGGTGCCCTGACTGACCCTGACGTTTACACGGTCCTTTCCTACCAGCCGCAAATAAGCACCGATCAATTGCGGGGTGCTGGCAGTGATTATCCGCCGCAGATCGTCAAGCGCTATTTACAACTGCCCGAATCCGTGCCTGAACGCGTGCTGGCGTTGGCTCGCGAACTCACACAGGCCGCTCCCACGCCTTACGACCAGGCCCTCGCCATCGAGAGTTACTTGCGCACCTTCCCGTACACGCTGGAGGTCACGCCACCTCCACTTGGCCGCGATGTGGTGGATTATTTCCTGTTCACGGCCAAACAGGGTTATTGTGACTACTACGCCTCTGCTATGGTCGTGTTGGCGCGTGCCGTTGGATTACCTGCCCGGCTGGTGATCGGTTACTCCAGTGATGAATACGATGCAGCGACGGCCGAATACATTATCCGTGAGAGGAACGCCCACACCTGGGCCGAAGTCTATTTTGCAGGGATCGGATGGGTGGAATTCGAACCGACAGCCAGTCAACCGGCCATCGACCGGACGAAGAACGAAAACGCTTCAGCGCCGCCCCCCAGCCTGCCTGCCAATCAACCGGCCATTTCCTGGCTGAAAGTGCACTGGCACACGCTGGTCACCACCCTGGGCGGACAGTTTCTCATTGCCGTGATTGGACTTATCCTGTTGTTCGCTCTGTGGCAGGTGGGAGAGATGGGATTGCTGTATCTGCTCCCCTCGCAACGGGCCATTTCCCGGATGTATGCCCGTATGGAGAAAGCTTCCGCGCGCCTGCTGCCCGATCTGCCGGGTGGGCATACACCGCACCAGTTACAAGACGCTTTGACTCGCAACCTCACGGACGCCGGGCCTCGCGCCCTCAAACCAGTGTTTTCAGCGGCAGCCAACGAGATCGGAGACGTGACCGCGTTGCACGTTGCCCAGGTCTTCAGCCAGCATTCACCGACCAAGGCACAACTCAGCCAGGGCATTCGAGCCTGGATGCGCCTGCGCTGGCGACTGTGGCTTGCTAATCGCTGGCGTCGATAGCGCTGCTGAAAAAGCCGTGTATTTCTCCTAATTTGTGACACTTTTAACAAAATAGTTGACTTTGATGAAAATCCATGTATAATAATAATTGGTTTTGAGAGCGCTCCCATTTCACCGGTAAATACATCCGAATTAATGGCATTTTGAGGCATATTTTCCGTATAATAGGCATCCTGGCGAGAGCGCTCCCAGTTTTAGGAGAAATTGTGTCCAATTTCACCCTTGAGGATATTGCGAAACTTGCGGGGGTATCACGCTCAACGGTTTCACGTGTCGTAAACGAACAGCCAAACGTTCGAGACAATGTTCGCAAGCGTGTATTGGATGTTATCAAACAAACGGGATACCGCCCCAATGCAGCTGCACGTACTCTCGCCTCGCAACGCTCCTGGACCATTGGCCTGATCTTGCCTCTCAGCGTAAGTGTCTTCTTTACCGACCCGTACTACCCGCACCTTACCAAGGGCATTGCCCAGGCCTGTAACCAATATGATTACACCCTGGCGCTTTTCCTGGTTGGTTCCAGAGAAGATGAGGAAAAGATATTTCCCCGGGTGGCGCGAAAAAGCCTGCTGGACGGGGTGATTGTCCAATCTGGTCACCATGGAGACCAGGGCATTATTGGCCGTTTGGTAGACGCAAATATACCTCTTATCGTGGTCGGTCGTCCCTTTCGTTCCGATAATGTGAGTTACATCGATATCGATAACGTCAATTCGGCTTACAACGCGGTTACGCATTTGATCCGCATGGGATGCCAGCGCATCGGCACGGTCACAGGCCCGTTGACCAGCACGGTAGGGATCGATCGTATGGAAGGATATCGAAAGGCACTGATTGAGAGGGGGCGAGTCATAGATGAATCACTTATCAAAGAGGGTGACTTTACCGAAGCCGGTGGGTATTATGCCATGCAGCAAATTTTGCCTGCCAGGCCAGACGCCATCTTTGCCGCTTCCGACATCATGGCGTTTGGCGCGATGCGCGCTGTCCGGGATGCTGGCCTTACCATCCCGGACGACATTGCCTTTGTCGGTTTTGATGATCTGCCCATTGCAACCTTGTCAGATACACAGTTGACTACCATCCGCCAACCTGTTGTTTCATTCGGTGCTCAGGCTGTGGAAACCCTCATTGATTTGATCGAAAATGGGAACAGTCCACCCCGGCACATCATCTTGGACACCGAACTAATTATTCGTCGTTCCTGTGGATGTAATATACAGGTTTAAATCCATGAAAAGGAGGTGATCCCTTTAGCAGATAGTATATTGTTTTGCCCAATATGTGTCGAACTCAACAATCCTAGATGAGGAGAATACTCACCATGAAAAAACTATTTTTCGTTCTGTCCCTGTTGATCATCGCATCGATGGTCCTCACGGCCTGCGGTACTCCCGCTGCTACCGAGGCGCCGGCTCAACCGGCAGCCACTCAAGCACCGGCGATGACTGAGGCACCTGCTGCTACCGAAGCACCGGCCATGACCGAAGCACCGGCTGATGCGAATGCTTTGCCCCGCAACGAAACCCTGTACTTCAATGGGCAACAATGGGGTTCAGTTGTCTGTTGGAATCCATACTCTTCCAACTGTAACAATGCGATGGCTCTGGCCGCAGCAGGATAATGCCCGCGTCCTCATGTTCGAAACCCCCTACCTGTACGACATGCTGGATGGCAGGTCTATCCACTGCTGGCCGACGGCCCTTACACGTGGGATGACGGCATGACCCAGATCACCTTCAAGATCAAATCCGCCGCCCATTGGAGTGATGGCACCCCGGTGACCGCTGATGATGTTGCCTACACCTGGGCTTCCCATATCAAGTACAACACCCAGGCTGGCGCTGCCAACAAAGATTACATCGATACCATCGAGGCTGTTGATCCCCAGACGGTAGTCGTCAAAGCCAAGCTGGGCGATAATGGCAAAGCCATCAACCCTCTGCTCGTCGCAGGCTTACCTCAGCACCAACTATGTCATCCAGAAAGCCTGGACCCAGACTTTGGAAGCTCGCACCGGCGGTGATGCCGACCGCATTCATGGCTGACACCGCTGAAGACGTGGTGTACTCCGGTCCCTATCACAAATTCTTTGCTGACGATTCGAAAGTTGTCCTCGTCCGCGATGACAACTACTGGGGCCAGGATGCCAGCATGTGGGGCAAGCTGCCCGTTCCGAAGTACCTGGCACACACAATCTTCAAGGACAATGCTGCCGGTACCACCGCTTTGCAAGCCGGTGAAGTGGATGTCAGCCAGCAGTTCAACTCCAATGTTCAGGATCTGTGGCTGAAGGATAACCTGCCCATCTCCACCTACCTGCCCGATGCTCCTTACGGCATTGGCGCCAGCCTCCCGACCGCCTTCTACAACCTGGATTCCCCTGGTTTGGACCAGCTTGCGGTCCGCAAGGCGATTGCCATCGCAGTTGACTATCCACACCATCATCGCCAACGCCATGACCAACCAATCGGCAACCTTTACCCAGGTTCCGCGCTCTCTGATGAACCCGACCCCGGGTGAGCAGGCCCTGTATGACCACGCTGCTGTCGCTGACCTGCAGTGGGCCGGCAACGACGTCGAAGGCGCCAAGACACTGCTCGATGATGCCGGTATCGTCGACACCGACGGTGATGGCTGGCGTGAATACAACGGCCAGAACCTTCACTATGTCGCCACCTGCCCCAACGGCTGGTCCGACTGGCAGGCTGCGATTGAAGTGGTCGCTGCCGCTGGTAAAGAAGATCGGCATTGACATCACGACCAACTACCCTGAATGGTCCGTTTACCAGACCGTCGTCACCAACTGGCCGCTCCGCTGCCGGAAGGCTACGACATCTTCATGATGTGGAATGATGGTGCTGGCCCGACCCAGCCCTGGAGCCGTATCCGCCAATTTGATGAGCTCTGAATTCAGCGGAACGACCAGCAACTGGAACGGCAACTGGGGCAGTTATCAGAACCCTGATGCCGACAAGCTGATCCAGGAGATCCCCACTGTAACCGATCCTGCCGAGCTGAAGGCTGACTACACCGAATTGGTCAGGATCTACCTGACCGATATCCCCTCCTTCACGCTCATGTACCGCCCGCAATCGTTCCACACGGTGAACGAGAGCGTTTGGACCAACTTCCCGCACGAGGGTGATGGCACCAACCCGCCCGTCCCACCGCTGGATCTGACGGACGGTTGGAGTATTGCGGGTCTGTATAACCTGACACTTGTCAACCCGTAAACTATAAGTTCTAAAAACAGCCATGTTCCACAAAGCGGGGCATGGCTGTTCTTGCAATAAACAGATGACAGTCATTTTGTGTCCATTTTGGCGTCGCGATCACATATCGGCTCTGACCAGGTGACTGTCATCTTATAATTGGTATAATGGCTTTTTATATTTGCAGGAGGTGTGTGTTGAAAGGATACCGAAAATATTTTCTTAACAAGCTGGCCTGGTTCCTGGTCACCTTTGTTTGCGCCTTCATGCTGAATTTCATCCTGCCGCGCCTGATGCCAGGCGATCCTGTGGCAGGCATCGTGGCCAGGCTGGCCCAAGGCATGTCCAGTTCAACGGGCATGCAAGCAGGTCTATCAGCAATATGCGGATCTGTTTGGAACCAACAAACCCATGCTCGAGCAATTTTTCATCTATGTGAAAAATGTGGTTCATGGCGATTTTGGTATCTCCTTCAGCCAATATCCCAGACCGGTGGCAGACGTTCTCAAATCTTCCATCTGGTGGACGATATGCTCTGCAGTTCCCTGCCATCATTGTCGGCTGGTTGATCGGGAATACGCTCGGCGCGTTGGCTGCTTATCTTAAGGGGGGCTTTGATAAAGTTCTTATGCCAGTCAGTATTTTTGTCAGCAATTTACCGGCATTTGGCATGGCAGTCATTTTGCTGGTTATTTTTGGGGTCAATTTAAAATGGTTCCCAACCTCGGGTGGGTATGGGTTTGACCTGATTCCCAGCTTTAGCCTGGCCATTTATGTGGTCAGTGATCATCCATTACCAACTGCCGTTCTGGTCGATCGTGCTGATCGCCATCGGCGGTCAGGCGATTGGCATGCGCTCCATGTCTATCTATGAACTGAATGCAGATTATGTCAAATACAGCCGTTTCATGGGCATCAAAGACCGCAAGATCGTCGGCTATGTTTTCAGAAATGCCATGCTCCCTCAGATCACCGGTCTGGCATTGTCGATCGGTACCATGGTCAGCGGCGCGCTGGTGGCGGAGATCATCTTTAGTTATCCTGGGCTTGGTACTACGATCCTCAACGCTGTTACGGGACAGGATTATCCGCTGATCTCTGCTACCACATTGATCATCACCTTGATGGTGCTGAGTGCGATGTTTCTCATTGAAATCATTTATGGCTTTATTGACCCACGCATTAAAGCGGCGCAATCAGATTAGGAGAGAGCAGTTATGAAACATACATTTCAACAGGTTTTTCGCTCTGCTAAATTTGTGATTGGTTTTGCCATCTTCATGGCATTACTGCTGATCGTGATCGTCTACCCGCTGTTTATAAAAGATTCTCCATTAGGGATCATCGGCTCAGGGTTCGTTCTTTCCACCGGGAATCTATGTGAATGTTTATGATAGCCTTGGTTCCACTCCCTATACACTTCAGCTGAGATGATGCCGCTGCCAAGCGGATTGCCAGCAAGATGGATGATCAAGAGCGTCTCGACATGCAGAACCTGGCTTGTGGCGGCTGGGATCCCTGAAAGCGAGATCGATGTCACGGATACCGAAAAACTCCTGGATCAGTGGGAAAACAATTATGATCCCAACGAAGAATATTCCTGGAATGACGAATGCCAAGCGAAATTATTATGTTCGGCTCAATAACTCTCTCCAAGGAATTCTGTCAACCGAGGGGGTGAGCCATTGCAGTAAAAAACACGGAAACAGGTGCCTTGGATGAAACAGGTGTCGTCAACCAATCTGATTACGTGAATATCGATGAGGTTGCAAATGTACGCCTGTTGCCGCTTGGAACCGATAACTTCGGCAGGGATGTGCTGACGGAGCTGGTTAGGGCCACCGGCGTATCGCTGCATCATCGGTCTTGTGGCCGGTGATCGTTGCAACCCTGATCGGTCTGACCCTGGGGCTGCTGTCGGGTTATATCGGTGGCATGGTGGATGACATTATCATGTTCATCACCAATCTCTTCACGGTCATCCCCAGTTTTGTGTTGTTGATCCTGATTTCATTCAGTATTGGGCAGGACCAACGTGGCGCCTTTACGATCGCGACAGTGATCGGATTGACTTCCTGGGTTTGGACTACCAGGGCAGTGCGAGCGCAAGTGATTTCGCTGCGCAATCGCGACCATGTCAATTTGTCGAAACTATCCGGGCACTCAATCGTCCATATTATCGTCACTGATATCCTTCCTTACATCGCCTCCTATGTTGTGATGGCGCTGATTCTGCAGATTTCCTCGGGCTATCCTGGCGGAGGCCGGTTTGTCGATCCTTGGGTTAGGACCCAGAACTACCGAAATTCCAACCTTGGGCTTGATGATGAACTGGGCGATGATCTACCAGGCACAGATCCTGGGAAAATGGTGGGCATACTTCCCCGTGCTCATAGCCATTGCTCTGATTACATTCTCGATGAATTTGATGAATACAGGCCTTGACCAGGTATTCAACCCGGCATTGAGAGATTAGGTGATTGATATGTCAAAAGTAATGTTAGAGGTTAGGGAACTGACAACAAAATACATCACCCGGTTTAAGGAGGATGTTTATGCGGTTGACCATGTTTCTTTGAAGGTTGAAGAAGGGAAATCGCTGGGAATTGCGGGAGAATCCGGCTGCGGGAAATCGACGCTGGCGCTCAGCTTGATGGGATATTACTTTCCTCCGCTGCACTATACGGGTGGAGAGATCATCATCGATGAACATAATATTTCTAAGATGACGCCCGATGATATTCGTAAATCGATCTTGGGTACAGAGATTTCCTATATCCCCCAAAGCGCGATGAACGCGCTCAATCCCACCCAGAAGATCATCCACTTTATTGAGGATGTAATTCAAGCACACGAGGAATACATCCCTCCAGACAGGTATTTATGAACTTGCCAGGGAAAGCTTTGAGGCCTTGGGCCTTTCAGCAGATGTGCTGCAAAAATACCCCGTCGAACTTTCAGGCGGTATGAAACAGCGTACAGTGATCGCAATATCGGCGATTCTTTTTCCAAAAGTGCTAATTGCTGATGAGCCTTCCTCCGCACTCGATGTCACTTCACAAAAGATGGTCATCAAGATGCTGAAGTATATGATGGAGCAAAAGCTCATCAAATCCATGATTTTCATCACGCATGAGCTTCCGCTCCTTTATAACGTGACCGATGATATTATGGTCATGTATGCGGGGCAAATCGTAGAGAAGGGCACCGCAAAAGAAGTTGTCTTTGACCCACTCCACCCATATGCCAAAGGTCTGATGGGCTCGATCATTGTGCCTGAACAAGGTCTTCGGGATGTTCAACTGGCTTCCATTCCTGGGGTACCGCCTAATCTTAAAAACCCACCTGCTGGCTGCCGGTTTGCTGATCGTTGCAAATATTATAAGCCAGAATGTAAGGTTCTCTCTGTTCCTCTTCGTGATATAGGCGGCGGCCGCGCTTACCGCTGCATCTTACCGGAAGAAGAGTTGAGAGAGGCTTATGCGAGGGAGGCTCGTAAAAATGACTGATGAAAAAAATTTATGCCTGAGCGGTTCGGGGCTCACCAAGGAATTTGGGCTTGGCCGCCAGAAAACTGTAGCCGTTGATCACGTGGATTTCAACTTCTACGAAGGCGAAATTGTCTCGATCGTGGGCGAATCAGGCAGCGGGAAGACTACTTTAGCGAAAATGCTTTTGGGATTGATCAGCTCCACTGAGGGTAAGGTTTACTTTCAAGGGGAGGAGCGCGATATCAGTACTCATAGGAAGAAGCAGACCTACTGGAAGAACATTCAGGCCATCTTTCAGGATCCATTCTCTTCATATAACATCTTTAACAAGATCGATTCTGTGCTTTTGGATTGTATTAACATGCGCGGTGGTCGCAGGCTTCCGCGTGCAAAAAAAGTGGAGATGATGACCGAAGCATGCAGTTTCGTCAACTTGAAGTTCGAGGAATTGACCAACAAATATCCCTTTGAGCTTTCTGGTGGACAGATGCAACGCTTGATGATTGCCCGTATCTTCTTGCTGGAGCCGAAGATTCTGCTGGCAGATGAACCGACCTCGATGATCGATGCTTGTTCACGCGCGACCATCCTGGGGATGCTGTTGAAGCTGGTGTTTGAAACCGGAATGACACTTATTTTCATTACCCATGATATCGGCTTAGCGTATTATGTCTCTGACACCATATATATTATGGAACATGGAAAATTTGTTGAGAGCGGGACTCCAGATGATGTGATTCTGCATCCGAAAGAGGCGTACACCCGACGCTTGATCAATGATGTTCCAAAGATCCACGCAGAATGGGATCTCACAACTGTGTAATATTTTCCTCTTGAGTTCGGATTTAAGCGAAATAACGCAATTCTCTGAATACAAACAAGACATACCTTTAAGAATACTGTGTACTAGGGTAGCACACATTTTGTAGCCAATACTATTGGGATGTAAATGGTGGCTGCCAAGTTGGGCGCGGAGTTACTTCAGCCCTGGTAGGGGTGTTTGCCTGTCAGGTTGCATGGGAGATTGCCCTCTTCTATCCGGTGTTGGTATTCTTGGGGTTGTTTGGATCGTAGTGATTGTGCATGATAACAAGGAAGATTCAACAGGAAATTGAGCATGTCGACGAATAGCCAAACAAACCGTTTTCTGGGGTATCCAGCTGATGCTCGTCTACTGATCATCAACGCCGATGATTTTGGGATGTGCCATTCGGTTAATGAAGCCATTATCGGGACACTTCTGGAAGGCGTGGTCTGTTCCACGAGCCTGATGGCTGTCTGCCCCTGGGCCTTGCATGCTATGCACTTCCTGACAGATCATCCCGAAATCCCCTTTGGCGTTCATCTCACGGCGCTCTCCGACTGGCCCGATTATCGCTGGGGACCGGTAACACCCAGAGAACAAGTGCCTTCACTGGTCAATGAAGACGGGCATTTTTACAACTTTGAGCGCATGCCCGAATTCCTGGCTCAAGTCAGTTTGGCAGAACTTGAAATAGAATTCCGAGCGCAAGTCGAGATGGTGCTAGCCGCCGGGTTCAAGCCTACACACTTGGATTGGCACGCCTTGCGCATCGAAAACCGGGAAGACATCTGGAACGTTATGTTCAAACTGGCAAGGGAATACAGCCTTGCGCTGCGCGTCAGGGGACAGGTCTGGATCGAAAAAGTGCAAGGGCAGGATTTGCCCACTGTCGACTATGACTTTCTAGACAGCTACATGCTTGATCCGGCCACAAAAGCTGATCGTTATATCGAACTTCTGCGCGAGCTTCCGGCTGGATTGAGCGAATGGGCTGTCCATCCCGGCCTGGACACTCCCGAGTTGCTCGCCATCGAAGTTGAGCACAATCACATCCGTCAGACGGACTTCGATTTTTGGACCTCACAACAGGCCAAGGATGTGATTCGAGAAGAGCAAATCATTCTTTTAGATTATCGAGCCTTGCAAAACGTTTGGAAAGAAGCATAAATTCAGAGGAAATCACGGTATGGAAATTCAATCTTTGACAGGCGCCTGGCATTTTCGCCAGGCAGGCATGGAGGAATGGCTACCCGCCAGCTGTTCCGGGCGGCGTGCACACCGACTTGCTGGCCCTTGGCCGCATTCCTGACCCGTTTGTGGGCGATAATGAAAAACATGTGGCTCGGGTGGCTGAAGCGGATTGGGAATATCGTTACCAGTTCGATGCCGCTCCTGAGCTTTTCGTTCAGCCGTACATTTGGTTAGTTTGCGACGGGCTTGATACGCTGGCAACTGTGAGCTTGAATAGCAGCGAGTTAGGCCAGGCCAACAACATGTTCCGCCAATACAAATGGGATGTGAAATCTCTGCTCAACGAAGGCGGCAACGAACTGCTCATCACCTTCGACTCGCCCGTGCGCTACGTCACCGAGCAGCAGGCCATTCGCCCTATGGCGGGTGTTTCACAGGCCATCCAAGGCGGACCACATCTGCGCAAAGCGCCCTGCCAATTTGGCTGGGACTGGGGTCCGCAGTTACCGCCCATCGGCGTCTGGAAGGATATTCGGCTGGAAGGTTACGAAGGCGCTCGCATCGAGGATGTGCATCTCAGCCAGAAGCACGTGGATGGGCAGGTCGCGGTCGAGGCGTGGGTAACCGTTCAAAGCTGGGAGAATGCGCCTCGTACGGCAACCCTGCGCGTTGTCGCGCCGGATGGACAGGCCGTTGAAACCAGTATGGAAGTCGATCCCGATAACGGGAGCAGGCTTCAGATCCAGATCGATGCGCCGCAGCTTTGGTGGCCGAACGGGTACGGTGATCAGCCACTCTATCAGGTCAGCATCGAACTGCATCAGGATGACCTCCTGCTGGAAAAACGAGAATACCAAATCGGCCTGCGTACCATCGAACTACGCCAGGAACCGGATGAGTGGGGACGGTCCTTCAACTTTGTCGTCAACGGCGTCCCGATCTTTGCCAAAGGCTCGAACTGGATCCCCGCCGATTCGTTCCCAACCCGTATCACGGATGAATATCTGGAAGGATTGATCCGCGCTGCCGCGCAGACGCACCACAACATGCTGCGCGTGTGGGGCGGCGGATTTTACGAGGAAGAGCGATTTTACGACCTGTGCGACCGCTATGGCATCTTGATCTGGCAGGAATTCGTCTTTTCGTGCAGCATCTACCCACTTGACGTGCCCGAGTTCGTCGAAAATGTGCGCATCGAGGCGGCCGAGAATATGCGTCGCATTCGTCATCGTGCCAGCCTGGCGTTGTGGTGTGGCAACAACGAAATGGAATGGGGCTGGGAAAGTTGGGGATGGGCCAAGAATCCGCTGGAAGAGCAGCTTCCTGCGCTGGTTGAGCAGTATCCGGCGTTGGGTTTCTTGCTGGATTCGCTTGGCAAGCGCAACCTGCTCGCCGATTGGAAAGTCTTGCAGGAAGCATATAAAGAATTTTTCCATAGCACACTGCCCGCCTGGGTAGCCGAGTTCGATCCCAATACCCCCTACTGGCCGAGTTCTCCTTCGTCCGATACCCCCTTCCACAATGTGAACGGCCAGCAGCGGGGCGACGCACACTACTGGGATGTCTGGCACGGACGCAAGCCATTCACTGCCTACCGCAACCAGTTCCCGCGTTTCATGAGTGAGTTCGGCTTCCAGGCCCTGCCGCCGCTTGCAACCATCCGCACTTATGCGGGTGAGTCTGAGTGGAACATGACTTCCTATATCATGGAGCGACACCAGAAAAACGATAGCGGTAATTCGTTGATGGTCGGGCAGATGCTGGACACCTTCCGCCTGCCCAAGGATTTCGAGTCGTTGGTCTATCTGAGCATGGTGCTCCAGGCCGAGGGCATCCGCTATGGTGTAGAACACTGGCGGCGTCATCCTGACCGTGTCGCTGGAACGCTTTACTGGCAACTCAACGATTGCTGGCCGGTGGCCTCCTGGTCGAGCCTGGATTACTTTGGGCGTTGGAAGGCCTTGCACTACGCCGCGCGTCGTTTCTACGCCCCGCTAATGTTGTCCATTGAGGACAAACCGCCCCAGCAAGATGTGTACGTCACCAATGATTCGTGTGAGACTTGGGAAGGTTCTGCACGCTGGTCGTTGGAAACGCTGGCTGGCGAGGTCTTATCCACGGGACAGGAGGCGGTTCATGCCGCTCCCCAAACTGCTACCCTTATTTCGGCCCTGGACTTTTCTGACAGGGTCTCCGATACCAACGTTCGCGAACTGGCCTTCATCGCCGAGCTATACCTAGATGAGCAGTTTGTCAGCCGCCAAACGGCCTACTTCGCGCCGACCAAGCACCTGTCCCTGAGCGATCCGGTTATCAGCGTGGACTTGCGCGTTGAGCAGGACCAATTGGTCGCCGAGCTAAAAGCCCAATCCCTGGCGCGTCTGGTCGAATGTTCTCTCGAAGGCGCAGATGTTGTCTTTAGCGACAACTATTTTGATCTGCCTGCCGGACGTACCGTTACAGTTTCCGCACTGCTACCCGAGGGCTGGACGCTCCCCCAGGCGCAGGCAGCCTTCAAAGTCCGTTCCGTCTACGATTCGTTCGCGCACAGCGCAGCGAAATAATATTCAGCAAATTTATCCAAGGAGAACGCAATGTCACAAGACATTCAAGCCATCATTTCTCAAATGACGCTGGAAGAAAAGGCCGCCCTGTGTACCGGCGCCAGCGCGTGGACCACTACGCCCATCGAGCGTCTGGGCGTGCCAGAATTGACCTGTTCGGATGGGCCGCACGGCGTCCGACGTGTGCCGGATGTCCATGAGATGACTAGGCAAAGTCTACCCGCCACCTGTTTCCCCACCGCCTCCTGCATCGCCTCCACCTGGGACGTGGAACTGATCCGCAAGATGGGCGAAGCCATCGGCCGAAGAATGCATCGCCCTGAATGTGGATGTGGTTCTCGGTCCGGGCGCGAATATGAAACGCTCTCCGCTGGGCGGCCGCAACTTCGAGTATTTCTCCGAAGACCCTTACCTGGCCGGGGAGATGGCGGCCAGCTTCATCAACGGCGTGCAGAGCAAAGGCGTAGGCACCTCGCTCAAACATTTTGCCGCCAACAACCAGGAATTCCAACGTTTCAGCATCAGCGCCGAAGTAGACGAGCGCACGCCTGCGCGAAATCTACCTGCCAGCCTTTGAAAAGGCTGTCAAGGAAGCCCAACCCTGGACGGTGATGTGCTGCCTACAACAAAGTCAACGGCACCTTTGCCTCCGAACATCACCAGCTGCTGACCGACATCCTCAAAGACGAATGGGGCTTCGAAGGTCTGGTCGTCTCGGACTGGGGTGCGGTGCGTGACCGGGTGGCGGCGCTGAAAGCCGGTCTGGATCTGGGAAATGCCCGGCCCGCAGGAACGCCGCGTCAAGGCGGTGGTCGAGGCAGTTCGCTCTGGCGAACTGGATGAGGCCGTGCTGGACGAATCGGTCCGCCGTATTTTGCGGATCGTCTTTATGGCCAGCGAAACACCCAAAGGCGGCGACTTTGATGCGGACGCGCATCATGAACTGGCGCGCCGGATCGCCGCAGAAGGCATGGTGCTGCTCAAGAACGACGGCATGCTACCGCTCAAAGGCCAGCAGCATATCGCCGTGATCGGCCGCTCGGCAGAAAATGCCCATTTCCAGGGCGGCGGCAGTTCGCACATCAACCCGACCAAGGTAGCGGTGCCGTTCAAGGAATTGCAGACGCAAGCCGGAGATGCCGAGTTGACCTACGCTGAAGGCTATCCTGCCGACGATTCCTTCCGCCAGGATTTGATCGATGAGGCGGTTGCATCTCGCCCAATCCGCCGATGTGGCCGTGCTGTATATTGCGCTGCCCACCTTCAAAGAATCTGAAGGCTATGATCGCACCGACCTCAACCTGACTGAGCATCAGATCGCCCTGATCAAGGCCGTTGCCAAAGTCCAGCCCAAGACCGTTGTGGTGCTCAACAACGGCGCGCCAGTGGCGATGAGTGACTGGATGGATGATGTGGCTGCCGTGCTCGAAGGCTGGATGATGGGCCAAGCAGGCGGCGGCGCGATTGCGGATATCCTGTTTGGCAAAGTCAACCCGTCCGGCAAACTGGCCGAAACCTTCCCGCTCAAACTGGCTGATACTCCCGCTTATCTCAATTGGCCGGGCGAGGCCGGTGAGGTGCGCTATGGCGAAGGCTTGTTCATTGGCTATCGCTACTACGATGCCAAGCAAATGCCCGTCCTGTTCCCCTTCGGCTACGGGCTAAGCTACACCAACTTTGAATACAGCAATCGCTAAGGTTTCGGCGAAGAACTTCAAGGATGTGGATGGCGTGACGGTCACGGTGGACGTCACTAACACAGGTGATGTCGCAGGCAAAGAAATCGTCCAGGTCTACGTTCACGACCAGAAGTCCAGTTTGGTGCGCCCTGAAAAGGAATTGAAAGGCTTTGTCAAAGTGGATCTCCAACCGGGTGAGACGAAGTCCGTCTCTATCCCCCTTGATTTCCGCGCTTTCGCCTTCTATCACCCCGAATACAAACAATGGATCACCGAGGATGGGGAGTTCGAGCTCCTGATTGCGGCCTCCGCTGCGGATATCCGCGAAACTCTGACAGTGACGCTGGAATCGACCCTCAACCTGCCCTGCATTCTCGACAAAGAATCCACCATCCGCGAGTGGATGGCTGACCCGCGTGGGGCAGCCGTTCTTGGTCCCGTATACCCAAAGATGGAAGAAGAGAACCGCAAGATGTTTGCCGGAGATGGCAATGATAACGCCATCGGCATGAACTTCATGGATATGCTGGGCGATATGCCGCTGGTCAGTGTGTTGATGTGGCAGCAGGGCGCAATTCCCACGCACCCAGAGGATTTCGTGGACGGGCTGTTGAAGCAGGTTCACGGCATGAAGTAAATTTTTTCAGGTCGAAGGTTTCCAGACCTTCGACCTGCATGTCAAATAAATATTTCAAGCCAAGGCAACGGTGAACCAACCTATGACACAAGTCGCTGCCAGTAGTTCTGCTGTTCAAGGACAAGTTGAGCGGGATTATCGTTGGAATTTTGCGGTCAATGCTCTGGATGGAGCCAGTTTCTGGTTCGGAATGAGTTTTATCTCATCGACGATCATTCTCCCTTTATATGTTAGCCATTTCACCACGAATCCCCTGTTGATCGGCTTGATTCCCCTGTTTTCCACCAGCGGGTATCTCCTGCCACAACTGTTTACGGCCAATGCGGTCGAGCGTGCGCCCAGGAAAAAGTTTTTCCCGGTGACAATCGGCTTCTTTCTTGAGCGTATGCCAATTTTCCTGCTGGCCCCGGCTGCGTATTTCCTGGCTGTGGACCGGCCGATGCTGGCGCTAGCCGCCTTCTTTATCCTGTACGCCTGGCACACCTTGGGGGCAGGTGTGATCGTTGTGGGCTGGCAGGACTTGATCGCTAAAATAATCCCGGTTGAGAAACGTGGGCGCTTCTTCGGTATCACGAATTTTCTAGGCAATGGCGCCGGCATTCTGGGCGCGCTGGCTGTCCCCTTTATCCTCGATAAATTCACCTTCCCGTTGGGCTACGTTATTTCCTTTGCGATCGCGGCTGTTCTGATTTTTCTCTCCTGGATCTTCCTTTCGCTGGCGCGTGAACCGGCTGTCCAAAATAGCAAGCCGCCTGTTTCTGACCTGGATTACCTGCGTTCTCTGCCGGATGTCCTGCGTGGAGACCGTAACTTCCGCATGTATTTGCTCTCGCAGATCATTTTTTCGTTGAGTGGGATGGCTATCGGTTTCCTGACAGTTTACGCGGTTAAAAGCTGGAACATGCCCGATGCGCAAGCCAGCGGTTTTACCATCGCCCTGCAGATTGGGTTGACCCTTGCAAATCTGTTTTTCGGTTTTCTGGCAGATCGGAAGGGCCATAAATTGAGCCTGGAGATCTGCTTGATGTTGAGTGTCCTTTTGCTGGTTCTCGCGATATTGGCACCCAATCCCTGGTGGTTTTTCCCTGTCTTTTTCTTGCGTGGCGCCGTGAACGCAGGAACTTTTATTTCGGGTATTTCCATTGTCTATGAATTTACCGATGCGGAAAACCGCCCCACATACATTGGTCTGGCCAATACCATTCCCGGGGTGGCCGGAGCCGTGGCGCCTTTGATTGGTGGTTGGCTGGCTGCAGCGATCAGTTATCAGGCAATGTTTATTCTGGCAGCGATTATTGGTGTGTTGAGTTGGGTCTTGCTCCGTTTTGCGGTGCGCGATCCGCGTCATATAATCCCTCAAAGCCTCGATGCCGATCAAAGTTTGGCACTTCCTTAGTATCATGTTACGGAATCCAGACGAGGAGAATATCCATGAATGAAGCACACAGCGAAAGTTTTGAAACTGTCAATGAAATTACCCGGGGACAATCAAGTCTGGTAAAGACCGAAGATGGTTTTTCCTTCCGCGATCTCAACAAGAACGGCAAATTGGATATTTACGAAGACCCCCGCCGGCCCGTCGAAGCTCGCGTGGAAGATTTGCTCGGTCGGATGACGTTGGAAGAAAAAACCGGACTGTTGTTTATCAACGGTTCCGTTGTCAATGAGGACGGTTCCATCGAAGAGAAACCCGGCGCCCCCGGATTTGGAATGGTCGCCGCAAAGCAGATCACAGACCAGAAAATGAACCACTTCAACCTGTGGCAGATCCCGGGAGCACAAGCGGTAGCAGTCTGGCACAATAACCTGCAGCGTTTTGCCGAAGGAACCCGGCTTGGCATCCCTGTCACGATTGCTTCCGACCCGCGTAACCATTTCACGCGCAACATCTTTTCGATGGCAGCCAACGAGTTTTCACAATGGTGCGAAACCCTGGGATTTGCTGCGCTAGATGATGCTGACCTGGTGAGACAGTTTGCTGACATCGCCCGGCAGGAATATCTTGCCGTTGGGATCCGCGTTGCACTCCACCCGCAAATCGACCTCGCTACCGAACCGCGCTGGCCGCGCATCAGCGGCACGTTCGGCGAAGATGCTAACCTGACAGCACATCTGGTGAAGGCCTATATCGCTGGTTTCCAGGGCGAAACCCTGGGCACACATAGCGTAGCCTGTATGACCAAGCATTTTCCTGGCGGCGGGCCACAAAACGAAGGGTTGGATCCGCATTTTGAATTCCAGAAGGGTCAAATTTATCCGGGCCACAACTTCGACTATCACCTGATCCCCTTCGAAGCGGCCTTCGAGGCCGGGACCGCCGCGATCATGCCCTACTATGGTGTCCCCATGGAGCAGACCGACGAAAATGTCGCCATGTCGTTCAACAAGGCCATCATCACCGGCCTGTTGCGCGAAAAATATGGCTTCGATGGTGTCGTCTGCACCGACTGGGGTCTGATCACCGATGCTCACCTGGGAGAGGTCATCTGGCCAGCGCGGGCCTGGGGCGTTGAGCATCTGAGCGAAGCCGAACGGGTTCTTAAAGCGCTTGAGGCGGGTGTCGATCAATTCGGCGGCGAAAGCTGCCCGGAACATGTGCTCGAGTTGGTACAAACAGGGCGATTGTCCGAAGCGCGGATCGATGAATCGCTGCGCCGCCTGCTACGACTGAAATTCCAGTTGGGTCTGTTCGATAATCCATTCGTGGATGAAAGCCAGGTTCCGCAGATAATGGGAGATCCCGCTTCGGTGGCTGCCGGACTGGATTCGCAACAACGCGCCATGACCCTGCTCAAAAACGAGGCGCAAACACTTCCCCTCAAAGACCGGCCAAAGATCTTCGTCCAAAATATGGACCCGGCTGTAGCTGCTCAATACGCCAAAGTGGTTGACGTTCCCGAACAGGCCGACTTTGCCATCCTGCGGCTAGAGACGTCCTGGGTGCCGGTCGAGACGAAAAATTCCTTTGCCCGTGGTTTTCATCACGGTGACCTGGATTTCAAAGGCGAGGCCAAAGCAGAGATTTTGACCCTGTGCCAGACCGTGCCCACCATCGTTGTGTTGTATCTGGATCGCCCGGCGGTCATCCCGGAAATCAGCGCTGCGGCCAGGGCTCTGGTTGGCGAGTACGGCGCAAGTGACACGGCTGTGTTGAATGTGGTCTTTGGTAAAGCCCGCCCGGAAGGTAAACTGCCTTTCGAGCTTCCCAACTCGATGGAAGCGGTCCGTGACCAAAAGGCAGACGTGCCTTACGACTTCTAAAATCCACTCTATCCATTTGGCTTTGGACTGTCTTATTGATTTTGGCTCATGTGTAGACTTAGTGCAACGTCACGAGTGCGAAGATGAACTCAGGTGAAATGCGTTTGAGATTTCTGCGGAATTCAGCCATCGCCACGTAACCGCTCAGATACCCTTTGTGAACGCCCTTGAAAGGACGCAAGAAATTACGAACGTCGGTCCACATGCCTTCTGCTGTGTTCGTGTGCACTTCTCGAATACCATCGCCATCGTCGTCACGTGCCCATTCATGTTCCGCATGACAAACCGTGAGATGTTCTCGAATGATGTGATTGTATGATTGCCACTCATCGGTATAGCAAGTGGTCCCTTTCAACGTGAAGCGATGAACATGCGCTTCCAGCGTTTTTCGGTCGGTGTTGTGAACGACCCGTAAGCGTACTTGTCCGCTTTCCCGTCCCACTGTTCCGACAATAGGAGGCCGGTCATTATCGTATGTTCCATGTCCGCGTTGTTTATTGGCTCGTTTTCGAGGCGGATCGTCTGGGTCAGGGTGTCGTTCACCTTTTTTCCCCGCATTCTGGAACATTTCATCTGTTTCAGAATGGCGGTCAGGGAGGGTCGTATTCGGTTGTTCAAGTTCGGCGTTGGCTTGCACCCGATGACGCATGGTCAATACGGTTTTGTAATTCAGTTCCAACTCAGCAGCTAGTGTTTTGCTGCTTTCACCTTTGCAAATACCGCGCAGCAGCAAGACGACTTGCATGGGTGTCCATTGACTGCCTTGAAAGACCGTACCTGTGTACAGATTGTAAATCGTATCGCAATGCTTACAACGATAGACATCCAATTGGCTGGTTTGGGTACGCCTGAACTTTCGAGACTGCTCTGCGGCTTGTTGACATTTGGGACATTTCAGTCCCTTTGGATGAAAGTGCCTGAGGATCCACTCCGTGCTGTTTTCATAGTCAAGTAGTTCTATGATCGGAAATTCCATGCCCAAAGTTTACATCTTCAGAGCACTTCCTTTACACATCAGCCATTGATTTTATAACCCTTCGCAAAAGTCAAAATACTAACATGCTCTAGGCGGCGTACCCTTTCGGCGCTTTCCTCGCCGCTGGGGAAAGTGCCCCGAATGGGGTATAGCGACGAGAGCACTTATGCAAAATGTCTATTGAAGGGGAAATCCACACAATTTCTTCGCAATTTTGCAACTCCATATTTACATCCGTTCAATATACTTTTAACCGCTAGAAAAGCTGGAAATATTAGAATTACTCGCTTCCAAATATAACTGATCATCATACCGACGCCTGGAGAGACAACTACAGATGAGTTCATTATCCCAAGAAAAATCGGCCTTAGAAATCACAAATAAACACGCCCGATTGTTTTCACGCGAGAGATCGTTAGAACTTCTAGGCATCTCCGCCATTGTGATTTTGGCTGTCTTACTGCGCTTTACCAATCTGGAAGCGCTCGGCTATGCAAACCACTACTATACGGCCGGCGTCAAGAGTATGCTTCAGTCCTGGCATAACTTTTTCTTCGCGGCGGCAGAACCGGGCGCCTCGGTCACCATCGATAAGCCCCCCGTGGGTCTCTGGATCCAGGTCATCTCGGCTTACTTTCTAGGCGTCAGCGGTTTCAGCGTTCTCCTGCCTGAACTGCTGGCAGGTACTATATCTGTCGTCGTGCTCTATCACCTCGTCCGGCGCTCGTTTGGGGTGACTCCCGGATTGTTGGCCGCGCTGGCGTTGGCGATCACACCGGTAGTGGTCGCCACTGACCGCAACAACACTATAGATAGCCTCCTGATTCTGACTCTGCTCTTGGCAACCTGGGCCTTTATAAAAGCTACCGAAACAAGCAAACTCCGCTTTCTATTACTGGGTGCAACTCTGGTCGGGATTGGCTTCAACATCAAAATGCTTCAGGCCTACTTGCCCTTACCGGCTTTCTTTGCTTTGTACTTTCTTGGGTCCAAAGAAAGAATATGGCCTAAAGTGGGCAAACTGCTCCTGGCTTCTCTATTGCTTTTGACAGTTTCGCTTTCCTGGGCGGTGGCAGTGGACATGACCCCTGCGGATCAGCGACCCTATGTGGGCAGCAGTTCCGATAACTCGGAGACCAACCTGATCCTCGTCTATAACGGTATCGACCGCTTGTTGGGCATGTTTGGACGGCGGGGAAGCAATCCGAGGGGCGGCTTCGCGCCTCCCCAAAACCAGGGTCAGGCCCAGGGACAGAGCAATCCCTTTCCAACACGTCCGGACGGCAATAACGGCAATTTCTTCCCTCAAAACAGATTTTACGGGAACAATCCTCCTACTCCTCCCCAGGGATTTTACGGTTTCAACAGGAACAATCCACGCTTTAACGATGGCTCTGGCAACAACTTTACGCCCCAATTTGGGAATAGAGGCGGCCCGGGAGGTGGCGGCGGTTTTAATACGGGTCAGGCAGGCGCCTTACGGCTGTTCATCCCACCCTTGAGCAAAGAAGTGAGTTGGCTCCTGCCTTTCGGTATCGTCAGTGCTATTCTGCTCGTTGTAGGCGCACGTCTGGGCTGGCCGATTGCGCCCAAGCATCAGGCGCTCGTCCTTTGGGGCGGTTGGTTGGCCACCTGCGCAGTTTTCTTCAGCATCGCAGGTTTCTTCCATGAATACTACCTTTCCATGTTAGCCCCGCCGCTGGCCGCGCTGGTTGCCATCGGTGTTCACGAGTTATGGCAACTGACGGGAAAACGTCCCTGGCTTGGAACTGGCGTACTGGGCCTGTCAGCGGTTGGAACCATAGCCTTTCAAAATTACACCGCCACGAATTTTGTCGGGAATCTATGGTGGCTGCCCGGGATCATTGCCCTGCTGGTGATCGGCCTGGGATTGCTGGCATTCTCTGTAATCCGACGGCAGTCAGGTCTGCGCCTCGTCCTCGGATTTACGCTTGTCACCGCGGCGATATTCGTGACCCCGGGTATTTGGTCTGTGCTCACCAACCTGAGCGCCAGTCAGAACCAGTCCCTGCCCAGCGCCTATTCCGGCGGGCGCATCGGACCCGTTGCCCAACGGGGTTTGCAGATCAACCAGACATTGTTGGATTATTTGCAAGCTAATACCCAGGGCATGAAATATTTGATGGCCGTGCCGAGTTCCATGCAAGGCGCGGACTACGTCATTGCCACGGGACGGCCTGTCTTGTATATGGGCGGGTTTATGGGGCAGGACGATGTTGTTTCCGCCGATGACCTGGCGCGCCTGGTCAGTGACGGAGAACTGCGTTATATCTATTGGAATTCGACTGGTCGAGGCGCGGGAACGAATTCCGAGATTTCAACCTGGGTTGAAGCGTCTTGTACATCCGTTCAAGGCTTTGATACCGCCACTCAGAATTCCGGCGCGCCGGATGGCACCATGCCCGGCGGAACGGGGACGGACTCGAACAATCGCTTCTCCCAGAACAGGAACGGTTTTCAAGGGAACATGCAGGTCTCGTTGTATGACTGTGGGGGCCAGTAAGATACGAAACATCAAAGTTATAAGAGTTACGCAGATGAATAAAGGAAGCCCGAAAATAAGAGGGGAGAGCGTAGCTCTCCCCTCTTATTTTCGGTATCTTTTCGCGAACTGCGTAGGTCCTAAGTTAAAAGCACACCGCCCCGAGAAAATCGGGGCGGGCCGACAGTAAAATACTGCCTATTCAGCGATGTGGGCTTCGTTGCAAGGACAATCTTAAGTTCAGCATGAATAAAAGTCAACGCACAGTTTTGTTAAGATGGCGGAAGGTAAACACAATATTTATCGCTTACTCTTCCGCACCCATTGCCATCGCAGATTCTCTGGTGAAAAGGTGGGCGTAATAGTGCAAACTCGATCCGAATAATCCGCCACCGATGCCGATGTAAGTGATTGCCAGCAACGCGTGCGGGAAAGACGAATACACACGCAGATAAATGCCCATCGCGATCATCACCGCTACCAGCGGGTAACTGGTCCATGCCTGGAAGGCGAACAGGCATGGCTTCTGGTTGGGAAGCGCCTCGATGCGGCGGATATTCTTGCCCGCCAGTTTCGAGAAGCCCCAGAAATAGATTGCTGCAGCCAGGGTCAGCCCAGCGATGAGCAGCAACACTTCCGTGGATAGCTCAACCTCCACCAACCAGTGTCGTGCAATGATGAACAACATCAAGCCCACGCCCGACCACATCAGCCCAGCCAACAGTTGCAACCAGAACTTTTTTGCCGCTGGTTTGAGTTTGTACAAAAAATTCATTGAACCACCTTTGAAATCGTTTTTTGGATTGTAACCCGGTTTCTTAGAACTGGGATGGAAGGATCAAGAGCGAATGTTTAAATCCATATGACGGATTCTAATTCGGTCATATGGATAAGATACGCTAATCGGATGGACGGTAGATATGAGGAGCGATCCAGACCGCGTTCGCATCAGCCTGATTCCCTTTGACCTGCACGGCTAGATCGAACTGGACCGTTTTCCCGGCGATACTATCGAGGGGATAATCGACCACGATAGGTGAGTCCGCAAAAATATAGCGCCAATGCATCAGCCTGGTCTGCCTTTGGTCATCGAAGGTATACAGGATGAACTCCACATCACAAAATGTGTGAGCGCGACAGGCAAGTACTGCTCGAAAGCGATCCCCATTCTCCACAGTGAAAGGCGGATATTTGCTTGAGATCGTCTTGTCATCGAATTTGGGAGGAAATGTCAGCAGCAGCTTGATATTCGCAGGCAGGCCTTGGATCTCCCCGCCCAGCTCTGTGACAAAGCCCGTGTCAGTCTGCGTTTCGTCCCCTGGACATGGCAGGTTCCCCGTTTCGGTGAACCACTGTGCTAGGCACATTTGGTCCACAAAATCGAATGCCGACGCACTGGTTGGTTCGCTTGGCAGACCAACGACTTTGAAATCGGGCGTGGGAGTTAGGGTCACGGTCGCGGTCATGGTTGGAAGTGGAGTCTCTGTTGGGGCCGGCGGCGTGAAAGTAGCTGTCATTGTGGCAGTGGGAGTTGCGGGCTCCTGCGTGGAGCGAAGCCCACACCCGCTTAAAACCAATCCCACCAGAAGAAGGAACACTAATTTTTTCTGCATATCAATAGCGCACGAAAGGGATAAGGACTTTGGTGCCTTTCTTATTATGCCATACAAGCAAATCCGGAACTGAATAGATTCGAACACTTTTGGCCTGAATCTCTATACCGTCCAAGAATGCTGAGACAGAAGAGAGGATTGGATATACCTAACCAAAAAACCAGTCGTCTTTGACTGGTCTTCTGATTCTTACAAATTACCTGTTGGGGGCAAAGCCTTTTATACGGGTACTTCTTTGGGTCTCAGCGTATGCCCCCAGGCCTGGAGTTGGTCAAGGATGTTCTCGATGATGATATCGACATTGGACTCCACCTTTGGCGAAAGGTCAAGACCAATCTCCAGGCGCTCAGGTTGAACGCCCCACAAAACGATACGCTGTGGGTATGTGTCCTTCAGTTTGGCGGCGGCCAGCATGTCCGGGACTCCCAATTGGTGCGGGGAGATCTTGATCGAAAGGAAAGCAGGCACCTCGTCCCCTTCGAGGCGGATCAAGGTTCCTGGCTCTTTATGGGCTTCCACCGCGTCGATCAGCAGCAGGTTTTCTACCCCTTCCAGGTAGTAGAGCAGGTCCATTCCCAGGGTGCCCCCATCCAGGATCTGAACTTCCTCCGGCAATTGATAGGCTGCCACCAGCCGCTGGATCACATGTACCCCAACGCCTTCATCGGACATCAGCAAGTTGCCGACGCCTAGAATGAGAGTCTCAACCGGATTTCCGTCTAGCTGCATGCGCAAACTGGGCCAGCCGGCTTGGATGATTTCCCGCGCAAGCGTACCAGCGGATTGGAGAAGTGGTCGGCTGCGTCAACGCTGACCTGGTTGATCTCATTGCCGTCCACATCCAGCAGATGCACGCCACAGGCCATGCAGGGATCGAAGGAGTGGACGGTGCGCAATACTTCCAGTGGCATCTTTTCATCTGCGATGGGCGTGCCGACCAGTGCGGCTTCATACGGACCGGGCTGGTTCAACCAGTCGCGCGGCGAGCAGTTCCAGGTGCTGGGCACGATGGCCTGATAGTTCTCGATCTTCTGATCCTTGATGTGGATCCAATGACCGAGCGAGCCACGCGGCGCTTCGGTAAAGCCCCAGCCTTTGGCTTCAGCAGGCCAGTTGTTCGGGTCCCACATTTCGTTGGCGTGGATTTCATAATCGCCGCTGGCGATGCTGTCAGCCAGTTCGTTCACCCAGCCGTCGAGCTTTTCAGCGGTGACGACGGTTTCGATGCAGCGTGCTGCTGTACGTCCGAGGGTGGAGAACAGCGCTTCGGGGCCGATAGTGGTGCCGGCGGCCTTGCTCAAAGCGCCCAGCACGGAATCGACGGTCTCTACAACGCGTTTGTGACCACTGGCATAGGCTACCAACATGCGCGCCAGCGGGCCGACTTCCATCGGGTTTTTGCCGAGGCGTGGCGCTTTCATCCAGGTGTATTTGTCTTCGACGTTCAGGAAATTATATGGCGGGTTCGGTCCAGTGTATTTCGGGCTGGTTTCACCGTCATAGGGATGTAGCCCCTTTGATTCATCATCGTACTCGTACCACGAGTGAGTGACGTATTCGGTGATCTCGTTTTGGTCCACTGGATAGACCTTCGACAGGTCCTTGCCGAGAATGTAACCGGAAGGCAGCCATTGTGAACCGTCCGCTTCGGGGAAGTCGCCGTAGGACAGGAAGTTTCCATCCCCGCCGCCGATGCCGGCCCAATCCAGATAGAAGGGCGCAACGGCCAGGACATCCGGCAGGTAGACTTTGTCCACGAACTCTTTTGCCCGTCCAAACAGTTCTTTCAACATGGCGATGGTATCTGCGTTGATGGCAGCCTGACTGGTCGGATCGATGGGCGTGGCCATGCCGCCGGCCAGGTAGGTTTGTAAGTGCGGATTTTTGCTACCGAGCAGGGCATGGGCGCGGATGACATCGCGTTGCCAATCCAATGCTTCCAGATAGTGGGCCACGGCCATCAGGTTGGCTTCCGGCGGCAGTTTATAAGCCGGGTGTCCCCAGTAGGCGTTGCCGAAAGGACCAAGCTGCCCGCTATTGACGTAAGCGGCCAATTTGTCCTTCACTCCCTGGAAATAGTCAGTGCTTGACTTGGACCAGTCGGAAATGGATTGAGCTAATTCTGAAGTCCCGGCGGGGTCAGCGTCAAGGGCGCTGACGACATCCACCCAATCCAGGGCGTGCAGGTGGTAAAAGTGAATGACATGATCCTGTACGTACTGGATGCCTTCCAGGATATTGCGCAAAATACGCGCATTGTTCGGGATTTTTACCCCGAGGGCGTCTTCGACAGCTCGCACGGAGCTGAGTGCATGTACAGTCGTTCAGACACCGCAGATACGCTGGGTCATGGCCCATGCTTCGCGGGGATCACGTCCTTTCAGGATGATCTCGATCCCGCGGAACATGGTGCTGGATGCCCAGGCGTCCGACACCGCCCCGTTGTCCACCTGGACTTCGATGCGCAGGTGACCTTCGATGCGCGTGATGGGGTCAATTGCTATTCGTGCCATAGAGTTGCCTCCTTGTTTGGGAGTTGGAGCTTTTCAATTGTTTCAACCGTCAAGCTTTCTGGCTCTTTTATAAAATCTTGGCGCTCTTCGCGGCCTTGGCGGTTAGAAGGTGTAATCATGATTAGTGAGCGCTTTCGGCGTCCGGGAAGAGCCGGAAGTAGCGGACGATCACACCATAGAGCAGGAATCCACCCGCGATCAAACCGACCGTGATCATGATCTCGATCCAGGAAGGGATGTACGCAACCGGACTCGGTTCCGCCAATCCCACCCAGGAGACCATCAGGCGGTTGATGAAGGTGCCGATCAGGATGAAGACGCCTGCCCAGAACGGACCGGCCGAGTGGCCGACCAGTTTGGATAGCAGGATAGCCAAAGGTACGAGAACGCCCAGACCAAATTCAAGCCAGGCCAAAAAGGCGAAGGCATCTGGCTGGAACAGAAGGGGGAGTTTACCCGAACCCATCCAGTCGCCAAAGCGGATCGCTGCATAGAGCAACAGATTCAAGCTCATGGCCTGCCCTAACCTGCGGAACAGGTCACGATCCATTGGAATTTTGAGCGCGCGCCATACCAACGTGATGGCGATGGCAACCGTCCCCAGGCCGGTGTAGATGGCCTGGAAGTAGAACAATAGCGGTAGGGCAGGGGACCACCACAGGGGATGCAGCTTATATTTCATCAACAAGAACAGGGAGCCCAGCGAGGATTGGTGTAACATAGAGAAGACCACGCCGGCTCCAGCAATCCAGAAGATGCCGCGGTTGATCCACCTGATAGGAGCCTGGATATTCCACTTTTCCAGGAAGATAGGAGCAGCTTCCAGGACCAGAATGAGCGAATAGAAGGTGATACTCAAGCTGATCTCTTCCAGGAAGGAATGGATGTTGAGCAGGCCGGGGTTCAGGATGTTATAAAACTGATTCCAGCGACCGATATCCAGGAAGAGCAACACGGCTACAACTCCGTACCCGATCAGACCGGCCACCACCGCCGGGCGGATGATGGAGTGGTACTTTTCACGCCCCAGGAAGTAGGATAACCAGGAGATGGTAAAGGCTGCACCAGCTACCGGGATCAGGAACAGGTCGATCGTGATCCAGATACCCCAGGGATAGTGGTCACTCATGTTGGTGGTTGGACCGAGGCCTACAACCAGACGGTAGACTGCCAGCCCAACCCCGAACAGGGCCAGTGCTAGGAGCGGCCAGAAAGAGGTCGGAATGCGTTGTTTGGGTTTGGTTATAGCGGCCATGTGTCCTCCCATCCGCCGCGCTTGTGAATGTAGTGAACTGCGGCTAGGATCAAGGGCCCGCCAACGAAGATGGTGGGCAGGACGATCTGTGATGTCTGCTCACTCACGGCCGGGACCGGGTCGGTGCCCAGGTTCTCCAGTCCGAGTTTCTCGAACGGGATGTGCGAGAGATAGAGGATCGATGTACCGCCGACATCATCCTGACCGTAGATGTAGTTTACGTAACGGCCTGGATTTCTCGATTCGGCTCTGGGCTTCGGCCAGCAACTCCCCTCGTTTGCCCCAGATCAACGCGCCGGTAGGACAGCGGTCTGCACAGGCTGGTCCGCCAATGCCTTTTTGGATGCGACTTTCGTAGCAGAAATGGCATTTGGCGATGACCGGGAAGCGCGCCGTATTCCAATCGAAGCGCGGTACGTGGAAGGGACAGGTATACATACAATAACGACAACCGATGCAACGGTCCTGGTCGTAGATGACCGGGCCATCGACTGTCTTGTGTAGCGCCTGGACCGGGCAACCGCTGACGCAGGCCGGGTCTACGCAGTGCATACATGCGCGCTTGACAAAGGAGTATTCGTTCTCGTCCTTGTACAGTTGAATGAGCGTAAAAGTATCTGCGGAGAGCTCCGTAGGCGCATCATATGTCCCACGATCATCTAGCACCGGTGTGGTTTTATTCCACTGACGACAGGCATTGGTGCAGGCGTTGCAGCCGACGCAAATGGTGGCATCGTATAACATCGCCCAGTGATCGCTAGAGTCAGTTCCAGTAGATGCAAAGGCTTGCTGTGGAAACGCCAACGCGCTTCCGGCTGCCAGCCCGGCAACTTTAAGGAAATCTCTACGACTGATAGACATAGCGCCTCCTATTCTTTCTTCTCAGGAGGGTTATCTTCTTCAGTTTCGTCTGACTTGGAGAGAGCGTTGTAAGCGGCTACCCCTGCGGCGCCAATGGCTACGCCTGCGACTGCGCCGATCACACCCGCAGCTGCCGGGTCGATCTTTGCACTGGGCAGTTGCACCGGTGCATACGTGGTAGGTGGCGCATATTGTTGCAAGTTAGCTTGGTTGTAAACGCCCAAGTCCCAGAAGCCCGGCTCGGAGCAGGCAATACAACCATGACCGGAGCGGACAGGCCAGTTTGTGCCATCGTTCCAGCGCACTGCCGGACAGTTGTGGAACGTCACCGGGCCTTTGCAACCCATCTTGTACAGGCACCATCCCTTGCGGTGCCCCTCGTCTCCCCAAGCCTGGACGAACTCGCCTGCGTCGAAGTGGCCACGGCGCTCACAGTTATCGTGAATGCGCGCTCCATAGGCAAACAACGGGCGTGCAAGGCTGTCCGTGGCGGGCAGTTCGCCAAAGGTCAGGAAGTGTACAACCGTTGCCGTCAAATTGACCACGTTGTACGGGCAACCTGACAAATTGAGCACCGGTTTATCCTTGACCAGTTCGTTGACTTGTACAGCACCAGTGGGGTTGGGCTTGGCAGCCGGAATGCCGCCGAACGTAGCACAGTTCCCTACGGCTATAACAGCGATGGCATTCTTGGCGGCTTCTGCCAGCAAGTCCACTGCGGTTTTGCCCCCGATCGTACAGTAGACGCCGTTGTCTTTTGTCGGGATCGCTCCCTCTACAACGAGTAGATACCCCCCTGCGTCAATCGAGGCCTGCTTGGCTTCTTCGGCCAGGTTCCCGGCAGCGGCCATGATCGTTTCATGATAGTCCACAGAAAGGACATCCAAAACGAGTTCTGCTACCGTAGGCCGAGAGGCGCGCAAAAGAGACTCGGTACAGCCCGCGCAGTCCTGGAATTCTAGCCAGATGACCGGCGTACGTGCGGGCGCAGCGAGCGCTTTCTCGATGCGCGTTGAGTAGGAACGCGGAAGCGCCAGGACTCCTGTCATCAACGAACAAAACTTCAGGAAATCCCGGCGCGTTATACCGCGATCCTGTGCGGTTTCTTGCACACTGGGTTTCAGATTGAGCATAGGTACCTCCTTCCCGCCCGAATAAAATGAGTCTGAGGTTCCCAAAAGATGGATAGACTGTCCGCACGACAGCTTGTATTCAGTCTACAAGCGAACCATAAATAGAACATAAACAAACATACTGACGAATGACACTTTTGTAATATGACAAATATCAGTGGAAATATACTATTTGTGAATATAATCACAATAAAGTTATTTAAATCACAAACCGCCGGAGCTACCGGCGGTTTCAGTTTGATGATATTTAGCGCATCGATGCTGGACGATATGCCTGCTGGCCGTTAAATTGATTTTCCCCTACCCAAATTTGAAACCGGCTACAAAACAAGCCGTCATCAGCATGAACAGACTTGGTAACACTTTGAGAATGGTCTCCCGCGGTACGATGGGTCGGCCGGCTTTCAAGAAGGACAGCAACAGGCCTTCCAGTCCGATCATGGCGCCGCCCAGCCCGACCAATGCAAAGACAGGATGCATGCTCCCATCCGCGGCCAGGATGCTGGGCAGCAGGAATATCGTCAGCCCGGCCACGCCGTGGACGATGGCCAGGATGATAGTAGGCAATCGTCCACGCATGGGGAAGATTTGGGTGATGATGATCGTCACGAATCCGACGATGGTGAAGAGCAGGTAGGGGGTTCGGTAGGATGCGAGATATTCCCAGACCAATCCCAGAGATAGTGCCAGCGGGATGACTGTTGAAACGATCACCACGATCGGACTGTTCAACACGCCGAAACCCAGGATGATCAGCAGTAACATGGCTACCAACAACGCACCAAAAGCGATGGTGTAGGCCGTGATGGGAACCGTGCCCAGCCCGTCAATGCCTACCACGATCTGGTAGCTGGCCAGTAAAACGGTCAGCAGGATTAGCAGCCGGTCGGTGGAAGTCATTTTCATGAGGAATTAGTGTAGTAGCGACTTAAGTCGCTACTACGAAAATGCTAAATTGAAAGCAAAATCATCGAAGCCAGCATATAGAGCGAAGCGTACTTGAACAGGCTGAAGTTGACCTGCTCGGAGGGACGGAAGATGGTGGCGAAGGAAAGCACCAGTAAGCCCGCCGAAAGCACAACCATCAGCCGCAAGATACCAGCCTGCACGCCGATCATCACGCCTGCCACGCCGATGCTGGCCGCAGCGATGATGGACGAGAGCGCGATCACAGCGCGCGTGGTCTCGAGTCCGTAGGTAGATGGGAAAGTGGGTACGCCCGCGGCATTGTAGTCTTTCTGGAACTTGATGCTGAAGGTGAGCGTATGGGTAGGGATCCAGAACAATACGGCAGCAGCCAATAATAGGCCGACGATCTCGATCCGTCCGACGGCCAATACCCGCCCGGCCAGGATGGGCATAGCGCCCGAGACCCCGCCCCAGACGATGCCCCAGCAGGTGCGGCGCTTGAGCCACATGCTATAGACTACCACATCAAAAAACAGCCCGGCAAAGACCACCAACCCGTAGAGCGGGCCGATAGCCACCGCCCAGCCTACGCCGAAAATCGACAGGATCAAACCCAGGCGCAACACTTCGTCTGGCGTGACGGAACCGTTAGTGGTAGGGCGCTTCTGGGTGCGTCGCATTTTGGCATCGATGTCACGGTCCCACCACATATTCAAGATCGTGGAACCACTGATCGATAGAAATAAACTGCCCGACAACATCAACAAGATCAGCAAGTTTGGTTTGTCGTGGGCGCTCATAAAGCCCGCGATGCCAGTCGCCAGCAAAAGACCCGATTGCAAACCTTTGACCAACGGCCAATAGAGTTTAAGTTTCGATTTTAGATTTGAGATTGATGATTGGGCTGCCAAGATAGCCATGATTTACTCCTAAAGCGTTATTCGGGACACGTTATTCGGGAATTGGGTTTTGTGACGAAAGCATTTCACAAGGCCCAATTCCCGATTCCCGACATGCGTTTATTTTACCTCACACGCTTCGGTTATCAGGTCACGTCTCGACGGAGCAAGTCATCCGCCGTTTCCCGCCGTTGGATGAGCCGTGCTTTGCCATCTTCCAACCATAGTACTGCAGGCCGCCGCGCGCCGTTGTAATTGCTGGACATGCTCAATTGGTACGCCCCGCTCATTGGCACTGCGATCAATTCCCCTTCTTCGACTTTGGGCATCGGCAAATCTTCGATGATGACGTCCCCGGATTCGCAAAATGGGCCCGCGATGTGGACCAATTCGTTTCTTTCTCGCCCCACCCCCGCCACCGTTAAAGCAGAATATCTTGCCCCGTACAGCGCATGCCGCGGATTGTCGGCCAGGCCGCCATCGACCAACAACCAGGTGCGGCCTCCCTGCCGCTTGACGGTATTGACGCGATAGAGCGCCACGCCAGCCCGGGCCACAATGCTGCGACCCGGCTCGATGTGTAAATGCGGCAAATCGATATCGAGTTTTTTGCAACCAACCTTCACGCTTTCCGCAATCACACGGACGTATTCATTCGCATCAGGCTGTGGCAATTCATCTTCATGATAAGCCACGCCCCAGCCTCCGCCGGGAGAGAAATGCCATTCACCTGAAAAGCCGATTTGCCTGGCAAAATCCAATGCCAACTCGATGGCCGGCTTGAGCGGGGCAGGGTCACGGAATTGGGAGCCTTGATGGAAGTGCAATCCCTTTAATGGCAGGTTGTGTTCTCGGCAGAAGAGTGTCGCTTCCATCAGTTCTTCCCCATCCATGCCAAATTTACTGTTATGCTGGCCTGTTTGCGTGTAGACATGAGTAGCAACTGCCAGCCCTGGTTGCAGGCGCAGCCAAAGGTTTATGTCACTCTGAGGGAGCGATTGTCGCGACCGAAGAGTTCTCGGTTTTCTGATGGTACTGAGATTCTTCGCTTTGCTCAGAATGACATAGATTTTATGAAGTTCGCTCAGGTTATCGACGACGATCGTGCCCGCATGTTGGATGGCGGACTCTAAATCGGCATCCGATTTGTTGACGCCATGCACGAGAATATTTTCTCGTGGAACACCGCCTGCTTTGGCAATCGCGATTTCGCCTTGACCGGTGCAATCCAGCCACAGGTTATGGAATTGCGTCCACTGAGCCAGGGCGCTGCTCAGGTAGGCTTTCCCGGCATAGGTAACGGAGGCAAACGCAGATGGGCTACCTTGAGCCGTCGCCCTGAGCCTGTCGAAGGGCCGTTGAAAGGCAGTCGAAGGATAGGAGGCTGCGAGTGCCCCCTTGTAGGTAGCAACGGCGTTGTCCATCGTCACCCGGTCGTACAGGTAGAGCGGGGTCCCGTATTGGTCCGCCAGGGAGGCCAAATCCTGATCGGCGATGGTCAGAGTATCATTTTCGATTTTCGTTGTATCGGGAAAAAGGGGCAGGCGGTTCATTCTCCGCCGAAGTACAAATCCCACCATAACTGCCATTTCGGCTTTGGAGTGGGAATGAGGGTGGGCTCCGGGCTTTCGAGCGGTGTTGCGTTATCATCTCCCATCACAACAACCGGATGATCTCCCTCTTGGATCATGCCACCACTGCTGCGTGCTTCACCTTCTACTGATTGGTCGGAAGTGGCGTACGCAATCTGGGTTTCATACGCAATTTTTGTCAATGCCGCCTGGGTCGCTTCTGCGCGCGTGATCCCAGCCTGGCGATTGAGACGGTCGAGCTCTTCCAGCCGGGAATTAAAGTCTACGATGATCACGACCAGGAACAATACTCCTACGATGAGGGCCACGCGTCGCCAATCGATGGATAAGTGGTTCATGAGCTTATCTTACCCTCTGTTGCAGAGGTTGGCAAGAAGGAAAGCCTCTGGTACAATTCGCCGCCGAGCGTTGTACCCTTCGCTCATAACATGCCGCGTTTTGCGGCGAAACTATTGCCAGAAAGGGCTTGAAAAATGAAAGTAATGCTGATCAAGGACGTTTACAAATTGGGCCGTGCCGGCGACGTAAAAAAGGTTGCCGATGGATATGGCCGCAACTTTCTTATCCCGCAGGGTTTGGCTGTTTTGGCTACCCCCGGCGCGCTGAAGCAGATCGAACGCATCCGCTCGCAGGCTGAAATCCGCCGCACGGAGCAGAACCAGGAACTCAAAGGCCTGGCAGGTGACATCGAAGGCGTTGTGTTGACCTTTGCTTCCAAAGCTGGCGAGACCGGTAAACTATATGGCTCGATCACCACACAGAATGTGGCCGATGCTTTGCAGGAGAAGGTACGTTACGAAGTCAAACGCCACCAGATCGATATGCAACCCATCCGTAACCTGGGTGAGTTCACGGCCCACGTCCGCTTGACCATGGATCTGGTGCCTGAGATCAAGGTCATCGTTCATCGCGAGGGTGAGGTTCTGGAAGAGGCCGCCAAGGAAGAAAAAACCGCCGTTGAGGAGACGCCTGTCGCTGAAGTCGTAGCGGAAGAAACGTCTGCTGTTGAGGAAACAGTAGAGGAAGCTCCTGTTGAAGAAACCCCCGCCAGCGAAGGCGAAACAGTCGCTGCTGAAGAAACTTCTGAAGTTACCGAAGAATAATTTCTAAATCACTCGGACATCATCACCGGTTCATTCCCGAGACTTGGGGGGCCGGTGATGTTGTGTTATAAGATACTGCGTAAAGATTAGACCGAAACCCGAAAAATTCGAGCTTTGTGGAACAATTAGCTCAGCGCTTTTTGTGCGAAGCAGTAAAATAGTTCTAGCATGACAGACACCATCGGTCAACGGCTCAAAAAGGCACGTGAATACCGCAACCTGACTCTCGAAAAGGCGGCGGAAGCTACACGTATTCGTCGGAGTTATTTGCAGGCTCTGGAGACCGACGATTTTTCCGCGATGCCCTCGCCAGTGCAGGCGCGCGGTTTTTTGAGAAACTATGCCCAGTACCTGGACCTCGATCTCGACCAGATAATCGATGAATTGCGCATTTCGCAGCCCGAACCTGGGCTTGAACCAGAAGTCGTATTTGAAGGGGAAAAAACAGTCCCTATACCGGAAAAAGAAGAAAATAAGCCTGAAGATGAGGCCGAAGAAACATCTACGGGAACTTCAGGGGAGCCGTTCTGGCAGACGTGGCTAAATCGCGTCAAACGGGAGGCGGGGGAGACGGATGAAGAACCCGCATCTCAATCGAAGCCTAAGCCTGCTCCCGTTCCAAAATCGGATTCAACCCTGGGAGCGGACACTACCTCCGAAAACGATGCAGGCCAAAGCGTCGGGCAAGAAGCGAGCGAGAATGCGGCCGAAAGCGAAGTTCACCCACAACCGGGGACGACATTCCTCGAGTGGGCCAGATCCCACATCTTGCGTGACCAGACAGGTGCTGCACCTGTCTGGGAAATCGAAGATGAACCTGAACCAGAGCCAATCATCGAAGCGGATACAGAATCAGAGCCCGCAATCTCCTCTGAACCGGGGATGTCATCGCAAGAGATCATCAACGAAATCGGTTTGCAATTGCGCCGCCGACGGGAGATGCTCAGCCTGACGCTGGATGAGATCGAACGCCACACACGCATGCGCTCACAATTTATGGATGCGCTCGAGAGGGGCGATTTTGACGAATTGCCGTCGCCCGTGCAGACGCGTGGCATGCTTGCGAATTATGCTGGCTTTTTGGATCTGGATGTAGACGCTCTGCTTTTACGCTTTGCAGACGCACTTCAGGCGCGTCGTCGTGAACGGCATCCCGAGAAACCGACCGGGCGACGTAAGCCGCCGAACATCCCGGAAAATTTGCCAAGGTTGCGCAGCTTTATCGCTGGCGATCTGGTTTTTGGGATCGGCATGGTGTTGCTGCTGATCATATTCTCCGTTTGGGGAATCTCAAGGGTGATCACCTTGCAATCTGAACGACAGGTGGAAGCCGAAGCGACCGGTCCGTCTATTTCGGAGGCATTGATTGGCACGCCGGTGGAAACGCTTGCTGCAGAAATTACGCTGATCCCCGCTGAAGATACGCCAATCCCCGGACTGCCTGCAGGGACGGTTGAAATTCCAACTCTGGCCGCTAACGCGAATGTGCAGGTTAACATTGTGGCGGTTGAGCGCACTTATATGCGCGTTACCGTGGACGGCGAAGTAGCCTTTGATGGCCGTACAATCCCGGGCAATGCCTATCCGTTCGAGGCTGAGCAAAGCATCGAGCTTCTGGCCGGCAGCGCTGCCGCCTTGCGCGTGGTTTATAATCAGCGTGACTTGGGGCTGTTGGGCGGCTTTGGGCAAATTGCCAGTTTCATCTATACACCAGATGAAATCCTGGTACCGACGCCGGTTGTCTCTCCCACAGCGACTCTTACACCGTACATTTCGCCAACCCCATCGATCACGCCCTCTCCTACGATCACCGCCTCACCTACGTTTACGCCTACCAAAACGCCTACAAGTGCGTCCCCATAAAAGATTGGAATGAAGAATTTAGTGGTATCGAAAATGACAAAAACGAACGTCTTTCACCTGGTTTCCCTTGGCTGTGCAAAAAATACGGTCGATTCTGACTCGATGGCGCAGTTACTGATGCGCGATGGCTATCGTGGCACAGAAGACCCTGAAAAAGCAGATGTGCTGATCGTTAATACGTGTGGCTTTATTGGTCCGGCTAAAGACGAATCTTTTGAAGTGTTGCGTGAACTGGCTGAAATCAAACGGGAAGGCCAAGTCCTGATCGCGGCGGGTTGCCTGACGCAACGTTACGGCGCGGAAGTGGCCCAGAAAGTTCCCGGCGTGGACGGCGTGCTCGGTACGCGTCGCTGGATGGACATTGTCCAGGTGGTACGCGAACTTCGTAAAGGACCGCACCCCGAGCCGCTCTATCATCTGCCAGGCGAAGCCAAAACCGTCGGTACCGACGAGCAGGATGCCCTGCGTGCCTCGGTCGCGGGTGCCAGCGCCTATCTCAAGATAGCAGATGGCTGCCGCCGGCCATGCGCGTTCTGTGCTATCCCGCTCATCAAAGGCACGGCCGTCAGCCGCCCGGTGAAAACCATCCTCGACGAGGCCCGCCGTTTGCGGGATGCGGGTGTACGCGAGCTGGTTCTCATTGCGCAAGATACCACTGACTATGGCCACGATTTGGGCATGAAAGACGGTTTAGCCATCCTGCTCGAGCAGCTTACCGATGCCGTCCCTGACATGGACTGGATTCGCATTATGTACGCTTATCCCGGCTACGTCACCGAGCGGCTGATCGATGTGATGGCCGAACGCGAGCAAATCTTGCCGTATCTCGACATGCCGCTGCAACACGCCCATCCCAAAACGCTGTATCGCATGCGCCGCCCGTCCAACATCGACTGGGTGCACAAGACGCTGGGCAAGATGCGGGATGCTTTCGCCAACCCTTCGACAGGCTCAGGGCGGCGTTTGGCCATCCGCACCACCTTCATCGTTGGCTATCCAGGCGAGACAGATGAGGAGTACCAGGCACTGGTGGACTTTGTGGACGAAATTCGTTTCGACCGGGTGGGAACCTTCCAATTCTCGTTCGAAGAGGGAACGACTTCTGCGCCTCTGGGCGACCCGGTGCCTGCTTCCGTTAAACAGGAGCGTTTCGAGCACCTGATGGAACTCCAGCAGGGCATCTCGATGCAGATTAACCAGTCCTATGTGGGCAAGACGCTGGATGTGTTGGTTGAAGGCTTCGATAACGGGATTTCTGTCGGCAGGAGTTACCGGGATGCGCCCGAGATCGATGGCCTCGTCTTTATCGAGGGCAGGCTCGAGATTGGTCAGATCGTCCCGGTCCGCATTACGGGGGCGATGGCTTACGATCTGACCGGTGTCCCGGCCAAAAAAGTCGATATGATAGAATTACCTTTGCTGTAGGTAAGTTGACATGGCGTGGAGCGATAACAGCTTCGCGCCATTATTATGTAAGTCGTGCTTGAAAAGATTGTGGGGGAGTGCGGCTGCAAAGAACACAAAGGAGGTTCGAACCAATGTGTGGAATTGCAGGAGCCTACCAGGGCAATTCACAGAAATCTGTAAACCAAATGGTGAGACGTTTGAAACACCGTGGTCCGGACGGGGATGGCGTGATGCCAACCAAGGATGCCACATTGGGACATACGCGCCTGGCCATCGTGGATGTGGCCGGGGGCAGTCAACCACTGCAAGACGGCGGAGCCTGGATCTCTTTCAACGGTGAAATTTACAATTACATGGGCCTACGCCGTAAGCGCTTACAAGATCAGCAGTTCAAAACGCGCACCGATACCGAAACCGTGTTGCGCTTATATGAGCGGTATGGTCCCAAATGCGTGGAATTGTTGAACGGCATGTTCGCTTTTGCGATTGCGTGGCGAGGGGAGTTGTTCCTGGCGCGTGACCCGCTGGGCATCAAACCGTTGTATTACGGTAAAAAAGACGGCGGCTTGCACTTTGCGTCCGAAGTGAAGGCGCTCTCGCTGGTGACGGATGACATCCATGAGTTCCCGGCGGGATACTGGTATCACAGCAAAAAGGGTTGGATGCAGTATTACACGCTGGAAAACACCTTGCAAGATGACCTGCCGGATGTGCAGGGCGAAGCGGATGCTTTGCAAGCCATCCGTGATTCGCTGCAGGAGGCGGTGCGCAAACGCCTGATGTCGGACGTGCCACTGGGAGTCAGCCTGAGCGGGGGGCTGGATAGCAGCATCATCTCGATGATTGCCAGCCAGAGTACGCCCGGCTTACATTCCTTTGTGGTCGGTGTGGAAGGCGGCGAAGACCTGGAAGCCTCGCGCCTGATGGCGAAAACGTTGGGCACGCAGCATCACGAGTACATCTACAACGAGCAGGATATGTTGGCTGTACTGCCGGAAGTGGTTTATTATCTGGAGTCGTTCGACCCGGCGCTGGTGCGCAGTGCTATCCCAAATTACATGCTGGCCAAGATGGCCGCGGAATACGTCAAGGTCATGTTGACGGGTGAAGGCGCGGACGAACTTTATGCAGGCTACTCCTATTTGCGCCGTTATGACGTGCCCGAAACCCTACAAAAGGAGTTGATCTACATCACCGAAGCGCTGCATAACACCAACCTGCAGCGCGGCGACCGCATGTCGATGGCGCACGGATTGGAAGCGCGTGTCCCGTTTTTGGATGTGGATTCGGTGGCGATGGCGTTGAGTCTGCCGTCAGAGTGGAAACTGCACGAAAACGGTCGGCCAGCCAAGGCCTTGTTGCGACGCGCTTACGAAGGGCTGTTGCCGGATGAGATCGTTTACCGTCCCAAAATGAAATTCTCGAAGGGAGCAGGCTCGTCTGACATCCTGGCGGAGCGCGCCGAGCAGAAAATCTCGGACAAACAATTCCAGGCTGAGCATAAACGTCTGAAACGCGATTGGGATTACAACTTGCAGAATAAAGAAGCGCTGCTGTATTACCAGATGTTGCGCGAGCATTACCAGGACGAGTGGATCATGCCCAACATGGGGCGCAGCCGGAGCCTGTAGGCTCGGACTTGGAGTTCACTGCATCAATCTCCCGATTTTGTTTCCAAAGTCAGGAGACTTTGGACTCCGCTTTCAACAATCTTTAAATGTGGTACTCTGTGAACAGGGAAGCGGGTATAATCCTTGCGCTCTTTCTATAAAATCCAATCATTCGAGGTATATTGATGATCGAACTTTCCAATCCCAGGGCGCAGACCGCTTTGCGCGCTGTACGCCAGGCCGCGAACTTGATGCGACATATCCAGCGTGAGACAGTTGTTTCTTCATTGACGAAGGAAGATAAATCCCCCGTCACAGTGGCGGACTTTACAACTCAGGCTATCATCGGTCGAATTCTATCGCAGACTTTTCCGGATATTCCGATGGTTGCAGAAGAAGCATCTGCTGCCTTGCGACAACCAGAAGAAGCCAAAACCCTTGAACGTGTAACAGGGTATGTCAACCAGGTAATCCCTGGTGCGAATGCTGAGACTGTTTGCGAGTGGATCGATTTCGGTGGCGCTGAACCTGGGAGCCGTTTCTGGGTGCTCGATCCCATCGATGGGACGAAAGGTTTCCTACGGGGCGACCAGTACGCCGTAGCGTTGGCACTGGTGGAAGATGGCGCTGTCCAGCTTGGTGTGCTGGGTTGTCCAAATTTGCGGGATGCATCTGTCCCTGATATGGATGGGCCCGGTTCGGTGGTGTTGGCCGTTCGCGGGCAGGGCACCTGGAGTACCAGTCTGGCAGAAGACGATGATCAGTGGAAGCAGCTCAAGGTTTCGGAGCGGGGCGATTCTTCACAGGCGCGCTTACTGCGTTCGTTCGAAGCGGGTCACACCAACGTGAGTCAAATCGACGGACTGGCTGACTGGCTAGGCGTGCAAGTCGAACCCGTCCGCATGGACAGCCAGGCCAAGTACGCCGTGCTGGCGGCGGGCGGCGGAGAGGTCATCATCCGTTTGCTTTCGCCCAACCGCCCTGACTATCGTGAAAAGATATGGGATCAGGCTGCCGGCTCGATCATCCTGGAAGAAGCGGGCGGCAAACTGACCGACCTTTCGGGGAAACCGCTCGATTTCACCCAGGGGCGTATGCTTACGAACAACCGCGGCATTTTGGCTTCTAATGGCCTGTTACACGAGAAATTGTTACAAGGATTGGCTGCCATTCAGGCTTAAACTTACGAAGAGCAATCGGACACAAAAATCTGACTTTGCTAAGGATAAGTCGGTAAAACGAAAGACGCACCATTTCGGTGCGTCTTTTTGTTTAGGATGCTCTGGCAAATGCGGTTGCTGCCAGGATCAGAATGGACAGACCGATGTTGATCCGCAGCAACAGGGTTTCCCGCTTTTGCAGGCGTTTCACTTCTTCTTCGCTGGCCTGTCCCTTTTCGATGCGCATCAAACCGCGACGGATGGCTGGCAGCACTTCCCAGGTCTGCATCGCGCTGACGACGACCATCACGATCACCAGCGTATGCTTGGTCAAGATGGCCAGCGACCATTGTCCGCTGGTCGAAAGGAAACCATTGTAATGCGGGTTGACACTCATCTGGAACAAACCGGTTGCAATCAACAAGGACAGGCTGAACCAGGCCAGCGGTTCCAGGCGACGCTGTATGGCGCTGATAAAGGCCAATTGTTCGGGGGGCTTTAGGGTAAGTTTTGCCGCCGGCAGGACCAGAATGGCGATGGCCGCCAAACCGCCCAGCCAGATGACGGTAGCCAGCATGTGCAACCAAAAAACGAGCGCCAGCGCCCAGGACGGCGGGGTTTCGAGCATGGATTAAGGCGTTGGTGTTGGTGTGTCTGCTGGCGGCGCTGTGGTAGCTGTCGACGGTACCGGCGTGTTAGTTGCGGCTGGAGGAGGTGCGGTAGTGTTGGTAGGTACGGGTCCACCGCCTCCTTGTGTGTTCGTTGGTACTACCGACGTGTCCGTGGTTGGGGTGGCTTGCAAAGTCGGTGCAGGCGTCCCGGTGGGCGGATAGCAAGCCAGGTAGGCCTGGTGGGCTCGCCCGACCACATCGGCATCCAGTTCACCGACCGACTGGGCAGCCTGGTACTGCTCGTTAGCATCACAGAACTGTCCGTCTGCATACAACTGGTCGCCATAGCGCATGGCTGCGATCCGGTAGCGCTCGGTGGCGGTCATGGTGCCGTCCCAGATACCTGAGCCATTTAGAGCGTAAAATTGTTGGGTCGCCCTCTGCCAATCCAATTCCCAAAAGCTTGCCGCATTAATGTAAGCACGAGCATTATCCCGCAGGACGTGAGCGGTATTGTCCAGAGGCCCAAAGCGCTCGGCCAGCGTCAATTCGTAGATGCCGCCTTCCAGGTTACCTTCCTTGATCATGTCCACGCCCAGGTTGCGCAGCGCGAAATAATACATACCGTCCACATCCACCGTGTGGAAGGTAGAGTCCTTGGCGCGCAAAGTGTCCAGCACGGTCAACGCATTCTGCCATTGGCCGGCAGCGACCAATTGCTGCGCCTGCGCCAGTAGGGCTTCGTAGTTGGTATCGTCCACGATCAATTGTGGGGTGGGAGAGACAACTGGTGTGGCTGTTGGAACGGTAGACAGGACCATCACCTCGGTCAGCTTATCCATCGCACCGGGGAAGGACGGGTCGATCCCGATGATATATTCCAGACGCGTTTGGGCAGCGTCGTAATTGCCAAATTGGATGTCAACCAGCGCACGAGAGAACTGGTCGCTTAACTGCTGGGTGACCAATTCCGTCTCCTTATTCAGACGAATGGATATGCCAGCCCGATATCCGCCAAAGACACCGATGCCGACGATAACCAAAACGATCAATACGTTCAGGAAGAAACGTCCGATACGTCCGCCGAGCTTCTTTTTAGGCTTGGCCTTGATTTCTTGTGTGGTGCCCCCCTGTTCCTGATTTGGAGCAGGGTCTTGAGTCATATTAGGTTGTGTGGCCTTAGTAGGCTGAGTGTTTCCGATAGTTTCAGACATGGGGCGAATTATACCCTTCACGGCCACAGATTGTAGCTTTTTTCTAAATCGCGAAAGTGTACTGTGTGGCCATATATATACCGCAGCGTTACAGGTTGAACAGCAGGCGGATTTCCTTCCAGATGATGGGTAGCACGATCAGACCACCAACGGTGATCCCGACCAATGCCGTGAGGATGGCTCCGCCGGGCAGCATCAGGGCCAGGCTGTAAGCTGCTGAGGCCCCGATCAGGCTGGCGACCAGTCCCTTGACCAGTGCCCCGCCTACTGCCGTCCGTTCGGGGAGCCTACGGTTGAGCCATACGAACAGGACCACGGCTTCCACTGTGGCAGCGATCTCTGCAAAGGCGATGGCTGGCGCGCCAACACTTGGGAAAAAGACTAAGGCTGAAACGCCAATCCCCAGGTAAATGACTAACCGAATCAGAACACTCCATACCGGTGGCCAGGGTTCCTGGCGCGCATAGAATGCCCGTACCATGGTTTCCTGCACGGCATAGCCAGCTAAGGTCAACAGATAGACGCGCGCCGTCCAGGTTAGTAGTGTGGTGACCGCCTCATCGAAACCGAAGACAGCCGCGTACCAGCGGATGCAAGCCCGCGGCCATGACGGCCGCAATTGGCAGGGTTAACGAGATCAAAATGCGGAGCGCCTTTTCTAACTGTTAAACGGAAGCCAGCCCAATTTTGTTCCGCTGCGAGTTCCGAAAGGGTCGGCAGGATGGCTATCGCAATAGCCGTCCCGATCAATGTCTCAGGCACTTGCATGATCATCCACCCGTAGGTCAATGAAGTGACTGCGCCCACTTGCCCGGTGCGGGAGGCCAGGTTGTCACGCACGATCACAATGGCCTGGATGCCGCCCATAGTCAGCAAGCGCGGTCCCAATAGTTTAAGCGCGGAGAGCAGGCCGGTGTCACTCAGATCGAGCGAAGGCGTCCAGCGGAAGCGGTACTTGATCATGGCCGGAACCTGGATGAGCAGGTGCAGGATTGCGCCCAGAATGACGCCATAGACCAGCCCGTAGATGCCGTAGATAGGTACAAGATACAATGCCCCGAAAATCTGCCCGATATTGTAGAGGATGGGCGCTATGGCGGGCAGCAGGAAATGTTGGTTGGCCTGCAGGCTGGCCATCACCAGTCCACTGATCGAGAAGATGATGGTAGCGATCAGGTTCAGGCGCATCAGTTCCGCCATCAATTGGCGCTGTTCCGGACCGAAGCCTGGAGCTATGCCGATCTGCGAATCTACAATCGGCTGGGCAAAAATGGCAATGACGATTGCTATCAGGGCCGTGACCGTAAAGGCCAGGTTGGCGACCCGCGAGAATAAGTCCCAGGCAGCAGCGCGCCCCTTTTGCGTCAAATATTCGCTCATCAACGGGATAAAAGCCATCGCCAACGCACCGCCGGAAATAAGCGCAAACAGCACATCTGGCAGGTTGTTGGCCGCGTTGAAGGTGTCCAGCAGGTCGATTGAGGCGCTAAATTGGCGCGCGATGATGCCGGTGCGCACGAACGCCAGTACCTTGTCGAGTCCGAAGAAGAACCCGATCAACAGGGAGGTGCGACCCAGGAAGGAGATTTTTTTCATGATTTTTGATGCCGTTGCGAGGAAGCCCGAAGGGGCTGACGCGGCAATCTCAGACTTTATAGTGATTTGAGATTGCCACGCTCACTTTGTTCGCTCGCACGCGTGCCTGCGCGCGTTGCAGGCAATGGCATTTGCTAGTGATGATGTTCCGCTGGTGCGCCGAAGCTTTCGGCGCCGGGAAGTTTATCAGCCAGGCTAGCGGGCTTATGGATGAGCACCGGCAGACATTGGGGACAAATGTAAAATTCGTTGCTTTGATATTTAAGGGTCAGCAAAGGTTTTTCCTGATCGGATGCACCACAATTCAGGCAAACGTTATTCTTCATTTTCGCTCCAATCGTTGCGAGAAAACAAAGGCGCTCGTGTGATGAGCGCCTCGCTAAATTATTCTGAACGGTGAGTATTTTACCCGAAATAATTGTTACTCGCCGATATGGTAAGGCACTTCTACAATAACGATATCGTGCTGCTGGATCAAGGCTTTGCGCAGCACTTCCGCGGTGTTCATGTGTAGCGCTTTGTTAATACCTTTTGCCGGGATGAATGACGGCACGATGACCGTGAGAACCTGGCGTGGCGTAGTTGTTTCGGCCAGATGGTCGATGTACCCAATCAGGGGCTCGATCAAACGCCGGTACGGAGAGTCGATGATTTGTAGGCGAACTCCATCGCCCCAGTATTGCCATTTCTTTTTTGTCTTCTCAGTTTCGTCAGGGTCAATGGCAACATAGACCGCGGTGATGTCGTCAGAGAGCGAACGTGCAAAGCGCAAAGCATGTAACACCCCACGATGGACGCCACCGATCAGGAGAACAACGCGGTTGCGCAAAATGCGGTGTGGCTCACCGAAGGTTTCGAGCGATAGGGTGTTGGCTACGACGCGATAATGGTTGTGGATACGGAAGAAAATCAGGACCAGTGTTGGAATAAGCAGAACAACAATCCAGGCACCATCGTGGAATTTGGTCACGGCAAATACGATCATCACAACGAAGGTCAGTGCGCCGCCAAAGCCATTGAGCACCATTTTTTGTTTCCATTTTGGATCAAAGCGGACGGTGCTACCCCTTTCCACGATTTCTTCATCCGGTTTGAGATGTCCGGACTTCCACCAGCGGACAGCCATACCGGTTTGCGAAATGGTGAAGGACAAGAAGACGCCTATGGCATACAGCGGAATCAGCGCAGTGGTCTCTGCCTGGAAGGCGATGATCAGCAAAGACGCGAAACCTGCCAGGGCAGCGATACCGTAGGAATACACCAAACGGCTGCCACGATAGGTCAATTGGCGAGGCAGGAAGCCGTCCCCGGCTTGTAACGCGCCCAGACGCGGGAAATCTGCAAAAGAGGTGTTGGCCGCCATGATGAGGATCAGGGTTGTTCCACCGAGCAGCACGTACCACATCACACCCGGCCCCCAGATCGTACGTCCCAGTTGCGAGATGACCGTTTCGGTCAATGAGAAGCGCGCTTGAATCTGGTTGGCCAGGAAAGTGATGCTCAAGAAAATGGAGGACAGAATCACGCTCATCCATATCAGCGTGACGCCGGCGTTGTGGCTTTTGGGATCTTGGAAAGCCGGGATGCCGTTCGATATGGCTTCCACGCCTGTCAGCGCGGTGCAGCCGCTCGAAAAGGCATGCAAGATCAGGAACATGGTCACGCCTTGCATCGCTTCGATTTCCGCCATTGTGACGCCCGTAACCGGGTTAAGAGTCCCGGTGAAGAAGCGGTAAAAACCCATCCCAATCGTCAATACTGTGACGCCCAGGAAAAAATAAGTTGGGATGGCAAAAGCGGTTCCCGATTCCTTCACGCCGCGCAGGTTGACCACCATCATAATGCCGACCACAAAGACCGCAATCAACACGCGATAGGGCAGCAGCGCCGGAAAACCGGACACCAATTGTGCTACGCCGGATGAAATACTCACTGAAACTGTCAGGATGTAGTCCGTCAGTAGGGCGGCTCCCGCAACTTGCGCCGGGAGTTCACCCAGATTGTCACGCGCCACGATGTACGCGCCGCCACCGCTTGGATAAGCGTGGATGGTTTGCTGGTAGGAAATGGTCACCACTCCCAGCAAGATTACGATGGCGAAGGCGATGTACATGGAATAACCCAGCACCATCGCGCCCGCTACCGGCACGGCCAGCGCCAGCACTTCCAAAATCGCTTCGGTCGCATACGCTGTAGAGGAAAGCGCATCCGATGCGAATACGGCCAGACCGACTTTTTTACTGATTGTTTGGTGTGCGGCTTCGTGGGAGGGAAGCGGCTTCCCAATCAGGAAGTGGGAGACCGACTTGATCAAATCTCTTTCATTTGTAGATGTAATTGCCATCTTTCATTCTTTCTGCTCATTGGTACCGCATTGAATTGAGGTTGTCGGCATTTTGCCACTTTGGAAAAGGTCATTTCAGATGAGCTTCACCTCTTCCAAGGCTGCGGTACTCTGGAGCCAAAACTCGCCAATCATAGTCCTGTAAGTCAAATTCTACAAGAGGCAAAAATACACGTTTATACGCAATTAAATACACAACCCGGCAAGGTATACCTTGCCGGGTTGTGTTTTCTGCTTTTTTGCGTTACAGCGTACCTTTATACATACCGCCATCCACGCTTAACATCGCGCCTGTAATATACGAGGCTGCCGAAGATAGTAAAAAGACAGCCGCATTGGCAAACTCTTCAGGATGCCCCATACTCCCCAGCGGGCTTTCGGCGGCCTGTTTTCGGGTCTCTTCTTCGGCGGTCGTGCTGTTGTTCTTGGCGCGAAAGGCCATCAGGTCAGTCACGCGTTCCGTTTCCGTCCAGGCCGGCAGGATGGAATTGAAACGGATACCATCTGTTCCCAATTCTAATGCCAGCGACTTGGTCAGCCCTATGGTTGCCATGCGGATGCTGTTCGAGAGCACCAAATTGGGCAAGGGTTGCTTGACCGTGTACGAGGTGACAGTCAATACACTAGCGCTCTTCGATTGACGTAGATAAGGTAGCGATGCACGGATCAAGCGCACGTGACTCGTGAACGACAGATCAATCGCTTTTTGCCAGGCCGCTTCGTCAAACGATTCGAATAGGCCGGCAGGCGGTCCGCCAGAATTGGTGAGCAGCAAATCCAGACCGTCAAAGGCCCTGACTGTACCTTCAACCAATTTCTCAGCCACGCCTATCTCGCTCACGTCTCCTGCCAGACCGATAGCCTGCGTACCGGTTTCGGATGCGATTTTCTCGGCTGCGGCTTTGGCATTCTCCTCGCTGCGGCTGTTGACGGCCACCCGGCAGCCCTCGCGTGCCAGCGTCAAAGCGGTGGCAAAACCAAGTCCGCGTGATGCGCCGGTTACCAGGGCGATTTTGTTTTTCAATCCTAAATCCATTGTTCCTCCTGTTTTACCGCGGAGACGCGGAGTGCGCAGAGTTTTTTTCTTTTCTCCACGTTCTTTGCAACTCTGCGGTTAGAAATTAAATGATCTCAATCTTTTCATCGATCACATCCCCGCTTGTCCAGTTGCCTTCGACCCACTTGACCACCGCTTGCAATGACCTTTGCACCTGGTTCCGCATCCGCTGTTGACCAGCGCACAAGCGATGACTGCCTCCTGCCACATGTCCTGCCTGCTCCATCTCCGCCACCGAGACGTTGAACTTCTTGTGCAGTTGGTGGAGCAACGGCTTGAGCCGTCCGCGCTTTTCTTTTAAAGAAGCGCAGCCGGGCAGGTGCAGGTGGATAGTTAGGATGCCAATCATAAATCATGGACTGTAGGAGCGACTTCAGTCGCGCATTAGACGGCTAAAGCCGTTACTACATTTTATTCCAATACTTTCCGCAATTTCTCTGCTAACTCTTCCGCCTCTTCTTGCTCGCAGACAATATCCTTTGCAAGGAATGGCACGCCCTTTTCATCGCCTTTTCTGCGTGGGATCAGCCAGGTATGGAAATGGGGGATGCCCTCCAAAAAGACCACTTGATAGACGCGCTCCGCTCCTGTCAAGGATTTGAGCGCTCCATAAACCTTTTTCAGCAGTGATCCATATTCAGCCAATTCTTCCTCGTTGGCTTTGGCGTAATCCAGGAAATGCCGCCGGGAACTCGATGAACAATGTCCCCAGCGGACCCCTGTCAGCGGGCGCATGGCAGATCAACCAGTGTTCGCCCTCGTAAATATATCCGCCCGGCGGTGGGGCAACCTGGCCTTCGTGTTTTTGGCAGAGAAAACAATCCATTTCATCTCCGATTCCCAAATCCCAATTTACGATTCACGAATTCCGTTTTACAATCTCTCCAATGGATACCGAAAAACAATACAACCTCGCCCTCGATTACCTCTACTCTTTCGTAGATTATAGCCTCAAACACGCCTCCGAACTGGCTAAAGCCGACTTCAACCTGGACCGCATGCGCGCCCTGATGGTCGAACTGGGAAATCCGGAAACCAAATACCCCATCATCCACGTAGCCGGGACGAAGGGCAAAGGCTCGGTCAGTGCATTGGCGGCCAGTGCTTTGCAAGCGGCTGGCTACAAGACCGGCCTGTACACTTCCCCGCATTTGCAAGATTACGTTGAACGCATCCAGGTGAACATGCAGCCCATGTCACATGCCGAAATGGCTGCGCTGGTCGAGGAGATCAAACCGGCCGTGGCACGCGTCCCGTACCTGACCACCTTCGAGATCACCACTGCGCTCGGCTTCCTGTACTTTGCGCGCCAGGGTTGCGACGCGGCCGTCATCGAAGTCGGGCTCGGCGGACGACTGGACGCTACCAACGTGGTCACGCCGCGCGTGTCGGTCATCACTTCGCTCTCACTCGATCATACCCTGGTGTTGGGCGACACGCTGGCCAAGATCGCGGGCGAGAAAGCCGGTATCATCAAGCCCGGCGTGCCAGTCGTCTCCTCCCCGCAAAAAGACGAGGCGCTCACAGTTCTGGAAAATGTGGCTGATAAGAACAATTGTGCCTTCACGCTTGTCGGCAAAGATGTGGAATTTAAGCCTTTATCCCATTCTATAGACGGTCAAACGCTTCAAGTGTCGCTGAGCGGAGCAGAGCGTAGTCGAAGCGCTGATTTTGCTAACAATCGCCCTTTAACTACGGGTCACGATGTGGCGAAAAAGCAACCGCCTACTCGACCCTCCGCTCAGGGACAATTAACTTTAAAGATTCCACTCCTCGGCGAACACCAGGTCCAGAACGCAGCCGTGGCCTATGCTGCCCTCAAGGCCAGCGGACTGAATGTCCCGGACGAGGCCATTCAAAAGGGATTTGCTGAGATTAAGTGGCCCTCCCGTTTTGATATCATTCGACGCGATCCGCCAGTTGTGATCGACGTGGCCCATAACCGCGAGTCTGCCTTGCGCTTGCGCCAGACGCTCGATACGTTCTTTCCGGATATCCCGGTCATACTGCTCTTCTGTACGCTGGAAGATAAGGATATTTCTGGCATCCTTGCCGAACTATCCGCGCGGGTGGAACGGGTTGTGGCTACGCAGGCGGATCATCCACGTGCGCCTTCTGTGGAATGGATTGTTGAAAATGTAAAAAGAGCCCATATCCCGGTAGAAGCGGTTACGCCAGTTGCTGCGGCTTTGGATCGGGCGTTGGAATTGGCTGGAGAGGACAAGCTCGTCCTGACAGCTGGAAGTGTTGCTTTTGCTGGCGAGGTAATGAATGCGTGGCAAAAGAGACAGGAATAAGCCCTTCGGATCGCCGAGCAGGCTGGGGTGGAGTCCGAAGCGCTGGAACCCGCCTGTCCCCGTCAGGGGATCGAAGCGGCTTTCCTCCGCGCACTGGAATTATCCAAAAAAGATGGTAGCATTGTCCTGTCTGCTGGATCGATGTTTGTCACCGCAGAACGTCATGACTACATGGGACAAGATTACAAACATGTCGTTGCCCCGCCAAAGTACGGCGGGGTAGCGAGCGAAGCGAAGCAATCTCAAATAAACAGAAATCATGAGGTTGCCATATTTTTGGTCTCGATACGACCTCGAAAACTACTCGGTCTACTCGACCAACGGGTTCCTCGCACACGTGCCTGCGCACGGTGCAGGCAATGACAGAGGTTGGTAAATGAACAATCACAACGACTGGAACGAAGAAGAAGACAATTTCAATTTAGCGTTATCGCAACGCACCGAGGAGCTTTACCGTATCCCAACCATGGAGGCGGACGCGGATGGCTTGATTACGGCCCTGGTATTGCCCCTGCGTGACCTGGTCATTTTCCCGCGCATGGTCTCGCCTATTTTTGTGGGGCGTGAAGCTTCGCTGCTAGCTGTGCAGGAAGCGCAGATGAACAACCAGACTGTCATCGGCCTGACCCAGCGCGATCCGGAAATCGACGAGCCAGGCGTGGATGACTTCCTGAACCTGGGTGTGGAAATGGCCGTGGGACGTCTGCTGCAAATGCCGGATGGCGCGCATTCCGCGCTGGTGCAAGGACGCCGCCGGGTAGAGATCGTGGAGTTCGTGCGCACCAGCCCGTCCATTCAGGTGCGCGCCCGCCCGATTTACGAATTGCAAACCCCGGACCGCGAAGTCCAGGCGCTGATGCGTTCGGCCGTGGACCAGTTCGAACGTTGTGTGCAACTGGACCGCTCGATTCCCGAAGAGGCGCATCTGTTCGCTCTGAACATCTCCGAGCCGGGCTGGCTGGCGGATATGATCGCTACCGCGCTTTCGTTGAGCTATGCTGAGAAGCAAAGCCTGCTGCTGATGACGGAGCCGGGTAAACGCTTAAAGCGCATCAACAACCTGTTGGCGCAAGAAGTAGACGTGCTCGAACTGGAAGACGAAATTCACAACCGCGTGCAGTCCGAAGTGGACCGCAGCCAGCGTGAGTTCTACCTGCGCGAACAGATGAAGGCCATCCAAACTGAACTGGGCGAGGGCGACATCTGGTCGCGCGATGTCAATGACCTGAAACAAAAAGTGGAAATAGCGAACCTGCCAGATGAGCCCAAGCTGGTAGCGCTTAAAGAGATCGAGCGCTTGACGCAAATGCCGCCTATGGCGCCGGAAGTCGGCATCATCCGCACTTACGTGGATTGGATCGTTGACCTGCCCTGGTCGAAAATGAGCGAAGACAATCTGGACGTCAAGCATGCCGGCAAGGTTCTGGAACGTGACCATTATGGCCTGAAGAAAGCCAAAGAGCGTATTTTGGAGTACATTGCGGTGCGTTCGCTCAAACCTAAAAAGGAACGCCAACCGATTTTATGCTTTGTCGGGCCGCCTGGTACGGGCAAGACCTCGCTGGGACGTTCGATTGCCGAGGCTTTAGGGCGCGAGTTTGTGCGTGTCTCGCTGGGTGGTGTGCGCGATGAAGCCGAGATTCGCGGTCACCGCCGCACGTACATTGGAGCGCTACCGGGACGCATCCTGCAAACGATGAAACGCGCCGGGGCGGGGAATCCGCTTTTTATGTTGGACGAAATCGACAAGTTGGGTTCCGATTTCCGCGGCGATCCCTCGTCTGCATTGCTGGAAGTGCTCGACCCGGAGCAGAACTACGCTTTTAGCGATCACTATCTCGAAATGCCCTTTGACCTGTCGAAGGTCATGTTCGTGACCACAGCCAATACGCTGGGTCCGATCCCATCCGCGTTGCTCGATCGCATGGAAGTGATCGAGTTCCCCGGCTACATCGAAGAAGAAAAGCTGGAGATTGCCAATCGTTATCTGATCCCGCGTCAGATCGAAGAGAACGGCGTGGAAGATATCGATTTGCATTTTGAACTTGCCGCGCTGCAAAAACTGATCCGTGAGTACACCTACGAGGCCGGCGTCCGCAATCTGGAACGCGAGATCGGGCGTATTTGTCGTAAAACTGCGCGCCTGAAAGCCGAAGAGAAGAAATATCCAAATGTCGTCACGCCGCGGGTAGTAGAGAAATATCTCGGTCCGCAGCAGTACTTTTCACCGGAGACCGAACGACAGGATGAAGTCGGTGTTGTGCAATCCCTGGCCTGGACGGAGAGCGGCGGCGAGATCATGCCGGTCGAAGTCGCAGTCATGGAAGGCAAGGGTGGCCTGCAGATGACCGGACAGATGGGTGAAGTGATGCAAGAGTCTGTGCAGGCTGCGTTGACCTATGTCAAATCGCGTGCTCCGTTTTTCGACATTGACCCGGAAGTTTTCGACCGCATGGACATCCATGTCCACATGCCGGAAGGTGCTATTCCCAAGGATGGTCCCTCAGCGGGAGTCACCATGGCGACTGCTATGCTCTCTGCCTTGACTGGCCGCCCGGTTTATCGTTATGTTGGCATGACTGGTGAGATCACCCTGCGCGGGCGCGTACTGCCCATCGGCGGTGTGCGTGAGAAAGTGCTGGCTGCCCATCGTGCTGGTATCAAAGTCGTCTTGCTGCCCGAAAAGAATATGAAGGATCTGGTGGACGTGCCCAAGACCGCCCGCGCTGAACTCAAGATCATTCCGGTCACGCATGCGGACCAGGTGCTAGAAGTGGCGCTTTCACCAGAAATTGTGATCGAACCGCCCCGTCCACGGAAACGGCCGGAAGAACAGGATGAAGTTGAGGAAGATTAAATGGAGGTCTCTCTCAAGAACAAAGTCGTTCTCATCACAGGCGCTTCGTCCGGCTTTGGCAAGGATGCGGCGCATCTCTTTGCCCAGGAAGGGGCCAAAGTTATTCTGGCTGCTCGCCGCCTCGACCGTTTGCAGATGCTGGCCAACGAGATTCAAAAGGTTGGGGGTGAGGCTCTAGCCGTTCCCGTAGATGTCAGCCAGCGCAACGAGATCGACCTGATGGTGCGCACCGTGATGGAGCTTTACGGGCACATCGATATTCTCTTCAATAACGCTGGTTTTGGCCGCCTTAATTGGCTTGAGACTCTTGAACCCGAGCGCGATATCGAAACCCAGATACAGGTCAACCTGACAGGTTTGATTTTGGTCACCCGCGCGGTACTCCCGTATATGCTGCGACGCCGCTCCGGTCATATCATCAATATGTCATCGATTGCGGGCTGGCTGGCCGCTCCTTCATATACTGTCTATGCGGCCACAAAATATGGTGTGCGCGGTTTTACCACGGCTCTGCGCCGCGAAGTAGCACCGTTCGATATCCAAGTTTCAGGTATCTACCCCGGTCCGTCACATACGGGTTTTGGCTGGACAGGGAGTGGGGAAAAAAGTCGACGCAGACCCAAATGGTTCGACCTGTTTTTTATTCCTACTGAAGACGTTTCCCGACGCGTCTTACAACTCGCCAAACATCCGCGCCGCGCGGTCATCATTCCCTGGTGGTTCGCACTGATCGCCTGGGGTGAAAACCATTTTCCTGGAATTGCGGATTGGATCACTCAGACAGCCTACACGGAAAAATACCATACCCTGGAGAGAAAATGACTACCCTTCGATTGGAAAAATTGAACGCTTCACTCCAGACCTCAGGTCTGGACGCCGTTGCCCTCAACCCGGGTCCCACCCTGACGTATCTGACCGGCGCGCATTTCCACCTGATGGAACGCCCGGTCGTTTTATTGGTTGCCCAGGGACAGGACCCGGCCATTGTGCTGCCCGAGTTGGAGATGCTCAAAGTCGAACAGATGCCGTATCCAGTACAGGCTTTCCCGTACGGGGAGAATCCATCGGAGTGGGAAAAGGCCTTTCGCGGTGCCGCGCAGGCCCTGGGCCTGGATACCCTGCCGGGCACAAGTGGGAAGCGTATCGGTGTCGAACCGGGTCAGATGCGCTTGTTGGAGTTCCGTTACGTCAAAGCTGGTGCACCCGAAGCGGACTATCCCGATGCCAGCGATGCGCTGGGCTCGCTGCGCTTGAGGAAAGATAAGGAAGAGATCGAGGCCATGCGCAAGGCCGTCAAAATAGCGCAGAACGCACTGGAAGCGACTCTTCCGCTGATCAAAATGGGCATGACCGAAAAAGAACTGGCGGCGGAACTGGTGGTGCAATTGCTGAGGCATGGCTCGGAGCCGGAACTGCCCTTCGCGCCGATCGTCTCTGGCGGACCAAACTCGGCCAATCCGCATGCCAGCCCCACCGAGCGGAAGCTGCAAGCCGGTGACTTGCTGGTCATCGACTACGGCGCGACTGTCGATGGTTACATCTCCGACCTGACGCGCACCTTTGCGGTGGGACAGGTAGAGGCCGAGTACGAGAAAATCCACAAAATCGTGCAGGAAGCCAACGCTGCCGGGCGCGCTGCTGGGAAACCGGGTGTTCCCTGTGCCACTGTGGACAAAGCTGCGCGTGATGTGATCGAAAGCGCTGGCTACGGAGAATACTTCACGCACCGCACCGGTCATGGCATCGGCATGGAACCGCATGAAGATCCCTACATGCGCGGCGACAATATGCAGTTGTTGGAGCCGGGCATGGCCTATACGGTCGAGCCAGGGATTTATCTGCCCGGTCGCAATGGCGTACGTGTGGAAGATAATGTGGTTGTGACGGAGACGGGTTCGGAGAGCCTGAGCGATCTGCCGCGTGAGATACGTGTGGTGGGGTGATTCCTTAGCCACGGATTGCATGGATTTCCACTGATTCTTTAGGGAGAAACTATGGTCAAAGAAGCTGTTGATCGACCCTGCCCCATTTGTGGCGAGAACTATTTTAAAACTTCCAAGTCGCTAGAATCTTTTCCAGGATTTCGAAACGAATGCGAAAGATGTGGAACATATAAAATTGATAAGGTTCTGCTTTACCCTACCGATCCACCCTGGGCTAAAGTTAGCCATCTTGTTAGCGCCTGGGTAAGACGTGAAAACAAAGCGGGTAAAATACCCAATATTGGCAAAGGTGCTGGCATAGAAAATGTTAGCGATCCTCAATGGTGGGAAAAACAATTCCGTAGTATGGGATTTCCCGAGACTACCAACGAAAAATTAGATGCTTTGTTATTAGCGTATGCTGAGAAATTATCTGGCAGTTATGGAAAATTGATCGAAATTGATCCTGCTTTAATTTCTGCGATTGCAGCAAAGAATATCGATGAATTACGTGGACTTACAGATCTACTTGTGGAAATGAGGTATCTCAGTGAGAAGGAGAATTCATATGGACCAGCGCGAATTATTTCAGCGCAGGGCTGGCTCCGTGTCGATGAGATGAGAAAGGTATATGTTTCAAGTAATGCTGCTTTCATCGCAATGTGGTTTTCTGAATATACAAGGAAATATAGGGAAGTGGTAACTGCGGTTGTGGAATATTGTGGTTTTCGGCCAATTATTGTCGATCAGGAAGAATATAGTGGTTTTATTATGGATCAAGTTATATCTCTTCTAAAACAGGCAAAATTTGTGATTGCTGATTTTACTTGTAGACCTGAAGAGGTAACTGAAACGAGAGTAAGGAATGGCGTTCGGGGTGGAGTATATTGGGAATTGGGCATGGCTTATGGCTTGGGAAAACCGTTAATTCATACTTGTGAAGATAATCCTGAATCAAGAGAGCGTATACATTTTGATGTGGATCAATACAATACGATTTATTGGCGACAAGAAGATCTTAGTACGAACATCCGCCCAATTGAAGAAGCAAACGTTGATCCTACATTTGCTGAAAAGCTCGTTGCCCGAATACTTGCTCTCGTTGGAAAAGGTAGTTTCATACTAGAATAGATTTGCAAGCCTTATGCTGTTTCAAATCCAACGCGCTATTCCAAGTCAAGCCGAGGCCCTGACCCAAATCGCCTTCGCCGCCAAACGGCATTGGGGCTATCCCGAACACTGGATTCAACTCTGGTTGCCTCTATTAACAATTACGCCGGAATTCTTAGAGAAACACGAAACTTATGTGGCATATATTGACGAGCAGCCAGTCGGTTTTTGCGCTCTTTCACTGGAAAATGAAAAAGCGAGCGTAGAACACTTATGGGTGTTACCTGAATATATGGACCAGGGCATTGGCGCAGGATTATTCAAATGCATGCTGTCAAGATGTAAAGAACTGGGCGCTCGAGTTCTTGAAATCGAATCCGATCCAAACGCGCAAGGATTTTATGAGCGTATGGGAGCGGTAAAGGTGGGAGAAGTTGTTGGGGAAGTGGACGGTCAGCCGCGCATCTTGCCCCTCTTGGAGATCAATCTATGACTTACTGCCAGTACGTGCTCGAACATCCCGAAGACGATTTCAACAAACGCTATCACGATAGCGAATACGGATTTCCCCTTGATAATGACAACTTACTTTTCGAACGTCTGATCCTCGAGATCAACCAGGCCGGGTTATCATGGATCACCATCCTGAAAAAGGTGGCAGCCTTCCGCAAAGCGTACGACGGATTCGATCTCGAAACGGTGGCAGGCTACGGGGAGTCCGACCGCGCGCGCCTGCTGTCCGACGTGGGCATCATCCGCAACCGTCTCAAGGTCAACGCGGCCATCGAGAATGCCCGTCGCATCCTGGAATTAAAAGAAGAGTACGGCTCTTTCAAAGGTTGGTTGGATGCACACCATCCGCGTGCAAAAGACGAGTGGGTGAAACTCTTCAAACAGAATTTCAAATTCGTGGGCGGCGAGATCGTGAACGAGTTCCTGATGTCTACCGGCTATCTGCCGGGCGCGCATGACGAAGATTGCCCTATCTTCCCCCAGGTGAAATCGCAAAACCCGCCCTGGGCTATATAATACCCACGGTCACGAATTGCGCGTTCTTACCCGGAACAAAGCGCAATTTGCCTGCACCGAACGCAGGTACGCGTGTGACCGCACTGGGTATAATCGGGTAATGGCTACCTGGATCGCGCATCTGCGCATCGCCGAAAATCTGCTCGAACGCATCCCAAACCTTGAACCCGGTCAGTTCGCGATTGGCAACGTTGCGCCTGACTCCGGCATTCCCGACGAAAACTGGGAGAAATTCAATCCGCCCCCCGAAGTCACGCATTTCAAACGCAGCAAAAGCGTTCACAAGGAAATCGCCGACCTGGATTTCTATCGTGGTTATCTGGCAGACGTGTCAATCAGACGATAAGGGGCGTTATTCCTTCCGCTTGGGTTATTTCTTCCATCTCATCACCGACAATCTATGGACGTTGGATGTCGGCCGCCCGACGTCCGAGCGCTGGGCCGAGCAGTTTGCGGCGGATAGAAAATTCATTTGGGAAGTGAAAAAGGACTGGTACGGTCTGGATCACATCTACGTGCGTAAGCATCCCGAGTGTTTATATTGGCGCGTCTTTCTGGATGCCCGACCTGCTTCCGCTGATCTGGATTTTCTTCCGCCCGAGGCCTTACCTCGCCAACTAAAACACATCAAATCCTATTACCAACTCAATGACGAAGAGATACAGGATATGATGACGCGACCGAAGAAGTATCTTTCCAAAGAACAAATGGACCGTTTTGTGGACGAGTCCGCCGAACGCATCTACGCCATATATCAACTTCTTTGGCCAACGCCGCCTGCGCTGGACGGACATTTCTCCGCGCTCGAACTAACTAAGCACTGATCCTAAAAGCTGGCTATCATGATCATTCCCACCGCCGAACCTTTCTTCTTCCCAGGCAAAACCGGTCGACCTGGCTGCCTGCTCATTCACGGATTTACCGGCGCGCCCAAAGAGATGCGCTGGATGGGTGAGTACCTGAGCGGACAGGGTTTTCCCTGTCTGGGTGTGCGTCTGACCGGACATGCCACCCGCCCCGAAGATATGATCCGCTCGCGCTACACGGATTGGATGGCTTCCGTCGAGGATGGTTATCATTTGCTGCGTGGTGTAAGTGAGCGTATCTATCTGGTTGGCCTGTCGATGGGCGGAATACTGTCGTTGCTGATGTCCACTCGGCTGGACGTGGTAGGGGTCGTGGCCATGTCCACGCCGTACCGGATTCCATATGATTATCCTGCCTGGGCGATCAAACTTCTCAGCAAGTTTATGCGGTATCAACCCAAGAGCAAAGAAGAGCCGGGCGCAACCTGGTTCGATAAAGCCGCTTACGCGCAGCATGTTTCGTATCCGCAAAATCCGATCCGTTCTGCGGCAGAGTTGCAGTCCTTGCTGGGAGAGATGCGCGCTGCTTTGCCAAAGGTGAAGGTCCCGGTACTGCTCATCCATTCGAAGAACGATACCTATGTCTTGCCTGAAAATATGGAGCATATCTACGCCGACCTCGGCACGTCAGACAAGACCAAGCTGTATGTAACGGAAGCAGGCCACGTGGTCACGCGTGATGCGGCCCGGGATCAGGTTTTCGAGGCTGCCTGCGCATTTATCCGTCGCGTCGAGGCGGCTGCATGAATCCCAGTCTGCTGCTTGTCGGTACGGCCTTGTTCACATGGGGCATTGGCGAGGGGATGTTTTTGTATTTCGTGCCGCTGTATTTGCAGCAACTGGGTGCCGATCCCATTTTGATCGGGACAGTCTACAGCGCCTTCGGGTTTGCGATGTTGCTGGCGCATATTCCCGCCGGATATCTCTCCGACAAATTGGGGCGCAGGCCGTTGATCTGGGCCGCCTGGATCATGGGGATGGTCGCCACCTGGGTGATGGCGCTGGGCCTTTCGCTGGAGATTTTCATCGCCGGGTTTGTGTTGTACGGCGTGACCGGCTTTGTATCTTCGCCCTTGTTCAGCTACGTGACCGCGGCGCGCGGGAAGATGACGGCCGGTCGTGCCATGACATTGACTTCGGCCATGTACAACCTGGGCGCGGTGCTCGGTCCCGTTTCTGGGGGCTGGGTTGGCGAACATTTCAGTATGCGAACGATCTTCGTTTACGCTGCGGTTGTTTTTGTCGTGTCTACTGCCCTGGTTTTATTTCTGAAACCGCAACCACGTGATCTGCACGATAGCCAAAATACATCCCGGACCTTGTTAAAAAATACACGTTTCCTTGGTTACCTTGGCGTCGTTTTCTTTGTCATGTTTGCCATGTACCTGCCGCAGACGCTGACGCCGAATTTTCTGCAAAACGAGCGCGGCATTATGCTCAACCAGATGGGCCTGATCGGCTCGCTGGGAAATCTGGGCAACGTGGTCTTTAATCTGCTTTTGGGGCAATTCAGTTCCGGGATTGGGTTCGCGTTGGGGCAGGTTTGTGTGGCGCTGTTTGCCTTCCTGATTTGGAAAGGCACAGGGCAGCCCTGGTATGTGCTGGGCTACTTCCTGATGGGCGGGTATCGCGCTGCACGTATGCTGGCTATGGCGCAGGTGCGTTTGCTTATCCACCAATCGCAAATGGGACTGGCTTATGGGATATCCGAAGCCGGGAATGCATTGGCCCTGATCCTTGCGCCCTTATTGGCGGGCTACATGTACGACAAAGACCCCGCTTCTATCTATCCCCTCAGCCTGCTTCTGATTACAATTGGGGTTATCATTAGCCTGATCTTTGCCCCGCGTGATAAACACCAGGTTGCAAAAGAAGTCGTTTAAGGATGTGAGTATGTTGGAAATCGCCACTTTTACCCTCGGCCCGGCCATGACGAATGCTTATCTGGTAGCCGATTCTGAAACCAAAGAAGCGGCTGTCATTGACCCTGCCTGGGACGGTCATGTCATCCTGACCGAAGCGATAAAACGTGGCTGGCGTATTGCTCACTTGTGGTACACGCACGCGCACTTCGATCACATCGGCGGTGCAGCGGCAATTGCGGATGCGTTGAATCCGCTTCCGTTGGTGGCCTTGCATCCCGCTGACCATGCGCTTTGGCGCTCGGAAGGCGGGGCACCGTTTTTCGGCTTCAAAATCGACCCAGGCCCCGAACCGACCATTGACTTGCAGCACGGACAAATCCTGAAGTTGGGAAGTATCGAATTCGAAGTGCGGCACACGCCGGGACATACGCCCGGAATGTGCATTCTTTATGTCGCATCCGAAGGCGTTTGCTTTTGTGGCGACCTGATTTTCCGCGATAGTGTCGGCCGTACTGATCTCCCGGGCGGGGATTGGGAAACACTACTGAAAAGTATCCACGAACAGGTCTTCACCTTACCGGATGAAACCCGGCTACTCTCCGGTCATGGTCCGGAGACCACGGTGGGAGAGGAGAAGCAATCCAATCCATATGTTGGCACTTGATCTTTACCACTGAGTCCACCCCGGCCTGACCGGCAGCGCCGGGGCGGGCGGAGAGCACGGAGAAAAAAATAAAAAGCGCTCTGGGGTCTCCGTGATCTGATCTTAAATTAGAAGTCAACGTCTCCCGACGTTGGCAAAGTCTGGAGACTTTGGACTCCGTTTTCATCCTTCAGGGTGAACCTCGTTCTTCGTAACTCTGTGGCGAAACCATTTGGAGGGCAACATGAAACGAGCAATCAGTGTCAGCCTGGGGAGTTCGAAACGCGACAAAAGTGTAACCATCAATCTGGGCGGCCAGGAAATCCTGGTCGAGCGCATCGGTACAGACGGCGATATCGTCAAAGCCCGCCAGTTGTACCTTGACCTGGACGGCAAGATCGATGCCTTCGGCGTGGGTGGCGTGGACTTGTATTTGCGTTTGGATAACCGCGAATATCCCCTGCGCGCCGCGCTCAAACTGGTCGAAGGCGTGACCCAAACTCCCTTATGCGATGGCCGTGGCCTGAAACACACGCTGGAACGGCGCGTCTTCGAACTGGCAAAACCGCAATTGGGAGATGTACATTTCAAGCAGGCTTTTGTCCCCGTGGCGGTGGACCGACTTGGATTGGCGCAGGCAGTTGCGGAAGTTTCCGAAAAAGTCGTATTTGGCGATTTGATGGTTGCGTTGGGAGTCCCGATCCCTGTCTATGGTATCTCGGCTTTCAAGCGCTTGGCGCGAGTTATGCTGCCATTTGTCAGTTGGTTCCCAATGAGCTATGCTCTTCTATGGCAGCGACGGCGCGGAGCAAGAGCCGAAATATGTCAAATATTTCGAAGGCTCCGACCTGATTGCAGGCGACTTCCTGTTCATGCGCAAGTACATGCCCGAGCGTATGGATGGCAAGACGGTGGTGACCAATACCACCACGGAAGAAAATATCGAATTGTTCAAAGCACGTGGGGTGAAGACGGTAATTACAACCACGCCGCGTTACGAGGGTCGCTCGTTTGGAACGAACATGATGGAAGCCGCACTGACAGCTTATGCAGGGAAGGGGAGAAGGTTGAGCGATGAGGAGTTGAATTGGTTGATTGATAAGCTGGGGTTGAGGCCAGAAGTGATAAAGTTGTAACAAAAAAGGGCGGTCTGCTAGGTCGCCCTTACTCTTTTAATGTGTTTTACTTCGCGTAATCCACTGCCCGCGTTTCCCGGATCACCGTCACCTTGATCTGTCCAGGATACTGCATGGTCTCTTCGATCTTCTTGGCGATGTCGCGGGCCAGAGCGGGTGGAGGTCAGGTCATCAATATCTTCGGGTTTGACGATGACGCGCACTTCACGTCCGGCTTGGATGGCGAAAGCCTGCTGCACGCCTTCGAAGGATGTAGCCAGTTCTTCGAGAGATTTGATGCGCTTAATGTAAGCTTCCAGGTCCTCACGGCGGGCGCCGGGACGTGCGCCGGAGATGGCATCCGCGGACTCGGCAATGACGGCTTCGATACTTTCCTGCTCCATTTCGTGATGGTGAGAACCGATGGCATTGACCACCACCGGGTTCACGCCGTAGCGTTTGCAGAACTCTGCGCCCAGCATAGCATGCGTACCTTCCTGGTTGTGGTCCATGGCTTTGCCGATGTCGTGCAGGAAGCCGCCCTGCTTGGAGATTTCTATGTTCGCGCCCAGTTCGGCTGCCAGGATGCCTGCCAGTTTGGAAACTTCCACGGCGTGGGCCAGTTGGTTTTGCCCATAGGATGTACGGAATTTCAAGCGTCCCATCATGCGTAATACTTCGGGATGCAAGCCAGCAATATTGGCATCGTAGGCAGCCTGCTCGCCGGCTTCAGCGATGATCTTGTCGACTGCTTTGGTTTCTTCTTCGACGATCTTTTCGATGTGAGCAGGATGGATACGCCCGTCTACGGTCAGGCGCGTCAGGGCGCGGCGGGCTATCTCGCGACGGACGGAGTTGAAGCACGAGATGGTCACAGCTTCGGGGGTATCGTCCACGATCACGTCCACACCGGCGGCCTGCTCGAAGGCTTTGATGTTACGTCCGTTGCGGCCCACGATGCGGCCTTTCATCTCTTCATTGGGCAACGGCACGACCGATGAAGTCACTTCAGAGACGTGTTCCGAAGCTACACGCTGGATAGCGTCTGCGATCAGTTTGCGGGCGCGTTTTTCGCCCTCTTCGCGCGCTTCAGCCTCGATCTGGCGATAGATGCGAGCCATGTCGGCGCGGGCTTCTTTCTCAACCGCAGCGAACAGTTCATTTTTGGCTTCATCCTGGGTCAATTGGGAGATCTGCTCCAATTTTTCCACTTGCGTCTCAACCATTTTTTCAACTTCGTTGGCGCGACGGTCCATCGAAGATTGACGTTTATTCAGGGCTTGCTCGCGTTGCTCCAGGCGGTCAGCGCGACCATCCAGTTCTGAGCGGCGCTTGTCGAGCCGTTCCGTTTCACGGCTGAGTTCGTGCCGCCGTTCCTTGATTTCCCCTTCGGCGGACTGAACAATTTTAGTGGCGCTCTCCCGCGCCTGCGTTTCGATCAGGCGCGCTTGTTCATTTGCGCCTTTTAGGATACTTTCGGCTTTTTGTTGCTGGTCTTTGAGTGCTTTATCCACTTGATATCTGTGGAACAGGTACCCGGCTGCGATGCCTACTAGTAAAGCCAGGACATCAAATAAAAGAATGAACGGATTCATGATATTTCCTCATTGTCATAGATTTTTTCTTCTCCCTCCGTGTGGAATTCGTTCCACAGGCGCTGAACTATCGGCGCAATAACGGAATAGGAGAAACCGCGACGGGCCAGGAACTCTGACATTTTTTTGCGAAACTCGCTCCACTCTTGGCCCTTCGTCGGGCTCAGGGCGAGTTTGCGAGCCTTTTTTTGGCCTGCTTCGTAGGCCAGGGCTTCTTCGTCTACTTCTTCGAGTGCGGACTCGATCGTAAAGTTGTCGATGCCCTTCTGGCGAAGTTCCAGGGCCAGTGCCCGGCGTCCACGTGGGCGAAAAGTGCTGCGGTTTTCGACCCACGCGCTGGCAAATTGCTTATCATTGGCAAACCCGTCCCGGCGCAGGCGTTCGAGGGTTTCCTCTATAACGGCTTCCGGTATTTCGTGTTTGCCCAAGTTCTGCCGAATCTCTTTTTCCGAACGCGCCCGATAGCTTAGAAAGAGGTATGCCTGTTGCAGAGCGCGTTCACGGGCATCTTCGGCTTGTAGCTTTGCGATCTTTTCTTCATCCAGGGTTTGCCCGACCTGTAGCCAGGCGGCTACGATGCGGGTCAGTCCAAACGCGTATTCTCCATCAAGGTGAATGTTGACTCTGTTCGGATTCCTTTTCTGAACTTGTATCGCAGTAATTTTTCTCATTTAAAACACAAGCAGCCAAAAAGCGCTGAGTGGCCTCGGCTGCGGATAGAGTCTGGGTTTTGCGTGCAAGCCCCGGGCTTGTCCTGAGCGAAGTCGAAGGATCCGGACGAAGAGGCGGGGCGGTACAGGTAGATTAAGCAGCGTGACGGTTATGTCACGGCAATTTCCAGTCGCTTGGAGGAATCGATTTTCCGATTACTCTGTCCCAAATGAACCAAAATACAAGACGCCTGACTTCCAAAATCTCCTGTTACCAGGATGATCGTACTACAATTTCCAGAGTTCCGTTAGCAAACCAGTGGCCGCTCGTTGCGCGGCAGAAATTGACTAGATAATATAAATATTATACATGAAATTTTCATAAATTCATCCATTTGTGCAAAACTATTTACGCAATTACGTGTAAGATTATATGTACTTGCAGGAATCGGAGTTAAAAGTGACAAATGGAACTATCAAGTTTATGTAACCCATGGAATAATCAAAGGGTACCGCAAAAGGTCAAGATCGTAGAGAGGCTGTCAAAACTACAAAAGGTGTCAATCAACTTCTCTCTGCCATTTCAACTGCTTGCGGCGGTCGTTAAAATCTGAAAAAGATGGAGGACTCATGGCAACATTTACGCGTGAAGATGCGCTCGAATATCATCGATTGAAAGGGAAGCCCGGCAAGATAGAGGTCGTGCCGACCAAGCCGATGGATACCCAACGTGATCTAAGCCTGGCGTATTCGCCGGGTGTAGCCGTACCGGTGCTCGAAATCGAGAAAGATGCAGAGCTGGCTTATGAATACACCTCGAAGGGAAATCTGGTCGCGGTAGTCAGCAATGGGACAGCTATCTTAGGCTTAGGGGATCGGGGGGCGCTCGCTTCCAAGCCGGTGATGGAGGGCAAGGGGGTGCTGTTCAAGAAATTCGCGGATATCGATGTGTTCGACATCGAGGTGAACAGCCACGACCCTGATGAGATTATCAAGGTTGTGGCAGCTATTTCTCCGACCTTTGGCGGTGTCAATCTGGAGGATATCAAAGCGCCTGAATGCTTCTATATAGAAGAAGAACTCAAGAAAATGCTGAATATCCCGGTTTTCCATGATGACCAACATGGCACTGCCATTATTTCCTCTGCGGCGCTGGCGAATTCACTGGAAATTGTCGGCAAAAAGCATAGCGATGTGCGCCTGGTGGTCTCGGGTGCAGGGGCGTCCGCGATTTCTTGTGCGGAGCTGGCTATCCGTTGGGGTGTCAAACGTGAAAACATCATGCTATGTGACAGTCGTGGCGTGGTCTACAAAGGCCGCACGGAAGGCATGAACAAATACAAGGAACGCTTTGTTGTTGAAACCGATGCGCGTACGTTGGCGGATGCCGTCCGTGGCGCGGATGTGTTCTACGGGCTGTCGGTCTCTAACGTGTTGACGCCTGACATGGTCAAGAGCATGGCTGAAAGTCCGATCATCTTTGCCATGGCCAATCCCGACCCGGAGATCAAACCTGAATTGGCGCACGAAGCACGTCAATGACGTCATTATAGCCACCGGTCGTTCGGATTATCCGAACCAGGTCAATAACGTACTTGGTTTCCCGTTCATTTTCCGTGGAGCCTTGGATGTACGTGCCAAAGCCATCAATGAAGAGATGAAGCTCGCTGCTTCTCAAGCGCTGGCAGCGCTAGCCAAGGAAGATGTGCCCGATTCCGTTCTACGGGCTTACGGGCTGGAAAGCCTGAAGTTTGGTCGCGATTACATTATCCCGACCCCACTCGATCCACGTGTCCTACTTTGGGAGGCTCCCGCTGTAGCTAAAATGGCTATGGAAACGGGCGCAGCTCGCAAGAGCATTGACATTAATGAATATCGTGAGCAGTTGGCATATCGCCAAGGGAAAGGCGAGCAGGTACGTTACTTCTTCCAGAATCAGGCCCGTTCATCCGGTGGGAACAAGCGTATTGTCTTTGCCGAAGGCGAAGAGCCCAAGGTTATCCGAGCGGCAGCCCAGATTACGGACGAGAAGATTGGCATTCCAATTTTGCTGGGTCGTCCAGAAGTCGTTCAGAAGACTATCGAAGATCTTGGCCTGCCTTGTTGCCCGGAGATCGTTAATCCGGCTGATTTTGAAAGACATGAACAATACGCTCAGGCGTATCACGAATTGCGCGAGCGCAAAGGCGTTACATTGGCGATTGCGCGCAAGCGTGTGCGCGATGTCAATATCCTTGGTTCGATGATGGTTAAAATGGGGGATGCGGATGCCTTTGTCTCCGGTTTGACGTATGAGTATCCGGATGTGATCCGCCCGGCGCTGCGTATCCACCACACGGCACCCGGCGCAACGCGTGCTGCTGGTGTGTACATCATGATCGTGGATGACCGCGTTTACCTCTTCACAGACGCTACTGTCAACATCGACCCGACGGCTGAGGATCTGGCCGAAATCGCCTGCCTGGCGGCTAACTTCGCCAAGAAGATCGAGCTCGAGCCGCGTGTGGCCTTCCTGTCGTTCTCGAACTTTGGCTCCACGCCACACCCGCTTTCGGAGAAGGTCGCCAAGGCGGTGCAGATTGTAAAAGAGCGCTGCCCTGACTTTATTTACGACGGTGAGATGCAGGCTGATACTGCGGTGGTACCCGCGATCGTGGACGAACGTTACCCGTTCAGCGCGGTCAAAGATGCCAACGTGCTGGTTTTCCCTTCGCTCGAATCGGCCAACATCGCCTACAAATTGCTGGCGCGACTTGGCAACGCCAAGGCCATTGGCCCGATCCTGCTCGGTATGGGCGCACCTGTCCACGTCATGCAGACTGGTGATGAAGTGACCGACATTGTGCAGATTGCCTCGGTGGCGGTCATGGACGCGATGGATCGCAAATAAGACGTTAGATTTACGACTTTAGACTTTAGAAGGGACTTTCGGAAACGGGAGTCCCTTTATGTATACCAGCATGGGTATAATTGCTCCATGCGTTCGCTTCTTTATCGCGCCCTGATCCTGCTGACCGTTATCGGACTTGTTTTCACGCCCCCAGTATTGACCGGTTATTCCGAACAAAAAAAGGCTGAGACGGCCTTGAAGGTTAATGATATTTCACTTGCCGCCCACGCTTATGAACGTGCCGCACGCTTGTTGCCCTGGTACACCGGTTTGTGGGAGCAGGCGGGACAACTCGAGTTTCAAGTTGGGAGCCTTCGATAAAGCTATTTCCCTTTTGGAAAAAGCCCGGAAGATGGACACACTGTCCGGTAGTGGTTGGGATATCCTGGGTATTTCATATTTGAAGCAAACTGATGACCTCGACAAGACTTTAAGCATTTGGAAGACCGGATCGGAATTGCATCCTTCTTATTCGTTGCTTTATTCGCATCTTGCGCTGGCTTATTACGAGCTGGGTGACCTCTCTGCTGAACAAGGTGCCCTTGAGCGTTGGGTTGCTTCAGGAGGAGATCAGGATGCTCATGCGCATTACCGCCTGGGCCAGCTTTTGTCCGTTAGCGATCCGGAACACGCATTGAAGGAATTTCAATTGGCCTCGTCGCTTGACCCTCTATATGACTCTGTGGTCGAGACCATGCGCACCACGCTCAACCTGGCCTTGCTGGAAACGAGTAAATCCCGTCAGTTGGTCATTATCGGGCGCGGACTGGGATTGGTGCACGAATGGACACTGGCGGAGCGGGCATTCCGTCAGGCCGTGGCTGCGGACGGAGAAAATGCTGAGGCCTGGGCCTGGCTGGGCGAGGCCGAGCAGCAACTGGGTCAGGATGGACGCGCCGAGTTGGATAAGGCGCTGTCGCTTGATTACAAGAATCCGATTGTCCGCAGTTTGCGTGGGCTATATTGGATGCGTCAGGGTCAGATTACGTGGGCGTTAAACGAGTACAAGTTAGCGGCCATCTACGATCCGGATAATCCCACCTGGCAGATTTCCATTGGGGAGGCCTATGCTCGACAAGGTGATTTGCAGGCTGCGCTGGGAGCGTATATGCGCGCAACCCAAATTGCTCCTACAGATGCGAAGGTCTGGCGTTCGTTGGCAGCTTTCAGCGCGCAATACAATATGCAAGTCGAGGCTGTCGGTCTGCCCGCTGCACGGAAGGCCGTCGATTTGAACGAGGAGGACCCGCAGGCGCTGGATATGCTCGGATGGACGCTGGCGTTGCTGGAACGCTACGATCAAGCACGGGATGCTCTCGAGCATGCCCTTAGCCTTGATCCTGAACTCGCGCAAGGACATTTGCATTTGGGTATCGTTGCCATGCAAACGGATGATTGGGAATCCGCGCGTGACCATCTCCAACAGGCGCACAACCTGGACCCTGATGGTCCGGTAGGGGAGCAGGCACAGCTATTGTTAAATCAGTATTTTCCTTAAGGTTTGGAGTCGAAAGTCTCCCGACTTTCGCACTCTAACATCTGGAGATGTTGAGTCCGGCCCCTAATCTGATAAAATCCATCCATGTTTCGTATGCGCTCATTTCTTCTATTCGTAGTTATTTTGGCTATGGCTTCACTGGCCTGCCAGTTTTCCTCGCCTTTTGCCTCCACGCCAACTCCGGTAGCGCAGGCCGGTGACACACTGTTCTATGATGATTTCACCAATACGAACACTGGCTGGGATCGTTTTACATCCGCCGAGGGGACGATGGATTACGACGGCAGCGGCTATCGTTTCCTCGTCAATGCGCTGCAGGCCAACTTTTGGTCCACGCCGGGTAAGTCGTTCAAAGATGTGCGCATGGAAGTGGATGTCGCCAAGCTGAGCGGTCCGGACGAAAATCGCATCGGCTTGCTGTGCCGCTTTATTGAAAACAATTATTATTTCTTCATGGTCAGCAGCGATGGCTATTACACCATTGGAAAATATATTGGCGGCAACGCCATCCAGCTTGGACAGAGCGAAATGCAGTACAACGATTCTATCCATACCGGCCTGGCAGTCAATCACCTGCGCGCGGATTGTCGCGGCGACACGCTGATCTTTTACGTCAATGGGGCACCGGTCGCGAAGGCGCAGGATGCCGATCTTGCTGAAGGCGATGTCGGTCTGTTGGCGGGCACGTTCTCTCAGCCAGGCGTAGATGTGATCTTCGATAATTTTGTGGTTCTCCAACCTTGATTAACCACAGATAAACGCAGATGAACATTTTTGATTGATGAATGGGGATGAGTATAGTGCCTTTGCAAGATGTGAATGAGATTACGCAAAAGATAATAGGTTGCGCATTCGAGATCAGTAATACACTTGGCATTGGATTTGTTGAAAAAGTTTATGAAAACGCCCTTGTGCATTTGATCCGCAAGGCAGGCTTGAAGGTTGTACAACAATATCCAATCAAAGTCACTTTTGATGGAATATTGGTCGGTGAGTTCATCGCCGATTTACTGGTAGAAGATAGAGTTTGATAGAATTAAAGGCAGCCTCTATGCTAGTGAATGAGCATACAGCTCAAGCATTGAATTATCTCCGTGCAAGCGGACTTGAGCTTTGTTTGCTTATCAATTTCGGTAGGACCAAGATTGAGATTAAACGGCTTCTCCCTTCCGCAAATTGGAAATCAGCGAAATCCTAACATTCCACTTTTATCAACCTTATCCATTTTATCTGTGGTTAAATTCTATTCTCATGAAAGTTTATCTAGATACCATCGGTTGCAGACTCAACCAATCTGAAATTGAGAGCATGGCGCGCCAGTTCCGCGCGGCCGGGCACGAGATCGTGGCTACGGCGAACGAAGCAGACATGGCCGTGGTCAACACCTGCGCAGTCACCACGCAGGCGGCGGCGGATTCGCGTGGAACAGTCCGGCGTATCGCTCGCGCGGGCGTGGACGAGATCGTTGCCACCGGTTGTTGGGCTACCCTCCAGCCTGAAAAAGCGGCTGCTTTGCCAAATGTACTACGTGTAGTCAATAATGCACAAAAAGAAACGCTGGTTCCAGAGCTTTTGAATTTGCCGACTGAATCTTTCGATTTGGAGCCCATTGCCCGTGAGCCACTGCCGGGTTTGCATCAGCGCACGCGTGCTTTTATTAAGGTGCAAGATGGTTGTGACAACCATTGCACTTTCTGCATTACCACTGTGGCGCGCGGCGAGGGCCGTTCGCGCCCGCTGGCGGATGTGATCGCGGATGTCCAGTCTGCGCTGGATGGCGGCACAAAGGAGATCGTGTTGACGGGCGTGCATCTGGGCTCGTGGGGACAGGATATATCAACTCCCGCTTCGACCCCGGCCCGCTCTGCTCTACCGGGGCGGGCAGGCTCAGCGCGACAGGATAAGGAAAGCTCAAATACCCGCCTGCGTGATTTGGTCGAGGCCATTCTCAAACATACTGACACGCCGCGTTTGCGCTTGTCGTCGCTGGAGCCCTGGGATTTGAACGCGGATTTCTTCGCGCTGTGGGAAGACCAGCGACTTTGCCAGCATTTGCATTTGCCGTTACAGTCGGGATGTGCCGCCACGTTGAAGCGCATGGCCCGCAAGACCACGCCCGCCTCTTTCCGGTATCTGGTAGCTGCTGCCCGTCAAATCATGCCTGATGTAGCCATCACGACCGACGTCATCGCTGGTTTTCCCGGTGAAACGGACGAAGAGTTCGCCGAGTCGCTGGCCTTCATCCGCGAGATGAACTTTGCGGGTGGGCATGCTTTCACTTATTCGGCTCGGCCCGGGACCGGAGCAGCGCGTCTGGGGGGGCAGGTCAGGCACGAGGTTCGGAAAGAACGTAATGCTATTTTAAGGGAAACATTCGAAGAGGGGGCAAAAGCCTATCGTCAGCGTTTCCTCGGGCAGGAGACATCCGTCCTGTGGGAATTGGTCACGCAGATGAACGGTCAGGGCTGGCAAATGGAAGGCCTGACGGGCAACTACCTGCGCGTGCAGGCGATTGCCCTACAACCGCTGTGGAACGAAATTTCAAACGTGACACTGCAATCCCTGACACAGGAAAAAATTAGCGGGAAAATCGTTTCGAAGTTCTAACGTTCCTGTGAATGGGGGACATTCGTCACTTTCGGAAGATTTGACGCGATTGTATAATACTTGTACAATTCTTCACAGAAATCTATCGAAGGAGTAATACATGACTGCTCAATTAATCAACGGCAAAGAGATTGCCCAAAAAGTCCGTGATGAAGTTAAAGAGAAAGTTGCCAAGCGTCTTGCTGAAGGAAAATCGCAGCCGGGTCTTGCAACCGTGCTGGTGGGAGAGCGCGTTGACTCAGCGGCTTATGTTGGCATGAAGCAAAGGGCCTGCGCTGAATTAGGGATGACTTCTTTCCACCATCCGGTTCCGGCGGATGTCAGCCAGGAAGATCTGGAGAAATTAGTCAAAGAGTTGAATGCCGACCCGAAGGTGCACGGCATTCTGGTGCAATTGCCTTTGCCCGATCACCTGGATGAAGAGCGCGTTTTGAACCTTATCAACATCGAGAAGGATGTGGATGGGTTCTCTCCGCTCAACATTGGTCGCCTGGCGCAGAAGGGCCGTGAGCCCTTGTTCGTGCCCTGCACGCCTTATGGCTGTATCTATCTGCTGAAAGAAGCTGGCGTTGAAATCTCGGGTGCGAATGCAGTTGTTTTAGGCCGCTCGAATATTGTGGGTATGCCTGCTGCGCTGTTGCTTGTGAAGGAAAATGCGACAGTGACCGTCTGCCACTCCCGCACCAAGAATATTGCGGACGTGGTGCGCCAGGCCGACATCCTGATTGCGGCTATTGGTCGCACCGAAATGGTGCAGGGCGACTGGATCAAACCCGGCGCGGCTGTGATCGATGTGGGGATGAATTCCAAACCCGACGCTACCAAGAAGAAGGGCTATCGCCTGGTTGGTGATGTCGATTTTGAAGCGGCCAAAGAAGTTGCTGGTTTCATTACCCCCGTTCCCGGTGGCGTTGGCCCGATGACGATTGCTATGCTGATGGCAAATACCCTGCGTGCCGCGGAAATCCAGGATGGTGAATAGATTTCAGTAATCAGTGAGTGGTAACCCCGCCAGGAACTTCCTGGCGGGGTTTTGGGTTAAAGCCTGATTTTCTAAACCAGCCGATTGTATTGCCGTAACAGGGCTTGCAAGCGCTCGTGCGGTAAAGCAGGAACACGCAAACCATCTTTGCCGGTCATGGTTTCGGCAGCTAGCAAGACATTCAGGATGGCCTCTTCCGTTGCCAGGACGGCCGCTGCAAAAGTGGGATCGAGGTGGTCATTGGGCAGGATCTGCACGCATCCTAACTCATCGCCCGGATATGCCACGCCCCGATTGGCAGTGGAAAAAGCCAGGAAGATATCGCCGCTGCCGTTCCCGCCCAAACTGCCGGTGCGCGCCATACCAAGTGTGGCGCGTTTGGCGATGCGCTGGAGTTGATAGGGGAAAACTGGTGCATCTGTAGCGAGGATAACGATCAACGAACCTTGCTCACGGAACGGATTTTCGCCGTTGGTGTAGGGTGCATCTTTGGTGAGATGATGTCCAACAGGAACGCCCGCCACGGTCAACTGGTGGCGACGGCCGAAATTAGCCTGCACCAACGCCCCGATGGTATAACCTCCTAGTTTCTCTGGCAATTTGCGAGAAGCCGTGCCCGTGCCACCTTTGAATTCATAGCAGATCATGCCCGTTCCGCCGCCAACGTTACCTTCAATAACGGGACCATTTTGGGCACTATCCAGCGCCTGCCAGACGTGCTCGGGCTTGACGTGGAAGCCGTTCATGTCGTTGAGCCAGCCGTCTGCTGTCTCCGCCACAATTGGACACGACCATTTTTGCAGCATAGCAGTGTTCTGGATTTGCCAGTCGATGACCGTGTCACGCACGATGCCGACGCTGTGCGTGTTGGTGATGCAGATCGGACCTTCCACGTAACCACCTTCGTTGACCCAGGTTGCGCCCGTCATCTCGCCGTTGCCATTGAATGAGAATGTGCCACCGAAGACGGGATCGTGGTCCGCTTTGCCGCGTGGGTGGATAGCGGTGACGCCTGTCCGAGTGGATTCGCCTGAAATAAGGGTGGCATACCCAACTTCCACGCCAGAGACGTCGGTGATGGCGTTATAGGGACCGGGCATTCCTTCGAGCGGAATCCCCAGATCGCGGGCACGCGCTTTGGATGTCATAATCATTCTCCTCGGTTTTTGTTCCATTTTAAAGGAAAACTCCGCCGGAATGGCGGAGTCTGTAATTCAGTCGGCAGGAACGAGGTTTTGATCTATGGATGGCGGGGCAAAACGCTTTTGCTTGCCCAGCCGCAGGTGCAGAACATAGTAGCTTATGGCTGCCACTGCGCAGAGAATCCCGGCCACGTACCATAACAGGTTAGGGTTCATGTTATCGAGGATAAGGCCGGCCGCACCAGGACCGAAAATAGAAGGAATACTCCAGGAGAGTCCGAAGAAGGCCATGTAACGGCCACGCATATCTTCCGGGGCGAAGTTAGCGGCCAGCGCCTGGCTGGTGGGCATGATGATCATCTCGCCAATGGTGACAATCACGATGTTGAGCGCGAACATCCAGTAGACGCCGACGAAGCCAAACAGGCCGAACCCAACCATATAGAAGAGCGTGCCGAGCGCCATCATCAAGAAGGGTGGGCGATGCCTGATACGACGCGTGATCCAGAATTGAAACAGGATGACCGTGATGGCACTGGTGGACATCAAGAAGCCGTAACCTTGCGGGTCAACGCCGTGATTGTCGCGCAGATAGACAGAAAGTGTGCTGTACATTTGTTGGTAGGCCAGTAACATCAGTATGCCGGCCACCATGAAGGCGACGAAGGCAAGATCCTTCAAAACTTTGCCGTAACCAGCGAAGGAGGCAAACACGCTTTGACCTTCTTCCCCGGCCTGTGTTTCGGGCTTGGTCTCGGGGATGAGCTTGTAGAAAAGCACTGCTACGATGCAGGAGGCGACCGCGTCACTGACGAACAAATAGAAGTAAGAATGATTGGCAATCAGGCCACCCAGGGTGGGGCCGATGATCCAGGCCATGTTGCCTACCACGCGCAGGATGCCAAAGCCTTCAGCACGCTGCTTTTCGGGCAGGAGGTCAGCGATCATCGCCTGGTTGGCGGGACCAGCTACATCGGAGAGCAGGCCGGTCAGCACGGCTAGCGGATAGAGCATCCAGAACTGTTTGACCAATCCGAGCAACAGCGTGCTTAAGGCGCTGAAAACCAGCCCAAACAAGATCAGGCTGCGACGGCCAAATTTGTCGGTCAGCGCGCCACCGATCATGCTGCCCAACATGCCAAAAACGGAAAAGGTTCCCAGGATGATGCCGGCTTGGGTCATGCCAACATTGAAATGCCCGGTAATGTATAGCGAAAAAAAGGGAAACAACATCGTGCCACCGACACGGTCAATGAACCGCACGCCGACCACCATCCAGAAGCGAGAGGGGAACTCATGATAGATGTTGCTGATTCTAGAGAACATTGATTCCTTTCGTTGTAGAAACGCAATCATAGCACACTTGTTCAGTTTATTGAATAGTACCTTCGCTGGCAGGTGCACTAAAAAGTTATTCGAATTGGAATACAGAGTCGGGAGACTTTGCACTCCAACGAACTATTCCTTTGTTGTTCTTTCATCTTGCTTACATCCGGCAAATAGGGGGATATATTATTCATAGAATAATAAACAGAGACTCTGTTTATTAAAGGAGTATGTAATGGCACGAACTGTAAATGAACAAGGATATGCAGAGAAGCGCAATGAAATCATCGATGCGGCGCAACGGTTGATCTTTGCCAAAGGCTATGAGCGTATGACAATTGGAGATGTTCTGGCTGAATTAAAGATTTCCAGCGGGGCGTTCTATCATTACTTCGACTCGAAACCGGCATTGCTGGAAGCATTCATTGAACGGGGCCAAGAAGACGTAGAAAAAATAATCATCCCCATTATCCATGACCCTGATTTGTCTGCCATCGAAAAACTCCAAGGTTTCTTTGATACGCTTGATCAGATGAGAAGCGCGCAACAGACTTTTCTGATTGAGTTGTTGCGCGTCTGGTACACCGATCATAATGCCATCGTCCGTGAGAAAGTGAACCAGGTGATCCTCGAGCGGCGGGGACCTATGATGAACGAGATCATACGCCAGGGTACTCGGGAGGGGATCTTTACAACACCCTATCCCGACCAGGCGGGCGCGATCATCTTGTCCCTGTTGCAGGGCATGGGGAGTACCCATGCCAGACTGCTGCTCTTATTAGACCAAGGGGCTGATGAACTGCGCTGCGTCGAAGACATTGTTGCTGTCCATGCTGCCTATATGGATGCAGTCGAACGCGTGTTGGGTGCGCCTCCCAATTCCTTATATCGAGCTGACGCTGAAGCGGTAAAGGTGTGGGTGACTGCGCTGCGAGAAAACCAAGATTAGAGAAGGAACATAAAATGAATAAACTTGTCATTCCAACATTGAGAACCTTTCTTATCGGTGCTATCGTGCTCGGAATACTGCTGTTTCTCCCAGCGTGGACGCTCAACTATTGGCAAGCCTGGGTCTTCATCCTGGTCTTTATGACATCCGTGAATGTCATTGGAGTGTACCTTTCTCTCAAAGACCCGGAGCTGCTCGAGCGGCGCAAAAACATAGGGCCAGCAAAGGAGCAGAATACGGCACAAAAAATCATCATCTCCATTGCGATCCTGGCAGATCTCGGATTGCTGGTCTTCTGTGGGTTCGATCATCGTTTCGACTGGTCTCCTGTGCCGCTATACATTTCATTGACTGGGGATGCGCTGGTCGCTCTTGGTCTTTTCATTGACTTGCTTGTGTTCAAAGAAAATAGCTATGGAGGTTCTACTGTCCAGACATTTGAAGATCAAAAAGTCATATCGACGGGTCCTTACGCTCTTGTGCAGGCATCCGATGTACATGGAGTGCTGGTCATGGTCATTGGCGTACCCCTGGCGCTCGACTCATGGTGGGGACTTGCGATTTTGGCCCTGGCAGTGCCTGTGTTGGCATGGAGAATCCTTGACGAGGAGAAACTTCTGGAGAAAGATTTGCCTGGATATATGGACTACGAGCAAAAAGTGCGCTATCGCCTCGCGCCTTATCTTTGGTAAATCCACAGGTAGTTGGCAAAGTAGACAAAATGATAACTGAAAAAGTTCACTTCACCAAAGAAAAAGAAACCATGCTTGTCACACTATATGGGCGAGCATTGGACAGCCAATCGAATGATCCAATCCTGCGCGACCCGGCAGCAGTGGAAGCTATTGATCGGATCGACTATGATTTTCAGAGTCTCAACGTAAAGTGGAATGACATTCTTGCTATTGCTGCTAGGGCAAAGGTGTTCGATGTTTGGACAGCGGAGTACCTAGAAGATAACCCGAACGCGGTCGTACTGCATTTGGGCTGCGGACTCGATGGCCGCGTCTTCCGCATCGACCCGCCCTCGAGCGTGCCATGGTTCGATGTGGATTATCCCGAAACGATCGAACTGCGCCGGCGCCTGTTCCCGGAACGTTCCAGATATCATATGGTCCCTGCCTCGGTGACGGATACAGACTGGCTGGATCAAGTTCCGACAGATCGCCCGGTGCTGGTCGTAGCCGAGGGGTTGATGTATTACCTGACTGAAGAGCAGATCAAAGCATTGCTCGAACGGGTGGTCGAGCGTTTTCCCAGCGGTCAAATCATGTTCGATGCGATCAGTCGTCTGTATCTGAAAATCCAGAAAACCAACGTAGGGATCAGCGCAACTGGCGCAAAAATGCTATGGGGCATTGATGATCCGCATGAACTTGAAGGTTGGTCACCGCGCATCAAATTGGTCACAAAGTTGAGCTCCATGGACCAGAATATGCCAAACATCCAAAAAATGTCTGGAGGTTTACGTTGGTTTATAGGCGTATTGGCACATATCCGCGCATTGCGAGAAATGGGATTATTGTTACGCTACCGGTTTTGAGCACTTTATAACGGACTCCAACAACGGGAGTTGTTGGAGTCCAAAGTCTCCTGACTTTGGACTCCTCTTTCAAAAGCCCGCGCCAAAACGAACATTTTAATTTTGAGGGTACAATGAGGGCAAGCTTTGGTTTCCCATATCACAGCCAGAGTTTGGAAAGGTTCAATATGAGTGAAGAGTTAAAGGTAAAAGATGGTCACGTTGTCTCTATGGAATATACATTGAAAGTAGATGGCGAAGTTGCAGACACATCCGAAGGCCGCGAGCCATTGAAATATGTGCATGGCGCTGGGAACATCATCCCCGGCCTGGAACGCGAGATTACTGGTATGACGCTGGGAGATAGCAAAGATGTTGTGGTTGCCGCAGCGGACGGTTATGGTGAAGAGGATGAAAAGGCTTTTATGGACGTGCCGCGTGACCAGTTCCCAAAAGAGATTCCGATGAAGGTTGGGACCGAAATCCAAGTACAAAATCAGGCCGGACAACCCATGTATGCGCGCATCGATACGGTAGGAGATACATCTGTGCGGCTGGATTTCAACCACCCATTGGCGGGCAAGGAGTTACACTTCTCCGTCAAGGTGGTGGGTCTACGCGATGCCACGGACGAGGAAAAAGAGCACGGACACGTGCATGGACCCGATCATCAACATTAGAATTAGACAAAAAATCCCGCCGTGCGGCGGGATTTTTTGTCTAGGGCTGTTCTTCGTACGGCGGCCAAGGAATATCAGTGGGACCGGCGAAACCGTGTTTTTCCTGAACAAAAATCCGTCCGTGCGAGAGGTGTGGAGCAGCCGGGTTCGTCCACGAATGAGATTTGCAAATCGTTGGTCGCCAACGGTTCAAAATGGATGTGCCCCGCTTCGCAGCGCCAGACTTCGATGATGTAGTGGTTCATGCGCTCGTCTTCTTCATCGCCTGCGCGTAAAGGAATGTCCAGCCAGGATACAGTGACGGTATTCCCTTTCCGTGTGGCCTTCAAGACCGTTGTCGGTGGGTAATAGGGGGAGACGGGTAACTTGGCCTTTTCGGGGTAGATCGGTTCCACGCTCATGATGTCACCTTGCACGTTCATAAACTCGGCTTTGACCCAGCAGGGTTTGTTCCCGCCGATGGCCTGCACATAGATCCAGTTGGCGTCATCCAGACGTCCGATGACTTCCAGCCGGTTGCCCTTGAGCAGACCGGTGAAGTACAGATAAGGCCAACCTGGTCCGTATCGGCAAGCCAGTTGGTCGGCGGTCACTTCTCCGATCAGCACGGTGTAGGTGGGAATGGGAGTTGGGGTATCGGTTGGGGTGGGAGTCTCCGTCGGTAACGAAGTAGCAGTTTCCGTCGGTTGAGGGCTGTTCGTGGGGGAAGGCGGGGGCAGGGTTATGTTCGAGCTAACGGCAGCAGGTGCGGGCGTGGCATGAGGCGCACAGGCAGTTAATCCCAGGATAACGGTCAAGAAAATGGTGAGGTTTCGTTGCATTCAGTGATTATACAGCTATCCCTCCTGACTCCCGCAATCCCACGATGGATGCAATGCCTTGCAACACCAAACTACCCCCGAACAAGATCATCACATTTTTGACATCCCCGCTGAGGATGGACAGATGCAAGCCCCACATAGCGCTGCCCGTCCCCAGCAGCACCAGGGATAAACCAGCCATCAGCATCTTTCCTGGGCCGATCGGATCCATGCCGTCTCGAAAAGTGAGTATGCCAGTCAGGATGACCAGAACCCCCGAAGCCACACGAACCGCCAACCAGCCTATCCCGTTCCAATGCAAGTTACTGACCGAGATACACGAGAGCAATATCACCCCCGCCACCAAAGAATTGACCAACGCCAAAAGAATGGATAAGACCTTCACGTTAGCACCTCCTTTGCAACCTGTTCACAGAGTACAAAAGATGGGCTGTCAGAGTCTATTGAAAGACTGTCAAATACTATAAACATCCTTGCAGGTTGGACGATTTTTGTTCTGATAATTATCTTTGTCTATATTGCTTTACAAAAAGTAAAGCTTCCTTGACAAAACGCTAGTAATGTTGTATATTAAAAATGTAAAGTTTCCTTTACATGGAGGAGCAGTGATGAAAAATAATATAAGCCAAAATGGGCAAGGCTTTTCAGCCGCTGAAGAACGCAAAACTGTGATCGTTGCGGGTATAGCTGGCGCGGCATTGGGGCTCTTGTATGCTTCTAGCTTTGAATTTGGGGACTTACTTGGGTTAGGGATCGGGGCTTTGTTTGGAATAGCAATCGGTTTTCGCATCAGCCGTAGACCGCCCAAAATGCGTTATCCAACGTATCTCCTGCGCCGGACGTTGATGGCTGCCACATTTTTATTCCTTGCCAGCTATGCGTATGCATACCTGCTGGATCAAAATTTGGGTCAATTACAAGCTCTTCTGGCAACCTTGCTACCGTGGGTCGGCTGGGCTGCTCTGGTAGTGAGCCTCGCGATAATGATTGCCAGCCTGGACGAATTGCAGCGCCGCATCCAGACCGAGGCCATTGCCATTGGCTTTGCCGGGACAGCAATTATAGTTGGCGGATATGCCTTGTTGCAATTTGCGGGATACGCACAAGTCAATATTGGGGTTGTCCTTTTGATCATGTCATTGATGTGGCTGGTTGGCAAGCTATGGACGTTGTGGAGATATAGATAGATGAAAAACCGGCTCAAAGTGCTCCGTGCTGAACGCGACTGGTCCCAGGCGCAACTGGCTGACCTGCTGGATGTCTCGCGTCAGACCGTCAACGCCATCGAAACCGGCAAATATGATCCCAGCTTGCCGCTGGCCTTCAAAATGGCAGCCTTATTTGCCTGTAATATCGAAGATATTTTCGAACCTGAGCTACCGAGAGCTGACGAATAGAACCAATCTCCGCTATGAGATCGGGAACTTGCAAAGTGTTGAGATCGCTTCAGTCGGAATGCGTTTCGTTCGTTTCTTCAGCGATCAAAGCTTCCAGTAAACGTAGAGCAGTTTTTCTCCGTTTAGGGTTTTTGATGAGTTGTAATTTGTGCACGATTTCTGCTGTAAAAGCTTCTGTCTCGGATTCTTCAGGTAACAACCCGGCAACGCGATAGATGGATTCGACTGGGATCTTGAGCGCGCGTGCAATGGCTTGCAGTGTATCTGGCTGTGGGTAGGTCTTCTTGTTGAGCAATTTGTTTATGACGGCTCTACTGATTCCTGCTGAATAGGCAAGTTCGGCCTGTGACCACTGACGCTTATCCAGCTCAGACTGGAGCCAATCCGAAAATTTATTATCGAGAATCATTCCGAACATTTTGTCACGAACTCCGTTTCTGTTGGGAGCCTATTTGTTTTTGTCTTGCAACATTGGCTATTATCATAGGTTGGGAGAGTGTTAGGGCCCTCTAATACGTTATGAAACCAGTATAATCCCCCGATTATTTCTAATTATACCAAATTCGGTATATTAAACCAATTTTTGCTCAATAATATTGGGGTTTACGCAGTCGGGTAGGGTAGGTATTACATATGAATTTAAATGGTTCTGCCCGGCCTGAGGGGGGCAGGTCGAGCAGAACCAAAATATATTATAACGAATTTTTGTTTCTTGCTTGCAACTATTTGTTGCCTATTTAGAACAAAATTCTTCCAATTCATGTTCTCTTTCTTCGAAGGCGCGGTCATTGGCAACCTCGACATATCCGAACGGCGATTCGGAAAACAGCATGCCTGGACGGATATGTTATGCAGTTTTTAATTTCATAGCAGGTCTGGAGAGGAAGAACAGAATGACCAAAAGATTGGCGACCAACGTTACCAGCACGAGGACGGGCATGGCCCCCGCACCAATCTGGACGAAAACCTGCCCGATGCTCCACGGCAGGATCATGCCCCCCGTCCCTCCACCGAGCAAAAACCAGCCGGTCATCGTGCCTGTGACATGCATGCGCTCCCCAGCTAACATCAGGGTGGTAGGAAAGACGGAAGCCATGAACAGCCCCAGCCCGATAGACCCTGTCCACAAGGCTGGAACGGAATCAGGCCAGAGCATGATCACGCCCAGGCTGGCGAGGCATCCCAAAAGGTCTACAAACAGGATCGTGGCGGCGTGGGCGCGAGTTGAGACCCAGACCCCGAATAAACGTCCCAGCGTGAACGTCCCCCAGAAGGCAGACGTCAAATATGCGGCTGTGATGGTAGTACCCAATCCCAGGGTGAGGGCATAAGTATAAACCCAGTTGCCGAAGCCCACTTCCGAGCCAACGTAGAGCAAAAAGGCCAACGCAAGCAATGCCACCGGGATGAGCGGGAAAGCGGCGTTTCCGTTTTCCTGCGATTCGGTTTGCGCAGGCGGTTCGGGCAGGTTCCAGAACCAGGCAGCCAGGGGCAGGCACAGCAGTCCGAAAGTCCAGAAGACCCACTGGATGCCGCCGGTGGCCGAGAGAAAGCCGGCCAGAGTAAGTGGCGCGATGAAGGCCCCCAGTCCAAAGAAAAAGTGCAGACCGTTCATGAAGGGTCCGGCCTTTTTACCGTGTACCCACAGCAGCAGGGTATTGCAACCCACATCATTCGCGCCTTGTGCCAGCCCGAGCATGAACTGGGCCAGCAGAAGCAACCAGAGTTGTCTGGTAATGGGAACGAAGAAACCACTGACCGCGATGACCACCAACGAGGAGGCCATCAAGCGGTGACCGGGAAAACGGTCATAGGCTCTTCCGCCAAGATAGGAACCCAGCAGATAACCAAGCGCGCCTAGAACGAAGAACAGACTGATCTGGTCAAGCGTGCTGGCAGTGTTTTCTGCCAGGCTGGGCAAGGCCGGGCCTGCTGTAGCGGTAAACAAACCAAGCACGAAAATGGAAAGATAATAGGTGGCAGTGAGCACCATTGGCCGGGTAGGTTGGGAAGGTGTAGGTGTAGTCATATGGATCGGCGCTGATTATAGCAGGGAACTCCCTCATCCTGAACGGAAAGAGGGACGCAAAGAGATGAAAATTTTTAAATTCTGGCAAACGCTGGCCAGGAAATGAATCTCACCCGGTATTCTTCAACCCGGCGGCGATGCCATTGATGGTCAGGAAGATGACTTCGCGCAAGGAGTCAGCTTCGGAACCATCAGGGTCGGGTAGTGCCCGTAAACGCTGCAGCATTTCGACCTGGATGTAGTTCAAGGGATCAATGTAAGGGTTGCGCAAGTGCACGGCGTTCTGGTTGATGGGTTCCAACTCCAGCAGGGAAGTGTGACCGCTGATCGAAAGGATAGTCTCCTGCGTGCGTTCGTACTCCTCCCCGATCACGGTAAAAAGCGTATCCCCTAACTTTCGGTCGCTGACCAATTCAACGTACAGGGCAGCGATGTCCAGGTCGGCCTTCACCAGCGAAATCTCGGTGTTATCGAGCATAGTTTGGAAGAAGGGCCAGCCGCTGTACATCTCCCGCAGTAAACCCGGATCAGAGATGGCGTTCAGACCGGTTCCCAGGCTATACCAGCCCGGCAGGTTGAAACGGCTTTGCATCCACGAGAAGACCCAAGGGATGGCGCGGATTTTGGTCACGCCGGGATCGTCCGCGCGGGCCGCTGGGCGGGAGCCCAGATGCAAACGTTTGATCTCGTCCAGCGGGGTGGCTTCCTGCCAGAATTGAATGAAACCAGGCGTTTCGTAGACTAGACCACGATAGGTACGCTGCCCCACGGCAGACATCTGGTCGAGGGCTGCGCGCCACTTGGCCGGGACCTTGTCCTGCTCCCGCGCCGAGGGGGCGGAGGCCATCAGGACGGCGCTGACCACGTGTTCCAAGTGGCGATGCGCCAGGTCCGGATTGGAATAACGCGACGAAATCACTTCGCCCTGCTCCGTCAGGCGAAAGCGCCCGTTGATACTTTCAGCGGGCTGGGCGCGGATGGCGCGATAGGCCGGACCACCCCCGCGCGCAATGGTGCCGCCACGACCGTGGAAGATGGTCAGCGTGACGTCCTGCTCCTGGGCTACCCGGGCGATTTGCTCCTGAGCCTGGTAGAGCGACCAGTTGGCGCTCAAGAAGCCGCCGTCTTTGTTGCTGTCGGAGTAGCCGATCATGACCATTTGATGATCCTCGCAGCTTTTCAAGTGCGGGCGGTAAACGTCAGATGTGAACAGGGCTGTCAGGTTGTCGGGAGCAGCTCTCAGGTCCTCGACCGATTCGAACAGCGGGGTAATTTGTAAGCCACGTTCGCACCCGGCCCAGCGGGCCAGTAGCAAGACGGTCAACACATCCGCAGCGGAACGGGTCATGGAGATGATGAACGGGCCAATCAATTCGTCCCCGTATATATCCCTGGCGCGCCCGATCAGTTTGAACAGGGCCCAGGTCTCGGCGGTGGCCGGAGTAACCCCGACATGTTCGGATAGCTGTGGGATGGGTTCTTTGAGCAGACGGGTGAGCAGGGTGGTGCGCTCGGGCGCGCTCAGGCCTTCGAAATCGGGGGCAATTTCGAGCGCGCGCAGGATCTCTCCCAGGGCCTGGTTCAGGTTGCTGGAATTTTCACGGATATCCAACCGGACGCTATGCAGGCCAAATATGCGCAGTTTATTCTGGGCGGTGACAAATTCCCCGTAGAGCAAGGCCGCGGGTAAAGCGTTGGCAATAATGTCAATCGGCTCGAGCAGATCTTGTAGATAAATATGCGCCTGATGCGGCTCACTTTCGAGCAAACGCGATTTCATATCCTCGCGCGAAGCTTCTGCCAGATAGGCAGATAACAGGGACAATACCAGACGGTATGACTCTACAACGTAACGTTCCTCGATATAAGCGGCGCGAGCGGGAAACGGACGATGGCTTTCGATCCAATCTGTCAATGCGGGCGGCGGCGGGAGGCGTTGGGAACTGATGCTCAAGTGGCGAGATAGTTCATGCAGCATGTCACGATGTTTCTCGACGGCCAGGCCGCGGTGCAGACGCAGGGTTTCAGCAGTGACTTCGCTGGTGACGAAAGGATTGCCATCGCGGTCGCCGCCAATCCAGGAAGCCAATCCCAGCCAGGGATGGTCCGCTTTAAGGCCAGGATAGTGTTGCTCGAGAGCCTGGTCCAGGTTGTCGTACAGCATAGGCAGGGTATCCCAAAAGACCGAATCGACAAAATACAGCCCGGTGCGCACTTCGTCGGTCACAGCCAGTTTTATGGCACGTTCGCGTTCCGTCAGCCATAAGTTGGCGATCTCCGCGTACAGAGAAGCGATGATCGACTCTCGTTTTTGCAGCGAGTGGGGATTCTTGTCGATCTGTTCCACCAGGTTGTAGATGCGTTGGATTTTTGACAGGATGGTGCGCCGACGGGCTTCAGTGGGATGAGCGGTCAGGACCAGTTCTATGGAAAGGTTTTTCAGCAGAGCGAACATCTCGTCTGCGGTGACTCCCTGCGTTTTCAGCGCCGCAACTGCCTCGCTGATCGAACCTTTGAGCGGTTCCGGATAGCTTTCATCTTCGTTTTTGTGCAGCATGCTGACACGGTAAAGCTCCTCTGCCAGGTTGACCAGATCGAAATAGATAGTAAAGGCAGTTGCTACGGCACGTCCGTTATCAGGATCGAGCGCGGCGACTTCTTCCTGGAGTTTCTGACCGGCGTCTTGTTTCCCGGCGCGACGGGCTTTGGCATGTGCGCGGATACGCTCTTCGATATCGAAGATTTCGGGGGATTCTAATTCCGAGATGACCTTGCCAAGTTGATCGCCGAGCAGATGAATGGTGTGAGAGATGTCCATAGGATTTTAGTATACTGGAAAATTGAAAGGGGTAAGAAGCAAAAAATATAAGTAAAAGTTTTCTATCTGGCAGAGATGCCGGAAGCCCATTTCCTTGTAAACACTAAAGCCCATATCCGACGATTGCAAAATGCCGATACGATAGCCAATCTGGCACGCATCCAGCAATGGGGCCAGGGTCAGGGCGGTTCCGATCCCACACCTGTGCGCAGCCAGGAGAAATGTTATAAAACGTCCCCACCGATTGGAGGGGACGCCTTGGATTTAATATCGTTTGTGTGACTTATTGCCGGCTCGCGCATGTTGTGTCCGCAAGGGGCGGGTTCCTGCTTCGTGCTGTGTCGAAGTCGGGACTCGTCTCTCTTTGCGCGGCGCGGGGACAGACCGGGGTGGGGCGGAAGCCGTGTAATCGAATCCTTTGATTGTCTGGCGTTCCAGCTTATGTCCCATGATCTTTTCCAACGTGCGGATCATGTCGTTGTCATCCGGGGTGACCAGGGTGAAGGCATCACCACTGCGCTCGGCGCGTCCAGTGCGCCCGATGCGATGGATGTAGGCATCGGCGGTATCGGGCATGTCGAAGTTGATGACGTGCGAAATGCTGTCCACGTCCAGGCCGCGTGCGGCGATGTCTGTGGCAACCATGATCTGGTATTGCCCATTCTTGAAGCCGGCGAGCGCCGATTGGCGTTGGCCTTGCGAACGGTTGCTGTGCAGGCTGGTGACTTTGTAACCAGCGTTCTTGATCTGGCGTTGCAAACGGTCAGCGCGATGTTTGGTGCGGGTAAAAATCAATACAGAGTCTGTATCAGTTTGTTTCAGCAAAGCCAGCAAGAGGCCTCGCTTCAAATGTTGCGGGACCGGATAGAGCGCATGAGAAACAGTGTGCGCCGGGCGGCTGAGACCGACCGCAATGCGTTTGGGTTGTTTGAGCGAATTCGCTGGCCAGCTTTTCCACTTCGCGCGGGAAGGTAGCCGAAAACAGCATGGTCTGGCGCTGAGACGGCACGGCTTTGATGATGCGGCGCACATCGGGCAGGAAGCCCATGTCGAACATGCGGTCGGCTTCGTCTAGGACGAGGACTGCGACGTGGGACAGGTCGGCGTGCCCCTGGGCAACCAGGTCCAGCAGGCGACCGGGACAAGCGACCAGGATCTCGACCCCGTTATGCAAGGCCTTGATCTGCGGTGCGCTTCCGACTCCCCCGTAGATGGTTGCGCTACGCAAGTTGGTCCCCACGGACAGCATGCGGATGTTCTGGTGGATTTGCTCGGCCAACTCGCGGGTAGGGGTAACGATCAGGGCACGGGAGCGGTTGCGAGGTCCAGAGAGAAGCGTGTGGAGGATCGGCAGCACGAAGGCGGCTGTTTTGCCGGTACCGGTCTGGGCGGTGCCGATCAGGTCCCGTCCGTCCAATGCGGTGGGGATAGCCTGAATTTGAATGGGCGTTGGCGTTGTATAGCCCGCGCGCTTGATACCCGCACCCAGGCGAGAATCCAGATTGAACTGGTTGAAGTTCACAAATGTTCCTTTTCTTCAGAAGTCAGGCGGATGTTGGGAATCGAGCGGACGCTCAAGGGAATAACAGCGGCAACGACTGCTGAACTAATAAATAAGAATGATACGATAACCGATGACAGTTGGACTGTCAAGGATGGTTTTTTAAAAATTGGGTTGGAAATTATGCTAATGCTGGCGATCGATTGTCCTGGATTCCAACAGTTCCTTCAATTTGGCGAGGTTTTCCTTGAATTGTTTTTTGGCTACTCTGGCTACAATGGGGTCTACCAGTTTGAAAAACCCGCCCGGGTTGATGTTGCAGGATACGATCAGGTTGGTACCGTGCTCAACAGTCTCGAAACTGTAGGAGGTTTGCAGTTGGATGGGACCGGAAATTGTATCGAAACCATAGCACTTGTTCGCCTCAAATTCGGTCACTTCAAAGGTGCTCTGGATACGCCTGCCCATGAAGTGACCGAAACTGCTGAACAATGTGCCGAGCCTCATACTTCCATCGGATATTTGTACGGATTCCATGGAGCCATATTGCCATTGGGAGTTGTTCTGTGGCGTGCCAATGAACTCAAACACCTCCCAAACGGGGCGCAAGATCAGCGTACTGACATTGATAAGGATCATTCACACTTCTTGTTTTCTTGATGGGAAAAGTCGCTATTTTTTGGAGACAATCTTATCTTTTCTAGCATCATATTGTTGTTCGGATATCAAACCTTCATCACGCATTTTTTGGATTTTCTGCAATTGTTCATCTTCGTTATCCTGGTTGACAGGTTTTCGTGACTGGTAAAGGACTTTATCATCCAGGTTTTTATTAAGCTCTTTTGCAGCATTTAGACCACTCACGAATAACGGCACAAGAACAATCAGTGCAAGTACGCCCGGACAGACTCCTTGCGGAAAACTGAAGAAACGTGCACTTTGCAGGGAAAGCCCTAGCCAGATGGCAACGGCCAGCACCAGTTCCACGCCAACGAATGTCAGGACAAATTTACGCCATTCTTTCTTGGCATAAACATTGATTGATCCGGGCAGTAACATATTGATCAGTCCTGCGACCAACGGATTTATTTTGCTCTTTTCCATGGCGAACTCCTTATGTAATACCCCGGGTCACAAATTACGCTTCTTACATCAGTATAAAGGCGCAATTTGTGACCGTGAAGGGTATAGAATTAAATGGCGGAACTATTTATCGTCACGACTGAGCTTTTTGTATGGCGTGTTGTAGTACCTGACGGAACTTTTCTCCGGCAGGATCGGGTCCAAGCCCAATGAAGGATTGTCCTTGTTTGGTCACGTCGGTGTAGCGACCGACGATGTTCATGCCGGAGTCTGGATTGACCCGGTACATGGCTGTGTTCTCGAAATCCTGTACATCGATGTTGCGTAGCAGAGCAGACCTCACAGAAGGTTTGCCTTTTTCCTTTCCATCCGTCCAAACCAGAAATTGTGTTGTGACAAACACGCCTGTGAGGGTGATTTTATCGCCGTTCGCAAAGAGACCTGCTTTTTTGCTGGTAGAAGTTGTTTCGCAGCAAATCAAGATGGATGATTCGATCTCTCCCAAGTTGTATGTTTCGATGTGTTTGCGAATAGCGGTCGCCAATTCGGGATGCATATCCCCCAGAGTACATTCTCGTGTGGAGCGAGTATATGCGTTCATGTGAAATCCTTACCGATGGCAACAGGAGAATTCTTTGTTTGTGTCAACTTAGAAGTTGCGTCTTGGTTTGGCCATATCTACTTTTAGTTCCTGCTCCTGCAACGAATAAGCATTGAACATGTGGATGGCTTTTTCAGCTTCGCTTTGTGTGCTCATCGTGACAAACGCAAAGCCTTTTGACTCGCCACTATTTCGATCTGTGATGATATCTGTCACAGCGACCTCCCCGGCCTGGGCGAACAAGGTACTGAGTTCTTCTCGGGTGGTAGATTTTGGGAGATTGCCTACGTATAACTTGACGTTCATTTTGTATTGCTTTCTCCGAATATCGGGAAAGAGAAAGGCCGCTGTCCCATAAAAGGGACGGCGGCCTGAAAACGCGCGGTTCCAATTGGTGAACTGTAATGTAATTTTACCACCAAACGGTACGTTCCAAAGGCTATGATATAATCAAATTATCTAATAACAGGTCAAGCGCGCTCACATTGCCGTTAACCCCTATTATCGGGTTGGCGGCTTTTTTTGGCGAAGTTTGTCGCTGGCTCGAGAGGAGCAAAGTATATGGAAGTAAAACTTTATGTGGGGAATATGTCGTACAACACGACTGAGGAGAATTTGCGCGAGTTGTTCTCACAAGCAGGTGCTGTAAGTTCGGTTGCATTGATCAAAGATCGCACAACTGGGATGTCCAAAGGATTCGCTTTTATAGAGATGGATTCGCAGGCCAGCGCGCAGAAGGCGATCTCGATGTTTAACGACTATGCGATGAACGAACGCCAACTGGCTGTCAGCTTTGCTCGCCCGCGTGAGGAGCGTGGTGGTGGGGGTGGTAAATATCAAAATCGTAACCGCGATCAAAAACGCGGTGGGGGAAAGCGGCGCTATTAGAGGTTACTATGCCATTTAAAGTAGGTGATCAGGTGATTCACCCTCGGCATGGATTAGGGCAGGTGACCAAACTGGCTGTAAAGCAATTTGTCGAGGGAGAGAAACGCCCTTTTTATGAAATTTCCTTTCCTGGCAGCACCCTGTGGGTTCCATTGAATTTATCTACCTCAGGAGTAAGAAAGCTGACGGTGAAAAGCGAAATTGCCAGTTGCCGATGGGTGCTAAAGGCTCCTGCAGAACCTCTCAAAGAAGATTTTCGTTTACGACAGACAGAACTGAACAATCACATCAAAGAGGGAACACTTACTGCCCGCTGCGAGGTTGTGCGCGATCTGACCGCCTTTAGCTGGCATAAGCCACTTAACGGATCGATTACTGCTTTTCTGCAAACCACCCTGGAAGTTTTGTGTCAAGAGTGGGCCGCGGTGGAGAAAATCACTCCTGCGGAAGCCGCCACTGAGATCCAATCTCTGCTCGAAGAAGGCAAACAGGCGAATGACAATGGGTGAATTCTTGGATATGAAATTTGCAATCGGTGATAAGGTCGTTCACCCACAACATGGGGTTGGCTTTGTGGCTGGCATGGAAGAGAAGCAATTTGAGCCGAATGCAGCCCGCATGTATTATGTGGTTTCCATCCCGGATACCACCCTATGGGTGCCGGTGGACTTATCCACTTCCGGGTTGCGCAAACTGGGCTTGAAAAGTGAACTCGAACAGTGCCGTCAAGTGTTGCAGGCTACCCCGCAGGCGCTTAACGCAGGCCGAGACTTGCTGTCCGGTCTGTCTAGTCGCATTAAACAGGGGACAATCGTCTCCCAGTGTGAGGTTGTCCGGGATTTGACAGCTTTTGGCTGGCACAAGCCTCTCTATGGGCCAATCGCAGACTTCCAGCGCATGGTCTTGAACGTCCTCTGCCAAGAATGGGCTGCCGTTAAAGGGGTGTCCCAGGCAGATGCCTCCCACGAGATCAATGTTTTACTTAAAAATGGTAGAGTAGCCCAGGAGAATTGATTGACCCAGATTCTAACAAAATGTTAATACACGGATTTCAAATGTAAGGTAAACTAAATTGCTTGATTAACAGAAGTTCTAATACAAAGAGTATGTTTTTGGTTTGGAACCCATGCTTGACCCAGCAATATTCTACAAAGAAAGGAGTTCCAAATCATGTCTGAAAAAGAACAAGGTACAGTCAAATGGTTCAATGGCGGCAAAGGTTATGGCTTCATTGAACGCGCAGAGGGCCCAGATGTCTTCGTGCATTACAGCGCCCTCGCTGACAATGGCGGTTACCGCAACCTGGAAGAAGGCCAACGCGTAGAGTTCGACGTTGTGCAGGGACAAAAAGGTCCGCAAGCAGAAAATGTCGTTGTGATCTAAAACGGCTTGCAATAAACCTGGAACCAAAACGGGACAGCATCTTTCGCTGTCCCGTTTTTTCATAGTTCGATGTGACTGTCACTTTCAAGTTTAAGCAATCTCCGCCAGTTGGACATGAGCAGGACTCCCGAAAAGCTGGCGATGCAATTGGGGCAGGCTATCTGGGGGTAGGAAGTCGATATCAGCCTCCAGGAGCAGGCTACGGGTCCGGGCGGGAAGCGCAAGGGACGCGTTGAAGATTTCCAGCAAGGTGCTTGCATCGTCGTCAGCAGCGATACGGTTGATCGAGATACAATCACAGTCCGTACACAGGTGGACGAGCATCAGTTCGCCGTGTCCGCGGCCGTATTTGTCCCGGCTGCGTTTGGCCGTCAGCGCCACTGGTTGCATGGGAGCTTTACAGGCCGACAGACGGTCGCCTGCCGCGTACAGGTCCAGGTGACGCGACCACAGACAGTAAGGGCAATGGTTGCGGTTGTTGACGCCGGAGAGCCAGTGCGCGCTGGAGACGATGTGACTGCAATGGGCGCACCGGAAATCCCCGAAGCCCTGCGGACGGTTCATAGCTCACCTCGCAGGTTCAGGTAGCTCTTGTAGCGGTAGGGGCTTATCTTTTCAGCCATGACCGCCTGGCGGATAGCGCAACCCGGTTCCCCGTCATGACGGCAACTCAACCCGAACTTACACTGACCCACGTAGCCAGCCATCTCCGGGAAGAATAGCGCCAGGTCCTCCCCGCTCACGTCCCACAGACCGAACTCGCGCATGCCGGGTGTATCGACCAGCGCGCCACCGATGTCCAATTCGAACATTTCGAGATGGGTGGTGGCGTGACGGCCTTTGCCAAGCTCACCGCGACTAACTTCCCTGACGCGCAGCCCAAGCCCGGGTTGGATAGCGTTCAACAGCGAGGTCTTGCCCACGCCGGATTTGCCGATCAGAACCGACGTTCGGCCTGCCAGCGCTCCCTTGAGTTCATCCAGCCCCAGACCAGTTACCGAACTGACCATACAGATGCGGTAGCCGATGCTGCGATAGGTCTCCAGGTCGGCTTCGAGCTGGCGGTTCTTGGAGGCCAGGTCGAGCTTGGTAATGACGATCAGTGCCGGCAGCTCGGAGGCCTCGGCTGAGACCAGGTAACGGTCCAGCAGGCCCCACTTGGGCGTGGGACTGGCTGCTGCAAAGACGGGGACCACCTGGTCCACGTTGGAGACAATGACCTGCTCGAACACGCGTTGGCCGGGCACCGGCGCCGGGCGCGAGAGTGTGGACTTTCGAGGCAGGACTTCATTGATCATAGCGCTGCCATCACCCGCATCGAGGTAACGCACGCGGTCGCCGATGGCTACCGGGTCGATGTGTTCGACCTCGCGCACTTCACGGACGCGATGCCGCAGGGAAGTCGGGTCGGCGATGGGGTAGATCAGTTGTTTACGTAACAGGGACGAGAGTACGCAGTCGATGTCTCGCCCATTTGTCCGGACGGTGTAATGTCCGAGGGTTTTGCGATAGACGACACCCTGGCCGTCCTGGTTGGTGTTGGTGTTCATTGTTAAAGGTTCCTGTTTGCGTGCCGTGGAAAGCACGAAGTAAGCGATAAGAAAAGGTTGTTATCTGTCCGCCGTATTCAAGGCGGGCAGGGGATAGGTCAAAAGGGAAGGTGGTTTGAATGACTTGGGCTAACATACAATGCTCCTTTCCAGCATTTCGCGTTGAGCGGAGGGTTTGAGTAGGTGACGTTTTTCCACCGTATCGAAACCCGTAGTCGAAGCGGATTTTGTAAAAGCGCCCTTCGACTACGCTCCACTCAGGACGAATATATTTTCAAAAATAAAAAAACCGGCCAGGAAATTTCCCGTGGCCGGTAGAAAGGTTAGAGGCAACAGCCTGTCTGCTGACGCCCGGTGGTGTCAGGCGAAGAGATGCGGCTGCTATTAAATCAAAAGCCACGGGCATGGGACGCTCGTGGCAGCAGAGTCTAAGTACCTGAAAAGACTGGTCTTACGCTGCTAGATGGAAGCGCGCCCATACGATGTATCGCGAACAAGAACCGCTGCTGATTTGTTAGACATAGAACGCGCTCCTTTCCTTAAAATTAGATTAAAGCAGACCATAGTTTACCATAGCCATCACATGTGTCAAGGTGGCTTTTAAGGTGTGTAATCATCAGGCTGGCTTTTTGCCGTGCACCACGCGGACAGGCGGGAACATCCAGAAGCTGCGTGCAGTGACAAATCGTGGCCTGTCATCGTTTGTTTCAATAACATACTTCGTTCCGTGCGGATTGACACTTACATCTTCAATTGATTCCATTTGAGCAATTGTGAGAAAATCCTGCTCCAATTCCGGAAAATTAGTTTCGTCAAAGCCAACTGATCGGAAATATCTTGCTTTCGACTTCCCAATTGCATGTGTTTTAGAAAGCAAATACCCGGTGATTTTATTTGCTGGAATGTAGGCTTTTGACTTGTTGGGAAGTTCCGTATCTAAGTTTAAATAAGCAGAGAGGTCCGATTACCGTTCTTTGAATAGATAGCCGACGCATTTACCATCGAGCGATCTGGCTTACCCCCAAGTCTATTTGACAAACGGAACGCTGAGCGCGTAACGGACCGGTTTCTCCGCCAGTGCGCGGAAGGCGTTGACCACGCCCTGATAGGTGGTGAAAATCGCGAGGAAAAGAATTGGCAACGGCGGCAACAGCGTGAAGATGTTCCCCAGGATGCCTGAACCTCTATCCAGTCCCGGGGCCATCATTAAGCAGAGCCGGCACGATCATCAGCACCAGCATAAACGCAAAGAGCACGAACATCATCGTGATCTGGAAATTGATCACGTCCCGTCCTTGTCTGTCGATTTTGTAGCTTTGATCCTTTTTCCACGACCACAACAGCAAAGGGATGAAAACATTGGGGACGACGCTGTTCAAGTGCAGGATCACCAGCCACAGGTTCTCGTTGCCCGTATTCTCCTTGCCAAAATCGAATTCGAGGCTATTGCTCAGGCTATTGCGCGTGAAGGAACGCGGTTCCACTTCGCCGCTTTCAATACGTTGGATCGTGCGCGTGCTGACTTCGCAATAGCCTGCCAGTTGTTCCTGGGTGAGGTTCTTCTGTTGCCTGAGTTCACTGATTTTTAAACCGAGATCGGGTTGGTTCATAGCTTTCTCCTTGGGTGACTATATCCCCATTATAGAAAGATATGTTAAAAACACAATGTCATATGGGCGACATTGGCACGACATTTGATTTACGGAACCCACTACCTTGTTTACCAAATGAAAACCCCGCCACGAGGCGGGGCTGACTTTCAGACGATAAAACTACATAGCTGGTATTTTGACGCCCAACTGCCCCAGGATCGCCATCAGGCCGGCGCCCTCGGTGGGCTCCATCGCCCAGGCAGTGATTTTTCCATCACGCAGCGTAGCTTTGCCATGTTCGTGCGCCGCTTTGAAGGATTTGCCGGTGGCCGGGATGACGCCCATGTGCATCGCCGTCAGATCGAGATCGCCCTTATGCGTTCCACGCAAATCTGCCGAGATGTTGACGGTGTCGCCATTAACGCCCTCAATTTTGAATTGATAGTCAAGGTCTGGGAAGGCCGCCTTCAGGCTGGCACTCATGCCCATCCATGCATCAGCGCTGATCGGTTCGGGCACCGGCCCGCTGAATTCGAAATCGTTGGAGAGCAGGGATTTTGCTCGCTTGAAATCGCCCATCTGGATGGCGTCTATCAGAGACTGAACAGTTTCTTTTGTGTCCATAAAAATTTCCTTTACTTGTAAATTGTACTGGGATGGGAGTGCCTAAAAGGATCCGTAACCTATACTCGGATGTTTCAGGCGCTCTGGCAACTCCACGTCATATGTGGGTAATTGGATATTTTGTATCCGAATTTAGTATAGCACGCTCAAATGATAACTGGATGAGTAACGAGTGCTCGTGTCTTGGGTGTACCTTGCCTGAGAAAAAGAAAGGTCCTCGTTCCGTATGGAACGAGGACCGACCTACAATGCTTTTTATGCTATCCGCGATCGACGCGCGGCTTGGCAACGTTTACTTTGAGTTCGTTATCGGCCAGGGAATAGGCGTTGAACATGCTGATGGCCTTTTCGGCCTCGGCCTGCTCGGGCATGTTCACAAAAGCGAAGCCTTTCGACATGCCAGTGCCCTTGTCTTTGACCAGGTCCACCGCAGTGACCGTTCCGGCTTGCGTAAACAGGGTGTTGATTTCATCCTGCGTGGTCGACTTGTTCAGGTTTCCTACATAAATTCTGGTATCCATTTTAGTACTCCATTCTCCGGCCCAGCCGGAAAAAAATGACCGCCAACCCTATAAGCGGGTCGGCGGTCAAGGTTTGACAGAGATCCAGTTATTTCTTACCTATTCAGTGTAACACACATTTCGTCCACAGACGGGGCAGTATTTCTCTTGGCCGGGCAGATAGTATCCCCTCTCCGTGTACTCGTCCGACAGGCGTACTTTACCTGAATCAAAACCCCCTCGGGAAGCGGGGGTGGAAGGGCGGTTCACCGTTCTTTGCAAGATAGCCCAATACGTTCACCCTCGGGCGGCTTAGAGATGCGCCGCGAATTGCTCGGGCATTGTATTAGGGTTCTCTTTTTTGAAGGAGAGGAATTTTACGTGCATCTTTTATGGAGAAATTTGCACCCGATAGGTTGTGGGAGACAGTTTCAGTAACAACCCAATTTGACTCACAGGATTTTGAATTTTCACTAAATTTGGATTGCCAAATATCTCTGAAATAAAGTATAACCAGTATTGTTGCCTGAATTCTCTTGCTACATCTAATTCATTCGAACTCAGATAAAACTCCAATCGACTTAATGCAGTGGTTTTCACTTCTATAAATTTTTCTGTTTTTTCATCTTCGAAGGATAATACATCATACCCAGCTGCAATATTTGTCTCGGCAATTCTTTTGACGTTTACAACTAAATCAGTATGCCCTCTATTACTGAGTTCCTGCTTTTCGTATTCAACCACCCAATTTTCTCCTGCCAATCCAATTTGCTCTCGTGTTGTCTGGATGGCCCTAAATCTTTCTTCGGAAATAGTATATTTTGGCTTTGACTGCTCATAAATAACGATACTATCATCCGCAACAGAAATGTCTGATGACGGTATCATATATTTTCCGTTTCGGTCCCAGGCAATGTCTCCATTGATTTTTCTGTGCTGAAGTACGTTTCTTACATTTCTCATCCACCTGGGTTCACTAATTGTGGGGGCAGATGGTAAAAAATCATCCACTTTGAGCGTTAAATTCATTTCAATAAGCGAATAAATATTCTGCAAAGGAATCCACTCATCCCGTGCAAGTTCGGCTTTTATGATTTTCCAGATTTCATTTTGTGTGGTAATTGCCATAATTCCTCGAATTCGCTCTTTCACCAAGTATACATTCAAACTTTACCATTCTTCTAATTAACATCCTCCCCAATCTTTGCTCACAATGAACAAGCCATTGAATCAAAATCGGGCGGCACAGGCCGCCCGATTTTTAATCACCAAGCAATCTTAGGGTTGGTATCCGTCACTTAAGGTTCTCAAGAAGGCCACGAGGTCGGCCTCTTCCTCCGGCGTCAAGCCCAGATCGCCAAGTTCGTCCCTGTTGACGGTATCGGCATATTCCGGCGCCGGCCAGCAATTTACACCCTCTTCTGGAACGGCAACTTCCTCACAACCAGCTAAGACATCCCTGGTGTTGTAGAAGTGTACGATCTCTGCCAGTGACTTGAAGTAACCGTTGTGCCCGTAAGCCTTGACAATACAATCAGGATTGGTGGGTTCTGCTTCACAAGAGCCTTTCCCTACATTGCGCAGGGTGGGGACTTTTTGCATGCCCATGTTGTCGTCGGCAAATTCTGCATAATCTGGTCTGGTTTCCAGGAAGCCGCCCAGGCCCAGATCGATCCAGTTCTCACCAAGCGGATTGAAGGCCAGTTCGTCATAGAATGGATTTTCAGGGTTCTTAGGAATGCCCAGATTATCGTAGGTAAAGTCGGTGAAGAGCGCTTGTTGGCCGCCGCTGATATGGCATAACTTGCACTTGCCTTTGCCCTGGAACAGCGCAAACCCTTTTTGTTCCAATTTGCTCAGTTTAGCCTGCCCCGTGAAAGTGTAATCGTATTTTGACGTAAAGGCATTCACATCCGGCGAGGCCTCATACGCAGCAATCGATAATGCGATATCGTCATAGGCCTTGTTTACATTAGCTGGATCACAGGCCTCTGCTCCCCAGACCTCCCTGAAAAGGTCCCCATAGGCCGCCGCGCAGACCCGTTCAACCACGTCAGCAGGTTCGCCTAATGCTTGTTCGAGCGGATTCAGGAACGGGCCTTGGGCTTGATCGGCAGCCGGGTTGCCCAGCTTCTCACCCGTGGCGCGCCCATCCCAGAAGTTGCCGCCTATGAAGAGCCCTTTTTTGTCCATGTAAAAAACCGGACTCAGGGTTGCATAAGCCGCGCTGGGGGGCTTGCGGTTCCCGAATCTCCCTAAGATGGAACCCTCATAGACCGCTCCATGGGCATTTATATCCGAAAGCGGGCCGGTCCAGCCTGCATCAGGAGCGTGGCAACCCGCACAGGACAGGTTGCCGTTGACAGAGAGATTCTCATCGAAGAATATGAGCTTTCCCAATTGTTCTTCCGATGACGGGGCCGTTCCTTGTGCGGCTGCGACAGAAAACAGAATCATGACCCCCAGGGCTGCGATGAAGGTTGCGAATAACACTCGTTTGCCAGACATATTGCATCCTCCTCCCTTGATTGAAATCAAGGAGATAACTAAATTTGAATAGAAAACGTTCGTTATTTAGATGGGCACCTCCTGATCTAACCAAAATCCCTTTAGGCGGTATGAAGTTGAACTTATCTTGAAGAGTTATCGCTAAAGGTAATCTGATTTATATTCCCGTATTTCTGTCTACTATACATGACGAAAGAAAACAATATATGTTACGATTTATTAATATCTTACATTTATTTAGACAAAATTCAATTATGATTTTCATCACCTTTCTCATCTGCATCGTTGTCACTAAGTGTGTGCTAAAGTTTATTCTGCAAATAATTGACATCCTCCCCAATCTTTGCTAAACTATATTCAACAAGTTGTCAGACAAATTTTCCGGTTAGTTTAGTAGTTCATTGATTGCATAGTTTCGTAGTTTAGTGGTTCGGATAGGACTTGTCTGATGACCCTGCTAAGAAACTATCCAACTACCTAAACTAGCGGACCATCTAACTACCCATGCCCACCCTTCTGATTAAACACGCCTATATCGTCACCATGGACGACCGCCAGCGGGAAATCCCGGATGGTGGTCTTTTTGTGCGGGATGGCTTCATCGAGCAGGTAGGTACAACCGATGAGATCCTTGGATCAGCTGCCCTTCGATCCCCTGGCGGGGACAGGCATGCTCAGGGCGACATAGAGCAAGAAGCCGACGAAGTCCTCGACCTGAGCGGGCACGTGTTGTTGCCCGGGCTGGTCAACACGCACCATCACTTCTACCAGACCCTGACGCGCGTGGTCCCGCCCGCCCAGGACGCCAATCTGTTCAACTGGCTCAAGACACTCTATCCCATCTGGGCCCGTCTCACGCCGGACGACATTTTCATTTCGACCCAGACCGCTCTGACCGAACTGGCTTTATCCGGCTGCACGACTGCTTCCGACCACCTGTACCTGTTCCCCAACGGTTCAAAACTGGACGATGAAATTGCCGCCGCCAAAGAGACCGGGCTGCGGCTCCAGGCCTCGCGCGGCTCGATGTCCCTGAGCGAAAAAGACGGCGGTCTGCCGCCCGATAGCGTGGTCGATACCGAAGAAGCTATTCTCAAAGATTCCCAGCGTCTGATCGAAACCTATCATGACGCAAATCCTGGCGCGTTCACCCAAGTCGTCTTAGCGCCCTGCTCGCCCTTCTCGGTTACATCAGACCTGATGCGTGAGTCTGCCAAGTTGGCGCGCGAGTACGGCGTGCACCTGCACACCCATCTGGCCGAGACCGAAGACGAAGAGCAATTCTGCCTGGACATGTTCGGCCATCGCCCGGTCGGGTACATGCAGGCAGTCGACTGGGTTGGCGAGGATGTCTGGTTCGCGCATGCTGTCTGGGTCAACGATGAGGAGATCGGCGTCTTTGCAAAGCACAAATGTGGCGTGGCGCACTGTCCTTCATCGAACATGCGCCTGGCCTCCGGCATCGCGCCGATCAAACAGTACCGTGCCGCGGGTGTCAACGTCGGCCTGGGCGTGGACGGCTCGGCCTCCAACGACGGTTCGTCCCTGCTGGCCGAAGTCCGTCAGGCGTTTCTGCTCTCGCGCGTCAAGGAGGGCATCACTGGCTACTCGCTCTCCAACGATCCCAAGCGCAAACTGATGACCGCTCGCGAAGCGCTCTATCTCGGCACGCGCGGCGGGGCGGCCGTATTAGGTCGCAGCGACATCGGCTCGCTCGAAGTTGGCAAATGCGCTGACTTCTTCGCCGTCGACACCCACCGCCTGGAATATTCGGGCGGCGCGGTGCACGACCCGGTCTCGGCCGTGGTCTTCTGTCAACCCGTCCGCGTGGATTACACCGTAGTCGGCGGCAGGTTCGTGGTCCGCGAAGGACGCGTGGTCACGCTCGATGAGCGGAAACAGGTCGAGAAGCACAATCAAGCGGCGAAACGGCTATTGTCTTAGTTATTATTGTCCCTGAGCGGAGTGAAACGAAGTCGAAGGGCAGGCATGTGAAAATTTTACGTTTATAGGTGCGAGATTTGCTCCAGCGCCCTTCGACTGCGGGCTTCGCCCTCCGCTCAGGACCAATGGTAATGATATAAACAACAGTTCTTCACCTCGTGCCCGAGTAAAGTGATTTTGATTGGTGAAATATCCTTTTGCTTGCAATATCTTCACCCATCATTATTATATTGTCCGGGTACTCGAAAGGAGGTCCCCATGTACGTCAAGGATTATCGTGAAGTCCCGTCCGAACGGGGCGGCGTAGATGGACTGACTGTGCGCTGGGTGATCAATGCTTCGCAGGGTGCAACGAACTTCGCAATGCGCGTCTTTGAACTCGAACCTGGAAAAGAGTCACCCTTCCACCAGCACGAGAACGAGCACGAAGCTTTTGTGCTGAAGGGCCGCGGCAAAATCGAAACGGACGAAGGTACCGCCAAACTCAAGAAAGGTTCGGTCGTCTTCATCCCCGCGCAGGAAAACCATCGCTTTCGCAACACCGGTAAAGACACGTTACGGTTTATCGATGTGATCAGGTTCCCATAGACTTTTCCGTGGGCGCCCTCTAGGATGCTGCAATGCTCGCTCAAATCATCTTTGGCTGGCCATTCATCATCACCTCGTTGCTGCTTGCGGTGACGGGAATCCTGGTGAAGCGCCCCGCTTTATTGGTAGCAGCTGCGCTCTTCTTCACGCCACCGGCCTGGTATTTGAGCGGTTACCCGGCTATCCGCTGGTTTGGGATGTTGCTGCCTGTATGCATTCTGGGCGCGGCTTATTATGTAAAAAAGAACCGGTTCAGGCTAGCTCTATTGCTGGTGCTGCCACCGGTCTTCATCAGTGCCTGGCTGGCGTTTTTGGTCATGGCGCAAAGCAGAAACTTATAGAAATAGGACTTACGCACTTGAACCGCCAAGGAGCCAAGTTCGCCAAGGGAATTTCCAAAATCGCCAAGAGACCTTGGCGTCATAGAGAAAATCTTGGCGTTCTTCGTGGCTTGGCGGTTAGAAAAAGTGCAACTGTGTAACCTTTAGGAGGTTAAATGCCGTCATCTGTCGAACTCACCCGTAGCCTGGTTGACGTGGCTATGGGACGAAAGCCTGCCGACCTCGTTATCCGCAAGGGACAATGGGTCAGCGTGCAATCCGGGGAAATCATCCCCGATACGGATATCGCGATCGTAGATGGTCATATTGCCTATGTGGGCGAGGACGCATCCCATTGCATCGGGTCAGAGACAAAGATCATCGAAGCTAATGGCCGCTATCTCGTCCCTGGCCTGCTGGATGGACACATGCACATCGAATCCGGCATGGTCACCGTGACCGAGTTCGTGCGCGCGGTTGCGCCGCGCGGCTCGACCGGCCTGTTCGTGGACCCGCACGAGATCGCCAACGTTTTCGGTATGAAGGGCGTCAAACTAATGGTGGACGAAGCGCAGCAGCAACCCATTCACGTCTGGGTGCAGATGCCTTCCTGCGTGCCGTCTGCGCCGGGACTGGAGACGCCGGGCGCTGCGATCGGTCCCGAGGATGTGGCGGAAGCCATGACCTGGGATGGGATCATCGGCCTGGGCGAAATGATGAGTTTTCCCGGCGTGTTCAACGGCGATGAGAAAATCCTGGCCGAACTGGCTGCCACGCACGCAGCCGGCAAGGTCATCGGCGGGCATTATCCTTCACCTGATCTGGGGCTGCCTTTCCATGGTTACGTGGCGGGTGGCATCGAAGACGACCACGAAGGCACGCGTGCCGAAGATGCGGTGGCACGCGTTCGTCAGGGCATGAAGGCCATGTTGCGTTATGGCTCGGCCTGGCTGGATGTGGAAAAGCAAGTCAAAGCCATCACTGAGCAGGGCCTCGATCCACACCGCTTCTTATTGTGTACGGACGATTTGCACGCCCAGACCCTGACGCAAGACGGTCACATGGACCGCGTGTTGCGTTACGCCATTTCGCAGGGGCTGGAACCCATGACCGCTATCCAGATGTGTACCATCAACACGGCCGAGCATTTCGGCCTGACGCGCGAAATGGGTATGATCGCGCCCGGTCGTTGGGCGGATGTGGTGCTGGTCAAGGATTTACCCGATTTCCATGCGGAACTGGTGGTGGCCAAAGGACAGGTCATCGCGGAAGATGGTCAGTGGACCATGGAGTTGCCGGTCGTGGAATATCCTGATTGGGTCAAGCAATCGGTGCATTTGCGGAATCCGCTGACAGTTGAAGATTTTGCCCTGAAAACGGGAACAGGCCACGGGTCTGAATATACTGCGAACGTCATCGGTGTGATCGAGAACCAGGCACCCACCCGTCACCTGAAGCTGTCCGTCACCACCAATGCTGGGGAAGTCCACCCGGACACAGAACGTGACATCGCCAAGATCGCCTTGGTGGAACGACACCGCGGCACGGGTGGTGTGACGGTCGGTTTGGTGAGCGGATTTGGCTTCACAGGAAAATGCGCCATGGCTTCTACGGTAGCGCACGATAGCCATCATATGATCGTGGTCGGCACGGACGAGACCAATATGGCGGAAGCAGCTAACAACCTGGCGAGTTGCGGTGGGGGACAGGTGGTGGTCAAGGATGGCCAGGTGATCGGTCGGGTCGAGTTGCAGATCGCGGGCTTGATGTCCACCGAACGGGCCAGTGTGGTCGCGCAAAAGGCGGCTGCGGTCCTGGAGGGCTTCCGCGCTTGCGGTTGCACGCTCAATAACCCGAACATGCAATTGAGTTTGCTGGCGCTGGTGGTTATCCCTGAGTTGCGGATTTCGGACAAGGGGCTGGTGGATGTAAATCATTTCGAATTGATTCCGGTGGTGGAGTAGACATGGCGAATTTCCCTTTTCAACGCTTGCAGTCGGAACTTTCAGTCTTGATCGCGGGCACTCCGGCGGGCGATCGTTTACCCTCCGAACCGCAACTGGCCAAGACATTGGGCGTTTCACGTGCCACTTTGCGTGAAGCCATGCGCACCTTTGAGACGCAGGGTTTGATCCGTCGTCGCCAGGGAGCGGGCACGTTTGTGGTTGGGCAGGTGCCTGTGTTGGATAGTGGCCTGGAAGTGTTGGAGAGTGTGGAGACCATTGCCCGCCGCTTGAATTTGGCGGTCACCGTCAGCGATCTGCACGTTGACCGGGTTTATGCTGACCAGGAGTTGGCGGAAGGGCTCAAACTGCCGTTGGCTTCCCGTCTGGTCAGCATCCGGCGTGTGATCCGCGCAGATGGACGTCCGGTGGCCTATCTGGTGGACACGCTGCCCGAGGAGTTCCTCACCCCGGAAGATTTACCGAAGAATTTCAACGGTTCGGTCCTGGACTTTTTGGTTGCCCGCGGCACCCCATTGACCACCTCGCGAGCGGCGATCAGCGCCATTGGCGCCACGGCGGATGTGGCCCGTGTGCTTGAGATCCAGCGCGAGGATGTCTTGCTACAGTTTACCTCCCAGCTTTATATCTCCGATAGCAGTGTTGTGGATTACTCGGTCAGTAACTTCATTCCCGGGTATTTCAACTTCCACGTCATCCGGCGGATTGGGAGTGTCTAGGCAGTTTCCAATGGCTGCACATGATGTGCAGATCATTGTTACTGAAAAAAATATCAAACAAAATTTTCTGGAGGTAAGAAATGCGTAGTTTTGCAGGTCGTGACATTTTGTCACTCAAGGAATTCGAACGAAACGAGTTCTTTCATGTATTTGAAGTAGCCGATGAAATGGAGCCGATTGCTCGCAGTCGTCGCAATAGCGATCTTCTGGCTGAGAAAACGTTGGTAACGGCTTTCTATCAACCCTCCACCCGCACCCGTCTGGCGCACGAAGCCGGTATGCACCGCCTGGGCGGTCACGTGACCGGTTTTGCGGATGCCAAGATGACCCGTGCCGGTGACTTTTACCAGGAATCGATCAAAGATACCGTCAAGATGCTGGAGTTCTATGGCGACGTGATCGTTATGCGCCACTTCCAGCAAGGTGCGCCGCACGAAGCAGCCAAATGGGCCTCGATCCCCATCATTAACGGTGGCGACGGCTGGGGCGAGCACCCGACCCAAATCCTGACCGATCTCTATACGGTGCTGACCGAAAAAGGTACCATCGATGGTTTGCGCTGGGTGGCTGTTGGCGATATGCGTATGCGCACCATGCACTCGCTGGGTCATGCTTTGACACAGTTCGATTGCCCGATCACCTTTGTGGCGCCTCCCGGCATGGAAATGCCCGAAAATTACAAAGAAGACTTCACTACTATGGGACTTAATTACGATTTTGCCGAGCATGTTGGCGACGTGATTGGCGATGCGGATGTGATTCTGGTCGAGCCGACCGTCCAGCCTGACTACACCAAGTCACGTGATGAGCGCTCCGGCGAACTGCCCACGACGCCCGATAACTACAAGATCACACTGGATCTGCTCAAAAACAAGGCCAAATCTGACGCCATCCTGTTGCACTCGCTGCCGCGTATGGATGAGGTTCCCCCCAATGTGGACATCACTCGCTGGTCACGCTACTGGCAGGAAGCCTTCAATGGTGTTGTCATGCGCATGGCGTTGCTGGCGCTGGTATTAGGAAAAATGGAATAAATTAGTCTAATCTGTCTAGATGGTCTAACTGGTCTGACAAGTCAGCAATGACGAACTGGACCTGTTAGACCAATCAGACTGCTTAGACCAGGAGACTAAACATGCAAACTGATTTAAGAAACCGAGACTTGATCGGTGATCTGGACTTCTCGAAGGAAGAAGTCGAAACTGTTTTGGATGTGGCCTGGGACCTGAAGCGCAAGCGCGCTCTGGGCGAGCCGCATGCCTATCTGCGTGACAAGGTGCTGGCGATGTTGTTCTTCTTCAGCAGCACGCGTACACGTGGTTCGTTTGAAGCCGGTATGGCCCAGTTAGGCGGTCACGCTGCCTTCATCGACAGTAAGACCACGCAGATTTCTCACGGTGATACCGAGAAAGAACTTGGCGAGATCTTTGGCCGCTATTTTGACGGCATCGCCATCCGCCATGTGACCTGGGGAACGGGCAATCGCTATCTCAACCTGGTGGCTGAAGCTTCGCGCGTGCCGGTGCTCAATATGCAGTGCGAAATTTATCATCCGCACCAGTGTCTGGCCGACCTGATGACCATCATGGAAAAGAAAGGCCGCGACCTGCGCAAGAAGAAAATGGTTGTTTCCTGGGCATATGCTTCTTCCTATTTGAAACCCATTTCTGTGCCGCAATCACTGATCCTGCAAATGCCGCGTTTTGGCATGGACGTTGTATTAGCGCACCCGCCGGAGTTTAAACTGATGCCCGACATCATGGAACAGGCACAGGAACAGGCCCGCAAGTATCACACCGGCTTCGAAGTCATCAGCGATAAGGATGGCATGCAAAAAGCCGTAGAAGATGCGGATGTGGTCTATGCCAAATCCTGGGGTCCACTGCTGGTCACAGATGATCCAGAAGAAGGCAAGCGCATTCAGGACCAGTACAAGCATTGGATTACCAATTCCGAACTGATGAGCAAGGCCAAGGACGATGCCGTTTACATGCATCCGTTGCCCGCTGACCGTGACATCGAAGTCACCAGCGAAGTGATGGACGGCCCCAACTCGGTTGTATTCGACCAGGCTGAGAACCGCCTGCATGCCCAGAAGGCCGTCATGGCCTTGACGATGAGGTCATAATGGCTGAGCGTAAATTAGCGGTAGTTGCCATTGGTGGCAATTCACTCATTAAAGATAAAGCACACCAAACTGTCGAAGACCAGTATCAGGCTGCCAAAGAAACCACATTCCACATTGCCGATATGATCGAGCAGGGCTGGGACGTGGCCATCGGTCACGGGAACGGGCCGCAGGTCGGTTTCATCCTGCGCCGCTCGGAGATCGCGGCTAAAGTGGAGGGTATGCATGAGGTCGCGTTAGACGTCTGCGGTGCGGATACCCAGGGCGCCATCGGTTATGCTCTCCAGCAAAACTTACAGAATGAGTTGTACCAGCGTGGTGTCAAGAAGAAAGTGGTCACAGTCATCACCCAGGTGCTGGTGGACAAGGATGATCCAGCCTTCAAGAATCCCACCAAGCCAATTGGCGGGTTCATGGACGAGCCTGAAGCCATGCGCCGCAAACAGGAGCAGGATTGGACTGTGGTCGAGGATGCGGGACGCGGCTGGCGTCGGGTAGTGGCCTCGCCGCTTCCAAAGGAAATCGTCGAACTTGAGACCGTCGAAACCTTGCTAGAGCGCGGCATCATCACGATTACAGTCGGCGGCGGTGGTATTCCGGTCATTGATCCCGGTGACGGTAACTATCGTGGCACTGCGGCAGTGATTGACAAAGATTTTGCTTCCAGCCTGCTGGCGCAGAAGATCAAAGCTGACTTGTTTGTTATCTCGACGGCTGTCGAAAAAGTCGCGCTTAACTTTGGCAAGCCTAATGAAAAATGGCTTGATAAAATGACTCTGGCTGAGGCAAAAGGGTATCTGGCTGAGGGTGTTCATTTCGCCAAAGGCTCGATGGCGCCCAAGATCCAGGCCATCATCTGGTTCCTGGAAAATGGCGGCAAACAAGCCCTCATCACGAACCCCGAAAACATCGGTCGCGCCCTTAAGGGTGAGACCGGTACGTGGATTGTGCCTTAGTAGTCTTGCAAGTCTAAATTGTCTAAAAAGTCTAACAGGTCATTTCGCGCGAAATTTTGACCTGTTAGACTTGTGAGACGACCCGGACCAGTCAGACTGAATAATGAAACGCCTTTCATCATCCCTCACTTCCCCGCCGCTGGTGTTGGGGTTTGTAGCAGTCCTTGCCTATGGCCTGTTGTTGCCACAACTCGGTTTTTACTGGGACGATCTGCCCATGTCGTGGATCCGTTACCAGTTGGGGACAGAGGCGATGATGCGTTATTTCTCCACCAATCGCCCGGTCTGGGGCCTGCTCTACCAACTCACCACACGGCTTTTCCCGCAGGTTCCGATTTACTGGCAAGTCTTCGCGCTGATCTGGCGTTGGCTGACGGGGGTGTTGGTCTGGGCTATCGTGCGGGAACTATTTCCCAAAAGGCCGCGTCTCGCGCTTGGAACCGCTCTACTTTTCTTGCTCTATCCTGGCTTCAACCAACAATCGGGGGCATACCTTTACAGTCATTTCTTCATCGTTCTCAATTTTTTCCTCTTCTCATATTATTTGATGCTACGCGCCGCGCGTGGACGCTACTGGCTCAAAACGGGCTTCGGGATGCTTTTCTCCGCCCTGAACCTGTGGATGCTCGAATATTTCTTCGTGCTGGAATTGATGCGGCCGGCCGTCATTTGGACTTCACTCCGTGAGACGGAGTCTCGACTTTCGTGCGCGTCTACGCCGGACGTTGGGGCTGTGGGCGCCTTACCTGGCTGTGTTTGTGGCTGCGGTTTTGTCCCGTTTATTCATTTTCAACAATCAGATCTACGAGATCGGCGGTGGGCAAGCCGTATCGACCCCGTTCAATTTGCTGACCACCATCCCCTCCAGCCTGTGGAAGGTCACGGTAGCGGCCTGGGCACAGGTCTTCCGCATCCCCGACCTGGCGACCGATGGTCCGCGCACCACGCTGGTGTACGGAGCGGTGACACTGGTCACATATGGGCTCGTCATCGCTGCTTTGTTCTGGAAGCAGGCCCTGGGCGGTGAAAGAAGCGCGAACAGAGATGCCTTCTGGGCCATGGGGTTGGGTGTCTTTATCCTGCTGGTAGCAGGCTGGCCCTTCTGGCTGACGGGCGTGCCGGTCTCCTTGGGCTATCCGGCTAACCGTGCTACCCTGTCGTTCATGCTGGGCGTTAGTCTGCTGTTAGCCGGTCTGTTTTCGTTGTTGCCGAATTGTCTGGATTGGATTCTGCTGGCAGTGTTCGTCTCCCTGGCAGCGGGACGACAGTTCCAGTGGTCGAACGATTTTCGCCGCGATTGGAACGCGCAGAAGAACTTGTTCTGGCAGATGACCTGGCGCGCGCCGGGACTGGCAACGGGTACGATTGTGATGATGAACGAGGAACTAGCTTTCTACGCCGATAATTCGCTGGGTGCGGCCCTGAATTGGATCTACGCGCCTGATAACCACACTGATACTGTGGACTATGTGCTCTTCTATCCTACCAACCGGTTGGGCGGCGCGCTGGCAAGTCTGGAGCCAGGAAAGCCCGTAATTTACGATTATCTGGCCGGGCAGTTCGAGGGCGATACCTCGCAAGTGGTGGCTTTTTATTATGCGCCACCGGGCTGCCTGCGGTTGCTCGACCCGCAGATCGATCCGTATAACCACCTGATCCCCGATGAAACCCTATTGCGTGACGCTGCGCATTTGTCTACGACCACTCCAATTTTGGACCGGTCAGTTGCGCGCATGCCAAAGATTTATGGCCCGGAACCAGCGCATAATTGGTGTTATTATTTCGAACGGGCAGACCTGGCGCGCCAGATAGGAGACTGGACGCAAGTGACTAACCTGGGCGATAAGGCCTTCAAGCTGGACGATTATCCCAATGATCCGCTTGAGCGATTTCGTCTTTGTGGAAGGCTATGCTCATGCGGGTAGGTGGCAGAAAGCGTTGGATTATTCCAATGCGTCGTACAAGGTTTCGAAGAGTTATGTCGGCCCGTTGTTGTGCCGCTTATGGGAGCGGATCGAGAGAGAGACTCCCTTGTCAACGGAAAAGGACGCGGCTGTCAGGGAAGCTAAGACATTATTCGTGTGTAACCCATGAGAATTGTGACTTGTGGTAAAAAGTGTTTTAAGACACAATAGGGTGTTGAAAATGTGTCTTGCAAGTAGAATAGCGAGTATTGTCCAGATATTTTTTGAAAGGAGGTTTGCCTGACCCATAATTACGTTCATGAAAATAACAATCTAAACTAACAATATTCCAATATTTGGAGGAGTAAACGAATGAATCGCCAAACACTATTACGTGTTTTGACTCTTGCACTGGCGTTTGTGATGATCGCCTCAGCGTGTGGTCAGGCAGAACCTGCCGAATCTGCCGAGCCCGCCGCGTCTGCTGAACCCGCCGAACCTGCTGAACCTGCTGCCCCCGCAGCCACTGAAGCGCCTGCTGCCACCGAAGCCCCCGCTGAACAATTTGTGTTCGGGATGCTATTAGTTGGTGCGCATAATGATCAGGGTTGGAGCCAGGCTCACTATGATGCCGGACTCTACATTGAGCAGAATATTCCCAATTCGAAGATGCTCTATCTCGAAAATGTCTACTCTGGCTCACCTTCCTACCCTGGCCAAACCGCTTCCCAGTTAGCTGAACAACTGGTTTCACAGGGCGCCAAGTTGATTGTCTTCAACTCGGATGATATGAAAGATGAAGCCTTGAACTTTGCCAAGGCGAATCCTGATATCTATGTTGTTGGCCCATCCATGGACTGGACCTGGAAAGACGGTGAAAACTATCAGGCTTCACCCAACCAGATCGATATCATGGGCCGCATGGAATACGGCAAGATGATGGCCGGTTGTTCTGCCGCCCTGACCACTAAGAGCGGTCAAATCGGTTACCTTGGCCCATTGATCAACGATGAAACCCGCCGCCTGGCGTCATCGGCTTATTTGGGTGCGAAGTATTGCTGGACCAATATCTTGGGCAACAATGCCGCTGATTTGACCTTCAAGGTTACCTGGATTGGCTTCTGGTTCAACATCCCCGGTGTGACCTCTGACCCCACTCAGGTTGCTGATGATTTCTTCAACAGCGGTTTTGATGTGGTTATCTCGGGCATCGATACTACCGAAGCCCTGGTCGAGGCCAAGAAGATGCACGATGCCGGCAAGGATACCTATGCGCTTGCCTACGACTATAAAGACAACTGCAACGTGGCTCCCGATATCTGCCTGGGTGTCCCGTACTTCAACTGGGGTCCCGCTTACCTTTCTACCTTCCAGACCGCCATCGACGGCACCTGGCAGGAAGGCTTCCAGTGGAACGGCCCGGATTGGGCAGACATCAACAATCCGGATACCAGTGCAATCGGATTCACGAAAGGCAATGGCCTGAGCACTGAAGCCTCTTCTAACCTGGATCAATTCATCAGCGAATTGGCTGGTGGACTGGACCTGTGGACGGGCCCGATCAACCTGCAAGACGGTACAGCGTATCTCGCCGATGGCGAGGCTGCCACCGATCAGCAGATCTGGTACCTGCCCCAATTGCTTGAAGGCATGGAAGGTCAGAGCGTTTCCCAGTAGCCTCTTCGTTACTTACGGGGGAGGGCGTATGCCTTCCCCCGTTTTCTAATAATGTAAGCGAGAAAAGGACAAGCCGATGAAGGTTGAGCTGCGCGGCATTCACAAATACTTTGGCACGAACCACGCCAATGACAACATCACACTTACGATCCCTGCTGGAACGATCCAGGGCATCCTGGGAGAGAACGGCGCTGGCAAAAGCACCCTGATGAAAGTCCTCTCCGGGTTTATCCAGGCTAGCGAGGGTGAAATTCTGCTGGACAGCAAACCCGTTGTCATCAATTCTCCGGCGGATGCGATCAAATTTGGAGTGGGAATGTTGCATCAGGATCCGCTGGATTTCCCGCCCATGCGTTTGATCGATAATTTTTTGCTCGGACGTAGTGGCGGTCTCTTTCCGAATCGGCAGGCTGTTGCACGAGATATCCATGATCTGGCTGTTCAATTTGACTTTTCCCTCGATCCCGAAGTCTATGTCGATTCGCTAACCGTTGGCGAGCGTCAGCAATTGGAAATCTTGCGCTTACTCTGGTTGGGCGCACGTGTCCTGATTTTGGATGAGCCTACCACTGGCATCAGCGCCAGCCAAAAAGAGAAACTCTTCGAAACGCTTCGTAAACTCGCCGCGCAGGGGAAGACGATCATCTTCGTTTCTCACAAGCTGGAAGATGTTGAAGTGTTGTGTCATAAAGTGGCCGTGCTGCGAGCCGGAAAAATGGTTGGCGAAACAGAAGCGCCTTTCAGTGCAAAGAAACTGGTAGAGATGATGTTCGGCAAGGAGATTACCTTAGGCGTACGGCATCCTTTAAAGCCGGGAGCAAAGGTACTTGAGTTGCACGACCTGGCAGTTGAAGATGTGCGCTTACGCCTTTCCGAGATTAATCTTGACGTTTGTGCCGGTGAGGTGATCGGTCTGGCAGGTATGGCTGGTAGTGGACAGGGACCGTTTATTCGTGCTTGTTCCGGTCTACTGCGTCCGGTCAATGGAAGAGTGGTGGTCAACGATCATGACCTGACGGGCAAGTCGTATCATGCATTCAAACGAGATGGCGTGTCATTTGTGCCCGCTTCGCGCATGGAAGAAGGTCTGGTTCCCGGTTTGAGTTTGACCGAACACTTCGTGCTGGCTGAAGAAACACATGGGCTGTTCATTGATCGGGATAAGGGTACGCAACTCGCAGAAGAGCGCATAAAATCCTTCAATATTCGCGGTATGCCTGTGAGTACGGTCGAGTCGCTTTCAGGTGGTAACCAACAGCGTGCCTTGCTGGCTTTGCTTCGTACCCCGCTTTCCTTGCTCCTACTGGAGCACCCCACGCGCGGCCTGGATATCGAATCCGCTATTTATATCTGGGGCAAGCTCAAGGAACGTTGCCAGCAGGGGACATCTATCCTATTTATTTCGGCCGACTTGGAAGAGATTCTGCAATATAGCGATCGCGTCCTGGTATTTTTTAGCGGCGAGGTGACGCCGCCGCTGGATGTCGAGTCCTTGACCACAGAGAAGCTTGGGGAATTGATTGGTGGTGTGGGTTGGACAAATCTAAAATCGGGGAAGAGCGTATGAAAAAGAACTTTTGGATTAACATTGGATTTCAAATCGGCGCGCTCGCCTTGTCGCTGTTGATCACTACGCTTATTCTGATCGCCGCAGGGGCGCCACCGCTCAAAGCCTATGGAAGCATCCTGAGCGGGGCCTTTGGCACGTCAAAAAACCTGATGACTGTGCTGATTACCTGGTCGCCGTTGTTGTTGACGACCGCAGGCGTGTTGATCACATTTGCGGCCGGGCTGTGGAACATCGGTGTGGAAGGGCAGATGGTGCTGGGCGCTATTTTCGCTACGTGGATGTTACGCCTGCTCCAGGATACCAGCCTGTCCCCCGCGTTGATTATCTTTCTGGGTATTTTTTGGGGAATGCTTGGCGGCGCGCTATGGGCGGCTTTGGCTGGCGCGTTGAAGACCTTCGGGGGTGTGAATGAAATCTTCGGCGGCCTGGGACTTAATTTTGTCGCAACTGCGCTGACGATTTACCTGGTTTTCGGACCGTGGAAACGCCCGGGCGTGGGATCGATGTCAGGCACACAACCCTTTGATGAAAAACTCTGGTTGCCAACTTTGCCGGGCACCGGATTGAGTCCCTGGGCACTGGGAATTTCCATCGCTGTGGTGGTAGCTGTTTACCTGCTGTTGCGCGGAACGTACTTTGGGCTACGCTTGAAAGCCGTTGGTAAGAACATGAAAGCGGCCTATCTGCTGGGTGTTCCAACCTGGCAATACAGCATGTTCTCATTTCTTCTGTGCGGCGCATTCACCGGGCTGGCTGGCGCAATCCAGGTAACGGCTGTCTATCATCGCTTGTTACCCAACATATCGAACGGATATGGGTTCCTCGGTCTGCTGGTGGCGATGCTGATCAATTATCAGGCGATCTGGGTTATTCCAATTGCATTTTTCTTCGCGGCGCTCAATGTCGGTAGCGTCCAATTACAGATTGTCTACAAAATGGATTCATCTTTTGCGGGTGTGTTGCAAGATCTGCTTGTATTGATGGTGTTGCTCGGCCAGGGTGTGCGCGAGCGATTCTTGAGAAAGGTTTAGGAGCCATTATGGACAGTAACACATTGATCGGTTTGGCAGGAGTTCTGGCTGTTGCCGCCCCAGTTTTGTTTGCCGTAATCGGTGAGACCATTACTGAACGGGCTGGGATCATCAACCTTTCCTTGAACGGGAGCATCCTGCTCTCGGCCATGGGTGGCTTTACCGCCGCTTACTTAAGCGGAAGCTTGCTGTTGGGGTTCCTGGCCGGAATGCTGATAGGCGCGTTGGTGGCCTTTATCGTTGCATTTGGCAGTATCACGCTTCACCAGTCGCAGGTAGCGATTGGGTTTGTACTGGCGCTGGCTGCCCGTGATCTGGCTTATTTCCTTGGTGTTCCATACATGAATGCGCCTGGCCCAACCCTGCCGACCTGGCAGATTCCCATCTTGAAGGATATCCCGCTGATTGGACCGTTGTTCTTCCGGTTGGATATCATCACGTATTTCAGTTATATCGTCATCATCTTGGCTTGGATATGGCTCTATCGCACCCGGCCCGGCCTGATGTTGCAAGGCATTGGCGAGCGCCCGGCTGCAGCCTTCGTGCGCGGCGCGAACGTCAACCGCTTGCGTTATGTTTATACGGTTGTCGGTGGTGCGCTTGCCGGACTCGCTGGACCAGCCTATACATTGAATGTCAAAGCCGGATGGATGGGCACGCAAACTGGCCTGGACGGAGTTGGCTGGATTGCGCTGGCAATTACCATCTTCGGCGGTTGGAGTCCATTGCGGGCTGCCTTTGGCGCGTATCTGTTTGCCTTGTTGCAATGGCTGGGATTGGTCCTGCAATCCCGCCTGCCAGGCATTCCCTCCCAGGTCTTGCAAGTGGCGCCATTCCCGCTCATGATCTTGACTCTGTTGCTGGTTAACATCGGTAATGCGGAATGGGTACAACGCTGGCTGGCCTCCATGCCAGAAGGGACCCGGCGTGTAGCGGTAAAGATCTTACGTGCTATGCGCGCCTTCTCCCCCGGCTGCCCTGGGTATACCCTTTGAATCCGAGTAAAGGTACATAAAAACACTTGTAATTGCTTGTGATTTATGGTACAAAATAACTGTAAACGTCAGACGATTGTCCACTAACAACTGCATCATATGATATGAGTCTAATTCAGACGAAGTCAATCGTAGAACAGGTCGAAGAGTTCCTTCGCGAGCGCATCCGTGATGGAACCTATGCCCCTGGGAGTCGCATCCCCTCTGAGAGTGAGTTATCAGGTGAATTTGGTGTGAGCCGGGCAACAGTACGGACCGTGCTCGCCAAATTGGCTGTGAATGGCCTGATCTTACGGAAACAAGGGGACGGTACCTATGTCAATGTACGAGTTCGGGAGATCAGTGCGCATTTGGGGAATTTATGGGAATTTGCACGCATTATTGAGACCAACGGTTATAAACCAACAATCAAATCTTTAGCTGTAGAGAAAAAAGCGGCAACTGAAAAGGAAGCTGCTACGCTGGCGATTGAGCCGGGCGACGAATTGTTATCTCTGAAGCGCTTGTTCTATGCTGATGAACACCCTGTCATTCTGGCCAGGAATTTCATTCCAGCTTCGTTTCTTCGCGAGCCAATCGAGAGCATTGACGGGCAACTTCATATCCGCGAGATATTGAGCCGTTATTGTTCTCAGAAGATTGCTTTCGCGATTACAGATATTCGCTCGAAATCGGTTTTGGAAAATGTAAGTACGATGCTGAAAAAAGAGCCCGGGCAAACGGTCTTAGAATTACAGATAGCCTTTTATAGCAAGCAGAATGTGCCGTTGGCACTCGGCTTGAACTATTTTGATGATGAGGTCTTGCGGTTAAGTCTTGTGCAGGCATGGAGTTAAACACCATTTGAGAAATTATTTGCTGTCTTTCCTTGAGGAGGAGAGGTAATCAATGCGGTCTCGACTCAGCACTTTGTTTGATGCTTTGCTGCCAGTCTTGGCAACATTGGCTGCCCTGGCTGTTGGCGCGGTGATGTTGCTATTGCTCAAGGCAAATCCTTTGGAAGCTTATGCTGCCCTGTGGGACGGCGCATTTGGCAGCACCAATTCCTTTGCAGAGACCCTGGTCAAAGCCACGCCGTTGCTGCTGGTTGCCCTGGGGATTTGTATCTCCTTCCGCGGGGATGTGATCAACATCGGCGGGGAAGGACAGATGATCGTCGGCGCGATCCTGGCAACCTGGGTTGGGCTGACATTTACAAGCTGGCCGGGCTGGCTGGTCATCGTGTTAGCGATGTTGGCCGGGTTTATCGGCGGAGGTATTTGGGGAGGTATTCCGGGTTTCCTCAAGGCTTATTTCAATGTGAATGAAATTTTGAGCACGGTGATGATGAACGCCATCGCTGTCCAGCTCATGAACTTCCTGTTGCGCGGCCCGATGATCGATCCTGCCCAAGCGCAGCTAGCTTCGAAAATTCCCCAGACTGCCCGCCTTCTCGACGCCTTTCGTCTGCCTCGCTGGACGCCCACCCGCTTGCACCTGGGGGCATTGATCGCGGTCGTTTTGGCTGTCCTGGTTTATATCTTGCTGTGGCGCACCGTGTTGGGCTATCGCATCCGGGCTGTGGGACAAAACCCGAACGCCTCGCGCTATGCGGGCATCAACGTCAAGCGTTACGTGGTGCTGGCCTTGCTGCTGAGTGGAGCGTTTGCCGGGTTGGCAGGCGCGGTCCAGGTCTATGGCGTGAATTACCGTATGATCACGGATGGTTCTGCTTCGGGATTTACCGGAAACGCCGGTTTTAACGGGATCGTGGCCGCCCTATTCGGACAGTTGCATCCCATCTGGTCGATCCCCGCTTCGATTTTGTTCGGCGCGCTGCTGGTCGGCGCGAACAAAATGCAGCGCATGGTACAGGTACCGTCTGCATTGGTGATTGCGCTCAATGGATTAGTGGTGGTCTTCGTCGTCAGCAGCGAGATCTGGCGCCACCGTAGACAAAAACGCAGGCTTGCTGCCGCCAAAGAAGGCGACTCACCTCCCAATCCTGGTTCCGACGCCCCCGTTCAGACGGAGGTGAACTCATGATTTCTAGTCTCTTCTCCGTTACGGTTCTGGTAGGCATACTGGCATCCGGTATCCGGCTGGCCACGCCATATCTGTACGCCGCCATCGGTGAGACCTTCGGTCAGCGCAGCGGTGTGCTCAACTTGGGCGTGGAAGGTCAGATGCTCCTGGGCGCTTTTGCCGCATTCTACATTGTGTTCGTAACCGGGAATTTGGCACTGGCTGTCCTGGTTGCGATGATCGTGGGGGCTCTGATGGGACTGGCAATGGCTTTTGTAACCGTCAACCTGCAAGCCCAACAGGGTATCAGCGGCATCGGTTTTTATCTGTTCGGTGTTGGCCTGAGCGATCTGCTATTCCAAAAAATGCTTGGCACGGTTGAGACTGTTCGAGGTTTCCCGAAGATTTCTATCCCGTTCTTGAGTAATATTCCTGGTCTGGGCGAAATCTTTTTCAATCATAACCTGCTGGTTTACGGAGCCTATCTGCTGGTCCCAATTGCCTGGTTCGTCTTGAACAAGACCACCCTGGGTTTGAAAATTCACGCGGTGGGCGAAAACCCCGAGGCAGCCGATTCGCTTGGGGTATCGGTAGCAGGCGTTCGGTATTTTACGATCGTGCTGGGCGGGACCCTGTCGGGGGTGGCGGGGGCTTCCCTGTCCATCGGTTTGTTAAATGTCTTTCAGCAAAATATGACCAGTGGGCTGGGTTTCATCGCTGTAGCGCTGGTCTATTTTGGCGGTTGGCGTCCGTGGGGCGTGCTGGGCGGCGCGTTGTTGTTCAGCATGGTCAACTCTTTACAGTTGTGGATCCAAGTTCTGGGTATCCCCATCCCGTCCGATATCGCGGTCATGATGCCCTACGTGTTGACGATCCTGGTGCTGGTTGCCTCTGTCTCCAGGGTGCGTGGACCATCTGCGCTGACAAAGCCATTTGAAAGAGAAGACTGAAGTTTTATCTTCAAGGAGGTGCGTAAAAGACACATGCACATGAACCGAAATGCAAGGTACGCTTATCAATTTCTTGAAAAGGAGAAGAAAATGAAGAAAACTGTACGCCTGTTCGTCCTGTTCGTTTTAGTGGCATTGGTAGTAGGCGCTTGTGGTACTCCTGCTACACAGGCCCCTGCACCTGCAGCGCCCGCCGCGACTGAAGCACCCGCTATGACCGAAGCGCCTGCGGCTACGGAGGCTCCTGCTATGACTGAAGCGCCCGCCGCTACTGAAGCACCTGCGATGGCAGAGCCATTCCGGGTAGCGGTTGTTATGCCCAGCGCCATCAATGACCTGGCCTTCAGCCAGAGCATGTACGATGCCCTCTTGCGCGTTCAGCAAGAGATGGGTGGCCCGGACAAATTCGATTTCGTCTACTCAGAGAATATGTTCGTTGTGGACGATGCCGCCGCTGCCATCCGTGACTATGCCTCTCAGGGCTACAACTTGGTGATCGCGCACGGCTCACAGTACGGTTCCTCCCTGCAGGAAATTGCTCCCGATTTCCCTGAGACCAGCTTCGCCTGGGGCACTACCGTGGATACCTTCGGCCAGCCGAATATTTTCGCCTATGAAGCCGCTGCGGACGAGGGCGGTTATGTCAATGGGGTATTGGCTGCCAAACTGACCAAAAGCAATGTAATCGGTGTGATCGGCCCGATTGAGACCGGTGATGCGAAGTTGTACATCGATGGTTTCAAAGCCGGTGTTACTGCGACAGCACCCGATGTCAACGTACAGGTTGCATATATTGGCTCTTTCTCTGACACAGCCCTGGCTGCAGAGACTGCCAATACCCAAATCTCCGCTGGCGCGGATGTGCTGACCGGCACCGCCCAGATGGTGGTTGGTGCAATCGGTAAGGCTGAGGAAGCCAACGTTCTCTGGTTCGGCACGCAGTCCAACCAGACCTCTCTGGCTCCCAAGATCGTGGTTGCCAGCCAGGTGTATCACTGGGAAGGGATTCTCTCCCAGATGATCGACTTGATCAATGGTGGCACATTGGGTGGCCAAACCTTCGCCATCAACCTCGAAAATGGCGGCGAAGTGATCGAATACAACCCGGACTTCACTGTACCCGCAGATGTCAAAACTCTGGCAGATGACACTGTTAAGGGCATCATCGACGGCTCGGTCACTATTGATATGGGTCAATAGCCAATAACGATTGAAATTTGGCCTGACGGTTTCATCGCGAGACCGTCAGGCCTCTCACGAAACAACCATAGAGAGTAGAAAGGGTACCAGATGGCAGAAGCGAACATCCTTCCCTCCGGCCAAACCCGCATTGATAGCCTGGAAATGCGCGGCATTACCAAGCGCTTCCCAGGTGTGCTCGCCAATAACCGTGTAGATTTCGATGTGAAATCTGGCGAAGTCCATGCTCTGCTGGGCGAGAACGGCGCTGGCAAGAGCACGCTGATGAAGATTCTTTATGGCCTGTATCATCCTGATGAAGGGGAAATCCTGATCAATGGCAAGCCAGTCACGATTGATTCGCCCAATGATTCCATCAATCTTGGCATTGGTATGATCCACCAGCACTTCATGCTGGTGCAAACCTTGACCGTAGCCGAAAACGTGGCGCTGGGCTTGCCATCTACACGTGGCCTGATTACCGATCTCGATCATGTTTCCAAACGTATCCTCGAATTAGCCGATATCTACGGTTTGAGAATCGACCCATCTGCTTATATCTGGCAGCTTTCGGTGGGACAGCAGCAGCGCGTCGAAATCATCAAAGCCCTGTATCGCGGGGCAGCGCTGCTGATCCTGGACGAACCGACCGCAGTGCTTACGCCCCAGGAAGTGGACGAACTTTTCGTCATCATGCACCAGATGGTGAAAGATGGCCATGCACTTATCTTTATTTCTCATAAATTGCACGAAGTAGTCGAGATCAGCAACCGCGTCAGCGTGTTGCGCGATGGACGTAAGATGGGCACGCGCCCTACATCCGAGACCACCAAGCAAGACCTGGCCAATTGGATGGTCGGGCGCGAAGTCGGCTTTGCGCCTGATCGTGGCGAAGTGCAGCGCGGCGAAGTCCGTTTGGAACTTGACAATATCTCCTGCGGCAGCGACCGCGGTACCCCCGGATTGCGCGGCGTCAGTTTGGATGTGCACTCGGGCGAGATTCTGGAACTCGCGGGTGTTTCAGGCAATGGTCAGCGCGAATTGGCGGAGGCAATTACCGGCTTGCGAAAGGTCACGGGTGGAAAGGTCCGCCTGGAGGGCGGAGACGTCACTAACATGCTGCCCGTTGAATTGACTGATCGTATGTTGTCCTATATCCCTGAAGAGCGCATGAAAGACGGCATGATCAAGGATTTTTCAGTAGCTGAGAATATGGTTTTGCGTGAACATCAGAAGCCGCCGTACTCGCGCTTCGGTTTCCTGAATTTGCGCGAGATCTCAAAACACAGCGCAAAACTGATCTCCAATTTCCAGGTCAAGACGCCTTCGCAGGAAACACTTGCCAAGAACCTTTCGGGCGGCAACATCCAGAAGGTGGTGATTGCACGCGAACTCTCACGCCACCCGCGCGTCATTATCGCTGCCCAGCCGACCCGTGGTCTTGACATCGGCGCCACCGAATACGTCCGTCAACAATTGATCGAACAGCGCAAAGTAGGCGTCGCCATCCTGCTGATTTCGGAAGACCTGGATGAAATCCTGGCGCTTTCCGACCGCATCGCGGTTATCTACGAAGGCCAGATCATGGACATCGTTCCACGCGATGAAGCCACACCCGAAAAACTTGGTCTCTTAATGGCAGGTGTGAAAGAAGTAACTGTATAATTATTACAATATTTGGTCTATTTAGCACAAATTAGTGCTACAATAAAATCACCATTGGTTCGGTGGTCGCTGCGGAAGTGTTTCCCTCAGCGGCGTGGGCTGTAGAGCATCCCTCGAAAAGTGCCGCCGACCTTACGAAGGAGGTCGTTCCACCTATGAACCTTTGGCAGCAATACTTACGTCCCACATCCGTTACAGAAGCTGTTACTGCCCTTACATCCGCTCCCGGCTCGGCGCTTCCCCTTGCCGGCGGGACGGACATCCTGCTTGACCTGCAACAAGGTCGTCATTCCCCTGTTCATACAATCGTAGACCTGACTGAAATCCCGGAGATGAAAGCTCTCGAATTAAGGGACGGAAGTCTCTTCATCGGCGCAGGCGTGCCACTCTCCCGCATCGCACGCGACCCGCTGGTTGCCAGCCATGCCCGAGCCTTGGTCGAAGCCTGTGACCTGGTCGGCGGCCCCCAGGTGCGCAACGTGGCTACCCTGGGAGGCAACGTGGCTCATGCCCTGCCCGCCGCTGACGGAACCATCGGCTTGATGTGCCTGGATGCCCAAGCTGAAGTGGCTGGTCTGGGTGGAAACCGACGCCTGCCCATGCCCGAACTGTTCCTCGGTCCCGGAAAATCCGCCCTGCAAAGTGGTGAGATCATCGTCGGCTTTTATGTGGATCAAATCCAACCAGGACAGGCTTCCTGTTTCAAGCGTATCATGCGTCCGCAGGGAGTGGCGCTGCCCATCATCAACAATTCCGTCTGGCTGGAGCGTGCGGACGATGTCATCAAGCAAATCCGCATCGCTGTGGGACCGGGCGGTGCAGTTCCCTTCCGGGCTCGCAAAGCCGAAGCCTTCTTAGCAGGCAAGCCTTATACTGACGAAACCTTCAAAGCCGCGTTGGAAGCATTGGTCGCAGAAGTCAAATTCCGTACCAGCAAGATGCGTGCCAGTTCCGAGTATCGTTATCATCTGGTAGGCACGTTGTTGAAAGACACGCTCGACACCGCCTGGGAGCGAGCAGGATAAGTGAGTTAGCCACTGAGTCACAGAGAAAACCAATGAAGAAACTCCGTGACTCTGTGTCTCCGTGGCTAGTATTTCGAAGGAAAATATTATGGAAAATCAAATCTCTTTAACAGTAAATGGACAGCAACACTCTCTTACCGTCAACGCCGATGAAACCCTGGCGGATGCCCTGCGGGTACGCCTGAAACTGACCGGCACCAAGATTGGCTGCGAAGAGGCCGAATGTGGCACTTGTACTGTGTTGGTGAACGGCGAGCCGACGCTTTCCTGCGTCTACCCCGCTGCGCGCGCGGATGGCAAGGAAATCCTGACCATCGAAGGCCTGGCCAACACGCAAGATGGTCAGCTAGTCTTGCACCCCTTGCAGGAAGCCTTCGTCCAACATGGCGCGGTGCAGTGCGGATTCTGCATCCCCGGCCAGATCATGACCTCCTACGCGCTGCTCAAGCGCAATCCCAATCCATCCTCAGACGAGTTGCGCCACGCATTGAAAGACACGCTCTGCCGCTGCGCAGGTTATCCCACCATCGAGAACGCCATCATGGACGCGGCCAGAGCCTTACAGACCGGCGAGCCTATCCACCCGCCGCACATTCCCGATTCGATCAACGCCAAAGGGGTGATCGGTCATAGCCAAATTCGCCCGGATGCGGTCGAGAAGGTAACGGGTGATGCGATCTACACCGATGATCTGGAATTCGATAACATGCTGTTTGCCAGCGCCCGTCGATCAGGCGTGCCGCACGCCATTTTGAAGAAACTGGATGTCAGCAAAGCCAAAGCTCTCCCCGGTGTAGTAGCCGTTTTAACGGCTGACGACATCCCCGCCGAACACAACCATGGACTGGTGGTCTTCGATTGGCCGGTCATGGTGGGAGTTGGGGAACGCGTCCGCTATGTAGGAGATACGCTGGCGATTGTCGCGGCTGAGTCGCAGGAGATCGCCGAGCAGGCTGTCGCCTTGATCGAAGCGGAGTTTGAACCGCAGACTGTTATCAAGGATGCCGTCCAGTCTTACCAGCCGGATGCGCCCCAGTTGCACGAGTCCGGCAATTTGCTCAAGCACATCAAAGTCCGCAAGGGCAACATGGATGAAGGCTTTGCCAAGGCGGACGTTGTCCTGGAGCATACCTTCCACACCGCTATCACCGACCATGCTTTTCTGGAGCCGGAGTGCAGCATCGCCGTGCCGCTCGAAGACGGGCGTATGGAAATATACGTCGGCTCGCAAATTCCCTATCAGGATCGCACGCAGGTCTCGCGCGTGTTGGGCTGGCCCGAAGAACGCGTGCGCATCGTCGGCCAGTTAATGGGTGGCGGCTTCGGCGGCAAGGAAGACGTGATGGGGCAGATCCATTCGGCCATGCTGGCGAATGCCACCGGACGCCCGGTGAAGTTGCTCTTTGACCGTCACGAGAGCCTGGTAGTGCACCCCAAGCGCCACGCCACGCAGATCCGCGTCAAGCTGGGCGCGATGAGGGACGGCTGTATCGTGGCCGCCGAGACCGAACTGTACGGCGATACCGGCGCGTATGCCTCGCTGGGCGAGAAGGTTATGACGCGCGCCACCACGCACTCGGCCGGCCCTTACGACATCGAGCACGTGCGCGCCGATTGCTACGCCATGTACACCAACAACCCACCGGCTGGCGCCTTCCGCGGCTTTGGCGTCACCCAGTCAGCCTTCGCGGTCGAAACCATGATGGACCGCCTGGCTGAAACGCTGGACATCGACCCGGTCGAACTACGCCGCATGAACGCCCTGCACGTAGGCAGCATCACCAACACCGGACAACTCCTGCGTGACAGTGTAGGCCTGACCGAATGTATCGATAAAGTAGAAGCAGAAATGCTGAAATTGAACCCGCATCCGTTCAAGCCGCAGCCTGTTCCCGGTGCCGAACATCTGGTGCGTGCCTGGGGCGTTGCCTCGGCCTATAAGAACACCGGCCTGGGCGGCGGCGCGGCTGACAAAGCTGGCGCAGAATTGGAGCTTTACGACAACGGCACTTTCGAAGTGCGCAGCTCTTCCGCTGAACTCGGCCAGGGACTGGTCTCGGTCATGCAGTTGACCGTGGCCGAAGAGATGGCCGTTCCGCCACAGCAGGTCAAAGTGCTGGTGATGGACACCGACCTGACCCCCAACGGCGGCCCGACCACGGCTTCCCGCCAGACCTATGTGACCGGCAACGCTTCCCGCTATGCCGCCATCACCTTGCGCGAAGCTATTTCGCGCTCGATGGCCGAAAAGTACGATATTGCTCCTGAAAAAATCCGCTTCGAGAACGGGAACGTGCATGTCAACGGGACAACGCTTTCTTATGCAGACGTTGCCCGTGACATGAAAGCCATGGGACAGCAACCACGCGCTCTGTACGAGTATGAAGCGCCCAAAACTCAGCCGCTTGGCACAGGTGGGGATATGCACTTTGCCTTCTCGTTCGCGGCGCAGGCCGCCGAAGTGGAAGTCAACACGCTGACCGGTGAAGTAAAAGTCTTGCGCGTCATCGCTGCCAACGACGTGGGTACGGCCGTCAATCCGCTTGGCTTGCAGGGACAGGTCGAAGGCGGCGTCATGATGGGCCTGGGCAATGCCCTGACCGAAAAATTCATCGTCGAGGATGGCTACCCGGTCACCGACCGGCTGGCGCGCTACCGCATCCCGTCCATTGTGCATACGCCGGAGATCACCTCCATCGTGGTCGAGCATCCCACCGCGGAAGGGCCGTATGGCGCCAAAGGCGTTGGCGAGATCGTCAGCATCCCGACCACGCCTGCCATCACGAACGCGATCTACAACGCGGTTGGTGTGAGAGTGGATTCGTTGCCGGTCGATCAGGAGCTGATCGCGATGGAGTTGGCTACGCGGTAAAGTTTACCTCCATATTTCACCACGGAGACTCGAAGTCACGGAGAATATTTTCTTTGTGTCTCAGTGTCTCCGTGGTTTGTCTTTAAAGGCCATCAACATCAGGGTAAAATAGAGCAGACAAGAGAGGAACTTATGAGCAAATTCACTGGCTATCGTTGTTCGATCTGTAAAACTGAATACAAACCCGGGCAGGTTACCTACACCTGCCCGCATGATGGCGGCAATCTGGATGTGATCCTCGACTACGAGGGCATCCAGAGCAAATACCATCCTGAAGACATCACCAGCCGGGCGGACATGTCGTTGTGGCGCTATGCGCCGCTGCTGCCCGTTCCAGAAATCCCAGGCGGTGGCACGCCGCTGCACGCCGCAGGCTGGACGCCGGTCTTCAAGATGGACCGCCTGGCCGAGAAATTGGGCTTACAACAACTGTGGCTCAAGGACGAGTCCCGCAACCCGACCGCCTCCTTCAAGGACCGCGCATCCGCTATTGTGGTGGCGCGTGCCCACGAGATAAAGGCCGAAGTGGTAGTAACTGCTTCGACAGGCAACGCAGGCGCGGCGCTGGCAGGCATGTCCGCCGCGGTGGGGCAGAAGGCCGTCATCTTCGCGCCCAAGTCCGCGCCCCCCGCCAAGGTGGCGCAATTACTGGTCTTCGGCGCCAAGGTCATGCTGGTGGACGGCACCTACGACGATGCCTTCGATCTGACGGTCAAGGCCGCGCAGGAGTTCGGCTGGTACTGCCGCAATACGGGCTACAATCCCTTCACGGCCGAGGGTAAGAAGACGGCCGCCTTCGAGATTTGGGAATACTTGCAAGAGGCCATCGGGACCGCGCCTTACACGGTCTTCGTTTCGGTCGGCGACGGCAACATTATCTCCGGCATCCACAAAGGCTTCAAGGATTTGCTGGAACTGGGCTGGATCGAGAACATGCCGCGCATCATCGGCGTGCAGGCAGACGGATCCGCAGCGGTGGCCAATGCGTTTCGCGCGGGGACCGAGGAAATTGTTCCCGTTTCGGCGACCACCCTGGCCGACAGCATCTCCGTGGACCTGCCGCGCGACGGCGTGCGTGCGGTCCGTGCGGCGCGCGATACTGGCGGAACGTATATCACCGTTTCGGATGAGGAAATCCTGTCTGCGATTGCGGAGCTCGGCAAGGTGGGCGTCTTCGCGGAACCGGCCGGGGCCACGTCCTATGCCGGGTTGGTCAAGGCAGCAGCCTCGGGCGTAGTAGGAGGCGATGATCCCATCCTGGTGATCAATACCGGTAGTGGACTGAAAGACGTCAAGGCCGCCATGCAAGCTGTCTCCGGAGCGCCCATCATCGAACCTACCTTGGAGGCGGTCAAGAAGCTTCTATGAACCGACAGTGGTCCGTGCAGACGCGCTATTTTGTGTTGGCCCTGGCGCTGATCCTGTTAACAGCGCTGGGCTGGTATGCACGCGCCATGTTCCAACCCCTGATCGTTGCCGGCCTGCTGGCCTATCTGCTCAATCCGGCGGTGGGCTGGCTGAAGCGCTGGCGCCGATGGTCACATAAGATGGCCGTCAATATCGTGTACTTTGTCAGCCTGGCCATTTTGTTGGCCATTCCTGCCACGGTGGTGCCGGTATTGCTGAACCAGACCGAAAGCTTAACCCTGGACCTGGAAGATTTTCCCGGCCAGTTGCAGACATTCCTGTCACAACCGATTCAAATTCTGGGATATCAATTCAGCCTCAGTCGCTATCTGCCGGATTTCGGACAGAGCCTGACCAATTGGATTGCGCCTTTGCCGGGAACAGCCCTGCACGTTCTGGAGACAACTTCCCGAAATGTGCTGTGGATTATTTTGATCGTCGTGACCGTCTATTACCTGCTAATGGACTGGGAGATCCTGCGTGAATGGATGATCCGTATTTGGCCTCATCCTTATCGCAAAGATGCGCGCCGTCTCTTTCTTGAAATCAAAAGTATCTGGGCGGCTTACTTGCGTGGCCAGCTTGCACTGATGTTCATCCTGGGTGTGCTGTATACGTTTGCCTGGCTGGTCATTGGTTTGCCGGGCGCGTTGATCCTGGGCGTCCTGACCGGTTTGTTGAACATCGTGCCTGAATTGGGCCCGTTTCTCGCTGCGATGTTGGCCTTCATCGTCGCTCTGGTGGAGGGATCTTACTTTCTTCCGCTGTCAAACATTTGGTTCGGGGTATTGGTCATCGGACTGTACCTGGCCTTGAACTATATCAAGACCATCTGGATTCAACCCCGTGTGTTGGGCTACAACGTGCACATGCACGAGGGGCTGGTTTTTGTGGCTATCGTGGTGGCGATCGCGGTCCAGGGTGTGTTTTTAGTGTTGATCATTGTTCCGGTGCTGGCTTCCGCAATGGTCATTGGTCGCTACGTACGTGACCGCATTCTGGGTCAGCCACCGTTCCATGATCTGGAAGAAATTGTATCTCTCGATATCGGAACGGAAGAAGAAAACCCGGAAGGTACCCCGGTCCATCATCAAGTGGAAGAATGAAAGCTATGGCTATTACGTATTCCATCGTTGCACCTATCTACAACGAAATTGACAATCTATCCGAACTCTATCGCCGGGTTTCAGAAGTCATGGAATCTTCGGGCGAGACCTGGGAACTCGTGCTGGTGGATGATGGCTCCACCGACGGCTCCACTGAAAAAATCCGCGAACTGGCAGAAGCCGACCAGCGTGTCCGCCCTGTCATCTTTGCGCGCAACTTTGGGCATCAGATTGCCATTACCGCGGGCTGGGACTATGCGCGCGGTGCTGCGATCATCATCATCGATGCCGACTTACAGGACCCGCCAGAAGTCATCCTGGAACTGGCGAAAAAGTGGAAAGAAGGTTATGAGGTCGTCTATGCTGTGCGCGCTGAACGAGAGGGCGAATCCTGGTTCAAAAAATTCACTGCGGCGGTTTTTTATCGACTGATTTACAGCATCACGGATGTCAAAATCCCACTCGATGCGGGCGATTTCCGCCTGATGGATCGCAAGGTGGTGGATGTGCTCAGGACCATGCGTGAACGTCATCGCTTCCCACGCGGGATGTCGGCCTGGGTAGGGTTCAAACAAATTGGTGTGGAATACAAGCGCGCCGCCCGCTACGCTGGCGAGACTAAGTATCCGTTCAAGAAAATGTTGCGGCTGGCGCTCAACGCCATTACCAGTTTCTCGTATTTCCCGTTGCAAGTGGCCACATATTTCGGCTTTGCCTCGGCTAGCCTCGCCATCCTCGCCATCCCGATAGTCGCTTTCCTGCGCCTGACCGGCTCGCAGTTCTTCGAAGGCCAGGCCACCACTTTGATCTCGGTTCTGTTCCTGGGCGGTGTGCAGTTGATTTCGTTGGGGATTCTGGGTGAATATATTGGACGTCTGTATGACGAGGCCAAGGGCAGGCCGTTATATATCGTCCGCGAAGCGCCGGAAGATCAGTAAACAGTATTCAGTAACCAGTTTTCAGTTTTTACCATTATCCATTTACTTTTAACAAATTCACTATTAACCATCTCTGCAGACGGTTCTCTGGTCGAGAACTCCTCAGGACCGGGAGCCGTTTCTTTCTGAGCGAACATGAACTTATCTTTTTTCCGTGACAAAGCTTTCATGTCGACCATGCTGTCCCTGGCGATCCCGGTGGCGATCCAGCAGTTCATTACCGCCGGTTTGAACATGGTAGATGTGATCATGGTCGGACAATTGGGCGAAGCCTCCATCGCTGCCTTGGGACTTGCCAACCAGGTCTTCTTCCTGTTGATCTTGTTCCTGTTTGGCGTGACCAGTGGCATGGCTATCTTCACCGCCCAGTTCTGGGGCAAAGGTGACGAAGAAGGCATCCGTAAGGTGTTGGGCATCTGTTTGACGGTCGCGCTGGGGGTCGGTTTGCTGTTTACCCTGGCGGCCACGCTCATCCCCGAGAAAATTTTGCGTTTCTATACCGAAGATCCGGAAGTCATTGCCTTGGGCAGTAGCTACCTGCGGATTGTCGGTTTTTCCTACATGTTTATGGCGGTTACGACTTCGTATTTCGCTGTGCTGCGCAGCATTACGATGGTCAAAGTGACGGTTGTGGTCAGTGTGATCGCCCTCGCCCTGAAAACAGGGCTTGGTTACCTGCTTATCTTTGGCGTTGGCGGACTGCCGGCGTTAGGCGTACGTGGCGCGGCCATCGCTACCACCTTTGGCTGGGTCTTTCAATGTCTCTTGATTATTATCCTGGTATATGTGCTCAAAACGCCCTTGGCAGCCAACCCGTTGACTTTCTTCCGCTTTGACCGTTCCTTCCTTGTGGCGGTGCTCAAGACGGCTATGCCGGCTGCCGCTAACGAAGCCTTTTGGTCAATAGGGATTACCGTCTATAACGCGGTCTACGCCCACATTGGTACGGACGCGATTGCCGCCATCCAGATCAATTCCACGCTGGAAGATATGGCTTTTGTGGTGTTTATCGGCCTGGGCAATGCCTGCGCGATCATGATCGGCAACAAGATCGGGGCGGGTAATAAGGAAGTTGCTTTTGAATACGGACGCCGTTTTACGATCCTGACCGTTATGATGGCGCTTGCTCGCCGGGGCCCTAATCCTTTCCGTTCGCAGGCCGATCATCGGTTTATATGACATTTCCGCGCACGCCGCAGACAACGCTTTCCGTCTGATGACCATTTTTTCGTTCTCTGCCTGGTTAAAAAGCATCAACTTTACACTGTTCGTCGGCGCTTTACGCGCGGGCGGGGATACGCGTTTTGCGATGTTCATGGAACTGTTTTCCATCTGGCTGATCGGCGTCCCGGCGGCGCTGATCGGTGGTTTTGTTTTGCATCTGCCGGTCTACTATGTTTATACGATGGTGTTGCTCGAAGAAGTGGTCAAAGCCTTCGTGATGGTCGGGCGCTATCGCTCACGGAAGTGGATCCACGACCTGGTAAACCTTCCAGGTGCGATTTGAGTTCTTCCAGTCGCTCCTGGCTGACTTGTGCTAATAGAAGCGTGATCCCAAATGAGATCAAGACGACGGTGATCACGAAAAAGACCGCTTCTTCGATTGGCAATTTACCGATGAAAATCCCTGTGGACTGAGCCGGATCGATCGCCCAGGTTCCCGAACTGATGGCAATCGCATCCATCGCGGACAAATAGCCTGCTCCCGTTAAAATGACCGTTCCCAGCAGACGACGGTGATGCCACAAAATGTCCGCGCCAAAGGCCAGTTGCGGAGCGATAGCGGGCAACGCCCAGGTCAGCGTGATGGCGAGATAGGTGCCGGGTTGCCAACCCGAAAGAAACACGAAGAGAGAAACTGCCCATAAAACGGCCAGCAGACCCAGGCTCCAAGCGCGAAGCGTTTTATCGGGCTTGAAGGATGTCTTGGGGGCAAGGAATTTCCAGCTTGCCAGCGTCCACCACCACAATCCGATCATCAGCGTTTCCAACACAAAAAAGGTATATTCCTCCAGCGGGACGTAGCCAAACACGATGCCCGTCACCAGTTTCGGGTTGTAGTACCACACGCCTGTGGCAACCAGATAATTGTCCCAGGGCGTGGTGTATACCACCGCCAGGATGATATGGATCCAGGATACCCCACCAGATCTTGCTGCGGTGAAAGCCTGGCAATGGATGATCCTTCCTGCGCAGATTGACGAAAAGCAAGATCAGGATGGGGATAACGAGAAAACGAAGTAGAAAACCAAAGTAAGTCATTTTGATAATTCGGAGTCCAACGTCTCCAGATGTTGGTAACATTTATCCATGAAATCCAACGACAGGAGTCGTTGGACTCCTTCTCCTAACTTTCATTAATACTCCCGGCCTCGGCTCCAGCGTGGCGCCCATGTGCGGATGGATTTCCTCTGCATTGAGCGGGATGAATTCGAAATGTTTCAGCAGATAGGCCAGCACCAGCCGCGCTTCGGCCTGACCGAAAGCCGCCCCGATGCAAGCCCGTGGTCCGCCGCCAAAGGGGACGTAGGAGAAAGGCGGCGTTTTACGTCCACGCTCGAAGCGGGCGGGACAGAATTCATCGGCGTTTTCCCAAATGGACGGGTCGCGTTGGGTCAGGTAGATCGAGTAGAACATGCGCGCTCCCGCGGGGACAGTCCCACCCTCAAATTCCATATCTTCCGCCACCATGCGGTTGCCGATGTGGATGGGCGGGTATAGTCGCAGCGCTTCTTTGATGACCTGATCGAGCAGCGGCGGCCTGTCATCCTGTTCCAGTTCGGCCACAAGCTGATGATGCGTTTCGGGATGCTGTCCAAGCAAGGCAAAGACCCACGCCAGCAGGGCCGTGGATGTATCGTGACCGGCGATCAGCATGGTCAGCATCTGGTCACGGATGGTGTTGTCGTCCAGGCCGGCGTCGATCAGGTGCTGGAGAAGATCACTCCGACCGTGGACGGAAGACGGGAGACCGTTTTCATGGTCCTCGGTCAACCGTCTACGGTCCTTAATGATTTTGTAAAGATACTCATCCAACACCCTCAAATGCTTCCGATACCCTGGCCTTGGTATCTTGCGCCACAAAATCCACGCTCCTGGCGAAATGTACCGGATGGCTTTCAAAATCGGCTCCCAAATGCGTGGCAAATCATCCCAGGCATCCACGCTGAAGAGCGCCTGCATGATGATCAATAGGGCGATCTTGCGGCTTTCGACCAACATGTCCAGGCGTTTGGCCATCCTGCCACCCAGCGGTAACTCGTCTTGTCTTGGTCAGCATCGTCTGCGTATAACCATCAAGTTGCGATGGATGCAGATGACGGTTCCATCAATTTGCGATAGTGGTCATGCTCTTCACCGTCAGTGACCAGCACGCCGTTTTGTAGCAAATCCGTGACGGGATCGTGGTTGCGCCATAGTACCTTGTCCCGTTCGGTGACCAACACCTTGCGGTTGGCCTCGGGGCCGAAGACCACATACGGCTTGAAACCCGGCAATGGGATTTGGAAAAAGCGCCCAACATACTTCGCCATGACCTTCAACGGTCCCAGCGGGGAGCCTTCTTGCAACAGGGCACGCATGGCCTCGCGGCCAAGTTCTGGGGAAATAGATTGTGTCATTTTGTTGCTGTGCTCAATTCTTTTGCCATGCGATACGCTTCCAGCGTCCTGTCCTTGACGATGGAATGGTCCACGATTGGTGTTTCGGGGTAGGCTGCCACCCGGATGCCCTTCTCCCACGGCGCATGGATTTCGTTCGCGCCCAGCCCGCGCAGCTCGGGCACCCAGGTGCGGATGTAATCGCCGTGTCGGGTCGAACTTGCGCGATTGCAGCACGGGGTTGAAAATGCGAAAGTAGGGCGCGGCGTCGGTGCCCGTGCCCGCTGTCCATTGCCAGCCGCCGTTGTTGGCCGCCGGGTCGCCGTCCAGCAGGTTTTGCATGAACCAGGCCTCGCCCCAGCGCCAGTCGATCAGCAAATCCTTCACCAGGAACGACGCCGCGATCATGCGCGCCCGGTTGTGCATCCAACCGGTCTCCTTTAGCTGGCGCATCCCTGCGTCCACAATCGGATAGCCTGTCCTGCCCGCTTTCCATGCCTCGAACTCAGACGCATCATTCCGCCACGGGATGTTGGTCAGCGCCGGGTTGAACGCTCGCTGGCTGACATACGGAAAATGGTACAGGATTTGGATGTAGAACTCGCGCCAGATCAACTCATTCAACCAGGTTTCAGCCCCGCCGCTTCTTTCCTGACGAATGGCCTGCTGCGCGTTATGGACAGCCTGTCTCAGCCCCAGCATTCCAAAGCGGAGGTAGGGCGAGAGCATGGATGTACCGTCCAAGTCCATGCGATTTCTGTTTTTTGAATAATCATAAATAGCAGAGCGGACTCCAAAGTCTCCAGACTTTGGCTCCAACGTCGGGAGACGTTGGAGTCCATCGCAAAATCTTTCCAATCGTACCAGCGCTTCTTTCTCTCCCGCCGGGAAGGGCGGACTGACTGAAAAGGCTGGCAGCGGCTCAGATGCAATCCCTGCAGGTGTAGGAATTGTCTCCGGTGCAGGGATGAGTTCGATCTTTCCTAAGTGTGCCTTCCAGGTTTTGGAGTAGGGTGTGTAGACCGTGTACGGCTTATCGTCTGGCTTGAGGATGGTGGCGGGGTGATGGACGGTCTGCCCGCTGATTAATTCGAGCGGCAGGTCACGGGCCACTTGTGCATCCCGTTTGCGGGCGTAAGGCGTGAAATCTTCCTCAGCGAAAATGGCCTGCGCGCCCGTTTCTGCTAGTAGGGAGCGCAGCACTTCGACGGGGTTCCCTTTGCGGATTACCAGGGAACTGCCACGTTGCTGCAAGTCTTTGTTGCAGGGCGTGCAGTCCCTCGAATAGGAAGTTCTGTCGGCGGGCAGGGGTACGGGAGCGCAGGTGTGGATCGAGGATAAAGACCGGGATAACGGGTGCAGCTTTGAGCGCGGCGTGAAGCGTCAGGTTGTCCGTCAGCCGCAGATCGCGTCGAATCCACCAGATGGAGGTCATGCAGGCTCCATCAAAGTCTGCTGGTCGATTTTCTCGCCGTTGATCTCGAGCGCTACCTGCCCGTTGCGGGTCAGGTCGAGCTTGCCCGTGTTGCCCAGGTTGTCCTTCAGGTTGAGAAATCCATAGGCACGGATGCGGGTCCTGCCCACCAGGGACAGCGCCAGTTCGCTGGTGATGATGCCTGTCAGTTCAGCGCGGTATTCGCCGGATGTGAACGTGAATTTCGACGGGGCGGGCATGCCCAACCCGCGCAGACCGACGGTGGTGCCGGTGATCTCTTCGCTGCCCGTGAAGGTGTCGCCGTTGGGCATGTTGACCTGGTAGGAGATGTGGTAATGCGGCGAGCGGCTGTCGAGGCGGGCGGTGACGGTTGCGCCGGTATCAGGGTCAGGCTCGCTGACGGTATCACCTGTGGCGTTGAAGTTGGGCTGGTAGTAGGCGCGCCCGTACGAAGTGGAGGCTGCCGCAGCGTACATGGCGACCTGTTCCAGCGCTTTGGCCGATTGTCCCTGCGTGAGCAACTCGGGGATGGGAGCCAGCCAGGAGGTCTTGTGCATGCGCCGGACGATGTAGCCGAGCAGGCTGGTGCCTTCAGGCGGGAGTTCATAACGGGTAGCTTTCATTGGTTATCCTTTTTAGTGGCCGGCTGGCACAGGTGCGGCGCTGCCATGTGACCCTTCGTCACGGGCATCTGCAATAGCGATCATGGCGGGATGGTTATAAATCGTGAACCAGACGAAGACGGTCACACCGAGCATGACGACAGCCCCGAACGCGCCGGGCGCCCAGTTGCCGATCTGCTGCAGCAGCGCACCGCCCAGGATGGGAGCGATGATGCGGGTGGAGCTTTCAATCGAAGATGACAGCCCCAGGATGCCGCCAATTTCCTGCTGCTCGACGGCTTTGGTCAGGGTGGAGGAGAGCAATGTGTTCAGAAGCCCGCCCGAGATGGCGGTAGGGGCCAGGATGATGAGCAGCCACAGCACGGACGGGGCCAATGCCCAGCCTACGAGTGAGACGGCCATCAAAGCCACGCTGACAATGATCAGCACATCTTCGCGGAAATGGTCGGTCAGGCGACCGACCAGGAAGCCCTGCACGATCACGGATAGCACACCAACGTACGTAAGCACGTAACCGGTCTGGGCGGCGGTCAGGTTGAATTTGGCCAGCGCATACAGCGCGAAAATGGTCTGAAAGATGGCGAAGGCCAGCCCGAAGAAGAAGCGCGTAATAAGCAGCGAACCGCTGAAGGGACGTTTGAGCGCGGTCAGCAAGGCAGCAAAATTGACTGGATGGACGCTTCTGGCCCTCCTTTTGGGCGCGGCGTTCGGCTGTCAGGGATTCGGGCAGCCAGAAGAAGATCAAGCCCAGGTTGAAAAGCGAGAGTCCCGCCGCCACCAGCGCAGGGACGTGATAGCCCCACTGGCTCAAGAATCCGCCTGCCGCCGGGCCGATAATAAAGCCCAGCCCGAAGGCCGCGCCGATCATGCCGAGTCCTTTCGAGCGGTTCTTGGCGTCGGTCACATCGGAGATGTAGGCCTGCGCCACGCTCAGGTTGCCGCCCGTGACGCCATCGATGATGCGGCTGGCGAACAAAATCCACAGGGCGTTGGCGAAGCCGAGCAGGATGAAGCCCAGGAACGTTCCGAAAACGGAAGCCAGCAGGATCGGTCGGCGGCCGAAGCGGTCGGAGAGTCGCCCGAGGATGGGAGCGCCGATCAACTGCATGGCGGCGTAAGAGGCGATCAGCAGTCCAGTCACGAACTCGCTGGCGTTGAAGGTCTCAGCGTAGTAGGGCAGCAGCGGCAGGATCAGGCTGAAGCCCAGCAGGTCGATGAAGACCACTAAGATGATGGAGAAGAGACGTTTGTTATCCATGTGTACCTTTTAGTCTCAGGAGGGTGCGTCGCACCTTCCTGATGAGCGGAAGTCGATTAAGCGGTTTCTTTTTTCCTTTGGAGTAATTCTGTCAAATATGGTGCGACGCACTATTGCTTCGGCAGCCACGGGAAAAATGCGCTGGTACGGGCGATGTAATCGGCGTAGCCGGGCTTAGCCTCTTTGAGCTTCTTTTCGAGCATGACCACGCCTGAGATGCGCATCAGCAGAGAAGGTCATAATGATCGGACTAAAGACTGTCCACGGCGCGCCAGCGGAGGCCGCGATCAGCCAGAAGCCCCACCATTGGGCCGCATCGCCAAAGTAATTGGGGTGGCGCGTTAGGCTCCACAGGCCGGACGTGAGTAGCTTTCCCTTGTTGGCAGGGTCCGCTTTGAAGCGCGCCAGTTGCCAGTCGCCGCCTGCTTCGAAGATGAAGCCTACCAGCCAGAGCGCAGCGCCAGTGTAGTCCAGGCACTTGAGCGGACTGGTTGTGTCGCCCCTCTGCACGGCGATCAACGGGACAGCGATGATCCACATCAGGACGCCTTGCAGCAAAAAGACTTTGAAGAAGCTGCGCCACGGCCAGCTTGATCCCGCTTCGTCCCGCCAGGCGGCATAGCGGAAGTCTTCGCCTTTGCCCTTGTTGCGGAAGAAAATGTACAGGGATAAGCGCAGTCCCCAAACGGTAACAACTGTCCCGAGGAGAATGAGACGCAAGGTCAATGGCTCGGGAGTGAAGCAGACGTTGCAGTCCAGAAGATGATCACAAATCCTGTACCCCAAAAGCTATCCACGATGCTGGAATCTTTGAGTGCCAGGCTGACCAGCCACAGCAGGGTCATCAGGCTGACGATAAGAAAACCAGCGTATAGCCAAAGGGGTAAAAAGTTCATGTTAGTTGGCCTGATTGCGAAGCCAGTCTGAGATGGGCTGGCCTTCTGCGCCCATGGCGGAATCGACCGATTTGGCGTAGGCGGTCATGAAGTCGGCCAGGCTTTCGGGTTGCTGGTCGTGTTCGTGCAGCAGGCCGCGGATCCAGTCCATTTCAATGTGCAGGGAATCGAGACTTTCAAGAGAAAGGGCAGATACCAGATTTTTTCCAAGTTGTTGGATAGCAATCAACGAAAATTCTGATGGGATACCGATCTTGATGGTTTCGGTCAGGGCGTACGTGTCGATCATTGGTTGGCTGCGGATAAATGATTTGCTGAGTTCCGCAGCTTGTTTGCTCAACAGGTTCGACCTCTTCGAGCGGCATTTCCATCGTCAGCAGGGTCTCCACGGCTTGAGTGGATTCCTGGACCGTTTCGCCCAGGAAGTGGGCCGGGATGCGTTTGCGCAGCTCGGGCAGCAAATTGAAGATGCGACCCGCATAGGCGATGCGCTGTCTTGCTGACCTGTAGCTGCTCGGCGGTTTCCCGCAGCCCGTTGGCGGTCTGAAGTTGCTGCGCTGACAGGATGATCAAGTTCGGTTTGATAGTTTGCAACGTTTCGTTGAAGCGCTGAATGGGCACGTTCGCGCCCAGGTAGACGACTTTCAGCCCGCGGCGGCGCAGCAACAGGGTGAACAAGAGCGGGGTGAAGGTATGCTGTTCATTGACTGTGCAACCGATCAAAATAGTTTGCGGGCGGGTAGGAGGCGCGGCAGCCGCGATGAGCGCATCCAGGCGGCGCTGGGCCAGGGCCGAAGTGAAATGCTCTTGCTGGACAGTTGATTTGGCGTGATACCACATTTCACCGATCTCATGCAATCCGTGCTGGAGCACTTCCACACAGACGGTTTCGAACGGATACAGCGCAAATGCTTGATTAAGCACCTGTTCGGCGGCGCTTTCGTTGAAGTCCAGGCAGGCCTCCAACCAGGCCTGGCGGACCGCGCCCAGGTTGGCGCTGGGGATGGATATTGTTTGTTCAATGGGAGCAGGTAGCGGGTCCTGACCTGAAGCGCTCAGTTCGTTCCACAGATCTACAGCGTGGGAAATGCTCAGCCCCTCGCTTTGTTTTGCCATCAGCCATTTGACGATCTCGATATCGTGTTGCGAGTACAAGCGGTGGCCGCCGGGTGTGCGCTCAGGCATGGGCAAACCGTAGCGGCGTTCCCAGGCGCGCAGAGTGTCAGCGGCGATGCCAGTCTCTTTCAAGACAACTTTTAGGTTGAAGGTAGGTGTATTGCTGATGGACATATGATTCTCCAGAAAAGGGGTAGGCTAGTCGGCGGCAGCCGCAGCTGCATTGACCATGTTTTGTACAGATATTGTACCCTTTTCCAGCAGGATTCGCTCTGCCGTTAATTTGGCCGAGAGCAAGACAATAGGTAAGCCCGTGCCGGGATGCGTGGATGCGCCTGCGAAGTACAGGTTTTTGTAAGTCTTGTGACGGTTGTGCGGACGCAGGTACCCGACCTGCCAGAAGTTATGACTCAGACCGAAGGCGGCTCCCTTTTCGAGGTTGAAGCGTTCTTTCCAGACTTTGGGTTGGTACACGGTTTCGAACTTGATATGTTCTTCGAGAGTCATCGACCCCTATCTCTTTGGACAGGCGCTCGAAAACGGTCTGGCGGGCACGCTTAAGACGTTCGTCCCAATCCTGCTCGGAGGCGGCGTCCAGGTGACCGACGGGCACCAGCACGTAGAGCGTATCCTGGTCTGCGGGCGCGGCGGCGGGATCGGTGCGGGCGGGCGCGTGGACGTAGAAACTGGGCTGGTCGGGCAGGTTGTGGCCCTTGAAGATCTGGTCGAAGGAGGCTTTGTAATCGCCTGCCAGGAAGACGTTGTGATGGGCAATCTGTGGATACTGTTTGTCCACACCCCAGTAGAACATGATGGTGGAGCAGGTGTAGAGCTTGTTCTCCAGCTTTTTAGCCTCGGCAGGATCGGGCAGTAGTTCTTTGTAAATATAGGGCAGGTCAGCGTTGCCGACGAAAATGTCGGCCGTGAATACGCGGCCATCCTCGGTTATCAGACCCATGACCTTATCACTTTTTACTTCTAACTTTTTCACTGGGGCATTGTAGATGAATTTCACACCCAGTTTTTCGGCCACCTTCACCAATGCCTGAATGCCCGCGTACATACCACCCATCGGATACCAGACTCCCTCGGCCAGTTCGGTGTATTGCAGCAGGGAGTAGGTGGCAGGGGCATCGTAGGGACTTAGTCCCAGATACATATTTTGAAAAGTGAAGGCGGCTTTCAGACGCTCATCCTTGAAGAAACGACCCGTGTTGCGATAGTGCTTGTCCAATGCTTTGAGTTTGAAGATCAGCGGCAGGTTTTTCAGGCTGAAATAATCGAAGATACTGTAGAAGTTACGCCCAACGAATTTTTCCAGCGAGATTTTGTAATGCTTGGCGCCTTCGGCAATGTAGCTCAGGAAACCCGTAAAAGCGGTCTTGTCTACGGCTTCGAGCTGGGTTTGCATGTCGCCGATGTTGGAGGTCAGTTGCAATTGCAGGCCATCGTCAAAGTACACCTTGTAGGTCGGATCGATACGGCGCAGGTCGAGATGGTCGCTCATCTTTTCGCCGAGCGCGGCAAAAGTCTCCTCCCAAACTTCGGGCATTAGGAACAGGGTCGGGCCGATGTCGAAGCGGTGCCCATCCTGCACGAGCTGGTTACAGCGTCCGCCGGGGGTTTCATTCTTTTCGAGCACGGTCACGCTGTATCCGTTGCGGGCCAGGCGGGCGGCGGTAGCGATCCCGCCAATGCCAGCGCCGATCACGAGTGCGGTTGGTTTTTGAGTCATAGTTCTCCTTGACTCCCCTCTCCTTTTAGGACGTGTGCCCGTTAGGGTAGAGGGGATGGGGGTAAGGTCGGGGTAGGGGTCGGTCTTGTTACTCGTATTATACACAATGTCTATATTTTGTCAATATAAATATGAGAAAAACCTTGACAAAATAGACAAAACCTGTACAATATGAGTGTCAATATTGGAATTCAGGCTCGACCGTTTACTTTACAGGAGATCACCATGCAAATGCAGGCTCGTTGGGAAAATCAATTACTCGCTCTGGCAGGTAATGTCCCGCACCCATCCACCCGACCCTTATTCTCTTACTGGGCTGGGGACGCTTCGCTGCGTAAAGCCTATGTCCACGCCAATGCGATCACTGCGGAACACAGCAAATCCTTTTATCTGGCCTCGCAACTCCTGCCCGAAGAAAAGCGTTCCGCCGTGCGCGCTCTGTACGCTTTCTGCCGAACCGTGGATGATATTGTGGACGAAGATAATGTGGACGAGCGGGACGAACATCTTGACTATTGGCGTGGGGTAGTGCAGTCCGCTTCCTTCTCGGGCGATGACCTGGTCGCTGCCGTATGGACCGATACCCTGGCCCGTTACCATATCCCGCGCCATTATGCCCTGCAACTGATCGACGGTGTCAACCGTGACATGACCCAGACCCGCTACCAGACCTTCGAAGAGTTGGCGACTTATTGTTATGGCGTAGCCTCCACGGTGGGGCTGATGAGTATGTATATCGTCGGTTTCCGTTCCAATGACGCCGTTCCCTACGCCATCAAACTGGGTGTAGCCTTGCAAATGACCAACATCCTGCGCGATGTGGGCGAAGACTTCCGCAACGGGCGCGTGTACCTGCCTCGTGACGAACTAGCGCTCTACGGTATCCACGAAGCGGATATGGCTGCTGGCCGCGTCACCGATGCCTGGCGCTTGTTCATGAAATTCCAGATCGAACGGGCACGTCTGCTTTACGAAGAAGCCTGGCCTGGAGTCAAGATGCTGGAGCGCGAAGGTCAACTGGCGATTGGCGCGGCAGCGGTCTTCTACCAGGGCATCTTGGACGCCATCGAAGCTAATGATTATGACAATTTTAACAATCGTGCCAGTTTGAGTGCATGGGAGAAGATCAATCGTATCCCATCGTTGTGGTGGAAGGTAAAGAATTTGAAACAATAAGTGACAGCCGCTTTCAAAATGGAGATCAACTTTTAGTAGGGAGGCGCCTCGTGTGCCTTCTTGTGGTTTAATAAAGAAAACTTAGGTTACTATTTTCGATGAATAAAGCCAAAAGGCCCGCTCTGAACCGCCGAGACGCAGAGTCAGCTGAGTTTTTTGAAAATGGCTCTGCGTTCTTCGCTACTCTGCGGTGAAAATTGGAAGGTAGCAACTTGGGTTAAAGATCATTCTTCTAGGAGATCTCATCGTGCCTTTCAACTTTGACCTCGACATTGATCGTCGTTCCACCAATTCCATCAAGTGGAATAAATATCCTAAAGATGTACTGCCCATGTGGGTGGCGGACATGGATTTCCCCGCACCACCACCTGTACTGGAAGCCTTGCTCAAAGCTGTAGAACATGGCGTTTTTGGGTATGAAATACCATCCCCTGCATTGATGGAAACGGTCGCAGCCCGCATGGATAGGTTGTACGGCTGGAAAATCGAACCAGAAATGGTAATCGCCACGCCCGGCATCGTCAGTGGCTTCAACGCCGCTGCACGGACAACCTGCGCACCCGGAGAGGGCATTCTCATGCAGCCGCCGGTCTATTTTCCGTTTTTGAAGGTTCACGAGAATGTAGGACTCGCACGCCAGTATGCGCCTCTGGTCAAAGTGACCGATGATCAATTGATTCACTATGAGATTAATATCGATGCTTTCGAAGCGGCGATTGATTCCAACGGTGCCAAGACAGGCATGTTCCTTTTATGCAATCCGCACAATCCCACCGGTACCGTGTATACGGAGAGACAACTTTCACTGATAGCCGAAATTTGCTTGCGGCATGATGTGCTCATTTGCTCTGATGAAATCCACAGCGAACTGTTGCTAGAGGATACGAAACACATCCCGATTGCGACGCTTTCCGCGGAAATCGAAGATCGATGCATTACGTTGGTTGCTCCCAGCAAAACCTTCAATACGGCGGGGCTGTTCTGCGGCTTTGCCATCATCCCCAACCCGAACCTGCGGGCGCGCTACCAGAAGACAGTTGAACAGATGACCTTGCATGTCAACAGTCTGGGACAGGTGGCTGCGCAAGCGGCCTTCGCTGGAGATTGTGACGACTGGCTGGCGGAAGTCCTGGCGTACCTGACTGCGAACCGGGATTTCCTGGCCCAGTTCATGCAAGAAAAGCTGCCCGAGATCCGCTTCACCGTGCCCGAGGCTACCTACCTGGCCTGGTTGGATTGCAACCCTTTGCTTGAATCTGGCAGGATTTCTGGTTCTCCCTTCGAATTTTTCCTGAACGAGGCCAAGGTTGCTTTGAACGATGGCTCCGAGTTCGGTCCCGGCGGGGAAGGATTCGTACGCCTGAATTTCGCCTGTCCGCGTAACCTATTGGAACAGTCGCTGTCTCAGATGATGGCAAGCTTGTCTCGAAGATAGGCAGTTAATGGCTTGTCTAGTCTAGTTTTGTTGTATTGTATCAATGTGTAAATTGGATTATAGTTGTGCTACTAGCTCAATTCACCAGAAAGGAACGTGAGTTCACTTGAGTTCACCCATGAAGGACACTCACAACTCTAACAAGGGAGGAAAAAAGAAGTTTTCAACCCAGGTAGCACTGCGTACATCCCTTGTATATATTCTTATCGCTGGCTCGTGGATTGTCCTGTCTGATCGCGCGCTAAAACCCTATACGCCTACAAATGAACTGTATGCATATTGGCAAACTATAAAGGGTTTGTTATTTGTAACTGTTACGGGAGCTTTGTTGTTCTTTGCCCTGCGTGCCCAGTTGCGCAAAATACGGCAGGTGGAAGTTGAAAGAGCGATGATTGAAACGCATTTCTCTAGCTTGTTAGCCGTATCTACAGATGCGATTATTGGCCTGGACAATGAGCAACGCATCAATTACTTCAACCGTGGGGCGGAACTGATATTTGGTTACAAGTCAGATGAAGTTTTAGGGCAATCATTAGATGTCCTGTTACCTGAGCGTTTCGTTGTATTGCATCGCGAGCACGTCAGACAGTTTGCAGAGTCCAGCGAAGATTCTATCGTAATGCGTTCTATCGCTGCGCGCCGTAAGAACGGGGAAGAGTTTATCGCTGAAGGGACGGCCACCAAGCACAAAGACAGTGATGGCATGGTTTTTACTGCCATTCTGCGAGATGTAAGCGAACGCGAAGCCACAGAAAAAACGATTCGAAGCCATCTGGCGCGTGCCAATGCTTTGTCCGAGACTGCCGCGCGTATTAATGCGAATCTGGACTTACGGGATGTTCTGGATTCCATTTGCAAGGAGTTGGCGAAAGCGCTGGATATTGAAATATCTCTAGTAGCTTTGTTTGATCAACAGAAGCAGATGATCGATCTCGCAGCGGCCCACGGGTTATCTGACGAAAATGCTAACGTGATCAGACCAGTGCCTGTTGATAAATTTATTGAAAACGTTTATGCCTTGGGCCCAGTTGCATTTCTGCCAAAATTATCTGAAGTTTCTGATGTTTTCAATGAGGAGCCGTTCAAGGAACTTGGCGTCCAGGCTGTAGCGGTGGCAAATATGTTTGAACAGGATGTGTTCTTTGGTTTTCTGGTTGCTCTGTCCACCGACGCATCACGCAATTTCAATGAGAACGATACTTTGCTGATGAAAGGCCTGGCTGATCAGGCTTCTTTGGCGATCAAGAATGCCAGTCTGTATTCAAGGGCCAAACAGCGACTGGAAAATTTGCATGCATTACGTGCAATCGATACTGCCATTGCCAGCAGTCTGGATTCGCGTCTTATTTTACAGGTTCTTTTGGAACAAGCTGTCTCTCACCTGGCAGTGGAAGCGGCAAGCGTGTACTTGCTTAATGAAACGACTCTGATGCTTGAATATCATGCTGGGCAAGGTGTTGATTTGAACGCTTTCTCAAGGGTGAATATCCGCTTGGGAGAGGGTGTTGCTGGGAAGGTTGCTCTGGAGCAACGTACGATCTGTATTGATGACCTTGGTCAAGAGGCATCCTGGATTCCCAGACCTGTAGTAATAGAGGAAGGTTTGAACGTTTACTGTGGAGCACCGATGGTTGCAAAGGGGCGAACGCATGGCGTGCTGGAGGTCTTCAGCAGAGAAAAGAAATTCGACGATCCTGAATGGTTGGAATTGTTAGAAACCCTGGCTGGTCAGGCTGCGATTGCAATTGAAACCACCAGCTTATTTTCCGATTTGCGTAAGGCGAACCATGAATTGATCTTGACTTACGATACTACGTTGGAAGGTTGGTCTCGGGCTTTGGATTTACGTGACAAAGAAACGGAAGGTCATACACAGCGTGTAACCCAACTGACCATCAAACTGGCGGAGATGCTAGGCATCAAAGACGAAGACCTTGTGCATATTCGACGTGGCGCATTGTTGCATGATATCGGAAAGCTAGGCGTCCCGGATTCTGTTTTGCTAAAAGAAGGTTCTCTGGATGAGGATGAGTGGAAGATCATGAGGCAGCATCCAATTCATGCTTACAACCTGCTCTATCCGATTGCTTATCTGCGTCCCGCTCTGGATATCCCGCGCAGTCACCACGAGCATTGGGATGGCAACGGCTACCCGGATGGTCTGGAAGGGGTTCAGATACCATTGGCAGCTCGTATATTTGCCGTGGTTGATGTGTGGGATGCGTTGACATCCGATAGGCCCTATCGAGAAGCCTGGTCGCAACAAAAAGCGCTGCGATATATCCGGGAAAGGTCAGGTAAACAATTTGATCCCTCTGTCGTGGATGCCTTCTTGTTGTTGATAGAAGAAGGAGGAAATCCCCATCTGGGCTTGCCAGATTGGTAGGAGCGCGAAAGCGCTCTTTTTGTTTGAACCATAATTTGAACCATAATGGAATGGACGGGTTTTCGATGATACCGACGAAACCAGTTCCACTACCAGCAATTTCGTGAACCACTGATTATTGTATATAAAAAGTAAACCTTAGAACTGCGCGTTCGGGCAAAGCGGATTGAAAGGCGCTTTCTCATCCGATGGATAGAGCCATTGCAGGTAGTGGTACAGGCTATTGTAACTGAGTGCTTTGCCGACCGGTTTGCCGTCTTTATCGGCGCCGGTTTGCTGCATCAGGGTAATGCGCCAGCTGAACACGGAGCAGTTTGGCTGGCGGTAGAGTGCTTCTGGCAGCGTGAATTGCGTTTCGCGGGTGGCATATTTGACCAGGAAATTGGTTTCTTCGTAGTTGTAATCAACAGCCACCTGGTAGTATTCGTCTGCTGCCAGTTCCTTGAGCGGTTGCCAGGACAGGACGATGGGCTGTTCCAGGCCAGTGTAGCGGGTTGCAATCTCCGGGCCGATCAGTGTGGGCTGGGGTAGCAGCCTGACCAGCGGCTCGGGCGCGACGCCGTCCGCCTGCACGTTGGGATCGATGTCGAAATTTTCCAGCAGGACCTCGTTGGCGTCGATACCCTCCGGTGGGTAGATGACGGTGGTTGAAATGGCGTAGGTTTCGTCCACTTCGGGGGCGTAAAACACCGTCCACTTCACTTCCTGGTAATAATATTGCCCGCGCGCCGGAGCTACCCAGGCCTCCCAGCGTTTGAACTTCGTGCGCTGGAATGTGCCGATCTCGCGCACCGGCGTGAAGCCCAAATCGCCGACCTCGTCCAGCAGGAAGGCTCGCACCGCTTCGGGACTGTCGAGCGCGAAGCTTCCCTTGAGCCAGTGGACCTCGACCCAGTTTTCTGGCAGGACATGCTGTGAAAGGATTTGCCCGCCCCAGCGGATCAGACCGTTCTGCGCATCGCCGCGTTCGGCTCCGATGAAGGGAACAATACCCCGCAAAGTGGGAGCGTCCAACCAGAAACCGTACTTGTGGTATAGGACTTCGCTAGTCGAGTAATCCACCTTCACCTGGCCGTTGCCCACTCCCCGGGCCCTACTGGAGACGGCTTCTACCTGGATTGACCAGTTACCCTCCTGCATGTGATGGGGCACAGTCCAGGAATCACTGCGGTACACATTCCCGTCGCCAAAGCTGGCTGGGACGTTCCCGATCACCTGTCCGCTCGGATCGCTAAAGGTCACGGTAACATTGGCGTCGGCTATAGGTAGTTCCTGCTCATCCGTCACTTGCACGATGGCTTTGATGGTCTGTCCCATCTCGACATCCGAGTCGCCGGTCGGGTAAAGCAGGCTGACCGTCAGTCTCCCAACTGGGATAGCTGTCGGCGTCGCCGCGGGCGTTGGGGCAGCGCAGCCGGACAGCAGGAAAGCGCCAGTCAATAACAGGTGAAGAAGGTTTCTCATTTTGGGCATGTTGTTTGTTTCCTTTTCAAATAATAGTGCCTTAATCATACACCAGTAAACTGAATTTTGAAGGTGTCATTCGAACTTTTCTTGGTTACAATGGATATATGCAAAAAATTGAATTAATAAACGTAATTCATCGTGAAATGGTTCCAAAACCGTGGGCAGAAGGTGAAAAGATCCCCTGGCACGATCCCGATTTCAGCCGTCGTATGCTCAAGGAACATCTTTCCCAGCGTCATGATGCCGCCAGCCGCCGCACACCCATTATCAAAAAACATGTGGATTGGATCCATAACTTTATTCTGGGTGGAAAGCCCTCCCGTATCCTCGACCTGGGATGCGGCCCCGGCCTGTACGCCGCGCGTCTGTCTAAGCTCGGACATGCCACCGTTGGTATCGACTTTGGTCCCGCTTCTATCGAGTATGCCGTTAAACACGCACCTGAAAACTGTTCCTACATCCTGGGCGACATCCGCACCACAGACTTTGGTTCCGGTTTCGACCTGGTCATGTTCATCTTCGGCGAATTCAACGTTTTCAAACCGGAAGACGCGAAACTGATTCTGCGCAAAGCGTATGCGGCTCTAAACCCGGGTGGAAAGCTGTTGCTCGAAGTTTCCACGTTTGATGCCATCTACGAGATCGGAATCCAGCCCGCCACCTGGTACTCCGCCGAGAACGAACTCTTCGCCGATGCGCCGCACCTGTGCCTGATGGAATCCTTCTGGGATGATGAGCGTTCCGTAGCTATCGAACGTTACTATATCGTGGAGGCTGCCTCCGGCGCAGTGACACGCTATTCCGCCAGTTCCCAGGCTTACGAAAGCACGCGGTTGTTGGAAATGCTCAAAAAGGCCGGTTTCCGCACCTCGGAATTATTCCCCTCTCTGACCGGCAAGCTGGATGAACTCAGCGAAATGATGGTCGTGCTGGCGCAAAAATGAGGCTGATCGTTTTTGCGGGCTCGCCCGGCACTGGCAAAAGCGCCCTGGCCGAAGCGGTCGGGCAGGAGTTGGGTATCCCGGTCCTTGCCAAGGACTGGCTGGAAGCCACGCTCTTGCGCTGTGAATTAACCCCGATAAATCAGGATAAACCGTTGGGTTTTGCTGGTTATCAGCTTTTGACGATTTTGGCTGAACGGCAGTTGATGCTCGGCCAATCGGTCATCCTGGACAGCGTTGCCAGCACGGTGTCCATTCGCTCGTCGTGGAAGCAGCTAGCGATGGAGTATGATGCGGAGTGGCGCGTAATCGAATGCATCTGCTCGGACGAAAGTCTCCATCGCGCGCGTATGAACGTACGTCAACGGAATATCCCTGGCTGGCATGAACTCGATTGGTCCGAAGTGGAACGGGTAAAAGCCTATTACCTGCCCTGGGACGAAGATCGATTGATTTTAAATGCCATACACCCCTTGGAAGATAACCTCAAACTTGCTTTTGAATATTTACGAAAGGAAGGAGACTCAACATGAAAATCCTTTTTATTGGCGGCACCGGTCTGATCAGTTCGGCCTGCTCCGAGCTTGCCCTTCTGCGCGGTATGGAACTGTACATCCTCAACCGCGGTATGTCGCAAAAACACCCCTTCCCACCTGATGCACAGCACCTGATTGGCGATGTCCGTGCCGATGAAGCCGGCGTTGCCGGTTTGCTTGCCTCCCACCAATTCGATGTCGTTGTGGACTGGATTGCCTTTACTCCCGAGGACATCGAACGCGATCTGCGTCTTTTCAGCGGAAAGACGGAGCAGTTTATCTTCATCAGTTCTGCCAGCGCCTACCAGAAACCGCCTGCCCATTACCTCATTACGGAAGAAACCCCCTTGGAGAATCCTTTCTGGGGTTACTCGAGGGATAAGATCGCTTGCGAAGAACGGCTGATGGGGGCTTATCGCCAGGATGGGTTTCCCGTCACTATCGTGCGCCCCTCGCTGACTTATGGCCTCTCACAGATCCCACTTTGCGTGAATAGCTGGCAGCATCCTTATACAGTAATCGAACGCATGAAGCAGGGCAAAAAGATCATTATCCCCGGTGATGGCACCTCCTTGTGGGTCTTTACCTGGAACGAAGATTTTGCCAGGGGATTTCTGGGGCTTTTCGGTCGCCAGGAAGCCATTGGTGAAGCCTTCCAAATTACATCCGACGAAGTGCTGACCTGGAACCAGGCTTATGAAGAAGTCGGGCGCGCGCTGGGGGTGAAATTGAATGTCGTCCACATTGCATCGGATTTGATCGCGGCTTACGAGGATCAGGCCCTTGGCAGCCTGATCGGTGACAAAGTCAACAGTGTGGTATTCGACAATAGCAAGATCAAGCGCTTTGTGTCTGATTATGATTGTAAGGTTTCCTGGGCGGAGGGTATCCGCCGTTCATTGGCCTGGTTCGAGGCCGATCCAGCCCGCCATACAATCGATCACCAGGCGAATCAATTATGGGATACGATCATTTCTGCTTACGAGAGAGCCTTTCCCAATTCCCGATGATTGCCAAACAAAAGGCGGATGGGTTTTACCCATCCGCCAAGTCTTTCTTCTTACTTATGTGGAGGAAAGAGTGGAGCCATACGCTTATCGTCGCTAGGGACTTCTGGTCTGGAGTGTAGCGAACCTCCACCAGGTTAAGGGGTTCCAGTCCTTCCTCGGATGTATTCTTCGACTGTTTCGATGAGCACCTCCATTTCTGATAGGGAAGCGACTATCTGTAATTATCATACAACAAAACGGGGGAGATTACATTAAAAATAATTGATGACTTTGTAAAGATTTGTCTGAACTGCATCAGTAGATCATGAAATGGCTGGTATTTTCTCACATTTCGTGAAGTACTGAAAGTATATGAAAAGGCGGATGGGGGTCGCCCATCCGCCGAAACTTTCAACTTACCGAGGCATGAGTGTCGTGACCATCTTTTCGTCAGGTGGACGTTTGGTTGGGGCCGTAAAGCCCACTTCCAGTTGATTTTACACACACAACCCTTCCTCTATTTTTTCGCATTGATTCGATAAAAACCTCCATCCAGATAGGGAATGACTATCTGCCACTATCATATAACGAGAATCTTGGAATCAGATTAAAAAAAGCCGCCGTTTTGGTTAACGTTTTCTCTACGCTTGTGGAACTCTTCGCAAGTGACCCAGGAAAAGGTGTGAATAATTCCAGATTGTGCGATATAATACAAGTTGTCTGACAACTTTCTCCAAAACGAAGGATTTTCCTAATGACTACAATTGATTTAACTATCCAAAAAGACCGCCGCGCCCGTGCCATCCAGCGTGCTCGCGAGCGAAATATTGTCATCCCAACCTATGCACAGATGAAGGACCCCTCCAGAGTCCCGGCCAGTGTCAAGGAAGAACTGAAAGGCATTGGCTTGTGGGACGTGCATCCTAGCAACCTGTTCCGTATTACCTGGAAGAACGAACCGGTCGCTTCAGGCGGGACCTATGGCGGCGTCAACTACCTCGAGCTTCCCTCCAGCCTGACAGGTGTCCCGGCGCGCATCATCGTCCTGGTCGGCAAATGGTTCCCGACCGGCGCGCACAAAGTTGGGGCAGCCTTCGGTTGTCTCGTGCCGAGGCTGGTCACTGGTCAGTTCGACCCGTCCACGCAGAAGGCAGTCTGGCCGTCGACCGGGAATTATTGCCGTGGTGGTGCCTATGATTCCGCTTTGTTGGGTTGTGAATCGATTGCTATTTTGCCGGAAGGCATGTCCAAAGAACGTTTCGATTGGTTGGCGAGCATCGCCGGTGAGACCATCAAAACCCCCGGCTCCGAGTCGAACGTCAAAGAAATCTTCGACAAGTGCTGGGAACTGCGCAATTCTGGCGAAGATTTGATGATCTTCAACCAGTTCGATGAATTCGGCAATTATCTGTGGCACTATGAAGTGACCGGTCATGCCATGGAAGAAGTGCTCCAGCAGGTCATGGGCCCCAACGATCATTATCGTGGCATGGCTTCCGCTACCGGTTCGGCCGGGACGATTGCCAGCGGCGATTACATGAAGCAAGTTTTCCCGGATAGCAAGATCGTCGCCAGCGAAGCCTTGCAGTGCCCGACTCTGCTCGAGAACGGCTTTGGCGCTCACCGCATCGAAGGCATCGGCGACAAGCATGTGCCCTGGATCCACGACACCAAGAACACCGACATGATCGTCGCAATTGATGACCAGGCAGTGGTCAATCTCAGCCGCCTGTTCAACGAAGAGAGCGGACGTGCCTACCTGGTCGAGCAGGGTGTGCCGGAAGAGATCGTTGGTCAACTGGATTTGATGGGCTTCTCCGGCATTTCGAACGTGCTTTCGGCTATCAAGGCCGCCAAATATTACGAGATGGGCGAGAATGACATCATGCTGACCGTCCTGACCGACTCGATGGAACTCTACCGCTCGCGCCTGCACGAAATGCACCAGGAATTTGGCGAATACAGTGAGAAAGACGCTGCTGCCGACTTTGCGCATTATCTCCACGGCCAGTCTACTGATAATTTGCTCGAGCTGCGCTATACCGACCGCCGCCGCGTTCACAACCTGAAATACTTCACCTGGGTTGAGCAACAGGGAAAGACCTACAATGAAATCCAGGAAATGTGGTATCAGCCGAACTACTGGGAAGCTGTCCAGAAGCAGGTTGGAGAGATCGATGAGTTGATCGTGGAGTTCAATAAAGAAGTTGGCTTGATTTGAAATACTTTGGGCGGGTCTGAACCCGCCCGAAATTTTACTGATGTACTTGCCTTGACAAATCCTCCCACTCATTCTATAAAATGGGTGACAAAACGATATCCAGGAGGTACACATGACAAGTGAGCGTGATCGCGAAATCAAACGTCGCCGGCATCGCAGGGATAAGATCAAGAAACTGCGTGCCCAGTTGGCCGAAGCTGGCAGCAAGGCTGAGAAGGAAAAGATCATCGCGAAGATCCGCAAAGTCAGTCCAACAGCGCCTGTCGAATAGCAGGCCAAAAACGGGAGCAAACGCTCCCGTTTTCTTTTCCTCCGCAATTATAGTTTGGTATAAAATACAGGAGATGGTTACTCAATCGGATTTGGTTTTGGTTTGCCTGTTGCCGACGCCGCGCGACATGGAAATTGCCCGGCTGCTGGGCTGGTACCGCATCCCGCTACGGACTGCGCCCAAAGTCGTGGCCGTGGATTACCTGGCTTTTTACCAGCCCGGGAGTTTCGCCGAGCGCAGTGGACGGATCGAATTCGTTGCACCGGTGCGCGGACACGAACTGGCTACCCGCGCCGAACTGCTCAAAGATGAAGCAGACCATCCGCGCGCGAACGAGGAATACTTCAAGGTACAGATCGGACCGTTAGAGCGCCTCAGCAAGCCCATCGTCGCGAAAAAGTGGCGCAGGCTGACCTTCCTGTATACAACGGGAGAATATCTGCTCAAGGCCGAGACGTTGAATGACCTGGTGGTCCAATCTGACGAGAGAACCTTATTGTGGCAATCCCTGCGCGAGCGGGCTGAGCAAGATCAGCAATACAAAGTGGATATGCCGGACGATATTGATCCGTCTGTTTTGATGGCTTTGTTGGGAATTAAAGAGCTTCAAGCGGATTATGGGGCGAAAGAGGATGAATAATGAAACATACCCCGCAAGGATTCTTGGCAAAGGCTTCGCTCTATTGGAGGAAGAGCTAAGAAACGTGAATAACGGCAAATATTCACCCTTCGACTTCGCTATCGCTCCGCTCAGGGAGGAAACAATTTTTATCCATAATTGAAGTTAAGTGTCTTAGTCAGAAGCATATTGAGCAAGGTCGAGGATCGAGTAAGATAAAGGGATGAGTACAAAACGGACTTACTACGGATACACTACATACCAGCAACGGAAGTTGCTATTTGAAACCTGGGAAGAGACAGGCAAGGTCACACTGGCATGCCAAAAGGCGCATGTTAGCCGAGGACTGTATTACTACTGGAAAGCCCGGTTTGATGAAAAAGGATATGCAGGGCTGGAAGAATATGAAAGTTTCGAGGCGCATAAGCTGAACAAAAAGGATGAAAGCCTTGAGCAGAAGGTAATTGAGATGAAAAGGGCTCACGACGATTGGGGGAAGCGTCGGATAGCAGATGAAATGGCCAAGTTGAACAATTGGGAGTCAATCGTGAGTGCGAACACGGTACGCCGCATTCTTCACACCGCCGGGCTATGGCCTGAAGGGGGTGCGGGGAAAAAAAGGGATTGATAAAAGCGCTGTTCGAGATGCGGAACAACCGGGGCAGACGATCAATATTGATTTATTGTTCGTACCCGAACAACATGAAGCGGAAGACAGACTACCCGCGGTGAGCGGCTCATCGGGTCACCTGGTAGTGGGACGCACAACTGGCGAAAAAGAAAGACCTTGTTGGCCTGGTATGACCTTTGCGGACAACGAGTTGACCTACGAAGAAGCGATGGACCGATACATTTCGGAGACACGTGACCGACTGGAACATCGAAAACAGGCGAAAGAAACCCGAAAAGAAGATGATGCAGCCTGGCGTGAAGAATGGCAGGCTCGTTCAGACCGGTATCAGTTGCGCAAAGAGCGAGAACAACAAGACGCTGATTGGAAAACCGCTAAGACAGCATGGCACAGCAAGCTCTCGGCATTCCAGGCCCTATCCCGAGAAGAGCGCAAAACACAGCGTTGCGAGTATCAGCAAGCCGAAGAGAACTGGAAGGCATACCGTGAGCAACGACAAAAGGCCGTGCAACATCGCAAACAGGAAGACCAAGAGTGGCATCAACGCAACCAGGCAGGGAAAGGGAATTTTCTCCCTCAGCGAACTTGGATCGCTGTCTTGGTAATTATCGACAACTGCTCACGCCAGTGCTTGGGACTTCCCATTTTTCGTTCTGGCGCACACGTTACCAGCGAAGAAGTTGTGGTGGCTTTGCAAACTCTCTTGCCTGCAGAGTTGGCTTATCTGGTCAGTGACCAAGGTGTCCATTTTCGTTCAAAGCTTTTTGCCCAATTCGCAAAAGACGAAGAGTTTATCCACGTTCCAATTTACCGTCATCGTCCCGAAAGCAATGGTATTGCAGAACGATTTGTGCTGACTTTCAAGGACTGGCTTCGGGACAAGTCCTGGCAGGATGTTCCGGGCTTACAATCCCATGCTCGTGAATTCAAACCAGAGTATAACGACCGGCCTCATCAAGGTTTGCCTATCTCTGGCTTGTCACCCAATGAATTCGCCAAGCGCATTTGGGCTTTATAGGAATTTATGTTCAATATGCTTCTGATTAAGACAATAATTGAAGTTAAGAGTTTATAGTCCCCAAAAGAAATGCAGTCCCAGCAATATAGCGGGAATCAGAATCAGAGTTAATAGCCAGCCCACGCGGAAGAAATCCTTGAAGGTGTAACCGCCCGAGCCCATCACGATCAAATTGACCGGGTGGCCAATGGGGGTTGGAAAGGCCAGCGAACAGCCCAGCGCGATTGCCATCAGCATCATGCGTGGGTCTGTGCCGGTGGCTTTGGCGATAGATAATCCAATTGGCGCCAGCACAATGGGGGCAGCAGCCTGTCCGGCCATGATATTGGTCAGCAACATGGTGATAAATAATACCAAAGCAACCAGGATTAGCGGACTGGCATAGTTCGTCAGGTTCAATAACCCCCACACGATCTCGTCGTTGAGGCCGCTGCTTTGGATAGCAGTGCTGAGCGGCCACATCCCGGCGATCAGGAAGATCGCCCGCCAGTCAATGGACTGGTAGGCTTCGTCCATGTTCAGGCAACCGGTCAGGATCATGGCAACCGCGCCTGAAATACTGACCAGCGCAATCGGCAGCCAATTTGCGATGGCGACTACCAATGTTACCAGACCAATAACGGTTGCCAACCACGCTTTTTGCGGGTGGAGAATAGCTTCGGGGTCATCTTCTAAAATGATGAAGTCGCGTTCCCGGTACAACATACTCAAGTTAGCGGCGGTGCCTTGCACCAGCATACCGTCCCCCACTTGTAGCGGCATATCGGCAAAGCCCATGTGAATGGGTTTGCCTGCCCGCCACAGGGCCAGGACCGTCAGATTGAATTTTTCACGAAAATGGATTTCACGAAGTGTCTTTCCAACCAATTTGGAATGAGGCGGCAGGACGACTTCACTCAAAGCAGCATTGCCATTGGTCGCCTGTGACAAGACAGGCGCCGTATCCAGCAAGCGTAGGCCATAATCTTCGAGTGCTTGAGCGGGCGCTTCTCCTTGCGCCAGGATCACATCCCCTTCGCGGATGATTGTCTCCGGGCTTGGGGCAGAAGTAAAGATGCCTTCACGGGCGATCCCCAGCACGTTCAGGCGGATATTTGTCCGCCACTCTCCCTGCCGGATGCTCAGGCCTGCCATAGCTGAACCGGGCGGGACAACGATTTCCCATAGAGAGTTTTCCATGGAGTAGGTGAGCAATAATTCTTCCCGTGAACGGTGGAAGTCCGAGGCCTGCCCGGCCGGGTTACGGACTGGCAGCAGACGTCTCCCGACAAAAATAACGTAGATGACAACGATAAGAATCAAAGGCAGGCCAACCGGCAAAAAGTCCAACACGCCAAAAGGAGCAAAGCCTGCATCTCGTAGGGCGCTACTGGTAATGATGTTAGAGGATGTAAACAGGGTTGCCATCCCGCCTGCCACGACGCCATAAGCCAGGGGCATCAAGAGCCGTGAAGGTGCCATACGTACTTGACGGGCCAATCCCATGGTGGCAGGCAATAGAACGGCCATGGCCGCAATATTATTCATGAACAGCGAAAGAATGGCTCCCGAAAGCATCACCACCACCAACAGGCGTGTCTCTCCCTGTCCGGCCAGGCGTCTCATTTGCCGACCAAGCCAGTGCGTGATGCCCGTCTGCTGCAGACCTTCCGCGATGATGGAGATTGCCAGGATGGTGATCACGGCTGAACCGCTGAAACCGGCCAGCGCAGCGCCCGGCGAAACTAACCCGGTAATTCCCAGCACGGCCAGCACAAGCAAGGCCACCAGGTCAGCGCGTAGCGCGTTGCTGATCAGCAAGATGGTTGCCACAACGGTGATCGTCAGCGTAAGGATAGCAGGCGTGGTCACAAAATGATTATACCTTTTCGTCCTTGATGCGAATATGCAGGTGCTTCCGACTTTGCTGTGAAAGTAGGCCGGATTTTGGGGTATCTACCACAGAATTTCCCAAAGAGCCAATATGCAGTACACTTAAGGGCAAGATAATGAAAGTCTGACACTCAAAATATTGGAGCATACCCATGTTATTGATTAAATCTGGAACACTTATCACGGCCTCTGAAACCTATCAGGCGGACATCCTGGTCGAAAATGGAAAAATTACCCAAATTGGCCAGTCGCTTCATGTTCCGGAGGCTGAGCCTGTGGACGCTTCGAACAAGCTGGTCCTACCCGGGGGCGTGGACCCACATACCCACTTCGACCTGGAGATGTTCGACACGGTTGCCTCTGACGATCATTACACCGGTCACAAAGCCGCGGCCTTTGGCGGGACGACGACCGTCATCGATTTTGTGGTACAGGAACCGCAGGGTTTCAAGCATTCGGTCGATTTATGGTTGCAAAAGACCGAAAAAGCCGCCATCGACTACTCCTTCCACATGAACTTGACCCACTTCGACGAGAATGTGGCCAAGGACATCCCATCGCTGGTGGAGATGGGCATCACCACCATGAAGGTCTTCACCGCCTACAATGGGCGTTTGCGCCTGGAGGATGGCAGCATCTTCAAGGCGCTACGGATCGCCAAAGAGAATGGCATGCTGGTCATGTTGCATGCCGAGAATGGGGATGTGATCGAAGCCTTGATCCCTGAAGCATTGGCCGCGGGACATACTTCCCCTGAATGGCACGCGTTAACCAGACCGGCCTGGGGCGCGGTGGAGGCCGGTTTAAGGGTAGAAGGCATGGCGTCCGTAGCGGACGCGCCGCTTTACATCGTCCATATGAACGCAGCCGGCGAAGTCGATATGCTGCGCTATGCGCGCGAGCACGGCGTCAAAGTCATGGGCGAAACCTGTCCGCAGTACTTGTTCTTCACCATCGATCATTTACGGCGTCCCGATGGCGCCAAATGGGTTTGCTCGCCGCCCATGCGCACGGAAGTCGATAATGCCCGTTTGTGGGAGGGCCTGGAGGAAGGTATTATCCAGACTATTGGCACCGACCATTGCGCTTTCTTTTATGATGGAACCAAACCGATAATGTACGAAGGGCAGGAAGTAGCCATCCCCGGCAAGGAACTGGGCGCGGACGATTTCACCAAAATCCCTAATGGCCTGCCCGGCGTGGGTGACCGTCTGCCCATCATGTGGACCTATGGTGTGCGCGCCGGGAAGATGACTCCTAACCAGTTTGTGGCGCTGAACGCCACCAACCCGGCCAAGATCTTTGGCCTGTATCCGCGCAAGGGCGCATTATTGCCTGGCTCGGATGCGGACATCGTTATCTGGGACCCGGAGAAAAAGGTCAAATATGGTGTGGCGCATGCCCAACACCGCACGGATTACAATCTGTACGAAGGCTGGGAGTTGGTCGGTTATCCCGAAAAAGTCTTCTTGCGTGGGGAGTTGATCGTGGATCGTGAGGGTTGGCTGGGGAAGCGCGGTGGGGGACAGTTTTTGAAGTGTGGGGAAGGGATGGTTTTGTAAACCAACAGTGATAACCATAAAGATGTTTATAAATCCCGAAGGGATGTAAGGATTTTAATTCCGATACAAAACCAAAAAATCCCGAAGGCGATGTGTTGAGCTTGTCGAAACAGATGACATAATTACCAGACTGTGACACCCTTTCAGGGTTGCAGTAAATCACCATCTAACTTCAATAAATGTTCCATCCCTTCGGGATTAGTTTTACTGAAATTGTGTTATCCGTGGAGAAGATATGCCAGGCACATATTCTCAAATTTATATTCAAGTGGTCTTCGCCGTGAAAGGACGCCAAAACCTGCTCCACAAGGAATGGCGAGACGATGTTTTCAAGTACATGTCAGGCATTATCAAGAACAAGCGACAAAAGCCCATCATCGTCAATGGTGTCTCTGACCACGTCCATGTTTTTGTTGGGCTTAAACCTTCCATGGCACTCTCTGATCTAGTTCGGGATGTGAAGAACAATTCCACCAACTTCATCAATGACCATGCCTGGATAAGAGGCAGATTCAGTTGGCAGGAAGGTTACGGGGCATTTTCTTACAGTCATTCGCAAATCGAGAATGTGTATAACTACATCCTGAATCAGGAAAATCATCATCACAAACAGACATTTCAGGAAGAATACGTGGACTTCCTTGAAAAGTTCGAAATCGAGCACAATGTCAAATATTTGTTTAAATGGATTGAATGAAAAGATTTAGTGGTTGACCAGAACAACCAAAAAGGGATGGTCTCCCTATTGAGTGTTGGTTCAGAATTTTGCCACAGAGACGCAGAGTCACACAGTTTTTTATTCTCAGTGTCTCCGTGACTCTGTGGCTAATTCCTGCCGACAGGTCATCAACACCGGATGGAGAGACTACCCAAAAAGGTAAGGAGAAGAAAATGTCAGACCATACAACCGACGCGATTGTGGTGCATTGCATCGATTACCGTTTCCAGAAATATCTTGATCTGTGGCTGCTGGGGCGCTTTGGACATGACAACTACGACCGCGTTTCCTTGGCGGGTGGCGTGTTCGATTTCTATACGATATTGAAACAGGTGGAAATCTCGAACCGCTTACACAAGATCAAAAAGGTGATCCTGATCAACCACGAAGATTGCGGAGCCTATGGCGAAGCGGGGAATTACCAGCGCCACAAAAGCGACCTGAAAGAAGCCGAGCGCAAGATCGAAGCCTTGTTCCCTGACCTGGATGTCGAAACCTATTATTTGCATTTGGATGGCCGGTTCGAAAAGATGTCGATGACAAATCGGTAGTGATAAGGGAAAGGAAAATTTACCGCAGAGTCGCTGAGAGCGCGGAGAAACGCTCAAAAACTCAGCGAGCTCCGCTTCTCTGCGGTAGAAACGTAGGACTTTTAACTCAAGAAATTACCCATTATTCAGATTCGTTGATATTTCTTGCAAGCGATAAGCGTGCCACGACTTCGTCATCCTCCCGTTCATCTGTTTCTACGAAACCGAGCGAGTGATAGAGCTGCTTGGCCGGGTTGTTTGGCGCGTAGGAAAGCGCGAAATTCTGGTAACCGCCTTCTTCTGCCAACATTGCGATGGCCGCCTGGATCGCCTGCCGTCCATAGCCTCGTCGCTGATAGCTTTGGTCGATCAGGATACCTCCCAGCCAACAGCTTCCATCGTCAAAATCCACGGCCCACATCAGGAAGCCGATGACCTGCTCGCCCAGGGTAATGGCGAGCGGCTGCCAGAGTTCCCCGTAGCTGCACAACGCCAGATAGTAAGACGGTTCGGCCACAAATTCCCGCTGCGTTTCTTTGACTTCAAGCTTTGTCACCTCGCGCCAGTTATCGCGGTCTACCGGGCGTAATGCCACCAGGTCTTCGTTCGCGTTCGATGTACTTGAACTCACAATATGACCCTCACTGGTTTTTGGTGATCAAAGAAGCGCATAGGGCGCTTTGAGCTGCCAAAGGGTTTGCGATAATTTTATGGTCTCTTCTGCTGCTGTTCCAGTCGCCGTTGTTCCTCTTGCCGCAGTTTCCGTTCCTGTTCTTGTTGTTGCTCCAACTTTTGCCGTTCTGCCTGCCGCTGCTTTCGTTCCTGTTCCTGTTGCTGCTCCAGTTGCTGCCGTTCCTTTTGGCGCAGTATTCGTTTCTGTTCTTGTTGCTGTTCCACTTGCGGCTGTTCCTTTTGGCGCAGTTTTCGTTCCTGTTCTTGTTGCTGGTCCAGTTGCGGCTGTTCCTGTTGGCGCAGCTTTCGTTCCTGCTCTTGTTGTTGGTCCAGTTGTTGCCGTTCCTCTTTCCGCTGCTCCAGTTCATCTTGTTGTTTCGATGTCATCATGTTTTCCTTCTTGAATGCGAGTTTTGCCTGAGCTTCATACGGGCTTCCCGGTATTGTTATCCAGGTTGTAAATATTATTGCACAGAATCCCCCAGATGAGTTTAAGCAATTTTCCCACCCTAAAATCAAATGCTATTTGTCACTTACTGCTTCTTGCATATTTTCCTGAACTTGTATCTAGCAAATGGCCTTCTTAAATCAGGGTTGCAGTTCAAATATTTTCGCAGTACTCTGTAAACGCGACCACTCCCCGTTAGGACGTAACGGGGAGTGGTCATGGCCCAAAAATTCAAGCAGACAAAATATAGCATACCATGAGCAAAATGCAAGACGTTTTAATTACAGATTCTTTAGGTTACCCCTGAACCTATCAAGGCTGTAGGGTCTGCAAGTTGACCGGTATGCCTTATGTTTAATTGGGAAGTTTCTTATGTTTAACTGGGGAGTTTCTTATGTTTAAATCGAAGGTTCCTTGGCTTAACATTGACTTCTCCCCGGAATTTGTCGGGAATGACAGCCTTTCCTGATCAAAATATGGACTTTCTCAAGTCATGGATCTAAGACGAATTGCTACTTTCAAATGGAATGCCTATTTTCAAGGACATAAGAAATGTGTCACCCTTCGGCCCGGCTCAGGGCGGGCTTCACTCCCTGCGGTCGTTCACGCGTGCCTGCGCATACCATCCGTGCGGAATGGCACGGGCGGTGCGGGCAGAATAACATATGTTCCCGATGTTAGGCACTCCCCTTTCAAATTTTAGAGCGGAGCCCCCATTAAGGGGATGATATCCCCATAATAAATGCTATAATCGTAACCATCCTGGAATCGCGGAGGGATTTGGGCCATCTCTTTTACATACGCTGGCTGGCTTCCCCCTAACCGAGGATGGATTGTTGGCACGGATCGACATGCACTATAATCTGTATAAAGAGAAAGTATTCTCTCCAGGGGACAACCCGCTCAATAAGCTTCATCACGCCCTTCGCCACACACCCCCCGCCGATCTACAAATTATCAAGCAATATGCCCAATGGCTGCGCTTGCGTCGTTACGTCAAGGATACGTTCTATCTAGTCCCCCAGACATACTGGATCAAGGGGACGGAGAGAGTGCATTGGGTTGGATAAGTCCGTTGGATGAATAAAAATCAAACCGGGAGAGTTGACATGAACATCGAGGCGTTTCTTTTATGTGATGCTGCTACAGATTCCTTTGGAAAGTTAAATGTACTCGGAGCATTTGACACAATTAATTCCCAAAAATTTCCATCTGTTCACCCTCAATGGGCTGTTGTTGTGAGAATCCGTTTTCAGCGAATCGAAAAAGGAAAACATAAGTTCAAATTAGATTTTGTGGATGAAGACGGTACCCCCTTTGTGCCATCTCTCAACGGGGAAGTTACACTGAACATAGAGGAGCCAGATCGCTCTGCGACAATAAACATCATAGCCAATATGAATAATCTAAAATTTTCTCACGCGGGTGAATATGCCGTTGTACTGAGCATTGATAACCGTGAGATGGCTAAACTCCCGTTGCACTTAAAACATGTGAAATGATCAATTAAATTAATAAATATTGTAGAAGAGACCGGTACAAATGGATGACCAAACTACAACAAATATTGATATTGGAAGTAGTAGTTTTATTCGCTATGACCCCACGCGCATTGATTACACAGTTAATGATAGTGAATTAAAAAGTTTGGCGGATAGCAGTCAAAATCTTTGGAAGGATGTTTGTTTAGTTAGCATATCGATCGGAATTCCTTGCATAATCAATGCCGTTGCGGATACAAAGAATCCTTTTTCCCTTACCTTTCCTCTCTTCTTGAATTACTTATTTGGGATTTTGGGAATTCTCTTGGGAATTATTTTCTTCATAGCATGGAGAAAAACTCTTAACACCCTAAAGGATGTAATTAACAGGATAAAGAACAAGCCTATGATGGCTGTTAAGTCAGGAAGCACCGAAGGTACTGCCAAGTTGGTAAGACCTGATAGCGGAAGTAACGAAGAAAATCAACCAGATTAACGGGAGAATGTCATCTGCAATCAATAAGGTTGTTAGGCATTTAAAAGAAAGAGTAACTTATGGATCCAAAACGCGAAGTTCAGGAAATGTTTGATGAAATGGGTCTAGGCACACAGGCCGAAAGAGATCGTTTTAGAAAATTTGTGATTTGGGGTATGCAGGATGAAACAAATGAACAAATCGTGATCCAGATTACTGCTGAAACAACTGAGGAGGAAGACAATGGCAAATTGGAATGAGATATTAAACGAAATCCGAGTATCTGGAAGTACTTATGATGTTGTCAGGCGGAAATATCTTAAAAATTTGTTTGACATTACGGGGAGGAATGTTATTGCTTATTATTCAGGATGGCTTCAAAAACCAGGACAACATGGGATCGAACTAAATGATGCTGATAAAAATGGGTTTATGAATGCCATAAATGGTCTTGATCGATCAAAGGGGTTAGATTTACTTTTACATACACCAGGTGGAGAAACTGCTGCCACAGAGTCAATAGTTGATTATCTCCGTTCGATGTTTGGAAGTGATATACGAGCAATTGTTCCTCAATTAGCTTTGTCTGGAGGAACTATGATTGCCTGTGCTGCAAAAGAAATAATAATGGGCAAGCATTCAAGTCTTGGTCCTATTGATCCTCAATTTCATGGTATTCCTGCTCACGGTGTAGTGGAAGAATTTAGGCGGGCTCATGCAGAAATAAAAAATGATCCATCAAAGGCGGCGGTTTGGCAACCAATAATCGCTAAATATCAACCGACATTGATTGGTGAATGTGAGAAGGCGATTGATTGGTCTTATGAGATGGTAAAAGAGTGGTTGACAACCGGAATGTTGGAGGGTGAAGAAAATGCAGAAGAGGTTGCAGACGGCATCATTACCGAATTAGGTGACCACGCCCTAACCAAATCCCACGCTAGACATATTTCAATTGAACGGTGTAGACAAATTGGACTAAAGGTTTACTCGCTTGAGGATGACGATGATCTTCAAGATGGTGTTTTATCAGTTCACCATGCTTTTATTCACACTTTATCATCTACTGGCGCGTATAAAATAATTGAAAATCATCAAGGGATAGCTTTTGTCCAAATGATGAAGCAAATTGTAATGCAATGAAAAATCCTGAAATGCGTGCATCTCGTCACTGCTTCGCAATGCGGTACGAGCGGGGTTCGCGTCCTGGTGGTCAAATGAGCTAAAGGAGCTGTTTATTATGATGAAGGCAATTGCAAGCTATTTGGACTACTCCGGGCGCGACGACGTGCTCAGCGGTGGTGTCAAGCTCATTCCTGTAAACACACCCAAAGGAGATTTCCACGTCTGGACCAAGCGTATCGGTAACAATCCGGCGATCAAAGTGCTCCTTCTGCACGGCGGGCCAGGTGCAACCCATGAGTACTTCGAAGCTCTTGACAGCTATTTCCCCGCCGCAGGCATCGAGTACTATTATTATGACCAGCTCGGATCAGCCTACAGTGACCAACCAGACGAGCCAGAGCTTTGGGAGATACCGCGTTTTGTAGATGAAGTCGAACAGGTTAGGCAAGCACTGGGCCTCGATCAAAACAATTTCTATCTCCTTGGTCACTCATGGGGTGGGCTTCTCGCTATTGAGTATGCGTTAAAGTATCAGCAGCACGTTAAGGGCCTGATTATCTCTAACATGATGGCCAGCATTCCGGCCTATAATGAGTACGCCCGTAAGGTACTCATGCCAAAAATGGATCAAGCAGTGCTTGAGGAGATCAAGCGTATGGAAGCTGCGGGGGACTATGAGAAGTCCGCGTTACATGGAACTTCTGATTCCGCATCATTATGTCCAACATGTTCTACGTATGCCAGTCGACCGGTGGCCTGAACCGGTAAATCGCGCCTTCAAAGCCATAAACCAGAAGATTTACGTTCCACTACAAGGGCCGAGTGAACTCGGCGCAAGCGGCAAGTTGATTAATTGGGATCGGACGGCAGATCTGCAAAAGATTACAGTGCCAACCCTGGCAATTGGGGCTCGGTACGACACAATGGATCCAACTCATATAGAATGGATAGCCAAGCAAATCCAAAAAGGGCAATACCTATACTGTCCTAATGGCAGCCACATGGCAATGTATGACGACCAAAAAACTTACACGGATGGTGTTATACATTTTCTCCAGAGTATTGACGCGAGTCTCTAATTTGGCTGTCTACCAGCGTGGTGTGTCCGGAAAGTTATCCCTTCGACTTCCACTTTGACGGAGCTTAGTGTGGACTTTGCTTAGACCGCTGGGGCAAGCGGGACACGCCGCAGTGGGCGGGGTTTGCGTCCTGGCGGTCAGCGGTCCGTGTGGGGAGGGTGGGGATGAGCGGTGAGAGTATGTCAAGATCAAGAAAAAAGGATAAAGGTATCTATGAACCAGGTACAGAAATTAACAGGAAAAATTGCGCTGGTAACAGGCGCTTCTAGAGGTTTGGGTAAAGCGGTTGCTCTGGAACTTGCTCAGGCTGGTGCACATGTCATCGTTACGGGTCGGAGTACAAGGGGTCATAGCACCCAGAGCGAGCTGCCTGATACGACGATTGACGATACAGTTGATGCAATCCAGGAAGCTGGAGGTAAGGCTGAGGCCGTCAAGTGTGATCATAGCGATACTACTGCGGTAAAAACACTTGTCGATTACATTGGGAAACAACACGGCAAGCTGGATATCCTGGTGAATAATGCATGGGGCGCGCATGATCCACATGACGAGTTGGAGTCAGGTGAGGAAGTCTGGGAAGAGCCGCTGGACCAGTTCAAAAACATGCTTCTGGCAGGTCCATACTCGGATTATATTACCAGCCTGTTGGTGCTCAAATACCTGATGGGTCCCATCCAAAAAGGTCTCATTATCACCACTACCTGGCACACTGCCGAACCGCCAATGTGGACGCCCTATGAAGCCAGCAAGGCTGCTAAAAATCGTTTGGTCTATGTCCTGGGTTACCACCTCAAGGATAAGGGCATTCCAGTGATTGCCGTTGCTCCAGGGTGGATGCGAACCGAGGTAATGTTTACTCACCACACAATGGATGAACTCGAAGGACAGACCGAGACACCACACTACGCTGCCCGAGGCATCGCTGCGTTAGCGAGCGACCCTGATGTCATGCGTTTTACAGGAAAACTCATGGACGTTAGTGATCTAGCTGACATCTATGGCGTTACTGATCTAGACGGCTCCCAACCGCGCTTGAATGCCCAACACCTTGGTCAAGAACATTGAGCAGTCAAACAGAGATATGAATATACACTCATTCTGTCATTGATTTTGCCGAAAGCTCCGCACGGCGAGCGGGTTCATGTCCTGATGGTCAGGGGTCTGCTGGGGAAGAGCGGTGAGCGTATGTCACACGTAATCCATACGGTTGTTGAACTAAGCGCTTCGCGCAGGTAAGAGAAGGGGTTTCCCAAGACTATCAAGAATTAAAAAATTTAGCACAAGTCGAGCTATATTTCCCGTATCGAAATCCATTTTTCATACAGGAGGTATGGCCATGACTGCTTTAAGACAAAAGATGATCGAGGATATGCAATTGCGCGGTTTTGCAGAGCGGACGCAGGAAGCCTATCTGTTAGCCGTGCGCCAGCTGGCGAAACACTGCCGAAAGTCGCCGGACCAGATCGATGAAGAAGAACTACGCCAGTATTTCTTGTTCCTCAAGAACGAGAAACATGCAGCGCGTGCCACCTGCACGATCGCTTTATGTGGGATCAAGTTTTTCTTCCAACATACCCTTGGCAGGGAGTGGAAGACCTTGGACTTTATGCGCCCCCAAAGAGAGAAGAAACTGCCGGTCGTGTTGAGTATGGAAGAAGTAAGCCGGGTTCTCCAATGTGTGCGGCTGTATCATTATCGTGTTTGCCTGACCACGATCTATGCCTGTGGGCTGCGTTTGCTAGAAGGAACGCGCCTGCAGGTCAGTGACATCGATGGGGGACGGAAAATGTTGCACATTCACCAGGCAAAAGGCAACAAAGATCGCTACGTACCTATCCCGGATACCTGCCTGGAGGGGAGTGTCAGAAATCTTGTGTAAATGGGGATTATACAGGCCAGCGATCTTCAAAGCGAATGGCTAACTGATTGAGGATCAACGGCCAGTTTTGAATGGGAGCCGTCCATTTCTTGGTAATGTCCATTGTGGCCAGATAAAGCAATTTTCTCACAGCTTGCTCGGTTGGGAAAGAGCCCTTGTTCTTGGTCACTTTTCTCAATTGTCGATGATAACCTTCCACCGTGTTGGTGGTATAGATCAGGCGGCGGATTTCCTTTGGAAACTCAAAGAAGGTGGCCAGATCATCCCAGTTGTTTTGCCAGGAACGTACCGCGGCAGCGTACTTGTTCTTCCAGGTTTGCTCCAGTTTTTGAAGATTAGCCTCGGCTTCTTCCCGAGTAGCTGCCTGGTAAACAGTTTTCAGATCAGCAACAAAAGCCTTGCGATCTTTCCAGACCACATACTTCAGGCTGTAACGGATTTGGTGAATAATGCAGCGTTGCACTTTGGTTTTTGGAAAAACAGACTGAATAGCATCCTTGAAACCGGTCAAGCCATCAATGGCAGCGATGAATATATCCTGTACCCCACGGGTTTGCAGGTCCGTGACAACTGAGAGCCAAAAGTTGGCTCCTTCGCCGCCGTCTCCAATCCAATGCCCCAACGGTTCTCTGTGACCATCCAGATCGACGCCCAGCACGTTGTAGACCGCAATATTGACAATCTTGCCATCCTTTTTGAGCTTGATATGGATGGCATCCAGGTACACAATGGCATAGACTGTAGCCAGAGGCCGATTCTGCCAGGCTTCTACCAACGGCCAGACTTTATCCGTGATGGCGCTGATCGTTTCAGGTGAGACATCAATGCCGTAGAGCTCGGTCAGCAGATCCTGGATGTCTCTTGTGGACATGCCCTTCGCATACATGGCGATGACCTTCCGCTCGATCTCGTTGCTGTTCTTTTTCAACAGCACCGATTGGAATTCACCGTTTCGATCTCGAGGCACTTTGATTTCTGCATCGCCGCCAGAAGTACGCATTTTGCGGGTGTAATGCCCGTTACGGTTATTCCCGGAATTGTGCCCCTCGGTGTCATAGCGCTCATAGCCCAGTTCGGAAGTCAGTTCTGCTTCCAGCATATCCTCGATCGTTTTTGAGAACAGCTTTGCAAAGATGCCGTCTTTGCCATAGAAATCATCAATTGAAGTGGCTTTCCCTAATTCTTGAGCCACTTCTTCGGCACTGGGCATATGCGATTGTATGTCTTTCTTTTCAAGGTTCTTTTGCTTGCTCATTGGGTTTCCTTTCTATTTTTAGGATAACCCATTTACACACTTTTTCTTACACCCTCGCCTGGAGATGCTGCGTCACTATTGGTGCTTCCATCGCAACCCGGTCTGGCTCTTCCCTTCCTCCTTTGATCTCACTAAACCGATGCAAGAAAGCAGCCTACAGAAAGCCTTCCGCGCCGCTGTGCAGGAAAGCGGGGTCCACAAAAAGGCGACGGTTCATACACTCAGGCATTCCTACGCCACCCATTTACTGGAAGCCGGGCTCAATCTGCGTATCATCCAGGCATATCTGGGGCATGCTTCGCCTACCACCACCGCCATCTACACCCATCTGACCCAGGCCAGCGAAGAGCGCACCGTGCAAGCCATCAACCAGGTCTTAACCCAACTGTGGGACTAGAACTGGCTGATATTTTTCGCCAGTACGGTCCTGCCTATCGCCAAAAGTACGCCGCGTGCCTGCTGCCCAGCCACTACCAGGCGATGCGCGCCATTGAACGTTGTCGTACTGACGCGCTCGGTGGACAAGTCTTTGCCTGCCCGGCTTGTGGTGAAGTCCGTTACAGCTACCACTCCTGCCGCAACCGCAGTTGCCCCAAGTGCCAGCAGCAACAGACCGAAGCCTGGCTGGAAGTACAACAGGGGCTGCTTTTGTCTGTCCCTTACTTCCTACTGACCTATACCCTCCCCTCGGAATTACGCCAGTTCGCCAGCCATAACCAGAAGCTGTTCTACCACCTGCTCTTCCGCGCCTCCGCCCAGGCCTCCCAACAACTGGCAAAAGATCCTCGCTTTGTGGGCGGACAGATCGGCATGCTGGGTGTGCTCCACACCTGGACCCGCAACCTCTGCTACCATCCCCACGTCCACTACCTGGTTCCTGGCGGCGGGATAGACTGCAACGGGTTTCGTTGGCTGCCTGCGCGCAGAGACTTTTTCCTGCCAGTGAAAGCCCTCTCCAAACTGTTCCGCGCCGCCTTTCAACGCGCCTTGCGAAAAACAGCGCTCTACGAGCAGGTCCCCAAAAAAGTCTGGCGGCGGGAATGGGTCGTCCACTGCAAGCCGGTGGGCAACGGACAGGCGGCTCTCAAATATCTGGCTCCCTACATCCACCGCGTCGCCATCAGCAACCGGCGTTTGGTCTCCATCGATCACCGTGGCAGCCTCGAGACTTCCCTGCTCACCTTCCAATACCGCCCCTCAGACACCGGCCAGCTCAAAACCTGCACTCTCTCCGTGGAGCACTTCATCCAGCGCTTCCTCCAGCATGTCCTGCCACGCGGTTTTGTGAAGGTACGCTATTTCGGTTTCTTCGCTGCCACCCGACGCTCCCGCCTGGCCGCTCTGCAACAAAGCCTGCCACCAGGCACACAACTACCAATTGAACAAACTGACCAGCCCACTACGCCCCCTGCTACTGCTTGGCAGGATCACATGCTCTGTCCCAAGTGCGGCCAGCTCATGCTTGTCCTGAGCCCTGTCGAAGGGCTCTTCCAACGTACCCTTTATCCCCCAACTTGCCGCTCCCCTTGAGAAGATCCTGTCTGTCCACTCCTGCGCTGTTCGTCTGCTACAGTTGGTGTTCCCCCAGACTGTCTGGTTTTACGTGCGTGAACCCCTATTTGACCCTGCTATTTTTTAATACACACATGAAACTTTTCATGTACAATATTCTTGGATACTGGTGGAAAGCAACTGCTTCTAACGTTTTTTGTGGTCATCATTTTGCACCTGCAATTGAAGTAGAAATGAGCATGTTGTGAAGCCAATTGTCATGATATACAAAGCCATTGAGCTTGTGAGCAGGTGACTTGAACCTTTTTCGGACATTGGCTCTTGGGCAATATTCCCAAAAGCTATGAAAAATTGCCCAAGCTCGGACAGCCTTCTCAGCAGAAGCCAAATGCCCGTGAAAAGATTGTGTATGAAAAAGCCATCGATCCATTGGTTGCATGTGTCGATCGATCATGTTGCTGGTTCTGTAAGCCGTTGGATGGTCAAATGCCAGCACAAAGAAATCTGCTTTGGCACACAGCTTCTGAACAGATTGCAAGGCTGAACCGGTCCCTTGCAGCTTTTCTTCTGCCCAATTTTTCAAGTCTGTAATCCCAGCAAGAAAAGAACTGGCATCAATGGCTTTGTAGACATCCCAAACTTGTTGTGCAATTTCGGGATAAATCTCCTTGAAACGTTTCTTGCAGCAATTCCTGATTTTCAGAAAGGCGTGCAGGAAACATTGGATGATCGCAATCAACGGGAAGAGATTGAGCCAAGCCTTTTGGGTAGCTGCCCAACCGTCGATATTCACGCTCTCCGGCTCATATTCAGGGTTTAGATGATGAGCTTCCTCCTGAAAATGGCCATACGCTTCGATCAATCCTTCTTCATCAGCGGAAAGTGAGATCGATGCCCCAAGGATGCAATCCGAGCCAACGGTCGTGGCGATGTAGGCTTTCTCTCCGTGAATGTAAATGTGTTTCTCGTCCGCCAGCAAATCTTTCGGCAACTTCGCCATATCTTTCACGGTGGTCTGGATGATGTGATAACATCCAAAATGACAAAATTGCCGAAACCAGAACATGTCATTTTTGCCGAAAACATAGGTCAGCGCCCAATACGGAACACCAAATCGCAAGAGAAATAAAGCCTTTTCGACATCGTCTGTATAGCCCGTCATGTAGGGCATCACGCTGCTGGGCGCTATGCTGAAGACTTCCTGAGTTTTTTTGAGCTTTATGCGTCGCAAAATCACGTCAGGGAGTTTACGGGAGGTATGTGTGCTATGAAGGTCATAACCGTTTACTATCTCCGATGGAAACAATTCAGGGTGACGGGCGATGTTCTCATCAACCCATCCCCGAAATGTTTCCGGAACATCTACGATTTCTTTGTACCTTTCCAGATCACTTGCCAAAACGATCCGCTTTGATGGTTTGCTGACTTTCTCTTTTGTTTTGATATAATTTCTTTGAGGCATATTGGCTGAAGGCGTGATGGTTTTTTAGTCAATTTTGCCTCATTTTTTATTAACCACAAAATCCGGTAGAACTAGGAAAGCAATTAACTACCGTTTCTCAGGAAGAGAGTATGGCTTTAATTTCCAAATCTAAGGCAAGTCCCCCTCGTCGTCCGGCCTAGTCCAACTCGGATTGATGCGGCGGCTCTCAGAACCTTCCCTTTGCCTTGTTCCCTTCCGCCGCATCAATCCTTAATTCGTTAGGCAGAAGGAACACATAGGAACTGACGAATGATATTGCCAAAGAAGCGAGACCCCAGGTTCATCACTGTGCGTCGCGGTGGCACCCTCCAAGACGCCGATCATCACCTGCTTGCGATATGGGCAGCCGATTGCGCACAGCATGTGTTGCACTTATTCGAGGAGATGCAACCTAATGACGAACGGCCGCGTCAGGCGATCGAGCAGGCCCGCGCCTGGGCGCGTGGCGAGATCACAATGTCTCAGTCCCGCGCGGCGGGTGGCCACGCCATGGCTGCGGCCAGAGAATTGAGCGGAGCCGCCCGGCATGCCGCGTACGCTGCCGGCCAGGCCGCGGTGGTGGCTCACGTCGCAGCTCATGAATTGGGTGCAGCGGCCTACGCAATCAAAGCCGCACGCGCGGCGGCGCTCGACGGTCGGGCTAAAGAAGCTGGTCGCCTTGAGTGCGAATGGCAGCGCGCACAACTTCCGAGCGAAATCCGGGATCTCGTGCTTGATGACCAGAAGTTACGCAACGAAATCTGCTGGTTTGTATTTGATTGTTGATCAGGCAACCCATCAGCACGTTGCATCTTCCCAACACGGCGTACCCCCCTACGGGATGTTGCGCGAGGGCGAGCGTTGCAGGGTGGGCGGGGTCCGCGTCCTGGTGGTCAGCGGTCCGTGTGTGGAGGGTAGAGATGAGCGGTAAGAGGATGTCACACCCAATCAATCCATAAGGTTGTTAGTCCGTGCGCGGATTATCACGTAGTTGGGCAGCGTAGAAGGCAATCTTAATTATGTCACCAGTAATAGCCGCTTGGTTCCCTGACCGTATTTCCGCCCTATTATTCATCATCGCCTTTGTTCTTTGGGCCATAAGTGAGGTATATAACACATTTGGAACTCGTCGCTTCCGTCAAACTATCGGTGCCCATCGAAAGGATCAAGGTTCATATTGGATCATCCTTCTGGTCGTATGGGGATCGATGAGTGTTTCTTTCCTGGCACGGGCATTGAATTTGGGTGTCTTCCATAGTAAACTGCAGTTTCTTGGCATTGGAATAGTCGTACTTGGAATTGTTCTCAGGGAATGGTCGGTTCTATCCTTAGGCAGATTTTTCACCGTTTCCGTGATGGTCTTCTCCGGTCAAATTTTGGTAGCGCGTGGACCCTATCGTTGGCTACGACATCCTGCTTATTCAGGCAGTATTCTCAGCCTGGTTGGATTTCCCCTCTCCATCGGAACTTGGGCTGGAGCTTTATTGGTTCTCTTTCTCAGTATTATTGGGTATCTAAATCGTGTGCGAATCGAGGAGAAAGCATTGTTGGAAGCCCTGGGTGATGAATACCGTGCTTATATGCAACATACATGGCGTTTTTTCCCGGGGCTATAGTTCATGATTGAGGCTTGTTTCTTTCCAAGCTCTTCATTGCGCCGCCCAACACAACCCCGCGGGTTTCGCGTCTTGACAAAACAGAAAGTATGTTCTATTATCCAATAAAGAAGAATTACCATGAAAAAGAAAATCACCATCACGCCAGTCCACGTTGCCGACCTGCTCGCCGAGGGCGAGCGGATGCCGGTCTATGTGCACGTCATCGACCATCCCGATGCGCGTGTGCTGGTCGACACCGGCATGACGGAGCTGCATCCGGCGGTGGCCGATCTTGATCCCCGCCTCCTTCCACTGAGCAAGCAGAACTTCGACCTCGCCGGCATTGACATCGTCGTCAACACACACCTGCACTTCGACCACTGTGGTGGCAACCACCTTTTCGCCGGCAGGCCGATCTACGTCCAGCGCCGGGAGCTTGACGACGCGCGCAGCAAGGACGACTACACTATTCGCGAGTGGGTCGATGCGCCTGGCGTGCGGTATGTGCCGGTCGACGGCGAGCTCGAACTGCTTCCCGGGCTCCGGCTCGTCCCGGCGCCGGGCCACACACACGGGATGCAGGTGGTCGTTGTCGAGACTGGCGGGCGTCCGATCGTCGTCGGCGGTGACGTGGCGGTTTGGTTCGGCGAGCTCGACGAGCCGCACACCGAAGGCCAACTGCGGGTGCGCGCGCTCGACCCCGAGCTGGTCTGGCTCGCGCACACGCACGAGCCGTGGCGACCTGGTCATGAGGCTTAATGCTTTTTTAGCCAGGGCAGGAGTGGCATCGCGGCGCGGAAGTTCCATTTAATAACCCCTTCGCTTGCGGGGTGGTTATTAAATTTTCCATCTTCATGACAAAATAAAATTGATAGCAGAATTTGCCGCCAAAGAAAACTTGAAATCGTTCTTTCCGCTCCAGTTCAAGGCGAGGTGGGCGGAAGGGGGGTGTGGATATTCGTGTCGAATGTGTAACCCCTGATGGTCTCTCGGCAAGAAAACGGTTTGGTTTCGTGGTATTTTTCATTTGATTGGCATTCTTGGGAAGAGTCCGTTTGTGGGTAAATTGCGAAGGGCAGAAAGCGCCGAACACAGCATGCAGTGGACAGGTGGGTATGCGCCGCGTTTTCAGGCATTTTTCTCGGCGTTAGGTTTTTTTCGGTTCAACAGCGAGTCTCAGCCCACCCACCTGCCGCTAACGCTCACCGTAGGTGCGCCAGGAATCACCAGTAAGGATTTGTTATGAAAATCGATAATCGAGATCACATCCTGAGTACAATTAAATATCTTTCATTGAGAAAGGTAGCACCAACAAGGAAGGAATTTCTAAAAAAGTGGGAAAAAGATGAGCAACTTCTCGATTCTGAACTTGGTGAATTGGTCTCCAACGGTCTTATTATTCAATCGGACGGGATTTATTCCTTCACTCTTGAAGGTCGCAAGCTGGCACAGCAAAATGATGCTCGAGATTTTGGGAATTGGTTGATCGCTCATGAACAGAGCGCGGTTTATCGGGAAATGTGCAGGCAATTGTATGGAAGTGATCTCTGTCAATTTGATATGCTGACACAGACCCAATTGGAAAAACTGCTCGATGTGCTAAATATATCCAAATGTAAAAGCATTCTTGATGTGGGGTGTGGTACGGGTGCGCTCACAGAATACATCGCTGACCATACTGATGGCAATATCACAGGAATTGACTTTTCTTCCGAAGCAATAGAATTCGCGCAGAAAAGAACCAAGGAAAAGCAGAATCGCATTTCATTTCGGGTTATGGACATGGATGAGATTACTTTTCCCCCAAACAATTTTGACACTGTTTTATCAATTGATACATTCTATTTTGTGAGCGATCTGCATAAACCAGTCAATGCCCTGCGAGTATCGTTGCAAGAACAGGGTCAAATGGGAATCTTCTACAGTGCTAAAATCAAGGTGGGCGAGTCAAAAGAAATGCTGCGTCCAGAAAATACTGTATTGGCTAAGGTTCTCGAAAAATGTGGAATGCAATATGAAACCTGGGATTTCACTGCGGAAGAGAAAGATTTTTGGAAAAAGAGTGTGAAAATTGCGAATGAATTAAAGAATGAATTCGTAGAGGAAGGGAACCTCGCCATCTACGAAGGTCTCATCAGCGAAGCAACCAGAGAGATAGAGTTTTCTGACTCGGAACGAAGATGTCGTTATTTGTTTCATGCTTGGCTATAGAAGTGCCCAACACAGCGTCCTGGAAAACAGCTTTGTTTCCCTAAGGAAAAATGATGGCCCGCCGCCATGACAGGCTGCACACTGTACTCGTTTCGCTCGTCGCCCCTGCGGGATGCTTACCCTACGGGTACGATGTCGCGAGTGCGAGCGGCGCGGGGCGGGTGGGGTTCGCGTCTGTGGCAAGGCGATTGACCTTCCTTACCTCGATTGAGATGTGGCGAATCGCGATTCTGGAAGGCTTGTGGGCTAGTATTGCAACCACCGCACTCTCTAGGGTGTGCGATGGCAGGAACTATTGTGATAGGAGGAACTGTGGCTAACCATATTCGAGTGATGCTAGAAATCGGGCCGAAGGGCAAGAAGGTAGTAGCGGTAGCAGCGGACTGGCCCGGTCTAGAACGCGGGGCAAAGACCGAGGAGGCTGCGATCGAACGCTTACTTGCCTATGTTCCACGTTATGCAACGGTGACGAAGCTGGCTGGGATGGAGGCCGCGTTTGCAACCACACCTGTCGTTGACGTAGTTGAGCGCTATCCGGGGAGAGGCTCAACGGACTTTTGGGGTATCTCGTTCGCGTTTTCAAGCATTGACCAGCAAGCTATGTCGGACGAAACATTGGAGCGTGAGCTGACGCTAATGCAGGCGTGCTGGGCATTTTTCGACGATGTACGTGCGCGGGTATCGGCTGAGTTGCAGAAGGGTTCGCGTGGTGGAGGGCGAGACCGGGAGCACATTGTCCGTCATATATTTGCCAATGAGCAGGACTGGGTGAAGAAACTCGGCGTGATTGCACCTGATGAGGCGATGCTAACCGACGAGGGAATGAATGCGCATCGCAACGCCTATTGCAACGCAATTCGAGACTACCACTCACAAGGTAAGATGGCTGGTAAGGTGGCGAAATGGCCGCTACATTACCTGATCCGGCACACAGCGTATCACACGCTCGATCACGCCTGGGAAATGGAAGATAAGGATGACTGCTGACTGCCAAAACGAGCGCATCGGCCTGAGCGCTAACGGCATTGAATATGACCATCCAGAGGTGGTGTCACAGAACCGGCTCGCCTACGTCATTTGTTGTTGGACGCGGTGATACGCGACCTCCGCTATGTGCGTGATGATATGGTGAAGGCTGACCTTGGTGCCAGGCTTCGGCTGTCGCCGAACAAGGCGTGCAGCCGACAAGAGGGACTCTGCGCATTTTTCAAGCATTCTTCTGGCATCGGGTTTTCTCTGCTCCCAAACAGAATCCCAGCCCGCCCCGGCGCCACTAATGCAAACCGTTAAGTTTTGCAACCTTGCAGGTCGTGGACTAATCCCAATCTGAAAAAGGTCTAAGTATAGCCTTCCAAAAAATAGGAAAATCCACAATGAATACAAGCAAAAAGACTGTCAGTATGGCAAAGCCTGGCGAAATTATTACTTTCGGTGTTTATCCGCAGACGGCGGACGGGACGGACAAAACCCCAATCCAGTGGCGTGTATTGCAAAACGCAGGTGATGAGTTGTTTCTACTCAGCGAGTACATTATAGATTGCAAGCGGTATCACAACGAAGCCGTCGATACATCGTGGCGCGACTGCGATATGCGCAAATGGCTCAACAGTGAGCTGTTTAGAATTGCATTTACGGCCGCTGAACAGGAGCGTATCAAGACGACCATTTGCACTGACAACGGCGAAGATAGCCCCGATACCGAAGACAAAGTATTTTTGCTCAGTGTCGCCGAAGTAGAAGAGTTTACCAGCCCTCAGGACGGCGATAAGCGACGTCGGACAATCGGAACAGAATATGCAAAAACCAAAAAAGCAGACGGTTGCCGCCTATATGTCTACGACAAAGGTATTGAGCAGGATTACATTGTAGAAAACGGCGAAAAGCATGGCTGTTCATGGTGGTGGACACGCACCCAATCGCAGAGACAGATAGGCAATTTATCGAGAGCAACATTTATCGGTGCACGTAGCAATATCAAGCGGTACGGCAAAGTTGATATCAAGTTCTATGGCGTGCGACCCGCTTTAAACTTAATTTACAATAGCCACAGAGCAAAACCTGACAGAGCGTGCACACCGTACTTGCTTCGCTCGACCTTGCGATAAAAATTGTCTTCAGGAACCAGATCTTCCAGCGAAATAGCAACGTGTTGCTTGAAGTCCCTGGCTTTGTAACCAAGCATGATACACCTCTCAGGGTGGACACAATTCGTGTCAATCTACATTGTCTCCACTAAGAACACTCTGGCAGATTTAGATGTGAGAAGCAAGAGCCGATTTATCGGTCTTTTTCAATCCGGAGTGAACACAATATAGATTATGTCCACTAGACTTTTGGCAAGTCGCGCGCGGGATTTCTTACCTGCTCACTGATAGGCACCTCTCGTCTCGCGGGGATCTATTACAAAGCCAACGTTTATCTACGACAGTTCTTACATGAGCGGCTTATACTTAAAAGAAAAGGAGTAATACACAATGAGAACACTAACAAGATGGTACCCGGTGAGCAACATGCACCTCATGCACGAACCAATGGATCAGATGATTAGAATGGCTGAGTACGGTTGGTCAAATCAGGACAGTGGCGAGCGCGTGGTGCGTCTGCCGATTGACGCTTATTCGACCGACATGGAGATTATCGTGACGGCAGCGCTTGCAGGCGTCATACCAGAGGATGTTGAGATCACGGTGGAAGGCGATAACCTGACCATCAGGGGCGAAATCCCGGAAGCGCTTGAGAATGTTGATTACATGCTCAACGAGCGCTATCACGGGCCGTTCAGCCGCACCCTCCAACTCAACACAAGCATTGACGTTGAGCACATTAAAGCCAACTTCGATAGCGGCGTCTTGACGCTGACCCTGCCCAAATCCGAGGAAGTTCGGCCCAAGCAGATTACGGTGACGGCCGTAAACGCAAAGTAAACTAGGCCCGACCGACTAAACCCCTGCGCTTCATTCGCGCAGGTTTTTTTTTGCCATATTGCAACGAGTCAAGGCTTTCAAGCACCAGGGAGTAAAATCGAGCAGGTGAATAATCGCCTTTAGGACCGTTTAGCGCACTTACTCTCTGATAGACGCTCGTGCTGGATCGACCCCACTTTTCGTTTGACGCCTGCTGGGCCCATCTAACCTCGTACGAACCAGGCTTTTTCAACACGCTGAGGTATTATGCGATCCGCAGAATCACGAGTTAGCCAGCCATTTGTAAAGGGGTATACTTTTTGAGTAAGAAAGGAACATGATTTGTGGAAATAAGCATTCGCAAAGCAACTTCCGATGATTACGACTCCTTATGCGAACTATTTGATGAAATAGACTCTTTGCATCGCGATAATCTCCCTCACATCTTCCAGAAGCCAAACGGCGCAACTCGAGAACGAGATTATTATCTGGGATTGATTACTGATGAGAATGTTGGTTTATTTATTGCAGAAGTAAGCGAGAAACTTGTTGGGTTTGTCCATGCAATTATTAGGGAACCACCTGACATTCCTATTTTTGTTCCTCGGCGTTATGCAATTGTTGATGGCATTCTTGTAAAATCTGGATTCCAAAATCACGGAATAGGTAGAATACTGATGGACAAAATACAAGAATGGGCAATTGTAAAAGGCGTGATATCTATCGAGTTGAATGTTTTTGAATTTAACCAGACTGCGATTTCTTTTTATGAAAAGCTTGGCTATCAGGCTTTGAGTTGGAAAATGAGCAAAGAACTAAAAAAGGACAAAGCGGCTGGCTAACGCACTCCCGCTTCGCGGGGTCTACGATGTGCACCCCGTTCTCGCTACGCTCGATGGAGCGAGCGGCACGGGCCCTTCGATAGGCTCACCATTCATGCCGTCCCGCGATCCCGGAAAACGCGGAACGCGGGATCCGGGACGAGCACGCCGGTGCGATACGGCAGGACAGGCGGCTGGCGCTCATACGCTCCCCCTTCGGGGACTATAGTGGACTGGGCGATCCCATCCGCTACGCTCCTGGGACAGATGTAGTCGCAGTGGAGCTCCTTCGCCCGGTCGCACCGCCAAACTGGCTTTATTCGTGGTTTTGGGATTTGTCCGTTTCGTAGGAGAGACCAAGCCGGTCCAAGGCACAGGATGACACGCGAATGAGGAGAACTAGCCATGAAGAGAAAAATAGCTTTCTCGGTTTGGTTCGTTATCGTGCTAGTTTCATGCACAGTTGCCGAAACCAGTGTTCCCACTCAAGCTATTGATGTAGAAAACATGGATCCAACAACAACAATAACAACAACAACAACAAAAAAAAACAATCGCTTCCTTAGGAGAGGATATAGATATCGGTGATGGCGGTTTATTATCGGGTCTACCATGTTCCTCACCTTGTACCTTTGGAATTCTCATTGGAGAGACCCAATTGGAACAGGTGATTCCAATATTGGAGAAAAACAGCGTTTCTCGATGTTGGACCGAACCAAGCGTCTCATGGTTCCTGGTCTCCTGTAGTGGGAGCAGGCTCAATGTCCAGGTCGATACACATACAAATCTTGTTAATGCAATTTGGTTCCGCCCGAGTATTCCGATCTTCCTGGGAGATATTGTTGAAAAATATGGAGAACCGAATTATGTAACAGTAGACCGGGAAGGCGGACCAGGCGCAATCCATCCGCGATTCTATTGGAACTCGATAAGAATGGTGGTTACATTGCCTGAGATCGCCGGTGAAGTTTACGATGTTGAAAAAACAACCGAGGTTGAAGGGATCAGCTTTTCGGATGAAACGCTATATCGAACCCCTGAGAAAGAGTCTAAGCCGTATTACAAACCTTGGAAGGGATATGGCATCTATCAACCAAAACCCTTCCCCACGAGGGGGCCGCGCGCAACATCAACGCCTAGGGAATAAGTATAATCATTCCATCATCGAACCCCATGAGCTACGAGCTTTTCAACTCCTCCATTGCGCTTTGCAAAACGTTCAGCGAGCAATTCTGGGCCAAAGCCCTGGAGCTGGCCAGGCTGTATGGCTGGCAGCCGCTGGGCACACGTTCCACACCGGGGTTTGATTTTTCCAACCTGGGCGCCGATTGGCTTGGTACCTATTTAACCAACGACGGTCAGGTGGTCAGCGCCGAAGATGCCTACGCCCTGGCGGCTGCGCTAGAAAGGTCATTGGGCGATATCCCCGATACCAGGGTCGAAACGGATTGGGATTTCAGCCTATGGCTGAAGGCTGACCTGCCCGAATGGTTCTCTCCCATGGAACGAGAACTGGTCGAAGAAGAGCTTCAGGAGGGGTTATTGGATATTATGGGAACGCCTCCTTTAGAATTTTTTGCCGGGGACGAAAAGCCGCATCTGGTCCAGTTCATCCGCTTCTGTCGCTTGGGGAGTTTCGAGATATTGTAGAGAGCTTTCAAATGTTGTAAATTCTTGCAAACAATTGAGCCTAGGGAAACCACCAAGTCACCCCGGCCCGACCGGCAATGCCGGGGCGGGCAAAGACGCCTAAACACAAAGGAAATTTTGTGGTTTTGTGCCATTGAGACTTTGTGGTTTTGTTCAGCCTGATTTTGGTGTGCAGCCCGCGTAGCCGTTGCCTTTCTCGCCTGTCGTGACGATTTTGGTTAGGGCGTCTTTTGTTGAATCCACTAGAGCCGGTGTTGGGCTGCTTTCTGGCTTTCATACCTTTCTTAAGACATTTTTGGCTTATTAACATTTCTGCACTTTTCCTACCACTTTAAGCTTTGACCTAGATGAATTTGGAAGGGTTTCTCCATCTGGGCTCTTTTCGCTCATCGGTCAGACACAACTTTAATGATCTATGACATTTATTACCAATTAAGGATAATGTTAGACCCTAGCAAGGTGGGATTTGCCAATCTTAAAATAACCTCTATCTCGGCCCTACTTCTACTACCAAGGTGATGTATTGGGGGTATATCTTTTTTGTTAGCCGCCAATTCTAGTAGATAGTAAATCAATAGAAACTCTTACCGATTGGAAGTTGGATCGAGTAAGAGACTTCTGCGTTTGATTTTATGGGCGTTTTCTATCTGATAGAAAGGAGAAAGAAAATGATAGCAGAAATGTTTAGGAAAAGGAAAGCGCTAAAAATAATCTTTGTAAGCCTGGTTGCGCTTCTTTTTTTCTTTTCAGTGGGCTCCATGATTTTTTCCAAAAAGTTTTACGACGGATATTTCAAGCGAGTAAACCAACCGGAATATACAGGACTTCTTCGCTATAGCGATGTGAGTGGATATGATCGTACAGTGGTTAACTTCAAATCCGGAAAAAACACCTTAACAGGTTATATCTATGGAGAAAAAAATCAGAAGGGGCTAGTGGTAATCTCACATGGATTGGGTTATGGGGCAGAAGACTATTTGGCTCAAACGATATATTTTGTCGATAACGGTTGGCGAGTTTTCGCCTTTGACAATACCGGAACCTACGAGAGCCAGTGACGAAGCGAAAAAGGCCTCCCACAGTCTGTAATAGATTTAGACGCAGCCTTAACCTACATTGAAAATAATCCTTCATTGAACAAATTACCCGTTATGCTTTTTGGGCATAGTTGGGGTGGTTATGCCGTGGCTGCAATTCTGAATTACAACCATTCGATTACTGCGGTAGTAAGTGTTTCAGGATTTAATTCACCCAACGAACTATTGTTGGAAGAAGCAAAAAGAGAAATGGGGCTGTTTGGTTATCTCGAATACCCATTCTTAGTAAAATATCAATCCTGGCTTTTTGGGGATAATGCCAAGCTAAGTGCTGTAAATGGGATAAATAAATCAGATACCCCCGTTATGATCATTCATGGGACTGCCGATGAACAAATATCATTCAACGGTGCAAGCATCATTTCGCATCAAGATGACATCACAAATCCAAATGTTGTTTATAAAACACGCAGCGCTGAGAACCATAATGGTCATAAAAGTCTGTTCAGATCTGATGCAGCAGTCAATTACATTAACAAGATAAATCAGGAATATCTGGCACTATTTGATCGCTATCAGGGGAATATTCCAGACGATGTCAGAGCCCGGTATTATGCAAATCTTGATAAACATCTAACCAGTGAACTCGATGCGAGTTTCATGAATGAAATCAATAGCTTTTTTGAACGCCAACTCCATTAATAGACAAGTGCTGTAAGCAATCTACCCTTGGTGCAGAATCTGAATAGAACATAACTCATCCAGGATGTCCGGCTCCATGATCTGGTCGCGCAATCTCTTCAAGCCTTGATCAGCCCGCCATGGTAGAGCAGCTCATACACCCTGATGTCCTCCCGGGTGATCCATTCCAGCCCCGTGAAAGATTCCAAATCGCCTTGACTTGCATCGGTATAGATACCGTGCCCGCTTTTGTGTTCGAACCCGCCTAGAAAACGCCCTTCTTTGTACATTCTCGACAGGCTCTCTTTGATGATCTGGCCGGCTTCTGCGGCGCTGATCTTTTCCGGCTCGAGAATTCTCCCGTAGTAATTTATAGCCCATACCGGCTCATCTTCGTAATATACGACTTCCTGCCCGATGAAATCCGTGCCGCCGAAATAACTGTCCAGATAGGAAAACGGTCCTTCCCAGAACTTCAAATTATGCGAGCCTGATCTACATGATTCCGCCTTCTGGCCATCGCCCACGTAGGTCGCGGCCTTGGCCCGAACGATGAAACCTTCGAGCTGCTGCCAGGAAAATTGTGATTCCATAGTCATTCTTCCTGATTTATGTGCTCAGCAGTTCTTTCAACCGAGGATGCTCCTTATATACCCCCCGATATTTCTCCGGCAACATGGCTGCGATGTGACACATGATCTCATCCGTATATTGTTTCAGGATTTCATCGCGGTTCTTGTGGGGTAAGGGCGGCAGGCTAAAGGTCGGACCCGCCTGGAGCACAATATGGCTGCGCCGCAGATGTTTGAGATTGTCCAGGATGACCTTATCTTCCGTGCCCGAGATTGCTACGGGGACAATCGGCTGACCCAAGCGTGTCGCCAGGTAACTGACGCCCGGCTTGCCCTCGATCAACGAACCAACCCGGCTGCGGGTCCCCTCCGGGGCGATGACCAGGTTCTTGCCCTCGTCCATCAAGGCCATCACTTTGCGCAGGGCTTTGATGTCCGGGTTGAAGCGGTCGATGTAGATGAAATTGAAGTACTTGCCCAGCCATCTTAAGAAGGAATTCTTCTCCCACTTTTCGCCGATCAGAACGAACAGGTCCCAGCGGTCGAGCGCATAAAAAGCCAGGGGTGCGTCTACAATCCCCAGGTGATTGGTGGCGATGACGAAATTGCCTTCTGCGGGCACATATTCACGGCCATTCACCTCCACGCGCGCAATGATATTAAAGAGTAAACGGATGATGGTACGAAGGATATAACGCATAATGGTTTTTCGATAGCTCAGTTCAAAAGTTCTTTCAAGCGCGGATGTTCCGCGTATACGCCGCGGTATTTCTCCGGGAGCAGTGCCCCGATGCGACACATGATCTCGTCAGTGTATTGCTTTAAAGTCGCATCGCGATCCTTTCTCTGAATGGGGGGCAAATTGAAGGGTGTTCCTATAACGATTTTGATCTCTAACTTTTTGAAGTGTTTCAGCCGCTCGACTACCAACCGGTCTTCGGTGCCTGTCAGCCCGGCGGGTACAATGGGCACCCCGGCTTTCAGCGTCAGGTAGGCCACACCCGGTTTGCCCTCTGCCATGGCTTCGGTTTTCGAGCGGGTTCCCTCCGGCGCAATCACCAGGATACCGCCCGCTTTCATACGCGCCAGAACTTTACGGAGCGCGCCAACATCTGCGTTGAAGCGGTCCAACCAGATGCCATTCACTGCGTTGCCTAACGGTCCAAACAGCCAGTGATGCTCGTACTTCTCGGCGATGGTCAAAATAAAATCGCCTTCCATGACATAGAAAAGCAATGCAACATCCAGGCGACCCAAGTGGTTTGTAGCAATTGCAAATCCGCCTTTTTCAGGGAGGTTCTCAAGCCCCTGTATCTCCACGTGGGCGATCAGGTTGATGATAACGCGGATAAGCCAACGCAGGAAAATTCGCATTGGGTTATTTTATCAGGAGTTGCGCAGTCGAATGGAAGAAGCCTTATTTTCGACATCTTTTTGCGAACTGGGTAATTCCATTTATGTCATTGAGAGAAATACCGCAACAAAAAACTCCCGCAACGATCCGCGCGGGAGCTCTTGATTGATCGAACGAAAAGATTTACCAGAGATTGGAACGGCGCTTGTCGATGCGCTTATCTTCCATCTTTTTTCCGTATTTTTCCATCATACGTTTGATGATTTCGAGATCGGATGGCGAAATGTTGATCAATTGAAAGCCAACGTTATAGATAAAGGGGTCAAGCGGATCAACTTCGCACCACTTGCTGCGTGCAACAAAGACCATGGCCGGTTTGTTGGCAACCTCGCTGTTGAGATCCATGCGGAGACGGAAATCCTTATCGATTGGAATGGGTGCCTGACTATCCAGCTTGAAACCGCCTGAACTGAGATCTACCAAGTGCCCGACCAAATCCTGTGTGTCATTGTCAATGAGCCGCATATAATAGGAAAAATCTTTTCGCTCCACATGCCTTCGATCATCCATTTTGACTCCTTACCTAATACGACAATAAACATTGGTACAAGTATAGGATAATTTTAGCCCAAAATCAACCTATTTTGCATTACAAATGAGCAAATCCTCGCGCCCAGGTTTCTACTCAACTTGTAAGATATGCGTCAGTACTGTGGCACCGCTGCCACCGATATTCTGGGCCATGCCAATTTTCGCACCTTCCACCTGTGTTTTTCCGCATTCGCCGCGCAATTGCTGGACGACTTCCACGATCTGGTACATGCCCGTTGCGCCGACCGGATGTCCCCGGGCCTTTAATCCGCCACGCGTGCAGACGGGCACTCTACCGCTGGGCCTGATTTCGTTATCCAGGCCGAGTCGTGGTCCCTGGCCGCGTTCGGCGAAACCACAGGCCTCCAGCGAGAGTGCCGACATGATCGAGAAGGCATCGTGCAGTTCGAACAAGTCAATATCCTGGAGTGTGACGCCAGCCATGTCGTAAGCGCGTTTGGCGGATGTGTAGGCTGCGGACAGGAAAAGCGGGTCCTTGCGGGAATGAACGGCGATGGTATCGGTGGCAGCTCCGGACCCGGCGAGAACGATGCGTGGCCGCCCAGGGATCGAGGTCACTTTCTCGGCGGGAACAATGATCGCAGCCGCTGCCCCGTCCCCAATCGGCGAAGCGTCTAACAGATTGATGGGAGTGGCCACCATATTCGAATTTTCGAACTGTTTAGTTGTGATTTCCATATGCAGGCGCGCGTTGGGGTTGTGCATGGCATTGGCGTGCGCGTTGATCGAGAAGGGCGCAAAATCGGCGTGCTTCCAACCGTATTCGTGCATGTAACGGCGCATGATGAGCGCGTTCAAACCAACGAACGAGACGCCCTGCTCCACCTCATAATCGGCATCGGCAGCAGTTGCCAGCGCCGCAGTAACATCGTGCCCGGCTTTATCGGTCATCTTTTCGACGCCGACCACCAGGGCGGACTCGATCTCACCCGAAGCGACCGCCATTACCCCAGACCGGAACGCTGCCGCCCCGGACCCGCAGGCTGCTTCCACTTTGACGGCTTCATGGCCCCACATGCCAATCCAGTCCGAGAAGAACGTGCCGAGCTGGTTTTGCCCGTTGATTGTCGGGGAAAGCATATTGCCGACGAAGAGCGCATCTACCTTGTCCATACCTGCGTCTTGGATGGCAGCAAAGCAGGCCTCCCCGCCCAGTTCCTTCAGGGATTTGTCCCAGTGTTCATCAACTTTTGTCTGTCCAATGCCAAGAATGGCTATTTGCTGCATAAACAGTTTCCTTGCAATAACGGATTTGTCACTATACTACCCTTGCATGATCAAGCGGATTTTCCTTCCAATTCCTGTTGGGAAGAACAAACGTTTGCGTGCAGGGCTTTGTGCAGTGCGTAATAATTGTAATGGATTGTGCTGCAAAGTGCTATCAGGAAAGGTGCGGTCAGTTTGCCCTTGGATCCAACCCCACAATTCTATACCAAAAGGATGATTCCGGTTGAAAGTGTTATAGAATAAGTCACTCTTATCGAAAAAGGAAAACACATGGCCCTTGCCTATGGATTGCAAAAATCCCCCATATCCCAGCGGTTAGCAAACATTACCCTGCGCCTGATCGGCTGGCGGACGCACGCCATTCGGCCGTACACTTCTCGCTATGTTATCATCGGTGCGCCACACACTTCCAATTGGGATTTTGGACTTATGTTGCTCCTGATGGCAGCCGAGCAACTCCCGATCCGCTTCATGGGGAAGGATTCACTCTTTCGTGGACCGTTGGGCCCGGTGATGCGTTCCCTGGGCGGGATCCCGGTCAACAGGCGCGAGCACACCAACCTCGTCGATCAACTTGTTGCCAAATTTGACGAAGTTGACGATCTAATTGTCGCCATTACTCCTGAAGGGACGCGTAGCAAAGTCTCACACTGGAAAACCGGTTTCTACTACATCGCGTTGAAAGCCAAAGTTCCTGTGGCGATGGCATATTTGGATTATGGAAACAAGATCGTCGGCGTAGGACCAAATTTCATGCCCAGTGGCGACTTGAAAGCGGACTTCGAGATCATCCGCGAGTTCTACAGCGGGGTCGTCGGAAAGAATCCCAAAAAGCAGGGAAAGATTGTTCTTGCTGAATAAGTACGGGCTCGATGAGTTGATAAAAGTAAGAAGGCCGATAGTGGAAATCGGCCTTCTTTTGTTACTGATCTCCTTTCCCTATTACCCGGCCTCGATATACATCGTAGTCAGGCAGAATGCGGGAATATTCCGAATCCATGAGTGGAGATGAGATCATGAAGTCCGCAGAGGATCGATTGCAGGCGATAGGGATATTCCACACTACCGCTATTCTGAGCAAGGCTTTGACATCGGGATCGTGTGGCATGGGCTCCAGCGGGTCCCAGAAGAAGATCAGGAAATTGATTTCCCCGTCAGCGATCTTCGCCCCGATCTGTTGATCGCCGCCGAGTGGACCGCTTTGCAATTTAATAACCCCGAAGCCCAATACATCCTCAAGCATTTGCCCGGTTGTGCCGGTGGCATAAATCTGATGGTGAGCCAATAAATCTTTGTTGAACCTTGCCCACTCTACCAGGTCATGCTTTTTGTTGTCATGGGCGACCAGGGCTATTTTTTTATCGTGTTCTATCGTAGCATTTTTGTTTGCCATCTTATTTTTCCTTTGTTGTAAAGAATCATGATTAGGCCATCGAACCTTGTCTTCAAAAATGATCTGACCCTTCGATGAAACGGGCGAAGTATAACCCCACTTGCGTAAGTGTATTCTTATTTTCGAGCGCGCTGGTAAGGAAAGCAAGCATATACTTGTTCCCCTACTTTTGGGCTTCTACCAGCTATTTGTGATCTCTTACTAATACATCTTGTGACGAAAATGATACCTTTCCAAGAGCGCTTGGATAATCTGTGCGTGTTCGGGCTGGATATCTTTGAACTCGAAGCCAATTTTGAAGGAATTTGGGCTTTCGTCCCGGTCACAACGCGCAACGCGAGCGGAGATTGTCATGTGGTTGGTCATAATGCCAGGCAATTCGTCTTGAAATTCTATATCCAGGATGATCCATCTGTCGACTTCCAGCGGTTTTACACTGATCACCATGGCACCTTTCAATGTCAAATCCCCAAGATATCCTAACAGGTTCCTCCCTTCTAAATCGTAAACTGGTGTAAACGCCATCAATTTTCTGCGTGTTTCTTTTCTGCGCTCACCCATGGAAGGCTCCTATTCCTCTAGCCCGCCCCCGCCTTTCGGGCTTCTACCAGCCATTTCGTAATCTACTGATATTACACTTGAAGTATAGCAAATTCCCTTGCCAGCTACAACAAAAAGAGCTTTTCTTGCACTGCTCCCAGATATTCCGCTCCAGACTCTGTCATGACTACATCTTCCTCCAAACCGATGACACCATAACCGGAAACGATCAAGCTGGGCTCGATGGTATAGACCTGGCCAACTTCCAATTGCAGTTTGGGAGCGTCGCCATATTTCTCCCACAATGGGCCTAGCAACGCACCGCCATCATGAGCTACGCGTCCAAGCTGGTGTCCGAGTGCGTGTTTGTATTCCGGGTAACCAGCTTCAGTAACAACTCGGCGGGCGATGGTATCGATCTCGACACCTTGCACGCCCGCTTTCATGGCTGTGCGGGCTGCTTCGATAGCGCTCCGAATAGTCTCAAACCCACGCAACACTTCAACTGGAGGGACCGTTTCGCCCTCACGCAGTACATAAGCCATTCGTTGGATGTCGGAGCAATACTCCTCGTATTTCACGCCAAAGTCGAAGTGCAGGAGGTGCCCGGACCGGACCTGGATGTCAGTCGGTCCGCTGTGGCCAATGGGTGAGTCAGGTCCGCTATTGACGGCAGGATTCGATTCACGCGGCCAGGCAAAGCCCACGCTTGCTTCCGTCATCTGGGCGTGCATGTAGGCTGCGACTTCCTTCTCGCTCATGCCTATGCGGATGGCGTCGAAGGTTTTGCGATAGATCTCGTCTGTGATCTCAATCGCTTTCCGGATGCGTTCGACTTCGGTTGGAGTTTTGCGTCCGCGCAAGGCGTTGATGACCGGCTCGGCGCTGATAAGCCTGTTTGCGTAGGGCGTGTCGCTCAGGTAGCTGACCAACATCTCGTACATGGCGTGAGTCAACCCGTCAGCCTGGACATTGTTCTTGGATGTGTTGACAGCCACCTTGTCCGGATCGAGGCGTCGGAACGTTTCCCGCAGTAGATTGCCAATCCCTTCGTCATATCCTAGTACGGTATCGAAAATACCCAGTTTCTCAATTTCGTTCTTTTCCAAATTGCCAACAATCGCAATACGTTCGCCTGACCGGGTGAACATCAAGGCTGATTCCCAGGTCAGATCGCGTGGGCCAATCAGGAAGTCCAGAACCGGATCACGTACTCCGGATGTTTCGCGCACAAATGTGAGCCACAGGTCAATTTCGGTTTCCTTCAGAATCTCAATGGCTTGGGTTGCTTTCTCTTGTAGAAGAGACATGGGTTCTCCTTAGAGTTGTGATAATTCTTGGGTAATGGTATGGATTGTACCCCGTTGCATTACCCCTTGACAATCGTGAGCTTTTGCTTATAATAATAAAAACGAACGTTCGTTCATTTTTAGGAAAGAATATGATAATGGAAGAGACCCTATCCAAAGGAGAACGCACCAGCCGTGCCATTGTCGATGCGGCCTACGATTTGATAGTTGAGCAGGGATACGCTGCTACTTCCATGCGCCAGATTGCGGACAAAGCCGGGTTGGCTTTGGGCAGCATCTATAACCATTTTGGATCTAAAGAAGAAGTATTTGTAGCCATCATTCAGGAACGGCATCCCTTCTTCCAGATCGTTCCTTTGTTGAATTCTGCGGAGGGCGAAACCATTGAAGAATTTGCCAGCGATGCAGCCCACACATTAATCGCAGAACTCGGCCACCATCCCGAATTCCTCAATTTGTTACTGATCGAGATTGTCGAATTTAAGGGCGAGCATGTACCTCTCGTCTTTGAAAAGATGTTCCCCATGATTCTGGAACTGTCGCAACGCCTTTCCAACCTTCGGGGGGATATGCGCGAGATTCCACAGTTTGTGCTCGCCCGCGCCTTCCTGGGTATGTTCTTTTCATTTTTTATCACCGAACTCTTGCTCAACCGTACATCGTTCATGGAATCGCAGGTTGATGCCCTCGACCATTTCGTGGATATTTTCTTGCACGGCATCCTTACCTCAGAGGCTTGAAACATGTTTGAAAAACAAGGCTGGCACCTTCTTTCTTTCGTGGTTTTGTTGGCTGGTGTAGCGGCGTTAGCGCACGGCGACGTTTTGACCGGCTCCCTGTGGGGGATTAGCACGCAAACCTGGCTGTGGATCGCGATTGCCGTTCCGGTGATCCATCAAATTTCGGTCTGGTTGTTCTGGCGCTTGGAGTTACATTACGGATTGATTACCCGCTGGTTTGGTGATAAAGGTTTCCCCATTTACAAGGTCATCTTTACCATCTTTTTTGCTGGTCGTCCGATATCACTGATTTTCTTAGGGTTATCAAATTACAAATCGCTGACGTTCAATCCCTGGCTGGCATATGGGATTGCCGCTATTTTATTTTTTCCCTTTGTGTACACAATGTACTCCGTTGCACATTATTTTGGCATGGACCGCGCTTACGGCATCGATCATTTTGATCCTTCCTATCGTGAGAAACCATTTGTCAAACGAGGCATGTTCAGGTACACCGACAACGCCATGTACAAATTTGGCTTCTTGATCTTATGGTCAATTGCGCTGGTGTTCCTATCTCAAGCTGCTTTGATTGCTGCAGCTTTTAACCATCTTTATATTTGGGTGCATTTCTACTTTACCGAATTACCCGATATCCGTCACATTTATGGGAAGGAACAACCACGGAGCACACTGAGAACACAGAGAAAATAAAAGGGACTCCGTGCTCTCTGCCCGCCCCGGCGCTTCCGGTCGGGCCGGGGTGTTCTCTGTGGTGAAAAACAAGGAGACTTATGAATTCTCGCTTATTCTCGATCATCCGTAAGGAATTCATCCAGATTATGCGTGACCCGCGCACACTGGTTTTGATCGTTGCCATGCCGATCATGCAGTTATTCCTGTTAGGGTACGCCGCAACCACAGATATCAAGAATGTCTCAATTGCAGTCTGGGATCAGAGCCAATCCACGCAATCCCGTGCCCTGCTGGATGCTTTCCGCGCCGCGAACTATTTCAGCATCGACTATGCCGTCGGCTCGACCGATGAATATCGTCAGCTAATCGAAACGGGAAAGATCCGCGCCGCGCTGATCATCCCGCCTGACTACGATGTTCGTCTCCTGGAAGGGGATGCGCAGGTTTCGATGGTACTGGATGGTTCCGACGCTACCGTTGGTGGGACAGCTCTTTCGACGGCCAAGTTGATCGGCCAATCTTATGCCACCAAAGTCATGGCCGAGCAGGCCGCGCTGACCGGCAGACCTTTCTCGTTCAATCCGCCTCTCGATGTGCGTACCCAGGTTTGGTACAACCCTGACTTGATTGCAGCCTACTTCAATGTGCCGGGCGTGATTGGCATGATCCTCTACTTCATCACTGCCCTGCTCACAGCCTCGTCCATTGTGCGCGAGCGTGAACGCGGTACCATCGAGCAATTGATCGTGACCCCAATCCGCTCCTGGGAACTGGTGGTAGGGAAAATATTGCCCTACTCCATCCTGGCCATCATCGATACGCTCGAGATCCTGGTTATCGGTCACTGGTGGTTTAAAGTCCCCATCCGGGGTGATCTTGGCCTTGTCTTCGCTCTCTCTGGCTTGTTCCTGCTCTCGAGCCTTGGCATCGGACTCTTTGCGTCTACCATTGCCAATACCCAGCAGGAAGCATTCATCACAGTCATGGTTACTATGCTACCGAGTATCTTCCTTTCCGGCTTCTTCTTTCCTATTGAGGCCATGCCAAAATTCCTGCAATATGTCTCGGCTATCGTTCCTTTGCGCTATTACCTGGTGATCATCCGCGCCTTGTTGCTGAAAGGAGTCGGTGCAAGTGCCTTGCAGGGAGAGATCATCGCATTATCTATTTTTGCAATTGTTATTATGGGTGCGGCAGCCATGCGCTTCCGCAAACGCTTAGACTAGTTTCTCTCAAGGAGTCACTATGGAACACAAACGCCCCCCACTACCTGTGATCATTGTTGTCCTGCTACTCATCGCTGCTGGAGCCTACTATGGAATACGAGCATTGAATAGCGATGGGAACGGAAAACTGACTGCCTCAGGAACAATCGAATCCGTTGTTGTGAACGTTTCGCCTGAGATGGCTGGGAAGGTAAAAGAAGTCCTTGTCGATGAGGGACAACCCGTCAAAACGGGGGATCTGCTTCTCTCCCTCGACGATAGCCTGCTGACCTCCCAACGGGCGGTTGCCGCCTCTCAAGTGAGTTCGGCCATGGCTGGGGCCCAAGTAGCCCAGGATGCGCTGACAACGATGAACTCCCAATACCAGATTACCCTTTCAGAAGCCCTGGCACAGGACCAAAAAACGCGTCTGCAAGATTGGTTCACAAAAGACCCAAATCAATTCGACCAACCCGAATGGTACTTCACTCGCAACGAGCAAATCGCCGCGGCTCAGAAGAAAGTAGATGAAACCCAAAAGGCGTTGGAAGATGCTCAGGCGAACCTGACCAAGGTTACCCAATCCCTGGAAGTCGCAGATTTTATCGCAGCCGAAAATCGCGTCCTGGATGCGCGCGTGGAATATTCGATTGCCGATGATGTGAATAATCGCGCTCAGAATTCGGTCACGTCCGATGTGCCGACTGGAAGATATAACGTGACCCACTGCGGCACTAATGATGGGTACTTCGTTGGCAATGCTCGACTGACGAACCAGGTTTATGGTTGCACGGGTGACGAATATCTTTCCGATTCCAGCCAAAGCTTGTATGACCAGGCGCAGACTGAGTTGGATACCGCACAACAGGCCTATAACGACCTGTTGAATACACATGCCGCCGATCAACTATTACAGGCCCGCGCAGATGTATCCGTGACGCAGGAGCGCTATTATTCGGCGCTTGACTATCTGCGCAATCTGCAAAAGGGTAACCAATCATTGCCTGTCACAGCCGCAGAGAAAGCCTTGAAACAGGCCCAGGCGAGCGCGGACCAGGCGCAAAAGGCAGTTGACCAGGCTCAGGCCAATCTGGAGTTGCTGGATACCCAGATTTCCAAGTTGGCCGTCTATGCCCCGATGGACGGCGTGATCCTGGTGCGCAATGTGGAACCGGGCGAATTCGTCCAGCCGGGGTCTACCGCCCTCAGCATGGCCGATTTGAATAACCTGACCATTACCGTCTACGTTCCCGAAGACCGCTACGGACAGATCAGTGTCGGTCAACAGGCTGAAGTCACGGTTGATTCGTTCCCGGGTACCACCTTTAATGCGGAAATCACCTACATCTCCGACCAGGCTGAGTTCACGCCCCGCAACGTCCAGACCGTGGAAGGACGCAGCTCGACGGTGTATGCGGTCAAACTGAAGGTGACAGATCCAGAAGGAAAACTGAAGATCGGGATGCCCGCGGATGTTTCTTTCCACTAAGATGCGTGAAAAGAACATGAAAGATGAAGCCTGAAGCCCTGCCGCCTGAACGCACAGACGTTTCTACCTTGATCGAAGCCCAGAATTTGCATAAATCCTTTGGCAAAAACCATGCGGTCAAGGATGTCTCATTGCGCGTGAGGGCGGGCGAGATTTACGGGTTGGTCGGCCCGGATGGCGCCGGCAAGACCACCACCATCCGCATGCTGGTTGGGGCTTTGAGCGTCGATGCGGGCGAAATCAACGTGTGCGGGTACGATGTCAAAAGGCAGGTGGAACAGGCGCGCGCCCAGTTTGGTTACCTTTCACAACGCTTTTCGCTATACGAGGATCTGACCGTGCTGGAGAACATCCGCTTTTTTGCCGAGGTGCGTGGACTTTCCTCGAAAGAATGGTTGCCGCGCAGTATGGAAATTCTCGAATTCGTCGGCCTGGCTGGGTTCAAGGACCGCCGCGCCGGGCAACTTTCGGGCGGGATGAAGCAGAAATTGGGACTGGCCTCCGCGCTGGTTACTCGTCCGCGGGTGCTGTTGCTGGACGAGCCCACCACCGGCGTGGACCCCGTCACTCGCCAGGATTTCTGGCAATTGGTGATCAAGTTAGTGTCTTCCTCGCTGAGCGGAGCGACCGTAGGCCGTCCGCCCCGCGAGGACGTCGGCCCGAGACGGGGGAGCGCAGTCGAAGCGCAAGCTGGTGCAGCAAATCGCCCTTCGACTGCGGACATCGCAAAAGGCGCTCCGTCCTCCGCTCAGGGAGGAGTCAGTGTCCTCCTCACCACCCCCTACATGGACGAAGCTGCCCGTTGCAACCGCGTCGGTTTCATGCGTGGGGGCAAGATCATTGCTGAAGGCACACCGAACGAGTTGAAATCCACACTCAACGATCGCATTCTTGAATTGCGTGGCCAGCCCATTGCACTGTTGCGCAAGGTTGCACATCAAGATAAAGATGTGGAAGATGTGCAAGCTTTCGGGAATCGCCTGCACGTCCGTGTGGGAGAGAACAAGGCCGAAGATGTCCTCAGCAGGCTCAGGTCCACGATACGGAGCGAAGGGGGCGAAGTGACCAATCTACGTCTCGTGCCGCCCGGTCTCGAAGATGTCTTTATTGCCCTGTCCGAATCGGAGTCCGAAGTCTCCCGACTTTCGGAGCGGCCAACATCAGGAGATGTCGGACTCCAGGAGCGCCCTTATGACTGAGCCCGTTGTCATCACCGAAGGTCTCACCCGTCGCTTTGGCGAATTCGTCGCTGTTGACCACGTTTCGTTCCAGGTCAACCCCGGTGAGGTGGTCGGTTATCTCGGCCCCAACGGTTCGGGAAAGACCACCACTATCCGCATGTTGTTGGGATTATTGGAACCATCTGACGGACATGCTACGGTGCTGGGCTACGACGCCTTCCGCCAATCGGAGCAAGTGCGCGCGCGGGCTGGCTACATGTCGCAGAAATTTGCTTTATATGATGATTTGACCGCCTGGGAGAACATGCAATTTTACGGGGGCGTGTATGGGATTACCGACAAAAAACGCATCGAAGCGACCCTCGATCTGCTCGGCCTGGTTGAGCACGAATCTACGCTGACGGCTTCGCTCTCGGCCGGCTGGCGGCAGCGACTGGCGTTAGGCATTGCTTTGGTGCATCAGCCCAAGCTGCTGTTTTTGGACGAACCCACTTCTGGCGTTGACCCAACTGCCCGCCGCGCTTTCTGGGACTTGATCTATGACCTGGCTTCTGGTGGTGTGACCGTTTTTGTCACCACCCATTACATGGATGAGGCCGAGTACTGTGAGCGTGTGGGCATTATGCGCGATGGCAAATTGCTGGCCATGGACACACCGGATAACTTGAAAAAGAATGTGCTAACAGGAGACGTCTGGCAGGTGGCTGCCTCACCGTTGCAGACTGCTATGGAAGTGTTGCCTACTATAGGCGGAGTTTTGCAGGCGGGCTTGTCTGGCGACCAGTTGCGCGCCATTACCGAACGGGGTGTATCTGCGAGTCAATTGCAAACGGCATTACTGGGGAAAGGCCTGGAAGTCCGTTCGGTTGAGCGCGCCGAGCCAACCCTGGAAGATGTGTTCATTTCATTGGCACGTTAATTCGTTTTGCAGTTAAACAATTATCCCGTTGAGACTAACTGGAGAAACAACGGGATAACGTGAAAACGGGGGTAACGAGATTACGATCTACGGTGCCGGTAACACATCCCAGGGATTGATCTTGACGGTCGCGGTCATGATTTCAAAGTGCAGGTGCGCACCCGATGAGTGGCCGGTGCTGCCTATCGCGCCGATGCCTTCGCCTTGTCCAACACTTTGACCGCAGAAGCGATAGATGGCGCTCAGGTGAGCGTACAGCGATTGGAACCCATTGCCGTGATCGATCATCACCATATTGCCGTAACCGTAGTTATTCCAACCTGCATACACGACCACGCCAGCATCCGTGGCGTACACGCCTTCACCTTCAGAGCCAGCGATGTCAATGCCCCAGTGATTGGTCTTGGGCGAGTAGTCGAAGCCGGAGAGATAATGTTTGTTGGTCGGCCAGATGAAACTGCCATACCCGACTGCACCACCGGAAATAGGGTCACAGGCTCCGGGACCGAGCACGCGCGCCTGCGCCGGGTCTTCACGCGTGACGCCCAGCGGTGCGCTCCATGAGACGAACTGGCGCGTGCCACCAGGGATAATTAGCATCGTACCTGGCGGGATGTTAGGGTGGGTATAGTCGCCTATCGTATTCGGGTCCAGATGGTTGCCGGGGAAGTTGATAATATCTTCCGGGGTTACGCCAAAGAAGGTGGCCACGCCATTCAGACCGTCGCCGTCCTGCCATTCATACAAAGTTCCATTAACGGGTAGGATGTTTAATTCCTGTCCGGGTTGCAAAGCGTGCGGATCATCCAGCAAAATGGAATAATTGCCCCATAGGATCGTTTCTGGGTCGAGGCCATACTTCTCGGAAATCCCAAAGAGCGTATCGCCTTCTTGCACGGTATATTTGACGATTTCCTGACGCGGACGCGTAGGAATCGTTGTATAAGGCTGTGCCATACGCGGGATACCTTCATAATCCACATCCGCAACAGCCGGGGCAACTTCTTCCATCGCGACAGCCGGCGTTGCCGTAGGACCCTGTGCAGCTGCGGCGTTAAGCTGTGCATCCGGAGCCTGGCGGTAAAACATTTGCACTAACCAGACAACGGCAACGATCACAACCAGCGAAAGTGCGCTGGTACCCACACGCAGCATAGACTCGCCCAATCCCATTTGAAGCAACGCTTCTGACCAGCGGGAGAGGCTGCCCTTTTCTTTGTTCTTTGTAGTGGAGACTTCTCCGGTCTCTTTGGCATCCCCGGAAGAGACAGGCGGGTCTTCACGGAATTCGTCATTCATTCAAATACGTTCTCCGTTAGGTGAGCATCATAACATGGGGCAAAAACCCTCGTCAAGCGACCCACCTAAACGCTAATCCTGCGTTAAGCCTCCGAATTGCGGATTTGCGGGGTCGAAAAATGCATCCCGGACAAGATCAACAAGATTAAAACCCCACATACCAACAATGTGCGTGGAATGCCCCAGATTTGTGCCCACCAGCCGATCAGTAGACTGCCAAAAGGCGCTACGCCTTGAATAGCCCAAAGGTAGGTGCTGAAAACCCGTCCGCGCAAGCCGTTTGGTACCTGTACTTGGATCAATACGTTCATGATGGCCAGTTGTGTGACTGTGCCCCAGCCGATCAATACCAGCAAGATATAAGCTGGCGTGGTGGTGCGCATGAAGGATAACCCAATCACAGCCAACACAAAGATATACTGCCCGAATGTCAGCCAGACACCTTTTTTCTTGAACGAGGTGAAAAACGCAACGGAAAATGCTGCCACCAACGCACCGATACCCTGGAAGGTGTAGAGTGCACTGTTGCGCTCTGCCACGATTTGGGCCGTATCAGCCACCTGCGCCAGCATATCCTGTGCGATGGCCGGGATTTGTTGTAGCAAAGGAAAGCCGAAGAAACCAACTACAGCCATCATAACGATGATTTGACTGACAAGCGAATTCTGCCGGATATAGCGTTGTCCCTCGCCGAACTCCGCTCTCAGGCTGCGAGTCCCAACCGTTTCTCTCTGGACCTGATACCTGGTACGCACAAAGAAGAGTCCCACGATCACAAAGATGTAACTGATCCCGTTCGATAAGAAAACTTTTCCTGCACCGTTACTCAGAGTTAATAATGCGGCTGCCACTGTCGGGCCGATCACGCGCCCCAGGTTAAAGGCTGTGGTTTGGACTGCGATGGCGTTGGGAAGCGCCTCTCGGCCAGCCAGTTCGATCAACATCGCCTGGCGGGCTGTGATCTCGATGGAACTGGCGGAACCCAGCACAAATGCCAGCACCGCGATGTGCCAGATTTGGAGGTGCCCGCTAAAGGTCAGGGCCGCCAGAATAAATGCCTGCCCCATCATAATGGCTTGCATAATGATGACCGTGATGCGCTTGTTCCAACGCTCCACCAGCACGCCGGCAGGCAAGGCCAGGAAAAGCATGGGAAGCGTGGTGGCAAAACCAATCAGCCCCAGGTCGAGAGAACTGCCGGTAATCTGATAAGCAACGTAGGGCAGGGTAGTATTCTGCATCCACGTGCCGATGACGGAGAGAAACTGTCCTATCCAGAAGATGACATAATCACGGGATGTAAGCGCAGGAAAATGATCGAAGAAGAATATTTGCAGTTTGTTCATTTACAAACAAGAAGGACACAAAGGTTTCCCTTCGTGTCCTTTGAATCCCTTGTGTAATTTTCTAAGCAGGCACTACGCATTCAGGACGATCGTTCTGGGGACTATTGACCAGTGTCGAAACGGGATAGGCAGCCATCTCTTCGGCAGGGTAAGGCTTGATCAACGCACCCAGGCTATCGGGAGTCCGCACCGCGGGGTCTATCCACTGCGCGTAAGCATCAGTTGGCAAGATGACCGGCATACGATTGTGAATCGATGCCATCAGCTCATTCGGTTCGATGGTCACAATTGTGCAAGAACGGATTTGCGAGCCATCTGAACTGTGCCATTCGTCCCACAGTCCGGCAAAGGCAAACGGCTTGCGGTCCTTCATGTGGATGAAATGCGGCACCTTGACCTTGGTCCCAGGCTGGACTTTCCACTCGTAGAAGCCGTCAGCCAGGATCAAGCAGCGCTTGTACTTGTAGCTGCCACGGAAGGACGGTTTTTCAGCCAGCGTTTCACCGCGCGCGTTGATCAGACGATTACCGATGGCTGGATCTTTGGCCCAGGAAGGGATTAGACCCCAGACGAAGAAATCAGCGCGGTTGCTCCCATCGTTAGGGATGGCCAGCACGGGCTGGGTGGGGGCGATGTTGAAGCGCGGCGCAAATTTCGGCGGGAATTCGGTGTCGGCAAAAGCATCTTCTGTTTCGGCAGGGTCGACGGTTAAAGTAAATCTTCCACACATATTGGACTCCAAAATCTCCTGATTTTGGAATCCGAAGTCTCCTGACTTCGGATTCCGCTACCTTCTTAGCTTTCGAAAATCTCCATCTCGTATCGTCACGCCGCTAGCATCCAGGTGCTCCATCAGCGCCAGCGTGTACTTGCGGCTCGAGTCGAACAGGTCGCGCGCATCGGCGACTGTCATCTGGCCTTTCTCGCTGATAAAAGCGCGCACTTTAGCGACCATTTGCTCATAATCTTCCGTTCGGAAAATGACATCCGTCGTGAGTTGCTTCAACTGTCCTAACTCAACCAGCGCGTTGACGACCTCTTCGCCCACTTCGGCCTGGCATTCCTTGACGGATGGTGGGCTATACGGACTATTTGCGAAGCGCCGCATCAATCCCTGGATTTTGGCCTGCTGGACGCTATCGAAGGTGATCTCGTGCCCTGGAATGGACACCGTTCCCCCTGCGTCTACCAGGGCGTTTTCAGCCGCCAATTTCCTGACCAGCGCATTGAACACACGTGGCGTGAGCTTGAGTCTACTCTTCAACTCTTCGCGCGGCATACCGCGTCGCAAAGGGAAATTCTTGTGATAAGCCTGCACCATTTGGACGGCTTTATCTTGTAAAGCAAGCCAATGCGGCGCAGCAATGACCAACAAATCGCTGGTGACAGTCAAGTTGCCATCTTCCATTTGCAAGAGTTGGCCGTTTTCCAGAATTTCCTGCAAAGCCTGGGTAGCGGGTTCGGCTTCGAGACGTGAACGGGAAACGACTTCTTTCACCGGCGCAGCGTTGAGTGCCAGCGCCGCTTCGAGCAACACATCAGCCGGAGAGCCAGCCGCCAGTGAAGCCAGCGACTTGAGCACTTTCTGGTCGAAGCGCTTGTGACGGCCTTTGGGTTGGTGGTCGACGATCACACCGCCGCCCAGAGTTTCACCGGGCGAGGGTCTGCGCAGGATGTAACGGTCACCGCGCACGGCTACGACCGGGTCGCGCAGTTCGAGCTGAATCCAGCCCTCTTCACCGGGATTGAGCGTTTCGGCACCGAGCAAACGCAGAACAGCTATCGTCTCGGTTGCGCCGATAAAAACCTTGATCTCCGTATTATGTTTGAGCGGCTGGCTGACGTCTTTGAGCAGGCGGATGCGCGCGTCCACGCGGCGGGTGGGCTGGTATTGACCGGGATGGGTTACTACTTCTCCACGCTTTATATCCTCTACTGCGATGCCCGAAATGTTAACCGCCGTGCGCGAGCCAGGCACGGCTCTTTCTTCTTTCTTCTTGTGCGTTTGCAAGCCCCTGACGCGTCCTTTTGCGCCAGACGGTAAAATCACCACTTCGTCTCCCAGGGCGAGTTGCCCGTCACTGAGCGTGCCGGTCACGATGGTGCCAAAGCCTGACATGCTGAAAACGCGATCGATTGGCAAACGCGGACGTCCCAGATCGAGGCGGGCAGGCTTGTTTTGCAGGATTTCTGTCAGTTTGGAGAGTAGTTCGTCCAGGCCAGTTTTGGTTTTGGCCGAGACGCGTATAATCGGAGCCTCAGCCATCACGGTACCGGCCAGGGCGGCGCGGATGTCTGTTTCAACGAGGGCAAGCCATTCGGGGTCCGAAGCGAGGTCGATTTTTGTCAGGGCGATCAATCCCGTTGGGATTTGCAGCAGATCCAGGATGGCGAGGTGTTCCTTCGTCTGTGGCATGACGCCTTCATCCGCAGCAATGACTAACAGGGCGGCGTCGATGCCACCGATACCAGCCAACATGTTCTCGATAAAGTCACGATGACCAGGCACATCCACAATACCAATTTCCTCACCATCAGGCAGCGTAAGCCAACCAAAGCCGAGTTCGATAGTCATCTCGCGCTCTTGTTCTTCTTTCAGACGATCGGGATGGGTGCCTGTAAGCGCGGCGATCAGGGTGGATTTGCCATGGTCAACATGACCGGCGGTGCCAATAACGCGCATGTTTTAGGTGTTCTTGCGGCTGTGACCCATGATGCGTTCGTAAGCGGTCAACCATTGGTGGAAAACGTTCATGAGTTCCTGGAGTTGTTGCTCAGTGGCATCCGTAGTTTGATGCAACAGGTCTTGAAAGGTTTGCGATGAATCATCCATGGATGTGATGCGTTCTTCGTATTTATCGACTGTTTTGCGAATATCGCGTATGGTCTCTTCGGAAGACAGGGTATAGCCGGTCCAGCGTTTTTGATCCTCGGCTTTGAATGTAACCCATTCCTGGCGTAGGCGTTCTTCGCCCAAACGTTGCATTTCGGTGATCTCGTTGATGCGGCGTTCGAGCTTTTGATTCAGATCGATGTATGTTTCCTGAGCGCGTTTTGCAGCACGCAGGGTTTCGTCCAGGGCTTGGGTTTGAGAGTCAAGTGTAGAAGTTTGCTGTTTAAAGTCTCGACTTTCTCCATCCAATCTTTGTAAACCTTCTCAGTATCTATCTTGGCCAGCGATTGTTGTTCGATAAAGGCTGCTTGCGCCTTTTTGCGTTCTGCTTCCGACAGCAGCAACTCGTTAAAGCGACTTTCGATATTTCGTACCGTATCATTTTTTAACTCTGCTTTCTGACGGTACTCTTCCACTCGCTTACGGACCGAGGTGATTTCACCTTGCAAGTCAGCTACACGTTTTACATCTTGGCGCCGATTTTCTTCGAGAACCTTGTTCGAAGTAGCGAGATCCTCACTTTTTCGGATCGCCTCGTCAATTTTTGGTTTAAGTTCGGTGACTGAAACGTTTAGCTTAATATATTCATCCGCACGTTGTTTGATTAGTTTCTTGAGCTCTGCGATATCTTTGGATTGATCCAATTCAGGAAGCAATTTCTTAACTTCTTCTAATCCTTCATAGTGAAGTTTGAGAAGCTCCTTCTCGCGCAGTTTTTGCTTCTTTTCCACTTCATCAACCGCTTTTTTCGCCTCCACGCGCTGCTTCAATATAACATCATCAAATTGATCTATGCGTTCATTGACAGGTCCTATTTCGGACACTTTTTTGGTCAAATCTTTGATTTGTTCGCTGAGTGGTTTGATTTTGTTGTCGAATGTGGCGATACGCTCTTCGAGCTTTTTCAGAGCGGCTTTATCTTTGCGGTGTTCATCATCCAGCCATTCCAGGCGTTTGACAATTTGTTCAAATTCCATGCTGGCCTCCGGAATGTAGTATAGGGGGCATACTTTGCGATTATACCCTTCACGATCACAAATTGCGCTTTATGCCAATGTAGGAAGCGTAATTCCCTGGCACCGCCAGCGCACCCCGCACACCGCCCCATAGCGCAGCGGTGCGGGCTGATCGTTCGTGCGAGGTAGGTGGCAGGTGTGTGACTGGGGCATTATATAGTCTACTTGCCAAGATGTTCAAACATTGCCGGGAGATTCGCCATGATTGGGCGGAAAATTTGCGGGAAGATCCCCAAGATGAACAAAGCGGTCGCACCCAGCCCGATCAAGATTCCGGAGCCCCAACGCTCCTGTAGTTCCCAGCCCGTTCCTTGTGGAGCCATTACCAGGACTGCCAGTGTACGTGTTGCGCCGGTCAACAGTCCCAGGATACCGACCAGGAACCAAAATGCCACGCCCAAAGATTGGCTCGCCAATCCCTCCCAAAGCGCCAATCGGATAGGAAATCCTGCTAACAGCGGAAAGCCCGCGACCGAGAAATGCGCAAGGATCAACCCGGCGGCGGTAACGGGGTGAGTTCGCGCCATTCCCTGGACATTGCCAAACCGCAACGGTTGGACCTGTTCTCTCATTCGACTGAGCGACATAGCCCAGACCAACAACGCCAGCGAACGGGGAATGATGAGCAGAAATACTGCATCCACTGCTTTTTCCGGCGAAAGGCTAAGTGCCAACAAACTGAAGCCAGTTTCGGCAATCACAGCGTACGCCATTTGTCGGCTGAGATGACGTTGAAATGCCGACCATAAGCCGCCTGTGACCACCATCAAAAGTCCCCCAACGGACATGATCTGAGAAAGTTGCCCTGATGTGCGCAACCAGGAGTAGCGGTCCAAAAAGCCCATGCCAAAGATAATGGTGATGGTTGGCAGTACCCAGAACAAGAATCCGAGCACATAGGGGGAGACCTCTTCCGCTAGCATTGGTAACCAGGTATAGAGCGGGAACATGGCTAGCAGGAAAGCAAAACCCAACCCCAAAATCGTTGCAGATTGGACTGCCAGCGCCAGGTCACCGGGACTGGCTTCCACGCCAGCCAACAACCAGCCTGCAAACAGGATAAAGGGCATGCCCAGAGTTTGATAGATCAAAAAACGCATCACACCTGGACCCGGAGCCTGATCCAACGGCAATAAAAGCGGGATGGCCAGCAAGACAGCCATCTCGATCAGGATGGCCGCGTATAAGAACGGTTCCACCGCAATCGAAGCGACCAGTAGGGCCACGACGATCAGCCCAAGGGGCACCAGACGGCGAGCGGTATCGGTCACTTCGCTGCCGAAGAACCACATGGCAACCAGTCCATAAAAGATTGCCAACAGGGAACCATCGGCCGGGATCAAGACCAATCGGCGACCAAGAATATCGATAGCCGGGGCAATTTTCAAGGAGAAACCGCCAACCTGCAGCGCCTGATCGATAGGAACGATCAACGCAATCAAGGCCAGCAGCACCGCCACGCTTCCGCCCAAAATGGATAGGATACGTTGGTTGCTTATCAGCAAGCCAGGGATGGCCACGGCCGCCGGGAAAATGATCCAAATGAGCGGGGCACTCATGCGCTTTCCTCAGGCTGGCGAGCGGTAAGCAAATATGCGCCAGCCAGAGCCAATCCTAGGTTGACTGTCGCCAACATGGCCGCCACCAGGATGGAGCTTTCCAGTGCAGCGTATAGCGCTTCGAATCCGGATAAAACCGTCAACAGTCCAAGGATGACGCGGAATGGCTGGATGGTCATGCCCAGGTGTAGCATCCCTAATCCCATCAGGATCAAGCTGCCGGTGATGACTGGCAAACCAATGCCGGGGATGATCCCTTCCATGCTGGGCGCAGCAGCGATCACGATCACGGTAACACTCGCGGCAGCAAATATGCGGAAAAGTCGTCCCTGCGACCAGAATTCCTCGCCGTCACTATCAGCATCTTTCAAGTTCAGACGAGTCATGCCTAAGGTGGCAATCGCCATCCAGCCGGTGACCAGCTTGATGGCCGCCATGCTGATCGGCCAATGCTGATTGGTCAACCAGAAGACGCCCAAGTACTGCAAACCCAGCAGGCCCAGTTCCAGTCGCCAGTCACGGCTGATAAGTAATCCGGTAGAAGTTGCCAGCACAAAACCGATGACGATCCAAGCCATGATTGTCATGGTTTAGGAGCCCCTTGGATGATCAGGGAGATGAAAAGCACCATAAACAACAAAGTCCACATGAAACCGCCATCGCCCTCCAACAAGGTAGAGAAAGCATTGCTAAGGCGGCCGACGAAACGATAGAGACCCCACAGGCCACGGAAGGACCAGTCCATCCAAGAATCGGCAGTGGGGCGTATCCAGTGCGCGCGGATGGGAGTTAGCATACGCAGGCGCGGTGCCAGCCAGATGGTAGCGCCCCCAAGCAGAACGCCGATCAGCGCTGGTAGCCACGCGCCGAATTGGAACGCACCCTTCCAGCCCCATATCCCCAGTAGAATTGTTGTCACTAACAGGAGGCCAAGGCCTAAAGGATAAACATACTGGGTGGCGCGGTCGAGCGTTTCAAAGTTGACACGCAGGCTTGGGCGCATGGCATGCCGCAGGTATCCTGCCAACAACAATGCCTGAGCCAGAAGCAGGAATGGCCAGACGGGCCAAAAGGAGGGCATGGCACTGCCCCAGCCTGTGGCAGTCAGCGAGAAGGGCAGGGAGCTGATACCCAACATCCCGATCCAGAGAGCGCGACTTAACCAGATATGATGTGCGGACGAAAGGAACAAGGCTCCACCTGAAAGGACCAGCGCACAGCCCCAGGCAGCTGCACCGACCGGGTTGCCCCGTAGTGCCGATGCCATCGCTAGCGAGGCCAGCCCGATCAGCCAGAACGGACGGGCGCTGAGTTCGTCGGGGGCGCGCAACCACATCCAACCGCTGTAGACGGCGGCCAGGGCTGCCAGTGCCAGCAGGAAAGGTGTAAAGACGGAAATAACGCTGGCGGTAGGGATGCGCGCCAACAGGATCAGACTGGATGCGGCAGAGACCAAGCGCAGTGTCGTGCCAAAGCCACGGCGGATAGCAGATTCGGATGCGTAGGGTAAGTGTAACGGTAGCACGCCCAGGCGTAGTCCCGCAGCGAGCAGGAGATACAGCCCAACTTGTGGGGGCGCGTCCTGGAAGTTCATTGGCGAGCCAGCCGAGATGCTGACCATGTTGGCCCACAATAGCACACCGATGCCAGCCACACGAGTCGCAAAAGCGGTCACCACCTTTTCGCTGGGTCCCGGCCCGTCCACAGACCGTAATTGAGTGACCAATTCGGTCAGGTCGATAGCGGACCAGGCCATGAGCAACGACAGGGGGTTGTCGGCCAGTACGGCCAACAGCCCCAGCCCGCCTAAGATCAGTGTGGCGGCCCATGGGAGGGGATCGGGAAAATTTTCGCGGGCGGTGGCGGTCAGGATAACGGCCAGGATAAGCGTGGCTACACTGAGGGCGAATGGCCACGTAAGCGTATCGGCTGTGAATGACAGGGATTCAAGGAAAAGACCGGCAGGTTCCCAGCGAGGTAATTGGAAGGTGAGTGGCAATTGGACTTGCCAGAACAATACGCTGCCCCAACTGATCAAGGCCCCACCTGCGGCGATCATCCAGGAGTAGCGGACTGCGGGACGCACCCAATTTAATACAACCAGCGCAAGCGCTATGAGAAAGAGAAATAAAACTGTCAGAACGATTAACATTGCAGTGTCTGGGCAATTTTATCAGGTTTGGACATGCGTGGCCCATTTTTATGCGATCGACTACATGTTTGCGTTACAACCCAGTGGAAAGGGACAGACCAGCATTCCATCTGGCATAATCCGTAAGGGGGTACAATACCGGTAACGTACTTTTCGTTATCGGTAGGAGTAAGCATGGTTTTAGAATCTTTCAGAGTAGAAAAAGACTCGCTCGGTGAGTTGCGTGTCCCGGCGGAAGCCCTGTATGGCGCGCAAACACAGCGGGCGGTAGAAAATTTTCCCATTTCCGGGTTGCGTCCGTGGCGCGCGTTCATCTGGAGTATGGCCACCATCAAACGCGCCGCTGCCGAAGTCAACCATGACCTGGGTTTGCTGGACGACGAACGTGCCGATGCTATCATCGAAGCGGCCGAGGAAGTCATCGATGGCAAATGGGATGACCAGTTTGTAGTCGACCCCTTCCAGGCGGGTGCGGGCACCAGCCATAATATGAACGTCAACGAAGTGATCGCGAATCGGGCTACGCTCGTGCTTGGTGGCCGTTTAGGGGAGTATCACGTCCACCCGAACGACCACGTTAAACATGGCCCAATCGACGAATGACACCATTCCGACCGCTATCCGTCTCGGCTGCCTGTGGCGGCTGGACGAGTTACTTAGCGCGTTGGATGACTTGATCAATGCCTTGGATGCCAAAGCGGACGAATTCGATGACATCGTCAAATCGGGGCGCACGCATTTGCAGGATGCCGTCCCGGTGCGGATGGGACAGGAGTTCGGCGCGTATGCCATGGCAATCCGTCGCGATGCGGAGCGCATCCGGCGAGCGGCTGAGGGACTGCGACGGCTGGGGATCGGCGGAACAGCCGTCGGGTCCGGCTTGAACGCGCATCCGCAGTATCACAGTCGTATGGTGCGGAAATTGTCCCAGTTGACCGGGCTGGAGTTGCACGAATCCGACAATCTGTTCGAGTCGATGCAAAGCATGTCCGATGCGGCCGATTTTTCGGCTTCGTTGCGTACCCTGGCGTTGACCTTGATCCGGATTGCCAACGATTTTCGCTTGCTCTCGTCCGGGCCTTCGACCGGATTGAGTGAAATCCGTTTGCCTGCGGTGCAACCGGGCTCGTCGATCATGCCGGGCAAGGTCAACCCGGTCATGGCCGAGATGCTGAACCAGTCCATGTTCCACGTTATCGGCTGTGACACGACCGTTGCGCTGGCGGTCCAGGCCGGGCAACTGGAATTGAACGTGATGATGCCGATCATCGCGCACAACCTGTTCGAGATGATGCAGGTCACGATTGGCGCGGTAACGGCCTTTACCGCGCGGGCGGTGGAAGGCTTGAGCGCCAACCGCGAAAAAGCCGAAGGCTGGCTAGCGAAGAATGCCATCGTGGTAACGGCCCTGAACCCGTTGATCGGTTATGCCCAGGGCGCGGCGTTAGTCAAGGAAGCGCTGACGCGCAATGCGGCCATCAAGGAAGTAGCGCTGGAAAAAGCCGAGAGCGGGGCACTCAAGCACCGCGACGAAGACCGCCCGGTCACGGCGAATGAAATCGAGGCCGCCCTGTCGGATTTACGCAAGTTGACCGAGGGCGGTATTGCCGGGGAGGGCGGCGGCGGGTAGAATTGACTTGGAGAATTAACCACTGAAGACTCAAAAGACACAAAGACACAAAATTAATAATTTTCTTTGTGTCTCCGTGACTTGGTGACTTTGCGGTTTCCCGGAGAAGACATGAACTTTGACCCAACCTTCTTGAGCAATCTGTTGTTGATCCTGACCGGTTTCGGTGGGGCCTTTATCGCTGCTTTGTGGATTGCGCTGGTCATCTGGACCTATCGCGATATCCGTTCGCGCACGCGTGACCCGTTGGTGCAAATCCTGTCGACGCTGTTGGTGGCCGTCTTGAATTTGCCGGGTATTCTGGTCTATTTGATCCTGCGCCCTCAGCGCACGTTGGAGGAAGAATACCAGCGCACGCTCGAAGAAGAAGCCTTGTTGCAAGCCCTCGAAGATTTGCCATTGTGCCCCGGTTGCGAACGGCGCGTCAAAGATGACTGGCAGGTCTGCCCGAATTGTCATACCAAGCTGAAAAAGACCTGCAACGAATGTGGCAGGCTGATGGAGTTGCCCTGGAACCTGTGCCCGTATTGCGGCACGCCCGCGCCCGGGATGCGCCATGATACGGCGGTCAGCATGGAGGAAGCGCTGCGCGAGTTGGGCATCAGCGATGAGGATGGGGAAGTCACAGTTGAAGAATGAAACTAAAAGCAGATTTGTAATATGCGAATTGAAATATTGGGACAATGGTTGAATAGAATAGGAATAATATTAAATTTTATTGCGGGTCTATTAATTACACCTGAAATATTTGGGGCAGAGAGAATAAAAAAGTTCGAATGTAAATTAGAAAATGCCTTAGTACTTAGTTCAGCTAAAATTGATAATTTGATAGGGAGAATGAGACAACTGAAAGTTGGATCTCAGTTAGGCGTGTCAAATCAACGGTGGTTTGGTATTATTCAAATTGGCTTTATAGTATCTGCAGTTATTTCTATTATTATTTATTTTGTTATTTTCAAATAAACTCTATTTTGCTGGCCGATGTCCTAAGAAATGTTATTCATAACCGGAAAAATCTTGATTGGAGCAGTTGTCTTTGTAATACTTTTTTCTTTATATCTTTTTTTTAGTGCTTTCATTGCCTACAAGAGAGGCATAAATAAGGGGACCATAAATCCAAAGGAAACTCCGCTAATTAAAGTTGTTACTCCATTTATATGGCTCGGAAGAATGATAATTCTAGCTCCGTCTATAGTTACATATACTGTAATTTGGGGGTTGATATACTATAGTTTGTTATTCTTAAGACGGCTAGTGAGAGCAGTTTTAGAAAACCTAAAAGGCGAAGGAAAGCTATATTCGATTTTTATACGGTGGGGAGTTTTTCTGTTTGTTGTTGGTAATATATTACAATTAGTAGCCACTTTTATCCCATGAAGATAGATCAAATTACTCTGTTCCATATTCGTCTGCCCCTTGTCACACCCTTTGCAACTTCTTTTGGAAGTATCGATCACAAAGAATGTGTCTTGGTCGAATTGTGCGCCGAAGGATTGGTTGGCTACGGCGAATCGGCCGTGGAACATGATCCCGGTTACAACTACGAGACCACCGGCACGGCCTGGCACATCCTGAAAGATTTTGTTGCTCCCCTGATTCTGGGACAGGACCTGGTCGATGCGGCCGATTTCCAGCGCCGCGTGGCCGGCATCCGTGGGCATCATTTAGCCAAAGCGGGCGTCGAGATGGCGTTCTGGGACCTGCTCGGGAAGCGCGATGGCAAGTCGCTCAAGGATATGTTCGGCGGGGTGCGTGATCAGGTTGAAGTTGGGGTTTCGATTGGGATTCAGGAATCAGCCTCGGCCCTGGTACGAAGCGCGGAAGGATATGTTTCCCAAGGCTATAACCGTCTCAAGATCAAGATCAAGCCTGGGCGCGACGTCGAAGATACTTCTGCGGTCCGAAAAGCGTTTCCCGATATTCGCCTTCAGGTGGACGCCAACTCTGCTTACTCGCTCGAAACCGCCGAGGCACTCAAACCATTGGATAACCTCGACTTACTCCTGATCGAGCAGCCGCTCTTCGAAGATGACATCTGGGACCATCGGGTGTTGCAGGCGCAGTTCAAAACGCCGATTTGCCTGGACGAAAGCGTGGTCTCGCCGCGCCATGCCCGCTACGCCATTGAGATGGAGGCTTGCCGCATCATCAACATCAAACCGGGACGAGTGGGCGGCTTGAGCCAGGGTATCGAAATCCACGATATGTGCCGCGCGCAGGGCATGCCGGTCTGGTGCGGCGGCATGCTGGAAACGGGCGTGGGGCGCGCCTCCAACCTGGCGATTGCCTCGCTGCCCGGCTTCACCTTGCCCGGTGACATTTCGGCTTCCGATCGCTATTTCACGCGCGATATTACCAACGAGCGTTTCACGCTCAACCCGGACAGCACCATCGATGTGCCCAATGGTCCTGGCCTGGGTGTCACGATAGATGAGGAAGCCTTGGAAGAATATACACTGGCGAAATTGGAGCTTAAAGCGCAATAAGCGCAGACCCAAAACGGCCTCATATCGCGTTACAATCAATCCATATCATTTGCAACTGAGTGTCGCATGAGACAAGTAGTCTCCTGTCTTGTTTTCATTGATATGAGAAAAATACCCCAATGACAAAACATGCTCGCGTCCTGGCCTGTTTGCTGCTGGCAGCCATCCTTATTTCCTGCGCGCCCGCTGCGACCAAACCGGAACCGAAACCAGCCCCCCAACTCCAGGTGGTGGGACAACTCTCTCCAACAGGTACGCCTACCCCGACCCCGCAACCGGAAGCCCTGTCAATTTATCGCGCGCCTGAATTGCCGGATATGCTGGTGTCAGAAACGGAGAGTTGGGGACTTCCGGTAAAGACCGATCCCGCCGCAGCCAACTTGCACCTGGAACTGGCCTCCGCTGGAGATGAATCGAGCATCGCATCGAAAACGACCTGGATCTATGCGCTGGTTGCACCTTTCCCGACTGTCACCGATGGGGTTACTCTGGATGAACTCAAAGCTACCTGGAACGGATTAGGCGTCCGGACAGCCCGACTGCGCACAGTGCGAACCCCTGACCGGCTCGCCGTTATGGATGGCGGATTCCACCCTGGCAGCTTTTACCGCGCTTTGGGGCCAACCGGCTGCCGGAGTCGTGCAAACTGCGCCGGCCGATCAACTGGTAGATGCGCTTTGGGAGAACAAACCTGCCTGGGGCATCGTCCCGTTTGAAGAGTTGGTGCCCAAGCTGAAGGTTTTATCGGTTGATGGGCAATCTCCCATCCACAAGGATTTCGACGCTACGGACTATCCCCTCCAGGCCGAGTTCGCGCTGCGCGCTCTTGACCGGGAGCCTGCTACCCTCAACCTGGCGCTTCCCGATACCAATCGCGACTCGACTGTAATGACCACCATCATCCTGACCGGTGTGACTGCACTGGTACGCGCCACGGCTTATACAATGGAAACCAAAGGCGTGACGTATCCCGATCAGGATATCCGCGATTTCATGCGCGCTGCCGACATCACACACGTTAGCAATGAAATTCCCTTTTTCACCGGCTGCGACTTTCCCAACCCCAGTCGCTATAAACTGGTCTTTTGTAGCGATCCGAAATACATCGAACTGCTCAAAGACGTTGGCACCGACGTGGTCGAACTGACCGGCAATCACTTCGCCGATTACGGGGCGGGCGCCATGCTGGAAACGCTCGACATCTACAACAAAAACGGCATCGCTTACTATGGCGGCGGCGCAGATTTGAAAGATGCCCAGAAACCATTATTGCTGGAAGACCACGGCAACAAGATCGCCTTCATCGGCTGTAATCCGGTCGATCTGGGCAAGCCACCCGAAGCAACCGAAACCAAACCTGGCGCGGCCCCGTGCAGCCATAAATACCAGGTGGACACGATCGAAAGTCTGAAAGCCCAGGGCTATTTTGTGATTTCCACCTTCCAACATCAGGAATACTATTCGCCGGAAGCCCGCCCTGATCAGTTGGAAGACTTCCATCGCGTGGCAGATGCGGGCGCTTCCATTGTCAGCGGCAGCCAGGCGCACTTTGCCCAGATGATGGAGTTCTACAACGACTCGTTTATCCACTATGGGCTGGGCAACCTGTTCTTCGACCAGATGGGCGACATCCCGTATTATCCGGGTATCCGGCGCGAGTTCATCGACCGGTATACGATTTACAAGGGCAAATTGATCAGCGTCGAACTGCTGACCACCATGCTGGTGGACTACGCCCGTCCGCGCCTGATGACGCCCGATGAGCGCGCCAATTTCCTGAACGAATACTTCCATGCCAGTGGTTGGGGTGACATCATCCCTACGCCTGTCCCGCAACCGACCGTCACGCTTACGCCGATGACGTTGCCGAAGCCGTTCACGACGATAACGCCAGCGCCGTAAATATTCATAAAATCATGCGCCGACCGCTCCATAAAATTCTTTCGATGCTTTTCCTGGCCGTTCTGCTGGTTGCCTGCGCCGGGCCGGGCACTATCCAATTGCCGTCGATGGAAATCCCGCTACGAAAGTTTTCCACTTCCCAGCCAGTCATCGTAGATACACCCACTGTTACACAAACACCCGTTTCGGCAGCGACCGCCACGCAAGCAGCCACTCAACTTCCCACAACCACGGCCACGGTCACGCCTTTGCCCTATCCGCTGTGGTTCGACCCGTCCGTGCCGGATGCCCTGCGCGAAAAGACGCATGAATGGAACCTGCCCCTGGCGGGCAGTGCCGCCATGTCCAGCTTGCAACTGGGATTGGCTACTCCGTCAGATACCAATTTGACCACCTGGGTTTATGCGCTGGTAGCGCCCTTCCCGACGGTCAAGGATGGGGTAGCCCTGGCCGAACTGGAAGTTGCCTGGAAGACACCCTCCTCGGGACCTATGCCTGACTCGCCGTTATGGATGACGGAATCCACTCTCAGTGCAATGACATCCCTTTTGGGTGAACCAGGCGAGGGGGCGGTCAAGACCGTGCCTGCTGATGAGTTGGTCGACACCCTGTGGGCGAACCAGCCGTCCTGGGGCATCGTCCCGTTCGAATCGCTTGATCCCAAATTGAAAGTGTTGACCGTTGATAAGCAGTCCCCAATCCGCAACGATTTCGATGAAAGCGCATATCCGCTCAAAATAGACTTTGCGCTGACCGGGAGTCAGTCTGCCTTGTTTGAAATGCCCGCTACCAACCGTGACGCCTCCAAACTGACTGTGGTGATGATGACCGGCGTCACAGCCTTGGTGCGTGCCACCGCCACTCGTATGGAGATCGTTGGCCTGGATTATCCCGCCTGGGATATCGGTGATACGCTCAAGGCTGCCGACATCACGCATATCAGCAACGAGGTCCCGTTTTATACGGGTTGTCCGTATCCCGATCCACGGCAAGAAGGCCTGGTATTTTGCAGTAATCCGAAATACATCAAGTTACTGGAATTGGTTGGCACGGACGTGGTCGAACTGACCGGCAACCATTTCCAGGATTACGGCTCCGCAGCTACCCTGCAAACGTTGGAGATGTATAAGGAACACCAATGGCCGTATTACGGCGGTGGTGCCAATCTGGAAGATTCGCGCAAGCCGGCCTTGATCACGCACAACGGTAACCGCTTTGCGTTCATTGGCTGCAACCCGATCGGGCCGCCTTTTGCCTGGGCGACAGAGACGCAGCCGGGTGCTGCTCCGTGTGGCGATTATCAATGGATCAAAGATGAAATTGCCAGTCTGTCAGCCAAGGGCTATATCGTGATCGCCACGTTCCAATATGTTGAATACTACGAACCCGTACCCACCGCACAACACGTCAAGGATTTTCGCGCCATTGCAGATGCCGGCGCGACTATCGTGAGCGGCAGCCAGGCGCATATCCCGCAGGCTATGGAATTCTACGATGGAGCCTTCATCCACTATGGATTGGGCAATTTGTTCTTCGACCAGATGGACGGTCCCTCGCGCCGCGAATTTTTGGACCGGCATGTCTTCTACGATGGGCGCTATATCAGCACAGAACTGGTGACTGCCATGTTGGAAGATTTTGCTCGTCCACGCCTGATGCACACGGATGAACGTACGGTGTTTTTGGAGAAGATGTTTGGAGTTAGTGGCTGGACCGAAACTCCGCCGACCGAAACTCCATAGGGTGTGTAGAGCTTACAAGGAATAGCGATGAAGATATTCGACATTTCCCTGACGATATCGTCCAGTATGCCTGTCTGGCCGGGTGATCCTTTGATCGAGTTGGAACAGATTGATTCGATGGATAATGGCGCCAATGCCAACATTTCGCGTTTGAGCACGAGCGTTCATATTGGCACGCATATCGATGCGCCGCATCATTTCATGAACGACGGACGTACCATCGAGCAGTTGCCCCTGGAGGTGCTGACCGGTCCGTGCTATGTGACCCAGTTGCCGGATGGCATAGAAACCATCACCGCCGAAGCCTTGGATGGCATGTCCTTGCCTAAAGATGTGAAACGAATCCTGTTTGGGACGAGCAACTCCCGCTTCTGGTCGCGTGGCGAGACTGAGTTCCAGGAAGATTTCGTAGCAGTCACCGAAGATGGCGCGCAATGGCTGGTCGATTACGGCCTCCAACTGGTAGGCGTGGATTATCTGTCTGTGGCTCCGTACAGCGACTCTGTTCCAACGCATCGGACATTGTTACAAGCTGGCGTGATCATCGTGGAAGGCTTGGATTTATCAGCGGTGCCGCGCGGGTTCTATGATTTGTATTGTCTGCCGCTTAAATTGCTGGGCGCAGAAGGCGCTCCAGCGCGCGCAATTTTGATCCGGAAATAATAGTACCTGGGCAGCATAATGATGATTGACAAAGTTACCGTATACTAAGGGATAATTCAGTAATCAAAAATATCTTGTTCGGGCACAAGAGAAAATAGAAGAGAGATAACCATGAGCAAACACAAGAGACGCGTTCTTGGCATGACAAGTGCGCAATTGATAACCCTGATGATCCTTGCTCTGCTTGCCGTTGTGGTGATATTTGGAGGCTTCATCTTTATCAGTAGCTCCGGACAGCCAGGTGGTGTTGCTGGCTTTCCGACCGTTGCGCCAACACTCGTATCTTCCCAACCATTGGTTGTACCCGATTCGACCGAAATAGCAAATGCACCTCAGACTGATGATCTCACCCTTAACGAAGACCCTATTCCATCCGATTGGAAGCAATATACGAATACAAGATTCGAAATTTGGTTGCCGCCTCAATTCGAGTCCGCTACAATCGATACCCAACGCCAAGCACGCGTTGGTTTTTACAGAGCGCAAGGCTACAATTCTCTGGCTGATGCTCTTGCAAACGATACGTTCGATTATAGATACTGGTTCAGATTTCCCCAACCGGATAGCGTTGCCTTTGGAACCACGATTGTCGTGAAAACCGACATCCTGCCCACGGATACTCTTGATGATTATCTTGACCAAGCTTACGGTGCAAATCTACAGGATCTCAGAGTGATAGGGCGTCAAGTGGTTAATATCGAAGGCCTCGAGGCGCAGCGCGTTGTGTTGAATGCAGACATCAATGATATTCCGATTGGCGTTGCGGATTATGTCATTACCGACGAAGTCAACCTGTGGATTGTCCGTTGTTCATCGACTCTCGATGAGTTTTATAGCTGGCTGCCCGAGTTCGATATGGTTGCACGCTCGTTCCACTTGAACTTTTAATGAGCGTCCGGTGATCATTTGATCGGCAGCGTATAGCCCGTTCATCACAAACATCTGTCTGCTCATCGGAAAAAATCAACGTTTCTTTCCGTACATCCCTGGTTAAGTTGATTCTCTAAACACTTTCAATCAAAATAGATATTCAAATCCGAACAATCGAAACGGTTCCCGCAATTGGGACAGATCACCTTGCAGTTGCGTTCGTACATCTCATGCCCGCAGCGGTCGCAGACGTACTTCCGCTCGGGCGGTTGAGTTGCCGCTTGTTTTTGTTCAGGTTTGGGTGTGGATGCGCTCATGCCCATCGCACCGGTTTAAACAGGGAACGGTCGAAGCCGGCCAATCGGTTCGGGCCCGAGGCGCTTGACCTCCGCCATAACGGCTTCCAAATCCTGGCATAGCTGCCCGATTTCGATCCCACGACAGACGTCCGGCCAGGGTGTGATCCATTTCTGTACGCGTCCGTTCACTTTGATCGCGCCCCTGTAATTGGCGCGCGTAATGTGCAGATAGATCACCGCTGTTTGCAGGATGGCGCGGTAGAGTTCTCGCACGGCACCACTTTCCTCTTTCCAGGCTTCTTCCAGTTCTTCGTGTGCCAGCCAGTACTCCCCGGCGTTGAACAATTGCATGCCTTTGATAGCCGCCGGGTGGATGGTCCCAATGCAATCGGCGGATGTGACGGTTAGGGCGTTCATCGTCGGCGAGTATACCATCCTGGTGAGGAGAACATGCCGGTTTTACCGCCGCCGATGAAAATCCCTCCTGTAGAAGCTCGAAAAATCAGTCGATTTTCGGTATACTGCTTTGGTTACACTCAATTTGCTGGGTTCCGAATGGTAAAATTCCCAAGATATGCGCCGCATGTTTCGAGAAAAACGCTTCATCCTTTTACTGGCGATCATTGCGCTTGTGTCGTTACCTTTGCTGGCCGCGGGACTGCGCAATTTGCAATTTGACGAGGGACATCCGCTTGGGATTCTGCAATCGATCCCTACCCAAAATTATGCTCCGGATTTGGTCAATCAATTCGTCAGTGTGCCGCTTTGGAAACAGGCTGCTTTCTGGATTTTAGTTGTGTCCTTGGTGGTTTTGATGGCGTCTTTGCTTTCTCCAGAATTGCGCAAACGGGTTATCCGCTCCATCCTGAGCCTTGCGCTTACCCTGCTCGCGCTTTCATATCTGCTCGATCATAATTTGATCAAACTGCCGGAAATTCAATCTGCCGCAAGCAGCGCAGCGGGAACCACCTTACAGAATGGGGAGGGCTTACCGCCACCGCCGGTTTTTTTGCCACCGAAAATACCAGGTTGGGTGAATTATCTGATCAGCCTGGGCGTGGTGCTCGCGTTTCTCGGTGGGACCTGGGTGTTGCTACGCTGGTGGCAGCGTCTCAGCCACCCCTACCGTTCCCCCGATACCCTCAAGGATATTGCCTCCATTGCGCGTTCGTCGCTGCGTGACCTTTCGGCAGGTGGCGATTGGTCGGATGCGGTCACAAATTGTTACATGCGCATGAGCGAGGTAGTCAGCCGCACGCGCGGATTGTACCGCCGGGAGGCCATGACACCCGCGGAATTTGCCTTTCGGCTGGAACATACCGGCTTGCCCGGCGACTCGGTGCAACGCCTGACACACCTGTTCGAATCGGTGCGTTATGGAGCGCACAAACCCGCTAAGAACGAGATCAACGAAGCCGTCTCGTGTTTGAATGCCATCCTGCATTATTGCGGGGAAGACGTATGACCCGCAGGCGTGTACTCCTTCTGGGAAGCATATTTGTAGTTGCGTTGGTGTTGGCCCTTGCCCTGCAAGACCTTGTGCGCCTGGCATTGGTGATCCCACTGGCTTATATCTGGTGGGCGTTTGGACTGTTGTTCGGCGCTGTACCGCAGGTGGTAGTGTGGGGTATTTTTGTCTTCCTGATCGCAATTTCACTCTTCAACAGCCTGACAACTCGTATCGTGCGTCCCCGATTGGCACGGGAAAAAGTCAAGCCACACTTGGGTAATGTTGAGACACTCGCACAATCCATCGAAAGGTCACGCGAAGGTATTTATATCAAGTGGCAGGTCGCTAATCGCCTGGGTCGTCTGGCGCGCGACTTTCTGATCCAGCGCGGAGACCGTGTTGATGCGAAAGTCATTGGTCCATTGACCGGGCGCGACTGGCACCCCAGCGAGCCTGTACGCACCTACTTGGAAACGGGCTTGAATGGTTCCTTTGCCGATTATCCCAGCGCGCGTCGCTTCTTCAGCCACCCGCAGCCCACACCACTCGACCTGAATGTAAACGAAGCGGTGGATTTTCTCGAGGGGCAGATGAAATCCACGGATGGCCGTAGATAGACACAGACTTGTCTATCAGGCGGATAAGCGAATTGCCGTTATTCGCCTACTTACGGAATTCGTGTTCCAGGACGAATAACTTTCAACGGAGAAATTTGTGACCACAATCCAAGAAGTTTCTAAACTCAGCAAACAAGTCATATCCGAAGTGGAACGCGCCATCGTCGGCAAACGTGACTTGTTAGAAATGATCATGGCCTCCGCGCTGGCTGGCGGACACGTGTTGCTGGAAGACTATCCCGGCCTGGGAAAGACGCTCATCGCGCGCAGCTTTGCGAGCGTGCTGGGGCTGGAATTCAAACGCATCCAGTTCACGCCCGACCTGTTGCCCGGCGATATTACCGGCGGGTATATCTACAACCGTGGCGAGAACAAGTTCGAACTGCGTAAAGGCCCGATCTTTGCTAACATCATTCTGGCCGATGAGATCAACCGCGCTTCGCCCAAAACCCAGTCAGCGCTGCTGGAGGCCATGCAGGAGGGACAGGTCACACTGGAGGGCGAGACCATGACCCTGCCAGAGCCGTTCCTGGTGCTGGCTACCCAGAATCCCATCGAATACGAGGGCACCTTTCCACTGCCCGAAGCCCAACTCGACCGTTTCATGCTCAAACTGTCGGTTGGTTATCCCAGTGTGGACGAAGAAAAAGAAATCCTGCATCGCCGCCGCGAGCGTCGTAAAGACGAAGTCTCGTTGAGCAAGATCACAGACGCGAAACAATTGCTCGATATGTGCGCCATCGTGGAAAGTGTGCACGTGGATGCCGACTTGGAGGGCTACATTGCAAGCCTCGTACATGCCACTCGCGAGGACCGGCGCGTGGCTGTTGGCTCCAGTCCGCGTGGTTCGCTGGCTTTCCTCAAGATGGCGCGTGCGCATGCCGCGCTGGAAGGCCGCGACTACATCATCCCCGACGATGTCAAACGTTTCGCTACATCCGTGCTCAACCATCGTATCATCCTCCAGCCCGAATACTGGATGTCCCACCAGGTCACCGGCGAAGTCATCCGCGATATGCTGGAAAAGACCCCGGTACCGGTGATTAAGTAGCGATTTCGAGTCGTGCTGAGCTAGTCGAAGCACGACTCGATCATTAGACTCCTTATGTCTCGCACCATCTTCCTCATTCTCATCATCTATGCCCTCCTGCTGGCGGGCCTGGCGACCTTGCACGGCGAACTGCTGGCGCTGGCCTTGCCCTTCGTTGTCTACTTGCTAGCGGGCTTCTGGCGTGCGTCCGATAAACTGGATTTAGTTGTGCGGCGCAAGCTCTCTACCGAACGTGCTACGCCAGGAGATGATGTGGTTGTGACTCTGGAAGTGACCAACCGTGGTGCGGACATCGAAGAATTGCGACTCACAGATGACCTGCCGCCCGGTCTCAACCTGCGCGACGGGACTCCCGATCACCTGCTCTCGTTAAAGAGGGCGGATCCTATTCCTGGACGTATACCGTCAATGGACCGCGCGGTGGCTATCCCTTCAGGAGTCTCAGCGTCGAGGCCTTGGATCACTTCGGGGTACGGCCACGCAAGCAACAGGTCGAGGCCAGAAGCGATTTGTTCATCTTCCCACCTTTGATGCACCTCAACCACGTAACCATCCGCACGCGGCGCACGCGTGTCTACTCCGGGACCATCCCCGCGCGAGTGGGCGGACCAGGCACCGAGTTCTTTGGCTTGCGTGAGTATCAGCCGGGAGATCCGCCGCGTTGGATCAACTGGCGAGCCAGCGCACGCTACAATGATGAATTGTTTGCCAACGAGTTCCAGCAGGAGCGAGTGGCGGATGTGGACATTGTGTTGGACGGGCGCGAGAAAACGAACCGCTTCCGCGACGGGCGTTCACTATTTGAATATTCGGTGCTGGCTGCGGCCTCGCTGGCGGACGCTTTTCTGTCACAAGGCAACCGCGTGGGGATGTTGCATTATGGCCGCTACCTGGCCTGGACGTTGCCCGGTTATGGCAAGGTCCAGCGTGAACGGATCTTGCAGGCATTGGCGCGAGCGCAGCCGGGCGGCAGTCCTGTATTCGAGGGGTTGGAGCATATCCCGGCGCGTTTCTTCCCGGCGCATTCACAAGTGGTACTGGTCAGCCCGCTGGATGCGGATGACTACGATATTTTGGTGCAACTGCGCGCGCATGGCTACCAGGTGATGGTCATCAGCCCGGATCCGGTCTCATTTGAGTTGTCTTATTTGAAGGAAAATCCGTCTGTGGAGTTGGCCGGACGAGTGGTGCGGATGGAGCGTGACCTGTTGCTGAATAAATTGCAAGGGGCAGGGGTGCAGGTTTTGGACTGGAATGTGGCGCATCCCTTTGACAAGGTCATGAAACGCCGCCTGGGTCCGCCGCCTGCGCTATTGCGCGCCATCGCGGGGCGCATATGAGTTATTTTGCTTTTGTGGTCAGCGTTTTGATGGGCGTGGGCTCTGTGGCATACGCGTATGCGAACGTAGGCCTGACCCCGGTGGTACAAGGATTATTAATCCTGGGTGCACTGTGGCTGTTTGCCGGTAGAAGGCACTGGACCTGGTTCTCGACCATAGTGCTCCTGCTGCTAGTGACCCTGGCTGGAATTGGCCTGTGGTATGGACTTTCACCAGGCTGGATGATCTCCGGTGTGCTGGGCGGACTGATGGCCTGGGATCTGACCGACTTCATGCGTCGTTTGCGTTTTGCACCCTTGATGGATGATACACGCGAGCTCGAACGACGGCATCTGACGCGCCTGACCATTGTTGCACTGGTGGGAGTCTCCCTGGCGAGCATCGCTATGCTGGTGCGGCTGGAATTCACATTTGCTTGGGGCGTGGTATTGACATTGGTCGCTGTGTTGGGGATTACTCAGTTGGTGACCTGGCTGAGAAGAGAGAGATAATAAAGAATTCACTCAAGAGCATTGTGAGCACCATCGGAGATGCTCTTGCTTTCCGCTCCCAATTTTTTAATTGACTAATAGGTTTGCATATTTTGTATTGGCTAATAATTGAGCCACTTCACGATAGTTAACAATAAGTTCATCAAGCTTCTCTGGATTCTGCTTCTTCAATACGATTTTATTGGGATCTATGTCGTTGACATTTAAAAAGGCACCTATCCTTTTGAATTCATCCACAGGATTCTTCACAAGGCTTTCGTAGGCAACTTCTAAAACAGGTCTATCTTTAAATCGAGCTCTGGCAGTCTCTTCGTAGGCTTGAATCTGTTCAAGCCTGTTCAGGAGGGTGTTAACATCTATAACGATTTTTTTATTTTGCGCTTTGCTGCGTAGGAGCGATGTGTGCCATTGGCCAGTCATAAAGGCGATATCGAGAGATATAATCGTTTTTAAGGTGTTTTTTCTTGTGATGTGAATGATCTTGATGTTTTCATTGCTTAAGAATTTTTCCCATTCATCTTCCGACAAATGATAATAAAAAAGTTTAAAGCCTACAACTTTGATCGATCTGAGTTGTTTTCGAAAGAGAACGGAAAGAATCTTCTCGTAATCTTTTCCAATTTCCCTGTTGTGCGCTGCAAAAATCTCATCATACACGCGGATAGAATTTGAGCTCCTTAAACCAGATACTAAATAGTTTGAGCCTGTTCGCGCATGCCCTACAATTGCGAAGCGTTCAAAGGTATCTTGACCAAAGTACTCTCCCCATAAATACCGCAATGCCCGCACTTTTTTTGCAGTGAAGCGCATCACCCATTTGAATAACCGTTGCAACCGTACTGAATATTGATCAATTAAGTTCACAAAACCCTCTTTTTTTCTTTCGACCGAATACGACAAAGAATGATTAGGTTCTTATATTATTACACATATCCTATAATTTCAGTTATTTTACAGCAGTTCCAGGCAGTTGGTGATTTAGGTGAGAAGAGGATAATGAACTGTGTTTTTTGTGGGAATACCCAAACCTTGAAATGCACGAAATCCTTAAAGGTTCTTGCTGGAAAAGACTTATATTTCTGGAATGCGTCGTAAGCCGGCCCGTGCAACAATAAGCTTTACCCATCAATTTTCGCAACATAATATTGGTAAAATTATTGCAGTATTTGTTAAAACCAACTATAATAATAGTTGGAACACCCTGTAGGAGATGTTGATGACAGAATCGCTCCACACTAATCAATTAGCTGCCAAGAGCCCCGATACAACTGGCGAAGACGACAATCCCATCGATGTGGGTGCTCGCTTGCGTATGCTGCGGGCGGGCGCAGGGTTATCTATCCGTGCGCTGGCGGAGAAAAGCGGCTTGAACGTCAACACACTTAGCTTGATCGAGAACGGAAAGACCTCGCCCAGTGTCAGTACGTTGCAGCAATTAGCGGGTGGGCTGGGGGTGCCGGTCACGGAGTTCTTTGTCACAGAACAGGGAAATAAAGCTGTTGTCCATCAGCACAATGGACGACGCCCTCGCGCAGCTTTTTCGCATGGCGTGATGGAGGACCTGGGGGCCGGGATGTCCCGTTTCGGGGCCGAGCCGCTCATCGTCACGCTCGAAGCGAACGCTGACAGCGGAAAGAATCCTATTGTGCATACCGGTCGTGAATTTGTCTATTGTCTGGAAGGGCATGTCACCTATACGGTCGATACTGAGAAACATGAGTTGGAGCCAGGCGACAGCCTGTTCTTTGAAGCTTATTTGCCACATCGCTGGAAGAACGCTGATGCAATGCCATCTCGTGTATTGTTGGTGCTTTGCTCTTCGGACGAACGCGATCAACCGAGAAAACGGCATTTTGCCAGCTAAAGAAAGGTATAGTACGCCAATACAGATAACAAAGGAGTGATCAATGAAAATCGCAGTTGTAACAGATGACGAGAAAACCATTTCTGCCCATTTTGGACGGGCCCAGTATTATGTTGTCTTCACAGTGGGGGATGAAAAGGTGATCGGGCAGGAAACACGCCCGAAGGCCAATCATAGTCAGTTTGCTGGCGATCATCACCACGGTGAACATGGTGACTCGCACGGTATGGATCCGCAATCCCAGCACCGCCATGGCATGATGATGGATGCGATCAATGATTGTCAGGTATTGCTGGCGCGTGGTATGGGACAAGGTGCCCATCAAGGTCTGATCGCACGTGGCATCAAGCCAGTTCTAACTGATATTCAGGAGATCCAAGAGGCAGTGGGTGCCTATCTCAAAGGGACGCTGATCGAAAATCTGGAACGAGTACATTAACGGAAACAATCATGGAGCGCTCGATTTTTGATATTCAGGCGGAATTCTGTCGCGCGATGGGCAATACCACTCGCTTGCAGATCCTGCATATCTTGCGCGAGCGCCCTATGACTGTTAGCGAAATTATGACCAAACTGAAATTGAGTCAGTCTATGATCTCGCGCCAGTTGTCGGTGCTACGCTCGGTCAGTGTGGTGGTTGGCGAGCGACATGGCAATGAAATGATATATCGCTTGGCGAACGAAAAAATCGGAGAAGTATGTGATTTAGTACGGACGGTGCTGATGGAAGAGATGCACAAGCAGACTGACATTTTGAATGGCTTGTAAAGCCGTTTGCAGGCTCCTTATTTGGGTAAGGTATCCCCGCTTGAGAGGGCGGGGATACCGCGTTAATACTCAAAAAGTTTCCTCTCTCGGTGCTATAATCCGCCCATGCACGAACTCCCCGTTACCCAATCCATCCTCGATATTGCGCTAAAACACGCCCAAAAAGCGGACGCTAAACGCATCACCGACCTGCACATTGTCATGGGCGAACTGTCCAAGCTGGTGGATGAGTTGATTCAGTTCTACTGGGACATCATCGCCAAAGACACCATTGCCGAAGGTGCAAAGCTACATTTCCGTATCGTTCCGGCGGAGTTCCAATGCATGGCCTGTTTTGAGAAATACAAACCCAACGATACGGATAATTTCGCCTGCCCCAATTGCGGTAGTGTCGGTGTCAAGATTGTGGCTGGGGAGGAGTTTTCCCTCGAAGCGATTGATGTGGAGTGAATATTCCTCGTTGAGCGGAGGCTTGAGCGCGAAGCGGCGAAACCCGCAGTCGAAGAGCCGATACCTGTTGAAGCGTATATATAAGGCATTTAAATCCCAAAAACCGGATGAAAATCCTTCGAAATAGTGTCCAAAATGACTGTATTCTCACTCTAGACTACCGTACAATCTAATTACTATGACTTAACGAATCCCTGTTGTCGAACGCATCCTTTCTGCCAATGACAAATTGGCCCAGGAGAACCAATCTCAATTGGATGCCGCCAAAGTGTTTGCCGTCAACCTGATGGCCTCACCCGGTGCGGGCAAGACCTCTCTCATCGAGCAAACCTTGCCACTTCTGGCCAGGAAACTGCGCGTGGCCGTTGTGGATGGCGACATTGCCACCTCCATTGATGCCGACCGGGCCTCGGCGGCGGGTGCAGTTGTCGCTGTGCAAATTAACACCGGCGGTGAATGTCACCTGGACGCGGTTATGTTGCACCAGGCGCTCGGACAGATCGATCTCTCCGCCGTAGACGTGCTACTGGTCGAGAATGTTGGCAACCTGGTCTGTCCTGCCGATTTCCGCCTCGGCACGCACAAATCTGTGCTGATTGCCTCCATTCCCGAAGGCGATGACAAGCCCTACAAATATCCTGGTATGTATCGTGGCGTGGATGCTCTGGTCATCAACAAAACCGATCTTCTGCCTTACATCAACTTCAGAATGGACTATTTCCAGCAGGGCGTCGAGATACTCAACCCTGGCCTGGTTACCTTCCCACTTTCCTGCCGCACCGGTGAAGGTCTGGATGCCTGGGTAAATTGGCTGCTCGAAAACGCTCGACCCTGATTTATGTCTTTCATAGGCGCACGTATCCACATCACGGGCATTGTGCAGGGAGTTGGTTTCCGCCCGTTTGTGTACGCTCTCGCCAGTCGCTATCAACTTAACGGCTGGGTGCGCAATACTTCTGCCGGTGTGGATATCGAAGTGGACGGCGAAGGGGACGCACTGGATGCCTTTGTCAAGGCCTTGCGTGACGAAGCCCCACCCCTTTCCCGCATCGACGACCTGAACGCTTCTTTCCAGACCCCAAACGGCTTCCGTTCCTTTGACATCCTCCATTCTGAAGCCGTGGAAGGTGCCTTCCAGCCTATCTCGCCGGATGTCAGTATCTGTCCCGACTGCCTGCGCGAACTCTTCGACCCATCCGACCGCCGCTACCGCTACCCCTTCATCAACTGCACCAACTGCGGACCGCGCTTCACCATCATCAAAGACATCCCCTACGACCGCCCCAAAACGACCATGGCTCCTTTCACCATGTGCCCCGATTGCGAAAAAGAATACACCGACCCGTTGGACCGGCGTTTCCACGCCCAGCCGGTGGCCTGTCCTGTGTGTGGACCACAAGTAACGTTCGAACGATCAGACGTTCAAACGTCGACTCGTGATGATGCGATTCTTGAAACGCGAACGGCTCTTGCAAATGGGGAAATCCTTGCCATCAAAGGTCTCGGCGGATTTCATCTGGCTTGCGATGCCACCAATGCCGAAGCCGTGAGTGAACTTCGCCGCCGCAAATTGCGCGTGGATAAACCTTTTGCCCTGATGATGCCTGACATAGAGACTGTCGAACAGCATTGTTCTGTCAACGAAGCCGAGCGAGAATTGCTGCAATCTGGCGCGCGACCGATTGTTTTGTTACAACGCAAACCCGAGTCTCCCATCGCCAAAGAATGCGCTCCGGGTCAAGGTACTCTAGGCGTCATGCTGCCATACACGCCGTTGCATTACCTTATCCTGGACCGTGGACCGTTGACCGTAGATAGTGAAACCGTTCACCATCCACCGTCCATCGTCTTAGTAATGACCAGCGGCAACCTATCCGAAGAACCTATCGCCACCGACAACAATGAAGCTCGCGAGCGGCTGGCCTCATTGGCAGATGCCTTCCTGATGCACGACCGTGACATTCACGTTCGCTGCGACGATTCGGTTGTAAGAGTCTTTGACGATAGATCGTTGACCGTGAACCGTAAATCACCGTCCACGGTCTATCGTCCATCGTCCGTTTACCCAATTCGTCGCTCGCGCGGTTATTCTCCCTTTCCCGTCAAACTCCCCTGGGAAGTCACGCCATTGCTCGCCGCTGGCCCCGAACTCAAGAACACCTTTTGCATCACCAACAAGAATTACGCTTTTCTCAGTCACCATATCGGTGACATGGAAAACTACGAAACCTTGCAATCCTTCGAGCAGGGCGTGGAACATTTCGAAAAGTTATTCCGCGTCAAACCTGAAGCGATTGCTTACGACCTGCATCCCAATTATTTGTCAACTCGTTATGCGCTCCAACGGGCTGAACAGGACGATCTGCCAACGATAGGTATCCAACATCACCACGCTCACATCGCCGCCTGCATGGCCGAGCACGGACTGGACGGTTCGCAACCCGTTATTGGCCTGGCCTTCGATGGTACGGGCTACGGTGAAGACGGTGCTATCTGGGGTGGGGAAATACTGGTTGCAGATTACAAATCTTACGAGCGCGCATATCATCTGGAGTATTTCCCGCTCCCAGGCGGAGATGCAGCGATCAAGAAACCCGCCCGCACTGCGTTGGCATTGCTCTGGTCGCTGGGACTGGATTGGGATGACCGCCTTGCTTCCGTAATCGAATTCTGCGCCGAAGACCGCACCACCTTGCGCACCCAATTGGAGCGCAAAATCAACACTCCGATGACTTCCAGCATGGGACGTCTGTTCGATGCAGCCGCGGCACTGGCGGGAGTGCGGCAGTCGGTCAACTACGAGGCGCAGGCGGCCATCGAGTTTGAGGCGTTGGCGGATCCTGATGAAGATGGAATGTATCCCTTTGAACGGGAGCAGAATAGAGTTCAGGTCGGAAGCGCAATAGAGGCCCTGATAGCGGATGCGCTGGGGGGTGTTCCCATCCCGACCATATCGGCCAAATTCCACAATGGTTTGGCGCAATTGGCACTTGAAAATTGTCAAAGCTTGCGCGTAACCACAGGTGTTAACGAAGTTGCACTCTCCGGCGGAGTTTGGCAGAATATCACCCTTTTACGACGAACTTTGTCACTTTTGCAAGCTGATGGTTTTGTTGTATACATACATCATCAGGTGCCGACGAATGATGGTGGTCTGTCCCTTGGACAAGCTGTGATCGCGGCAAGTCGATTAAATTCATAGAAGGAGTCCGAAGTCTCCGACTTTGGGCGAAATCGGGAGATTTCGCCCTCCACCCTTCAGGAGGAACCATGTGTTTAGCTGTACCGGGCAAGATTGTTGAGATCAAGGAAAGCGACGGCCTGCAAATGGCCAAGGTGGACTTCGGCGGGATTTTCCGCGAAGCCTGCCTGGATTACGTGCCCGAGGCCAAAGTAGGGGATTATTGTGTCATCCATGTCGGGTTTGCTATCAGCCTGTTGAGCGAGCAGGAAGCGATGGAAACGCTCGAACTGCTCAAACAGATATCCAACTTCGAAGAGGAACTTGGCCCTGAACCTGGGGCAGCGCCTGCATGAAATATATTGATGAGTACCGTGACGCGAAGTTGGTGAAAGGCGTGATCGAAGAGATTCGCCGCACCGTGACGCGCCCCTGGACGCTAATGGAAATCTGTGGTGGACAGACGCATGCCATCGTGCGCCACGGCATCGACCAGTTGTTGCCACCCGAGATTGAGCTGGTGCACGGCCCCGGCTGCCCGGTGTGTGTCACGCCGCTTGAACTGATCGACAAAGCCCTGGAAATCGCCTCCCGCCCGGATGTGATCTTTTGCTCTTACGGCGACATGCTGCGTGTGCCCGGCTCCGGTAGCGACCTGTTCTCCGTCAAGGCGCAAGGTGGGGATGTGCGCGTGGTCTACTCCCCGTTGGATGCGGTCAAGTTGGCCAAGGCCAATCCTGATAAACAGGTCGTTTTCTTCGCCATCGGTTTTGAAACCACGGCACCGCCCAATGTGATGAGCGTCATGCAGGCTAAAAACCTTGGCCTAACCAATTACTCGATTTTGGTTTCCCACGTACGTGTGCCGCCCGCGGTTTCAGCTATCCTGGGCTCTCCAACCAACCGCGTACAGGGCTTCCTGCTGGCAGGACACGTCTGCGCGGTGATGGGCTATCATGAATACCCCTCGCTGGCAGAACAGTTCAAAACGCCGATGGTGGTCACCGGCTTCGAGCCGCTCGACATTGTGCAGGGTATTCTCGAAACTGTCCGCTTACTTGAAGCGGGCAAAGTCGAAGTGGGTAATGCTTACTCTCGTGCAGTCAAGTTCGAGGGCAATGTCCCTGCCCAGAAGATGATCCATACCATCTTCATGGATGTTGACCGCAAGTGGCGCGGTATTGGCACCATCCCGATGAGCGGCTGGGATTTGCGTCCCGAGTTCGAAGGTTTCAACGCCGAGAAGCGTTTCAATGTGGAAACCATCACCGCCGAAGAGTCGCCCTTGTGTATTGCCGGACAAATCTTGCAAGGACTCAAGAAGCCGCATGATTGTTCAGCCTTTGGCAAGGAATGTACGCCCGAACATCCACTGGGTGCAACCATGGTCTCTTCCGAGGGCGCCTGTGCTGCTTATTACCGCTACGGGAGAGTAAAATAGGGGGCATGACCACTAACAATCGCACGCTCTGGATTGCCGCGGGACTGGTTTTGGTCTGCGGCTTTTTGTTATTTGCTGCTTTTCTTGTCTCAGGCTTGGGACGATTGACCTCTGCCGCTTCAACCCCGACCATCGACCTGTTCGCCACGCTGGCAGCCTCTACCCCGCTTTCGGCCTTCTCTCCCGTACCCATCACGCCGACCGCTACATCTGCTTTCGATTTTCCTGAACTCCCTGCGCAGCAGACCAGCACTCCCGCTGCCGGTGTGACGGATGTGCCAACAGTCTCGTCAGGCGATGGGCCGACCGGTCACATTGTGTTTACCTGCCAGATTTACAAATATCAGGCTGCAGAGCAGATTTGCATCATGAATGCGGACGGGAGCGACTATCATCGCCTGACAACCGAAGACGGCATCCGGCATTTTTATCCCTCACTTTCCCCGGACGGACGCAGGGTGCTGTATTCTGCCTTTCGGCAAGAGAACGTATATGAGATTTATTCCTATGAACTTGCAAATGGTACCGTGGACCGCCTGACCAACCGAAATGGTGTCCTGACTGCGCCTGAATATTCGCCTGACGGCCAGAGCATCACCTTCACGCGCTGGGCGGCGAATACGGATCGTTACCAGATCATGCTTATGGAGAGTAACGGGAACGATCCCCATAACATTCCCCATATCGAAGGCTGGGACCCCACCTGGTCACCAGATGGCAAACAAATCCTGTTCGCATCCGACCGGAATGGACCGGTACAACTGTTCGCCGTCAGAGTGGATGGAAAAAATTTACACCAAATCAGTAACCTGCCCGCCATCCGTGGTCGCAGTGACTGGTCGCCGGATGGGCAGTATATCGTCACATATTCAGGAGAGGCCTGGCATCGCGAACTCTACATCATGAAAGCGGATGGTTCCGAAGCGCACCAGCTCACCCCGACTGGCGGTAACAGTCAGGGACCGAGTTTCTCCCCGGATAGCAAATGGGTGGCCTTTACGGCTTACTTCGATAAATACGATGACATTCATGGCTGTGAAATTTACATCATCCGCACCGATGGTACCGACCTACGCCGCTTGACGAACAACGATTATTGCGATTACCAACCGAGATGGGGGCCATAATATTTGGGAATATATACTTTTTTTCTAGATCACTTGTTATTGATGGTATAGATTTTCCCATCAGTATTTGTATATACTGTTTCTAATGGCATAAACTTTTCTATTCCTTGGGGGGTGATCGTTATTCCAAACGAATCAGGGATAAGCCAAACGATATAAATCTTTGAAGAGCTAGTTGAATCCGACAATTCAGACATTACAGCCTGTTGATTGTTTATGGGTTTTACAGGTAATAAATTGACATCATGCCGGGTAAAGAACCAAACGGGAGCGGGATCATTGCTGTATAGTGTTATCGGCGCACTGCTCTTTTCGATTAAACTGTCAACAACTTGTATAGTTTCAGAATTTCGGTACCTGGGAGTATTGAAAACATTGTTGTGGACGACTCCCTGGATATCGTAAGACCTTGAAATGTTTTCATAAAGAATATAGATTGGATAAATGCACCAAACTCCAAAAACAAGAATAAGAATTAAATTGATTTGCTTATTCTTTAATTGAATTTTGGAAATGATTAATTTGTCAATAACAAGAAATAATGTTCCAACTGCAGGTACGAAGATAACCGCTAAAAAGCGGTCATCGCTTGGATATTTATGCTCAAAATAATTAATCGTGAAGATTGATACGATCAGGTATAAGGAAGAAAACAGGATAGTGGGCAATATTTTTGGCTTTAAAAATTCATTTTTTAGGGAAACCCAATTCGCTTTCTTATATGAAGCGAAAGCAACTATCAAAAGAATTGCGATTAGTCCGAACTTGATAATTGGAAAATTATTTATTGATGAAAAGTAGGGTACAAACCAATTTAGAATTTTTTCTGTAAAACTTGTTAGATTCTTCCAAGGCAGCATACCATTGTAGTTTCTAGACCCAAAGACAGTATCATATTGCAAATAGTTGTATAGAATAAGCCAGGTAATCAAAGGCAGACACGAAAATGTTGAAAATATGCTTGCTGTTAGAAATTTACGTTTGAGATTGCTCTTAGTAAGAATATAGATCGCCCCAGTTGCCGGGAGCACTATAGCCAACAGTCTGTGCAACATTGCAAAGGCTGCAAGAATTCCAAGGAATATGAGAACTTTTAAAGAATTTCCATTCCACGATCCCAGGACTATCAGGAAAACTAACGACATAGCAATAAAAATAGTATCGGGTCCAATACTTACAGCCACCTTAAACATGGATAAAGATATTGTCGTGGTGACTACGCCGAGATATGCCCAAATAATCCTTTCTTGAAAAATGTGGAATAACCATTTCCCTGCTAGCCAAATGATGAAACCATATGACACCACATTCAAAGCCCAAGCAACGATAAATAAATCGCCTCCAGTTATTTTTGAAAGGAATGCTAAGATAATCGGATATAGCGGTGGCCACCATAGGAGAGGTAAACCGCTGTAATCAAAGAATCCCCTGCCTTTGAGTAGGTTGTCTGCTGTTGACAATATTCGAACTGCATCTGAGCTGACCCCGGCGCCAAAAGGCATAGTCGCAAATATCACAATAGCCAACCCGGATAATACAGCAAATAACAAAAATATTGGATATGACTTGGCCATTTTCGAAACGATCTTATTTCAAGGATGTAAAAATAATTTGAAAGTAAAGAATTAATCGGATATGCCAGTTTTTTTAACATCCTTCAAATTCAACTGATAATTGATGCGCCCGTTGTATTCGTTGATTTCGTACGTGTACATAACGTCAACGTACTCGGGCAATTCTGGCTGGAGATGGCCTAGCCGGAAGCCGATTGCATCATGTGACGCGCCGCCTTCATCTTCCAGGTACATCTTGAGATGCTTGCCGTCCGCGCCGACCGTGCGCGCGTGGCGGACCTTCACTTCGCGCGAGACAAAGACCGCATCCGGATTGCCGTAGCCGGTTGGTTCCAGGTATTTGAGATTATTGAGCAGTTCAGGCCGCACTTCCATGAGCGGGATTTCAGCGTCTGCGGTCAGGGTGGGACGCAAATCCTGATCGCCGAGTTCTTCTTTCGCGATAGCTTTCAAGCGCGAGACCAGTTCATCCAGCTTGTCGTTTTCAACCGTGAAACCGGCCGCGGCAGCGTGACCACCGTGCCGCACCAGCAATATCCGCGCACTGGTCAAGCGCATCGGTGATGTGAAATTCGGGGATCGAGCGACACGAGCCGCGCGTGGTGTCCGTGTCGATGTGGGCCACGATGGCGGGACGGTAGTAGGTTTCGGTCAGACGGGAAGCAGCCAACCCGACCACGCCCGCGTTGAAGCTCTCATGTGCGGCGAAGAGCAGGAAAGCATCCGTTTCATCCGCTAAGGCCAGCGTTTCAGCCTGGGCTTGCATCTCGCGTGTGATGCGCTGACGTTCGCGGTTTTGCACATCCAATTGTTGGGCCAGTTGCCCGGCTTTGAACACGTCCGTGGTGGTCAGCAGTTCGTAGGCCGCCAGCGCCTCGTCCAGGCGACCGGCCGCGTTCAGGCGCGGACCGAGCCGGAAGCCGATGTCCGTGGCGTTGACTTTCGGCAGGTTCAACTCAGCCACCGCTGCCAGGGAAAAAAGTCCCTGTCGTGTGGTCTCACGCATCTGACGCAATCCGCGGCGGACCAGGAAACGATTTTCGCCTACCAGGGGAGCCAGGTCAGCAACTGTGCCTAGAGCAACAAGATCAAGCAAGCGCGTAAGCTGGACGCTGTCCGCTGAACCCTGCTCGATTAACAATGCTTCTGCCAATTTATACGCGATGCCTACGCCAGCCAGGTCTTTGTCGGGATAGACATCCCCCGGCTGTTTGGGATTGATGACGGCGGTGGCAGGGGGAAGCGGTCCCTCCGAGGGATGGTGATGGTCTGTGATAATGAGATCCAGGCCGACGGTCCGGGCATGAAGCGCTTCGTCCGGAGAACGGATGCCGCAATCGACGCTGATGACCAGTCCCACGCCGTCGTCTTTGAGCGCGCTCAAGGCGTCGTTGTTCAGGCCGTAGCCTTCATCGAAACGGTTGGGAATGTAGCCGCGGACATCTGCACCGAGTGCGTTCAGGATATCCACCAACAGCGCAGTTGACGTAACGCCATCCACGTCGTAATCACCGTAGATTGCAATCGGCTCGTTATGCGCCAGCGCGTATTGGATGCGCTCGACGGCTGCCTGCATGCCGGTCATCTTAAAAGGATCGGTGTCGAAATCCGGCTCGGCCTTCAGGAAGGCGCGCGCCTCGGCGTCCGTTGCGTAGCCGCGGTTGAACAGGATTTGCCTGCAGCACAGGCGGGAAGGCCTTCAGCGCGGTATCAGCTTCGAGGGTAATCGGAGGGGGAATTAGCCAGCGTTTGGTATGTGTCATGGTGCTTTCTTTGTGATGCGGAATAATTGCGGTTCGATTTGCTCAACATTGTAATATGTTTCCAGCCCCGGCACATCCAGAGTGAAATAGATCGGGCGCGTGCCGAGATTGGCGTCGATGTAGGCTTTCATGGTGGAGCCGGGCGTGGGCGGTTCGAGCACCTCGTGCAGCGCGATGCCAGTGCGGCCCTCCAGGATGTGTGCGGTGTACACGTACGAATATAGCCGGTCCCAGTTGGCGAAAACGATGGCGTTGTCTTCCACCTTGCTCAGAATGCGGCGACCTTCCTTTATGGCGCGCTCGGGGTCATTCGGATAGATCTTTTCGGATTGGATGAAAGTAGTCGTCCCTTTTGTGACAGCCAGCCGGAGGTCGGTGCGTGCATTCCACATGGACAGGGCTACCAGCGCCAAGCCCAGCAAGCTGACGAGCACCCCGCTTCGTTCCGTCCCGAGAACCTGCCACCGTCTAAACGGCCATTCCGCGCCGTCGAGCAGGGTGCTGGCCCCCATCCCCAGCCAGACGTGTACGATGACTGCTACCGGGACGTAAAACTCCTGGTAGACCGAAAACTCCACCGAGACGGCAAAACCCCAGATAAGCGCAAAGGCGATCAAGGCGTATAAACCCTCGCGCCAACGCCACTGACCGTCTTTGGGAATGGCGAAAAGCGCCAGTGCCCCCAGCAGGATTCCGGCAAACTGCCAGCGCGGGAACGAATTGACGTATTCCACCAGCCGACGCTGGATTTCATCTGGCGCGGCGCTGAAATAATAGGTCCAGAAGCTACCGAGCGGGGAAGATCGCCAGCAGGCGGTGAATGGGTGTGTCGAATTCTTCGGGCGTCAGGCCGCGTTCACTCAGGTTGGTACGGTAGGTGGTGTTGTAGATGCTGGAGGGCGGATCGTTGTAGTCGAGATACAGGAAAAAGGCAAAGGTCAACGCCAGCCCGAGAATTGCGCCCGCGGCGGCCCCAAACCACGCGGAGCGTTTGTGCGCGGTCAGCAGCAGGTAGACCAGTACCGCAGCGCCTGTCATAATGACGGTGCTGTGGATACCCATGCTCAAACCACCGGCCAGCCCGGCGGCGAACAGCCAACCCCACTTGTCTGTCCGTCTCCACAGTAGCACTGACAGCCACACGATCGTCAACATCCCGGCGGCAGGTCCATACGACTCGGCGATGATCATGCGCCGCCAGTAAAAGACGCTGGACATCAACGCAGACGAAGCCAGCAGTCCCGCCATCCGCCAGCCGCCCATCAAGCGCACAATTAAGTAAACATTGGCTACTGCTAACGCGCCGAAGGTGGCCGACATCAGGTTGACGCGATAGGCAATATCCCCAAAGGGCAGGAAGGTGAACAGGTGGCCGAAGATGATCTGCGTAGGATAACCGCTGGCATGCGTCATGCCGAGTGTGTAGGAGAGCGTCTGGAATTCAGCCACGTCCCCGTAGAGCAGCGAAGGCGCCAGTGTGCGGACGTATAGCGCCAAACTCGAGATGCCGATGAGCAGGGCGACAAGAATGTCAAAACGAGAAATCTTAAATAAGGGCTTTTGTGTTTTTGGCATGGAGTCAGTGAGAAGAGTATAAACGGGGAGAGAAAAGGGAGCAAGTGCCTATATAAAATTGAAAGGTGTAAATAATATGATGCTCTGAGAGATATAATCGAAATGATAACAAAGGAGAAGCTTATGATAGATGATGAAGAACCCTGGGGTGAAGATACTGTAATTGATGCCGATTTATGGGTACATGCCTTGCTGGCAATGACAGGTGACAAATCCTACAAAGAAAAAATGATTCGGGATATTTCAGAGAAAACTGGTCAAACGCCCGAAGAGATCGAACTGATTATTGTTGAAACAATCAAAATCCTGTCGAATAAGATCCGTTCGAATTAATAAATTTTGATCATAGCTTTCAGATACATGAATGCCTTTTCAACGTGTAGAAAAGAAAGTTTTACACGCGCGCTTGTAAAATAGCAATGTCGTCAAGCTTGATATGATAGAAACTGCAGGTGATGAGTCTGCAGTTTCGTTTTTCTCCTGTATAATCAGCCCGATGTTTGACTATAAGATTACAGCCAAAAACAAGCGCGCCCGCACCGGCACCTTCACCACCCCGCACGGCACGCTCCAAACCCCCGTTTTCGCCCCTGTTGGCACGCAGGCGGCCGTCAAGGCGCTGACCCCGGCGCAGGTAGCTGACCTGGGTGCTTCGCTGGTGCTCTCCAACACCTACCACCTATACCTGCGTCCTGGCGATGATCTGGTGGCCGAGTTGGGCGGCCTGCACCGTTTCATGCGTTGGCCCAAACCCATGCTGACCGATTCGGGTGGTTTCCAGGTTTTCTCGCTCGCCCAAACCCGGGAAGTGGATGATGACGGTGTCACCTTTAGAAGTCACATCGACGGCTCCGAGCATCGCTTCACGCCTGAGCGATCCATCCGCATTCAGGAAAACCTGGGCGCGGACATCATCATGGCCTTCGATGAGTGCGCCGACCCTAACAACCACGAATACATCAAGCAGGCCATGGAGCGCACGCATCGCTGGGCTGAACGTAGCCTGAAAGCCAAACGTCGCGCAGATCAAGCGCTCTTCGGCATCGTGCAGGGCGGCATCGATCCGGACCTGCGGGCTGCTTCCGCGGAATTCATCGCTTTGCTCGATACGCCCGGCATCGCCATTGGTGGACTGTCCGTCGGTGAGACCAAAGATGAGATGCACGCCATGCTGGACGTAGTCACGCCGTTGCTGCCCGAGAACAAGCCGCGTTACCTGATGGGCGTCGGCACCCCCGAAGACATCATCAACGGCATCGCGCGTGGCATTGACATCTTTGACTGTGTGTTGCCTACACGGTTGGCGCGTCATCACGCCGCCTTTTCCCCTGATGGCCGCTTGAACATGATGAACGCGACCTTTGCTCGCGACGAACGTCCGATTGATGAGAACTGCGATTGTTATGCCTGCAAGAATTTTACGCGTGCCTACATCCGCCATCTGATCGTAGCGAAGGAACTGTTGGCCGGGACGTTGCTTTCCATTCACAATTTGCGGGCGTTGATACGGCTCGTTGAAGAGATTCGGGGTTACATTGCGGATGGGACGTTTGAGGAACAGGCCCCAATGTTACTTGAACGCTGGGCAAACAATGCGGAACGAAAATCAAAAAAATCAACCACAGAGACACTGAGACACTGAGAATTAATTTCTCTGTGCCTTCTGCCTCCGTATTGAAATCCATCGTGGAGATAACTCAAGTGAATCTAATCCAAGCTTTCTTCCTCTGCATCAACCAGGGCCAATCCTAGTTCACCCGGTTTTATTTATCGCATAATTCTCATTATTCGAATGGATGATAGGATAGAGAATCAATGTCAAAACCAATTGTGCTTCCATCTCCGAATAAAAAATATAAAGCTGTCTTGACCTATATCGGCGAAATCCAGGCAGATCAAGCCCGTTACTCTTTATCAATCGAGGGACTTCCATATTCATTTGCAGAGCGGACTTTTGGGGAAGTCTGTTTGTGGTCGCAAGAATCACGCTTCCTTGCCGTTCAGGAATGGAAGGAGCCCGACGACGACAGCGAGCCCAGATACTGCCTGCTTTCGATCATCGATGTTCTTGCCAGACGCGAGTGTATAATAGCAAACGTGGAAGGAACTAAAGGGAATATCCTTCCGGAAAGTTTCATAGGGGAAAGCTTGATGTATACGGTCATTTATTTTGGCCAGTTTGGAATGACCAAGAGCTTTGAAACGAAATTCCGATATCTGGATGGTTGGCAAACACTTAAATAAAATAGGAGAAATATGACTATTGTTCAAGCTTTCCTACTCGGTATCATCGAGGGCCTGACCGAGTTCATCCCGGTCTCGTCCACAGCACATTTGTTGATTGGGCAAAGCATGCTCGGCTTGCCTGCCAGTGATGCCATGTTCTCATTCCTGGTATTGGTCCAAATTGGGACGATCATATCCCTGTTGATTTACTTTTGGAACGATTTGCTTTCCATCGTCGTGGATACGCTCAAAAATCTGAGCGGTTTGCGTGATTTCAAATCCCTGCCCCAAAATGCGAAACTGGGCTGGTATATTGTCATCGCCACCATCCCGGCTTTGATCGCAGGCTATTTACTCAAAGATACAATCCAGGCGCTGTTCTTGAAACCACTGCTTGAAGCAGCCATTCGTCTGTTTGCAGCGGCGATCTTACTGGGCCTGGCCGAATGGCTGACCAAAAAGGATCGTACCCTTCCCTCGATGAACTGGCTAGACGCATTGGTCGTTGGTCTGTTCCAGATCCTCGCCGTTTTCCCAGGCGCTTCTCGCTCTGGCTCGACTATCTCCGGCGGCATGTTCCGCGGCCTTGACCGTCCATCTGCGGCACGCTTTGCCTTTCTGATGTCGGTGCCGGTTATGCTGGCGGCGGGAGGCTATCAGATGCTGGACGTTATCCATATGTCAGGCTTGGCAAACTTCCTACCGACCCTGGCAGTCGGATTTATAACGGCAGCAATTGTCGGTTGGTTTGCGGTGCGCTGGTTGTTGCACTACCTATCGGGTCATTCGTTATATGTCTTTTCTGCGTATTGCGCGGTGGTTGGCACAATCGTTCTCATCATTCATTTTGCTATCTAAACCGTGGACATGAAATCCCTACTCAAGCGATTGGTCGAAACGGAATCGCCCTCGACCGATAAAGCTGCCGTAGACCGCGTCGGCACGATCGTAGTGGACGAAGCCCGTCGCCTCGGCGCGGACGTTCAAACTGTTCCCGTTAAAGAAGCCGGCGACCATGTCATTGCCCGATTCGCGCAGAGCGGAGCCGAAGACAAAGTCGAAGCGCAAGGTAAGGGCAGTATCTTGCTCCTCTGTCACATGGACACCGTCTTTCCGCTGGGCACGCTCGAAAAAATGCCTTACTACGAAGCGGATGACAAGATCTACGGCCCCGGCGTGCTGGATATGAAATCCGGGATTGTTATCTGCCTGGCTGCCATCGAAGAATTGCAAAAAAACGGCGGATTGACGCGCCCTGTCACTTTGTTGTGTACTTCTGATGAGGAGGTTGGCAGCCTGACATCGGAATCTCTGATCAAAGAGCTTGCGCGTGAATCGGCACTGGTGTTGGTGCTCGAAGCCGCTTTGTTGAGCGGATCGCTCAAAACCTGGCGCAAGGGAGCAGGCGAGTTCTGGGTCAAAGCGAAAGGTCGCGCCGCCCATGCGGGTGGTGCACACGCAGAGGGACGCAACGCCATCGAAGAAATGGCCCATCAAGTATTGGCCATTCAAAAGTTGACCGATTATGAACGGCAGACCACCTTGAACGTCGGCGTGATGCACGGCGGCACGGTTTCGAATGTAGTACCCGAAGAAGCCGTTGCGCAGGTGGATGTACGCGTGATGCAAACGGGTGAATGGGAACGTGTTGAAGCCGAGATGCGGGCGCTCAGACCGGTGTTGGATGGCACCTCGCTCGAAGTCACAGGTGGACTCAACCGTCCGCCTATGCCATTCGACAAAACAATGCAGGCTACATTCGAGAAAGCAAAGACCATTGCAGAGACGATCGGTATCGAACTCAAAGCCGGCGGCTCAGGTGGCGTTTCGGATGCCAATTTTGTTGCACCGCTGGGTATTCCTGTGCTGGATGGACTGGGCGCAATCGGCGAGGGCTATCATTCCGAACGGGAGTTTATCTTTGCGGACAGCCTGCCGGAACGTGCAAAGCTGCTGGCAACGTTAATCCAAAATTGGTGATATGCAGTTTTCCCATCCAATAAAAGGGAAAAAGAAATTTTCATGGTTGCTCGCGCCAGCGCCGCTCCGTCCTAGCCCGGACGGGAAAGGACGGGCGCTGGGGAGCGGAGCCGCAGGCGTAGTCGATGGGCTATTAAATGCACTACAGTGCGCTTCGGCTGCGGGTCTCGCTGCCGTTTGCCCCTCCGCTCAGCGAGGAAATAAAAGGACTCTCATAGTTCTCCTTTTGGTAGTTTTCCTATTAGCTTCCTGTGCTCCAACGGTAACTCCGAACTCTGAAACACAGATTATCGATGTTTACACCACGCCTGCTACCCAGCCCTGGTTGGCGGACGTGTTTGTCTGCGCACCGAATGGAACGGTCATCAACGTGACCAGCGACCCGGCCTCCGCCGACATTTCCCTGCGCCTCGGTGAACCCGAACTTTTGACCGCTCACGCTTATCAGATCGATCCGGAAGAAATCCTGGTTGTAACTCCCCGCCAGAGTCCGGTACAGAATCTGACGGTGGATGAAGTCCGCGAGCTGTTTGCGGGACAGGACGATCCGTCCGTGCAGGTGTGGGTATACGCTGCGGGGGAGGATGTGCAGAAAGTCTTTGAGCAGGCCGTGATGCAGGGGCGAAGCGTCACCTCGTCCGCAAGGTTGGCAACGAGTCCGCAGCAAATGTCCGATACGCTGAACAATACACCCAATACCGTCGGTATCCTGCCGCGCCATTGGAAAGTGGGGGATTCGCGTTCTGTGTACACCATCCCGGACGTACCGGTACTGGCATTGACGGATAAGGAACCACAGGGGGCCATTCAAGCGGTCATTGCTTGCTTGCAAAAATAGTTCTCTAGTGGGGTATTTTCATCTTGACATGTGCCCAAATCTGGATATAATCCTTATAAACTAGTTTGCAATACAAACTAGTTTATAAGGAGAGTAGTCATGGAAAACGATGAAATGAAACAAGTGGAGCAGCGTGTCAAGCGCTACTGGTACGCTGATGGGATTGCTGAACTTACAAGTGGCGGCCTTTTTGTTTTACTGGGAATATACTTTGGAGCGCAGGGCTTTTTGGGGGAGGGTTCGACAGCAAGTATTATCTTACAGATCAGCTTGATACTGGTAATGGTCGGTGGGATCTTTGGCGTGCGCTGGCTGGTCAACACCTTAAAAGCACGCCTTACCTATCCACGTACCGGCTATGTGGAATATCGCGTGAACGAAAAGGACGCCAAAGTACGCCGCTATGTGGTGGCCGGGGTGGCGATGATCATTGCGATTGCGTCCATCGTGCTGGTCGATTACATTCGTGGGCTGGACTCGATGGCTTTGATCACTGGCTTGCTGGTGGGCGTTATTTTTATCGCCCTGCGTGGCAGATCGTCCGGGTTGAAACGTTTCTACGCGTTGGGCGGTCTGGCGATTGTGCTGGGCGTGGCCCTATCTTTCAGTGAGTTGTCGCAAGCTTATAATCTGGGATTGTTCTATGGGCTGCTCGGAATTGCCATTATGATTTCCGGCGGCTTGGTATTACGCCGCTATCTGAGTGAAAATCCTCTGCCTTTAGAGAACGACTATGAATGACGATCTGCGCGGCTTGACTGAACTGGACCGCCTGATCCATGAACCGGCGCGCTTGCTAATCGTTACCATCCTGTCCACCGTTGAAAGTGCGGACTTTCTCTTCCTGCAGCGTGAGACAGAATTGACCAAAGGCAACCTATCTGCTCACCTCAGCAAGCTAGAAGAAGCCGGGTATGTCAACATCGAAAAAACATTCAAAGGGAAACTGCCCCTAACGGTCTGCAAACTGACTAAAACCGGGCAGCAAGCCTTTGACGGATACCGTCAGCAGATGCAAGATTTCATTGCGAAGACGGCATAAGGAAACTATGAACGCCATTCAAACCAATCAACTCTCCCGTTCTTTCGGGACCCTGAAAGCTGTTGACCGTTTAACGTTGGAAGTCCAACGCGGGACGGTGTTCGGCTTCCTCGGCCCGAACGGATCGGGCAAAACCACCACCATCCGCCTGCTCTTGGGGCTGCTGGACGCCGATGATGGTCAGGCCCAGGTGCTGAACTTCGATGTTCGGAAGCAAGCCGATGAGGTCCGCACCCGCAGCGGGGCGCTGCTGGAGCATCACGGTCTGTACGAACGCCTGTCCGCGGCCGATAACCTGGACTACTATGGGCGCATCTGGCACATGTCCAAGGCAGAGCGCGAGTCGCGCATCCGTGAATTGCTGGAGCCGGTGGGATTGTACGAACGACGGAATGAACCGATCGGACGCTGGAGCCGTGGCATGAAGCAAAAACTGGCCGTAGCGCGCACGCTCATGCACCGCCCCGAACTGGTCTTCCTGGACGAGCCAACCGCCGGGCTGGACCCAGTCGCTTCGGCGGCCCTGCGAGAAGACCTGGAAATGTTAGCCAGCCGCGAGGGTGTGACCATCTTCTTGACCACGCACAACCTGGCCGAGGCCGAGAAGTTATGCAATCAGGTTGGCGTCATCAACCACGGTCAATTGCTGGCGCTCGGCAGCCCCACGGATTTGCGCTCCCGTACATCTGCCCCACGCTTATATGTTACCGGGCAGGGATTTTCATCCCAAGTGATCGATGGCCTGCGCGGGAATACCCTGGTCAGCAGGGTGCAGCAGCACAACGGGCAGGTGGTCATGGATTTGAACGATATGGCCCGTTCGCATGAAATCGTAACACAATTGGTAGGCGCAGGTGTGCAAATTGACGAAGTCCGCAAGGAAAAGGCAGATCTGGAAGATGTTTTCCTGCGGTTGGTAGAAGAAGAAAACCGAGGTGAAGAATGATTGCGGATGTTTTGACGGTAGCCTGGAAAGAGCTGCGCGAGATGCTGATGTTCGGCGATACGCGCGGGCGCAATAAGTTGAGCTTGGTAGTGATCCTGCTGGTATTTGGGATTGTCATCCCCTTGCAAAGCGGACGCGACTGGGTCACTTCTCCGATCAGCGCCATGGTGTGGGCCTGGATGCCCTACATGTGGGTTTACAGCGTAGTGGCAGACTCATTTGCCGGGGAGCGCGAACGACACACACTGGAAGCTTTGTTGGCTACCCGTCTCTCCGATCACGCCATCTTGTTCGGAAAACTGCTGGCGGCCCTGGCTTACGGCTTTGCCTTAACCTGGGCCATCCTGCTGGTCAGCTTGGTGACGATCAACGTAACGATCCAGGGTAGCGGTCTGTTGCTCTTTTCGCCCCTGATGACAATCGGTGCGCTGGTGTTTAGCGTCCTGGTTTCGGGACTGGCTGCCAGCATTGGCGTGCTGGTGTCCTTGCGAGCGAGCAGTGTGCGCCAGGCTCAGCAATGGATGAGTTTCGGGATGCTGGTGTTGTTCCTGCCATTTATGTTCATCCAGTTCATCCCGAGAGTCTGGCTGGAATCCTTTGGTGCTACGGTCATGAACGCGAATCCGGTCCAAATCGCGATCTGGGTGGCGGTGGTGGTGCTGGTGGTACAGATCGTTTTGCTGGCGGTCGCCATGCGTCTGTTCCAGCGCAGCAAGTTGATTTTGGATTAACGAATATTGTGAGGACGCAAACATGAAGGCATCGTCCTAAAAGAAGATAACCCTTATGTGCAGGCTGGCGGTCTTGTGGCCGCCAGTTTTTCTTCCCCATCCTATACAATCCACTTATTTATTTGTATTCAGAATTTTTTATAATACCCCCCGACAAAAGGCATTCAAGCTATGGATTTGGTAGAGAAAATTCAGTCGTGATCGTTGGTCCGAATGAACACGGATCTGGACCTGGGCAATACTCACTGCCGGGCGTTAAGCCATTGTAATTTGTAATTGTGACACTAATTATATTGTTGTACTTAGCGTTTGGTTCTTGAATAGGTTCAAAAAAAATCTCATAGGGATAACAGTGAGTATTGTTTGGTTCGATGATAGGATTTTGATCAAGATCTATTGTTGTCGATTGGAACACGCCTTTCTGTTCACCAATTACTTGGACGGTATCCACAACAGACAAATTTTCGGTGGGATATTTACCTTGATTGGTTATACAGATTTGTCCACGTACACCTGTGTCACCTACATCTATAAAACCTTCAGCAGTGACCACTGCCTCAAGTGATGTGCTTCCTGCCGCGTACTTAGCGAAAAAGCCGGGGATACCTTCCAACTGCAACGCTATAAGAACAATAGGAACAACCAAAATAATCCATTGCCATCTAAGCGTGGGGGAATTCTTAAGAATTTCTTCACTTTTTGTTTCCTGTTCTTCTTGGAAAGATATAGAAACAGGGGCCGTTTTCTGGGTTTGCTGCAAAGGATTAAACCAATATCCCTCTCCCCATTGCGTTTGGATGTATTTATGTTCTATCTCCCCCTCTTTTAGTTTTTGCCTCAATTGGTGGATATACAAAGTAAGCAATGCTTTATCGTGACTGTAAGCGTTACCCCACACTTCAATCAATAGTGTGCGAGTGGAAAGCGTTTTATGTGGATGACGGATAAAGAAAGCTAAAAGCTTGAATTCTGTTGGAGTCAAGGCAATTTCTTTCCCCTGAAGTGTGACCTTTTGAGAAGCAAGCTCTACTTCTAAATAACCATCTGTGTAGCCCGTAATATTTGTTTTCTCTTTAGTGGACTTTTTTCGCCGCAAGAGGCTTTCTATTCTCGAAACCAACTCTTCGTTGGAAAATGGCTTCTTTACATAATCATCTGCACCAACCGCAAATCCATGAGCAACGTCTGAACTTTGGGATTTGGCTGTTAGCATGACAATAGGAACATCACTGAATTCTCTTAGGCTAGCGCAAACGTCAAATCCATCACGCTCTGGCATCATGATGTCCAGAATGATTAGGTCAGGTTGTAATTCATAAGCTTGTTTTAGTCCCTCCTGCCCGTCTGCTGCATGATAGATTAACATACCTCGCGGTTTTAGAATTAATTTGACGAGCTCCACAACGCCTAGATCATCATCTATCACCAGAATTTTCTCAGCCACTTTTATCCCTTTCAGTGTCGAAACCATGTGGAATCAAAAAATATCTGCATTGTAATAAAAAGCGCGATTAATATAGCATAGATTACTATCAGGCACAACCGTATTTCTGGTCCCACATTCAGTATCTGCCATGGGCCATAAGTATTATATATATTTCCAGTAATGTACCTAAAGAAACTTTTTCCAATCAATGGAAAGAAATCCTAAGAACTTCTTAGAATTTCCGAATACATTTAAATATCCTTTTTGCTAAAGTAATACAGAACTAATAAATTTTATCAGCTTGCAAGAGATTTCACTCTTAGATTGGACGCTAATGTGAATTTCTCTGCAAGTCTATATTTATAAATATTTTTTTGCCGTTCATTAAACTGTATTTTTAAATCGAATTTAAATTGAATTAACAGAAGATAATCGAAACCATTGTTTACTTTCTGTTGATAATTTTGATTGTCCAATTCAATAAGTATGGAGTGGAGATGGGAAGCAGAATCCAACTACTCGCAGCAAGGGCTGCCATGTCATATGATGATTTCATTGGTGAAATGCGTAAGCGTGGGTGTAGTGAACCAACCGCAGTGAAAATATGGAATGGCCTGTACGAAGATTATGAAGATTTTACAGACAATGATGTTTATCTTAGTAATTTGCGTAAAGCAGCTGATGTTTTGAATGTAAAAACAGGGATACTCATACCGAGATAAAAAGTTTGATAAGGTGCCCCTGGCTTCAAGGATGATAACGAAAATGATACGGTGGTATGTGATTCAAAGTAAACCTCAAAAGGAAAACTTGCTTTACGAGCAATTATGTTTGCGTGAGATCGAAGCGTATTATCCACGCTTACGAGTAAAGCCGGTGAATCCGCGTTCCAAGCGTATCAGACCGTACTTTCCTGGTTATCTTTTTGTGCACGTTGATTTAGAAAAGATAGGGCTCTCTGGCTTGCAGTGGATGCCGGGTACCAGTAAGCTTGTAACTTATGGCGGTGAGCCTGCTTTCATGTCTGACATAATTATACAGACAATACGTCGAAAGGTAGACGAAGTAAATTCCACGAGTGGTGGAACCTCCCAATATTTAAAATCTGGCGATATTGTATTGATCCATTCAGGACCTTTTGTTGGCTACCATGCCATCTTTGACGTTCGTTTACCTGGGTATGAACGTGTACGTGTTTTGTTACAACTACTTCAAGATCGACAAGTACGTGTGGACCTGTCTGAAGGTCAGATAGAACTAATTAAGTAAATCACCTCAGTAATGTGTAGGCCTGATAGAAAAATGAAGAATACTTTTTTCTGACTTATGTCGGAAGGGCGGAGCCTACTTAGCCCAGAAAATATGCTGTTTGATCTTCAAGAAGAGAGATTATTTATAACTAATGAGGAAAATATGAGTTCACAAGTTTATTCAAATCGTTCAGAATTCGTTCATCGTTTGCAATCTTTCAGCCTTGATATAGTTCCTGAAACGGGGAAGAAAATAATGAAGCGAAGCTTTGATTTCATCATGGCCTTGATCGGGTTAATTTTCCTTACGCCGGTTTTTGTATATGTTTCCATTTTGATCAAACGAGATTCGCCCGGGCCTGTTTTCTTTTGGGGAACACGCATGGGGAAAAAAGGCAAACCGTTTCGCATTCTTAAATTCCGCACTATGTATGAAACCCCGGAGAGTTATCAGGGTCCGCGAGTGACAGCAGATAAGGATGATCGCATCACACCGCTTGGACATTGGTTGCGAGATACAAAGATAAATGAATTGCCACAGCTTTGGAATGTTTTAGTGGGTGAGATGAGCTTGGTTGGGCCTCGACCCGAAGATGTTGAGATCGCTAAAACCTGGCCGGAGGATGCATTTGAGGAGATTCTTTCGGTTCGTCCTGGCATCACCAGCCCGACCAGTGTCCTTTATCACGATGAAGAAAAGATGCTCTCCAGCGATAACCTGATGGGAGATTATCTTCGAAGGATTCTTCCGGACAAAATACGTCTTGATCGGCTTTACGTTCGCAATCACTCATTCTTTTCGGATCTGGATGCGATATTTTGGACGATAGCGATCATCATTCCGCAACTTTCCGAGACCAAGATTCCGGAGGGGTATCTTTTCGCGGGTCCAATATCTCGTTTTATCCATCGGTATGTCAGCTGGTTCATCATTGATTTTCTGGTTGCCCTTATGGTTGCTTATATGGGAAGTCTCCTGTGGGGCATTGGAGGTCCGGCATATTTGGGGTCAGAGTATCTGATGGCGATGGCATTGATCTTGGCGCTTCTCTTTAGTGGCTTTAACGCCTTGATTGGTCTTGATCGCGTATTATGGTCAGAAGCGACGATAGATGATGCGATTTGCTTGACTATTTCCAGCGTGTTTATGACTGCCATGATCTGGGCAGCTAATTACCTGCAATCCATTTATCATTGGATGTCTCTGCCGGTGCTTCCAACACGAATGATCGTTTTTATTGGTGCGGTTGCAGGTTTTGGTTTTCTGTCAACGCGGTATCGACTGCGCTTACTTTCAACCGTGGCTCGTCGTTGGGTAGATTGGCGTCAGGGAACATCGAACGTTGGTGAGCGGGTATTAATCGTAGGTTCAGGCGAAGGTAGTCGAATTGCAAACTATCTCCTTAAGCAGCGGATATTCCGCACAGCCTTTTCTGTTGTGGGCGTTGTAGATAACGATAACCCCTCTCAGCACGGAATGCGAGTGGGTGGAAACTGGATATTAGGTGGTTTCAAAGATATTCCCACTCTGATTAAGCGCTTCGATATTGGGGTGATCTTATCGACCATCCCGCTGCATGAACCTGAAAATGAACATCTCTTGGAAATTTGTCAGATACCACGCACAAGATTGATTTTCCTCGACGATCTTCTGTCGATGACTGATCGCCAGATGACGCGGCCACGAAACCAGGTGGATAGCCAACTATGGGCAAGTGGATACCTGGAATATAGAGCTATGCACGATGTTGTGACAGGGCTACCCAATCGGTATCTTCTACAAGATCGCATCCAATATTCTCTTGCTCGTGCAAAACGGTATGGCAGCCAGCCTACCATAGTTTTTGTTGAATTGAATGAGATCATGAAAATTAATGAAATATTTGGGCAAAAAATTAGCAATAAATTGCTAAAGAACTTGGCTGATCGACTGGATGGATGCAAGAGAGAAAGTGATACGTTGGCTCGTTTCGGATTTGACAAATTTGTGTTTTTGCTAGAAAATGTGCCTAGTGAGCGTGAAATTGAAATAATTACGCAAAGGATAAGAGGCACACTGGCAAAGCCGCTCCAGGTTGATGGACAAGAATTTTTGCTGGATGCTCGAATTGACTGTTGTTTATGTCAGGGTACATGTAGTGCTGCTGGTGGACCAGAGAGCATTGAAATTACGCAATGTTATGATTGTGTTATGTCGAAACTTGTAGAAAACAAAAATGAGGTTGTGAATTCATAATGGAAACATTTTGGGAAAATAAAAACGTTTTAGTAACCGGCGCAGGCGGGTTTATAGGCAGTCACTTGGTTGAAACTCTACTGCATCAGGATGCAAATGTACGGGCGTTTGTGCGATACAATTCCAGAGGAGAGGTAGGACATCTATCATTTTTATCGCCTGAAACATTTTCTAAGCTTGATATAGTTGCTGGCGATCTACGCGATTTGACTGCCGTGACTTTGGCAATGAAGGATATAGATATTGTGTTACATTTGGGTGCGCTAATTGCCATTCCCTATTCTTACAAACATCCAGCAAACGTGGTTGATTCGAATATTATTGGAACGATGAATGTGCTTCTGGCAAGCCGGGAAACAAAGGTAAAACGTGTTGTTCATACTTCCACAAGTGAAGTTTATGGCACTGCCTTACGCGTCCCTATTGACGAAAGCCATCCTTTACAGGGTCAATCACCTTATTCTGCTAGCAAGATTGGCGCTGATAAGCTGGCTGAGAGTTTTTATCGATCATATGATTTGCCTGTAGTAACGCTCCGCCCTTTTAATACCTATGGTCCCCGTCAGTCGGCTCGTGCGGTAATTCCTACAATCATTACTCAGGCTTTAACTCAAGATGTAATTTACCTTGGAAACCTGGATGCAACACGTGATTTGACGTATGTGTCTGATACGGTTGCTGGATTTCTTTGTGCAGGCGAAACTCCAGATATTGAAGGGGGAACCTTCAATTTAGGTGTTGGACAAGAAGTGAGGATAGGTGAACTCGCCAATGAAATTATTTCATTGATTGGTAGAAATGTTGAGATTCGTGTCGACGAATCACGATTGCGCCCATCGAAGAGTGAAGTACAGCGTTTATTATCCGATAATCGTCTAGCAAAAGATAAAATGGGCTGGTCTCCACAGGTCAAATTGCGCGATGGTCTTCAAAAGACAATCGAATGGATTTCTGATAATCTTTCGCTTTATCGTCCGCATATTTACCAGCTTTAGCATGTAGTGATTTGGAGGTGATAATTATGAAAGCAGTTATATTAGCTGGTGGCAAAGGTACTCGTCTAGCGCCTTATACTCAGATTCTCCCCAAGCCTCTAATGCCAATCGGTGATATGCCCATTTTGGAAGTAATCCTCCGTCAAATGAAGCTGGCGGGCATCACTGATGTAGTTTTGACTGTGGGACATCTCTCAGAGTTGTTGCGTGCGTTTTTTCAAGATGGATCGCGACTAGGTCTTAACATTAAATATTGTTATGAGGACCTCCCTCTCGGGACTGCAGGCCCCATTGCCTTTGTCCCTGGCTTGGATGATACCTTTCTTGTCACGAATGGTGATGTACTGTCTACCCTTCAGTTGGATGCACTAATCGAATTTCATAAGGCAGAAAAGGCAATTGCTACGATTGCCACACATCATCGCAAGGTAAAAATTGATCTTGGTGTAATTCAATGGGATGGTGACGCGCGTATTACCGGATATATTGAAAAACCGTCTTATGATTACGCTGTTAGTATGGGAATCTATGTTTTTGAACCTGAGGTTTTGGCTTATATTCCTAAGGGTCAATATTACGATTTTCCAGATTTAGTCAAAGCTTTGATCAGCAGTGGAGAAAAAGTGGCGGGCTATCGATTCGATGGGTATTGGCAAGATCTTGGTCGTCCTGATGATTATGAGAGCGCATCTCAGGATTTCGATAAAATGCGTGCACAATTTCTACCCGGCGAGGCATAAAAATGGATTGGCGTATTCCACTTTCAGATATTGATTTTGATGAAGATGAAGTATCAGCGGCGCAGAATGTAATAAAGAGCCGTTGGCTAACAATGGGGAAGGTCACTCAAGAATTTGAGTCAGCTTTCGCTGACTATATTCAGACAAAGCATGCTATTGCCGTGACCAATGCTACTGCAGCCTTACACCTTGCCTGTCTTGCATTAGGAATAGGCCCAGGTGATGAGGTGATTGTGCCATCATTGACTTTTGTCGCTACTGCCAACGCAGTTCGATATGTGGGTGCCAGACCGGTCTTTGCCGATATTATCAGTCATGATGATTTTAATATTTCTCCCGCGGCGATAAATTCACTGATTACGCCCCGTACCCGTGCGATTATTGTAGTGCATTATGCAGGATATCCGTGTGATATGCCGGCGATTTTTTCGATTGCCAAACAAAATGGATTGTTTGTGATTGAGGATGCTGCTCATGCTGTTGGCTCTGAGCTAAGCGACCGTAAGCTTGGAGCTTGGGGTGATGTTGGTTGTTTTAGTTTTTTTTCAAACAAGAATATGACGACTGGCGAAGGTGGAATGCTGACTACCGATAACGATGACTTGGCTGAAAAACTCGGTCGCTTGCGCTCACATGGCATGACCACACTCACTTGGGATCGGCACAAAGGACATGCTTGGAGCTATGATGTCGTTGATTTGGGATATAACTATCGGATTGATGAAATAAGGGCGGCGATTGGACTTGCTCAATTAGCTAAAGTGGAACGAAATAACGAACGTCGCAGGAAATTATCGCAGGTTTATCGCGATGCTTTACAAGAGCTTGTACCACAGGTTGGCATTCCATTCCAGAATCACCCTGGAAAAACATCAGCCCATCTGATGCCTATTTTGCTGCCAAAAGAAGTCAAACGCGAAGAATTTATGGGGCGTATGAAGGAACAGGGGATTCAAACCAGTATTCACTATCCGCCAATCCACACATTTACTTCTTTTAAAGATGATACATCTTTGAATTTGTTGGTGACAGAAGATGTTGCCAATCGCGAAGTGACGCTGCCGCTTTATCCTGCTCTGACAGATAAAGACATTCTCACAGTTGTAAGTGCCATATCCCAAGCATTATCCTCTTAGATTCAAGTCATAAGAACAGTTTTGCAGGTCGAAAAAGGTGGCATGCTGGAGTAGGATAAGTCTCCGAGACCAACCAAAGTCAAAGGAGTGTGTATGGCCTACACACAGCCAAATCAAAACCCTTCAAAATGGGGTAGGAACTTGGTTCTAAAATAAAATAGCCTTGTTCTCCGATAAACAGCCAGGAAATTTGTAGCGGAGAACGGTCTGGATGCTCCAAGGCAGGAGCGATCACTTGTTTTTTCACTATGGATAATTTGTACTAGTCAAGACGAGTTCTGACACTCATAGGCTTAGCCGGTATAGCCATTGAGTCAGGATCTTGTCGGGTCATCTCCTTGGGGAAAAGTGTATCAATCAACTTCTCGCCTGCTGAGTATTTCGTTTCTGAGAAGGCCTGATTGGGAGTGCGCCCGTCACAGTATTTGCTACTGTGCGGGCGTTCTGTATTGTTGTAATAAGCTATCCACTGGTCGAGGTCCACCTGAAGTTCATCTAGCGATGGATAGACTTTCTTGCGGAAGACAATGTCATGAATTTCTTCTTTAATGGTGCGATGGAAACGCTACAATTCTAAAAAAAATAGACCAATCCCATCCGACGCTGGCCGCCGAACCTCAACCAACTGGTCATCTGTTTTAAAGGTCGCCTTGCGAACTAATTCACTCCCGTTTACACAATAGTCTAGACATCCCTCATCCCCGCTTGGCAGAGTTGTAATTTTTTATATTATCTGCGTTTTGTATCAGTAATAGTGGACAAGTTGGGATAAAACAAACAGTAGCGGTCAGAGAGGGGTTATTTTATCTTCCAACCACAAAAATTCCCAAAGAACCATTTTCTTGGTGATTATGCTCTGAAACCAAACTTTGCCTTTATATTTGCCGGTTATTGTAAGCTTCCTTGTTCGCCTAAGAAATTCTAAATATTTCTAAATAGAAATAAATTGTTTTCAAGCTATATTTCGTCAGATGAACAATTGTTATCGAATCAACATTGTTGGCATAATTTAGAACGTTTAATTCAACAAAACACTACAGCAACGAGAGGAGAGCATGAAAAAGATAATTTTATTATTCAACTCCAATAAATCGGCCCTTTCCATGTATCTTGTAATATGGAAAGATTATCAAAGTTTCATTCTTTTGTAAGAAAAGGGAGATATCATGATACTTAATCGCAAGAATTCACGACCCAATTGGCAGATTTTTTTAACTCTTGTTCTTATTTTATCCATGGTTGGTTGGAAATCCAGCAATGTAGCAGCAGCTGGTGTAACTTACTACGTGGACAACACGAATGCATCATGTTCTGATTCAGGAACTGGCTTAACGCCTGCTGAGGCGTTCTGTACCATTGGACAGGCTGCCAGTATCGTTGCCGCCGGAGAAACTGTGAGTGTGCTGGCTGGCACCTACGCTGAAACGGTGAACGGGGCGAATTCCGGCTCGGCTGGCCTGCCCATCACTTATTCCGCCGCACCTGGCGTCACGGTGACGGGCAACGGTTTGGCAAATGGGGGCGATGCCTTCCGGATGTCAGGTAAAAGCTATATCGTGGTGGATGGCTTCACCATCACCGGCACTGCGGATTATGGCATTTACGTATTTGGCTCGAATAACATCACGCTCTCGAACAATCAGGTCAGCTCCTCCGGCAGCCCTGCCTCTGGCTCCACTCGTGTGGGTATTTACCTCAACAGCACCACCGATTCCACCCTCAGCGGGAACACCACCGATCACAACAGTTCGCACGGCATCCTGCTGACCAACGGTTCCAACAACAACCTGGTCAGCGACAACCTCGCGTTCGGCAATGCCGAAGGGTGGCAGCGCAATGCTAACGGAATTCGGCTGGATGCGAGCAACAACAATACGCTCCTGCACAATATGACCTATGGCAATGAAGACTCCGGGATGAATATCTACACCGGTTCCAGTGGAAATCTCCTCATTGGCAATCTCAGCTATGGCAATGGCGACCATGGCTTTGATTTCAACGCCGCACCGAACAACACGGTGGTCGGCAACACGGTGCAAGGCAATGTGACCGTTGGGATCAACTTCGAAGGGGCAACAACTGGTTCAGGGGGCGCAACGGTTGCCAACAACCTCATGGTCGACAACGGCTTACTGGAACAGGTCGGCGGCGGAACCGCAAGCGGACAAGCAGGCAACCTGCGCTTCGATGCTAATTCTTTGAGCGGTAACACCTTGGACTACAACATCTACGATCTGAACAGCGGTTCTATTCAGATAAGATGGGGAGCTACAAGCTACGGGACGCTGGCTGCCTTCCAGGGCGCGGTGGCGGGACAGGAAACCAATGGCTTAGAAGCCGACCCGTTCTTCGTTGCACCGGCCCTGGTTGCAGTGCGGCCAGCGACAGCCCCCTACAATGTTACTGTGAATGTGGGCGACTATCATCTGACGTCCGGATCTCCAGCCATCGATAGTGCCAACGCGGATGCTCCCAATGAGCCAACCACCGACATCGAAGGCAACCCTCGAGTTGACGATCCGTTCACCACCGATAGCGGTGTTGGCACACGCAGCTACGATGACCGCGGCGCGTATGAATTCCAACCGCCGTCTGGGGCAGCGCTGCCGGTCGTTACCACCCAGCCTGTCACGAATATTACACAAACAACAGCTACCGGCAATGGCACCCTCACTGATCTGGGCCTCCCCGATCCATTCGAACATGGCGTCGTTTGGAGTACCCTGGCCAACCCCACCATTGCAGACAACAAGAGCATGGATGGTCCGCTCAGTGCCACTGGTGCCTTTACCAGCAACATCACGGGTCTTACCCCGGGTACGCTCTACCACCTTCGGGCTTATGCCTGGAATGCTGTTAGTATTGCGTACGGCGAGGATGTCACCTTTACCAGTGCCTATACCACCTATTATGTGGACAACACGAATGGGTCCTGCAGCGATGCGGGTTTGGGGACGACACCTGCCACGCCCTTCTGTACCATTGGACAGGCTGCCAGTATCGTTGCCGCCGGAGAAACTGTGAGTGTGCTGGCCGGCAGCTATGCGGAGACGGTGAACGGGGCGAATTCCGGCTCGGCTGGCTTGCCCATCACTTATTCCGCAGCACCAGGCGTCACGGTGACAGGCAACGGTTTGGCAAATGGGGGCAGATGCCTTCCGGATGTCGGGCAAAAGCTATATCGTGGTGGATGGTTTCACCATCACCGGCACTGCGGATTATGGCATCTACGTGTTCGGCTCGAATAACATCACGCTCTCGAACAACCAGGTCAGTTCCTCCGGCAGCCCTGCCTCTGGCTCCACTCGTGTGGGTATCTATATCAACAGCACCACCGATTCCACCATCAGCGGGAACACCACCGATCACAACAGTTCGCATGGCATCCTGCTGACCAACGGTTCCAACAACAACCTGGTCAGCGACAACCTCGCGTTCGGCAATGCCGAAGGGTGGCAGCGCAATGCCAGCGGAATTCGGCTGGACGGCAGCAGCAACAATACCATCCTGCATAATACCAGCTATGGCAATGAAGACTCGGGGATTACGAACTACACCGGTTCAAGTGGAAATCTTGTCATTGGCAATCTCAGTTATGGCAATGGTGACCATGGTATTGATAACCTCAACTCGCCGAACAACACGGTCATCGGCAACAGCGTGCAAGGCAATGTGACCGTCGGGATCAACTTCGAAGGGGCAACAACTGGTTCGGGTGGTGCCACGGTTGCCAACAACCTGATGGTCGACAACGGCTTACTGGGACAGGTTGGCGGCGGAACTGCAAGCGGACAGGCAGGCAACCTGCGCTTTGACGCTAATTCTTTGAGCGGTAACAGTCTGGACTACAACCTCTACGATCTGAACAGCGGTACCGTTCAGATAAGATGGGGAGCCACAGGCTACGGGACGCTGGCAGCCTTCCAGGGAGCGGTGGCGGGACAGGAAACCAATGGATTAGAAGCCGACCCGTTCTTCGTTGCGCCGGCCCCGGTCGCGCAACGGCCAGCGACAGCCCCCTTCAATGTGGCTGTGAATGTGGGCGACTATCACTCTGAACTCCGGATCTCCAGCCATCGATAGCGCCAACGCGGATGCTCCCAATGAGCCAACCACCGACATCGAAGGCAACCCTCGAGTTGACGATCCGTTCACCACTGATAGCGGCGTTGGCACACGCAGCTACGATGATCGCGGCGCGTATGAATTCCAACCGCCGTCTGGGGCAGCGCTGCCGGTCGTTACCACCCAGCCTGTCACGAATATTACACAAACAACAGCTACCGGCAATGGCACCCTCACTGATCTGGGCATACCCAATCCAACCCAGTATGGAGTGGTGTGGGATACTGTAGCCAATCCCACTGTTGCGTTGGCCACCAAGACCGCGCAAGGTGTTCCCGCCGGCACTGGCGCCTTTACGAGTTCCATCACGGGCCTTACTCCCGGTACGCTCTACCATATTCGGGCCTATGCCACCAGCGCAATTGGCACATCCTACGGCGAGGATGTCACCTTTACTTCTTATTATGCTTATGCCACTACCACCCCGGATATGAATGCGGGAGCAGGCGCTTCTGTAACAGGCGTTGGAACAATCACATGGAATAACCCCCAAAACATCACTGCTGATGATACCAGTTATGCAACTGCCACTCTTCGTTACTACGCAGCATCCCGTTATCTTGAAGGCACCAATTACGGCTTTGCCATTCCTGCCGATGCAACCATCAATGGGATCGTAGTTACCATTGGACGCTTTGAAAACGCCAGAGGCTGGGGACAAGATGTGCGGGATGATGTTGTCAGGTTGATCAAGGGAGGCATAATTACCGGCACCAATAAGGCGGTGACCCGGCAGGAATGGCCGACAGGTTCACCGGTTGCCGCTACTTACGGTTCAACCTCTGATCTTTGGGGAACCACATGGACGCCTGCGGATATCAATGACAGCAACTTCGGTGTGGCATTGTCGGCAATCAGCTCCAACTATAGAACTGCCGCAGTTGATTACATGCAGATCTCTGTAACTTATACGGCTCTGTCCCAACCTACGGCTCCGACTGTTACCACCCAGGCTGTCACGAATATTACACAAACAACAGCTACCGGCAATGGCACCCTCACTGATCTGGGTGTACCCAATCCAACCCAGTATGGAGTGGTGTGGGATACCGCAGCCAATCCCACTGTCGCGCTGGTCACCAAGACCGCGCAAGGTGTTCCCGCCGGCACTGGCGCCTTTACGAGTTCCATCACGGGCCTTACTCCCGGTACGCTCTACCATGTTCGGGCCTATGCTACCAGCGCAAATAGCACATCCTACGGCGAGGATGTCACCTTTACTACTGCTACCAATACCGCATTCTATTCTGCCAACGCAACAATCGCTTCCAACGGCGTGGCAAGTCCCAACAATGGTTGGATTTCCGATAATCACTATGCGACCTTCAATGCAAATTCTGATACTGTGGATTACGGTTTCCCAAGTTTGGGTATCCCATCCAATGCCACTATTACCGGCATCGAAGTAATCATTGAGGGAAATCAGGGTTATAGAAGCTCTCGAGACCTGACAGCTGCCTTATGGAATACCTCAGCTCTTAATCCCGATGCATTTACTGCAACAAAAACCGCGAGACTAGGGTATGGATATGGATATGGTGGATATGGATATTGGTATGGATATTGGTATGGATATGGATATGGTGGATATGGAGATACGAATCAAACACTCGGTGGTCCAACCGATACATGGGGAACCACCTGGACGCCAGCTGACTTTGCCACGGGAATCTTCAAAATAAGAGTCAGGGGCACGTCCGGTGTAGGCAGCGTTTCTCTGGATGCGGTTTCGATAAGAATTTATTACAGTCCTGCGACACCGTAGCCCCACAACAAGGTAGTTTAGTTGGCAGCAATTTGGTGAAAATATAATAACAATTTGACCTAGAGGATGATAGATCATATAAAAAAGGAAAATTTTATCAGTGTATAATAATTAATAGCATGGATTTTGGTGGTAGGTGACGTCAGTCCCACTTACCACCAAAATCTAGCTGTTTTTATTATGAGGAGATTATTATGGGTACAAACACAAAAAATAAAACAAAGTTCATGCCACAATGGATACCCCTCCAGTGGCGGATGTTTTTGGGCATTGTTTTAATATTGTCTATGGTTGGACTGAATTACAGCATCGCAGCTGCAACCGGTACAGCCTACTATGTTGACAACACGAATCCTTCGTGTTCTGATTCGGGAACGGGTTTAAGCTCTGCTTTGCCATTCTGCACGATTAGCAAGGGAGCGAGTGCGGCGGTTGCTGGGGAAATCGTGCGAGTTCTGGCTGGCAGCTATGCGGAAACCGTTACTGTACCCTTTTCAGGCAGTAATGGCCTGCCCATCACATATACTGCTGCCTCTGGTGTCATCGTAACCGGTAATGGCCAGAAAAGTGGTGGCAGTGCCTTCCGCATCTCCAGTAAAAGTTACATCATCATTAATGGCTTCACTGTTACCGGTACAGCTGACCGTGGCGTTTATGTTTCCAACTCGAACAACATCACCATCTCGAACAACCATGTCAGCTATTCCGGCAGTCCTGTGTCCGGGTCTACTCGTGAAGGCATCTACCTCACCGGCACCACCAATTCCACCATCAGTGGGAACACCTCCGATCACAACAGCTTTCACGGTATTCGGCTTATAAATGGTTCCGACAATAACCTGGTCAGCAACAACATCTTGTTCGCCAATGCCAAACAATATCAGCGGGATGCAGCCGGAATTAGAACTCGACGCGGCCCATAACAATACATTCCTGCATAATATTTCCTATGCCAATGAAGACTCCGGAGTGACTAACTACAATGGTTCAAGTGGAAACATGTTCATCGGCAATCTCCTCTACGGGAATGGCGACCATGGTATCGATAATTACAACGCACCCTACCAAACCCTGATCGGCAACACGGCACAGGGCAATCACACCGCTGGGTTTAATTTTGAAGGTGATAATGGTACTGGATCGAGGGGTGCCATGCTGAGAAACAATATCAGTGTCGATAATGGGCTCAACCCCATCACCGGTCAAAAATCCAATATTCGGGTGGATGCCAGCTCTGTGTCTGGCACAAGCATTGATTATGATCTCGTCTATTTGAGCGGTGGTGGGACGGTGGAGATTCAATGGAACGGCACCAACTATTCAACGTTGGCAGCCTTCCAGGCAGCTATACCCGGCCAGGAAGTGCACGGCTTGCAAGCTGACCCGCTGTTTGTTGCGCCAGTTGCGCCGGCTGGGCGTCCGCCCAACCTGGTCGTGGGCGATTACCATATTCAAGCCGGATCTCCGGCCATCGATAGCGCGTATGCCGATGCGCCCGGTGAGCCGATCATCGATCTGGATGGAAATCCCCGGTTAGACGATCCCACCACAACAAATACAGGGGCAGGAGTGCGGACCTATGATGACCGGGGCGTATATGAGTTCCAACCGGGGGGGGTAGCGCCAACCCCGACGAATACCTCGTTGCCAACAGCCACGGCTACTGCGAATCCGAACTTTACACCAACGGGTACTCCATTGCCAACCTTCACACCAACCATTACTTTTACCCCAATGCCGACCGTGGCATCCTCGTCCCTGACATTTATCGCCAATGCAGATTCGTATGTTCGCGAAGCCAGTGGTTCGAATTATGGCACAAGTGCACAACTATGGATGGATGGCGATGTTGGCGCCAGTTATGAATCTTACCTGAAGTTTACTGTCAGCGGTATAACGGGTACTGTCCAAAGCGCCACCCTGCGTGTGTATTCCACTTCATCCACAGTAGATGGACCACCAGTTTATGCAACAGCCAATGACTGGACTGAAACGGGCATTAGCGGGAACGCTCTGCCTGCTCTCACGAGTTCTGTGCTGGATGACAAAGGTGCGATTGCATCGGGCATCTGGAACGAGTATAACGTTACTGCAGAGATCACCGGTGATGGTACCTATAGTTTTGCGTTTATCCCCACCAGTACCGATGCGGTTTCCTTCTCATCCCGTGAAGGAAGTCAGCCGTCCCAATTGGTTATCACATCTGCGTTCCAATCAGTCACCGCTACTTCATCGGCTACTCCTACCTTCACGCCAACGAATACCCCGTCACCAACAGCCACGACGACTGGGATTCCGACCTTTACCCCGACGAATACCCCGCTACCAACGGCCACGGCGACTGGGATTCCGAGCCTTACCCCAACGAATACCCCGCTACCAACGGCCACGGCGACTGGGATTCCGAGCCTTACCCCAACGAATACCCCGCTGCTAACAGCAACGGCGACTGGGATTCCGAGCTTTACCCCAACGAACACCCCGCTGCCAACAGCAACGGCGACAGGGATTCCGAGCTTTACACCAACGGGTACTCCATTGCCAACCTTCACACCAACCATTACTTTTACCCCAATGCCGACCGTGGCATCCTCGTCCCTGACATTTATCGCCAATGCAGATTCGTATGTTCGCGAAGCCAGTGGTTCGAATTATGGCACAAGTGCACAACTATGGGTGGATGGCGATGTTGGCGCCAGTTATGAATCTTACCTGAAGTTTACTGTCAGCGGTATAACGGGTACTGTCCAAAGCGCCACCCTGCGTGTGTATTCCACTTCATCCACAGTAGATGGACCACCAGTTTATGCAACAGCCAATGACTGGACTGAAACAGGCATTAGCGGGAACGCTCTGCCTGCTCTCACGAGTTCTGTGCTGGATGACAAAGGTGCGATTGCATCGGGCATCTGGAACGAGTATAACGTTACTGCAGAGATCACCGGTGATGGTACCTATAGTTTTGCGTTTATCCCCACCAGTACCGATGCGGTTTCCTTCTCATCCCGTGAAGGAAGTCAGCCGTCCCAATTGGTTATAACAATTGCACCTTAGAGTCAAGCAAAAACTTTTAAAAAATATCGAGTTGAGATCGGGAATTCATGAATCACTTTAGACGAATTGCAAAAAATTCGGCTTTTCAGGCCGTAGCTTTCGGCGTACAAAGTCTGACTTCGTTCTTCATCCCCATATATCTGGCTCGTCTGGACAGCGCTGCGATGCTCGGCCAGTATGCCACGCTGATCACTTTCGCCGGGCTGTTTTCGACAATTTCCAAGTTCGGCTTGCCGTCGCTGCTGATCCGGGAGATTGCCCGAAGTAAGGAGCATCCAGAAAAGGTTGACAGTCTGGTTAATGGTGCCTTGGGATTGACCACGGTTCTTTCAGTTGTTACCATCGGGTTAATGGTAGCCGTCGGGGCATTGCTGAATTATTCTGGTGTTTTCTTTCGGGCTTTCTTACTGATCGGGCTGGCCCTGGGAATAGAATCCTTGGCCTACATGGTAGAGGCTTCGTTTCGCGGCCGAGAAGAGATGGAATGGAGTGCAGTAGTCATCTCCACTATGGAGGGTTCGTTTCTAGTGCTAGCCATCCTGGCCGTGCCTTTCAAGGTGTCCATTGATGGGCTCATGGTCGCTTATCTGGCCTCCCGGATTCTCTCCCTGATAGTTGGCGTCTGGATTTATCAGGCACGCTCTGGCAAACTGCGCCCGACCATAGATAAGAAGCTGTGGCTATCGTTATTTAAGGGTGGTTTCCCTTTTGCCCTCAACAATAGCATGTCGACTGTATATGTGCGTATTGATGTTGTATTTTTGTCTTATTGGGCCACTAGTGCGATCGTTGGGCTGTATGATGCCGCAAATAACCTGACCATGCGTCTCAATATTCTGGCGAGAACGGTGAATGTCGCCCTCTATCCCTTTTTATCTTCCGAGTTTGCAAAGGACAAACAATCCCTCCAACGCTATACGGGCAAAACGGTTCGCTTGCTTGTTGTGCTTGGTACCTTGTTAGCTGCAGTGATATGGACATTTAGCGATAAGATCGTTGTACTGGTCTATGGCAGCAAGTTTGTTGCTGCCATTCAGGCTGTGAAATGGTTGGCGCTGATTATTCCATTGCGGTTCATAGATACTTCACTAGAGGTAGCCTTAAACGCCAGTAATCGGGAAGGTAAGCGGGCCATAGCAATTATAGTCGCAGCTCTGACGAACCTGCTGCTTGATATCATCCTGATCCCTACTTATCAGATGATGGGTGCGGTGTATGCCACAGTGCTCACAGAGTTTGTACTGTTCGCCATGTTTATCTGGTTTTTGCGGGCTGAAGCCCACGAGATGTTGGCATGGCGGGGCTTTATAGGACCCGGTCTGGGCGCAGCAACGATTCTCGCAGCCCCGTTTCTGTTTGGCACCATCAATATCTGGCTATTGGGCGGAATGTCGGTCCTGCTGTATTGCCTGATTGTTGTGTGGCTGGATCGTTCCAGTCTTGAACTCGTCCGTCAACTTGCGGTTAACAGGCATTTATAATGGAACTGCAACAACGCCCTGATCTTTACTAACCGTTATTGCCTAAGGTATGATTTAGATATGACAAAGAAAACCCCAATTACCGAACGAGTTGTTGAAAATGCTCGATAAGATTCCAAACGAGGAACCAATAACAAGCCCGAGAAAGAAAGATGATGAGGTTGCTGGGAAGAGTGAATTGGAATCAGCAGAGGCGAATGTTGATGTTCAGGAATCAGCTACGGGGGAGGCTGAAGTGGGAACATTTGATTTGGGTGCAATGGAAGACAACGATGTCGTCATTCCTCTTCCGACTGTTGCCAGTGCTGCCGCCCAGTCACCCAGCCGCCTGGCTACGTTGCTGAAATTCGCCGTCGTTATATATCTGCTAGGCGTGGTTACCTTGTCCGTGGAGCAGTTTCTTGTGCTGCCCTCGAACCTTGCTTCGGTTGACTTTTGGAATTTTCTCTTCATCCCGGTATGCTGGTTATACCTTATCTACATGCGCCGGCCTATACGATTTCCTTACGCCCTAGGCATGTGGTTTATCTTATTGGGCAGTTTCATTGGCACCTTCTCCTCTAACAACCCGATGGCCAGTTTTCTCTTTATGACCAAAGAGATCTATCTCTATATTTTGTTCGTTACCTTGGTCGCGGTTTTTGCCAGCTTGGAACCTGGCCTCATGCGCCGCATATTGCTCGTCTGGCTCACGGTGGCCGTGCTCCACGGGGTCCTGCTTGTAGCTGAGTTCATCTCGCCCATTTTTTATCAGTTCATGATCTCCCTTTTGGGGAGCATTGGATTTGTAGACCCCCGATACATCGGCCGGCCAGCTGGATTGTGGGATGATCCGGTTTGGGCAGCCTTATTTCAGTTGATGGGATTTATGCCCCTGCTGTTGGTAGGGCTTCGGCGTGAGTTGACTTTGTTTCTGGGAATGGTTTTGCTGTTAAGCATTCTTGCGACCGCATCGCTAGGCGCACTTACTTCGCTGGCGGGCGCCTCGGTAGTTGCCGTGTTTGTTCTTCTGCTCATGGGCGGTCATCTGAAATCCCTTGCCTGGTTGGCTACCATCTTGACCCTCGCGGCGGGGTTGTTCATCATCACCATCAGTCAATTCCCTGATGTTATGGCCAGCCTTGCGCATCTCACTACTGATCGAGCTGCACACACAACGGGAGAGCGATTACATCTGTGGGAAGGTGGCGCCGCGGTGCTGTTTTCCCAGAAAGCCATCCTGGGAGTAGGCCCAGACAACTACCGGGATTTCCTGGAAAACAAAACACTGCATAACGATACTCTCGAATTTGGTGTGGAGCGTGGCGTGATAGGATTACTGGGCTTGGTGCTATTGGGTGGTGAAGCCTTGAACAGCGCAGTCAAAATACTGCTGAAGCAAATTAAATCCGGAGACACGGCTCTACCAAGTGGTGTCATTTTCCTGGCGATGCTTTTCGGCATTTATCTTGAATCAAACGCCCATCAAATTTTCCATTTTCGGTCTGTCTGGTTGGGATTGGTATTGCTAGAAGCCGCTCACAGTAGGATGATGTTCCCATCGGTCAAGATGGCGTTTAAAAGACAAACAGGGTCGGAGGATAAGATGCTCCAGACGCCAGAAAAATCATCTCCATTAATGGATCGCCGCGATCCATCAACCGCGGGGGCAAGATGATTGTAGAATTCATCGGATCTACGGGCGCCGGGAAAACAACGCTGATCAATGAGGTGCGTTGTCGTCTGGCAAAAACGAGTAAAGTTACTACATCCATTGACCTGGCTACAAGCCTGCTTGGTCTCAAAGGATTGGCAAACCCCACTCTGCAAAACCTGACACAGGAATTTATTAGCCTTCCTTTTTTTATTGGTACATTGTACAAGCATAACGAGTACCTGCGCCACACCATCAAGCTATTTTGGCGCAAGACCAGTTTTTCCATGCAGGCAATCCATAACCTGCGAAGTCTCGAGCGTAAGATCGGGATGTACGAAATCACAAAAGTTCTTGGTAAAGAGCAGGTCATTCTCGTGGATGAAGGCCCAATTCTGGCCTTGCATATGTTTGTCTCTGCTAAAAACGCCTATACTCCTGAAGAGATTGCCAGGTTCATCGACTTGCTCCCGCTGCCAGATCTCATCATATATATCCGAGCCTCGGTAGACACTCTCATTGAACGCACTGTGCGGCGCCCAGATCCGCCGCGTGAGGTTGATAGAAAAAATCCGGTTCAGATGGATGCATATTTAAAAAATGCTGTTGCTATGTTTGATCAACTCACACAAGCTGAAAATATTCGTGACCGACTTTTGGTCGTGGAAAGTCTCGATCTTGCTGGACCAGGGTTTAATCAGGTTGTAGACAGCGTTTGTCAATCGATCCTGTGGCAAAGTTCCCAACAAATAAAAACTCATTAAACCAAAGTAGCCATAATATTAAACCAAAATGTTAACCAAACTTCAACAACTCATTGAAAGACTGAGCGCAAATGAAATCAAGTATTGTCATTGGAAAAGCAACTCGTCACTTTCCCAGGTTCTGACAGGTGAGACAGATGTTGATATACTCATCTATCGAAAGCATAGTGATTCTTTTAGATTGATCATGAGTGAGTTGAAATTCCGTCCTGCCGGCATCCAGGGAGACGCCCCTTTTCCAGCCGTGGAGCATTATTATGCTCTGGACGAGGAAACCGGGGTTTTTGTTCACGTACACGCGTATTACCGCGTCATAACCGGTGAAAGTCTGTCAAAAAACCTGCACTTGCCCATCGAAGAGATGTTATTACAAAATCTTCGTCAGGAAGCTTCGATCCCGGTGCCTGTGAAAAGCGCCGAATTAGTGGTTTTCACCATCCGGATGATGTTGAAACATACCTCACTCGTTGAGCTGCTAATGCTGTCTAGAGATTGGAAAGGGGTCAGGCGGGAAATCGAATGGCTCATGGAAGCAAAGCCAACGGAAGAAACTATTCAGATGGTCGCAAACTGGTTGCCTTCCGTTGATACCAGCTTATTTTCTAAATGTATTGATGCTCTCAAGGAGCCGGCATCACTGTTTCGCCGTATCAGCCTGGGCCGTCAACTACGCTCACAACTCAGGATTTATGCCAGGAATTCCTGGCTACGGTCTTGGCTGAGCGGGATCAAAAAATTCTCCCTGATGGCGTATGGACGGCTAACTCGCTCCAAACGAGGTATGATTCTTCAGTCTGGTGGAACCGTCATCGCCTTTGTTGGCGCGGAGGCAACCGGGAAATCCACCCTCCTCACTGCGACCAGACGCTGGCTGGGCGAACATTTTGTTATTGAGCAAATCCATGCGGGCAAGCCGAAATCGACTCTGTTGACAATGCTTCCGAACATATTTTTGCCGTTATTGCGCAGTACACTTCCAACGTATCGACCGAGCAAGATTGATACCCGTCAGGCCTCGACTGAGCAAACACAGAAATCCCCTGAAGTCTACCCGCTTATATCTGCAATTCGCTCAGTTTTTATTGCTTACGACCGTCGGGCCCTGTTAAGTCGGGCATTTGCCCGGGCTGCGAATGGAAGTATCGTCTTGTGCGATCGGTATCCATCCATGTCGAAAGAGGCACCAGATGGGCCACAACTCCAAAAGTTTGTGATCGATCCTAAGCGTTATCCAATTCAATCCTGGCTGGCTCGTACCGAGAAACGTTTATATCAAGAGATACCAGCTCCGGACATGGTCATCTCCTTGTATGTTCCCGTGGAGGTTGCTCTAATTCGAAATAAGAACCGCGGCAAAGAAGAGCCTGAGGATTATGTGCGTTATCGACACTCCCTGGCATCCAATTTGGAGTATGGGAATGCTCCAATTTATAAGATCAACACGGATCAGCCTCTGGATACAACAGTACTCGAAGTCAAAAAAAATATTTGGAGAAATTTATAAGCCATGACAAACCCTCAACAGCCTACACTTGCGCTAAGCAATCTCCTTGCCACCCTGACCACTTCTGATACGGAAGATATTGTATTCGATCAGCAAGCGGATGCTTTCGATAGCTTGACGAACTTAAACAGAAAAATTCGAGTCCTGTTGGTGGCCACTCGTTTAACAATTGGTGGCGAATTGAATGTGATTTTAGATATTGCAACCTATTTGAAAAATAACCCGCATTTTGAGGTGCATCTGGCTGCAGGTCCCGTTCCTCCTCCGGAAGTTGACTTGACTTATCTGGCTAACGAGCGAGGGATTCCCTTCGTAGAAATTCCAAGTATGGTCACTTATGTAAGTCCCTGGCACATCTTGCGATCCAGCGCAGAGCTTTATGCTCATATGCGGCAGGGAAAGTACGATATTGTTCATACGAACAATGCTATCGCCGGAGCAGCCGGACGACTGGCAGCGGTACTCGCTGGAGTGCCAGTGATCATCCATCATGTACATGGTTGGGGGCTGCGGGCTGATATGTCAAAATTGATGCGTTTATTTTATGTTGGTTCAGAGCGATTTTGTGCAACATTTTCCAGTCGTCTGATTGCTGTCTCCAAGCCAAACATAGAAAAGGGCCTTGCCAATAAGATATGCAAAGAAGACAAATTTGCCTTGATCTATAACGGCATTAATCTTGAAAATTTTCAGCAACAAGTTGATAAACGGGCTGTTTGTTTGGAGTTAGGGCTGGATCCAGAATGTAAGATTGTTGGGCAAATTGGGCGTCTCGATAAGCAAAAAAACCCGCTTGACTTTATTCGGGCCGCGGCTATTGTGGCGGGAAACTATCCTAATGTGCAGTTTGTCATCGCTGGCGATGGTGTGCTACGCCCCGAATGTGAAGACTTGATCAAAGAACTTAACTTAACCGGGAAATTTTTCCTGTTGGGTTATAGAAATGATATTAACCGAATTTACCCTGTCCTGGCACTAACGGCGTTGAGTTCTTTATGGGAAGGTTTGCCGGTTGTGTTTCAAGAATCCATGATTGCCGGTAAGCCAATCGTAGCGAATGATGTTGATGGTGCTCGAGACGTGATTGTTGATGGGAAAACAGGTTATTTGGTGACCCCTCACCAACCCCAAGAGATGGCTGATCGAATTTTAACTTTACTCAATGATGAAGAATTATGCGATCAAATGGGTATTATTGCTAAGCAACATGCTCAGCAGTATTCCAGCGACGGCATGGTTAAACGGATCGTGTCTCTTTATATCGAGCTATTAAAAGATTATCACGATGGAGATTTAAGCCAGGCATAATTTACGGCACGGTTGACCCTGGTTCTCTGATATCTACCCTTTAACAAGCCTTTAGAGAAAGTCACGAGGTAAAAAAACAAGATGCGCTCTCAGGATATTGTTCACCAATCAACAAATATGACCGCTGGTCCAGAAAGCGGAAACCCATTATGTGCATTTACTGTCGATGTTGAAGACTGGTATCAATCTTGCATCGATTTTGATGCACCGATCACAGAACGTGTTGTCAAAAATACAGAGAGGATATTGGCAATCCTTGATCGCCGGAATGTCAAGGGGACATTTTTTGTGCAAGGACGCGTTGCCGAAACATTTCCAAAATTGCTTCAACAACTTGTCACCGAGGGACATGAAATTCAGTCTCACGGTTACAGCCATCGTCCTGTAGATAAAATGAACCGGGAGGAATTAAAGCTCGAATTGGAGTTGGCCCGAAAAACAGTTGAAGATGCCTGTGGCGTGCAGGTGACAGCCTTTCGCGCTCCCGATTTCACGATCAACGAGAAAAATCTTTGGGCTTTGGAGGTCTTGGTCGAAACAGGTTTTACAGTTGATTCGTCCATCTTTCCGATGAAAACCTATCGTTATGGTATTTCTGGGTATCCGACTGTTCCGCACTGGATGTCATTGCCGAATGATGCGGGCATCCTGGAAGTTCCCGTGGCAATCTGGTCGTCAGGTAAAATTCGATTGCCAGTGGCTGGAGGAGGTTATTTTCGTCTGCTTCCAGGCGTTCTTCTCGAGAAATTCTTTGCTGCGATGGTAACCCAGCAACCTGTAATTATATATTGCCATCCCTATGAGTTTAATGAACATGAACTGAAAGATTTTTACCAACCCAATGTACCGAAGCTATTCTGGTTCACTCAAGGACTTGGCAGAACCTATTATCCTAAGAAGATAGATAATTTATTACAAAAATTGTCCTTTGGACGTTTCGATCAAGTACTGGATACATGGAGACAAAATGAAAATCACCTATCTCACCACTGATGATCCGATCTACCTACCCGCGTTTTTCGAACGTACGCTTAGTAAATATGGTCAACAGACACAGGCAGTTTATGTTGTTCCACCGCTCTATAAAAATCAAACCACTGTGCAGGCGGCGCTTCGCTATTATCGAACCTTTGGCCTAATGGCTTCTTTCGGGCTAGCGGTCAGGGCCGGTATGGCGAAAGTGCGCGGGCAATCCATCGCTTCTGTTTGTAAAAAGCATGGGGTTTTGTGCGAATTGGTGCCGGATGTCAATGCCGAGGACTTCAGGCAGCGGCTCCGTGAGGCTGGCACCGACTTGCTAGTATCTGTTAGCTGTCCACAAATATTTAAGGAACCCTTAATTGAACTACCCCAATTGGGATGTTTGAACATTCATGGCGCAATTTTGCCTCACTACCGAGGTGTCTTACCTAGCTTTTGGATGCTCGCAAATCAAGAGAAAAATGCGGGAGTCTCAATTTACTATGTCAATGAAAAGATTGATGCGGGTGAATTGTGTGGTCAACGCATTTTTGAGATTTTGCCCGGTGAATCTCTTGATAGTTTTATTACACGCTCGAAAGCAATTGCGGCAGAGTTGTTGCTTGAAGTTCTAGGAAAAATTGAGGACGAAACGATTACACGTTCCCCTCTAGACCTGGCTGATGGCTCTTATTATTCTTGGCCTGATAAGGAAGCGGTTATGCGTTTTCAGGCTAATGGACACCGTGTGTGGTAATTAATAGACTTGTGACGCAACAATAGTTGTACACAGGTGGAAGGAACAGTATGGAACTCAAAAATTATATACAGATCTTGATTCGTTGGATCTGGCTTTTGTTATTGTGTACACTCTTGGGAACAGGCAGCGGCTACGTATTCAGCCGGATTGCAAAACCAACCTACCAGGCAACCACTAAAATTTTGATCAGTAAAGATTTGTCAGATCAGAATTCGCAGTTTGCAGCCATGAATACTCAGCAACTCATTGACGCCTACGTTCAGTTGCTATCCTCAGCAAGTGTTGTCAACGAAGTATCGCGTCGGTTAAATACAGAGATTGATATAGAAAATATAGCCCAGATTCAACAAGTGAGGTCAACGCCTGTGATTCAAATCGTGATTGATGATAGCGACCCCCAGCGAGCCGCGGCCATCGCAAATATGCTGGTCCAGGTTCTAATTGATCAAAATACACAAGCGAGCGGCTATGCAGCGACAGAAGAAAGTTTGAAAAACAGGATTTCCCAGGTCGAAGACCAAATTTCTACCCTTCAGACCCAATTTAATCAAATCTCTGATGAAATAATTCAAAACCAATTGAAGCAAGTCAACGACCAGATCACAACCTTGCAAGACCAGATTTCAAAACTTAGCATAGAGATTGGTCCACTTGCCACTTTAAGAAATCCCACCGCTGAACAAAGTGCTCAGCTTGCTGAAAAGCAAGCCCAAATGGCGCAATTACAGTCCCTGCTTGCTCAATATCAGCAAATTAGTATTAATCTGGAGTATTTTGGAAAACCTGATATGAATTCAGGTAACCTGGTGGGGGATGATTTACGCCTACAACTGATACTTCCAACACTGGATCACTATCAGACGATTTATCTTGAGCTTTTAAACAACTTGCAAACAGTTCAACTTGCACATTTACGGAACACTCCCACTTTAGAACAAATTGAAAAAGCGGCCCCCCCGGCAGAACCTGTTCGTCCCCAGCCAATCATATATTCCATGTTGGCAGGAATCGTGGGTCTGATATTAGCAATTGGTATAGTTTTTATCATTGAATACCTGGATGATACTTTGAAAACATCCCAGGATGTTCAGCAAGTGCTTGATATCCCCGTTCTTGGAAATATTGCAAGCATGAAGCCTATATCATCAACAACTACGAAAGGCTCACCTGTTGCATGGCAGTTACCTTCCCAAACCTCCGAGGCGATCAATGCGTTGCGCGCAAACCTGGAATTTGCTGTCGCTCAGTCTTCATTGAAAACCCTGCTATTACTTGGCGTTAATGGGTCAGGTAAAGGTAAGACAAATATGGCAGCTGATCTGGCAATCAGCTACGCTCAATCGGGCAGCAAAGTGGTTCTCCTGGATGCGGATTTGCGCAATCCCAGTATCCATCGCTATTTTGGATTGGCCAATGAAAATGGCTTCAGCAATCTTTTAGCTGGTGACTCTAAGACTGAAACTGCAGGCAAAAAGATCGAAGGCTTAGATGGGCTGACTGTAATTACTAGTGGAAATGCGTTCCCATCACCGGCAACGGAGGGGGTAACTATACCCAACAGAATGGGTAAAACCCTGGATGTATTGAAAAAACAGTCAGATGTGATTATTATCGATGCTCCATCCATAAACGTTGCCGATTCGTGGTTGCTGGCATCCAGAGTGGACGGGGTTTTGTTAGTCATTCAGCCCGGGTTTGCTCATCCTAGCGAGGCACGTCAATCACTGGAGCAACTACATCGAGCCGGAGCAACAATACTGGGCGTTGTACTTTATCATATTCCGCACAATTTAGCTTACTATTACGGAGTTATTCAAGAATTAACGAAAGAAGCTATTAGGAAGCAGCCCTATCTAAACCCCGGTCTCCAAACGGAAACCCCGCATGAGAAACAGGTGGTTCCCGCCACAGGGGAGAAATCGAAAAAGCACACATAAGCATCCCAACTCAACGAGTCGCCAAGCAAGTACCTTTCGACGGTATGCCGGTTTCCATCTATTGCCAGAGACCAATCAAGAGCTTGTGGGCCAGAGCCACAAGCCCGATTTTGTGTATGGCACTGGCTACCCAATCCAAAGCGTCTTTGATAGCTGCGGCTTAACTGATTGTCGGATTGAAAACGCAGCCAGGCCCAGGCGATCTCACAATCGTCGTTGCTTGGATTGGATGCTTGCCAGCCTTGCTGATACGATACCCTGTTCATGCTCACTTTTTCACCGCTCTGATACGGGGTGGGGTCAACCCAGCCAAGAAACCTACCTCTTGTCGATTGCGAAAGTTGCGCAGGAAAAAAACTCCATCACATTCAACCATGCGCAATTGGCCCCCAATGGCATTGGTAGAATCACAAAGGCTCACCTTTTCAAAAATTACATGCAGCTACATTATGGAGAAGTTCATGCCTACAATTTCAAAAACATACATTGTTTTTCTTTTAATCTCACTTTTTCTAAGCGCCTGTGGAAGCGGTGGTCAGACCCCTGAAGCAACAGTCCCTCCAACCTCAATTGGGTTACCAGCCACACCTACCGATCACCCAGCAACGCCTTCTGTAACGATCCCCAGCAGTGCGACCGAGGTAGAGGTGACACCTACCATTGCAGTAACGGAACCATCATTACACGCTGCTTTCAACACCCAGGGAGACGTTGCTGATCTAATTGCATTAGGATTTAACTTATTCGATGTCACTGGCAGCAAAACCAATCCCACAAGTGTACTTGCGCTTGTTAACGCCTTGCCAGAAGGAACTCAGGCGTTGGTTTGGCTGGGAAATATGGGCAATGCCCCAATAGGTCAAAGCTGTCCCCCGCCAGGCTATAGTGATGCCCAGTTTGAAGCGCAAGTGGATATCTTGGCCGACAACCCCAAAGTTTTTGGTTATAACTTGTCGGATGAACCCCACCCATCTGTATGTCCAGATGCTGCTAACGCAATCAAAGCCCGGTCTGACTATATCCATACCCACGCTCCTGGGCAGAAAACATATATCACGATTCTAGATGGGAGCAACATGTGTCCTGAAGGCGAGGGTTGTGAATACCATGCCTTCCGACCGGAAATCACCCACGTTGATCTTTTTGGCCTTGACCCATACCCCTGCCATTTCGACAGCGCCGGACAGCCAGTTACATGTGACATCAGTAAGATTTCACAACGAGTTGAGTTGGCCATAGCAAATGGGATTCCCGTATCTGCCATTGTTCCCGTTTTTGAAGCATTTGGACAAGAAGGTCGACTGGATGGCAAGAGCATTTACTACCGGACGCCAACAACGGCGGAATTTCAGGACATGCTTGATCTTTGGGAATCCCTGGTGCCAAACCCCGTTTTTGACTTTGCCTATACCTGGGGAATCCAATGCACCGCAAGTACCTGTCCCGCGCCACAAAGTCTGAAAAATCACCCAGAGCTGCAACTTCTAATCAAGCAACATAACCTAAAGTAAATTCGGACTAGACGATTAGGGCAGGTAAAGTGCTCGGATTGAGAGATGGTTTTTTAGGGACTGTCTAAAAAGCCTGAAGTGAAATAAATAATTCCCACTTCCGGACCGTTAAGCAGCTAATAACTTTCATCCCGTCCCACCATATTGGTGGGACGGGATGAATTTTAACGCTTTAGCGAGTTGAGGGCGGCAGCCCGAAACAGAAAACCACCCGCTAAGCAGGCGGAAGAGAGGGGCCTATAGAGCAGGAAATCACACCGCTAGAATGGCAGAGTTCAAGCTACCAAACCAGAAGGAGTGATTTCCATGGCAAATAGCCTAGCACATACAAAATGGGTGTGCAAATATCATATTGTGTTCATGCCGAAATACGGGCGGAAGGTGATCTACAACAAATACAAAGAAAGTATCGTGGGGATATTGAAAGATCTATGCAAGTGGAAAGGGGTAGAGATCATCGAGGGGAAAGCGATAGTGGATCATATTCATCTGTTGGTCAGTATACCGCCAAAGCTGAGTGTGTCGAGTTTCATGGGATATTTGAAGGGGAAAAGTGTCTTGATGATCTTTGACTTTCCGGGTGGGCCATGTTTATGGCAGTTAATTGATAGTTTTATATTCGCCTTCGGATGGCTCTAAGCAGTGTGTCCAGCTCTGAGACACGTAACACAGTCATCATCAGCGCATAGACTAGACCCCCAGCCGCGAGCCCGCTGAGGGTCAGCAACCAGGCAGGTCGGTCCGAAAAGACGCGCAGACACAAGATCACGGCTGCCGACATTACCAGTGTCCCGCCGATTGATTGTAGTCCACCTCGCAGAATGTGGGATTCGTTGATGCCTTTCAACCGTTTGCGCATGATGATGAGCAAAGTTGTGGCTTCAAGAGCGGTAGCAAATGAGTTTGCCAATGCCAGGCCGCCGTGCGGCATCCAACCAATGGTTTCAAAGAGGCTTGAAAAGGCGAAGCTGAAGAGCACATTCAATCCCATCGCAGCTGCCCCCACGATGACTGGGGTTTTGGTATCGTGTTGAGCGTAGAAAGCGCGAGCCAACACCTCCAGGATGGAATGACCAACCAGCCCGGCGGCGTACCACAGCAAGGCCCAGGAGACCATATCGGTAGAGTGGGCGTCGAACGCACCGCGTTGGAATAGCAGGACGGTAATAGGTTGGCGCAGCAGAATCAATCCCACGGCAGCGGGCATGGAGAGCAATAACATGCCACGTAGTGTACTGGCCAGTGTTGCCCGCATTTCATCTGTTTCGCCGCGCGCAAATTGTGCGGAGAAGGTTGGCAGGGCGGCGATGGCGATAGCTTGTGCGATGACCACTTGCGGCATGGTCATCACTGCCCAGGCGTATTTGATAGCCGAGAGGGAACCTTCAGGCAAACCGCTGGCAATGATCACGTTGACCACGAAGTTCAACTGTACCACTGCCACTCCCAACAGACGTGGTCCCATCAAACGCCCAACTTCGCGGACAGCTGCATTGGCCAGCCCGAGCGTGAGTGTGTACACCCGCCCTGGCAGGCGCAACAAATCTGGGATTTGAATGCCAAGATGCAGGATCGCGCCGAGCACCGCGCCCCAGGCCAATCCATAGATACCCATAGATGGGGCCAAGAACACGAGACCGAAGATCATGCCGAGCCAGTACATGGCGGGGGCCAGGGCAGGCAGCAGGAAGTGCTGGTGGGCATTGAGAATCCCCATCAGCAGGCCGCTGACACCAAAAATAGCCGGCGATAGCAGCAGGATACGCAGCAGGGAAGCAGTCAGGATTTGTTGTTCAGGGGGAAACTGGCCAGCCAGGATGTAACGCACGATGGGCAATGCAAAGATGGCCGATATTATGCTTACAATCGTGAGCAACAGCAGCACCAGGTTAGTGATAGATGAGGCCAGTTTCCAGGCCGTTTCACGATTATCTTTTGCCAGAAAGCCGGTAAAAGTTGGGATGAAAGCTGATGCCAAAGCGCCACCCGCCACCAGGTTGAAGATCAGGTCAGGATAGGTTGAGGCGGCATAGAAAGCATCGATGGCACGGTCGGTACCAAAGATGTCCGAAATCAAAATTTGCCGAACCAGCCCAACGATATTGCTAAGTGCAAAAGCGAACATGATCGTCCCAGCAGCGCGGGCGACCTGGCGGTTGGCGGAAGGTAAGGCTTCTGTCATTTAAGAGTTGGACGCAGGTGAACGCGGAGTTTTGCCGATTTTTCCTGTGTTTATGTTTTATCGGTGAGATGCTACATCCGAAAAAAGGTCGTACCCTTTGACCCCAATAAGATTCGTGTATTTTCGCTCTGGCAAACGCGCGATCAACTGGTCCCAATCCTCCAAAGGTACCACTTTACCGCGCGGTTTTTCTTTAAGCTCGTACAACGTGAAACCAACGTCTTTCAGTATTTGTAAATACTCAGTCGCGCTGCCGCCCGCTTCTTTTAAACCCTTGGGCCAAAATTCGCTCATCAAGAAGACATTCTGAGAACGAGTTAGTGTCTCTTGAAAGCCAGAGATAGCTTTTTGTTCGTAACCCTGTATGTCAATCTTGACAAAGTTGACTTCTTCAATGCCCAACCCAGCCAAGACTTCATCTAACGGCCTACCTTCCACGGTCAGACAATCCCAATTTTCAACTTTCCCTTGATAGGTGCCGTGGTACAGGCGGTTATCGGCATGGTTTTCCGGGTTCAAGCGCAATTCCTTTTGGCCACGCTCAGGGGCAGCAGCCATGTTCAAGGCGTCTACGTGGGAGCAGGCTTTTGGCGCGGTCCGATTCGCAGCAATGTTCTTTTGGAGGAAAGTATATGATTGCGGGTTCGGCTCGAGGGTCACGATGCGTCCGGTCGGGTCTAGTTGGTGCATCGCCAGCGCTGTGTACAGACCGACGTTAGCGCCAATATCAACCAGCGTCATATTGCCCCGGCAATACCGCTGGAAGAAGGCCAGCTCACTGGGTTCGAAAACGCGCAGAGTCAATGCACCAGAGACAACCGGGTCACCCAGGTCAAGATGCAAGGTGGCTGGACCTATCTGTATAGTTTCCGGGATGATACGCAAAAGGATGGCGTTTGTCAGCGCTTTGAGTGGCTTTGGTTTGAGGACTTCAGTATAAATATATTCAGCAAAGGACATAGCGGAGCGATTATATCATCGTGTAAAGAGTGTGACTCTTGCAGAAGCGCCTCAAACTCGGCCCATGCCTGAGTTCAAGCCGATACGGACTCCGCCACTGTCCAGGGAACATGTCTAACCTGTATTGCGATGACAAGTCCACTCTAATTGAGTTAGATTTTTTTGCAAACTTTTCAAGCGGCTTGGCTGGCAGTGTTAATGGTCTGTTGATTGGTTGGTCTGCTCATCAGACGCCAAGGTAGGTTTCTGTTTTTCAAAGAGATACCCCACTCCACGAATCGAAATAATATAGTGTGGTTCTTTTGCATCTCGTTCGATTTTGTGTCGCAAGTGGGAAATGTAGATGTGAACGTAGTCATCATTTCCCTGATACTCGTCTCCCCAAACATTTTGTAATATGTTCGCGAAAGTTAATACCCTGCCCGCGTTCTCTTCAAGATACGCCAATAAGCGGAACTCAATAGGGGTTAACCTGATGGCTTTGCCGTTGATCAGAACTTGATGTTTCTCAAAGTCGATTTTCAGATAACCGTCATCATAATCGGTCCCTAAACTATGGTTATCATTTTGCTCACTTCGTCGTATCACCGATTTAGCTCGCGCGAGCAAAATTTCCGGGTTGTACGGTTTCGACAAATAATCATCGGCACCGGCATCTAAACCATCTAATTCGTTTTGTTCCTGACCCAAGGCAGTTAGCATAATTACCGGAACATTCGAGATTTTTCTAATTTGTTTGCAAACTTCGTAACCACTTCCCCCGGGCATCATGACATCCAGAATAACCAAGTCGGGCCGGTGGCTGTGTAATTTACTAATGCCTTCCAAACCATCGTTGGCGGTGACTACTTGGGCCCCGGCATTGATAAATATGATTCTGTTCAATCGAAGTGAATCAATATCATCATCTACGAGAAGAACCTTTTTCCCAATCATAATTCAACAATCCATTCAAGTATTAACAAAAAATGCCATTCATTATAGTGATAACGTGACTGGAACGACTAAACAAAAAGGTATGAACGATGGTATGTGACCAATTGCAAATATTGTTTTATTCGCACAACTTATTTGGTTTCTGGTCATAATTGTGATTATACTATTAACGATGCAACTATTTAAAAAGGTATGACAAGTGGGCTATTTCAATACTGTTATAAAGTTGCAGTTCGTGAAGAATAACATTAAGAATATCTTAAGAAACTATCCAGCGGCCTTTAAGAGACCGCTGTTAAGATGTTAACAGATAGTTAACATCGCACTATTAACTGAAAAATCACGACAACATTGATTAGCGTTTTTTTACTATAACTTTGGGGTGGTGATAACGTAACGAACCAAAGTTGAGATCACAATGAATTGGTTTAGAGGTTCTACCTATTGATAGCCAAACAAATTCTTTGCCCGAGAGTTCATCAACTTTTATAGAATTTTTGAGTAGTCCGTTGATCATGAACAAACTCTTGTTACCCAATAAAATCATTCGACTAATGCCAGAGCAATGCTGTTTGATCTTCAAGAAGAGAGATTATTTATAACTAATGAGGAAAATATGAGTTCACAAGTTTATTCAAATCGTTCAGAATTCGTTCATCGTTTGCAATCTTTCAGCCTTGATATAGTTCCTGAAACGGGGAAGAAAATAATGAAGCGAAGCTTTGATTTCATCATGGCCTTGATCGGGTTAATTTTCCTTACGCCGGTTTTTGTATATGTTTCCATTTTGATCAAACGAGATTCGCCCGGTCCTGTTTTCTTTTGGGGAACACGCATGGGGAAAAAAGGCAAACCGTTTCGCATTCTTAAATTCCGCACTATGTATGAAACCCCGGAGAGTTATCAGGGTCCGCGAGTGACAGCAGATAAGGATGATCGCATCACACCGCTTGGACATTGGTTGCGAGATACAAAGATAAATGAATTGCCACAGCTTTGGAATGTTTTAGTGGGTGAGATGAGCTTGGTTGGGCCTCGACCCGAAGATGTTGAGATCGCTAAAACCTGGCCGGAGGATGCATTTGAGGAGATTCTTTCGGTTCGTCCTGGCATCACCAGCCCGACCAGTGTCCTTTATCACGATGAAGAAAAGATGCTCTCCAGCGATAACCTGATGGGAGATTATCTTCGAAGGATTCTTCCGGACAAAATACGTCTTGATCGGCTTTATGTTCGCAATCACTCATTCTTTTCGGATCTGGATGCGATATTTTGGACGATAGCGATCATCATTCCGCAACTTTCCGAGACCAAGATTCCGGAGGGGTATCTTTTCGCGGGTCCAATATCTCGTTTTATCCATCGGTATGTCAGCTGGTTCATCATTGATTTTCTAGTTGCCCTTATGGTTGCTTATATGGGAAGTCTCCTGTGGGGCATTGGAGGTCCGGCATATTTGGGGTCAGAGTATCTGATGGCGATGGCATTGATCTTGGCGCTTCTCTTTAGTGGCTTTAACGCCTTGATTGGTCTTGATCGCGTATTATGGTCAGAAGCGACGATAGATGATGCGATTCGCTTGACTATTTCCAGCGTGTTTATGACTGCCATGATCTGGGCAGCTAATTACCTGCAATCCATTTATCATTGGATGTCTCTGCCGGTGCTTCCAACACGGATGATCGTTTTTATTGGTGCGGTTGCAGGTTTTGGTTTTCTGTCAACGCGGTATCGACTGCGCTTACTTTCAACCGTGGCTCGTCGTTGGGTAGATTGGCGTCAGGGAACATCGAACGTTGGTGAGCGGGTATTAATCGTAGGTTCAGGCGAAGGTAGTCGAATTGCAAACTATCTCCTTAAGCAGCGGATATTCCGCACAGCCTTTTCTGTTGTGGGCGTTGTAGATAACGATAACCCCTCTCAGCACGGAATGCGAGTGGGTGGAAACTGGATATTAGGTGGTTTCAAAGATATTCCCACTCTGATTAAGCGCTTCGATATTGGGGTGATCTTATCGACCATCCCGCTGCATGAACCTGAAAATGAACATCTCTTGGAAATTTGTCAGATACCACGCACAAGATTGATTTTCCTCGACGATCTTCTGTCGATGACTGATCGCCAGATGACGCGGCCACGAAACCAGGTTGATAGCCAACTATGGGCAAGTGGATACCTGGAATATAGAGCTATGCACGATGTTGTGACAGGGCTACCCAATCGGTATCTTCTACAAGATCGCATCCAATATTCTCTTGCTCGTGCAAAACGGTATGGCACCCAGCCTACCATAGTTTTCGTTGAATTGAATGAGATCATGAAAATTAATGAAATATTTGGGCAAAAAATTAGCAATAAATTGCTAAAGAACTTGGCTGATCGACTGGATGGATGCAAGAGAGAAAGTGATACGTTGGCTCGTTTCGGATTTGACAAATTTGTGTTTTTGCTAGAAAATGTGCCTAGTGAGCGTGAAATTGAAATAATTACGCAAAGGATAAGAGGCACACTGGCAAAGCCGCTCCAGGTTGATGGACAAGAATTTTTGCTGGATGCTCGAATTGACTGTTGTTTATGTCAGGGTACATGTAGTGCTGCTGGTAGACCAGAGAGCATTGAAATTACGCAATGTTATGATTGTGTTATGTCGAAACTTGTAGAAAACAAAAATGAGGTTGTGAATTCACAACTAACTTCTCATTCGCTGAAAATTTTTTGAAATCCTGATTTTCTGGTTAGCTGGAGCGATGAGCACAGAGCACACCATAACCACCAAACGGATTGATGATTTTCTGCTATTGGTGTCAATGGTGCGGCGGCTAGGGCTGCCTGATCTTGGCCAGACGCAACAGTCAAAAATTCAACCGATCGTCGCGCCGTGGACCGATCAGCAGAGCCAGCCGGCAGGGACGGACAATTCCCCTCCTGCTGCGGACACTCCTACACCTGCGGCATCTTCATCGAATTCTACTGTAAACGAATTATCTTTCCCTACCCCTGCTGCTTTCTACTAAACTTGGTTCCCCAAGTCATGGGATCAGAACGGACTGAATCCATATTCTCATTACCAACCCACCCTGGTTTATTACCGCGAAGATAACCCGACTGTGATTGCACAGCATATTGCAGCCATGCAATATGGAAAAATCCAGGTCGGAATTGCATCCTGGTGGGGGCAGGTTCACTATACGGATCAGCGAATCCCCGCACTTCTAAAAGCGGGTGAGGAGAGGGGCTTCCGTTGGTCATTGTATGTTGAAAATGAAGGCTAAGGGGATCCTCCAGTGGATAACATCCGCTCGGATCTGGAATACATTCTTATAACCACCTTTGATGAATAGGGTGAAGGCTTCTCAATCGAAAGTGCATCAGGCTGGGAAAGTTCTTCTGGCTATGGTCTCTATTTGGATGCGCTCCATTATGATGGCGTTACGCCGTAGGAACGCGCTATCAACAAGCAATAGTTATTTTTTGAAAGGAGTAATTTTAAAATGGATAACTATGGACGGATTTTAAGCTTTGAAGAGTTCAACCAAATTCGCGACCAACTGGGGCGAATTGTAGCGACATCGGGTGATTTTGATCCACTTCACCCAGGTCACGCTAGCTGTATTATCGAATCTAAAAAACATGGGGATACACTCGTGGTTATCGTCAATGGCGATGGCCTTCTTCGGCGGAAAAAGGGTAAGGCCTTCATGGATTTGCAAACACGCTGCCACATCGTTTCCTGTTTGCGCGAAGTGGATTATGTGATCCCGTTTGAAATCGAAGATGACCAAACAGTCTGTGAGGCCCTGCGGCGCATACGCCCGCATGTGTTTACCAAAGGCGGTGACCGGATCGATTTCACCAATATTCCTGAATGGCGGGTGTGTCAGGAATTCGGAATCGACTTGGTCGCACAAGTGGGGAAACCGAAACTCTGGAGTAGTTCAGACTTCCTCAAGGAGTGGGGCGAGTTTTGGAGCGCTACTTACGGAGATGCTCAGCCTTTGGGTATTCTTGCAAAAAGACCGGTAGAGGTACTATCCAAGCGATAGGGATCCGGTCTTTTGCAAGTTCCTCTTTGATCAAGAAGGGGGTGAATCTGGCTCATCGCAGAGCAATCTAACTGCTTTGCGATGAATGGTTGCTGTACTCAATGGGGGCATGTTCAACTTATTTGCGCGGGAGCAGGCTTCGGGTCGGTTTGATTCGCAGGGATGCTTTTTTGCGGATGTGGTCCGAAAACTGTAACCGACTCAGTTGATTCCAGTTGACAGTATAATTCACCACCAGGAGAGTCCCATGAAACGATTTAATCTGTCGCTTGCATTGATTTCGATCACACTAATGGTGAATGTCCTGGGATGTTCGGATGTGCCTCCGAATACCGGAACGCCTCTGACCCAGCCCGCGCCTGTTGACGTTACTGGAACGCCCGGATTCGAGCTGACGGAGGTCCCACTTCCGGCTGGATATGGTGCACACGCCTCCTGGATCGATATCTACTTCACCGACCCTGAGAGCCCGCTAGCTTCCCAAGAAACCGGTGGCCCAGATACACCTCTAGTGGACGCGATCGATGCTGCCCGCCTGACGGTGGACGTTGCAGTCTACAGCCTGAGTCTGACGAGCATTCGCGATGCGCTCATCCATGCGCATGAACGTGGTGTCCAGGTGCGTGTAGTGATGGAAAGTGATAACCTTGATGGCTCTGCGCCACAGAAATTGATTGAGGCAGGCATCCCTGTGCTGGGTGACCGCCGCGAAGGGTTGATGCACGACAAGTTCGCAGTAATCGATCGCTCAGAAGTCTGGCTGGGTTCGATGAATTATACGTTTTCCGGGACTTATGAGGATAACAATGATCTCGTCCATGTCCGTTCGATCAAAATGGCAGAAGATTACACAAAAGAATTCGAAGAGATGTTTGTGGACGATAAATTCGGCACGGATATAGTCCCTGAAACGCCTAATCCCGATTTCAGCATCGACGGTACACACGTAGAAGTTTTATTTTCACCAGACGATGGCGTTGCCAGTCGGGTATATGATATCTTGACCGAGGCTGAAAAAAGTATTTATTTTTTGGCTTATTCATTTACTTCTGATGAATTGGGGCAGATCATCCGTACGCAGGCTGAAAATGGAGTGGATGTTGCTGGCGTGATGGATGAGTCTCAGGTTAAATCGAACATCGGCACAGAGTATGACCCTTTCAAACAAGCTGGTCTGAACGTTTTCGTTGACCGGAATGAAGGATTGATGCACCACAAAACCATCATCATTGATGATCAGATTGTCATTACCGGTTCATATAACTTCACCAATAGTGCTGAAACTCGCAATGACGAAAACCTCGTTGTCTTATATAACCCAGCAATTGCAAGCTTTTACATGCAAGAATTTAATCGTATTTACGATCAGACGCAACAATAGAAAATAATCCTATTACACCCCCCCCGGTTACTTTTTAGTGGCGGGGGATGTTTTTATTAAAAAAGTAATAAAAATACCCGTAACTTTTTTGAGGTAGTAACGACTTCTAAGGTGAAAGGATTTTGATAACGTTGACTAATGATGTGAAAGAAAATTTGCTTTGTCAGGTCCGATGCTGAAGCCGAGTGGTATACTCTCGTGAATGCGCAGAAATCAATTTCATCGGGGTGGGAGCTCGCGTATTCAATGAGGAATTACGGAGAGCTATCTGAATTAGAAGGCCTACAGCAATTAGACTCACAAGTCATCGGGGCTGTGTATGATCGCTACTTTGAGGATGTCTATCGGTTTGTCTATTACCGGTTGGGTGATGAACAAGTGGCAGAAGACATCTCCAGTGATGTTTTTGTGCGCTTGCTGGAAGCACTCCAAAAGAAGCGCGGACCACAGACCAATCTCAAAGGCTGGTTGCTGGCGACTGCCTCCCATGCAGTGGCGGATTACCTGCGTCAGGCGTATCGACGACCGACAGAAGAACTATCAGATGTGATGCCTGACGATAGCGCACCATCCCTGACCGATGAAGTGGATCGGCGCGAACAGGTTGGTTCGGTCCAGGAAGCCTATGCCCAATTGACTCCCGATCAGCAGAATGTATTGGCCTTGCGTTTTGGAGACGGATACTCGTTGGAAGAGACAGCGAGAGTGATGCAAAAGAATGTGAATGCCGTGAAGGCCCTCCAGTTTCGAGCGTTAGCAGCGTTGCAACGGAAGATTGGGGAGGTGGCGAATGAATGAGAAATTGTATGAAGCGCTGGAAGTATGTCTAAATGCCCTTGAAACGGGAGCGGATATCGAGGCCGTTCTCAACCTCTATCCGCAACTGGCAGATGAGCTGCGACCGCTGTTAGATGCCTCCGTCCAGGCACGTTCCCTGGCATTGCCCGCCGTTCCGGAAGCTGCTATGCAACGCGGGCGTGCCCGTGTTTTGGGGCATGCGGTTGAGATGCGCAGGGTGGCTCTCAAACCTCGCCAACGCTGGTCGATGTTTGCGTTTCCACGTTTGGCGACTTCCTTAGTGATTGCTTTTATCCTCTTACTGAGTGGTACCGGGTTAGTAAGTGCCTCCAACGGTGCGTTGCCAGGCGATAATTTGTATTCTGTCAAACGCTCCTGGGAGGATTTGCGTCTGTTTTTTATGTTCTCTCCCGAACAGCGTGTGGGATTGGAAAGCGAATTCGAACAAGAGCGCCTTGATGAGATTTCCACGCTCTTGGCCAAGGGGCGCAAAGAAACCATTGCATTTGCTGGCCTGGTGACTGCACAAAGTAGCCAGGAATGGCAGGTTTCCGGGATTACGGTCATGCTCACCTCCTCCAGCCATATGCCAGCGGATACGGTTCCTGTGGGTGCGCCGGTAATGGTGATCGGCCACACCAATGCGCAGGGTTTTGTGGAAGTCGATACGCTAGAAACTTTAGGCCCGGGCGCTTCCCTACCGCCGCTTGAACCTTCACAAATGGAAGCTTCCAATTCAGAAGAACAGCAGAGTCAAGGTAATGCCGTCAATGGCAATCAGCAGCCCGAACAGCTCGGAAATACAACTTATGACTTTCAGGGTGTGGTTGAGTCAAAAAACGGTAATATCTGGACCATCAACGGTCAACCTGTCAACGTAGAATTCGCTGAAAATAGGAGCCCGGTTTCCACTGGTGTACTTGTGGAATTCGAGGGTTACTATTCTGTTAATGGCCAATTTATTGCCACCAAGATTGAAGTTAAATCGAGTGGATTGTTCAAGAAAGAGCCATTGAATAGCAGCGGAAAAGATATCGGCAACAACAAATCGAATAGTGGGGGAAACAATGGCGGTGATAGTAGTGGAAGTAACAGTGGCAGTAGTGATGGTAGCCATGACGGTGGCGGCGACGATTGACCGTCGGAACCGGCAGAAACCTGAATTATTTGAAGACCGCCTTTCAAACGGCGGTTTTCTTTTTGAATTGCCGGGAATCTATCCGTAACTTTTTGCCCCTGGATACGACTATTCAAGTGATAGGAACGAAAGAGTTCCAACTATGTAGCTGGTTGCTTGCCGATATTTTCCTCTGGAGTTACCAGTCAAACCTTATTAATCATCCCTCCCGTGTATCTGCCGGGAAGGGATTAAGGCGTATGTGATACATGGGACAGTTATGAGTACCGAGCCGATCTCCCAAGACACAACGAATACGATCAATCAAATGGCTTTGCTTGATGCACAGGACGAATTAGATGGTTTGAGAGCATTAAACTCACGAGTCGTGGGGGCGGTGTATGATCGCTACTTTGAAGATGTCTATCGGTTTGTGTACTATCGACTGAACGATGAGCAGGTAGCGGAAGACATCTCTAGCGATGTCTTTGTGCGCTTGCTGGAAGCCATCCAAAAGAGGCGCGGACCACAGACCAATCTCAAAGGCTGGTTGCTGGCGACTGCCTCCCATGCAGTGGCGGATTACCTGCGTCAGGCGTACCGGCGACCGACAGAAGAACTATCGGATGTGATGCCCGACGATAGCGCACCATCCCTGACCGATGAAGTGGATCGGCGCGAACAGGTTGGTTCGGTGCAGGAAGCCTATGCCCAACTGACTCGCCGATCAGCAGAATGTATTGGCCTTGCGTTTTGGGGATGGATACTCATTGGAAGAGACGGCGAGAGTGATGCAAAAGAATGTGAATGCCGTGAAGGCCCTCCAGTTTCGGGCGTTAGCAGCGTTGCAGCGGAACATTGGGGAGGTGGCGAATGAATGAGAAATTGTATGAAGCATTAGAAGTATGTCTGAATGCTCTCGAAACGGGAGCAGACCTGGGGTCCGTGTTGAAGCGTTTCCCAGATTTGCAGGACGAACTACGTCCGTTGTTGGAAGCCTCTCAAAAGGCCAAAATACTGGCGATTTCGGAAGTCCCTGAAAAAGCGCTGCGCGGCGGTAAGATGCGCGTCTTGCAGCATGCGGCTGAGATGCGCAGGGCGACTCCCAAACCGCGTCGACGCTGGTCGATGTTTGCGTTTCCGCGCCTGGCAACTTCCCTGGCGATTGCGCTCATCTTCTTGTTGAGCGGTACCGGACTGGTGAGCGCTTCCAACAGCGCGTTGCCGGGGGACAGCCTATATCCTGTCAAACGAACTTGGGAGGATGTTCGTTTAGTGCTGGTTGTCAATCCTACAAGCCGCGAGCATTTGGAAGATCAATACGAACAGGAACGATTGCATGAAGTGGATGAGTTACTGGTTGAGAAACGCCCTGAAGCGATCACTTTTACGGGAATGGTGACGGATCAAACTGGAGACCAGTGGATGGTTTCTGGCATTTCTGTGCAGATCACGCCGACTAGCCAGTTACCCCTTGTTCCGGTGGTGGTAGGTTCATCCATCATGGTGAGAGGCAGGACGAACGCGCAGGGCTTTGTCGAAGCCGAACGTGTAACATTTTTGAAGCCAGACCTTGCGCTCCCAACCGTTGTGCCCACCAAGGTGGAAGATTCTAAAGATACTGAGAACAATGGAAATTCCGGGACTGAGATCAACGACAATGGTTTTCAGGAAGAGATGAACGGAGAATCTCTATCGAACGGCGACAGTTCTAATGATAGCCAAAGTGATGGGGAGAAAGTCCGGAGCAGCAGCGACTCTTCTGGCGGTAGCGGGAGTAAAACCGGTGATTCTGGTGGCGGCCACAATAGCGATAGCACCGAAGGCAATCATAGTAACGACGGTTCTTCCGGGGGAAGTCATGACCAGAATGATAGCGGAGGCGATCACTAGATAACAGGGCAGGCGAACGGCCTGCCCTGAATTTTTAAGTTGTCTTTTTGACCGAATTGGTGTACATTAAGTCCCTAGCACGTTCGTTCTACTTTAATAATGGGACGCGGATAGCACGGACATAACGGATTTTTATCTGTGAAAAACGGAGAAGGAATCCGTGCTGTCCGTTAGATCTGTGTCCAAAGAATATCTCTTGATTTGATGTTATTTTTTGCAGGAGTTCCTCGATGACTGATAACGAATTGTATCTTGGCCGCCTTTATGATTCCACCCAAAAACAAGTAACCGATAAAACCTTTGCCTACGATCCGGCCGACCTGACCACGCATGCGGTTGTTACCGGCATGACCGGTTCAGGCAAGACGGGTCTTTGTATTACGTTGCTTGAAGAGGCTGCGCTGCAAGGGATCCCGGCGATTATCATCGATCCCAAAGGCGACTTGACCAATCTCCTGCTACACTTCCCGAACCTGGCTCCGCAAGACTTCCAGCCCTGGATCGACCCTGAGATGGCGCGCCGGGCTGGCAAATCGCTCGAACAGGCGGCCACCGAAACCGCGCTCTCCTGGCGAAACGGCCTGGGACAGTGGGGCATCGGTACAGATCGCCTGATGGCACTCAAGAACGCCGTGCAGTTTGCAATTTACACGCCCGGCTCCGATTCGGGCCTGTTGGTAAAAGCGCTGTCCTCTCTGGCATTACCTGCCGCCGAAGAACGAGCCAGCCGCGAAATCCTGTTGGACAAGATCGCTAGCACCGTAACGGCTTTGTTGGGGCTGGTCGGGTTGAAAGATATTGACCCGTTGCGCTCGCGTGAACACATCCTGCTTTCCAGGATCATCGAGGAGACCTGGAAGCAGGAGAAAAATGTCGATCTGACGGAACTCATATTACAAACCCAAAACCCGCCCTTTGATAAATTGGGTGCCTTCCCGATCGAAACGTTCTTCCCACAAAAAGACCGCATGGATCTGGCCATGCAATTGAATAGCATCCTGGCCTCGCCCTCTTTTCAGGGATGGCGCGAAGGGCAAGAGTTGGATATTCGTTCTTTGCTTTATATGCCCGATGGTCGTCCCCGGCACAGCGTCTTTTATCTGGCGCACCTGTCTGATGCGGAGCGCATGTTCTTTGTGACGCTCTTGTTATCCGCCGTCGAAAGCTGGATGCGCACTCAGGTAGGCGCTTCCTCGGTACGGGCTATCCTGTACATGGATGAACTCTACGGCTATCTTCCGCCACAGTCTAACCCACCTTCCAAACAACCGTTGCTGCGTCTGCTCAAGCAGGCGCGTGCTTATGGGTTGGGTCTCCTGCTGGCCACCCAGAATCCGGTCGATCTGGATTACAAGGCGCTTTCCAACGCGGGCACCTGGTTCATCGGCAAGCTCCAAACTGAGCGCGATAAAGAACGTCTGTTGGATGGCCTGGAGAGCGCCGCGGGGAATGTCTCGCGCGGCGAGATCGATAAGCTGATTTCTTCGCTCGGCAAGCGCGTTTTCATTCAGCATAACGTGCATGCCAAACAGCCGGCCCTGTTCCAGACTCGTTGGGCGATGAACTTCCTGGCGGGGCCGTTGACCCGCAACCAGATCCCGGCCTTGAATAAACTCGTCGGTGCGGATTTCTTAAAAGTGACGCCTGATTTGACGGAGACGATTCCACAAACGGTAGCAAATCCCGGAGCACGATCCGCTGCGGAGTCTCCCACGCCTGCTCCCGCTGTAATGGCGGTTCCTGCTCCCCAGCCCTCTCCGTCAAAGCCCGCCCCGCCTGCTTTGGGACATGAAACGCGCGCCCCTGTCCCAGCTGGCGTCTCCGAATACTTCCTGCCGACCAATCTCAGCCTGACCGAAGCGATGCGCCTGGCCGGCAAGTCTCTGCCTGACGCATCGCTGAACGGCGTGTTGTATCGCCCGTCGCTGCTGGCGGCTGCCAGTGTCCGTTTCCTTGACCGTAAATATGGTGTGGACACCGAACTCCAGCGTGCTGCATTGGTCAATGACCCGGACCGGCGCGGGGTAGTGCGCTGGGAAGAACATTTCTTCAGCGGCTTTCCCGTGAAAAGCGTTGAACGTGACCCTGCACCGCAAGCGCGCTTTTCAGCCTTGGACACGCCCTTGAACGAGTCCCGGCAAATGACGGCTCTGGAACGCGATTTTGTGGACTGGATTTATCGAACGGTGACGGTCACGGCCAAGGCGAATGAAACCCTGAAAGTCTATGGGGGGCCGGATGTTTCACAGGCGGAGTTCATGAAAGCCTGCGCCGAAACCGCCCGCGATGCGCGCGATGTGGAAATCGAAAAGAGGGCCGCGCAAATTGACCGTAAAATCAAAACGTTGGAAGACAGGTTGGCGCGCGAGGAACGCGAACTGCGTGGTGACGAAACTGAGTTGTCACAACGCAAAATGGAAGAACTGGGCACGCACGCTGAAAACGTTCTGGGATTGTTCGGCGGCAGGAAAAGCTCACGCCGACTGTCCTCCTCGCTGACCAAGCGCCGTATGACCGAACAGGCCAAGGCCGATGTCGAAGAGTCGGAAGACGCGATTGACCAGTATAAAAAGGATATTCAGGCTTTGGAACAGGAACGCCAGGAAGCCATCGACGAAATCAGCGATCGTTGGGGCGACGCGGTCAATGACACCAGCCAAGTGACCGTCACACCCAAGAAAGCCGACATTTTTGTGGAGCTCTTTGGCGTAGCCTGGATGCCGTATTACCTGGTCGAATCTGGCGGAAGCTTGGTCGAGTTGCCTGCGTTTGGGCAAGAATAGCAGTAAACGGAAAGAAATTGAGCATCTTCTGGCTGACTTTGGCTGTTTTGATTTGGGGCACAGTCCACTCCTATCTGGCCTCCTTGGGAGCAAAAGATTGGATGCGTCGCGTGTTGGGGGAAAACCTCATGCGCTTTTATCGCTTTGGCTACAATATTTTCTCTGTGGTCAGTTTCCTGCCGGTCCTGTGGCTGATGGCTGTCTTACCGGACCGGGTTCTGTATCAAATCCCAATGCCCTGGATGTATCTTTCGCTGGCCGGGCAGTTGGCCGCCGTGGTGTTACTGGTAGTTGGAGTCCTACAAACAGACACGCTATCGTTTGTTGGTCTGAGGCAGCTTTTCGAGGGGAAAGAAAGTTCATCCCGGCTTGTCATCAGCGGACTCTATCACTGGGTGCGGCATCCACTCTATTCGGCAGGTTTGTTGTTTATCTGGTTGACACCTGTGGTGAGTCAGAATTCCCTGGTGGTTTTCATCGCAGCGACAGTCTATATTCTGGTGGGGGCTTTCTTCGAAGAGCGTAAGTTAGAGCGGGAATTTGGCGCAGCCTATCGTGAATATAAGGCTGCTACTCCGATGCTTATTCCCGGACTGATTTTTGGTCGGAACAAATAACATTTTTCGGACGTCTTAATACAGTCGATCCTTTTAAGTTTTGATTCACATGGAAAAGGTATAATCTCCGCATGGCTACTGTCTCTTATCCGTATTCACGGCGTAACCCGCTGTTTCCCCAAATCCTGGCCGCCCTGATCAGCGGACTGGCTCTTTTCCTGGCCGCTATCCTGCTGTGGACAGTCGGTTTCCAGTTGATCTATGCCGGGCGCATCTTTCCAGGTGTATCCGTCGCTGGTGTGGACCTTTCCGGTCTTTCGCCTTCGGACGCGGCGCTCAAGTTGAGCCAAACGTTATCCTATCCAAATACGGGCAAAATCGTTTTGCGCGATGGGGGCAGCGTTTGGGTAGTGGCGCCTGCCCAGATGGGCATGACCTTCGATGCATCTTCCAGCGCACAGGCGGCCTATAAACTTGGTCGCAGTGGCGGCTTGTTTGCCAGCTTGGATGGTCAATTGCGCGCCCGTAGCGGTGGCGTGGAAGTGCCCCCGGTCATCCTGTTCGACCAGCGTGTGGCTTATCAATATTTGCAATCCTTGGCGACCGAGATTGATCATCCAGTTGTGGAGGCCAGCCTGAAAGTGGAAGGCACGAACGTAATCGCTGTGCCCGGTCAAACGGGACGCTCACTGGATGTGGAAGGCACGTTGGTTTTTCTCAGCGCCCAGATGCAGACTTTCCGCGATGGGGAAGTGCCGCTGGTCATTCGCGAGCAAGCGCCAGAGATTATGGATGTCTCTGCGCAGGCCGAAGTAGCGCGCCGTGTGTTGAGCCAGCCAATGCGCCTGTATATTGCTGATGCCGTTGATGGCGACCCTGGCCCATGGAATTACGATGTACAGATCCTGGCGAACATGCTGATTGTTCGCCGCGTGGGAAATGAAGTCCAGGTGGCGCTGGACCCGGCACCGTTGCGCGATATCCTGTTGGGCATTGCTACGCAGGTGGACCGCAAAGCAGAAAACGCGCGTTTCTATTTCGATGACAACACGCGCCAATTAGCTTTGATCCAATATGCCCAAGTTGGCCGTACGGTCGATACTGATGCCAGCATCACGGCCATCAATGATGCTTTGCTACAAGGCGAGCACAATATCGCCTTACAAATTGTCGAAAAGCAGCCTGATGTGACGGATAATGCCACTGCCGAGCAGTTGGGCATTACAGAGCTGGTCAGTTCTCAGACATCTTATTTCTACGGTTCCAGCGCGGAACGCATCCAGAACATCCAGGCAGCGGCAGCACGCTTCCACGGTTTGTTGGTAGCCCCTGGTGAGACCTTCTCGATGGGCGATGCAATGGGTGATGTCAGCCTGGATAATGGCTTTGCCGAAGCATTCATTATTTATGGCGGGCGGACCATCAAGGGCGTTGGTGGCGGCGTTTGCCAGGTAAGTACGACCTTATTCCGCACCGTGTTTTTCGGAGGCTATCCGGTTGTCGAACGCATCCCGCATGCTTACCGGGTTTCCTATTACGAGGAAACCGCCAGCGGATCCATTGACTCTAATCTGGCTGGGCTGGATGCTACAGTTTACTTCCCGCTGGTGGATTTCCAATTCACCAATGACACGCCTTACTGGCTCTTGATGGAAACTTACGTCAGTGCTGAGGCACGCACGCTGACCTGGAAGTTCTATTCCACCAGCGATGGCCGCAGCGTCACCTGGGATACGACCGGCCCGCAGAATGTTGTCCCGGCACCCAAACCGCTCTTCGAAGAAAATGATGAGTTAAAGGCCGGCCAGATCAAGCAGGTCGATTGGGCCGCTAACGGTGCAGATGTGGATGTCACACGCACGGTTTGGAAGAATGGCGCGGCTTATTTCAGCGATGAGTTCAAGACGCATTATGAACCCTGGCAAGCGATTTGCCAGGTTGCACCGGGCACCAAGGATCCTGCAAAACTTGCCAAGCGCAATAACCTGTGCAATTCGCCTTCTACCTAGAATGCTAGAATGAAACCTTTGGGCTTTAGTGCCTTAAGACGAATATCGATTGGTCAAAGCATTGTCATTGTCGCCGCAATTGCTTTGGCAATCCCCGCCTTTTTTTCTGTTCGTAATTTTGTCGTGTGTTGGTCGATCACAAAGTTGCCTGGAATTGCTCCACCTGCCTGCGGTGCAGGTAGCAGTGTGACTGAGCCACCAGTCGTTGTAAGTCAACTACCAACCCAGGTAGCTGTTTCGCACAGTTCTTTACCTGATGTTGCCGTGCCTGAAAAGGCGTTGCCTTCTTGGGATGGCAATAGTCGTGTAACACTGCTCTTCATTGGCCTGGATCAACGCGATTGGGAAGTTGGCGCGGGCGCACCTCGCTCGGATACGATGATCCTGTTTACCATCGATCCGGTCAGCAAGACCGCCGGGATGCTCTCTATCCCGCGTGACATCTGGATCAATATTCCTGGCTTTTGGTACAGTCGTATCAACACAGCCTATGCGCTTGGAGAAGCCAGCAAATTACCGGGTGGTGGACCGGGATTGGCAATCAAAACGGTCGAGCAATTCATCGGTGTGCCTATCCAGTACTATGCTCAAGTGGATTTCAAGGCCTTTGAAGAGGCTATCGATGCTATGGGTGGCTTGTACCTGTGTCCGGATGAAAAGATCACGATTGACCCGATCGGCCCCAAGCCACCGGTCAAGATGGGCCCCGAATGCCGCAAATATTGGGGTTATGAAGTGCTAGGTTATGCACGCAATCGCCACACGGAAGGTGGTGATATTGATCGTGCCAATCGCCAACAAAAAGTGATTATGGCATTGATAGACCAGGTTTTCTCGCCACAGAATTTTCCGACTATGGTCTCTAAAGCGCCGGATATCTATGCCGAAGCGGAATCCGGTTTGCGTACGAACTTGAGCTTCGATGACGCACTGAAATTGGGCGTCTTGCTCTCACAAATCCCCAAAGAAAATATCAAACGCGGCGTGATCGATTATTCCATGGCCATGTTAACCAGCGTAGAGAAATAAAGCCAGCATTTTACAACCCTATCCTGATAAAATCCGTGTGCTGCGCGATGAGATCTTCTCGGCAGCAGGACCGCTCAGCCCGATGGCAGGCGGTGATCCGACCACGTTGATGCAGGAAGAGACCGCGCGCGTGCGCGTCTTGAATGGTACCGCGACCGAAGACCTTTCCGAACGGGCAAGAGATTATTTGCTCGCACAGGGCATACAGACTGTTGAAGCAAGTGGGTACGCCGGGCGACAGTATAATCGTACGACCATACTGTTGTACAAACCAAAATTGTACACGTTGCAGTATTTGATCGATAAATTTGGGGTCACCACCACCAGCCAAATCCTGATTACGCCAGATGTTACCTCAGATGTGGACGTTGAAGTTCGTGTCGGGACGGATGCGCTCAGCCTCATTCCTTAGCAAACATTAATTGTCAATTTGACCTACAAAATGGTAAAATTCCGCAATGTTGAAATGGAGCTTACATGATCAGTCAAGATTTGCTTGAAATCCTGCGTTGTCCCAATTGTGTACGCGAGAAAGATGGTTTGCTCACGCTGCACAAAGATACCTGGCTGATTTGCCAGGATTGCGGACGCAAATACCCCATAGTGGATGATATTCCCGTCATGTTGATCGACGAGGGCGATAAGTGGGTCAGTGTCGAAGCTGAAAAATTGCCCGTTCCACCCCCAGCCAAGTAAGAGGTTCTAATGTCCCTTCTGGATGAACTGCTGGCCGACTTGACCAGCGGGGATGAAACGCGCGCCGAGCATGCTGTGCCTGGTTTAGTGGGGCTTGGCGAGCAAGCTTTCCCGGCGTTACGTGACCTATTGAATGCTGAGGATGCGGACCAGCGTTGGTGGGCGCTGCGAACGTTAGCCCAGTCGCCTCAATCGCGGGCCGAATGGCTGCTTCCGCTTCTGGACGACTCCGCCCCCGAAGTGCGCCAGGCGGCAGCGCTCGGGTTGTGCAGTCATCCTGACGAAACGGCTGTCAGGCCGCTTATCCAGGCTTTGAACGATGGGGACTCGATGGTATCGGATTTGGCCCGTAATGCGCTGGTCGTGATCGGGAAGCCGGCTGTTCCGTCCTTGTTGGAGGTTCCCAAAGATGCGCCGCAAAGGGCGCGCATCAACGCGCTCAGAGCGCTGGCTGAAATTGTTGACTATAGCACAATCCCAACTCTCATGGCCGCCCTTGAAGAGGATTCCGTCATGATGCAGCATTGGGCAGAAGAGGGCCTGGAGCGATTGGGCCTGAATATGGTGTATCTCAAACCTGAGTAGGAAGAATGAAAAAACTGAACTTGCGTTTCTTAAAACGAATTTCGATAAAGCAAATCATTGTGGTTGTAGTCGCAATTGCTTTGGCGATTCCCGCATTTATCCTCACCCGTAACTTTGTAGTAAGTTGGCAGATTACTGATTTGCCAGGTGTGGCCGTAAAATATGATAATCAAGGGCAGGCCCAAGTGGCCTCCACTGCCGATGCACCTACGCCGGCCGATCCTGGCATCCCGGAAGAAAACCTGCCATCCTGGGATGGTAGCAGCCGTGTCACTCTGCTCTTCATTGGTCTGGATGAACGCGACTGGGAGGTAGGCCAGGGTGCGCCACGCTCGGATACGATGATCCTGTTCACCATCGACCCGGTCAGCAAAACTGCCGGGATGCTTTCTGTTCCGCGTGATATGTGGGTCAATATCCCTGGTTTTGGCTATAGCCGTATTAATACCGCTTATTCTTCCGGCGAAGGCGCTAAATTGCCAGGCGGCGGACCGGGACTGGCTGTCAAGACGGTTGAGCAATTTATCGGTGTGCCTATCCAGTATTACGCTCAAGTCGATTTCAAGGCTTTTGAGGAAGCTATCGATGCGATGGGCGGTTTGTACCTGTGCCCGGGCGAACGGATCACGATCGATCCGATCGGCCCCAAACCGCCGGTCAAAATGGGTCCCGAATGCCGCAAGTATTGGGGCTATGAGGTGTTGGGTTACGCGCGCAACCGTCACACGCAAGGCGGCGATGTGGACCGCGCCAACCGTCAACAGAAGGTTGTTATGGCCTTATTCGATCAGGTGTTTTCGCCACAGAATTTCCCCACCATGGTTTCCAAAGCGCCGAAAATCTACGCCGAAGCCGAAGCTGGTTTACGCACGAACTTGAGCTTTGATGATGCCTTGAAACTAGGTGCCCTGCTTTCACAAGTTCCCGAGGGGAATATCAAACGCGGCGTGATCGATTACAGCATGGTGACTTTGGATAACGTGACACTGGCTGGTCAGAACGCCGCCATCTTTAAGCCTATCCCTGATAAGATCCGTGTGCTGCGCGATGAAATCTTCTCGGCAGCCGGACCGCTTAGCCCGATGGCGAGTGGCGATCCAGCCACGTTGATGCAAGAAGATGCGGCGCGTGTGCGCGTTGTGAACGGTACCTATACGGAGGGCTTACCCGAGCGGACAGGAAATTATTTGCTCGCGCAAGGCATGCAGGTCGTTGCAGCGGGTGGATACGCTGACGGACAGTATTCGCGTACGACCATCGTGATGTACGGACCGAAGTTGTACACTTTGCGATATCTGATCACGACTTTCGGGATTGATGCTGTCAATCAAATTATCTTCAGTCCGGACCCCTCGTCACCGGTAGATATAGAAATTCGCGTTGGAGCGGATGCGCTCAACATCATTCCCTAACGGGATCATATTGTAGATAATACTGCCGCAGGCCATCCCTGCGGCAGTTCTCTTTTATCAGGGTTGTTGGAATGTCAGACGTACTCCGCCTTGGTAGGCTTCACCATCTGTGTTTGTACAGTTGGGTATGGATAACTCTGAAGCGGGCGTTCCACCATCTGCCATGCGGACGGAATAAGTTACATCGGGTGCCATCAGGAAATCGGCATAGCCGTAACCGAGTTCGGGTTTCAGGCCGGTGAAGATATGTTCTTCCCCGGAGTTCCAGGTGATGATGATTTCTGCACCGGGGACTTGTTTCCGCGTGGCGTTGGTTACCATCACCTGCAGCAAGCCTTCCGCCAGTTCCGTATCGCAGACGGTGTCCTGTCCTACCAGTTGGTATGGCGCGCCCAGGGTGGGCGTTGGTGTGCTGGTAGGCCTGGGCGTGGCCGTCAGCAGCGGGACCGATATACTGGTAGGTTCAGTTTCTGAAGTTGGCTCCGATGTTTCAACCACAGGCGTGGCCGTGTTGGCCGCTGGTGAATCTACGACTTGCGGTGTCGTATCATTGCTATTGGTTGAGGTGGCAGTCGCTGCGAGAGGTGGATTGGCGGCTACTTGTCCCTGCAAAACGGAAGCCAACATGGCAACCTGTTGAACGGCTTCGGGAGACTCCCCACTTGCCAGCATACGTTGTGCCTGGGCGGCCAAAGCCTGGGATGGGTCCGGATCGCCGAGCAATGCCAGACGAGCGCGGGCACGTTCCAGGTCCGGGTTGGAGGCGTAAGCGGCAGCGATAGCGGAGCGGTAATCGTCTTTGAAATCGTCTCGCAGGGCATGGGGTTCTGCATCCACATATTTAATGGGGGAGACGACCCAGGCGTAGAATAATCCAACACCAAAGCCTGCGAGAATTGCGAACAGCCATGCCCAGGGGAAGCGTTTTATCGTCATGGCAAGCTTGTTCCTGGGATGGGCTGCCAGGCTTGTAAGGCGATGTCCAATTCCTGGATGAGGCTCAGGTCATCTGGGGAGTAGGCGGATTGCTGTGCATAGTTGTAAGCCTCTTCGGCAAGCAGGGCAGGCAACTCACTGCCCAAAACAGCCAATCGCCGGGCAGCCAGCGCAGGGTCCTGTTCGGTGCGATAGGCTTCGGCGACCATGAGCACATAATCGGTCCGGTAGTCAATGCGCAGGGCGTCAGGAGTGATGTCGGTATATTGAACCGGATTAATCTTCCAACCATAGACCAATCCAAGTGTAATTCCAAGTATTGCAGCAATGAGAATGGAGAGCCAACGGGGCATGGGAGTATTTTGCCACAACCGGGAAATAATGACCAGTGCGACAATTGTATTGATTTAAGGAATGTTGGATTCTGAAGCCAAAATCTCCTGATTTTGCACTCTTCTTACTATAATCAGTCATGTTATAATTTTTCCACTTTATAAGAACCTCATCCGTGGAGGAATCAAGATGGAAATTACAGCCAAGCAGTTCAAAAATTGTGATATGGTCGTTGTGAGTGGGCGGGTTGATAGCAGCACGGCGCCTCAGTTGACCGAGACGCTTGAAGCCATTACCGGTGATGGTCGATACAAGATCGTACTGGATATGAGTGGCTTGGAATATATGTCGAGCGCTGGTTTTCGAGCCCTGATCGCGAGTCAGCGTGTTTGCAAGCGATACAACCGGGGTGAGATTGTTCTGGCTGCTGTGACCGAGCGTATCCATGAAGCTTTGGAATTGGCCGGGTTCACCGAACTCTTCAAAACCTTTGCCGATCCTGTTGAAGCAGTCGGCAATTTTTAACCCGTTGAAATAGTTTTGCGTTTCTCAAAAATAAGCCGCCTCCGTCTGCGGGATGTAGGCGGCTTTTGACTTCCAAGATGAGCAAAATTACCTTCGATGCCAATTTTGATAACCTGGATGAAATCCGGGAATTCGTCGGAGAAGTAGCGCGCCAGGGCGGATTCTCGAATAAAGAGATTTATTCGATTCAACTGGCAGCCGACGAAGCCAGTTCCAATATTATCGAACATGCGTACGCTGGCTTGGGGGACGGTAAAATTGAAATAGACTGTAGTATTTCTGACACCGAATTGAAAATTGTTATGCGCGATCACGGAAAATCTTTTGACCCTTCCAGCGTGCCTGAACCAAATGTCAAAGCTGACCTTTCTGAGCGCAAGATTGGCGGACTGGGGATGTACCTGATGCGCAAGTTGATGGATGAAGTTTCATACGTGTCGTCTGCTGATGCGGGTAATGTCCTGACAATGATCAAACGGACAGGAGTTGGCGGGTGAGCGCCGCAACCCGTTCTCCTGAATCATCAGACTGGCGAGCGCTTGCTGAACTTGGAGAACAATTAGTCGGCATTACTTCGCTGGCTGCCCAACGAGATCGCATCATTAACATGACCCGGCGTCTGGTCGCCGGTAAAGTGGATGTGTGGTTGCACGAAAGCCTCTTCCGTTTGCCCGATCATGACGAAGAGTCCCTTTTTCCACCCGAACCGGAATTGGACAGCATGCGTGAAGCCTTTCATACGGGCAAGCCGATTTTTCACGTGTCTTCTCCAAAAGATAGCTCTAACGGAATCTGCGCCGCTTTCCCGCTCGAAGACCAGGGAGTAACGCTGGGTGTGCTGCAGGTTAGCCGCTCGGACAAAGAGGCCTTTCCACAAGAAGAGCTAGAGCTTCTCGAGGTACTGTCTACTATTATTTCAGTGGGGTTATTTGCCGCACATCGCGTGGCTGTAGAACGCTTCCGTTTGAACCAGCTCAACCTGGTACGCGAAGTCAGCGCCCAGATCGCTAACGTCATGGATGTGGACGAACTGGCGCGCCGTGTGACTGAACTGATCCAGAAGACCTTTCATTATTATTACGTCAGTATTTTTACATGCGAGCCGGGCGAGCAAAAGTTGCATTTCCGCTCCAGCGCCTCTGCCCCGCGCAAAGGCCGTCGCAAGGTGCAGAGCCCGCTAGATGTAGAACTCGGTCAGGGGTTGATTGGGCAGGCCGCTCAGGTGGGTGAACGCATCGTGGTAGATGATGTCCGGGTTGATCAGCGCTTCCGGTTCATTCCCAACCTGCCAGAGACCAAATCCGAAGTCGTTTTGCCGCTGAAGCTTGAAGACCGGGTACTGGGGGTCTTGGATGTCCAGAGTGACCAACTGCCCGCTTTTCATCCCAATGACTTGTTGATCCTGGATGCGTTGGCAGCTAATATCGCCCGCGCTGTGGAAGGTGCGCAACTGTACAGCGACTTGCGCCATCGTGCGAACCAATTGGCGTTGATCGCCGAGGTGAGCGATGCAGTCACTTCTTCGCTGGATTTGAGCAATGTCATGCACAAGGCTGTTGACCTTATCCATGAAAAGTTCAGCTTCCCTTATGCACATTTGTTTACCGTGCATCCCAACCGCCGGCTGATCATTTATGAGGCTGGCAGCGGCACGCGCAGCCAAAAGCAGGAGGGGTATGCGATCCCCTTGGATGCTCAACAAGGCATCATTCCCTGGGTGGCGCGGACCGGTGAAGTGATTCTCGCAAACGATGTCATTCAAGATGAGCGTTATGTTAGTTCGCCGTTTTTACCCGATAATACGAGCTCGGAATTATGTGTTCCCTTGTTGTTCGACCAGGAAGTAGTGGGTATCCTGGATGTGCAGAGCGATAAACTAAATGCCTTCAGCGAGGATGATCGCATGCTCTTCGAAGCAGTGGCGGATAACATCGCTTCAGCCATCCACAATGCTGACCTGTATTCCTCGGAGCAGTGGCGACGCCAGGTGGCCGACAGTTTGCGCGAAGTGGCAGTTTTGCTCTCTGCAAACGTAGGCGTAGAGCAGGTGCTTGATGAAATCCTTGCGGAGCTAAATAACACCCTTCCGGTGGATGTATCGGCCATATGGCTGTTCGAAGATGGAGATTTGTATCTGGCTGCGGTAAACGGTTGCGATGGCGACTCCTTGGAAGAAGCGCGCCACAACTCGCCTGAAGCCTCCATTGCTATGATGAGCGTTTTGATTTCCGAGCAGCCGGTCATACGCCGCTCTGGTGACACCATGTGGCCTTCCGGGTTGGCTGCCGAGTTTGATGAAGATTATTCATCCATTGCCGCACCCTTGCGTGTCGGTGACCAACCTGTCGGCGTTTTGACTCTGGCACATTCCACGCCTGGGCGTTATGGTCATGAAGCCCAGGCCGTGACCACCACCTTTGCCAGCTATGCCGCTGTAGCGATCGAAAACGCCCGTCTGTATGATTCGGCGCAGGAACAAGCCTATGCATCGGCGGCCTTGTTACAGGTGGCGCAGGCTGTCGTCAGCCTGAACGATCTCGATGAGATCCTGGGCACGATCATCCGCATCATGCCTATCCTGGTGGGCGTTGACCGTTGTGTTTTGTATCTTTGGGATCCTGACAAAGAGGCTTTCTGCCCATATGAAGAATATGGCCTTTCCGAAGAAGATGAGATTGACTTTTGGGACAGTGAGTATCCTTTGAACGCCGCGCCTCTGTTGGATGCTGCTCGCGATCAGGCGCGCTTATTGGCGATCCCTGTCGATGAGACCGAATCTTTGGAAGATCGGATGACGAAAGAAGCCCTGGATGAAGCTTCGGAAAACGCAGCCCTGGCTGGCAATCGTGAATTACTCCTGGCTGTACCGCTGCTCATCAAGAATGACATCTTCGGGGTTTTACTGGTACAGGAAGCTCCTGGCGGCCTGCGTTTCCGCGCCCGTCGCCTGGACATTATCAATGGCATCGCGCAGCAGGCAGCCCTCGCAATCCAGAATGACCGCTTGCAGGAAGAGATGGTGGTCCGCGAACGCCTCGAGACCGAGGTCCAACTTGCCCGCCAGATCCAACAGACCTTCATCCCGGAAACGCTGCCAATCCTTTCTGGATGGGACTTGGCAGCCCGTTGGTTGACGGCGCGTCAGGTAGGCGGTGATTTCTACGATGTGATGGAATTACCCGACAAACGCATCGGCCTGTTCATCGCTGACGTGGCCGACAAGGGTGTCCCGGCGGCGCTTTTCATGGCGCTCACACGTACGCTCGTGCATGCCGCCGTTATCGAGACCGAGTTGCCAGCCGAAGCCTTACGCCGTGTCAATGACTTGCTCATCCCCGATACAGAACAAGGCATGTTCGTTACGGCGGTATATGCAGTGCTCTATCCGGAAAGCGGGGAACTGGTCTATGCCAATGCGGGACATAATCCGCCGCTGTGGTTGAAGCACGCTGGCAAGGTGGAGCGCCTGACGCGCACAAGTATGGCCCTGGGGGTCTTAGAAGGCGAAGAAGTAGAAGAGCGCAGGATCAAACTGAAACAAGGTGATATCCTTTTGCTCTATACGGATGGTTTGAACGAAGCTTTTTCTCCCGACGGTGATATTTTTGGCGAAGAACGTATCCTCGCTGCCTTGCAGGCTGGACAGGACAAATCCGCCGAACGCCTTTTGCAAGCCATCGAAGCCGATTTGGCCCGATTTGTTGGCGATGAAGCCCAATCCGACGATTTGACCATGCTGCTCTTGAAACGTGAGTAGACAATGCAGAGCACCCTCAGCCGCCATTTTGGCGGCTTTTTTGTATTTCCAGGTTTTACACAGAATTTACATCCTCGCTATACGGCGATAACCACTCCTTCCTAAAATGAACAGCATAAACATGAAAAGGAGATAACCATGATCAAACTTTCTAGCCTGTTCAAGAAGACTATCCTGATAGCCCTGGTTGCTGCTCTCTCGCTGGCCGCTTTGCCAGTGGCAAGCGTTTCCGCATCCGGACTGAATGATCCAACCAACCCGCCTGCCGATGGTACGCAGCTTTCTAATGAGCGTCTCGAACGAGTCTGGGCACGCTTACAGCGAGTCTACGAGCGCCAGGGGCAGGTACTCGACCGCGCTGACCGGATGGCCGAAAGATTCCAGAACCTGATCGACCGGATGAACGAAAATGGCAAAGACACCACTGCCTTACAAGCTGCTCTGGATGCCTTTGAAGAAGCCCTCAAGAATGCGCATCCGGTGTATGAAAGCGCCAAAGGTATCATCAACTCCCACCAGGGATTCGATGCCGATGGCAAGGTCACTGACCATGAGAAGGCCATGGAAACGGTCAAGGAACTGCACGACAAAATACAAGAAGTCCGTGGGATCATTGGCGAACCTGGCAAGGCTCTGCGCGAAGCTATCAAAGCCTTCCGTGATGCGCACCGCCCCGCGGATATATCCGGCGCGTAGGGATAAATACGCTTTACCCATTCGAACCGCCAAGCCGCGAAGACCGCCAAGGTTCTTCATATAACGCCAAGGCCAATGACTCTTGGCGAACGTGGCACCTTGGCGGTTAGCCATTACTTTGACCTTTCCCCTCAGTTGGCTTACAATCACAATCAGTAGGTCACGATAGTAACTGGTAGAAGCCCGAAAATAGGGGAGCGGGCGTACGCCCGCTCCCCTATTTTCGGGAATTCTTTTGGTTTTCGTAAAGTACTGACAATGCTATTGAGAATACTTTAAGGAGTGATGTATGAACACAACTGAGGGTAAGAAAATTATCCATACGGACAAAGCGCCACAGGCCATCGGTCCATATTCGCAGGCTGTACGTACCGAAAATATGGTTTACACTGCCGGGCAGATCGGCCTCGACCCAGCTACCATGGAAATGGTCAGCGGCGGCGTGGAAGCCGAAACTCGTCAAGCGTTGGATAATTTGAAACAGGTGTTGGAAGCGGCCAATTCGGGGCTGAATTACGTGGTCAAGACCACCGTCTTCCTGCGCGATATGGCCGACTTTCCCAAGATGAACGCTGTCTATGCCGAATTCTTCTCCGAAAATCCACCTGCCCGTTCCACTGTGGCGGTGGCAGCTCTGCCCAAGGGCGTTGCTGTAGAGATCGAAACCATTGCGCTGGTCGCGCCCGATCACGCCGACTGATTGCTGCATCATGCCCTCCGACCTGATCCTGCTTGTGGACGATGAACCGTCCATCATCCAACTCGCGCGCATGTACCTGGAACGCGACGGCTTCCGCGTGGCGGCAGTTGGGGACGGGCAATCGGCTCTTGAAGCGGTAGCAAGCCAACGCCCGGCCTTGATCGTGTTGGATGTCATGTTGCCGAGGTTGGACGGGTTCGAGGTTTGTCGTCAGTTGCGTGCCAAAAATGATCCGGTCGCTATTTTGATGTTGACCGCCCGCGACGACGACATCGATAAGGTGCTCGGCCTCGAACTCGGCGCGGATGATTATCTGACCAAACCGTTCAACCCGCGCGAATTGGTAGCGCGTGTGAAAGCCATTCTGCGCCGGGAGCGAAAATCCACCATAGGCGAGACACCCGTCTCTCTGGGCGACCTGGTCATCGACCCCACCCGTCGCGAAGCCCGCCTCGCAGCGCAGACCCTCGACCTGCGTACCCAGGAATTCGATTTGCTCCTGACCCTGGCGAAACAGCCGGGGCGCGTTTTCACCCGCGAGCAGTTGCTGCAACAAGCCTGGGGGTTTGACTTCTTCGGGCAAACCCGTACTGTAGACGTACACATTGCGCACTTGCGTAGGAAAATGGATGGCGGCTTGGTAAAGATCGAGACGGTAACCGGGGTGGGCTATAAGCTGATTGTTTCCCCCTCTCCTCGCGAGACGGGGTAAGGCCGTGTTTACTTCGCTCCGTGCTCGCCTGTGGTTGAGCTATGCTATTCTGGTCGCCACAGCCCTGGGAGTGATGGCTGTGGCGTTTGGTTTCTACCTGTGGCGCAATCCACTGTTATATCGCCAAACCCTGGTTCGCTTACGAACAGTGCAAACAGGCATTGTCAATCGTCAGGGCGATTTGTTCGGGGGGAACGTGTCGACAGCAATGGATCGTGCGGCGAGCGCATTCGATGTGCGCATCCTGTTGTTCGACGGAAATGGGAACTTGCTCAAAGACACAGATCCCTCGCAGCCGGGGATCAATTTACCCAGGAAAACGCTTATCAACCGCCCGATCCCAAGCGTGCGCGATGCGACCGGCAAACTCTGGTTGTATTCGCGCCAGTCATTGAATGACGGTACGATTCTTATTGTGGCCGCTCCACGTCCGCTTGTGCCATTGATGAATATTTTGCGAGACGAGTTGTTGCCTATTTTCGTGCGGGGTGGAGGTATTGCCTTATTGCTTTCGTTAGTACTGGCTTTTGTTGTAGCGCGCTGGGTAGCAGATCCACTCCAGCAGCTTGTGGCAGCTTCGCAGCACGTGCCTATCACCGAAATCAAACCCGTCGCGGAGCATGGCCCACGCGAGGTGCGTGAATTGACACGCGCGTTCAACGCCATGATCGCACGTGTGCACAGCAGCCAAACCTCGCAGCGCAATTTTGTGGCCAATGTGTCGCATGAACTGAAAACACCGCTTACCTCTATCCAGGGCTTTGCACAGGCTATCTTAGATGGCACTGCTAGCACGCCTGTCGAACAGAAACAGGCCGCAGAAGTCATTTACAATGAAACGGGGCGTATGCACCGTATGGTCTTGGACCTGCTCGACCTGGCCCGTCTGGATGCTGGCACAGCCGATCTCAAGATGAGTGCGGTAGATTTACGATTATTATTGGACAGTATCGTTGAAAAATTCAGCTTGCAGGCTCAAAAAGCTGGGATCAATCTGATCTTGGATTCACCGCCCGATCTACCGACCCTGGTCGCTGACGGTGACAGGCTGGCGCAGGTTTTCACCAACCTGGTCGATAATGCCCTCAGCCACACCTCCGCTGGTGGGCAGGTGACCTTGCAGGTTCTGCCAACCCAAATTGAAATGGAAATCCGCGTGGCTGACACCGGAGCCGGCATCCCTGCCGATGCGCTGCCGCATATCTTTGAGCGTTTTTATCAGGCGGACCTGTCTCGCCCGGGTGGAAAAAAGCACGGGGCCGGTTTGGGCCTGGCAATCGTGCACGAGATTGTGGCTGCACATAGTGGTAGAATTACAGTTCGTAGCCAGGAGGGGCTAGGGACGACCTTTAATGTAAATTTGCCTCTTGTTCAACCTGCGGCAACTACCCTTCTGCATCGAAAGAAATAAACCCCATCGCGGATTGCGCGAAGCCTGTATACTTCCTATACAGGTCGTAAGACTTTTATGTCGCCACGTGTATCAATTATTATTCCCTGCTACAACGAACAGGCAACCATTCGTCAACTGCTGGAAGCTATATACCATCAGGGCTATCCACGCGCGGAAATGGAAGTCGTGATCGCGGACGGCCTTTCGGAAGATACCACGCGCGAGGTGATTACGGGCTTTCAGAATGAACACCCTGATTTGGTCTTACGCATAGTAGATAATGCCGGTCGCAGTATTCCCTCGGCGATCAATTGCGCTATTCTAGCTTCGGTTGGGGGGACGATCATTCGCATGGACGCACATTCCCGGCCTTATCCTGAATACGTGGAGCGTTGCCTGTCAGCCCTCGATGCGGGCCTGGGCGATAACGTCGGCGGCGTGTGGGAGATCAAACCCGGTGGTAAAAGCTGGATGGCTGAATCGATTGCGGTCGCTGCTGCGCATCCGCTGGGGGTAGGAGACGCCGGATACCGCATCGGTGCGCAGGCTTCGGCAGTGGATACTGTGCCGTTTGGCGCCTTCCGTCGCTCTTTGATTGATAAAATTGGGTTGTTTGACGAGACCCTACTCTCGAATGAGGACTACGAGTTCAATACGCGCATCCGTCGGTCCGGTGGGCGCGTCTGGCTGGACCCGGAAATTGTCACCGTTTATTATGCCCGTTCCACGCTGCGAGAGTTGGTTCGCCAATATTGGCGCTACGGCTATTGGAAGTTCCGTATGTTGCGCCGCTATCCAGATACCTTACGCTGGCGTCAAGGCCTGCCACCACTGTTTGTTGCCAGCCTGCTCGGACTGACTGTGCTGGCATGGTGGCCGCTTGCGGGTTGGCTCCTGTCACTGGAGCTTGCAATATATGGTACAGTACTTTTGCTGGCGGGCCTGCTGTCCGCTTGGCGCCAACGAAAAATATATCTTTTCATAGGATTACCACTTTCCATTGCCACGATGCACCTGGCTTGGGGCGGCGGTTTCCTGTGGAGCTTATTTATGTCATTATTGGAAAAACAAAAGCATGGCTAATCATCAACCTTCGCGTTTGCGCCTGCAGCCAAGCGAACATCGCGCGCTTTTGTTCGCAGGCGATTTGTTGATGTCTGTTTCTTCAGTTTTTGCCGCGATTTATACTTGGCGTGAATACCAGCGCTACATATTGTTGGCAGATAACTTTAAGCCAAAAGTCGTTGAGCAATTGCTGCAGAACATCACTATCCCGTACTGGTTTTATCTACTTCCGCTAGCCTGGTTTTTGTTGATGATCGAATTGTACGAGCCGCATACGGCCGCAAATTGGCGTAAAACGATACGAGGCATAGCCATTGCTGCGTTCGTGGGAATTGTGATCTATTCTCTGGTTTTTATTATCCGGGCCGATCCCAATTCTTTGCCGCGTATTGGCGTTGGTGCTTTCCTGCTGTATGCATCCTTTTTGACTTTGTTGTGGCGCTCGCTCTATATTCGTTTTTATACTTCTTCCGGACAGTTACGCCACTATTTGGTGGTCGGTGCCGGAAAGGCCGGCCATACCTTTGCGGAAGTTTATCGAGCTCAAAAACCGCCCCCCTTTAATTTAGTGGGTTTTGTAGATGATGATCCCCAGAAGCTGGGTAAATCTGTTTTGACCTTTCCAATCATCAGTCAAAGTTTTGAATTGTTGGATATTATCGAAACTTATAAGATAACTGATCTCGTTGTTGCGGTCAGTGGTGAGATACAGGGTACGACCTTTCAAACCATATTAGATGCTCAGGAACAAGGCGTTGAAGTGACGCGTATGCCCACGCTCTATGAAGAGATGACCGGACGTGTGCCCATCCACCACCTGGAATCAGACTGGATCATTCGATCTTTCACCGATCAGGCACGGGTCAGTGGCATGTATTTGCTGGTCAAGCGTTTGCTGGATTTCATAGGCGGTTTGGCTGGTCTGTTGATTTTCTTTATCTTGTTCCCTTTTGTGGCGTTGGCAATTCTCATCGATAACGGGTTGCCAATTTTTTACTCTCAACCGCGCCTGGGGCAGGGTGGAAGGCAATTTAAGATTTATAAATACCGTACCATGCGAAAGGATGCAGAAGCTGACGGGAAAGTACGGCCGACAGAGGAGAATGATCCGCGCGTAACACGCATTGGCAATTTTTTACGTGTCACCCACATGGATGAATTACCGCAATTTTGGAATGTTTTACGGGGAGATATGAGCCTGGTCGGGCCACGCGCTGAGCGTCCTGAACTGGTGCAGGCATTTCAGAAACAAGTTCCCTTTTATCGTGCTCGCTTGCTTGCGAAACCGGGCTTGACCGGATGGGCCCAGATCAATTATGGTTATGTCGCCACGGTGCGAGATACTGAAGTGAAGATCGAATATGACCTGTATTACATCAAACATCGTAGCCTTGCTATGGACATAAATATCGTTTTGCGTACTATCAGTACAGTGCTAAGCCGGAGTGGAAGATAATGCGATATCTCGTCACTGGCGGCGCCGGGTTCATTGGTTCTCATATTGTTCACACCTTGCTTGAACAGGGCGCGAATGTGCGCGTCCTCGATAATTTTTCAACGGGCAAACGGGAAAACCTGGCGGACCTAACTGAGCAGTTTAGCGCTGGCAGGTTCGAGGTCCATGAAGGAGACTTGCGGGATCGCGCCTTCGTACGGACTGCTGTTCGAGAGGTAGATGTGGTTTTCCATGAAGCAGCCTTTATCTCTGTCCCCGAATCCATGGAAAAGCCGCAGGATTGTTTCGACGTCAATGTAACTGCTACGGTCGGTTTATTCGATGCAGCCCGAGAGGCCGGGGTAAGGCGAGTTGTCGTCGCTTCAAGCGCGGCGGTTTATGGAGAATCGGATGCGTTGCCTTTGGAAGAGACCACACCAACGCAATCCCTTTCACCTTATGCCGCTTCCAAGCGGACGGATGAGATCTATGCCCAGTTGTATACGCAAGCTTTTGGGTTGGATGTGGTGGCGTTGCGTTATTTCAACGTTTACGGCCCGCGCCAACGACCGGATTCGATGTATGCTGCCGCTGTTCCGATATTTGTGCGGCGCCTGCTGGATGGCAAGCCCATAACGATTTTTGGCGATGGCGGCCAGACAAGGGATTTGATCAATGTGCGCGATGTGGTGCGTGCCAATCTGGTAGCATCCGAACACCCGAATGCTCCCGGGCGGGTCTTCAACGTTTGTACCGGGCAAGAGACGCGTTTATTGGATTTGCTAGAAGTGCTGTACGATTTGTTCCCGAATGCTCTTGAAGCGGTCTTTGCTGAACCGCGCACGGGTGATATTTATCGGTCGGTAGGCAGCCCAGAGTTTACTGCGCGGACAATCGGTTTTCGATCCGAAGTGACTCTCGATGAGGGACTGAAGGAGACGGTTGCATGGATGCAGGCATAGGGCCACGCCCACGTATCAATGTCCGCAACCGTTATGTGCTCTTGGGGGATTTGGCACTGATCCTCATCTCCGTGATGGGCAGCTTTGCATTGCGTTTCGATGCGGAGCAGTTACCGTTCTACTTCCCAGCCCTTGTGATCATGATGGTCGTGGCTTTATTGACCAAGGTGCCGGTCTATTTTGCCTTTGGACTGTATCGACGCTTATGGGTCTATGCCAGCACCAGCGAATTGCGATTGATCACCATTGCGGTCACGGCCGCTTCTGTTGTAACATCCGGCGTCATGCTTTTGTTGCTCAGTTTCGGTTGGGTGGTACCCGGTATGCCCCGTTCTGCGTTGGGCATTGACTGGTTGCTCTCGCTGGTGCTGATCGGCGGTTCCCGTTTTGCGTTGCGCATTTTGTCTGAACAGTCTGCATCTGCTCGTAATGGCAAGAGGAACAGGGTCCTGGTTATTGGCGCAGGGGATGCCGGTGCTCTGGTCGTGCGTGAACTTCAGAAGTCTTCTCAGATCAATTTGTTGCCGATTGGTTTTTTGGATGACGATCCGGCTAAGCAAAGACATGAAATTTACGGCGTATCTGTGATTGGAAGAATATCAGATCTCTCCAACGTGCTGGATAACCGGCAAGTGGATGAGGTCATCATTGCCATCCCTTCTGCTCCAGGAAAAATTGTGCGCACCGTGACGGATGTTTGCCGACTGAAGGGCATCCCTTCTCGGACGATGCCGGGTATCTATGAATTGATCGGCGGCAAGGTTAGCGTCAGCCGTTTGCGCGAAGTCGACATTACCGACCTGTTACGTCGCGAGCCCGCAAAAATCGACGACAGATTAATCGGTTCCAGTTTGAGTGGAAAACGCGTTTTGGTCACCGGCGCGGGTGGCTCGATCGGTCGCGAAATTTCCCGCCAGGTGGCGCGTTGGGGACCCGCCGAACTGGTCTTGTTGGGACATGGCGAGAACAGCATCTTCGAAGCCCTGCTGGAGTTGCAGGAAGATTATGGCAGCCTTTCAATCCATCCTGTCATTGCGGATGTGCGCGATTTATCTCGCTTAAATACAATATTCCAGGCTCACTATCCGGAAGTCGTATTCCATGCTGCGGCACACAAACATGTCCCGTTGATGGAATACAACGTTGAGGAAGCCATAACCAACAATGTGGTTGGAACGCGTAATGTTGTGCAAGTTTCAACTAACTTCGATGTTGAACGCTTTGTCTTGATTTCGACGGATAAAGCTGTCAAGCCCATCAACGTTTATGGCGCCACCAAACGCCTGGCAGAGATGATGGTCATCGATGCGGCCCAGCGCACGGGACGCGCCTTTACGGTGGTTCGCTTTGGCAATGTATTGGGCAGCCGTGGCTCGGTCGTGCCGCTCTTCAAATCCCAGATCGCGCGCGGCGGCCCGGTCTTGGTCACGCACCCGGATATGGAACGCTACTTCATGACCATCCCGGAAGCGGTTCACCTTGTCTTACAAGCCTCGGCTATGGGGCAGGGCGGCGAGGCTTTTATCCTGAACATGGGCGAGCAGGTGCGCATTCTGGAATTGGCCGAAGACCTGATCCGCCTGTCTGGGCTGGAACCGGGGCGTGACATCGAAATCGCGTTCACAGGTATCCGTCCCGGCGAGAAGTTGAGCGAAGACCTGTGGGAGCAGGGCACGAACTTCCAGCCCACGGCGCATTCCGAAATCTTCCGCTCTAAGGAAGACGAAGAGGTGGATAGTCAGCGGCTTACTGCTGCGATCGAGCAGCTTGAACGCTTGGCCCGTCAGGGCGAAGTCGAGACCATCATCCGCGTGCTGGACGAAGTCATCCCCAGCGCCGCCGTCCGCTCGACCCCGCCGCCTGACATCACTTCTATCGTTTAAATATCAAGAATGAGTTGTGCTGAGCTCGTCGAAGCACGTATCGAGACCATGCCCGAAGTATCCCTCACTGATTGGAATACCTTTCTATCAAACCATCCCGATGTACATCTCCTCCAGACGGGGGAGTGGGGTGAGCTAAAATCTGCCTTTGGCTGGGACCCGGTCCGCTTCATCCTTGACGATGGGACTGGTGCGCAGATCCTGTTCCGTCATCTGCCCCTCGGCCTGACTCTGGCCTATTTGCCAAAACCCGCCTTGAGCGATCAAGGATCAACGTTTAGTGAAAAATTCTGGGCAGAAGTTGATGCGGTTTGCCGCGAACATCGAGCCGTATTTCTCAAAATCGAACTCGATGCTTGGAAAAGTGAAACCGATTCACTTGATACGTCGCACATCGCATTTCGCACATCTACTCACAATATCCAACCCCCTCGCACCATCGTCGTTGACTTGATGTGGCTCCGAAGACGAGATCCTGGCCCGCATGAAACAGAAGACACGCTACAATATCCGCCTGGCCCAGAAAAAAGGCGTGGCTGTGCGTCCTTGGGATGATCTGCCCGCCTTCCACCAGATGATGCTGGTCACCAGCGGAAGAGATGGCTTCGGGGTTCACAGCCTGGAATATTACCAGCGGGCCTATGAACTTTTCCACCCGACTGGCATGGCCGAATTGCTGGTGGCTGAATACGAAAACAGGCCGCTGGCGGCGCTGATGGTTTTTGTGCGTGGACGACGCGCCTGGTATGTCTATGGCGCCTCTAACGACCAGGAGCGCAACCGCATGCCGACCTACCTGCTGCAATGGGAAGCCATGCGCTGGGCACGCTCCAAAGGTGCGGAGGAATACGATCTATGGGGCGTTCCCGATGAAGACAAAGAAACACTTGAAGCGCATTTTACTGAGCGTAGCGACGGCTTATGGGGTGTGTATCGCTTCAAGCGTGGTTTTGGCGGCGAATTGAAACGCGCTGCACAGGCGTTGGATCGTGTTTACAATCCCCTGCTTTACAGGATGTATCTGTGGCGCATGGCTGGCCGGGAGGTGGGATAATGCAGCCATTTCGCGGCAACGCTGGTGAATGGGACAATTTGATTACCAGTTTGCCAAATCCCCATTTATTACAAACCTGGGAATGGTCGCAGGTCAAGGCGAAGTACGGCTGGGAACCGACCTACATTGCCTGGTCTAACACGTCTTACCAGTCTTACATGTCGGACCAGTTGGACAGGTTGGACTTGTCAGACGTTATTGCTGCCGCAATGGTGCTCAAACGCCGCATTCCCATCGGTGGCTTTGCGGCGCGTCTGAATATTTTGTATGTCCCCAAAGGTCCGTTGATGGATTGGTCGGATGAATTGTTGCGGGAACGTGTGCTGGATGATTTGCAGTCCTTTGCAAAGAAACAGGGCGCAATCTTCCTAAAAATCGACCCAGATGTGGTGCTGGGAACTGGAATGCCTGAGTGGAGTCCAACATCTCCCGATGTTGGGGTGGGTGAACGTCAAAATAACGGCGGGCAGGCTGTGATGTCCGCTTTGAAGCGGCGGGGGTGGAGGTTCTCGTCGGATCAGATCCAGTTCCGCAACACCGTCATGATCGATCTGTCTCCCTCGGAAGATGAGATGCTGGCACGCATGAAACAGAAAACGCGTTACAACGTCCGCCTGGCGAGCAAGAAGGGCGTCACGGTGCGCGTAGGCAACCAGGGTGACTTGCTCATGCTGTACAAAATGTATGCCGAAACGTCGCTGCGGGACGGTTTTGTCATTCGCGATGAAGGCTATTATCAAACCGTCTGGCAGACTTTTATGGCGTCTGAAGCGCCGACCTGTGAGCCCTTGATTGCCGAAGTGGACGGTGAACCGGTGGCAGCGATATTCGTCTTTTATTTTGCCGGGCGCGCATATTATATTTACGGCATGTCGCGTGAAGTCCACCGTGAGAAAATGCCGAATTACCTGCTGCAATGGGAAGCCATGCGGCGGGCCAGGGCAGCGGGGTGCAGCCTCTACGACCTGTGGGGCGCGCCAGACGAGTTCAACGAGAGTGACTCGATGTGGGGCGTATTCCGCTTCAAGGAAGGCCTAGGTGGGCAGGTGGTGCGCACGCTCGGCGCCTGGGACTTCACGTCCAGACCGTTCTGGTACAAGATGTATTCGGAAGTTATCCCGCGCGCGTTAGATGTGATGCGCTCGCGCGGCAAGGTCCGGACTCGGCAGACAATAGCGTAAAAGCCGCGACTTGATTGATCAGGCGTTATGAGTAGAATGTTTTAACACGAATGTCGCAAATGAAGCGAATAACGCGAAAACGAAATAAAAAATCGCGCTATTTGCCGTTTTCGCGCCTTTCGCGTTCCAGTTTTCCCTGAGATAATAATAGCTCTCTTCGTGTCCTTAGTGGATAAAAGGAGTCCCTATATCATGGTACAACGTTTGCATTTTGCCCACCTACCCACTCGTGTAGAAGAAATGCCAAGACTGTCCGAATATCTCGGTGGCCCAACCCTGCTGATCAAACGCGATGACCAGACCGGGTTGGCCTTCGGCGGTAATAAAACGCGTAAGCTGGAATTCCTGGTGGCTGAAGCGCAGTCACAGGGAGCCAAGATGTTGATCTCGGCCGGTGCGATCCAGTCCAATCATTGCCGGCAGACCGCCGCCGCTGCCGCGCGCTTTGGGCTGGAATGTACGCTTGTCTTGACCGGCGATCTGCCTTCGCAACCCTCCGCCAACCTGTTGCTGGATGAAATGTTCGGCGCGGAAATCGTCAACGTAACCGACCGCGCCGACCGTGACCGCATCTTGCAGGAAACCTATGATAAAGCAGTCCAGGCCGGGAAAAAGCCGTATCTGGTCCCGTATGGCGGTTCCAGCCCCACGGGGGCGCTGGGCTATGCCTTCGCGGTGGAAGAATTGATGAAGCAGGATATCAAAACAGACTGGATCGTCTTTGCCACTTCATCAGGTGGAACACACGCCGGGCTTACCCTCGGCAAACGCGTCTTTGGTTATACCGGGAAGGTGTTGGGCATCAGCATCGATGAGTCTGAAGTGTGGCTCAAATCGCATGTTTCTGCTCTGGCTTCTGATGCGTCGGAATTGCTCGGAGAACGGATTGAATTTACTCCCGAGGATATCATGGCGACCGATGCCTACTGCCAGGCCGGCTATGGCGTGCTGACCGATGCAGAACGTGAGGCCGTAAAGCTGTTTGCTAAATACGAGGGCTTGCTACTTGATCCTGTTTATACCGGGCGCGCCGCGGCGGGAATGATCGACTTGATCCGTAAGGGATACTTCAAAAAAGAAGAGACTGTCTTGTTCTGGCACACTGGCGGACAACCGGCCTTGTTTGCCGATAAATATTCGTCTTTGCTCTAGGAAAACTTGGTAGTCTCCCTGTTACGTGTAGTTGGAAGGTAATCATAACAAATTTACCGCAAAGTACGCGAAGAACGCAAAGGAAACCTTTTAAATCTTTGCGAGCTTTGCGCTCTTTGCGGTTCAAAAATCAACCACACCAAGAGAGGGACTATCCAAAATTTTGTCAGGGTAAAAAAAGTGCCCCGCCCAGGATGAGGGGGGCATCCTAAGCGAGGCACTTCTATTGTCACATATAATTGATGTTTTTTCAAGCACCAATTAGTCCTATTCAGCAATTCTAAATATGGATTTGCCGGATTGCCAAATCCGGCAAGATTGGCTTCGAATTTGGCAATCCGAGCCAGCAAGAGCACGTTCCTTCATTCAAATTTAGAATTGCTGAGTCCTATTCGATACAGGTGCGCATCAGGGATGGGGAGTCTGCGTAACAGCCCTGTGATTCATTTTGCTCTTTGAGCCAATTCAAATACAGACGTGTCAGAGTAACGGGTTGGATGCCACGTTGCGCCAATTCGGGCAGCGCGTCTGCTGTGGTTGCCATGTCTTCCGGGCGGGTATGAAGCAATACGATGTCACCGGGCAGGATTTTCGGCACGGTGTAATTGACCACGCTCTCGGTCGGACCACCCCAGCCGGTGGACCACATGGTGGGCACAACTCCGCGTTGGGCACACATATACAAAAAGGACTGGCTGGTGTTCCCGTAAGGCGGGCGTGCAAAGTGCACCGATGGTTCGATCTCCAGCACTTCGCGCAATGCATCCAGCCAGCGGTCATAATCGGCTACCACAGCCTCCGCAGACATCACTTCCGGGTCAGTGTGGTCGAAAGAGTGATACCCGATCTCATGCCCCTTGTCGTAAAAGCGCTTCCATATCCCCGGGTCCTTGCCCTGGTTGTTGAGCAGGGCCTCACCGACCGGGAATAACGTGATGCGCACTTCGGGGTTCTGGTCCAACGTATCTTCCAACTCATGTAGCATGGTGACCAGATAACAATCGTCATACGTCAGAGCGACATGGTTATGGTGATCGCTGATGCGATAGATAATGGATTGTTCCTTGTACACAATTGGAGCCGGTTCGAATGGGGAAAAAAGCCGCGCTCAACAAGGATAAGCCACCGAGCTTGAGAAAGTCACGGCGCGAGAGGGGAGTCATAAGTTGCATTTAACCACACTTGAACGCGGCTGAAAAGGACAATTTTGTACTGAATGGCTGTATCCAACGGCGAGGCATGTCAGTTCGGGTTCGCGCGTTACTCCCTAGTAGACAGGATTTCCACGTTCATGCCCCGCCGCAGCCTGCTCTCGTTTAATGGGATGGCATTTTGCCCGAACATGACCCCGCTTCCCTGCTTCCGGTAGGAAGCCAACGTTTTGAGCGGTTCTTTGCTTTTGGCCAGCGTCTCTTTGTCGATGGTAGTGACCATGCAGCGCGCACACGGCTTGACCACTGCCAGTTCCAGGCCGCCGATTTTGATGCGATTCCACGTATCCTCGGCGAAAGGTTCGCAGCCCTTGACCACAACATTCGGGCGGAAGCGGTTCATCGGGAGGGGCGTCTCCAGGCGCGAGTTCAAATCCGCCAGTGACTCCTCCGATATTAGCAAGATCGGGTAACCGTCCGCAAAGCCGGTATGATCGTCAGGTTTGATAGCATATTTTTGGTTGAGGTGACGCAGGTAGCCGTCTGCGATGTGCACCAGCCGCACGGACGTGCCCAGCCAATCCGAAAACCATTCGGCGGCCCTTTCGCCCTGGTCGACGGCTGACACACCTTTGCTGTGCCAGATGTCCACCAAACAGGTCGGGCCGGATTTCAGGATGGGGAAGGTTACACCATCCATCATGGGGGCGGCGAGAGTCAGCTTTTCGCCGGAAATGGATGGGGTAACGAGGGCAAGTTTGGGGTATTCCCGCTGCGTGAGGAAGCGTCCCTCGGGCGTGACCACCATCATACGGCGGTCGTGTTCCAGACCCATGCGCTCTACGTTCGTCTCGTCCACTTCAAAACCACGACAGGCTTTGATGGGGTAATCAATCAGTGCGGAGAGTTCTGGCATGGCGGCAATTGTACCGCAACACCTTTTCCTGCTGTCTTTAGCCGATTTCGACGCGATTTCGCCCGGCTTGTTTGGCTGCAAACAAGGCCTTATCTGCGCGCCGGTATAGCTCGTCAAAGGATTCGTCCGTCTTTTTGACTTCCGTTACCCCCGCACTAAAACTGACCTGGAATTGCCGTTCGTTGGGCGATTCCACAACGGTATCCTCTAAAACTTCCTGCATGCGCATCAATACGTCTGAAGTTCTGCCCGCGCCCGTGTTCGGCAGGATGATCCCGAATTCATCGCCTGCCAGTCTCCCGATCATATCGGATGAGCGTTTTTCCGCATTGATGGTATCGGTCAATAACAGAATAGAATGATCGCCAGCGGGATGTCCGTAGGTGTCGTTGATCTTTTTCAGGTTATCGATATCGATGATGGCGAAGGCGAAGTGTTCTTTATAGCGCTTGAAACGGTCAAACTGGACTTCCGCCAATTCAAAGAAACTGCGGCGGTTAAGGATACCTGTCAGACTGTCGGTGGTGGCTAATTGCTTAAGCTGCGCATGCCCGTCTATCAAGGTCTTTTGGATCAGATATTGTTGGTAACGCTGTGCGTCAGACCGCACTGATACCAGAAAACCAACCACATCCATAACGATGATGGCGCTGATATAGGATAAGATGATGGGCTGCGTCAGTTCCCCGAAGTTCGCGCCGCCAGAAATGCATAAGATATACAAGCTGATTATTGTGACAAGCAGGACTGGTATTGTCTTGTAGAGTTGCCGATTCGGAACGATCAAATAAAATCCAAGAATGATTGCAAGATTAGCGTTTATGTTTTTTGTAGATATGTCATGTCGAATCAGGTTACTGGCATAGATCAATAACACACAGGCAATGCTCCAGGCGAACACGGCAAAATCAATCGTGTCTAAATCATTGATTTTGGGTAATTTGATGAACAGCCCAATCGAGGCGCTGATAAAGAGAAAACGAAGTAACCCCAACAGGTAGAATGATAGACTTAAACGAAACTCCAAATATTCCACATAAATAAATCCAAACGCCCATGCGGCGACAATTGTAATAATAATCCGTATTAGAGTTATGTCTTCCCGGAGAAAAGCTTGTCGATAGTCCTGATCTATCTTACCAAAAAGTGCTTTTCGCCAGCCCCACCAAAAATTCATATCATTTGTCCAAAATGGGATGTGTTTAAATCATAGCACATACGAAACAAAGCCCGCCTTGCAAAAACAATGCAAGGATTTAGTTCTTTATGCGTACGTCAATTGCAACCGCACCTTGAGAGAGCACTCGCAAGGGGTTGATTTCGACTTCAGCGATTTCAGGATGTTCGTTTGCTAATATGGATAAGCGGACTAAAGCCTCCGCTACAGCAGACTTGTCTACAGCTGGGATGTTGCGGAAACCATCCAGTTTTTTCCCCGCCCACGTCCGCCGCATCAGGGACTCCGCCTCGGCCTGCGTCAAGGGTCCCAGAGCAAAGGCCACATCCTTGAGCCCTTCCACTTCGACGCCCCCCGAACCGAACATGATCAGCGGCCCGAACTGCGGGTCCTGCAGCGCGCCCAGGATGACTTCCTGTCCCGGCGGGATCTGTCGTTGCAGGTGCACGCCTTCGATCTTCGCATCCGGCCTGGCAGCCTTGGCTACTTTTATAAGCTGCGCGTAACCATTATATGCTTCGCGCTCGCTGGAAATATCCAACAAAACCCCGCCAATATCGGATTTATGGGTGATGTCCGGCGAAGCGATCTTCATGACCAGTGGGAAAGCCCAATCTACGTGCAATATCCGCCGCTTCCTCCGCGCTGGTGGCAAGTTTCATCGGCGCGGTCGGGATGCCGTAGGCGGTAACCAATTCTTCAGGCGAAAGATTTGAACCGCGAAGACGCGAAGAGCGCGAAGATTTGGTTTTTTCTCTTTGTGCCCCTTTGTGTCCTTCGTGGTTTAAGAACTCCGCCCTTTTTGCCAAAATCCCCAACGCGGATGCGGCTTTCTCTGGGAAAGTATACGTCGGCACATCCGCCCGCTGGAAATGTCTGGCGGCTTCCTTGGTCAACTCTGAACCTAACAACGCTACCAGAATGGGTTTCTCCGATTTGTGGATGATGGGGATGAGCACATCCGCCACTTCCTCGGTGTGATACATGGGCGGCGGCGGCAGGATGACCAGGGCCGCATCTACATGGGAGTCGGCCAACAAAATCTGTAGACAGTCTGCGTACTGACTCGGGGAGGCCGATGCCAACATATCGACCGGGTTGTGCACGCTGGCGGCAGGCGGCAACATTTCAGCCAATGCCTTTTCGGTTTCATCCGACAAGTTCGCCATGTACAGCCCGTTGACTTCCAGCGCGTCGGCGGCGATCACGCCCGGGCCGCCAGCGTTGGTTAGAACAGCTACATTCCAACCTTGGTCGTCGCCCTTCGACAGGCTCAGGGCGACCTCTCGTGTCATCGGCCAGGCCGCCAGCGCCTGAGCCCAGTCGAACATCTCTTCGGCGGAATCGGCGCGGAAGATGCCGGCCTTCTCGAAAGCGGCCGCATAAGCTGTGTCAGAGCCGGCTAAAGCGCCCGTATGCGAGGCAGCAGCCCGCTGTCCGGATTCGAAGCGTCCCACCTTGAGCGCGATGACCGGCTTTTGTCGGGTCACTTCTTTTGCGACCTCGACAAAGCGTCTCCCGTCCCCAACCCCTTCCAGATACAACACAATGACGTGCGTGTGCTCGTCCGCGGCCACCACCGGCAGCATGTCCGTCTCGTTGACGTCGGCCTGGTTGCCCAGGCTGATCAGGCGCGAGAAGCCGAAGCCGTGCTCGCGGGCCCAGTCGATGATGGCGGCGCAGAAGGCCCCGGAGTGCGAGACGAAGCCGATGTGACCGCGAGCGGGCATGGGCGGGGCCAGGAAGGTGGTGTCGAGCGGTAGGTGCGTGTCCAGGCTGCCGATGCAGTTGGGCCCCACCATGCGGATGCCATATTTGCGGGCGACTTCCAGACAGCGGGCTTCGAGCGCGGCGCCTTCCGGCCCGGCCTCGCGGAACCCGGATGCAACCACGATAGCGGCGCGGATGCCGCGCTGACCGCAGGCCTCCAGTGTTTCGGGCGTGGCGGGCGCAGGCACGATCAGGATGGCCAGATCGACCGGGTCGGGCACCTGCGACAGATCCGTGTACAGCGGACGGTTGAACAGCGCGCCGGTCTTCAGCCCCACAAAATGGATCGCACCCTGGTAGCCGCTATAGACCAGGTTGCGGGCTGCGCCGTAGCCCAGCTTTTCGGGTGAGGTAGATGCGCCCACGACGACCACGCCACGTGGATTGAAGAAGGGAGTGAGGGGGGAGGACATGGGGAGTATTAAACCACAGATACCCTTTCGGGCGCACGTAAAATCTTGGGGGAATGTCTAACATCGAGATATATGTCATTCTGAACGACCGCAGGAAGTGAAGAATCCCCGCGCTCTGCGCGGGAGACCCTTCGCGCCGCTCAGGGTGACATATTTCATATGTTTTTGAATGTAGACACTCTCATGTTGGCGAACAAAAAAGTCGCCCATTGTAGTGCAGCTAGGTATGACTATAATGATTATAGAGCCTGGAGGTGACATTATGTCTGCACCGTACGATGTACTTTCTGTCATTTATAGCCTGGCGTTGTTGCTTGCGGCAATTTTGGCGCTTTGGCTTGCGGGGAGAATGATCTTACGCAACATTTCTCAAATTCGCGAATTTAAAGACGACTTTGCCTTGAAACGGCCGCTGATCTTGATGATGTGGCTGGCGCTCGGCGGACTGTTTGTTATCCCCTTGATCGATCTTATCGGAATCATCGATGCGTTTGTAGAAACCTTCGTTCCTTTGTTTGCCATCCCTGCTTCGCAATTTGTAACCGCCGCGGGAATGGAACCCTCGTTGTTTACAGGCATGAGGGGAGCGCTACTCTTGCTGGTGTATGGTTTCGCACTCTGGCTTGGGTTAAAGCTCTTACGTATTTGGAATGTTCCGATTGATTTGTCAATTCGAGTAACTCCATTTGAAAAAGTATTTATGGTTTTGGTATTTGGGGGATTGGCTCACAGCGCAGTGGAAGAAATCGTGTTTGGCGTTGTATTCACTGGGGCCACGGCCTTGTCTTTCCACTTAGGTTCACAGCTTGCAGGCTGGGGTATCAGTTGGATTTTGGGTCTGCTTTTGCTGGGGTTGATCCTTTTGGTTATGCTGAATCGCCTCGATGCGCGTTTTTTGAAAGACAACTTCTAGCAAAGCCCGACATATACCGAACTAGATCCTCGAAGGGGATAGGTTCCAATAAGGGCTTTGGTGGTTAGCCCGGGGTATTCAGAAAACTATGCCGGGCGGGTTAAAGAAAAAAGTGATGGTTTGGCAAGCTGGGTTAAACCTTTTTGACTTCATCCAACAACCTGATTAACAAACTGGCAAGAGAAAGAATTTCAAATGTTTTTACTGGATCGTTGGTATCTAAAAATCTATGACTAAGTGGATTCTCTGAAACTACCAAGAGCACCCCTAAAAAGGTAATAAACAGATTCCTGCTCTGCTGGAACAGCGCTAAATAATAGTATCGGCATTTTGGGGTTCATTGCTGTGGTAATAAGAGACACCCCATATTCTGTGTTTGGAAGCGAAGATTTTTTCCTTACCTCATCTTCAACGATTTTCATTGCGTTGAAAATCGCATCATCATACAAACCGGTATCAAAATAAATCCTGCATTTTCCAGCTATTTTGGGATGGAATGAAGAAAAGGATTGGGTGAGAGTGTTTATAAAATAGTGTCGAAAAGATACAGGTGTTATCTCGTATTTCGTCTTTTTCCCCAACGCTTCTTGTGAAGGTTGTTTAACAATATTCCTAATAGTTGCCTCTGTGATTTTTAGTGTTTTTTGCCCAACCCCTTTGTCATGTCTTGAAAACAATGGCAATAATTTTGCTGAACGAGTGGAAGCTTCGTCTATTGGTTTCCTCTCGTCAAGATAATCATTTATAGCTTCAAGTACTCTGGGTGTAATGTTTATGGAGTCCGTCCCATTTTTAGTGGTTATTGAAAGTTTTTTATCTTCCCAGTCCAGATCATTTTTGAGTAATGCAGTGATTGTTATTAGGTCTATACCTGTATCTGCCAAGAGCAAAATAATTGTCTTGTCTCGCAGGGCTCGCAAGTATTCTTTGTTGCTTCCGTAAGATCTATCTGGGAGACCAATTGCGTAGGCTATGATTCTTGAAATCACGTGAAATTCAGATGCTTTATTCTTGGTTCCTTTTGCGATTTTGGGTAGCATTCTAAATAACTTGGTTGAATTTAGCTCGAAATCGATTGAATATTTTTCTGAAACAAACTTACTCCATGTAATTGTAGCTTGTAAAAAAACATGTTGAGTGGACGGAGAAAGATCTTTAATGTAGGTAATAAAATTGCGGAACCATTTTGCGGAGATTTCTGAAATTGCTGTATCTGAATCGACATCAATTTGCGCAAGAGATTCTAGAAAAGCATTTAATCCCCTTTTGTATGCACGTTGTGTATTTGGACGAAGTTTTTCAAGTCGATCTTCAAAAAAAGAATCTACCGAGTTGCGTAGAGTAACTTCCTCAACCATAGTTTTTCCTCCAAATAAATTTTACTCTAATACCAATTCACCACCTCCTAACAATTACTATTTTTAAGACCCGCGTTCGCTCATTTGTGACAGGGGGTGCCTTTACCCTAGCTACATCACGCAGAAAAATGATAATCGAGTGTATCGCAAATAACCCGCAACCCAATAACCTCCTCCGCATCGGATTGGTTTAACCAAATCCGCACAGCACAGCGGCATAAATCCGGGGGCTCGTGCCACGACCCGCCGCGCGCCACGCGGTAGGGATCGCTTCGAGTTTGGTACGCACTGCCATCTCTTGGGGTGGTGGAGTAATCGTCCAACCAGCTGTCGGCACACCATTCCCATAGATTGCCATGCATGTCATACAGCCCGAAGGGATTGGGCGGAAAGGTCCCGCCCGGGGTGGTGACATGGCCATACACACTGCGTGGCTCGTTCGCAAAGGTGTGCATGCCGTTGTAGTTGGCGATCTCCGTGGTCAGGGTTTCCCCGAAACTGAAAGGGGTATAGATCCCTGCGCGGCAGGCATATTCCCATTGCGTTTCGCTGGGCAGGCAATAGTTTCGACCGCTCTTTTTGGAGAGTCTCTGGCAGAATTCTCCCGCGTTATCCCATGATACACGTTCGACAGGCAAGTTGTCGCCTTTGAACCGGCAAGGCGGTAAGTCCTTCATGATGGCCTTCCATTGTGCCTGTGTGATCAAGAATTTGCCCATCATGAAGGCTTTGATCGCGACAAAGTGTTGCGGATGTTCATCCGGATGCCCGTAATTGAGGGACGAGCCCATCTGGAAGGAACCCGCCGGGATGACTGCCATCTCCAAAGAAATTCCGTTCCCAAGGTCTTCTGTGAATTGCTCCACAGTGTAGTGTGTCCGCGCGATAATCTGGCCCTTATCGTCCACCGTTGGGCTTTCGAACTCAACTGTCTTCATGAACCTACCACTTCTCCCAGTGCACCACCTCCTCCAACTCACGCCGCCCACCTTTCGCGGTGTGGCCGCATATCATCCCCGTAAGGGGACCTTTCTAAATGGGCTTGGTTTATCGTTCAAGGTTTGTCTGTTTTATCGATATTGTCCGTGGGGTAGGTGCGACGCATCCTTGAATGCCTACCACCTATCCCAATGCACGACATCCTCCAACGCATTGCGCCCACCCTTTTGCGGCGTGGCAGTTAACACTTCTTCCTCGGCCGGATACCCAAACGAGAGTGCAAGCCGCAGATGTAGGTTTTCGGGAAAGCCTAAAAGCTCGCGGGCTTTCTCCGGCTCATAGATCGAAGCCGGGACCGAACCCACGCCCAGTTCCCAGGCGGCCAGTTGCATATAGGCCGCGGCCTGCCCGGCGTCGAACATGGTCTGGAATTTCTCGCTTGGGTCGGGCGTCAGGATGGCGACTCCCAGCGCCGCGCCGGCCAAATGTCCCGCCCAGGTGCCGCACTCCGAGAGCGCCTTCAAGATGGCTTTATCCTGTATGGCGATAAATTGCCAGGGCTGGGTATTCTTCGACGACTGCGACCGCCGTCCCGCGTTCAGGATAGCGTGGATGATTTCATCCGGCAGGGCCTTCTCCTGGAATTTGCGCACCGCGCGTTTCATACGAATGGCTTCCGAGACGTTCATAAGGTTCCTCCTATTTTGGAACCGCGAAAGTCACGCGAAGAACGCTAAGAAAAACCTTTTTAAACTTCGCGCGCTTTGCGCTCTTTGCGGTTTAAATTTTACACAGAGTATAATTCATTCAATGACCGAAACACCCTCCTTTCGACCGTTTGTCATCCCTACCTTGATTTTGTTCTTCGGGGGCTGGGGGGGCGCGGCGGCGCTGGTATTCCTCACCGAGCCGCTGGTCTGGATGCGCTGGGCGCTCTTCGCGCTGCTCTTCCTGGCGCTGACCGGCACTGCCCTGCCCATCGTCTACCTCTTCCACCTGCGCTTCCCCTCCGATCCGCCCGCCGGTCCGCGTGTCTTCTTGCGACAGGCGCAATGGGTCGGCGTCTATGCCCTGGTACTGCTCTGGCTGCGCTGGGGGAACCTGTTGACCCTATGGCTGACGCTCGGACTGGCTGGTGGCCTGCTGGCCATCGAATGGCTCATCCGCCTGCGCGAACGCTCCCGCTGGAACCCGCCCACCCCCGAATCAGATGACAAGTCTGCGTAACTTACCCTCCGTCGAATAACTGCTTCAGAACGCGAGCAGACTTGATTGATTCCTACGGACGTCCGCTGACCCTGGACGCGCTGCGGGCAACGCTGGATGACATCCGTGCGCGCTTCAAACTTGATCCTGAACTTGCTCTGCCCACGAGGGACGAAATCCTGTCCCGGGCCGAATCCCGTCTCTCCGCCTGGACGCAGCCGACCCTCATCCCGGTCATCAACGCATCGGGTGTGATCCTGCACACCAACCTGGGCCGTGCCCCGCTCTCCAAAGCAACCATCGCTGCCATGCAGACCGTTTCGTTGGGATACTCCAATCTTGAATTCAACCTTGACAACGGCAAACGCGGCTCACGCCTGTTGCATGCCGAGTCCGTGCTGCAAAAACTGACCGGTGCTGAGGCCGCGGTAGTGGTCAACAACAACGCTTCGGCGGTCATGTTGACCTTAGCGGCGCTTTCCAACCGCAAACGCGCTATCATTGCCCGCTCGCAACTGGTCGAGATTGGCGGCGGCTTCCGTGTGCCAGATGTGATGAAGCAATCCGGCGCGAAACTGGTCGAAGTAGGGACCACCAACCGCGTACACCTGCGCGACTACGAAGAAGCCCTGTCCGAACCGACGGGCGTGGTCATGCGCGCGCACCGTTCCAATTTCAAGATCATTGGTTTCACCGAAGAACCTGAATTGAAAGACATCGTGGACGTGGCCCATAAGGCCGGTGTAGTTGTCATGGACGATCTGGGCTCCGGTTCTTTTCTGGATACCGCCAAATATGGTCTGGCCCACGAGCCGACCGTGCAGGAATCCCTCGATGTAGGCGTGGACGTGGTCTGCTTTTCGGGTGACAAGCTGCTGGGTGGTCCGCAGGCGGGAATTATCGTGGGTCGCAAAGACTTGATTGTCAAGATCAAAAAGCATCCGCTGGCGCGCGCCGTGCGTGCAGACAAGGTCGCGTTGGCCGGGATCACTGCCACGCTGTTGCACTATCTCAAGGATGAAGCCGAGCGCGAAATCCCTGTCTGGCAAATGATCTCGATGGAACGGGAGCAGGTCAAAGCCCGGGCTGAAGCGTGGCGAGACGCGCTAGGGCAGGGCGAAGTGGTCGAGTCCGAATCGACGGTCGGTGGTGGCAGCCTGCCGGGCGAGTCCATGAAAACCTGGATTCTTGCATTGGACGTCAAATCCCCGGACAAGTTCATGGCAAAGTTGCGCGCATCCAGTCCACCCCTCATCGCCCGCACCGAAAACGACCGCGTCCTGCTCGACCCGCGCACGGTCTTGCCAGAGCAGGAAAAAGATTTTTTGCAGGTCTTGAAGGAGAGCCTATAAACGCGAATTTCGCGAATGAGGCGAAAGACGCACAATTCGCGCTTTTCGCGTTAAACAAGGAGAAACATGAAATATGACATCGATGCCCTCATGCAAGCGAAGAACCTGGATGCTATCGTGGTGATTGGGAGCGCCGAAAACAACCCGCCTATGTATTACATGACCGGTGGCGGGCATGTCAGCGCTGCAACGTTGATCAAGAAGCGCGGCGAAAAGGCTGTTCTGTATTGCAATGACATGGAACGCGACGAAGCTGCCAAATCTGGCCTGACGATACGTTTGTATGGCGAATATCCTTTGCTGGAGTTGTTCAAGGATGCAAATGGGGATGGGGTGTTGATGATGGCCTTGCGAATGCAGCGCATCTTCAATACCCTGGGCGTCAAAGGGCGTGTGGGCTTGTATGGGCACGAGGATGTAAGCGCAACCTTTGCCACGTTAAGCCGTTTGCAAAAGCTTATGCCCGAGGTCGAGTTTGTTGGTGAGACCAGAGAAGAATCGCTCTTCAACCAGGCCATGGAAACCAAATCGGAAGAGGAAGTGGCACGCATCCGGGAAATGGGCAGGCGCACGACCGAAGTTGTGCGCCTGACGGCAGACTTCCTGACTTCCTGCGATGTCCGCGATGACGAAGTGTTACTGAAAGACGATGGTACCCCGCTGACGATTGGGGATGTCAAGCAAAAGATCAACCTGTGGCTGGCAGAACGGGACGCGGTCCCATCCGAAGGTTTTATCTTCGCACTTGGTCGGGATGCGGGCATTCCGCATTCGCAAGGCAATCTCACCGATTTGATGCGCTTGGGGCAAACGATTGTCTTCGATATCTACCCGCAGGAGCGCGGTGGCGGATATTTCTACGATTTCACCCGTACTTGGAGTCTGGGCTATGCTACCCCCGAAGCACAGGAACTCTATGACCAGGTGCAGGAAATCTATGATAAAGTTCTTGAGAACATGGACTTGAACGTTCCTTTCAAAGAATATCAGCGCATGACCTGTGAGTATTTCGAGTCGAAAGGACACAAAACCCCGATGAATACTCCTGCTCCGCAGGAGGGCTATGTCCACTCTCTGGGACATGGCGTAGGCATCAACATTCACGAGCGCCCTTTTAGTGGTTTCCAGGCCAGTGATGACCAGCGTCTGGCCCCGGGGGTGGTCATTACGGTCGAACCGGGGTTATACTATCCTGAGAAAGGCATGGGTTTCCGCATCGAAGACACCTACTGGGTACGTCCCGATGGCAAAATGGAACTCCTGGCCGATTATCCGTACGATTTTGTGTTAGAAATGAAAAAGTGGAAAAAATAATGATGTCATTGCGAGGAGCGCTTCGACAAGCTCAGCATAAACTCCGCGACGAAGCAATCTCCCGTGAGTATGAGTTCGCCACGTCGGGCTTTACCCTCCCCATCTCGGGCCGACGCCCTTGCTGGACGAACGGCCTCGCGATGACAATATGAGCGAAAAATGACAGAATTAAAACCCGCCCGAATCCTTGCTATCGAAACCTCCTGCGACGAAACCGCCTGCGCCGTGATCGAAAACGGACGCGAGCTTTTGGCCTCCACGGTCGCCTCGCAGATGGAAATCCACGCCCGCTTTGGTGGTGTCTTCCCCGAAGTGGCCTCGCGTCAGCACGTGCTGGCCATCACGCCGGTCATCGAACAGACGCTGGCCGACGCCCATTTAAGCCTGGGCGAAGTGGATGCCATCGCGGTCACGCGTGGACCGGGGCTGGCTGGTTCGCTGGTGGTGGGCGTCAATACCGCCAAAGGATTGGCGTTGGGCACTGGCCTGCCTTTGATCGGCGTGAATCATTTGGAGGGGCATCTATATTCGGCCTGGGTTTACAAGGCGGGTGAAACACCGTTCGACGAACCGCAATTCCCACTGATGGCATTGTTGGTCTCTGGCGGGCATACTGAACTAAACCTGATGACCGGTCATCTGGAATACAAACGGCTGGGAGCCACCCTGGATGATGCCGCAGGAGAAGCCTTCGACAAGGTCGCGCGCATGATGGGCTTGGGCTATCCCGGTGGCCCGGTTATCCAGCGCGCGGCCGAGAATGGCAGCCCGAATCGTTTCAACTTTCCGCGCGCCAAACTGGATACTCCCTGGGATTTCTCCTTCAGTGGTTTGAAGACTGCCGTGCTGCGCGAAGTGCGCGACCTGGAAAGGAAAAGCAACACCTTGCCTATCCCGGATCTGGCGGCCTCTTTCCAGGCAGCGGTTGTGGATGTACTGTACGAGAAAACGATGGCCGCGGCCAGGGAATTCAAAGCCAAGGAGATTTTGGTCGCTGGCGGCGTTTCAGCCAATCAAGCCCTGCGGGAGGCCTTTCTCAATCAGACTGAATTCCCGGTGCATATCCCACCCATTTCCCTATGCACCGACAACGCGGCTATGATCGCTGCCGCTGGTTATTACCGCTTCGCCCACGGGCAAACCTCCTCGCTGGACCTGGATGTCCAGGCCACCTGGCCATTGTCGTAGACTAAAAATTGCGAAGGCCCGTTTTGAAAACAAAGCCTTCGCAATTTTTGATTTAAAACCCAAACCGCGTTTTGGGCTGCCACACCCGTGCGCGGTTTGAAGAGGAGAATGCACTTTTGATTATATGCCAGCGCATAAATACAACCTTATAAGAGTATAAATATCTGATTAGCGTTTGCTCACTTGTCTTTTAAAACCCAAACCCCGCTGAGGACTGGCCCTGTCCCTACGGGGTTTGCTTGGGGAGAATGCTCCTATATTATGCCAATATTAAGTTAGAAAAAACTGAATTCAAGCTAAGAGGTTCATGAGAGTTTTGTATTCTGCTTATTAAAACCCAAACCCCGTTTGGGATGGCCCTATCCCGACGGGGTTTGCTTGGGGAGAATGTACTGTTATTATCTCGTTTTCAGGTTAATAGAACCTGAGCAAAACATAAACGTTCGATTAGAGATTAGGAATTCAAGCCAGTACGAATTGGATGTCTTCTAACGTGACCGGACCTTCTCGCAGGATGACCGGTTCCGTGCCCAGACAATTCACCACCGTAGATGGGACGCCTCCTGGCGTCTCGCCTCCATCCAGGATGAGCGGGATGCGTCCGTTTAATTGGCGACTCACTTCCTCGGCAGTCTTCGGGCTGGCCTGTCCGCTGATGTTGGCTGACGTCACGGCCATGGGGCCAGCCGCACGCAGCAAGGCCCGCGCGACCGGATGATCGGGAACGCGCACGCCGACCGTCGGCGAGGCGGAAACCACATCGGGTAGCTTTGGATGTTTTGGGATGACCAAAGTCAACGGTCCGGGCCAGAAGCGAGCGGCCAGTTTGGCGGCGATAGGTGGAACCTCCACAGTTATTTTGTCCAGGTCTTCCGGTCCGCCAATCAAAATGGGGATGGCCTTTTCGATCGGGCGGTCTTTGGCGGCATAGATGCTTTCTACGGCCTTCTCGTCGAATGCCAGTGCACCGACGCCATAAACGGTGTCAGTTGGAAAGGCGACCAAACCGCCTCGCCTTAATATTTCAAGTGCAAGAGGAATGCTGTTGTCGCGATCGGTGGGGAGAATGATTGTTTCCATAAGATTAAAATTTGATTTCTACGAGCCTATCTTGCCCGGCCAGGTCTTGGTGCAAGTGGATTTCAACGTTGTCAAAAGCGTCGTATGCCAGCGAAAGCGCCGACATCCCCTGGGAGGCTTCGATTTCCAGCAAGATCATCCCATTAGGAGCCAGCCATTCGGGCGCGATACGCAGTAAGCGTCGGACGATGTCCAGACCGTCTAGGCCGCCATCCAACGCCAAGGTTGGCTCGTGGCCATAAACACTCAATCCCTGCAGGGTTTGGGTTGGGATGTAGGGCAAGTTGGCGCAGATCAGGTCAAAATGCAGGTCGGTTGGAAACGGATCGCCCGCCCCGGCTCCGCCGAGCGGGCCGGGGGGATAGGGAGGCAGCAAGTCACATTGGATGAAATCGATTCGTTTCGCAACATTGTGCCTGTGAGCGTTTCGATGGGCGAGTTCCAGCGCCGGGCCGGAGATGTCGGTAGCCATGATTTTTGCGTCATAAATGTTTTTTGCAATGGCAATCGCAATACAACCGGAACCGGTGCCCACATCTGCAACGGTGCGGCGTCCTCGTGTGGCCTGCAGCCATTTGATGGCGCGCTCGACCATCAATTCCGTTTCGGGGCGCGGAATCAGAGCATCAGAAGTAATCTCAAGGTCGAGACCGAAGAATTCCCAATGACCAACTAAGTAAGGTAGTGGCTCTCCCGCTTCCAGCCGGGAGATGGCTTTTTTAACGGTGGCAAGTTGGGAGCGAGTTAGAAACGTCTCAGGATGCGCCTCGACCCAGGTGCGTGGTTTGTTCAAGATATTTGCAAGCAAAACATGTGCATCCAGCTTTGGTGTGTCGCTCACGGACGAGAGTCGTGCGGCGGTCTGTTCTAAAAAAGTCGAAATCTGGGGCATGTTTTGCTTGCTATCTTTAGACATGCCCTACGCTCTATTCTTCACCTTCATCGAAACCGCTGCTTGCCAGCCGCTCGGCTTCGTCGCGAGTTGACAGCTCGTCAATGAACTCGTCGATATTGCCTTCCATCACTCCGGGCAAATTGTAGGATGACAGCCCGATGCGATGGTCTGTAACGCGGTTTTGCGGATAATTGTAGGTGCGGATCTTCTCGGAGCGTTCGCCTGTTCCCACTTGTGAGCGGCGCGCCTCTTCCTGTGCGGAACGCCGCTTCTCTTCTTCGATTTCATACAAACGCGCCCGCAAAATGGACATGGCGCGCAGCTTGTTCTGCAACTGCGAGCGTTCGTCCTGGCAGGCCACCACCATGCCGGTAGGGAGATGTGTGATGCGGATGGCAGTCGAGTTCTTCTGCACATTCTGACCGCCCGCGCCTGCCGATTTGAAGACGTCGATGCGCAGGTCGGAATCGGGAATGTCGATGTCCACATCCTCGACCTCGGCCAGCACGGCTACCGTGGCTGTGGAGGTGTGAATGCGCCCGGATGATTCGGTCTCCGGGAATGCGTTGAACACGGTGCACGCCGGATTCATATTTGAGCCGGGAATAAGCGCCGTCGCCCTTTGATCAGGAAGATGACTTCCTTATAGCCGCCGATGCCGATCTCGTTCTCCGACAGGATTTCCGATTTCCAGTTATTATTTTCCGCAAAGCGCGTGTACATGCGGAACAGGTCCGCAGCAAAGAGCGCGGCCTCGTCGCCGCCGGTCCCGGCGCGGATTTCCATAATGACACTCTTGTCATCGCGCGGGTCTTTCGGTACCAGCATAGACTTAATCGTTTTTTCAAGTTTCTCGGCCTTCGGTTCCAGTTCCTCGATCTCAGCTTGGGCCAGCGCGAGCATTTCTTCATCAGTTTCACTCTCAAGAAGCGCGCGCGCTTCCTCGATCCGTTGTTGAGCCTGGCGATACTCGCGCGCCTTTCGTGATCAACGGCTCAAGATCGACGCGTTCCTTGTTGATCTCAGCGGCGCGTTGATAGTCGCCGCCTGTTTCTTCCAGGTCGTGGCCGAGTTGTTCGTAGTGTTGTTCAATTCCAGCGATTTTTTCGAGCATGAGTTTCCTCTTGTCGTTGCGAGGAGCGAAGCGACGAAGCAATCTCCAGTTTGGTTGAGATTGCTTCGCCCCCCGTCTCGGGCCGACGCCTTCGCGGGGCGGACGGCCTGTGGGGCTCGCAATGACATGATACAGAATAAAGCGCGGCTTCTTCTGCCGCGCTGCGGGATTATACCACTGACGGCTTGTTAGAATTTAATCAGGGAGAGCGCCATAGAAAGTACTAATAAAATCGATACTACAATGATCGCAATTCGCAGGTTTCTTTGATAACGGGTTTGGCGTTTATCTTTTTTCGAATTTTTCTTTCCTTTTGCCATTTTACAAAACTAACCTTTCTGACGTTTTTTGAAGGCTGCCTCGATCACCTTCGACAATTCTTCAAGCGTGACCGGCTTCATCACATAGCCATCTGCACCGAGTTCCATCGCTTGGTCAACTGTTACATCGGCGGCTTCTGTCGAGAGCATCACAATTGGCAACTCTTGCCATTCCGTGCGACGTCGTAAAAACTCTAACAAGTCCAGACCGCTGACTTCGGGCATATTGATGTCAAGAACGATCATGTCCGGACGCTCGCCTGCCAGCAGGGTTTGAGCTGCGCTGCGGGCATTCAAAAAACGGGTGGTCTGGCAATCGAGCAATTCCAACATCATGCCCATGGCCTTGGACATTTCATGATCATCGTCAACGATCCACACTTGTTTCATAGTCGAGTTACTCCAGGTGTGTTTTGAGTGCTTCTGCAACATTTGCCGGAACGACAGTTGTCAATTCGCCGATGCTTGCTTCTCTTATCTTATCAATTGAGCCGAAATGTTTCAAGAGGGCTTTTCGCCGCGTTGGCCCGATGCCGGGGATTATATCCAGTTGGGATGCCAATCCCAACTTCGAGCGTTGCTTGCGATGGGCGGTAATCGCGAAACGATGCGCTTCATCGCGGATGCGCTGCACCAGATACAGTCCCTGTGAATGACGTGGCAACAGTGTCGGCTTCGACTTGTTTGGGAAGAAAATCTCTTCTTCTCGCTTTGCCAAGCCTACAACGGGAACTTTGTCGGACAATTCAAATTGATCAAGGACTTTGACGACACGGCTGAGCTGACCCTTTCCGCCGTCGATGATGACCAGGTCTGGCAAAAAGGAGAAAGACGCATCTGGCTTGGCCCCGGGTTGCATCCCGCTGAGCGAAGTCGAAGCGTCTTGGGCCGCTTGCCACCTGCGAAAACGTCTGGTTAAGACTTCCTCCATCGACGCAAAGTCATCCGGCGCGCCGGGCACGGATTTGACGTTGAAGCGCCGGTATAACTTCTTGCTGGGTACACCCTGCTCGAAGACCACCATGCTACCGACAGTGGCTGTTCCCTGGGTGTTGGAGATGTCATAGCACTCGATGCGGTTGGGCGGTTCAGACAGCTTGAGCGACTGCTGCAATTCGGCCAGCGCCTGTTCCTGCTTGTGCGTATCGGCCTGCCATTGCTCGCGCAGCGCGGACAGGGTTTCGGTCGCGTTCTCGGCTGCCATTTCAACCAGTTCGTGCGGCTGGCCTTCGCGCGGCACGAAGATTTCCATTTTTTTGCCGCCACGCCGGGCACGCAGCCACTGACTGATAATCCGGGCTTCCTCGATCTCCTGCGGCAGCATGACCTGTTCCGGGACGTTGGCCGCTTCCGTATAAAACTGCTTGACAAATTGCTCCATGACTTCGGTGTCGCTGGTCTCTTCGGTGCCTTCCAGGATGAAGTATTCCCGTCCGATGAGTTTGCCGCTGCGGATAAAGAAGATTTGCACACAGGCCTCTCCGTCCGCGCGCGCCATGGCGATCACGTCTGAATCCAGATAATCGGTGTTGAAAACGATCTTTTGGCGCTCGACGATGGCCTGGATGGCTTTGAGTTGGTCGCGGACGGCGGCTGCTTTCTCGAAGCGCAGATCTTCGGACGCTTTTGCCATTTCTTTTTCCAGGCGCTTTACAATTGGGTCAGATTGGCCGTTCAAGAAATCCTGTAAGTCAGCGATCATTTGACGGTATTCAGCCTGGTTCACAGCCCCGATGCAGGGAGCGGTACACAGCTTGATGTCATAGTAGAGACAGGCGCGGGTGTCGGTTCCGGTGATGTCACGGTCGCAGGTCAGGTAGGGGAAGATGCGGCGCAGCACATCCAGGGTCTGGTGCACCGCCCAGACAGAAGTATACGGCCCGAAGTAGCGCGATCCATCATCCTTCATCTGTCGCGTGACGGTGACCTTGGGGAAAGGGTCCGCCCAATGGATCTTAATGTAAGGGTAGCGTTTGTCATCCTTTAGCCGAACATTGAAGCGCGGACGGTGGCGCTTGATCAGGTTCATCTCCAGGATGAGCGCTTCAAGCTCCGAGCCAACCACGATCCATTCGATATCTGCTATCTCACGCACCAGCCGGCGTGTTTTATTGTCGTGGCTCGAATCACTGTGGAAAGTATGAACGCACCCGGTTGCGCAGGTTGATGGCCTTGCCAACGTAGATGATCTTGCCATCGGCGTTTTTCATCAGATAGCAGCCCGGTTTGGTAGGCAAAGTATCCAGGATGCCCTGCAAATGATCGGAGATTTCCATGCGGGTAATTTTAACATATGGTAATCACCCGTTTTGGCTCTTGAAGTCGGAATCTGGATGTGCTATAAAAGTACAAACCAATTTACGGAGGATGCAATGGCAGAATATTCGAACGAACCTATGGCTCCAGGAAGCGGCCCTGAAATGTCGCTGATCGATACGTGGATCGCTGCTTTCACAAAACCGAATGAAGGCACATTTGCCAGGATTGTGGCCCAGCCTGGCGCAACTACTTCGAAGGCATTCTTGTGGGTATTTGTTGCCTCGTTGATCACCTCTTTCGCCAGTTTGATTGCCCAGGCTGTTAACTTTGGGCGGGCAATGGGGATGTTAATCGGCAGTATTTACCACCTGAAATCGCCCGTCAATTTGCCCCTTGGCGGCGCTCCCTCGATTTGGCTTTGGAACCGTTATCTGTGGAGCGCCTGTTGCCGCTATCTTTGCAGTGATCGGTTTTGCAATCGGCACCGCCCTTGTACAATGGGTAGCAAAACTATTCGGCGGTACCGGTTCTTTTGAGAAACTGGCTTATGCCTTTTCAGCCATTACGGTACCTTATTCTGTCAGTTGCAGCGGTTTTGACTCCTGCTAGGTATCATACCTATTGTCGGCATTCTGACGGGCCTGATCAGTTTTGCTTTGAGCATTTATCTGATCGTGCTCGAGGTTCTTGCTGTCAAAGCAGTGGATCGGCTGGATACAGGCAAAGCTGTTGGCGCCGTATTGTTGCCAGGGATAGCGATCTTCCTGCTCATTTGTTGCTGTGTCGATCCTCGGTGCGGCTTTGCTGGTACCCGCAATTCAGAAGTGCGTCTGGCAGTGCATTTCTGGGCTTTGGTGGTTTCTAGACTTCGAAAAATAAACTGTTTGTCACTCTACCAGCCGCCTGTATTCGCAGGCGGCTTTTCTGTGGAAGATCGCCAAGGGTATAATGAGCCAGGTTTTTCAGGAATCAATGATGCCAAAGACAAAGGAAATCCTTCTAAGTCAATTGCTACAGGAAAGAGGCCTCAAGCTGGCTACGGCCGAGTCTTGCACAGGCGGCCTGATCGCCGATCGTATTACCAACGTGCCGGGTTCATCCGAGTATTTTCTCGGCGGCATCGTCGCCTATGCTTATGAAGCCAAAGTGACATTACTGGGCGTTTCCTGGGATACGCTGCAAAAGTATGGGGCCGTGTCAAGAGAAATCGTCCTTGAGATGGCGCGCGGTGCGCGTAGGGCGTTAGGGCCGACCTGGCTGTTTCGGTGAGCGGCATTGCCGGTCCTGGCGGTGGATTGCCCGATAAACCGGTAGGAACCACCTGGGTTGGCTTATCCACCCCGGATGGGGATTGGGCGCGCAAATTTGTCTGGGAGGGTGATCGCTTACAAAACAAAGCCTTATCCGCTGAGGCGGCCTTGCAACTCGTTTTGGATTATCTGGAGGACAACCTGTGAAAGTTGTAGTGCTTATTTCAGCAATTACAGAATGGGTTGCGGTCAAAGCAACGCTCGCTCCCGGTCAGACTCAGACAACTCCTTACGGTGAATGTTTTACGGCAACGTTGCGAGGGAAAGGAGTTTATCTTCTTTCATGCGGGCTGGGGCAAGACGGCCTCCGCGGGCGCGATGCAATATGTGATCGATCACTTTTCCCCGGACCTGACTGTCAATTTGGGGACTTGCGGTGGCTTCGAAGGGGGAGTTGAACTGGAAGATATTATCCTGGTCGAACGGACTTTCATTTATGACATCGTCGAACTGATGGGCGATTTTGGCGCAGTGCCGGATTACTACGCCTCAGACCTGGACCTGAACTGGCTCCCGGAGCCCTACCCTTATCCGGTCCAGCGCGGGACTCTGGCCTCTGCTGACAGCGACCTGCCGCCCGAACGAATCCCTCAACTCAAAGCGCAGGGTGCTATCGCCGCTGATTGGGAATCGGGGGCACTCGCCTGGGTGGCACAAAAAAACGGCGCGCGATTATTGATCCTGCGTGCCGTGAGCGACCTGGTCAGCGAAGGTGGCGGCGAGGCCTACGACAATATTGCCTTGTTCAAGGAGCGGACAAAGGGCATTATGCGCCGTTTGGTCGAGCAGTTACCAGATTGGGTTGCTGCAGTCAAGTTATAAAACGGGAGCAGGTTGAATGTCAGGGAAGAAGCACATTATCCTTTCCATTCGTAACAACTGGGGGATGTACGATTTGCAAATGAGGAGTAAAATTAGCACAAACTTTCTACATTTGTAGCGTGATAGAATACAATCAGGAATTGAAATGGCAAAACATATTGAACTTACTTCGAAAGATCCCATTTTAGAAACGTTAAACTTCAAGCCGCACAAAAGCATGGTCGAACGTCATTTTGAACGGTTTTTGCCTGGACCCGGTGAACCGGAAAAGATGGAAGTACCAACACCCTGGGGCGAATCTCTGATCGCCAAAGCTGGGGATTATCTGTTGAGCGAAATAGATGACCCCGATGATAGTTGGCCGGTAGATGCTGATGTATTTGAAAAAAGCTATGAAATTGTGCGTCCCGGTGTTTGTGTGAAAACAGCATTAACAGATCTGGTTCCGCTGGTCGATGTAACCGGCGGGGACGCGGATCAGAAAGTCACGGTTTATACGATGGAGGGCCCCCAAACGGTGCGCGCAGGGGATTTCTATCTGGCGCGAGGATCGCGTGGCGAAATTTGGACTTATCCGAAGGAAAAGATCCCAGGTGTAATGAAGCCCGCCGAGTAATTGGCGGGCTTTTTTTCGAAACCGTAGTCGTCATGGTCTGGGAATTTGGAGGACTTGCCCAACATAGATGAGTGTGGAATCCAGATTGTTGAGTGACTGGATAGCTTCCACGGTTACGCCGAATTTGAGCGCGATACTACTCAGCGTGTCACCGGTCCGAACCGTGTAAAGAACCTGCGTGGGAGTAGGAGTCAGCGTATCTGTGGGCGTGAACGTTTCGGTTGGTGGCAGTGTTGCGCTGGGTGTGAACACGGTAGTCGCTGTCTCCGTGGCGGTTGGAAACGGCATTGGAGTGTCTGTGGCGCCACTGGTGGCTGTCACAACGATGATCTCAGGCGAGGAACAGTTACATTGATTATCCGGGTTTTGGGTTTCAGTCGGCGTCAGTGTGATGGTAGCTGTCGGCGATGCGGTGGGAGTGATACTGGGGGTAAGAGTTGGTGTATTGGTTTTCAATTCAACCAGGGTGGGAAGCTTCAGCCCACCGATTAGCAACACATATACCGAAGATGCCAGCATGATAAGAAAGAGCAAAGCTTTGCTTATATCTGCAAACGTGAAAGGAAACCTGCGTTCCTGACGCCGCCGGTAGGCATCGATCACATCTGCGGGGCTGCTTTTTGCCATGCGAGTGTCCTTCTTCGTTTGCACCGAGTTCAGCAGAGCCGTTTCTACTCAGCTGTCTGCGTTTTTTCCCTGGAGGGTTCTTTCTTTTTGGATGCAGGGCGTTTCGTTCGCGGTTTCTTTTTTGGCACAGCGACTGTAAGCTTGGACGGGTTGATAATTTCAACCTGTCCGCCAGCGTCGCGCATCAGATCGATCATATGCTTCACTAAATGAGCATCGTGTGTTGCATGCATATTGCCGCGTTTATTATCGAATAACGCGATCAATCTCAAATTATCCACGCCGCGTACCATGGCAGAGTATAGTGCCCAACGATTGTTGCGCTCAAAAACATCATCACCCGGTTTGGGGTTGCCAACCAATTCCGTCTGGTAGTGCTCATCTACCAGTGGATGGTTGCGCATCTTGTAGAAGCGTTCTACCCAGGTGTCACCGGCCGGGCTGACAAAATCACGCACATACTGTGGCTCCGGGACCGGCATGTGCGTTCCAACAGGGATCTTGCGAGCCACACAGGCTTCGATAAATATTAAATCCCCACCTGCTGCCATACCGGCCGTGATGGCCAAGTCATCGGGTGTCGCTTTATATTCGTCCAGCAAACGATCGATTTCCTGCCTGACAACTTCTTCGATGTTGTCAGGAAATTTGCCATTTCCGGCAAGTCCTTTCAGGGTTGAGATAGCCTGAAAAGAAGAAGACACGTCCGCCGTTGTGATCGTGTTCGCTGGTTTTTTCCACGTCTTCATATCTTCGGTGTATTCTTCTTTATGAATGCGGACAAGCTCTTCTTTGAGAACTTGAATAGCGGCAGAAACGTATTCAGGGCGCATTTCCAAGGATTGCAACATTTCCAACTGCTGGATCGATGATTCGATGAAGAATAAATTGCGGCGCGAGGCAGTTATAGCTTTGCGATAAGCGCGTACAATGCGCTGGATACTGTTGGATGTCATCACCTGAAGGTCAGCTAACGAGACTAATGCCCAGTAATCTGCATTTGGGTTCGCAGCCTGGATCTCGAGCGCAAACTCAAGCGTACCGGCTAACTCAGGCAAATCTTCCCGGATGATAGCGATTTCCGGATCGGGGTCATCTTTGTCATCAAACCTGTCTGCCAGATGCACGAGTATGTTCCCAAAGTCAACGCATTGATGCCAGGATAGAATTGGTCCAGATCGGTTCTGAAACCGCGTATATAAATCTGGTATGACTTCATCAACCAATGGTACGACTTAAATGCTGTCCGCAAACGCTTTTCGGGGTCTTTTACCCATTTCCAGGAGCCGGTCCACATTTCTTTATAGATGCGTCCAAGATAGGCAATCG